>NZ_LT629705.1:262500-1740000 GCF_900103875.1 Pseudomonas arsenicoxydans | reverse complement strand
CCTCACCATCTATACGCACACCACCAGAACCCAGAAGGTCTCGCGCGACAGCCGAGTTCTTGACCAGGCCTGCCTTATTAAGGACAGCTGCGATCGGCATGTCTTCTGCTGCAGTCAATTCGATCTCAGGCAGATCATCCGGCAACTGACCTTCCTTCATACGGTTACCCGCCGCACGATGCGCATTGGCCGCAGCCTCTTCACCATGGAAACGCGCAACGATCTCTTCAGCCAGCTTGATCTTGATATCGCGCGGATTGGCGCCTGCCTCTACATCGGCACGGAACGCATTGATCTCATCCATGGACCGGAAGCTGAGCAACTCGAAGTAGCGCCACATCAAAGCATCTGGAATAGAAACCAGCTTGCCGTACATGACACCTGGCGCTTCCTGGATACCGACGTAATTGCCCAAGGACTTGGACATCTTCTTCACGCCATCCAGACCTTCGAGCAAAGGCATGGTCAGAATGCATTGAGCTTCCTGACCATAGCCGCGCTGCAACTCACGCCCCATCAGCAGATTGAACTTCTGATCGGTACCGCCCAGCTCGACATCCGCGCGCAATGCGACCGAGTCATAGCCCTGAACCAGCGGATAGAGAAATTCGTGAATGGCAATTGGCTGATTGGTTGTGTAGCGCTTGTCGAAGTCGTCGCGTTCCAGCATCCGGGCCACAGTGTATTGCGACGTCAGACGAATGAAGTCCGCCGGCCCCATCTGATCCATCCAGGTGGAGTTGAACGCCACTTCGGTCTTGGCCGGATCAAGAATCTTGAAGACTTGAGTCTTGTAGGTCTCGGCATTCTCGAGAACCTGCTCGCGAGTCAGCGGAGGACGCGTCGCGCTCTTGCCACTCGGATCGCCGATCATCCCGGTGAAATCACCTATGAGGAAGATCACCTGATGCCCCAGCTCCTGGAACTGGCGCAGCTTATTAATAAGCACGGTATGACCCAGGTGCAAATCCGGCGCAGTCGGATCGAAGCCTGCCTTAATACGCAGCGGCTGGCCACGCTTGAGCTTTTCGATCAGCTCGGACTCGACCAACAGTTCTTCCGCACCACGTTTAATCAGCGCTAGCTGCTCTTCAACCGACTTCATAACAGACCCGCAAGGCTCGAATTCAAAGGGAACCAACCATACAAGATCACGCGTCAAATACAAAGTTTGGCCGGCGCAATGACGCCAATCCGGTGACAGAGCGTCCGCGGACTTGCTTCAGAGATGATTTGGTTATATTTTATACAGTTATTTCATCTTCATCATGTCATTCATCTTTTCCAATTCATCTTTTTCAAAGTCAAAAATTACTTATGACCAAAGAATCGTCTAAAGCGCCCCCGCTTTACCCGAAGACCCACCTGCTGGCAGCAAGTGGTATCGCCGCTCTATTGAGCCTGGCGCTTCTGGTATTCCCTTCCAGTGATGTAGAAGCCAAAAAGACGACCCTGAGTCTTGAACTGGAAAGCCCTGCTGAACAACTGACACAAGATCAAGACGCTGCTGAAGCCGTTCAAGCCACAAATGAGCCAGCAGTCTCCCCTTTCGCGCAGATCGAAAACAGCGCCGAAGACACTCAGGAAACCGCCCAAGCCGCACCAGCGCCAGCACCTGTACACGCCGCCGAAGCAAAGAAGGCGCCAAACCACAGGGAAGTGATCGTAGGCAAAGGCGATACGCTTTCCACGTTGTTTGAAAAAGTCGGGCTCCCTGCAGCCTCTGTGCATGAAGTCCTGGCCAGCGACAAGCAAGCCAAGCAGTTCAGCCAGCTCAAACACGGCCAGAAACTCGAATTCGAACTCAACCCCGATGGCCAGTTGACCAACTTGCACAGCAAGGTCAGCGACCTCGAAAGCATCACCCTGACCAAGAACGACAAGGGCTACACTTTCAATCGAATTACCGCCAAGCCTACCGTGCGCTCTGCCTACGTTCATGGCGTTATCAACAGCTCGCTGTCGCAGTCTGCCGCGCGCGCCGGCCTGTCCCACAGCCTGACCATGGACATGGCCAGCGTGTTTGGCTACGACGTCGACTTCGCTCAGGATATTCGCCAGGGTGACGAGTTCGACGTGATCTATGAGCAGAAAGTCGTCAACGGCAAAGCTGTCGGCAACGGCCCTATCCTCTCTGCACGCTTCACCAACCGCGGCAAGACGTACACCGCCGTGCGTTACACCAACAAACAAGGCAACAGCAGCTACTACACCGCTGATGGCAACAGCATGCGCAAGGCATTCATCCGCACTCCGGTAGACTTCGCCCGCATCAGCTCGAAATTTTCCATGGGCCGCAAACACCCTATCCTGAACAAAATCCGCGCCCACAAAGGCGTTGACTACGCAGCGCCGCGCGGCACGCCGATCAAGGCGGCAGGCGACGGCAAAGTGTTGTTGGCCGGTCGCCGTGGCGGCTACGGCAATACCGTGATCATCCAGCACGGCAACACCTACCGCACGCTGTACGGCCACATGCAAGGCTTCGCCAAAGGCGTGCAGACTGGCGGCAACGTCAAGCAAGGCCAGGTGATTGGCTACATCGGCACAACAGGCCTCTCCACCGGTCCGCACTTGCACTACGAGTTCCAGGTCAACGGCGTGCACGTAGACCCGCTGGGCCAGAAGCTGCCGATGGCCGATCCGATCGCCAAAGCCGAACGCGCGCGTTTCCTGGCTCAGAGCCAACCACTGATGGCCCGCATGGACCAAGAGAAAGCCACCATGCTGGCTTCGAGCAAGCGCTAAGCCATGACGCTCTATATAGGTGTGATGTCCGGGACCAGCCTCGACGGCCTGGACATTGCGCTGATCGAGCTGACTCCGGCGATCAATCTGATCGCCACGCACTACACCCCGATGCCTGATTCCCTGCGCGCCGAGCTGCTTGGCTTGTGCGCCAGCGGCCCGGACGAGATCGCCCGCTCCGCCATTGCCCAACAGAACTGGGTGAAACTGGCAGCACAGGGTATTCACGCTCTCCTCGACCAGCAGAACCTTAAGCCTGAACAGATTCGCGCGATTGGCAGTCATGGGCAGACCATCCGCCACGAGCCGGCGCGCGGCTTCACCGTGCAGATTGGCAACCCTGCCCTGCTGACCGAATTGACCGGTATTACAGTGGTCAGCGACTTCCGCAGCCGTGATGTTGCGGCTGGCGGACAAGGCGCGCCATTGGTCCCTGCCTTTCACGAAGCATTGTTTGAAGAGCACGCAGGCAATCGCGCGGTATTGAACGTAGGCGGGTTCAGCAACCTCAGCCTGATCGAGCCCGGGAAACCAGTAGCCGGTTTCGACTGCGGCCCGGGTAATGTCCTGCTGGACGCCTGGATTCACCAACAGCGGGGCGACAACTTTGATCGCGACGGTCAATGGGCCGCCAGCGGCAAGGTCGAACCGATTCTGCTGAATGAGTTGCTGAGCGATCCATTTTTCGTGACCAAAGGCCCAAAGAGCACCGGTCGCGAAGTGTTCAACTTGCCATGGCTGACGCAGCATCTTTCGAACCTGCCAACCTTCGCCGCCGAAGACGTGCAAGCAACGCTGCTTGAACTGACCGCACTGACCATCATCGAGTCACTGCAACACGCCCAGTCGGACACTCAGGAACTGCTGGTCTGCGGAGGCGGCGCACATAACGCCACGCTGATGAAGCGTTTGGCCACCCTGTTGCCGAACGCGAAGGTCAGCAGCACCGCAACGCACGGGGTAGACCCGGACTGGGTCGAAGCCATGGCTTTTGCCTGGCTGGCCCACTGCTGCCTGGAAGGCATAGCCGCTAATCGCCCAAGCGTCACTGGCGCCCGAGGCTTGCGGGTACTCGGCGCTATCTACCCGGCATAAACGCCACACAGCAAAATGCCGCAAAGCCTGGAGGCCATGCGGCGCTTGATGATGCCGTGAAGCGCGATCAGATCGAGAACGAGGAGCCGCAGCCACAGGTAGTGCTGGCGTTCGGGTTCTTGATCACGAAACGCGAACCTTCCAGACCTTCCTGATAATCCACCTCGGCACCCGCCAGGTACTGGAAGCTCATCGGATCGACCACCAGGCTCACACCTTCGCGCTCGACGATGGTGTCGTCATCGGCCACTTCTTCATCGAAGGTGAAGCCGTATTGAAAACCTGAACAACCACCGCCCGTAACAAATACGCGCAGCTTCAAGCGATCATTCCCCTCTTCATCGACCAGGCTCTTCACCTTGTGCGCGGCACCGTGGGTGAATTGCAAAGCCGTGGGGGTGAAGGATTCGACGCTCATGCTAATAATCTCCCGGCGTTACGCCGCCATAATGCGTGATGACGCGCATTATCCGCTTCTCCTAGAAAATTGGTCAACTATTGTTACGGTATATCAATCAACACATTTGTCAGCCCGAAATACAAAAAGGCCCGTCAGACGGGCCTTTTTGCTGTGCGAGATAACACCCTACGGCAGCATGCCCGCATGGGACAGGCCCAGACGCTCATCCAGGCCAAACAGGATGTTCAGGTTCTGCACCGCCTGACCCGACGCACCTTTGACCAGGTTATCGATCACCGACAGCACTACCACCAGATCACCATCCTGCGGACGATGCACAGCAATACGGCAAACGTTGGCACCGCGCACGCTGCGAGTTTCCGGGTGGCTCCCGGCCGGCATTACGTCGACGAACGGTTCATTGGCATAGCGCTTCTCAAACAACGCCTGCAGATCCACCGAGCGATCCACGACGGTAGCGTAGAGCGTCGAATGAATACCGCGAATCATTGGCGTCAAGTGCGGAACGAAGGTCAGACCCACGTCCTTGCCCGCTGCGCGACGCAGACCCTGGCGGATTTCCGGCAAGTGACGATGACCTTTCACGGAGTAGGCCTTCATGCTTTCCGATGTTTCGGAGTACAGCGAACCAACCGAAGCACCACGACCTGCACCGCTCACGCCGGATTTGCAGTCAGCGATCAACCGAGTGGTGTCAGCCAGGCCGGCTTCGAGCAATGGCAGGAAACCCAATTGCGTCGCGGTCGGGTAGCAACCCGGCACGGCAATCAGGCGAGCGCCCTTGATCTGCTCGCGATTGACTTCCGGCAGGCCGTAGACGGCTTCTTCCAGCAGCTCCGGCGCACCGTGCGGCTGGCCGTACCACTTGGCCCACTCCGCAGAGTCTTGCAGACGGAAATCCGCCGACAGGTCGATGACCTTGGTGCCGGCCGCCAGCAACTCGCCGGCCAGCGCATGGGCAACACCGTGTGGCGTGGCGAAGAACACCACGTCGCAAGCGCCCAGCGTCTTGATGTCCGGAACACTGAATGCCAGACCGTCGTAATGGCCTCGCAGGTTCGGATACATATCAGCCACGGCCAGACCGGCCTCGGATCGGGAAGTGATCACAACCACTTCTGCTTGCGGATGCTGTGCCAACAGACGCAGCAGTTCGACACCGGTGTAACCCGTGCCGCCGACGATACCGACCTTGACCATAAACCTGCCCTCAACGAACCCACTGGAAAGCCGTCGATAATAGGGGCCGCGCGGCCCTGCGACAACCGCTTAGGTGACGTGCGGCCGAACAAGCCTCTACTATCCGGGCTACCGTGAACTAGGGAATAACCAAAAATGCTTTATCTGTGGCTCAAAGCGCTTCACATCGTCAGCATGGTCTGCTGGTTTGCCGGCCTGTTTTATCTACCGCGCCTGTTTGTTTATCACGCGCAAAGCGAGGACAGCGTCAGCAAAGAACGCTTCAGCCTCATGGAACGCAAGTTGTACCGCGCCATCATGGGCCCGGCGATGATCGCCACCCTGATTTTCGGCATTGCGTTGATCTGGCTTAACCCAAGCATCTTCAGTTCGGGCGCGTGGATTCACGCCAAACTGACCTTGGTGGTCATCCTGATCGGCTACCACCACATGTGCGGCGCACAGGTAAAACGTTTTGCCCGTGGCGAGAACACCCGCAGCCATGTCTTTTATCGCTGGTTCAATGAAGTACCGGTTCTGATATTGCTGGCTATCGTCATTCTGGTCGTCGTTCGACCATTCTAATAAGCACAACTACCGGGGTACTTCCAATGTCGCTGCCCGCTTTGCTCGAACAACGTTTGCGATTGCCCGTGGTGGCAGCGCCGATGTTCCTGATTTCGAATCCGCAACTGGTCCTTGCCTGCTGTCGTAATGGCGTGGTTGGCAGCTTTCCTGCTTTGAACCAGCGCGAGAGCAGCGGCTTCAAGGCCTGGCTGGAAGAGATCGAAGCAGGTTTGGCGACACTGGAGAACCCGGCGCCTTACGCTGTGAACCTGATCGTTCACAACAGCAATCCACGACTGCAAGCCGACCTGACGATCTGCATCGAGCACAAAGTTCCGATCGTGATCACCAGCCTCGGTGCCGTGAAAGAACTGGTCGATGCCGTCCATAGCTACGGCGGCCTGGTGTTTCACGACGTGACGACCCGTCGTCATGCCGAGAAAGCGGCCGAGGCCGGTGTCGACGGCTTGATCGCCGTGGCCGCCGGCGCCGGTGGGCACGCCGGGACCTGGAGCCCGTTCTCGTTGATTGCCGAGATCCGCCAGTTCTTCGACAAGACCTTGCTGCTGGCCGGCTGCCTCAACCACGGCCACGAAATTCTCGCGGCACAATTGCTCGGTGCGGATTTGGCCTACTTCGGTACGCGATTTATCGGCACCACTGAAAGTCATGCCCCTGACGCCTACAAAGAAATGCTGCTGACGTCCAGAGCGGCTGACATCATTCATACTCCCGCGGTGTCGGGCGTACCGGCGAGCTTCATGCGCCAAAGCCTGGAAGCTGCCGGTTTCGACATGAAGGCGCTGCAAGCCAAAGGTGAAGTGGATTTCGGCTCCAAGCTCAAACCGTTGAGCGATGAAGCCAAAGCCTGGAAAACCGTGTGGTCCGCAGGCCAGGGTGTCGGCGAAATCGACGATTTGCCCAGTGTCGATGAATTGGTCGCACGACTGGACGCCGAATACCGCAAAGCACTGGAACTGGCAGCACAGCTGCCAAAACGCTGGCCGCGCTGAAATGAAAGCTTGGCCAGCCCGCCCTGGCTGGCCTTACACTTAACACCAGCAACCTCTTAAAACTCAATTATTCGCGACAAGGATGCCTCGCAATGAGCGACAACCGCTTCAAGATCGTATTCGACGGCGCTTTGCTGCCAGGTGTTGACGTCACAACCGCCAAACTGAATCTGGCCGCGCTGTACAAAAGCGAGGTCGCTGCCGTCGAACGGCTGTTCACCGGCAAATCGGTTACGCTCAAACAGGACTTGTCGCACGCCGACGCGCAAACCTATCTGCAGGCCCTGAATAAAACCGGCATTGATGCCCGGATCGAAAGCGAGCCGTCCATCGAGCTGAACCTGGCCGACGCTCATGAACACCCTCCCGCGAGTAGCCAGCCTGTCTTCACCGACCCGGCTTCCCCGTACGCCCCGCCTCGCTCCACCGTTGGCGAAAGCCTGCCCGCTTTCGCGACGCTCAAGCTCTTTAGCATCGAAGGTCGCATCGGCCGCTTGCGTTATCTCGCCTGGACGATGGCCCTGACGCTAGTGACGCTGGCCGTCGGCTCTGTATTGGCGATTTTCGCCTTTGCCATCATCAGCGCCGACTCCACCGCAGGCCTTATTCTTGGAGGCCTGGTTGCTTTTATCCTGTTCATCGTCTTGGCGGTCGTCAGCGTTCAGTTCAGTGTTCAACGCCTGCGCGATATCGGCTGGTCCGGCTGGCTCTGGTTGTTGAACCTCGTACCGTTCGTGGGCAGCTTCTTTCCGCTGGTCATCATGGTCGTGCCCGGCACTAACATCGCCAATCGCTATGGCGCGCCGCCTCCGCCCAATAGCACTGCGGTCAAAGTCCTGTCTTCGCTCTGGGTGGTATTCATCGCACTCATTCTGATTGGCGCATTGGCCGGCGGCATCACCGCCATCCAGAACGAGTACGAAAACGCCGCCCAAACCAGCTATGACAGCAGCTCGGTCATCACCGAAGACGTTGAAGTCGAGCCCGCCGCAGAGGCTGAACAAGCACCCGATTCCGCAGACGATGAAGCCGAAGAAGCCCCGGCCCCTGTAGACTCTGCAAAAGAATGAACAGCGCTCCCCGCCCGTGACACCTGCGTCGCCGGCGCGGAGCTGTTGCGATGGAGAACTGCATGACCCGTTACGCTCTGATCACTGGCGCTTCCAGCGGCATCGGCCTGGCGATGGCCGAAGCGCTGGCCCGGCGCGGCCGCAGCCTGATTCTGGTGGCCCGACAGCGTGATCAGCTGGAAAGTATTGCAATTGAACTGACTCAACGGTTTGGCGTGGAAGTGTTGTTTCGCGCTTGTGACCTTGGCGAGCCGTTACGGCTGTCGGGGTTCCTGCTGGAACTGGAAGAAGGTGACCGACAAATCGATTTGCTGGTCAACTGCGCCGGCATTGGCACTTGTGGTCCATTTCTGGCCCAGGACTGGATGACCGAACAGGACCTGATCGAAGTGAACATCCTGGCGCTGACCCGCTTGTGCCATGCCATCGGCAACAGTATGGCCTTGCAGGGCGGCGGGCAGATTCTGAACGTCGCTTCAATGGCAGCCTTCCAACCCGGCCCGTGGATGAGCACTTACTACGCCAGCAAAGCTTATGTGCTGCATTTTTCCGAAGGGTTGCGCGTCGAGCTGAAGAAATGTGCGGTCAAGGTCTCGGTGCTCTGCCCCGGCCCAACTCGCACCGGGTTCTTCCGAACGGCGCAACTGGATACCGGCAAACTGGCCGACAGTAAAATGCTGATGAGCCCGGAAGAGGTCGCGTTGTATACCGTACGGGCCCTGGAGAAAGATCGCGCGATTATCATTCCGGGTCGAGGCAACCGCTGGCGCGCCTTTCTGCCGCGGCTCGGCTCTCGCTGGTTGAACCGCACAATTGCCGGCATGGTCAACAAGGCCTACTGCCCGCGCTGACACAAGGCAGGGCTGGGCTCGGGGATAACCCATGAGTACACTCAGGCCAGCCCAAACAACGGAGAAAACAGCTGTGGATACTCTGTTCACCAAGATCATCAACCGGGAAATCCCGGCCAAGATCATTTACGAGGACGACCAGGTACTGGCCTTCCACGACATCGCCCCACAAGCGCCGGTGCATTTTCTGGTCATTCCGAAAAAACCTGTGCGCACCCTTAACGACCTCACCGAGGACGACAAGGCGTTGGCCGGGCATATTCTGTTCACCGCCCAGCGCCTGGCAAAGGAACTGGGTTGCGACGACGGTTTCCGCGTGGTCATGAACTGCAATGAACTGGGCGGGCAGACCGTCTATCACATTCATATGCATGTGCTCGGCCAGCGCCAGATGCACTGGCCGCCGGGCTGATTGTATTTATCCTGTGGGAGCAACCCCGCTCCCACAGGGGTTCTTGGCAACGCACCTGCTTCACAATGACCCAGCGCAAACCTTCCCCGGCCGATTGGGTTAAACTGGCCGCCGAGATTCTTCCCGGAGGTCAGCATGACTACCCAACGTCACTACTCGCCGATTGACCGTCTTCTGCTGCAAGCCGATGCCGCGATGCGTACCTTGCTACCCTTCAGTGGCCAGCCGTACCGTCCGTCGCCTGCCATTGTGCAGCCGGATGCGCAAATGAGCGACGAAGACACCCGGCACGTGGCCGGTCTGATGCGCATCAACCATACCGGCGAAGTCTGCGCCCAGGCGCTGTACCAGGGGCAGGCCCTGACCGCCAAGCTGCCGCACGTGCGTGCAGCGATGGAACATGCTGCCGAAGAAGAAATCGATCACCTGGTCTGGTGCGAACAACGCATCCACCAGTTGGGCAGCCACACCAGTATTCTCAATCCGCTGTTCTATGGCATGTCGTTCGGGATTGGCGCGGTGGCCGGGTTGATCAGCGACAAGGTCAGCTTGGGTTTCGTTGCCGCAACCGAGCATCAGGTGTGCAAGCACCTGAACGAACACCTGGAGCAACTGCCGGCCGAGGACGAGAAGTCCCGGGCCATTCTTGAGCAGATGCGTATTGATGAAGAACATCACGCAGAAAGCGCACTGGATGCAGGTGGTTTTCGGTTTCCGGCACCGGTGAAATTCGGGATGAGTTTGTTGGCCAAAGTGATGACCAAGAGCACTTATCGAATCTGATCTGTACTCCGAACATCAAAAAAGGCGACTGCCGTGAGGTAGTCGCCTTTTTTTTGTGCTCGAAAAATCTTAGCTCGGCATATTGCGCGCGTAGAAGATTTCCAGCATTTCGTGTTTCACACGGTCGGTTACCTGAGCGCGTTGCTCAGAGGACAGGCCGCTGGTCGCGTCACCGAACAGGTAGTTATCCAGTTCGAAGTTCTTCAGCAGCATTTTGGTGTGGAACAGGTTTTCCTGGTACACGTTCACGTCGGTCATCTGGTACGCGTCGCGGGTGTCTTCGGAGAGGTAATTCTGAATTGAATTGATCTCGTGATCGATGAAGTGCTTTTTGCCTTCAACGTCACGGGTGAAACCGCGCACGCGATAATCCACGGTCACGATGTCCGAGTCGAACTGGTGAATCAGGAAGTTGAGCGCTTTAAGCGGTGAAATGACGCCACAGGTCGACACGTCAATGTCCACACGGAAGGTCGCAATACCATCGACCGGATGGATTTCCGGGTAGGTGTGCACCGTGATGTGGCTCTTGTCGAGGTGGGCGAGGATGATTTCGGGCAGCGGGCCCGGAGACTCTTCGATCTGGCTTTCAGTCGGGGTCACCGGCTCTTCCGAGATCAGAATCGTGACGCTGGCGCCCTGTGGGTCGTAGTCCTGACTGGCAATGTTCAGGATGTTGGCACCAATGATATCGACAACTTCTGTGAGGATCTGCGTCAGGCGCTTCGCGTTGTACTCTTCATTGATGTACTCGACGTAAGCCTGTTGGTCTTGCGGGGTTTCCGCGTAGCAGATGTCATAGATGTTGAAGCTCAAGGTCTTTGTCAGGTTATTGAACCCGTGGAGCTTGAGTTTGCTTTTCACCGTTAAAAACTCTCTATGTATTGCGGCCCGGGCCGCGTGATCAAGCATGCCCGTCAGATGCGAACAACGCAGCTGCGTAGGACGGTTAACACCTCTTCGCGATGGCGATTTTGGTTGTCTGTTCGGGTGCGGGGCCTGTCGGGTGACGGGCCACGACCCTGAAAAAAGTGGCGCATTATGCAGACGTCAGCTTGGGATCGCCAGAGTCTGCACTGCTTTTATGATAGTTGAATGTCGAATCAACCGAGTTCGATGATTTCGTAGTCGTGGGTAATGGCGACGCCGGCCGCGCCGAGCATGATCGATGCCGAGCAATACTTCTCCGCGGACAGCTCGATCGCGCGTTTGACCTGAGCCTCCTTGAGCCCGCGCCCCTTGACCACAAAGTGCATGTGAATCTTGGTGAAGACCTTCGGATCTTCGGTCGCACGCTCGGCTTCGAGGAAGGCTTCACAGCTTTCGACGGCCTGACGGGATTTCTTGAGGATGCTGACCACGTCGAAATTACTGCAACCGCCGACACCCAGCAGGAGCATTTCCATTGGCCGGACACCCAGGTTGCGACCGCCGGCATCGGGCGGACCGTCCATGACCACGACGTGACCGCTACCGGATTCACCGAGGAACATGGCTTCGCCAGCCCATTGGATGCGTGCCTTCATCGCCAAGACTCCACTGTATAAAAAAGGGTCGCCAGCTTAGCACAGGGCCCGTGATTGACAGTGCCCTGGCTTTGTAGGGCATAACCTTCCGGGCAGTAGGTAATTTCTCGAAAAATGCCGGAAGTGTCTGTTAAGCTGGCGCCAATTCGCTGGCGCATAGCCAGCTTTGCAGCAACCTTGTCAACGACTCATAAAAAAACCAAACACACCGTGAAGCCTTTCGGGATACAACCATGGTTGCTATTGCCCCAACACCCAAGATCAAGAACCTCGACAAGCTGTTGATGCATTGCCAGCGCCGTCGCTATGCGGCCAAGAGCAACATCATTTGTGCAGGTGATCGCTCGGACACGCTGTTCTTCATCGTCAAAGGCTCGGTCACGATCCTGATCGAGGATGATGACGGCCGCGAGATGATCATCGCCTACCTGAACTCCGGGGACTTTTTTGGTGAGTTGGGGCTGTTTGAACAAGCGGGACTTGAACAGGAGCGCAGCGCCTGGGTGCGGGCCAAGATCGAATGTGAAGTGGCGGAAATCAGCTACGCGAAATTCCGTGAGCTGTCCCAGCAAGACCCGGACATTCTTTACGTACTCAGCGGACAAATCGCACAACGTTTGCGCAATACCACACGCAAGGTCGGCGACCTGGCGTTCTTCGATGTGACCGGTCGCGTCGCACGCTGCCTGCTGGAGCTGTGCAAGCAACCGGACGCGATGACTCATCCCGACGGCATGCAGATCAAAGTGACCCGTCAGGAAATCGGCCGGATTGTCGGCTGCTCACGTGAAATGGTCGGTCGTGTGCTCAAGGATCTCGAAGAGCGCAACCTGGTGGACGTCAAAGGCAAGACCATGGTGGTCTTCGGTACGCGTTAAATCGAGAACTCATGCCTCAAGCATGTCTGCCAGCAACTGGCGATACAGCGCATCAAGCCGCTCCAATGCATCAGGCGCGGCAAACTTCTCATGCAGGGCAATGTGGCTTTCGGCACGAACCCGCTGCTCCAGACCGCACGCCTGATTGAAGCGATTGACCGCCGCGACCATCGACTCCCGTTCGTTATCGAGCAACAAAGCGCCGTGCACCAACCCCACCGGACGCTGACCTCCCTTGCTCTGACGCCAGCGCTGAGCGGTGCCGACCATCTTGCGACCGTCGAGGTTGACGTTGAAACGGCCATCGCAGAATGCGCCGTCCACTTCACCCAGCGACGAAACCCCGCCCAGTTCATCGAGCAACTGACAAATCGGATCGCAGAGTCGGCGATAAGCGGTTTCGATCCGGTTCTGGTCACCCTCGCGACGCGGAGGTGCGTAGACCAGTGCGATATTGATGGTCGATGTCGATTGCGGCACCGGCTCCCCACCGGTTTCGCGTAATAACACTGGCCAACCAGCCGCAGCCGAGACTTCACACGCAGCCTCGAAGCCCGGCAGACGATTCAAGCGACGCGGCATGACCAGCGCCCGATCATTGGGCTGCCAGAACAGCAGGCCGAAGTCCGAATCGCCGGTGCAGACATGCGCCAACAGATCTTGCTCGGCTTGCAGGCCGGCTTCGACGGTCAGAGAGGTTGGCTGGTGCATGGACGACTCCGCAAGACAAGAAGTCTTTGGGGGCTTGATGGCCTCTTCGCGTGCAAGCCCGCTCCCACAGGGAATCGGGTTTGCCTGCGAAGATGTTTTCAGTCGAGCGTAGAACCACTCACCGCAGTACCACGCTCAGGAAAGAACAGGCGCTGCAACTCGGTACCCGGGCTTTCGGCACGCATGAACGCCTCGCCGACCAGGAACGCATACACGTCGCTGATTTCCATCAGCTCGACATCGGCCCGGTTGAAAATGCCACTTTCGGTAATCACCAGACGATCACGAGGGATGCGCGGCAACAGATCGAGGGTGGTTTCCAGATTGACCTCGAAAGTGTGCAGGTTACGGTTGTTCACGCCGACCAGCGGCGTGTTGAGGGTTTTCAAGGCCCGCTCCAGCTCGTCGCCGTCGTGCACTTCCACCAGCACATCGAGGCCGACGCTTTTGGCCACGGCCGCCAGCTCTGCCATCTTCACGTCGTCCAGTGCAGAGACGATCAACAGCACGCAGTCAGCGCCCAGCGCACGGGCCTCGACGATCTGGTACGGATCGATCATGAAGTCCTTGCGGATCACTGGCAGTTTGCACGCCGCCCGGGCCTGTTGCAGATAAGCATCGGCGCCCTGGAAAAAATCGATATCGGTGAGCACTGACAGGCAGGTCGCGCCGCCCTTTTCGTAACTTTTAGCAATGCTGGCGGGATCGAAATTCGCGCGAATCACGCCTTTGCTCGGTGATGCTTTTTTGATCTCGGCAATGACTGCCGGATGTTTCAGCTTGGCCTGGGCAATCAATGCCTTGGCAAAACCACGGGGTGCATCGGCCGCCTTGGCCAGGCTTTCCAGCTCCGCCAGACTCACACGGGCGCTGCGCTCGGCAACTTCCTGGACCTTGCGGGCCAGAATGTTTTCCAGAACCGTCGGTACACTCATCCCTCATTCTCCACTTTGAATACCGCGGTAAATGCACCCAATTCCTCGAGTTTTTCTCGGGCGAGGCCTGTGTGCAGCGCATCGTGCGCCAGGGCAACGCCTTCTTTCAAACTGGTCGCCAGGTCGGCGGCATACAGTGCGGCACCGGCATTGAGCACGATCATCTCGGCAGCTTTCTGGCCAAATTCGGTCTTGCGTTTGCCCAGGGCATCGCGGATCAGCTCAAGAGAGGCCGCCGGGCTTTCCACCGCCAGACCGTGCAAGCTCTGGCTCTTCATGCCCAGGTCTTCAGGCTCGACCCAATATTCGGTGATCTGGTCATTCTTCAGTTCTGCCACATACGTCGGTGCCGCCAGACTGAACTCGTCCAGGCCATCCTTCGAGTGCACCACCAGCACGTGCTTGCTGCCCAAGCGCTGCAAGACTTCGGCCAATGGCCGGCACAGCGCCTGGCTGAACACGCCCACCACCTGATGTTTCACACCGGCCGGATTCGTAAGCGGGCCGAGCATGTTGAACAGGGTACGCAGGCCAAGATCCTTGCGCGGACCGGCAGCGTGCTTCATGGCACTGTGATGGGTCTGGGCGAACATGAAGCCAATGCCGACGTTGTCGATGCAGCGCGCCACCTGGACCGGGCTCAAGTTGAGGTAGATACCGGCCGCTTCCAGCAAGTCAGCGCTACCGCTTTTGCCTGATACAGCACGGTTACCGTGCTTGGCCACGGTGCAACCGGCAGCCGCCACCACGAAAGAGGAAGCCGTCGACACGTTGAAGATGTTCGCACCATCGCCGCCGGTGCCGACGACATCGACTACACCGTCGAGGGTCTTGAGTTCGACCTTGTCTGCCAGTTCGCGCATGACCGACACGGCGCCGACGATTTCGTCGATGCTCTCGCTCTTCATGCGCATGGCCATCATGAACGCGCCGATCTGCGCATCCGTGCATTGCCCGGTCATGATTTCGCGCATCACATCGCGCATCTCATCGGTGCTGAGGTCGAGGTGATCGACGATACGGCTCAGGGCTGTCTTGATATTCATGGAAAGTCCTTAGCGCGTGCCGCCGGTTTGTTTGAGGAAGTTGGCGAACAGCTCGTGGCCCTGTTCAGTGAGGATAGACTCAGGGTGGAACTGCACACCCTCGATGTTCAATGTCTTGTGGCGCAGCCCCATGATCTCGTCGATCGAGCCGTCTTCGAGCTGGGTCCAAGCGGTCAGCTCCAGGCAATCGGGCAAGGTTTCACGCTTGACGATCAGCGAGTGATAGCGCGTTACCGTCAGCGGACGATTCAGGCCTTCGAATACGCCCTTGTCCTCATGGAATACCGGGCTAGTCTTACCGTGCATGACTTGACGGGCGCGGACCACATCACCGCCAAACGCCTGGCCAATGGATTGATGGCCGAGGCAGACGCCCAGAATCGGCAGCTTGCCGGCGAAATGCTTGATCGCTTCGATTGAGATGCCGGCTTCGGTCGGGGTGCAAGGACCGGGGGATACGACGATGCGCTCAGGGTTGAGGGCTTCGATTTCGGCAATGGTGAGTTCATCGTTGCGCACAACTTTGACTTGGGAGCCGAGCTCACCAAGGTACTGCACAACGTTGTAGGTAAAAGAGTCGTAGTTATCGATCATCAGCAACATGGCGTTCAGAACCTCTTGAATTCACTGACTTTTAAGACAGCCTTCGAACGATTACCCGCAGCGTCCTGCACTTTGTCTGTCGCAGGATGCGCCAGCAAAGCGGTATGTCTAACGGGTGAAGAAGGCAAAGCGGTACAGGTCCGGCCAGGCCGGCAGAAAAGATTCAGGCGCGCCAACGCCAGCGGGCATGTGCCTTGATGACTTGATCCAGGAGTTTGCTGATGATCAACACGGGGAAGGTCTCATTCATACGTCTCGGCACAGTAACTTAGCTGGGCAGAGCGTGCAATATGGCGGGGGTGACAGCTCGCGAAACAATCGAAGGGTTCGCGACAGATGGCAAAACGCCGGAAGTTTTTGGTACTGTCGTTTCGTTTACTACAACAATAAAATAAACGGACTTGCTCATGATCAAACAGACGTTGTTTGTACCTCTCGCAGGATGCCTGCTCGCGATGGCCTGCGCCCAGGCGAACGCCTCACCCAATCCGTACACCAATTTCATCGTCTTCGGCGACAGCCTCAATGACGCCGGCACGTTTGCCGATACCGGCGGGCCTGCCGGGGCGACGGAGCGCTTTACCAACCGTACGGGGCCGGTTTATCTGGATGGCAGCGGCGAAGTCCGCTCGCTCAACGCCACGCAGGTCCTTGGGGGGAAACTGGGGTTCTCGCCGGACCAGACGGCGTCATCGTCCTCGGCGGTGCGCGCCGGCGAAGGCCTGCCCGATGGCAACAACTGGGCCGTCGGCGGTTATCGCACCGACCAGATTCTCGACTCGATCACCAGCACTTCCGCCACCGGCGAACGCACCCGTGCGGGTTATCTGCCGTCGAACAACTTCCGCGCCGACCCGAATGCGCTGTATTACCTCTCGGGAGGCGGCAATGACTTCCTGCAGGGCCGCGTAACCAGCCTGCCCCAGGCCAGCGCCGCCGCCGATCGCCTGGCCAGCAGCGTGCAGACCCTGCAACAGGCCGGGGCGCGCTACATCATGGTCTGGTTGCTGCCGGACATTGGTTTTACCCCGGCTTTCAACGGCACACCCTTGCAAGCCTTCACGTCCCAGCTCAGCTCCCAGTTCAATACTGAACTGGTCAGCCAACTGCAGGGCATTAACGCCAACATCATCCCGCTGAACATTCCGGTACTGCTCAAAGAGACGTTTGCCAACCCTGGCCAGTTCGGCCTGGCCACCGACCAGAACCTGAGCGCCACCTGCTTCAGCGGCAACAGTTGCACCGAAAACGCCCGCTACGGCATCAACAGTGCCACTCCGGATCCGACCAAACTGATCTACAACGACTCGGTGCACCCGACCGAAGCCGGGCAACGCCTGATTGCCGATTACGCTTACTCGCTGCTGTCCGCACCTTGGGAAGCATCCCTTTTGCCACAAATGGCCCAAGGGACTTTGCGTTCTCATCAGGATGAGTTGCGCAACCAGTGGCTGGCCGATTGGGAAAACTGGCAAGGCGTGGGTCAATGGCGGGCGATTGTCGCCGCCGGCGGCCAACACCAGGATTTCGACAGCCAGCGCAGTGGTGCGAGTGCTGACGGCAATGGCGCCAATTTGAACATCGGTGGCAGCTATCGGCTCAATGACGCATGGCGCGTTGGCTTGGCGGCGGGCTTCTATAACCAAAAGCTCGAAGCGGGCGATAACGATTCGGATTACAAACTCAACACCTACATGGGCACCGCTTTCGCTCAATACCAACAGAATCGCATTTGGGGTGACGCGGCGCTGACGGCAGGGCATCTGGACTACGACAGTCTCAAACGCAAATTCCAGTTGGGGGTCAACGAACGCGGGGAGAAAGGCGACACCGACGGTTACCTGGTCGCCATCAGCGGCCGCCTGGGCTATGACATCGCGCCAGAAGCGAGCAGCCCATGGCACTTGTCGCCATTCGTGAGCGCGGACTTCGCGAAAGTTGAAGTGAACGGTTACTCGGAAAACGGCGCCGACTCCACCGCGCTGACATATGACGACCAGTCACGCATTTCCCGTCGTCTTGGCCTCGGGATCCAGGGCAAATACCAGATCACCACGCAAACCCAAGTGTTTGGCGAACTGGCCCACGAGCGCGAGTACAACGACGACACCCAGAACGTAACCATGAACCTCAACAGCCTGCCAAACAACCACTACACCCTGGCCGGCTACACCCCGCAGTCCAACCTGAACCGCTTGAACCTGGGCGTGAGCCATAACCTCACCAAGGACCTGGCATTGCGCGCCAGCTACGACATTCGCAAGGATGATGACTTCACCCAGCAAGGCATTAATGTCGGAGTTGCGTTGGACTTCTAGATCGCAGGCAACAAAAAAACGCGGCGCCCTCACAGGCGCCGCGTTTTTTATTGCTGATGAAGTCTGCGGCTCAAGCGTCCGGAGTCTGTTCGGCCAAGGCAACAGCGCGGAACATCGCGCGGCGCTTGTTCAAGGTTTCTTCCCACTCCAGCGCCGGCACCGAGTCGGCGACGATGCCGCCACCGGCCTGAACGTGCAGTTCGCCGTCCTTGATCACCGCGGTACGAATCGCAATCGCAGTGTCCATGTTGCCGTTCCACGCGAAATAACCAACCGCACCGCCGTAGACGCCGCGCTTGACCGGTTCCAGTTCGTCGATGATTTCCATCGCGCGAATCTTCGGTGCGCCCGACAAAGTGCCCGCCGGCAGAATGGCCCGCAGTGCGTCCATCGCCGTCAGCCCGGCCTTCAATTGCCCGGTGACATTGGACACGATGTGCATCACGTTGGAATAACGCTCGATGACCATCTTTTCGGTAAGTTTCACCGACCCGATTTCCGACACCCGACCGGTATCGTTACGACCCAGGTCGATCAGCATCAAGTGCTCGGCGATTTCCTTGTCGTCCGACAGCAGGTCTTTTTCCAGCGCCAGGTCGGCCTCTTCGTTGGCCCCGCGTGGGCGGGTGCCGGCAATCGGGCGTACGGTAATCAAGTTGTCTTCGACCCGCACCAGCACTTCCGGCGAACTGCCGACGACATGGAAGTCGCCGAAGTTGAAGAAGTACATATACGGGGTCGGGTTGAAGCAACGCAGCGCCCGGTACAGATCAATCGGCGCAGCCTTGAAGTCGATCGACATGCGCTGGGACGGGACGACCTGCATGCAGTCACCGGCCAGGATGTATTCCTTGATGGTGTCGACGGCTTTTTCGTAATCGTCCTGGGTGAAGCTGGAGCGAAACACCGGATCAGCCGATTGTTGCTTGCTGAAATCCAGGCCACGGCGCGGCGTGATAGGTTGACGGAGTTTTTCCAGCAGCGCTTCCAGACGCGCCTGACCTTGCTCGAAAGCCTCGGCCTGCGACGGGTCGGCCAGAACGATGGCGTGCATCTTGCCGGCGAGGTTGTCGAACACCACCACCGCGTCGGACACCATCAGCAGAATGTCCGGCACGCCCAGTGGATCGGGGTTCGGGCATTTGCCAAGACGCTTCTCCACATAACGCACGCAGTCATAACCGAAGTAACCCACCAACCCGCCGTTGAAGCGTGGCAGGCCCGGAATGGTCGGCACGTTATAGCGGGCCTTGAATGTTTCGACGAATGCCAGTGGGTCTTCGACATCATGGCTTTCGATCTCGACGCCATCGTGGGTCACGCTCACGTGATGATCGTGAACCCGCAACACGGAGCGGCATGGCAGGCCGATGATCGAATAACGGCCCCACTTCTCCCCGCCCTGTACCGATTCCAGCAAGTAAGAGTTGGGCTCGTCGGCCAGTTTCAGGTAGATCGACAGTGGCGTGTCGAAGTCGGCCAGGGTTTCGCAGGCCATCGGGATACGGTTATAGCCGGCAGCGGCCAAACGCAGGAATTCTTCGCGGATCATGGGGTAGCCTCGTGGCTTGAGGTGCTAACAGTCAGGTATGCAAACGCGCCGGCGAGCCGGCCAGAATCGAGTCAGGCGCGCCAACGCCAGCGGGCCAGGGCCTTCATGACTTTCATCCAGAGTTTGCGAGTGACCACCACGATGGCGTTTCCAGAAGGGGATTGAGCAACGTCGGGCAACGTTATCTCAGCGGCTGGATCCAGGCAACCGGGAATTAGTTTGCGCAGATCGTCGATCACCAGCGCTGGCGATTCTTCGGCAATCGGCCGGCCATGGTTGTAGCCATAACTGAGGGCCACGCACTTGACCCCCGCTGCTTTCGCCGCCTGCACGTCGCTGCGCGAGTCGCCGACAAACAATGATTGCGAGGCCGGGATGTTGGCCATTTTCATCACAAAGAACAGCGCAGCCGGGTCGGGTTTCTTCTGCGGCAAGGTATCGCCGCCGATGATCCATTTGAAGTAGCGGCCGATTTTCATCTGATCCAGCAGCGGCGCGACGAAACGCTCCGGCTTGTTGGTGATCAGCGCCATTTCCACGCCCTGCTTGTTCAGCCACTTCAGGGTGTCGCGCACGCCGGGGTACACCACGGTCAGATCATGGCTCTGGCTGTAGGCTTCCATGAAAATCTCCAGCGCGCCCTCGGCCTCACCGTCATCGACGGTCGAATGGTCGATTCCACCGGCCAGCGCACGGCGAACCAGCACCGGCGCGCCGTTGCCGACCCACTCACGCACCGATTCGATGCCGGCCGGCTCACGCCCCAGTTTGAGCAACATGTTATCCACAGCCGCCGCGAGGTCGGGGACCGAATCGATCAGCGTGCCATCCAGATCGAACATCACCAGTCGCGGCAGACGCCCCGGGAACAGCTGCTCAAAGCCACTCATGGACGAGCCAACGCCAGTTCGGAACGCATCTTTTCAATCACCTCTTGGTAATTCGGTGCATTGAAGATCGCCGAGCCGGCGACGAAGGTGTCCGCGCCCGCCGCTGCGATTTCACGAATGTTGTTCACGTTGACGCCGCCGTCGATTTCCAGGCGAATATCACGGCCGGACGCATCGATCAGCGCGCGTGCTTCACGCAGCTTGTCGAGGGTGCCGGGAATGAACTTCTGCCCGCCGAAGCCCGGGTTGACGCTCATCAGCAAGATCATGTCGACCTTGTCCATCACGTACTTGAGCACGTCCAGCGGCGTCGCCGGGTTGAATACCAGGCCCGACTTGCAACCGCCTTCGCGGATCAACTGCAGGGAACGGTCGACGTGCTGCGTGGCTTCCGGGTGAAAGGTGATGTAGGTCGCGCCGGCTTCGATGAAGTCGCCGACGATGCGGTCCACAGGGCTGACCATCAAGTGTGCATCGATGGGCGCGGTCACGCCGTACTTGCGCAGCGCAGCGCAAACCATCGGGCCGATGGTCAGGTTCGGCACGTAGTGGTTGTCCATGACATCGAAGTGCACGAAGTCGGCGCCAGCGGCCAGGACGTTGTCCACTTCTTCACCCAGGCGGGCGAAGTCGGCGGAGAGGATCGATGGAGCAATGACGAAGGGCTGCATGACGCACCTTTTTTGAACAGAATCACGATGGCGCGCATTGTATACCTCATGCTTTGGCCCGCGCACCGTGACCGCGATGATTGGGCCAGGCCCTAGTAGGCCGCGCGGTAGATCTTCTCGATATCAATCGCGCTTAATTTGCGTGGATTGTTGCGCATCAAGCGCTCAATCCCCGCGGCTTCCACGGCCATCGCCGGGATTGCATCCTCGGGAACGCCGAAGCTGCGAAGGCCCGGCGGGATTTCCACTGCGGCGCACAGTTCGGTCATCGCCTCCACGGCTTTGTCGGCCGCGTCAGTGGCGCTCAGATGAGCGGTCTTCACACCCATGGCCTCGGCAATATCCTGCATGCGCTCGACGCAGGCCATCTTGTTCCAGGTCATGACGTACGGCAGGAGCAAGGCATTGCTCACGCCGTGGGCGATGTTGAACCGCCCGCCCAGCGGATACGCCAACGCATGCACCGCGCCAACACCGGCATTGCCGAACGCCATGCCGGCCATCAGGCTGGCGGTGGCCATGTCTTCGCGGGCTTGCAGGTTGGACGGGTTGGCGTACGCCTTGGGCAGCGCCTTGGCGATCAGCTTGATGGCGCCGATGGCCAGCGCGTCGGTAATCGGCGAAGCGTTGAGTGACAGGTACGATTCGATGGCATGCACCAGCGCATCGACGCCACTGGCGGCGGTGACACTGCGCGGGCAAGTCAGGGTCATTTGCGGACTGACCAGCGCGACATCCGGTAATAGATAGTCGCTGACGATGCCTTTTTTCAGCTGCGCGACCTTGTCGGAGAGGATGGCAACGTTGGTCACTTCCGATCCGGTACCGGCCGTGGTCGGGATGGCGATCAGCGGTGGGCCTTTGCGCGGCACCTGATCGACGCCGAACAAATCCTCCAGCGCGCCGTGGTAACCGGCGTAGGCCGCGACACTTTTGGCAATGTCGATAGCGCTGCCGCCGCCCAGGCCAATCAGCCCGTCGTGCCCGCCTTCGCGGTAAACCCGCATGCAGTCTTCGACGATGGCGATTTCCGGGTCCGGCAACACACGATCGAAGATTTCGTAGGTTCGATCGCCCAGTTGCGCCAGCGCCAGCTCGACCGTACCGGATTTGACCAGGGCGGCGTCGGTGACGATCAGCGGGTTGTCGATGTCCAGGCGGTTGAGTTCAGCGGCCAGTTGCTCGATGGCGCCAGCGCCGGTGATCAGTTTGTGAGCGATTTTGAAAGAGGAAAGACTCATGCGCGCAGCCTCTTATGAATAGGGGAGCTGGGCACAAGAGTAGCTGGGGATTGGGGTTTGTCTGTTATTCAGGTCATGAATGAGCAACGACCTGTAGGAGCTGTCGAGTGAAACGAGGCTGCGATCTTTTGATTTTGTTTTTTAAAAATCAAAGTCAAAAGATCGCAGCCTCGTTTCACTCGACAGCTCCTACAGGGACTGGGTCAGACCTGGGCGGTGCGCAGTTTCTCGCTGCGGCCACGCAGCCATTCCAGGGTCAGCAGCAAGATCACCGAGAAAGCGATCAACAGCGTTGCAGCGGCGGCGATAGTCGGGCTGAGGTTTTCACGGATGCCGCTGAACATCTGCCGAGGCAAGGTCGCTTGTTCGGGACCTGCGAGGAACAGCGTCACCACCACTTCATCGAACGACGTTGCGAAGGCAAACAGCGCACCCGAGATCACACCCGGCGCAATCAGCGGCAACGTCACCCGGCGGAACGCCGTCAGGGGCGAAGCACCGAGGCTGGCAGCGGCGCGCACCAGGTTCTGGTTAAAGCCCTGCAACGTGGCCGACACGGTGATGATCACGAACGGCACACCCAGCACCGCATGCACCACGATCAGCGAGAAGAAGCTGTTACCCAACCCCAGCGGGGCAAAAAACAGATAACTCGCCACACCGATGATCACCACCGGCACCACCATCGGCGAAATCACCAGCGCCATGACCAGCGCCTTGCCGGGGAAGTCGCCGCGGGTCAGGCCGATCGCCGCCAGCGTACCGAAGACCATCGCCAGCACTGTCGCGGCCGGGGCAACGATGATGCTGTTCTTCAGCGAACGCATCCATTCAGCCGAAGCGAAGAAGTCCTGATACCAGTGCAGCGAAAAACCTTGCAGCGGGTACACCAGGAAGCTGCCGGAGTTGAACGACAGCGGAATGATCACCAACACCGGCAGAATCAGGAACAGCAGAACCAGGCCGCAGAGAATCCGCAAGCTGTAGAACCACACCCGTTCAATGGGCGACATATAAGGACTCAGCATTTCATTCTCCCCTTAGCTCAGGCGCAGGCGACTGGCGCCCACCAGCCAGCTGTAAATCAGATAAAGCACCACAGTCGCCAACAGCAGCAGCCCACCGAGTGCGGTCGCCATGCCCCAGTTGATACTGGTGTTGGTGTAGAAAGCGACGAAGTAACTGACCATCTGATCGTTCGGGCTGCCCAGCAACGCTGGGGTGATGTAGTAACCAATCGCGAGGATGAACACCAACAGGCAACCGGCGCCGACACCGGCATAGGTCTGCGGGAAGTAAACCCGCCAGAAGCTCGCGAACGGGTGGCAACCGAGGGAAATCGCGGCGCGCATGTAGGTCGGCGAGATGCCTTTCATCACGCTGTAGATCGGCAGAATCATGAACGGCAGCAGGATGTGCACCATGGAGATGTAGACCCCGGTGCGGTTGAACACCAACTCCAGCGGCTTATCGATGATGCCCATCGCCATCAGGCCGCTGTTGATCAAGCCTCCCGATTGCAGTAACACGATCCACGCGGCCACCCGCACCAGGATCGAGGTCCAGAACGGCAGCAGCACCAGAATCATCAGCAGGTTGCTTTGACGCGATGGCAAGTTCGCCAGCAGGTAGGCCAGCGGATAGGCCAGTAACAGGCAGATCACGGTGATGACCAGGCCCATCCAGAAGGTGCGGGCGAAGATATCGAGGTAGATCGCTTGGTCCGGCGTGGCCGGGGCGAGTTCGCCGAGGTCGTCGATGCGGTGATCGACCGCCGCCAGCAAGTAGTACGGCGTGATGCTGCTGGTGTTGCGACGCACCGCTTGCCAATAGGCCGGGTCACCCCAGCGCTCGTCGAGACCTTCGAGCGCTTCTTTATAAGAGGCCGGCTCAGTGGCGAACGGCAAGGCACGTGCGGTTTTGGTCAGCAGGCTGCGGTAGCCGGCCAACTCCATGTTCAAGCGTTTGGACAGATCGCCCAGGGTCTGATTCTTGCGGGCTTCGGCGAGGTCTTCGCTGGCCGCTTTGTAAACCGGTTCAGCGGGCAGGCCACGGCCGTCCCAGCTGGCGATGGCCGCCACGGTGCGCGGCATGCCGCCGACCACTTCCGGGTTACCAACGCTTTTGTAGAGCAGCGCCACGATGGGCACCAGGAACACCAGCAACAGAAACAGCACCAAGGGCGCAATCAAGGCCTGTGCCTTCCAGCGGTTGATCCGCTCGGCGTGCTTGAGCCGCTGCTTCAAGGTGGGGTCAGTGCCCGCGTTCAGGGGAATGGCGGTGGCCATGGCGTACTCCGGAAATCTTTGATCGTTACAGAGGCGGCAAACGCCGCCTCGAACTTTTGGTACTGATCGTTCCCACGCTCTGCGTGGGGACGCATCCAGTGACGCTCTGCGTCACAGGGACGCGGAGCGTCCCGGGCGGCATTCCCACGCACAGCGTGGGAACGATCATCCGGTGAACCGTCGTCCTGTGTGACGTGCTTACTTGGCAGCCCAGGAATTGAAGCGCTGCTCCAGTTGCTCGCCGTTATCAGCCCAGAAGCTGACGTCGATCTGCACCTGGTTGGCGATGTTTTCCGGGGTGGTTGGCATGTCTTTCAGGACATCCTTGGCCAGCAACGGTACGGCTTGGGTGTTGGCCGGGCCGTAGGCGATGTTTTCCGAGTAGGTCTTCTGCTGCTGCGGCATCACCGAGAAGGCGATGAATTTCTTCGCCGCTTCAGCGCGTGCCTTGTCCAGACCTTTCGGGATTGCCCATGCGTCGAAGTCGTAGATGCCGCCATTCCACACGACTTTCAGGTTGCTTTCTTTCTGCACGGCAGCGATCCGGCCGTTGTAGGCCGAGCTCATGACCACGTCACCGGAAGCGAGGTATTGCGGCGGCTGTGCGCCGGCTTCCCACCACTGGATGTTTGGCTTGAGTTCATCGAGCTTCTTGAACGCGCGGTCCTGGCCGTCTTTGCCAGCCAGCACTTTGTAGACGTCTTTGGGCGCAACGCCGTCGGCCATCAAAGCGAATTCCAGGGTGTATTTGGCGCCTTTGCGCAGGCCACGTTTACCCGGGAATTTCTTGGTATCCCAGAAATCCACCCAGCTGGTCGGTGCCGATGCCAGTTTGTCGGCGTTGTAGGCCAACACGGTCGACCACACGAAGAAACCCACGCCGCACGGCTGAATAGCGCCTTTGACGTAGTCTTCGGATTTGCCGAACAACTTCGGATCCAGCTGCTCGAACATGTCTTCATCGCAACCACGGGACAGTTCTGGCGATTCAACTTCTACCAGGTCCCAGGACACGCTCTTGGTGTCGACCATGGCTTTGACCTTGGCCATCTCACCGTTGTACTCGCCCGCCACGATCTTGCCGTTGCCTGCCGCTTCCCACGGTGCGTAGAACGCTTTGGCCTGCGCGGCCTTGTTCGCCCCGCCAAAGGACACCACGGTCAGGTCCGGGCCCGCCGCCATCGCGTGTGCCGCACCGATCATGCCCATGACCAAAGCGGTTAATTTCAGGGATCTCAACATTTATTGTTCTCTCCACGTGCAGGTTGGTGTTGGTGTAGCCGGGGCGATTAATGCGCCTCTAGAAGTGGGTCGAGCGCGCGAACGTGTTCGACCTGCCAGCCAAGCGGTACCACGTCGCCGACGGCGAGCGCGGGATCGAGCTCGGCAATCGGTTGTTTCACAAAGAAGTCGGTCTTGCCGCAGACTTCCAGACGAACCCGGACGTGGTCGCCCAGATAGATGAATTCCGCCACCCGCCCGGAGAAGCGGTTGACGCAGGACTCGCTCGAACCGTTGAGGCTCACGCGTTCCGGGCGGATCGACAGCGTGACCGGCTCGCCGGTCTTGCCGACATTGACCGCCAGCGCTTCAACTTTTTCACCGCGACCGAGTTCAACGATGCAACGGTCGCCCGTCTGGCTGTGCAAGCGCCCGTTGAGACGGTTGTTCTCGCCGATGAAGTTGGCGACGAAGGTGTTCTTTGGCTCTTCATAGAGGGTGCGCGGCGGAGCGATCTGCTGGATTTCGCCCTGATGGAACACCGCCACACGGTCGGACATGGTCAAGGCTTCGCCCTGGTCGTGGGTCACGTAGACCACGGTCACGCCGAGGCGCTGGTGCAGGTGCTTGATCTCCATCTGCATGTGTTCGCGCAGTTGTTTATCGAGTGCGCCGAGCGGTTCGTCCATCAGCACCAGTTGCGGTTCGAACACCAACGCACGGGCCAAGGCCACACGCTGTTGCTGACCGCCGGACAGTTGGGCCGGATAACGCTGGGCGAAGGTGTCGAGCTGGACCATGCTCAGGACACGCTTGACCCGGTCACTGACGTCGCTCTTGTTCAAGCCGCGCACGGTCAGCGGGAATGCCAGGTTCTCGGCGACCGTCATGTGCGGGAACAAGGCGTAGTTCTGGAACACCATGCCGATATCGCGCTTGTGCGGCGGCACATTGTTGATGGCGCGTCCGGCCAGCAGGATTTCGCCGGCGGTCGGTGTTTCAAAACCGGCGAGCATCATCAGGCTGGTGGTCTTGCCGGAACCGGACGGCCCGAGCAAGGTGAGGAATTCGCCTTTGCGAATATCCAGGTTGAGGTCTTTGACGATCAGGTTCTCGCCGTCGTAGCTCTTCTGCACTCCACGAAAGCTGACCAGAATGTCATTGGCCCCTGTACTTGAATCGACCTGGCTCATACCCACACCTTTGTTATTGATGACTGCTGTGGACTAAGCCTAGTGGACGCCGGGGAGCACGCAAATCGGGGCGCAGGAGAGAATCGCCTCAGCCATATGGAAGGTTGGGGGTAGGGATTGCCCTACAAGGATGGCGCGTTTTGGCAAACGCGCGGCAGGCGGTCAGCTGCAAGCCGCAAGGACAGGCAAGATCGGAGTCGCGGGGTGTCGCAAATGGATATGCCCGTCCAAAAGCCTGTAGGAGCTGTCGAGTGAAACGAGGCTGCGATCTTTTGATGTTGATCTTTAGAAAGCAAAAGATCGCAGCCTCATTTCACTCGACAGCTCCTACCTGGGGCGCGTGCAAATCTAGAGGAGTTTGTGTTCCATCGCGTATTTCACCAGTTCCGCCAAGGAAGTGATGTTGAGCTTCTGCATCAGACGCGCCTTGTGGGTGCTGATGGTCTTGCTGCTCAAGGCCAGTTGCTGGGCGATGTCGTTGACGTTGGCGCCCTGGGCCAGGCGCTCGAACACCGAAAACTCGCGCTCCGACAATAAGGAGTGCAACGGACGCGAATCGGTCAGGCCGACTTCGAAGACCATACGGTCAGCCAGGTCCGGGTCGATGTAGCGCCCGCCCGCCGCGACTTTGCGGATCGCGGTCAGCAGCAATGCCGGATCGCTGTCCTTGGTCGCATAACCCGCAGCGCCGACCTTCAGTGCCCGGGCGGCCATTTGCGCTTCATCGTGCATCGACAGCACCAGGATCGCCGGGGGATTGTTCAGCGCGCGAATCCGTGGAATCGCCTCCAGGCCATTGACCCCGGGCATCGAGATGTCCAGCAACACCACCTCGCAGGGCACATGACGCAAGGTTTCGAGCAGTTGTTCACCATTGCTCGCCTCCCCCACCACCAGCAAATCCTTGGCCAGGCCAATCAGCTGCTTGATGCCCTCACGGACGATGGTGTGGTCTTCGGCTACCAGTACACGGATCACGTTCTTCTCCAGGTTCAAGACCTATCGCGCCAGCTCAATCAACACAAAACCATCAGGTGTTATCCACCGGAACACGCACGCTCAACGTCGTGCCCTCCCCCGGTTCACTCTCAAGCGACAACTGCCCGCCCATGATCAACACCCGTTCGCGCATGCCCACTACGCCAAAGGACGTTGGCCGGCCTGTAGCCGGAACAAATCCTACGCCATCATCGCTGACGGTCAGGCACAACTCGTCGCCTTCAAGGGTCAGTGTCAGCTCAACAGTATGCGCCTGGGCATGGCGCATGACATTGGTCAGCGCTTCCTGAAGGATCCGGAACAGGCCAATCGCCTTGGCATCACTGAGCACCGGCAGATTTTCCGGCACCTGCACCAGGCACGGAATCTGTGTGCGCGCCTCGAATCGCCGGGCCTGCCACTCAATGGCCGAGGCGATGCCGGCATCGAGAATCGGTGGCCGTAGCGCCGTCGCCACATCACGCACCAACTGGAACAGCTGAGCGATCAAGCGTTTCATGCTGTTCAATCGTTCATGCAGGCCTGGGTCGAGCTGGGCGTAGGCCAGTTCGCACATGGACGTTTCCAGTTTGAGCACCGTCAACATCTGACCCAATTCGTCATGAACTTCCCTTGCGATGCGGGCCTTTTCCTCTTCCCGCACGCTCTCCAGGTGAGCCGACAACTCCCGCAGTTGCTCGCGGGAGCTGGCCAGTTCCAGTTCGATGCGCTTGCTCTCGCTGATGTCCCAGACAATCCCGTCCCAGACATAGGCGCCATCCTCAAACCGGCGGGTAATGGCCTTGATCTCGGCCCAACGCTGTTCGCCCGAGCGCGTGAGAATTCGTCCCTGCCATGACCAGTCACTGTCGGTGTCCAGTGCATGATCCTGGGTCTGGTGATAGCTGGCCTTGTCGTCCGGATGTACCAGGCTGCGCAGGCCTTTGTCGCGATGCGCCAGGGTGGCCGGCGAATAGCCGACCAGGCTCTCGCTGCCTTCACTGATGTAGGCAAAGTCGATCTGCCCTGTCACCGGAGCCCGCTCAAGGCGAAAGACCAGTCCCGGAACGTTGGCGGCAATTCCCTGCAACCGCGCCTCACTTTCCTGCAAGGCGGCCAGGGCGCGACGTCGTTCAGTGACGTCATTGAGGTAGACCACCAGGTATTCGCCGTCGCGAAAGCGCAGGAAACTCAACGAAACATCGGTCGGCAGGATGCTGCCATCGGCCCGAACGCAGTTGGTTTCGAAGCTCTGCGGCCCTTCTTCGCTGGCCCGCGCACGCTTCCACAGGTTCAGCCAACGGTCCATATGCAAACCGGGTTCGAAGTCGATCAGCGGCCGATCAATGATCCCGCCCGCCGGGTAACCGAGCATGGTTTCGGCGGCACGGTTGGCGTAGCGCACGTGGCTGTCCCAGTTGACCCAGAGGATGCCGACGGTGCTCTGATCGATGGAAAATTGCGTCAGGCGCAACGCCTCTTCGCTGGCTTCACGCAGGGCAATGTCTTCACGCGCCGCCAACAGGCGCTGCTCCAGGCTGTGCTGCTGGCGACGCTGCCAGATCACAATGGCCATGCTCGTCAGCATCAACACCGCCATCAGCAGGCAGAGGTTTTGCCAGAATCCCGGTGTTTCGGTCAGACGCGGGTACTTGGGTTGCAGCCATTGATTATGCAGTTGCTCCAGGTCTTTGGCCGGAATCGCCCGCAGCGCGCTTTCGACGATGCCGGCCAACTCCGGCAAGTCCCGGCGCGTGGCTACGCGCAGCAATTGCGGCAAACCGATGTCCCCCACCACGACCAGCCCGGCGAACTCGGGCTCAACGGACAAACGCCCCAACTGCGCCTCATCGACGATCGCGTAACCGGCCTGCTGACTCAGTAACAACTGCAACGCCTGGCGCTCGATCGGTACGCCTTGCAGGTTCAGATGCGGATAGTTGCTGCGCAGATAATCTGCCGTGAGGCTTGGCATGCGCACGGCAACGCGGATTTGGCTGTCGAGTTTCTCCAACTCCACCACGCCGGCGCTTTTCTGGTCACTGACCACCAGTTGCGGTACGCGCATGTAGGGATCGGTGAATTGCCAGAGCCTCAGGCTGGCCGGGGTTTGGGTCAGGCCTGGGGCGATGTCGATTTCACCCTCGCGCGCGGCGGCCTCCAATTGTTCAAGGTCGGGAAAATTGCGCCAGCTCAGTTCGACCTTGAGGGCCTTGGCCAGCCATTTCATCAACTCGACGTTAACCCCGGACAATCGCTGCAAACGGCGATCGTATTGCGCATAAGGCGCCTGCAACACCAGCCCGACGCGTAATTCGCCATGCTCTGCCAGCCACTGTTGTTGCCGGGCCGACAAGGGCGCGACGTGCGCCGCTGGCGCGGAGGCAGCCCAACTGATCAAGGGAAACCACAAACAGCCGATAACCCACAGGCAGCGAAAACGCATCATTGAAGTCCCACACACTGACAAATACTGACCAACCCTTTAGGCTGCCGGAATAACTTCTGGCCTGGAATATCCGATGCCCCCTGTCTACCGCCTGGCACTGCCAGCATTGTGCCTGTCGCTGATCCTGCCTTGTGCCTTTTCCGTCGAAGCGGCCGATCCGACGCCTGCTGCGGCGGAAAAACCCGCAGGAGAAAAACCGCTCGAACGCCAGCCGCTGCTTGAGCGTAGTCAGGAAGAAGCAACAGCACTCGAACGAAAAATCCCTGCTCAGGAACAGCAACAACTGCAAGCCGGTGCCGACACTTTCCTCGCGCTGTGGAAACCGGCCAATACCGCCGAGCCCAAAGGTGCGGTGATTATCATCCCGGGCGCTGGCGAAACCGTTGACTGGCCGCAAGTAATCGCTCCATTGCGGCGCAAATTACCTGACGCCCAGTGGAGCAGCCTGAGTATCACCCTGCCGGACCTGCAAAGCGATGCCATTGCGCCACGCGTCGTGGAAATGCCGCCAACGCTCAAGGCGCCGCAAACCGGCAGCAAGGACTCGACCACGGCGGCCCCCATCGAGCAAGCTGCCGGCGGCGAAGCGGAGGTGGCTGACAAGGCCATTGCCGAAACCACCGAGGAGCAAGCCAAGGCTGACGCAGAACGCATCTTCGCCCGTATCGATGCCGCCATTGCCTATGCCGAGCAACAAAGTGCCCGGCGCATTGTGGTGTTGGGTCATGGCACCGGCGCTTACTGGGCCGCGCGATATCTGAGCGAGAAGCAACCAGCGCAAGTGGAAAAATTCGTGATGGTCGCGGTGCAGACGCCAGTGGCGGCGAAACCCGAGTTGGTTGAATTGACGCCGACGCTGAAGCTGCCGACGGCAGACATTTTCTATATGGACAAACCACTGGACCGCAACGCGGCGCTGGAGCGGATGCAGGCCAGCAAGCGTTTGAAGACTTCGGCGTTCAGCCAGGTATCGCTCAAGGCATTGCCCGGCAATGCCGCGGCGGAGCAAGAGCAATTGGTGCGTCGAGTGCGCGGCTGGTTGAATCCGCAGAAACCGGCGAACTGATAGACCCTACCACGCCATTCGCGGGCAAGCCCGCTCCCACGGGATCTGAGTCGCACGCAATATTTGCTATCGACAAAGAACCTGTGGGAGCGGGCTTGCCCGCGATGGCGGTATCACTGGCGACACATTTCTACCCTGCTACCGAAAATCCCGCCGCTGACGAATCAACGTGTAGGCGCTATGCAGTTCACGTGTCTTGTCCGTCGCTTCACGCACCTGCAACGCCGTGGCGCCGCTGCCGGCAATCTTGTCCGGGTGATGGCGACTGAGCAGGCGACGATAGGCACGTTTGATTTGCGCCGGCTCGCTGGTCGCCGACACACCCAATAGCCGCAACGCATCCTGATAAGTCAGGGTGCCGCTGACTTGCGGTCGTTTGTGCTGTTCATAGTCGGCCGCCAGTGCTTGCACCTGATGGGTTGTCCAGCCTAGCCATTTGCCCCACTGCGCAATCAGCTCGCGCTCGCGGCTACCGGCACGACCATCGGCCCAGACCATCCGCCAACAGGCGCGCAATACACCTTCTGCCGCATGGGGCTGCGCACTCAAGCGGCGCAGATACCCGCGTAACCGGTCATTGCCCGACTTGCCACGATTGAACGCAGCAATGGCACGTCGCTGCGCCGATTCGGTCATATCCAGCGAACGCATTTCCTGACGAGCCTGCTGGATGTGGCCGTCCACCACACGCCCATCGCTCTTGGCCAAACGCCCCAGCAACACGAATAACAGCTCATCGTTGCGCAGCATCGGACGACCGCCGAGCTTTTCACGCAAATGCCCCCAGCTCTGCAAGTGCAAGCGCCGATCCAGCGCCTGCCCCAACAAAGCGCCGAGCATGGCCCCCGGAATACTGGCTATGGCCAAGCCCGCTCCGGCTCCAATCAGAGTCCCTGGCCACAGCATCTCAGCGTCTCGCTTCTATCAAGGCTTCAACTTCAGCCAGACGCTCGTGCGTGCCGACATCCACCCAATGCCCTCGCAGGTGTTCGCCCGTGACCTGCCCATCGGCCATGGCCTTGCGCAGCAGCGGTGCGAGTTTGAAGGCGCCGCCCGAGCAACCGTCGAACAGCTGCGGATGCAGTACGGCAATGCCGCTGTAGGTCAGGGTCGCGGCGCCCGGTTGAGCGTCGTGCACTTGCCCGTCAACCAGTGTGAAGTCGCCGGCTGGATGATGGGGGGGGTTATCCGCCAACACCAGGTGGGCCAGCCCGGCAATGGGTTGATGCAACACGCTGAAGTCGTAGTCGGTCCAGATGTCACCGTTGACCACCAAAAAGGCCTCGTCACCCAATAATGGCAACGCGCGGAAAATCCCGCCGCCGGTTTCCAGCGGCTCACCTTCTCGGGAGTACTGAATACGCATGCCGTATTGCGAACCGTCACCCAGGTAGCTTTCGAGTTGTTGTCCAAGCCAGGCGTGATTGATCACGACCTCGGTGAACCCGGCGATCGCCAGGGCTTTCAAGTGATACTCGATCAGGGGCACACCGCCGGCACGAACCAGCGGCTTTGGCGTGGACAGGGTCAACGGGCGCATGCGCTCGCCTTTGCCTGCCGCCAGAATCATCGCCTTCATGCCGGGACTCCAGCGCGCAGGCTCAGCAACAACACATCCAGCTCAGCCAGCTCAGGGCGGCGGGCAATCACCGCATCTATATAGGCAAAGAAGCGTGGCACATCAGCCAGGTAGCGGGGTTTGCCATCGCGATGGCAGATGCGCGCGAAAATGCCGATCACTTTCAGGTGCCGCTGCACGCCCATCAGGTCGCTGGCCCGCAGGAAGTCTTCGAAGTCGGGCTGCACGGGAATACCGAGCTCGCCCGCTTGCTGCCAGTAGTTTTCCAGCCAGCCGCGGACACGTTCTTCAGGCCAGCTCAGAAAGGCATCCTTGAACAGGCAGGTCACGTCGTAGGTCACCGGGCCATAGACCGCATCCTGGAAATCCAGCACGCCAGGGTTCGGCTCGCTGAGCATCAGGTTGCGCGGCATGTAGTCGCGGTGCACCAGCACTTTTGGCTGAGCCAGGGCGCTGTCGATCAACAAATCGGTGACGTTCTGCCAGAGCATTTGTTGCGCCGCGTCGAACTCGATGCCCAGCTCGCGTTTCACGTACCACTCGGGAAACAACTCCAGCTCGCGACGCAACAGTGCCACGTCATAACTCGGCAGCGGCGCAACCATCGGCAACTGCTGAAAAGCCAGCAACGCATCCAGGGCGTCCTTGAATAAATCGTCGGCGTTTTCGCTGTCGATCACGTCCAAATACGTCTTGTTGCCCAGGTCATTGAGCAAAAGAAAACCGCGTTCGAGGTCTTCGGCATAAATTTTCGGCACATTTATTCCGGATTTCGCCAGCAAAAAAGCGATATCCACGAAGGGTTTGCAGTTTTCCTGGGGCGGTGGCGCGTCCATCACGACGAAACTTCTGCCTGCGCCTTCCCAGCGGAAATAGCGCCGAAAACTCGCATCACTACTGGCCGCAGTCAACGTGGCCGGGGGTACGGCGCCCCAATCCTGTTCTGCAAAAAGGACTGCCAACTGCTCATCGAGCCAAACTTTCAGGTGTTGCAAACGTACATCTTGGTCAGGCATTGCAAGGGTCTCCGACGGCGCTAGCCGTCAAGCGGGTCATGCTTTATTATCCAGCATCTTTTTCAGACCATCGAGAGGCGTGCGGCCCACACCGCGGGCAGATGGCACGCAGGAAGCCCGGACTAATAAGATGGCATTGAAATCCCCCGCGTTTCGTAAAAAATTTCCGTTGTTGGTTACCGGCAGTCTGCTGGCCCTGCAACCCCTAGCCACTTCATTCGTGGTCGCCGCGGAACAGTATGACTGCTCAGTCTCTGCTTCGGGTGCCTGGGCCTGTGCGCCAAAATCGCCAGCGGCGGCCTTGCCTCCGCGCCCCGTCCATGAGGGCAGCGCAGTTTCCGCCACGGGCGAAGCCTCGACCGAAGGCGGCACCAGTGAAGACACTGGCGCCAAGCCTGCATTGGTTACCGAGGCCAAAGGCCGCGGCCTGAAGTCGCGTAGTGCAGACTACAGTCACCTCGACTGGGTTCCGCGCGAGAACCTCACGGCTGCGCAATTAGCTGAGGCAGGTCCTTACTGCTCTGGTTCCTATATCGAACCGATTCGTCCTGGCATGAATGACAAGACGAATAAAAGTGACGCACCGACCTTTATCGGCGCCAAGGCTTCGCGCTATAACACCGAAGATCAGGTCGGCACACTCGCCGGTGACGTCGTCATGCGCCAAGGCAGCATGCAGGTCGAAGCCGACGAAGCGAACCTCTACCAGGCCGAGAGCCGTGGCGAACTGAGCGGCAACGTCCGCATTCGCGACAACGGCGCCCTGCTTGTCGGCGACCATGCCGACGTGCAGCTCGACACCGGTGAAGCCAAGGTCGATAACGCCGAATACGTGATGCATAAATCGCGTATCCGCGGTAACGCGCTGTACGCCAAACGGGCCGAAAACGCGATCATCCGCCTCAAGGACGGTACGTACACCACGTGCGAACCGAATAGCAACTCCTGGCAGCTCAAGGGCAACAACATCACCTTGAACCCGGCGACCGGTTTCGGTACCGCAACCAACGTGACATTGCGGGTCAAGGACATTCCAGTCCTGTACACGCCTTACATCTATTTCCCGATCGACGACCGTCGCCAGTCCGGCTTCCTGCCGCCGACCATCGGCACGGGCAGCGATACCGGCTTCATGCTGGTCACACCGTATTACTTCAACCTGGCACCGAACTACGACGCCACGTTGTACCCGCGCTACATGAGCAAGCACGGCCTGTTGATGGAAGGCGAGTTCCGCTATCTGACCAAGTCGAGCGAAGGTCAGTTTGGTGGTGCGTACCTCAATGACGAAGACACCGATCGTAGCAAGCAGACCGACTACCAGAAAAACCGCTACATGTATAACTGGCAGCACAAGGGCGGCCTGGATTCGCGGGTGCTCACGCAGGTCGATTACACCAAGATCAGCGATCCGTACTACTTCCAGGATCTGCAGACTGACCAGATTGGCGTGAAAAGCGCTGACTACGTAAACCAGCAGGGCTCGGTCACCTATCGTGGAGATAGTTACACCGCCCGCATCAACGCCCAGGCTTACCAGCTGGCGACCGTTTCCAACATCACGCCGTACGATCGCCTGCCGCAGATCACCTTCAACGGTGCGTTGCAGGAGCATCCGGGCGGACTGAATTTCGCTTACGAAACCGAAGTGGTGCGGTTTGATCGTGACCTGAAAAACGGCACCTTTACCGATGAAGACGGCAATGTAAGTCCACGTCTGGATACTAACGTTCAAGGCTTGGCACGTGCTAACGGTGATCGTCTGAACGTCGCCCCGGTTGTCAGCTATCCAATGAATGCCAGCTATGGTTTCCTGAAGCCGTCCCTGAAGTACCAGTACACGCAGTACCAACTGGACCTGGACAGCATCGGCAAATCCCAGATTGCTGCACAGACCGCAGAACAAGACCAACTCAACGGTACCTTCGGCACCAACCAAAGCCGTGGCGTACCCATCGCCAGCATCGACAGCGGCCTGTACTTCGATCGCAACACTCAATGGTTCGGTAAAAACTATCGCCAGACCCTCGAGCCGCGCCTGTACTACCTCTATGTACCGGAGAAGGATCAGGAAAACATTCCTGTTTTCGACACCGGCGAATACACGTTCAACTACGCGTCGCTGTTCCGTGACAACCGATTCTCGGGCTCCGACCGTGTAGGCGACGAGAACAAGCTGTCCCTGGGCATCACCAACCGCTGGATCGAAGACAACGGTTTCGAGCGTCAACGGATCAGCGTAGGCCAGGCCATGTACTTCAAGGACCGCGAAGTCCAGCTGCCGGGTATCGACCCAAAAACCCGCGAAGACGCGCATTCCAATGTGTCGCCGTATGCACTGGAATACGAATACCGCTGGAACCGCGATTGGCGCACCACCGCCGATTACAACTGGGACCCGGACAGCCGCAGCCCTCGCTCGGGCAGCGCGATGTTCCACTACCAGCCTGAAGACAACCCGAACAAGATCATCAACGCCGGCTATCGCTATCGTAACGACCAGGTTCGTTATGACCAGAACACCGGTAAGTGGTCCGTGGGTGGCGGTGACTACGGCACCCCTGGCCAGCCTGGCTATGTGAAGGACTACTACAAGATTGAACAGCACGACTTCTCGGTGATGTGGCCGATCGTGCCGCAATGGAACGCCATCAGCCGCTGGCAGTATGACTACAACCGCAACCGTACCCTGGAAGCCTTTGGTGGTTTCGAGTACGACAACTGCTGCTGGAAACTGCGCCTGATCAACCGTTACTGGGTTTCGTATGACGAGTTCAGTCAACAAGCCCCGCAAAACGAAAAAGGCGACCACGGCGTCTTCCTACAAATCGTTCTGAAAGGTCTCGGCGGCCTCACCGGCGCTAAAGTAGAGAGCTTCCTCGACAAAGGCATCCAAGGTTATCGTGAACGTGAAGAGCAAGCTTTCTGATTGTCTGCGCCCGCTATTGCTGGGCGCGATGTTCCTGGGTACTGCGGCCAACGCCGCAGTGCAGTCCATCGATAAAGTGGTGGCCATTGTCGATAACGACGTGGTCATGCAGAGCCAACTGGACCAGCGTGTCCACGAAGTTCAGGCAACCATTGCCAAGCGTGGCTCCGCCGCGCCGCCAGCCAGCGTGCTGGAGCAGCAGGTGCTTGAGCGCCTGATCGTCGAAAACCTGCAGTTGCAGATCGGCGAACGTTCCGGCATCCGCATTACCGATGAAGAGCTGAACCAGGCCGTCGGCACCATTGCCCAGCGCAATAACATGTCGATTGATCAGTTTCGCGCAGCCCTGACTCACGACGGTCTGTCTTACGACGACGCCCGTGAACAGATTCGCCGCGAAATGATCATCAGCCGTGTGCGCCAGCGTCGTGTAGCCGAACGTATCCAGGTGTCCGAGCAGGAAGTGAAGAACTTCCTCGCCTCCGACCTCGGCAAGATGCAGCTGTCCGAAGAGTTTCGTCTGGCGAACATCCTGATTCCTACACCGGAAAGCGCCAACTCCGATGCGATTCAGAATGCGGCCAAACAAGCGGACGCGGTCTACCAGCAGCTCAAGCAAGGCGCTGACTTCGGTCAGTTGGCCATTGCCAAATCCGGCAGCGAAACCGCACTGGAAGGCGGCGACATGGGCTGGCGTAAAGCGGCTCAGTTGCCACCGCCATTCGATCGCATGCTGAGCACCATGGCAGTCGGTGATATCACCCAACCCATGCGCACACCGGGCGGCTTCATCATCCTGAAGATCCTCGACAAGCGTGGCGGTGCAACCCAGACACGCGATGAAGTGCACGTGCGTCATATCCTGGTCAAACCGAGTCCGATCCGCGACGAAGCAAAAACCAAGGCACTGGTCCAATCGCTCTACGCCCGTATCGAAGCCGGCGAAGACTTCGGCGAATTGGCAAAAAGCTTCTCGGAAGATCCGGGTTCAGCCCTCAATGGCGGCGACCTGAACTGGGTCGACCCGAACGCGCTGGTACCCGAGTTCCGCGAAGTAATGGCCAAGACCCCGCAAGGTCAGCTGTCCAAGCCGTTCCAGACCCAATACGGCTGGCACGTTCTGGAAGTCCTTGGCCGTCGCGCCACCGACAGCACCGCCCAGGCTCGCGAGCAACAGGCAATGACCGTACTGCGTAACCGCAAATACGACGAAGAGCTGCAAACCTGGCTGCGTCAGATCCGTGACGAAGCGTACGTAGAAATCAAACTCCCTGGTGCAGACCAGGCAGCGCAGTGAAACCCAAGCGTTTCGCGCTGACACCCGGCGAACCGGCCGGCATAGGTCCCGACCTGTGCCTGCTGCTCGCCGCGCAAGCCCAGCCGCACCCCCTGATTGCCATAACCAGCCGCGACCTGCTCCTTGAGCGGGCCGCGCAGCTGGGCGTGGTTGTCGACTTGCTCCCGGTCACGCCGGACAGCTGGCCAGACGCTCCGGCGCCCGCCAATAGCCTGTATGTCTGGGATACCCCGCTCAGTGCACCGGTCACCGCCGGGCAACTGGACAAGGCCAATGCCGCATTCGTCCTGGAAACCCTGACCCGTGCGGGCCAAGGCTGCCTCGATGGGCATTTCGCAGGGATGATTACCGCCCCCGTGCACAAGGGTGTGATCAATGAATCCGGGATAGCCTTTTCCGGGCACACCGAGTTTCTTGCTGACCTGACCCATACTGCACAAGTGGTGATGATGCTCGCCACGCGCGGCTTGCGTGTTGCGCTGGTCACCACTCACCTGCCCCTTCGCGAGATTGCCGATGCGATCACGCCGGAGCGCCTGGAACGGGTCACGCGGATCCTGCACAGCGACCTGCAAGAAAAATTCGGCATCGCCCAGCCACGCATCCTGGTCTGCGGACTCAACCCGCATGCCGGTGAAGGCGGACACCTGGGCCACGAAGAAATCGATATCATCGAACCTACATTAGAGCGCCTGCGCGGTGAGGGCATGGACCTTCGCGGCCCCCTGCCCGCCGACACTCTGTTTACCCCCAAATATCTGGAGCACTGCGACGCGGTGCTGGCGATGTACCACGACCAGGGCCTGCCCGTACTGAAATACAAAGGTTTCGGCGCGGCAGTCAACGTGACCCTCGGCCTGCCGATCATCCGCACGTCAGTCGACCACGGCACCGCCCTGGACTTGGCCGGCAGCGGTAAAATCGATACCGGCAGCCTGCAAGTCGCCCTGGAAACCGCCTACCAGATGGCCGAGACCCGTTTATGACCGAGCATTACCAACACCGGGCGCGCAAGCGTTTCGGCCAGAACTTCCTGCACGATGCCGGCGTTATCGACCGTATCCTGCGATCCATCCACGCCAAACCGGAAGACCGCCTGCTGGAAATCGGCCCGGGCCAGGGTGCATTGACCCAAGGCCTGCTGGGGAGCGGCGCGCAACTGGACGTAGTCGAGCTGGACAAGGACCTGATCCCGATCCTGAACCAGCAGTTCGCCGGCAAGAGCAATTTCAACCTGCACCAAGGTGATGCACTGAAGTTCGACTTCAACAGCCTGAATGCGGCGCCGGGCAGCCTTCGGGTCGTCGGCAACCTGCCATACAACATCTCGACGCCACTGATTTTTCACCTGTTGCATAACGCCAGCCTGATTCGCGACATGCACTTCATGCTGCAAAAGGAAGTGGTCGAACGCATGGCGGCGGGACCTGGCGGCGGTGACTGGGGTCGCCTGTCGATCATGGTTCAGTACCACTGCCGGGTCGAACACCTGTTCAACGTCGGCCCCGGTGCGTTCAACCCGCCACCGAAAGTCGATTCGGCCATCGTGCGCCTTGTGCCTCACACCGTGCTGCCGCACCCGGCCAAGGATCACAAACTGCTGGAGCGTGTGGTGCGCGAAGCCTTCAACCAGCGCCGCAAGACCCTGCGCAACACCCTCAAGCTGCTGCTGAGCAACGACGAGATCACCGCCGCCGGTGTCGACGGCAGCCTGCGCCCGGAGCAGCTCGACCTCGCCGCCTTCGTGCGCCTGGCCGACAAGCTCAGCGAACAAGTCCTGCTGGCGCCTGCCGCCGACTGACAGGCGATGAACGTTATCGGGTGGGACGCCAGACGCGATGTCTGGTTTACTACCCGGTACTTGGCCTAGACTGATTTGTATCAGCTAAGCCCCGCGTCCCGCTTTGATTTAAGGCCTCTTGCATGTCCGATCCTCGTTATCAGGTCGACGTCAGCGTCGTCACCCGCTATCTGGCGGAACAATCGCAACCCGAACACAACCGCTTTGCCTTCGCTTACACCATCACCGTGCACAACAATGGCGAGCTACCGGCCAAACTGTTGTCACGGCACTGGGTGATTACCGACGGTGACGGACATGTGGAGGAGGTTCGCGGTGCCGGCGTCGTGGGCTTGCAACCCTTGATCCAGTCCGGTGAAGTACACACCTACAGCAGTGGCACCGTGATGACCACCAAGGTCGGTACGATGCAAGGCACCTACCAGATGCTTGCCGATGACGGTAAGCATTTCGATGCTGTCATTGCGCCCTTCCGGCTGGCGGTGCCCGGAGCCTTGCACTGATGGCGACGTATGCGGTCGGCGATTTGCAAGGCTGCCTTGAAGCCCTGCAATGCCTGCTCAAAAAAGTAGCCTTCGACCCGACAAAAGATCGTCTGTGGCTGGTGGGAGATCTGGTCAACCGTGGTCCGCAGTCGCTGGCCACCTTGCGCTTCCTCTATAGCATCCGCGAATCGCTGGTGTGTGTGCTCGGCAACCATGACCTGCACTTGTTGGCCGCCGGGAAAAATATCGAACGCCTGAAGAAATCCGACACCCTTCGCGAGATTATTGAAGCCCCCGATTGCGCCGAACTGTTGGAATGGCTGCGTCAGCAAAAGCTCATGCACTACGACGAGCAACGTAACGTCGTGCTGGTGCATGCCGGTATTCCACCGCAATGGTCGCTGCGCAAAGCCCTCAAGTGCGCCGCCGAGGTCGAGACGGCCCTGCGCGACGATAATCTGCTGCCACCCTACCTCGAGGGTATGTACGGCAATGATCCGGCGAAATGGGACAGCGACCTCAAAGGTGTCACGCGCCTTCGGGTGATCACCAACTATTTCACCCGCATGCGTTTCTGTACCGCCGAAGGCAAGCTGGACCTCAAGACCAAGGAAGGCGTGGACACTGCGCCCCCGGGTTACAAACCCTGGTTCCAGCACAAGGAACGCAAGACCAAGGGCGTGAAAATCATTTTCGGGCACTGGGCCGCGCTTGAGGGCCAGTGCAACGAACCGGGCGTCTCAGCCCTCGACACAGGTTGCGTCTGGGGCGGGGCCCTGACCCTGATGGATGTCGACAGCGGGGAACGCCTGTCCTGCAAATGCGACGAGCATGGCCATGCCGCCGAGCCACCAGTCGCCCCACGAACCAGCGAACAAACGCCAGCCAGCGCACAGCGCTAGACTGCGCTTTCAGCCGAGCCACAGGAGCCCGCCATGAGCGAATTCAAACGTATTCCCCCGGAACAGGCCCAAGCCCTGCGCGAACAAGGCGCAGTGGTGGTCGATGTCCGTGACCCGCAAACCTATGCCGCGTTGCATATCGCAGGCTCGAAGCATCTGGACAATCATTCTCTGCACGCCTTTATTCAGGCTGCCGATCTGGATGCACCAACTGTAGTGGTTTGCTACCACGGTAACTCCAGCCAAGGCGCCGCCGCTTACCTGATCAGTCAGGGCTTCTCCGACGTCTACAGCATGGATGGCGGTTTTGAACTGTGGCGTACGACTTATCCTTCGGAAACGGCGCAAGGCACTTCCGAATAATTTTTTTGTAACGCGCGAGCCCCGGCCCCCGTGGGTTAGCGCGGTGGCAGACGAACGGTCTGCCACAACTAATTACGCATCTTGCCTTTACCTCACGAATTCCCAACTATCCTTAAGCGCAGGCCATCCAAAACAGGGGAGAGCCGGTACACCGGCGCGCGGGTCATCGGGAGTAGCTTTCGGGATAGTAAGCTCCGAAAGAGTTCTGGGGGGTAAACAGCGACTGCATATCCGGTTGCTGCCAGCATCGACTGAATGATCCGGCGTCGGCTCCACGTATCGAGCGAGGTGACGTCATGAGTATCTTTAGCCACTTCCAACAACGATTCGAGTCCACACGCCAGGAAGAACTCACGCTGCAAGAGTATCTTGAACTGTGCAAACAGGACCGCAGCGCCTACGCCTCCGCCGCCGAGCGTCTATTGCTGGCCATCGGAGAACCGGAGCTGCTCGACACCTCGACCAACTCGAGACTGTCGCGAATCTTCTCCAACAAGGTAATCCGCCGCTATCCGGCCTTTGAAGACTTCCACGGGATGGAAGAATGCATTGACCAGATCGTGTCGTATTTCCGCCATGCGGCTCAGGGACTGGAAGAGAAGAAACAAATCCTCTATCTCCTCGGCCCCGTCGGTGGCGGTAAATCGTCCCTGGCCGAGAAGCTGAAACAGCTGATCGAGAAAGTGCCCTTCTACGCGATCAAGGGCTCGCCGGTATTCGAGTCGCCTCTGGGTCTGTTCAACGCCACCGAAGATGGCGCGATCCTCGAGGAAGATTTCGGCATTCCACGGCGCTACCTCAACACCATCATGTCGCCATGGGCGACCAAGCGCCTGGCCGAATTCGGCGGTGACATCAGCCAGTTCCGCGTGGTGAAGCTCTATCCGTCGATCCTCAATCAGATCGCGGTGGCCAAAACCGAGCCGGGAGACGAAAACAACCAGGACATCTCGGCACTGGTGGGCAAGGTCGACATCCGCAAACTGGAGGAATACCCACAGAACGACGCCGACGCTTACAGCTACTCGGGCGCGCTGTGCCGGGCCAACCAGGGCCTGATGGAATTCGTCGAAATGTTCAAGGCGCCGATCAAGGTGCTGCACCCATTGCTGACCGCCACTCAGGAAGGCAACTACAACAGTACCGAAGGCCTCGGGGCAATTCCGTTCACCGGGATCCTGCTCGCGCACTCCAACGAATCAGAATGGCACACCTTCCGTAACAACAAGAACAACGAAGCCTTCATAGACCGGATCTACATCGTCAAAGTACCGTACTGCCTGCGGGTCAGCGATGAAGTGAAGATCTACGACAAGCTGCTGTTCAACAGCTCCCTGGCCAAGGCTCATTGCGCGCCCGACACCCTGAAAATGCTCGCCCAGTTCACCGTGCTCTCGCGCCTCAAGGAGCCGGAAAACTCCAACATCTACTCCAAGATGCGGGTATATGACGGCGAGAACCTCAAAGACACCGATCCGAAAGCCAAGTCGATCCAGGAATACCGCGACAACGCCGGTGTAGACGAGGGCATGAACGGTCTGTCGACCCGGTTCGCGTTCAAGATCCTGTCCAAGGTGTTCAACTTTGACCCGCACGAAATCGCCGCAAACCCGGTGCATTTGCTCTATGTGCTGGAACAACAGATCGAACAGGAACAATTCCAGGCCGAGACTCGCGAACGGTATCTGCGCTTCCTCAAGGAATACCTGGCACCGCGTTATATCGAATTCATCGGCAAGGAGATCCAGACCGCCTACCTCGAGTCTTACAGCGAGTACGGTCAGAACATCTTCGATCGCTACGTGCTGTACGCCGACTTCTGGATTCAGGATCAGGAATACCGCGATCCGGAGACCGGCGAGATTCTCAACCGTGTCGCCCTGAACGAAGAGCTGGAGAAAATCGAAAAACCGGCTGGCATCAGCAATCCGAAGGATTTCCGCAACGAAATCGTCAACTTCGTATTGCGCGCGCGGGCCAACAACAATGGCAAGAACCCGACCTGGCTCAGCTACGAAAAACTGCGGGTGGTCATCGAGAAGAAAATGTTCTCCAACACCGAGGACCTCCTGCCGGTCATCAGCTTCAATGCCAAGGCCAGCAAAGAGGACCAGCAGAAGCACAACGACTTCGTCACACGGATGGTCGAGCGGGGTTACACCGACAAACAGGTACGGCTGCTGTCCGAGTGGTACTTGCGGGTCAGAAAATCACAGTAACCCGCTGCCGGTCAGACCGGTTGTCGTCAGCCAGAGACCTGTGTGCGCTTTTTCTGTTACACAGGCCTCTGGAAGGTGTTCGAAAGTCGGTAGCGAGTTCAGGCAGCATCCAAAGCGTTTGGGGGAGCGTTCAGTATCCCTTGGCTCTCGGTCCGATGCTGCATCACCGCTCGCCCCTTTCAGGACAGCTTCTAAGGAGCAGTCATGAGCTATGTGATCGACCGACGTCTCAATGGCAAGAACAAGAGCACGGTGAACCGCCAGCGGTTTCTGCGGCGTTACCGTGATCACATCAAAAAGGCTGTCGAAGAGGCCGTCAGCCGGCGTTCCATTACCGATATGGAGCACGGCGAGCAAATCAGCATTCCCGGACGTGATATCGACGAGCCGGTGCTTCACCATGGCCGTGGTGGCAAGCAGACCGTCGTGCACCCCGGCAACAAAGAGTTCACCAGCGGCGAGCACATTGCCCGTCCACCCGGAGGAGGCGGCGGCAGAGGCCCCGGCAAGGCCGGCAACTCGGGCGAAGGGATGGACGAGTTTGTCTTCCAGATCACCCAGGAGGAATTCCTCGAGTTCATGTTCGAGGACCTTGAGCTGCCGAATCTGGTCAAGCGCAACCTGACCGGCACCGACACCTTCAAGACCGTACGCGCGGGTATCAGCAACGAGGGTAACCCGTCGCGCATCAACATCATCCGCACCCTGCGTTCGGCCCATGCCCGGCGTATTGCCCTGTCTGGCAGCAGCCGGGCGAAATTGCGCGAAGCCAAAGAGGAACTGTTGCGGCTCAAACGCGATGAACCGGACAACTTTGGCGATATTCAGGAAATCGAAGCGGAAATCGAAAAACTCAGTGCACGTATCCATCGCGTACCGTTTCTCGACACCTTTGACCTCAAGTACAACCTGCTGATCAAGCAGCCGAACCCGAGCTCCAAGGCCGTGATGTTCTGCCTGATGGACGTGTCTGGCTCCATGACTCAGGCGACCAAGGACATCGCCAAGCGCTTCTTCATCCTGCTGTACCTGTTTCTCAAGCGTAACTACGACAAGATCGACGTCGTGTTCATCCGCCACCACACCAGCGCCCGCGAAGTGGATGAGGAAGAGTTCTTCTACTCCCGGGAAACCGGCGGCACCATCGTCTCCAGCGCCCTGAAACTGATGCAGGAGATCATGGCCGAACGCTATCCGAGCAATGAGTGGAACATCTATGCCGCTCAAGCATCCGACGGCGATAACTGGAACGACGACTCGCCGATCTGCCGCGACATCCTGATCAACCAGATCATGCCGTTCGTGCAGTACTACACTTACGTTGAGATTACTCCGCGCGAACACCAGGCGTTGTGGTTCGAGTACGAGCGCATCGCCGAAGCCTTCTCTGACACTTTTGCCCAACAGCAACTGGTCTCGGCCGGGGATATCTATCCGGTCTTTCGTGAACTCTTCCAGCGCAGGTTAGTGACATGACCGCCAAAGAGCAGAAGCGCCAACCCATTTCCACCGGCTCCGAATGGACGTTCGAGCTGATCCAGGCCTACGACAAGGAAATCAGTCGCCTGGCGGCTCGCTACGCACTCGATACCTACCCCAACCAGATTGAGGTGATTACCGCCGAGCAAATGATGGACGCCTACGCCTCCGTCGGTATGCCGCTGGGTTATCACCATTGGTCCTACGGCAAGCACTTTCTCAGCACCGAGAAATCCTACAGCCGCGGGCAGATGGGACTGGCCTATGAGATCGTGATCAACTCCGACCCGTGCATCGCCTATTTGATGGAAGAAAACACCATCTGCATGCAGGCACTGGTCGTCGCCCACGCCTGCTACGGGCACAACAGCTTTTTCAAAGGCAATTACCTGTTCCGCACCTGGACCGATGCCAGTTCGATCATCGATTACCTGGTCTTCGCCAAGCAGTACATCATGCAGTGCGAAGAACGCCACGGCATCGACGCGGTGGAGGATCTCCTCGATTCCTGCCATGCGCTGATGAACTACGGGGTCGACCGCTATAAACGTCCATATCCGATTTCGGCGGAAGAGGAACGTCGTCGCCAGAAAGATCGGGAAGAGCATTTGCAGAAGCAGATCAACGATCTGTGGCGCACCATTCCTAAAGGCGCGGACAAGTACAGTGACAAGGACAATGCACGCTTCCCTGCCGAACCTCAGGAAAACATCCTGTACTTCATCGAAAAACACGCGCCGTTGCTTGAGCCCTGGCAGCGGGAGATCGTGCGGATCGTGCGCAAGATTGCCCAATATTTCTACCCACAACGCCAGACCCAGGTGATGAACGAGGGCTGGGCTACGTTCTGGCACTACACCCTGATGAACGACCTGTATGACGAAGGACTGGTGACTGACGGCTTCATGATGGAGTTTCTGACTTCCCACACCAGTGTGGTCTATCAACCCGGCTTCGACAGCCCCTACTACAACGGCATCAACCCCTACACCCTGGGCTTCGCCATGTACCGGGACATCCGCCGCATGTGTGAAAACCCTACCGAGGAGGACTACCGCTGGTTCCCGGAAATAGCGGGCACCGACTGGCTATCGAGCATCAAGTTCGCGATGAGCAGCTTCAAGGACGAGAGCTTTATCCTGCAATACCTGTCACCGAAGGTGATTCGTGACCTGAAACTGTTCAGCATTCTCGATGACGATCAAAAGGACGACTTGCTGGTTCCGGCCATTCACGATGAGGGTGGCTATCGCATCATCCGCGAAACCCTGGCCGCACAGTATAACCTTGGTAACCGCGAGCCCAACGTACAGATCTACAGCATCGACCGGCGTGGTGATCGCTCGCTGACCCTGCGCCACCAGCAACACGACCGCAAACCGCTGGGCGAGTCCACCGAGGAAGTGCTCAAGCATCTCCATCGGCTATGGGGTTTTGATATTCACCTGGAAACCCTGCAAGGGGATCAGGTGATGAAAACCCATCATGTTCCCCCCAGAAGCGAGCACGGCGAGGGCGATTACGGCCGGCTGGACTTGGCGGTCATTCACCTTTAAGCGTCTTTGTGCCTCCGGAAGCTCGATGCAACGGTTATTCTGTCGAGCTAACGGAGGTTTTTTATGCGGATTTATAAAGTCGGCGGTGCAGTACGCGATCGCCTGCTGGGCAAGCCTGTCACCGATATCGACTGGGTCGTGGTCGGCGCCACCACTGAAGAAATGCTCGCCAAGGGCTATCGCCCGGTAGGCGCGGATTTCCCGGTCTTTCTTCACCCCAAAAGCGGTGAGGAATACGCCCTCGCCCGCACCGAACGCAAAAGCGGTCGCGGTTATGGCGGTTTCACCTTTCACGCCAGCCCCGAAGTCACCCTCGAAGAGGACCTGATCCGTCGCGACCTGACAATCAACGCCATGGCCGAAGACGATCAACAGAATCTGACTGACCCCTACCACGGCCAGCGTGATCTCGAGGCGCGCATACTTCGCCACGTTTCTCCCGCGTTCGCAGAAGATCCACTCAGGGTCTTGCGCGTTGCCCGCTTCGCCGCTCGCTATTGCGGCATGGGATTTACCGTCGCACCTGAAACCCTGGAGCTGATGCGCCAACTTAGCCAGTCCGGCGAACTGCAAGCCTTGACCGCCGAACGCAGCTGGAAAGAAATCTCCCGAGCATTGATGGAAGACCAGCCTCAGGTATTTATCGAGGTGCTGCGTGAATGTGGCGCGCTCAAGGTACTGATGCCGGAAGTCGACGCCCTGTTCGGCGTGCCGCAGCCCGAAGCCCATCACCCGGAAATCGATACCGGCGTGCACACCCTGAGCGTGCTTGAACAAGCGGCGCTGCACAAACAACCGCTGACCGTGCGCTGGGCGTGCCTGCTGCATGATCTGGGCAAAGGATTGACGCCCGAAGAAGAATGGCCTCGTCACATTGCCCACGAACACACAGGCCTGAAGCTGATCAAAGCGGTCAATGAACGCTTCAAGGCACCCAAGGATTGTCAGGAACTGGCATTGCTGGTGGGCCAATATCACACCCATGGCCATCGCGCTCTGGAGCTGAAGCCTTCGACCTTGCTGGAGTTGTTGCAGAGTTTTGACGTTTACCGTCGCCCCCAGCGATTTGAAGAGTTTATTGCGGCGTGCGAAATGGATGCGCGTGGGCGCAAAGGGCTGGAGCAGCGAAGTTATCCACAGGCGGATTACTTGCGCGGCGCAGCGATTGCCGCCCGCAGCGTGGCGGTTCAGCCGTTGCTTGAGAAGGGATTTAAAGGGCCGGAGCTGGGAGAGGCGATCAAACGTGAACGGCTCAAGACGCTGAAAGCCTACAAAGAGGCGGCGTCCGCCTGAAAGCATCGCGAGCAAGCCCGCGCCCCACAGACTCGATGTAAATCCCTGTGGGAGCGGGCTTGCCCGCGATTGCGTCAGTCAGATCCCAGTAGATTCGCAGGGGTCAACTGTTGGCCGCGCCACTCGAACGCCACCGGCGCCAGCACCTGATCAATCTGCGCTTCGCGCCACAACGCCGCAAAGCTTTTACCTACGCCTGGATGGACGCGATCCGGCGCAATCAGCGACAACGGCCACAGCACAAAGGCGTTTTTCAGAATCTCTGCCCGCGGCAAGGTCAGCCCATCGAAATTGCCTACAAGATCGCCGAACAGCAGCACGTCGATGTCCAGCGGCAAACCCTTGCGATCAGGGGCATAACGACCGTTATCCGCCTCGATGAACTTCAAGCGGCGATCCAGCTCCATCAACGGTAGATCGGTGTAAGCCGAGACGACGAAATTGAAAAACGGTCCGCTCTTGATCCCCACCGGCTGGCTTTCGAACACCGCCGAGCAGCGTATATCCACCAAAAAAGCCGACAAGGCTTCCAGGCCTGCCTGCAAATGGGTTTCGCGCTCGATATTGCTACCGAGCCCTAGGTACACCTGAGTCAGCGACATCCGCGCTCGATCTCCACGCCCACACCACCGGTGGCCGCCGGGACAGCGCCTGGCTTGGTCAGTCTGAGGCGCATCCAGGTGATCTTGAATTCGCTCATCAACACTTCCACCAGACGTTCGGCGAAGGTTTCGACCAACTGGAACTGTGCCTGCTCGGCAAAGGCCTGGATGCGCGACGAAACGCTCGCGTAATCGAGTGCCAGGGTCAGGTCATCACCGGCGGCGGCCGGGCGATTGTCCCAGGCGAAACTCAGATCAAGTCGCAAGCACTGTCGGATGCCTCGTTCCCAGTCATAGGCACCAATCACGGTGTCGACTTCCAGGCCCTCGATAAACACTCTGTCCAAGCACTTTTCTCCGCTGCACGACAAGGGCGCAATGCGCCGTTAGAATCAGGGCGTCCTCGCCCGGAATAGTTAGCATGTTTTGGTTATTGGCGACCCTCGCCTACCTGCTCGGCTCGCTGTCCTTCGCCATTTTGCTCAGCCGCCTGACCGGTAACCCCGATCCGCGAATGAGTGGCTCGGGCAATGCCGGCGCCACCAATATGTTGCGCCTGGCCGGCAAAAAACTCGCCGTCCTGACTTTACTCGGCGACCTGTTCAAAGGCCTTTTGCCGGTGCTGATCGCAGGTCTTGCCGGGCTTTCGCTGCAGGAGCAGGCCTGGATCGGCATCTGCGCCGTCATCGGCCACCTGTTTCCACTGTACTTCCGCTTTCGCGGTGGCAAGGGTGTCGCCACCGCGGCCGGCATGTTGCTGGGACTCTACCCGCCCGCGGCCCTGCTGGCGGTCTGTGCCTGGATGCTGACGTTCTACCTGACCCGCACCAGCTCATTGGCCGCGTTGATCGCAACGCCACTGACCCTGCCGCTGCTGGCCTGGCAGGAACCCGCAGCCCTGTTGCCCATGAGCGCACTTACAGGGCTGATTGTATGGCGCCATCGCGGCAATCTACGCGACCTGTTTGCCGGGCGCGAACGGCATTTTTGAATCCGGCACGCGAGTGCCGCTCATCACAGCGCCGACAACTGCTCCATCGGCCAACGCGCCTGCACACTGATTGCCAAGCTTTCGTGCTGACCGGCCTGTAGGCGCTGGCAACCGGCAAACGCAATCATTGCGCCATTGTCGGTGCAGAATTCCGGACGGGCATAAAACACATCGCCCTTCATGTCGCCGAGCATTTTCTCCAGGGACGCACGCAGTGCCTTGTTGGCGCTAACGCCCCCAGCGATCACCAGACGCTTCATGCCCGCCTGTTTCAGGGCTCGCTTGCACTTGATGGTCAAAGTCTCCACCACGGCCTCCTGGAACGCCAGCGAGATGTCGCAACGGGCTTGCTCGCTGTCGTCCCCGGCGCTGACGCTCTGCTGCCAAGTGTTCAGGGCAAAGGTTTTCAAGCCGCTGAAGCTGAACGCCAAGCCCGGACGGTCGCACATCGGACGCGGAAAAGTGAAACGTCCGGCAACGCCCTGCTGTGCCAGCTTGGCGATCTCCGGACCACCCGGATAATTGAGCCCCATCATCTTCGCAGTCTTGTCGAATGCTTCACCGGCGGCGTCGTCGAGGGTCTCGCCCAACAACGTGTAGTGGCCGATACCATCGACCTGAACAAGCTGTGTATGACCACCCGACACCAACAAAGCGACGAACGGGAATTCGGGCGGTTGCGGCTCCAGCATCGGCGCCAACAAATGGCCTTCCATGTGGTGTACGCCGAGAGCCGGAATGCCCCAGGCAAAGGCCAGTGCCTGGGCACAGGACGCCCCCACCAGCAATGCGCCGACCAGGCCGGGACCCGCGGTATAAGCGATGGCGTCGATCTCGGTCGGCACACAGTCGGCCTCGGCCAACACCTGACGGATCAAGGGCAGCATGCGCTTGACGTGGTCGCGCGAGGCCAGCTCCGGCACCACACCGCCATAGGCGCGGTGCAGGTCGATCTGGCTGAACAGCGCATCGGCCAACAGGCCGCGTTCACTGTCGTAAAGTGCGACACCGGTTTCGTCGCAAGAGGTTTCTAATCCCAGTACTAGCATGGGTTTACGCCTTGTTTAGGCTGAATTCGAAGGCGCGCATAATAGTCGCCGCGTGATGCCCCGACTAGCGGTTTTCGATCAGAGGCTTTGCATTCCGAGCGATGAGGGGTTAACATCCGCAACCCTTAAAAACCGACGTCTTCAAGTGCTCTTTTGCCACGAGGATGTTGACCCCGGTAATGAATGAAGGTAGCTCTGGATGCCAGCCGTCAAAGTAAAAGAGAACGAACCCTTCGACGTAGCTCTGCGTCGTTTCAAGCGCTCCTGCGAAAAAGCCGGTGTACTGGCTGAAGTTCGTAGCCGCGAATTCTACGAGAAGCCTACTTCTGAGCGTAAACGTAAAGCAGCAGCCGCTGTTAAGCGTCACGCCAAGAAAGTACAGCGCGAACAGCGCCGCGCCGTTCGTCTGTACTAATACACAGACGTTCGTAGCAAGCTTCTGCCAAGCCCGGCCCTCAGCCGGGCTAATGGCATTTGCGGAGTACGCTTGATGCTTCACCGTCAAAGCCGCAGACGCGACCGAGACAAACCGCTTCACAGCGTCAGACCTGGCTCTTTTGCCAGCGGTGCACGTCTTTTCTGACGAGCCTTCCAAGGCTACTGACGAGCACACCCACTGATTCCTCTCACGACGATCAGCCCAAGGCACCTTCTTGCGTGCCCGCTTATGAGCTATCCGAGGCTATCGACTGGCCGCAGCGGAGTTAAGCGCAATACTTTCACATAGTCGAATACTGATTGGTACTAACGTCAGTGGATTTTCGGCAGATACACTTCCCGACAGCGATTAAGCAGACGACACCGGTCGAGCCGCACATTTTGCGCGCCTCAAACAACGACCCGCGTTCGGCCGCCCTTCGTTTCAGGTCCATTTCAGCGCAGATGACGAGAACGCCATGGCCGGGCTAATTCCCCAGAGCTTCATTGACGACCTTCTGAACCGCACCGACATCGTCGATGTGGTCAGCTCTCGCCTGCAAATGAAAAAGGCCGGCAAGAACTACACCGCCTGCTGCCCGTTTCACAAAGAGAAAACCCCGTCCTTCAGCGTAAGCCCCGACAAGCAGTTCTACTATTGCTTCGGCTGCGGCGCTGGCGGCAACGCCCTCGGCTTCATGATGGACCACGACAACCTGGATTTCGTCCAGGCTGTCGAAGAACTGGCCAAAGCCGCCGGCATGGAAATACCCCGCGAAGAAAGCGGCCGGCCGCACAAACCGCGCCAGCCGACCGATTCGCCGCTGTATCCGCTGCTCACCGCAGCTGCCGACTTTTACCGTCAGGCGCTGAAAAGCCATCCATCGCGCAAAGCCGCCGTGGACTACCTGAAAGGTCGCGGATTGACCGGCGAAATCGCCCGGGACTTCGGCCTCGGCTTCGCCCCGCCCGGCTGGGACAATCTGTTCAAGCATCTGAGCAGCGACACCCTGCAACAGAAAGCCATGGTCGATGCCGGCCTGCTGATCGAGAACGCCGAAACCGGCAAACGCTATGACCGCTTCCGCGATCGCGTGATGTTCCCTATCCGTGACAGCCGCGGGCGCATCATCGCTTTCGGCGGCCGGGTTCTGGGCGACGATAAGCCGAAATATCTGAACTCACCGGAAACCCCGGTATTCCATAAAGGCCAGGAGCTCTACGGCCTGTATGAAGCGCGAAAAAACAATCGCAACCTCGACGAAATCATTGTCGTCGAAGGCTATATGGACGTCATCGCCCTCGCCCAGCAAGGCCTGCGCAACGCTGTCGCGACCTTGGGCACCGCCACCAGCGAAGAACACATGAAACGACTGTTTCGTGTCGTGCCCAACGTACTGTTCTGCTTCGATGGCGACCAGGCTGGCCGCAACGCCGCATGGCGAGCACTGGAGGCTACGCTGCCGTGCCTGCAAGACGGACGGCGCGCACGCTTTCTGTTCCTGCCTGAAGGCGAAGACCCGGACACACTGGTCCGCTCCGAAGGCACTGACGCTTTCCGCGCGCGAATCAACCAGCACGCCCAGCCATTGGCGGATTATTTCTTTCAGCAGCTGACGGAAGAATCCGATCCGCGCTCGCTCGAAGGCAAGGCCCATATGGCCACCCTCGCCGCGCCGCTTATCGACAAAGTCCCGGGCGCGAACCTGCGCATCCTCATGCGTCAGCGCCTGACCGAGATTACCGGGCTCAGCGGTGAAGCCGTGAGCCAACTGGTGCAAAGCGCGCCTCAGGATGCACCGCCGACCTACGACCCGGGCGTCGATTACGACGCCATGCCGGATTACAGCGACTACCATCAGCCGCAGGCACAAGAGATGTATGTGCCGCAGCAGGAATGGACACCGAAAAAACCCGGCGCCGGCGGCAAGAAGTGGGACAAGAAGCCATGGGACAAAAATGGCAAGCGCGGCGGCGATCGCGATCAACCGGGCGCCCCACGCACGCCGATTGCAGTGGAAGCCCCGACCCTGATTGCGCTGCGCACCCTGATCCATCATCCAGACCTGGCTGGCAAGGTCGAAACCGCCAACCACTTCGCCAACGAAAGCAATACCTACGCTCAGCTGCTAGTCGCGCTGATCGAGGCAGTGCAAAAAAATCCTAAGCTAAACTCAATCCAGTTAATGGCCCGCTGGCACGGGACCGAACAGGGGCGTTTGCTCAAGGCGTTGGCGGAAAAGGAATGGCTGATTGCGGGCGACAACCTTGAACAACAGTTTTTAGACACCATTACTAGGCTATCGGCCTCTCAACACACGGATAGCCTGGAAGCATTAATCAGAAAAGCAAGGCAGCCAGGACTGACCGCGGAGGAAGCAAATCAGATAGCAAATCAGATGCGCGACCTATTAAAACGCAATATGGCTGTATCAACCCCGACCTCAACTGGCGCGTGAGGTCATAGCTCAGGTATAATCCTCGGCTTGTTTTTTGCCCGCCAAGACCTTCAGTGGATAGGGTGTTATGTCCGGAAAAGCGCAACAGCAGTCTCGTATCAAAGAGTTGATCACACTTGGTCGTGAGCAGGGTTACCTGACTTACGCGGAGGTCAACGACCACCTGCCGGAGGATATTTCAGATCCGGAACAGGTGGAAGACATCATCCGCATGATCAATGACATGGGGATCAACGTATTCGAGGTTGCGCCAGATAAGGATTCCCTTATGCTGGCCGACGCCGATACCGACGAAGCCGCGGCCGAAGAGGCAGCAGCAGCGTTGGCAGCGGTCGAGACCGACATTGGTCGCACCACCGACCCAGTGCGCATGTACATGCGTGAAATGGGTACGGTAGAGCTCCTCACACGTGAAGGCGAAATCGAAATCGCCAAGCGTATTGAGGAAGGCATCCGCGAAGTGATGGGCGCAATTGCGCACTTCCCTGGCACGGTTGACCATATTCTCTCCGAATACACTCGCGTCACCACCGAAGGTGGCCGCCTGTCCGACGTCCTGAGCGGTTATATCGACCCGGACGACGGCATTGCGCCGCCTGCTGCAGAAGTGCCGCCGCCAATCGATCCGAAAGCCGTGAAAGCGGACGACGACACCGATGACGACGAAGCCGACGCGACGGATGACGAAGAAGAAGCCGAAAGCGGTCCGGATCCAGTCATCGCAGCACAGCGCTTTGGCGCTGTCTCCGATCAGATGGAAATCACCCGCAAGGCGCTGAAAAAGCACGGTCGTGGCAACAAGCTGGCAATTGCCGAGCTGGTGCTTCTGGCTGAGCTGTTCATGCCGATCAAACTGGTTCCGAAGCAATTCGAAGGCCTGGTCGAGCGTGTTCGCAGTGCCCTTGATCGTCTGCGTCAGCAAGAGCGCGCGATCATGCAGCTTTGTGTTCGTGATGCCCGCATGCCGCGTGCTGACTTCCTGCGCCAGTTCCCGGGCCACGAAGTCGACGAAAGCTGGACGGATGCGTTGGCCAAAGGCAAAAGCAAATATGCTGAAGCCATTGGTCGCCTGCAACCGGACATCATTCGTTGCCAGCAGAAGCTGAAAGCGCTGGAAACCGAAACCGGTTTGACGATCGCAGAGATCAAGGACATCAACCGTCGCATGTCGATCGGTGAGGCCAAGGCCCGCCGCGCGAAGAAAGAGATGGTTGAAGCGAACTTGCGTCTGGTGATCTCCATCGCCAAGAAGTACACCAACCGTGGCTTGCAATTCCTCGATCTGATCCAGGAAGGCAACATTGGTTTGATGAAAGCGGTAGACAAGTTCGAATACCGCCGCGGCTACAAATTCTCGACTTATGCCACCTGGTGGATCCGTCAGGCGATCACTCGCTCGATCGCCGACCAGGCCCGCACCATCCGTATTCCGGTGCACATGATCGAGACGATCAACAAGCTCAACCGTATTTCCCGGCAGATGTTGCAGGAAATGGGTCGCGAACCGACCCCGGAAGAGCTGGGCGAACGCATGGAAATGCCTGAGGACAAGATCCGCAAGGTATTGAAGATCGCTAAAGAGCCGATCTCCATGGAAACCCCGATCGGTGATGACGAAGACTCCCATCTGGGTGACTTCATCGAAGACTCGACCATGCAGTCGCCAATCGATGTCGCCACCGTTGAGAGCCTTAAAGAAGCGACTCGCGAAGTGCTGTCCGGCCTCACTGCCCGTGAAGCCAAGGTACTGCGCATGCGCTTCGGTATCGACATGAATACCGACCACACCCTCGAGGAGGTTGGTAAACAGTTCGACGTGACCCGTGAACGGATTCGTCAGATCGAAGCCAAGGCGTTGCGCAAGCTGCGCCACCCGACGAGAAGCGAGCATTTGCGCTCCTTCCTCGACGAGTGATCACAAACCCCCCGGCCCAGGCCGGGGGTTTTGCTTTATGCAGATTAAATCCCCCGCAACTCTCCCCCGCCGTATTGCCGGTCTACACTCGAAACATTCCCCCGAGCCATAACGAGACCGGTTATGCCCATATTGCCGTCCGTGCTTTTTTTGCTGTCGCTGATGACCTGGACCGCAACGGCTGGCGCGCTGACTCTCACCGACGAAGAACGTGGCTGGCTGAAGGTTCACCCGGACTTGCGCCTGGGTGTCGATGCATCCTGGCCGCCGTTTGAGTTTCGCGACGATCAAGGTCGCTACCAGGGCCTGGCAGCGGACTACATCAACGTTATCCGTCAACGGTTGGCCATCAAGCTGACACCCATCGAGCCGATCAGCTGGACCGAAGTCTTGCAGCAGGCCAAACAAGGCAAACTCGACATCCTTCCGGGCATCATGTCGACTCCGGAGCGCCAGTCGTACCTGTCGTTTACCCGTCCCTACCTGGACTTTCCGATCGTCATCCTCGCCCATGTCGGAGGCCCGCAACCGCGCAAACTTGAAGACTTGTACGGGTTGAAGATCGCCGTGGTAGAAAACTATGCGCCCCATGAGCTGTTGCGCACGCACCACCCCGACCTGAATCTGGTGGCGATGCCCAATGTCAGCTCGGCCTTGCAGGCGCTGGCTACCGATGAAGTGGACGCTGTTGTGGGAGATCTCGCCTCCAGCGTCTGGAGTCTGCGTCAGCTCAAGCTCGAGGGCCTGTACGTCAGCGGCGAAACGCCCTATCGCTATCAGCTGGCAATGGCCGTGCCCCCTGACAACAAGCTACTGGTTGGCATCCTCGATAAAGTCCTGGCGGATATGACCCCAAGTGAAGTCAATGCCATTCAGGAGCATTGGGTCGGCAATGTCCTGGATCATCGAACCTTCTGGTCGGACTTACTGGTTTATGGCCTGCCTGGGCTGCTGTTTTTGATAATCATGCTGGCGGTTGTCATACGTATTAACCGCCGGTTGAGTTCGGAAATTGCTCGTCGAGTCGATCTGGAGCAAGAACTGCGCAGTAGTGAATATCATTACCGTGGACTGGTAGAGAGCCTTTCGGCGATCGCCTGGGAAGCACGGATGAGCGATTACACCTACAGCTACGTGTCGCCCCACGCCGAAGCCCTGCTTGGGTATCCCCTGTCCCATTGGTTGATTCCAGGCTTCTGGCGCAACATCATTCACCCGGCAGACCTGACCCGAGCCCAGACATTCTGCGATCACGAAGTGTTGGCCGGGCGCGATTACAGCCTCGATTACCGGGTCATCACGGCCGATGGCCGATGCCTTTGGGTGCGCGATATCGTCAGCCTGATCGAGCATGGTCATGAACCGGTGCTGCGCGGGTTGATGATCGACATCAGCGATGCCAAGCGCACTGAAGAGGCATTACGCCTTTCCGAGCAGAAATTCGCCTCTGTGTTCCAGCAATGCCCGGACATTCTGGTGATTGCGCGGCTGTCCGACGGCTGCCTGCTGGAGGTCAACAAAGCGTTCGAGGAGCAGATTGGCCTAAAGGCCGAAGACGTCATCGGCCAGACCGCTACTGACCTGAATATCTGGGGCATACCCGGTGTAGGCCCGGGTTTGTTGCAGCGCCTGCAGGCTGGCAGCATCCGCAACCTGGAAATGCCCTTTCGCCGCAACAACGGCCAGGTGTTTACCGGCCTGATTTCCGCCGAGCCTTTCGACCTCGATACGACGCCTGCCCTGGTCGTCGTGGTGCGCGATATCAGCCAGCTCAAGGAAACCCAGCAACAACTGCAAACCTCCGAAGAAAAATTCGCCAAAGCCTTCCACGCCTCCCCGGACGGCTTGTTACTGTCCCGGCAGAGCGACGGGTTGCTGCTGGAGGTCAACGAAGGCTTCAGCCGCATCACCGGCTTCAACAGCGCAATGTCTGTGGACCGCTCAGCCCTGGAACTGGGGATTTGGGTCAATCTGAACGAACGCAAACAGATGCTCGACTTGCTGCATCGCGATGGTTTCGTCCGCGACTTCACCTGCCACATCCGCCGCAGCGACGGGCAGATCCGTCTCTGCGAAGTGTCCAGCCGTCCGCTGCCCATCGGCGATGAAGACTGCATGCTGACCATTGCGCGGGACATCACCGAGCGGCACATGATGCAGGAGAAACTGCAACAGGCCGCCACGGTGTTCGAGAGCACTGCCGAAGGCGTGTTGATCACCGACACCCAGCAGCACATCAGTGCGGTCAACCGCGCCTTTACCGAGATTACCGGCTACAGCGAGAGCGAAGCACTGGGCCACACCCCCCGCTTGCTTGCCTCCGGCCTGCACGACAGCGCGTTCTACGCAGCAATGTGGCATCAGTTGACCGCCGAAGGTCATTGGCAAGGCGAGATTTCCAACCGCCGCAAAAATGGCGAGCTCTACCCAAGCTGGCTGACCATCAGCGCCGTGCGCAACCGCGAAAAGTTCATCACCCATTTCGTGGCGGTATTTGCCGACATTTCCAGCCTCAAGCACGCTCAAGCCAAACTCGACTACCAGGCGCACCACGATCCGCTGACCGGCCTGCCCAACCGCACGCTGTTCGAGAGCCGGCTGCTGACTGCACTCAACACCCAACAGGAAAATGGCGGTCAGGGCGCAGTGCTGTTTCTCGACCTGGACCGTTTCAAACACATCAACGACAGCCTTGGCCATCCGGTCGGCGACCTGCTGCTCAAAGGCATCGCCGTGCGCCTCAAGGAGCAGCTGCGCGATATCGATACCGTTGCGCGCCTGGGCGGTGACGAATTCATCATCCTGCTGCCTGGCCTGCAGCAGTCCAGCGACGCAGACAATATTGCGACCAAGCTGCTTAATTGCTTCGCCGCCCCTTTCCAGGCCGGCGAACACGAGTTCTTCATCAGCGCCAGCATCGGCACCAGCCTGTACCCCAGGGACGGCTGTGATGTCGCCACACTGGTCAAGAACGCCGATGCTGCCATGTATCGCTCCAAGGCCAAGGGGCGTAACCGGGTCGAAAGCTACACCCGCGACCTCACGGCCCAGGCCAGCGAACGCGTGGCGCTGGAACATGAATTACGGCGAGCCATGGAACGCAATGAGCTGGTTCTCTACTACCAACCGAAAATCAGCCTCGATGACCATCGACTGGTCGGTGCCGAAGCGCTCATACGCTGGCACCACCCGACCTTCGGTGCGGTGCCACCGGAACACTTCATTCCGTTGGCGGAAGAAAACGGCATGATTCTGCAAATCGGCGACTGGGTACTGGAAACCGCCTGCCGGCAGATGTACGAATGGAACCAGGTGTATGAAAGCGTCGGCCCACTGTCGGTAAACCTTGCCGGCGCTCAATTACGTCAGCCGAACCTGCTTGGACGAATCGAACAACTGCTCAATGACCACGGCCTGGCGCCTGGTTTTCTGCAACTGGAAATTACCGAAAACTTCATCATGAGCCAGGCCGAAGAAGCCCTGGCGGTGCTGCACCAACTCAAACACCTGGGCGTGCAATTGGCGATCGATGACTTCGGTACGGGCTACTCGTCCCTGAGCTACCTCAAGCGCCTGCCGTTGGACATTCTCAAGATCGACCAGTCCTTCGTCCGCGGCCTGCCTGACGATCCGCACGATGCGGCGATTGTTCGGGCGATTATTGCCTTGGGCCGCAGCATGCAATTCACGGTCATCGCGGAGGGCGTCGAAACCCTGGCGCAACAGCAATTCCTTGCCGAAGAAGGCTGTGAACAGATCCAGGGCTACATCGTCAGCCTGCCTCTGCCCCCGGATGAATTCGCCGCGACGTTTCTTCGTATAGCCGTATCGGATTTTTCGGATAGCACAGCCGAGAAACCATCGCTATAATCCGCGGCCTACTGAGGGCCTATAGCTCAGTTGGTTAGAGCAGAGGACTCATAATCCTTTGGTCCACGGTTCAAGTCCGTGTGGGCCCACCAAACACGAAAGCCGCGCAAATGCGCGGCTTTTTCGTTTCTGATGTTCAGGTTTCTGCAAGCGTGTTTTTTTCAAAAGAGGCTTAAAACATCCACAAAGTGTCCACATGGGTTACTAACGAAACAACGTTAATCGCAGACACACAATCGAATTTGACAATCCAGTCTTGAACTTTAGGATAGCCCAACCTATAAATACTATAGAAAACCAATGAGCCTCCTTCCTTTTCCACTACCCAAAAAGAAAGCTCTCGAAATAATACGTGAGCTTTCGGAGGTATCTGATCGCATCTTTTACTCTCCGCATGCCAAAGCTCGAATGATTGAGCGAAGTGTGACCATGCCGGATGTGATGGACTGCCTAGGAAAAGGGCAGATCACCGAAGGGCCGTTTCGGCAGCCTGGGGGTGATTGGAGATTTACTATTTCCTGGTTTAGAGCTGGGTCGCCTCTCCAGGTCATCGGCGCTATCGACGTTGATGACGACGGGACATTTCTCGTCATAGTGACCACGATACAAAAGCAGGGGTGAATTTTATGTACCACTACGTAGAAAGCGGCCTACCGAACGTATGGCTTAGCAATGGCTTCGTGGTGAAACAGACCGCATATGGCGAGTCTGTCGCCATCACGGATGTGAAGGGCCTGCATGACGTAATCGGCAAGGCCATCGCTGAGAAGCCTTCAGTGCTGACGGGGGCTGAGTTTAGATTTTTAAGAAAAGAGCTTGGGCTGTCTCAGGAAAGTCTCGCCGAGATCGTCGGTTTGACGAGTCAAGCCGTAGCGATCTGGGAAAAAACCGACAAAATCCCGATGGTAAACGACCGGTATTTGCGTGGCCTTTATCTTGAAGCCAAGACTGGCGAAGCGGATCTGATGGCGGCTATCAATACCATCAACAAACTGGACCACGACCTTTATAAACTGAATCTGGAGTTCGAAGGCGAATGGCACAATCAGGCGAAAGTATGCGCATGAGCCTGACTACGTTGCTGACAGCCCCGGCAGAAATGCCGGGGTTAATAAGTTCTGACACCTGACGCAGGGATTGCCCGCACAGCCTGAAGCCCTTCCAGCACATTCCTCGTCAACACCCCCTCATACGTATCCGCCGCCCTGCCCCATTGCTCGACAATGACCATGCCGTCTACCAGCATCCCCGCCAATCCGGTAATCGTATCGGCCAGTTCTTCGACGATGGTTTGAGTCCGAAACCACAGGCGATCCGTAATCTCTTTCAGCTCGGCCGCTGTACGGTCAGACGACGCCGGATTCGTATCGGGGTAAGTGATGTTGCGCAGCAAGTGTCCTAGCTCTCTTATTTTTGCGTAATCCTGTTCCGCCCCCTGCTCCCCTTTCAGGATCTCGGCCGCCTTGCGCTTATCGGCGCGTTTTCCGAAAGACTGCTCCGAGGCCAATGACTGCCCCATCGCGCCAGCGAAGAGCACCATCATCCGGGCTTCGAGATAGTCCTTGATGGCGTCTATCGACGACATTGACCGCGCCAGGGTAATGGAGGCCCCCGCTTGATGCCTCAAGTCCATGGTGACTGTCAGGGTTACGCCACCCGTTTCAAACCCCAAGGCGCGGGCGACGACGTAGTGCCCCATTTCGTGATGGGCAATCTGCATCGCATGATCCCGTACAGCGAAAGGCATTTTCTGCGTCATGTTCATCACCTCGCATCCCTCGATATCGCATTCGACTATGACTGTCCGTTGGTGTCCATCCTGGCATCCGCACCCCAACCGGGTTGAACTCCACAATAGAAAAAGCCGCGCAATGGCGCGGCTTTTTCGTACCTGCGATTCAGACCTTACTTGGGCAAAGCGTAGGCAATCACATAGTCACCGCGATCCGGCGACTGACGTGCGCCACCGACCGTCAACAGGATGTACTGCTTGCCGGTTTTAGGCGAAACGTAGGTCATCGGCCCCGACTGGCTACCGACGGGCAAACGCGACTTCCAGATTTCATTACCGTTGCCGGTATCGAAAGCACGCAGGTAGAAATCCTGAGTACCGGCGAAGAACAACAGGCCCGACTGGGTGGCCAGCGAAGCGCCGAGGGTCGGCATGCCGATCGGGATCGGCAGGTGCATGCGGATGCCCAGCGGACCGGTGTCTTGCACGGTGCCGACCGGGACCTGCCACATCAGTTTGTGGGTCTTCAGGTCGATGGCGGACATCGTGCCGAACGGCGGTTTCTGGCACGGAATGCCGGCTGCCGAGAGGAAGCGCTCGCGCATGGCACCGAACGGCGTGCCTTCTTGCGGTACTACGCCCATTTCAATGCCACTGGCCCCGGCGGCAATCTTGTTGCGCGGGATCATGTAGTTGGCCAGGCCCAGGCGCATGTCGTTGACGAACATGTAGTTCGTGTTCGGGTCCACCGAAACGCTGCCCCAGTTCATGCCCCCCAGCGAGCCGGGGAATTGCAACGCACGATCAAGGCCCGGCGGGGTGTAGACGCCTTCGTGGCGCATGCCTTTGAACTGGATGCGACACATCAACTGGTCAAACGGCGTGGCGCCCCACATGTCGGACTCGGTCAGGGTTTTGTTGCCGATTGACGGCATGTCCACCGAGAACGGCTGGGTCGGCGAGTAGCGTTCACCGGGTACGTTGCCCTGAGGCACCGGACGTTCCTCGACGCGGGCGATTGGCACGCCGGTTTCGCGGTTGAGCAGGAAAATCTCGCCCTGTTTGGTGACTTGCGCCAAGGCCGGCTGAATGCCGCCTTTTTCGTCCGGCACGTCGTACAGCAGTGGCTGCGCCGGCAGGTCAAAGTCCCACAAATCGTGGTGAGTGGTCTGGAAGTGCCAACGCACCTGACCGGTCTTCACATCGACGGCAACGATGGACGAGTTCCACTTGTCATCGAATGCCGTGCGCTGCCCGCCGAAAAAGTCTGGTGTGGCGTTGCCGGTTGGCAGGTACACGAGACCGAGTTTGGCGTCATAGGACATGGCCGACCAGACGTTCGGCGTGCCGCGGGTGTAGGTCTCACCGGCCGGCGGACGTTTGGTTGTGTTCGGGTTACCCGGATCCCACGCCCACACCAGTTCACCACTGCGCACGTCGTATGCGCGGACAACGCCTGGCGGTTCGCCGGTGGAATAGTTATCGGCAACACGACCGCCGACAATCACCACATCACCTGCAACCAATGGGGTCGAGGTCTGCTGGTAGTAACCGGGCTTTACTTCGCCCATGTCGGTGGTCAGATCGACCGTGCCTTTGTTGCCGAACTCTTCGCAGGGCTTGCCGGTGTCGGCATTGATCGCGATCAGACGCGCATCGCCGGTCGGCAGAAACAGACGTTTCGTACAGGCGGTGGGCTGGGTGTCCGACGACGCAGGGGTTTCGGAATAGCCCAGGCCCCGGCAGCGTTGCCAGTTAGGCGCGGTGCCTTGCGGATCGAATTTCCAGCGCTGAGTGCCGGTGTCGGCGTCCAGGGCGAAGACTTTGCCGTAGGCGGTGCAGGTGTAGACCGTGTCGCCGATTTGCAGCGGCGTGTTCTGGTCTTCGGCGCCAGCACCGGTACTTTGCGGGATGTCGCCGGTGCGGAAGGTCCACGCCACCTGCAACTTGTCGATGTTGCCTTTGTTGATCTGATCCAGCGCGGCAAAACGGTTGCCGGCCGTGGTGTTGCCCCAGTGGGCCCAGTCCTTCTGCTCGGAGCCGGGTGTGACCGGCGTTACAGCCGGCTCAGTGCTGGCTTTGACGACGTGAGTCGGCACGAACATGTACGCCATCGTGGCAACAACGCCGAGGCCGAGGATACCGGCCAAACCATAAGCGCCGCGGCCCGCCGTCGCGCCCGAAGCACGCACCAGCGTCGGATAGATCAGCGCCACGACCAGGCCGATCACGGCAAAGGTCAGCACGCGCGAGACCAGCGGCCAGTATTCAAAACCGCCGTCCCACACCGCCCAGATCGCCGTCAAGATCAACGCCACGCCATACAGCCACGCGCCTTGCGGCTTGCAACGGGCAATCATCAGCCCCGACACCAGCATCGCCAGGCCCATCAGCAAGAAGTACGCGCTTCCGCCGAGCGACATCAGATAACCACCGCCGCCGGCCAGGCCGAGTCCGATCAACGCGATCAGGACACCCAGCCCCAACAGCAACTATTTGCCGCCGCCGGCAGCCCCAGAACTATTCATGTCGGAAATTATCCCCATTTGTGACAAGCGCGAAATGATGTACTACCTAGTTACTTATGGCAATTTGTCGCAGATAAAAATGTCCCGAACGGTACTGGGGCCAGATCAAACCTGCGCTGTGCGAGCCGTGCTGTAACATGCCAAATCAAAGTTTTGTGTTGCCGGAGACGACCCTTGCCTGACACCCGCCCGCCCGTCCTTGACGAAATCGACCGCCAATTGATCGCGGCCTTGCAAATCAACGCTCGCGAGAGCGTGGCCATGCTCGCTCGCCAACTGGGCATCGCCCGCACCACGGTGACCTCACGCCTGGCGCGACTGGAGAAAACCAAAGTCATCACCGGTTATGGCGTGCGTTTAGGTCAGCGGGTGGTCGATGGCGGCTTGCAGGCGTATGTCGGGATCACGGTGCAACCGCGCTCGGGCAAGGAAGTGTTGCGCCGGCTCAGCGCCATGGCACAGGTGCAGCAACTGTGTGCAGTGAGTGGCGAATTTGATTACGTGGCGTGGTTGCGCACCGATTCGCCGGAGCAGCTGGATCAGTTGCTCGATCAGATCGGCAGTGTGGACGGGGTGGAGAAGACGACGACTTCGATCATCCTGAGCAGCAAGATTGATCGGGGGCAGCCGGTTTGAGTTTTGACCGGTCGTTCTCGATTGCCTGATCAGACCTCATCGCGGGCAAGCCCGCTCCCACTTTGGACGGTATGTAGCAGATGATCGTCATATTGATCAGTTATTCGGCAAAACGACGACACATTGCGTCTTATTAACGTGTTCTACGCTCTCTAGAATGGCTGCCATCTTTTCCTATACTCAGATGCGCATTCCGCGTCGGGTCGCCAGCAAGGTCAGCCATGAACAAGAACAATCGCCATCCTGCAGACGGTAAAAAACCAGTCACTATTTTCGGCCCGGACTTCCCTTTCGGCTTTGACGACTGGATCGAACACCCGGCCGGCCTGGGCAGTATTCCTACACACAACCACGGTGCCGAAGTGGCGATTGTCGGCGCGGGTATCGCCGGCCTGGTAGCAGCTTACGAGTTGATGAAGCTGGGTCTCAAACCCGTCGTCTACGAAGCCTCGAAAATGGGCGGCCGTCTTCGTTCGCAGGCGTTCAATGGCGCTGAAGGCATCATCGCCGAGCTGGGCGGCATGCGCTTCCCGGTATCGTCCACCGCGTTTTATCACTACGTCGACAAGCTCGGCCTGCAAACCAAGCCCTTCCCGAACCCGCTGACGCCCGCGTCGGGCAGCACGGTGATCGACATCGAAGGCAAAACCCATTACGCACAGAAACTGGCGGATCTTCCTGCACTGTTCCAGGAAGTGGCTGACGCCTGGGCGGACGCACTGGAAGCCGGTTCGCAGTTCGCCGATATCCAGCAAGCCATCCGCGACCGCGATGTGCCGCGCCTCAAAGAGCTGTGGAACACCCTGGTTCCGCTGTGGGATGACCGCACCTTCTACGACTTCGTCGCCACCTCCAAAGCCTTCGCCAAGCTGTCGTTCCATCACCGCGAAGTGTTCGGTCAGGTCGGTTTCGGCACCGGCGGCTGGGACTCCGATTTCCCGAACTCGATGCTGGAAATCTTCCGCGTGGTCATGACTAACTGCGACGATCACCAGCACCTGGTGGTTGGCGGCGTGGAACAAGTACCACTGGGCATCTGGCGCCATGTGCCGGAGCGTTGCGTGCACTGGCCTGAAGGCACCAGCCTGAGTTCGTTGCACCGGGGCGCACCACGCTCCGGGGTGAAGAAAATTGCCCACGCGCCGGGCGGCCGTTTCGCCGTCACCGACACCTATGGCGACACCCGCGAATACGCAGCGGTGCTGACCACCTGCCAGAGCTGGCTGCTGACCACGCAGATCGAATGCGACGAAACGCTGTTTTCGCAAAAGATGTGGATGGCCCTGGACCGCACCCGCTACATGCAATCGTCGAAAACCTTCGTCATGGTCGACCGCCCGTTCTGGAAGGACAAGGATCCGGAAACCGGCCGCGACCTGATGAGCATGACCCTGACCGATCGCCTGACCCGCGGCACGTACCTGTTCGACAACGGCGACGACAAGCCAGGGGTGATTTGCCTGTCGTACTCGTGGATGAGCGACGCGTTGAAAATGCTCCCGCACCCGGTTGAGAAGCGCGTGAAACTGGCGCTGGACGCATTGAAGAAGATCTACCCGAAAGTCGACATCGCAGCGCGCATCATCGGCGATCCGATCACCGTGTCATGGGAAGCCGACCCGCATTTCCTCGGGGCTTTCAAAGGCGCCCTGCCCGGTCACTACCGCTACAACCAGCGCATGTACGCGCACTTCATGCAGGACGACATGCCGGCCGAGCAACGCGGGATCTTCATTGCCGGTGACGACGTTTCGTGGACGCCGGCGTGGGTCGAAGGTGCGGTACAGACCTCGCTCAATGCGGTGTGGGGGATCATGAAACACTTCGGCGGTGAAACTCACGCCGAGAACCCGGGTCCAGGTGATGTGTTCAACGAGATCGGTCCGATCGCCCTGCCCGAGTAAAAGGAATCGAGAAATGCGCGTAGCCCTGTACCAATGTCCACCGTTACCCCTGGATGTCGCCGGTAATCTGCAACGTCTGCATCAACTGGCGCTGGAGGCCAAGGGCGCAGACTTGCTGGTGCTACCGGAGATGTTCCTGACCGGCTACAACATCGGCCTCGATGCGGTCAGCGTCCTGGCGGAAGTGCACAACGGTGAATCGGCCCAGCAGATCGCGCGCATTGCCAAGACGGCGGGGATCGCCATTTTGTATGGCTACCCCGAGCGCACCGAGGACGGGCAGATCTACAACGCCGTGCAGTTGATCGACGCCAACGGCGAGCGCCTTTGCAACTACCGCAAGACGCACCTGTTCGGCGACCTCGATCACTCGATGTTCAGCGCCGGGCAAGACGAGTTTCCGCTGGTTGAACTCAACGGCTGGAAGCTCGGCTTTCTGATCTGCTACGACCTGGAGTTCCCGGAAAATGCTCGCCGCCTGGCCCTGGCCGGCGCCGAGCTGATCCTGGTGCCGACGGCGAACATGATTCCCTTCGATTTCGTGGCCGACGTCACCGTGCGTTCCCGCGCCTTTGAAAACCAGTGTTATGTGGCGTATGCCAACTATTGCGGGCAGGAAGGCGAGATCCACTATTGCGGCCAGAGCAGCATCGCCGCACCGGATGGCAGCCGTATCGCCCAGGCGGGCCTGGATGAAGCGCTGATTGTCGGCGAGTTGGACCGGCAGTTAATGATCGATTCCCGCGCGGCCAACCGCTATTTGATCGATCGTCGTCCCGAGCTTTACGGTGCACTGAACAAGCGCTGAGTCAGCGTTATCCGCTAGCATTAGCGCTTCTCTGTTCTGGAAGTGCTCATGCCTGCGCTGAATCCCCCTCGCCCCCACACTGAAACCCTGGCCAACGGCCTGCGGGTGACGCTGCGTCATGCACCAGATTTGAAGCGCTGCGCTGCTGCGTTGCGGGTTTCTGCGGGCAGCCACGACGTGCCGCTGGCGTGGCCCGGTCTGGCGCATTTTCTTGAACATCTGCTGTTTCTGGGGACGGAGCGTTTTCCCGCGGGGCAAGGGCTGATGGCCTACGTCCAGGGTCATGGCGGTCAGGTGAACGCGCGCACCAGCGAACGCACCACCGATTTCTTTTTCGAACTGCCACCGCAAGCATTTTCCGCTGGCCTTGATCGTCTATCAGACATGCTCGCTCATCCGCGTATGAATCTGGACGATCAGCAGCGGGAACGGGAAGTGCTGCATGCAGAATTTGTCGCCTGGTCGCAGGATGAGAAAGCGCAACAGCAATTGGCGCTGTTCAACGGACTGTCACCGAGTCACCCATTGCGTGGTTTTCATGCCGGCAATCGCGACACCCTTCCCGTGCAGCAACTAACTTTTCAGCAAGCGCTGAAAGATTTCCATCAGCAGTTTTATCGAACCGGGCAGATGACGCTGAGCATGGCCGGCCCGCAAAGTATTGAAGAGCTCAAGCAACTGGCGCAGAGCTTCGGCGCGGCGATTCCTGCGGGAGCAAACATCCCGCAAGTGGCACCTGTGCCGCTGATGGAGTCTTCACAGACAAGTTATCAACAGGTAAACGAACCCAGGCTCGATCTGCTGTTTGCTTTCGAATCGCTACTGCCTTCATCGGCCCAAGCGTTGGCGTTCCTGTGCCATTGGTTGAACGCTGCGAAACCTGGAGGGTTGCTGGCTGAATTGCGCTCGCGCGGTTTGGCTGACCATTTGAACGCCAGACTGCTGTATCAGTTTTCCGGACAAGCCGTACTGCACATCGAGTTGACACAAGCTGCGCCGGCGAGCGCGATTCGCGAGAAACTCCAGGATTGGCTGGGCTTTTTTTCCTCGAAGCAAGACTGGGCTCGCCTGCGCGAAGAGTACGCCACGGTGCTTGAGCGCCAGCAACAAGTCAGCAGTGCTCTGGAATTGGCCCGGCGCGACAGCGAACAGCTTGAAGACGGGTTATCCGGAGAAGGCGTTGTAGCCCTCAAGGACATCCTGAAGAAAATCGGCGCTGTGGATAATTTCATTGGCGACTGGCAACTGCCAACGCCCAACCCGTTCTTACACGTCGAGGCACCGGCGCAAAATGCCGGGCTGATTCGCGGGCAAACCAGCAAACACCGAGGCCTGAGAACGTTTGCCCAGGACCGCTCACGCAGTCGCCGGGAAAACTCCCCGATGCAGTTCAGCCAGGCCTTGCCGGACAACACGGCACAAGGTGCGATTTATCTGCGCTGGCGCCTCGAGTCCAAACCGCACTCGCGCCTTCAATACCATCTGGAAAATGGCCTGCAGTCGTTGCGCGAAGATGCACGTCAGGCTGGCGTTGACGTGTCTTTCTGCGCCTCAGGCAATGAATGGTTGCTGAAGATGACGGGGCTTCAGGCGCCGATGCCGACGGTCCTCGAACATGCGCTCAAAGCACTTACAACGCCTGACAGAGATTTCTCACAGGAAGAGCCGAAAAGCCCTGCACTCATACCAATTAAACACCTGCTCAAGGCACTGCCCGATCTTTGCCTCGAGCGTTTGGCCGTCTCTGGCGACTTGCAGCAACTGTGGTCGAGTGCACGCTGGGAAGGCCTGGCGGTCGGCTTGTCAGCACACACTCAAGCGGCCTTGGGTATGACCCTGAGCCGCGTGCCCGGCGTTGCCGACACCCAAGCGTCTACGCCACCATCGATCAACTCGCAGCGTCTGTGGGCAACGCTCGACACCGGTTCCAGCGAACATGCGTTGGTACTGTTCTGCCCGGCGGCAACGCAGGACATCTGCGAAGAAGCTGTCTGGCGCTTGTTGGCGCTCGTCTGTCAGACCCCGATCTATCAGCGCCTGCGCGTGGAGCTGCAACTGGGTTACGCGGTGTTCAGCGCACTGCGCCAGATCCATGGGCAGACCGGCATTGTGTTTGGTGTGCAATCTCCGGGCACCGCACCATTGAAGTTGCTGGAGCACATGGAACGCTTCCTGAGCGACTTGCCCGCCATGATCAGCGAAATCGAGGAGGCTACATTCATCGCACAGCGTCAGGCGTTGTCCGATCAATTCAAGGAGGCAGCATTACCTTTGGCCCAAGCCGCCGAACTGCTCTGGCAAGGCAAGCAGGCTGGCCGTTCGTCGGATTACCTGACGCAACTGCCCTTGTCGATTCTGGCCATCGACCGCGACGCCCTGCTCGCCGCCGCGCATAGACTGAGCAACGCCGAAGGTGGCTGGCGCTGCCTGGCCAGCAGTTCGGAGCCGCAAGCACCTTGGCAAGTGACAAAATGATCATTACCGCTGGCGCAATTAGCTTTTTCCGAGATTGCAGGCCAATCAATCGGTAATTTTGAGTAACATAGCCACCTAACTATCTGAACATCTCCGGCTGGAGGTGGACTATATGTATAGATCCCAACCGTCCCATCACCCTGAGGAGCGCTCCCATGTCCTGGTCCAAACCTGCTTACACCGACCTGCGTATCGGCTTTGAAGTCACCATGTACTTCGCAAGCCGCTAAGATTGTCGTGCGGTTCAACGCCTCGGTATTGCCGAGGCGTTTTTATTTTCAGTGTTGAAATGATGGAGCGGCCATGTTTGTCCAGATTCTAGGTTCCGCCGCTGGCGGTGGTTTCCCCCAGTGGAACTGCAACTGCGTGAACTGCGCAGGTTTTCGCAACGGCAGCCTCAAGGCCAAGGCGCGAACCCAGTCATCCATCGCGATTTCCGATGACGGCGTGAACTGGATCCTGTGCAACGCATCGCCGGACATCCGTGCCCAGCTTCAAAGCTTTACCCCGATGCAACCGGGCCGCGCCCTGCGCGATACCGGCATCAGCGCGATCATTCTGATGGACAGCCAGATCGACCACACCACTGGCCTGCTCAGCCTTCGCGAAGGTTGCCCGCACCAGGTCTGGTGCACCGACATGGTCCACGAAGACCTGAGCACCGGTTTCCCGCTGTTCACCATGCTGACCCACTGGAATGGCGGGCTGGATTGGAACCGCATCGAACTCGATCGCAGTTTCATCATCCCGGCCTGCCCGAGTTTGCGCTTCACCCCGCTGCCCCTGCGCAGCGCCGCGCCCCCCTACTCGCCGCATCGCTTCGACCCGCACCCGGGCGACAACATCGGCCTGATCGTCGAGGACCTGAACACCGGTGGCAAACTGTTCTACGCCCCGGGCCTGGGCAAGGTCGACGCGCCGCTCCTGGAGATCATGGCCGCCAGCGATTGCCTGCTGGTGGACGGCACGATGTGGGATGACGACGAAATGCAACGCCGTGGCGTCGGCACACGTACAGGTCGGGAAATGGGTCACCTGGCGCAGAACGGCCCTGGCGGCATGCTCGAAGTGCTGGAGCAATTGCCCAAGCAGCGCAAGGTGCTTATCCACATCAACAACACCAACCCGATTCTCGATGAGGATTCGCCGGAGCGTGCGGAGTTGGCTCGGCGCCAGGTTGAAGTGGCGTATGACGGCATGAGTATTGTGTTGTAGGACATCAAGACCGCGGCGCAGTCTATCGCCAGCAGGCTGGCTCCCACAGGGGAATGCGATCACTTGTGGGAGCCAGCCTGCTGGCGATGAGGCCGGTCCTGACACCCAAGAATCCACCGGTCGTACCCGGAGAACTGAAATGACTGACACCCCGATGTCCCCCGCCGAGTTCGAAGCGGCCCTGCGCGCCAAGGGCGCGTATTACCACATCTATCACCCGTATCACGTGGCGATGTATGAAGGCCGGGCGACCCGCGAGCAGATCCAGGGCTGGGTCGCCAACCGGTTCTACTATCAGGTGAACATCCCCCTGAAAGACGCTGCCATCCTCGCCAATTGCCCGGATCGCGAGATCCGTCGCGAGTGGATTCAGCGTCTGCTCGACCATGACGGCGCGCCCGGCGAAGACGGCGGCATCGAAGCCTGGCTGCGTCTGGGCCAGGCTGTCGGCCTCGACCCGGATCAGTTGCGCTCCCAGGAACTGGTCCTGCCCGGCGTGCGTTTCGCCGTGGACGCCTATGTCAACTTCGCTCGCCGAGCCTGCTGGCAGGAAGCCGCCAGCAGTTCGCTGACCGAGCTGTTCGCACCGCAGATCCACCAGTCGCGTCTGGACAGCTGGCCGCAGCACTACCCGTGGATCGATCCGGCCGGCTACGAGTATTTCCGCACCCGCCTGGGCCAGGCACGCCGCGATGTCGAGCACGGTCTGGCCATCACCTTGCAGCACTACACCACGCGCGAAGGCCAGGAACGCATGCTGGAAATTCTCCAGTTCAAACTGGACATTCTTTGGAGCATGCTCGATGCCATGAGCATGGCTTACGAACTGAACCGCCCGCCGTATCACAGCGTGACCGCGCAACGGGTCTGGCATAAAGGAATCACCTTATGAGTTTCGATCGCAGCAAGATCCCGACCTGGCGTCAGGGCTACCGCTACCAATATGAACCCGCGCAGAAAGGCCATGTCCTGCTGTACCCGGAAGGCATGATCAAACTCAACGAAAGCGCCGCGCTGATCGGCGGCTTGATCGACGGTGAACGCGATGTTGCGGCGATCATCGCCAAACTCGACGAGCAATTCCCCGGCGTGCCCGAACTCGGTGAAGACATCGAGCAATTCATGGAGGTCGCCCGTGCTCAGCACTGGATCGAACTTGTCTGATTCCGTGTCAGTCACGTTACCGCCTAAACCTGAAATCGGCTTGCCGCTCTGGCTGCTCGCCGAGCTGACATATCGTTGCCCGCTGCAATGTCCCTACTGCTCCAACCCGCTGGACTTCGCCGAGCAAGGCAAAGAGTTGAGCACCGAGCAGTGGATCAAGGTGTTCCGCGAAGCGCGGGAGATGGGCGCCGCGCAACTGGGCTTTTCCGGCGGCGAGCCGCTGGTGCGCCAGGACCTCGCCGAACTGATCGCCGAGGCGCGTAACCTGGGTTTCTACACCAACCTGATCACCTCCGGCATCGGCCTCACCGAGCAGAAAATCAGCGACTTCAAGAAGGCCGGCCTGGACCATATCCAGATCAGCTTTCAGGCCAGCGACGAACAAGTGAATAACTTGTTGGCCGGCTCGAAAAAAGCCTTCGCGCAGAAACTGGAAATGGCCCGAGCGGTGAAAGCCCACGGCTATCCGATGGTGCTGAACTTCGTGACCCATCGGCACAATATCGACAAGATCGACCGGATCATCGAGCTGTGCATAGCCCTTGAGGCCGACTTCGTCGAGCTCGCCACGTGCCAGTTCTACGGTTGGGCGCAGCTCAATCGGGTCGGCCTGTTACCGACCAGGGAACAGCTGGTCCGAGCCGAACGCATCACCAACGAATACCGCGCCAAGCTGGAAGCCGAAGGGCATCCGTGCAAGCTGATTTTCGTCACGCCGGACTACTACGAAGAGCGCCCGAAAGCCTGCATGAACGGCTGGGGCAGCATCTTTCTGACCGTCACGCCGGACGGCACCGCATTGCCGTGTCACGGCGCGCGGCAGATGCCGGTGCAGTTTCCCAATGTGCGCGACCACAGCATGCAGCACATCTGGTACGACTCGTTCGGCTTCAACCGCTTTCGCGGTTACGACTGGATGCCCGAGCCGTGCCGCTCCTGCGACGAAAAGGAAAAGGACTTCGGCGGCTGTCGCTGCCAGGCGTTCATGCTCACGGGTGACGCAAGCAATGCCGACCCGGTGTGCAGCAAGTCCGAACATCACGGCGTGATCCTCAAGGCCCGCGAAGAAGCCGAGCACGCGACTCAGACCATCGAACAACTGGCCTTTCGCAATGAACGAAACTCACGACTCATCGCCAAGGGCTGAACCCTTCAGCGCAACCCGGGCCGTCGCGGCCGGTATCGACTTCGCCGAGTTGCAGGTCGGCAAGCATGGCCTGTTCTGGAACGAGTACCGTCCCGAGGATGCCGCCTGCCGGATCTGGCACTGGCGCGATGGCCAGGCGCAGTGCCTGACGCCGGCAGGCTTCAGCGTGCGCAGTCGGGTGTACGAATACGGCGGTGGCGCGTTTTGCCTGACCGATGACGGGATTGTTTTCGTCAACGAGGCGGACCAGCAGCTGTATCGGCAATCAATGGCTGGAGAGGCGCCTGAGGCGCTGACGTCGGGGGAGTGCCGTTACGGCGACCTGCAGTTCGCCAACGGTCAGGTGCTGGCGGTTGAAGAGCATCGTGATCGGCATCAACTGGTGGCGATCGATGTGGCAGACGGCCGGCGACATCTGCTGGCCGAGAGCGCCGATTTCTACGCCGCACCGACGCTGAGTCCCGACTCGCAACGATTGGCGTGGATCGAATGGAGCCGTCCGGATCAGCCATGGACCGCGACCCGCCTGATGGTTGCCGAACGCCAAAGCGAGGGTGGTTTCGCCCAATCGCGTTGCGTGGCCGGCGAGGGTATTCAGGAGTCGTTGCAACAACCTCGTTTCGATAGCGACGGCCGTCTGTTTTGCCTGACCGATCGCGGCGGTTATTGGCAGCCTTGGGTGGAGTCGGCGGATGGCCTGAGCCCACTGCCGAGCGCCGCCGCCGATCATGGACCGGCGCCGTGGCAGCTGGGTGGCAGCACTTGGTTGCCGCTGGGCGACAGCAACTACCTGGCAAGCTGGACGGAAGGCGGGTTTGGTCGTTTGGGTTTATGCGGCGACGTCAGTGAGGATTTCACTGGCGACTACAGCCGCTTTCGCCATCTCGCCCTGGATGAGCAATCCATTTACTGCATCGCCGCTTCGCCGGTCAGTCCAGCAGCGGTCATTGCTATCGACCGCACTACGCGGCAGGTCAATGTATTGGCCGGAGGCATTGCCCCGTTGCCCGCCGAACAGATCAGCGTCCCGCAAACCCTGCGCTACCCCAGCGGCGCGGGTGAAGCCCACGGCTTCTTCTATCCGGCGATGACCGCCGACGCAAAGCCGCCGCTGGTGGTGTTCATTCACGGCGGCCCGACTTCGGCGTGCTACCCGATGCTTGATCCGCGCATCCAGTACTGGACGCAACGCGGCTTCGCTGTGGCGGACCTCAACTATCGTGGCAGCAGCGGCTATGGCCGGGCTTATCGCCAGGCCCTGCATTTGAGTTGGGGCGAGGTGGATGTGGAGGACGCCTGCGCTGTCGTCGCCCATCTCGCCGGACGCGGATTGATCGACGGCGACAAGGCATTTATTCGCGGTGGCAGTGCCGGCGGCTACACCACTCTTTGCGCGTTGGCCTTTCACAAGGTCTTCCGCGCTGGCGCCAGCCTCTATGGGGTCAGCGATCCGGTTGCACTGGGGCGGGCGACCCATAAATTCGAAGGCGATTATCTGGACTGGCTGATCGGCGATCCGCTGCTCGATGCCGAACGCTACGCTGCGCGGACGCCGCTGCTGCATGCGCACAATATCAGCGTGCCGGTGATTTTCTTTCAGGGCGAACTGGACGCCGTGGTGGTGCCGCAACAGACCCGCGACATGGTCACCGCGCTGCAGGGCAACGGGATTCTGGTGCAAGCGCATTACTACGCGGATGAACGCCACGGCTTTCGCAAGGCGCGGAACCAGGCCCATGCGCTCGAGCAGGAATGGATGTTTTATCGGCAGGTGATGGCGTTGGCGGACTGAAGTCGGCGCTTTGTGCAGAAATGGCGGCGGTACATTCGTCGGATCGCCGCCCGGAGCCGGCTCCGGGCGCGATCGATGTTAGCGGTTTATCTGACGTCGCTAAACTCAGCGCTTGGCGATGATGTACACCGCATGCACGATCCCAGGAATGTAACCGCACAACGTCAGCAGAATATTCAGCCAGAACGCGCCGGCGAACCCGACTTGCAGAAACACACCCAATGGCGGCAACAGAATGGCAATGATGATTCGAATAAAGTCCATGGGGTCAGCTCCTGATTAAAGTTGGCTCGTGTGAGCCACACAGTCAATCGACCAGCGTCGTTCGTCAGGGTTCAGTGCGGACCATCAGGCCAATATCTCAAGACCGTGTTTCTGCACGATGCTCAACAATTTCAGCGCCATGCCGCTGGGGTGTTTATCCCCTGCCTCCCATTTCTTTACAGTCGAAGCACTGGTGTTCAGATAACGAGCGAACACGGGTTGGCTGACATTGTTGCGCTCGCGTAGCGCTTTAATCTGCTCTGCATCAATGGACTCTGGCACCGTTGCAAGGCACGACTCGTCGAATTCGCGCATGGTTGCCTTGCTGATTGCTCCGACAGCAAACAGGGCTCTGGCCGATTCGTGTATCGATTCAGACACTTCACTTTTGAATTTTTTACTCATGAGATATCTCCACAAACTCCTTCATATCCAGCAGCCGTCGCACTTGCACATCTGTCAGCCCGGCGTACGTCTTCGCCAGTGTGCGTAAATCACTCAGTTCCTTGGGACTGATATTGCTCCGATCCTGCTTGGCAAACAGCACCTGATAGATCCAATAACGCCCACTCTTCGCCAGAACGATCGATCGATGGCGGTTGGCATTCAAACGCTTTTTCCAGACCCCGCCGCCGAGATCATCCGCTTGGCCATTGAGCATTTCGGTGAATGCTTCCCGAAGTTCTTCATCACTGATCCATGCTTTACCAGCCTGCATCGCAAAGCTTTTTGTCTTGAATAACCTTGGTGACATCGGCGTCCCTTCCAAAAAACATACCACTCAGTGGTATAGATTTCAAAACCAGTTCTTCAATAAGGTTGTTTCACTGGCACCAGCAGTCCTTGCTGGTCCTTTTAAAAAGCCATCGATCCTGCTCACGCTCAAGTACTGAATCCATTTGGCAAAACGCAGAGACAAAAAAACGCCCCACGCGAAAAGATCCAACGTGGGGCGATGCGTTATTACCGCGAGACGGTTCGGGAATTCGTGTAGGTCGGGTCTGATCAGACTGCGATCCCTTTGCGGCATTGCAGTTGCGCAGTGCGCACTCGGGAGAAGGCGCGGGCCAGTCGCAGGAGCATCTCGTCGATGTTGGCTTTGCTGACGGTGAGGGCCGGGGTAAAGCGCAGGCAGTCAGGTTGTGGGGCGTCGAGCAACAAGCCTTCGTACAACGCTGACTTGACGACGGCATCAGCCGAATCATCGGACAGGCTTAGCCCCCAAAGTAATCCTTGGCCCCGTAACTCGCCGTGACCATAGCGATGGGACAAACGCTGCAGGCCTTCGCGCAGGTGCTGGCCGGTTTGCCCGACATGATCGAGAAAGCCCTGGTCTTGCACGCTGTCGAGGACCACCAGCCCGGCGACCGTCATCAGTGCGTTGCCATGGTGGGTGCCGGCCAAGTCACCAATGTCCAAACAGCACGCCTTGCCTCGCGCCAACAACGCGGCCAATGGCACGCCACCACCGAGCCCGCCACCGAGGACGACGATGTCTGCCCGAACGCCGTAGGACTCTTCGGCAAGCAAGGTGCCGCAGCGGCCTATGCCGGTTTGTACTTCGTCGAGGATCAACAGAATCCCAAGCTCCCGGCATAGGCGTTCGACACCTTTGAGGTAAGACTCGGTGGCTGCAATCACTCCGGCTTCGCTCTGGATCGGTTCGAGCATGATCGCCACGGTCCGGGCATCGACCGCCGCGTGCATCGCCATAAGGTCATTGAAAGGAACGTGGTGAAAGTCTCCAGTGGAAGTCATCCCCGGACGCTGGCCATTAGTGGCAACAATAATCCGAGAAGCCCCACCGCGATGACGTTGACCCCATTTACGTGCAAGTTGAATCGCTGCTTCACACGCCTCGCTGCCGCTGTTGAGCAGGTAGGCCTGATCACTGCCGGTACGGGCGCAGAGTTGCTCGGCAAGGCTGAGCATGCCGCGGTTATGCAAGCCGAATCCCGGATTGATCAGCGATCGGGCCTGCTCCGAAATTGCGTTGACCAGCACCGACGGGCTGTGTCCCAGGCTATTGGCGCCGCCGCCCTGTGAAAAATCCAGGTACGCGCGGTCATCGCTATCCCACAACCACGAGCCCTGGCCACGGACGAAAATCTGGCTGGGCCGTTCGACACTGGGCATCAGGAACTCACTGGAAAGGTTGTCGCTACGCGATGGCCGGAAAGTGTCGACGGCCAGGTCATCAAGACTCGGCGGAGTGCGCCGCAAACTGAACAAATTCATGCAAAAAAGCCTCGCGGGAGGTTTTTTGTCTTACCTATGCAAACACCATCGAGGGAAACGGTATTCATCGCGTTCTATGGCCCTGTAAGCCTTGTGAATGCGGTTAGACTAGGCCCAGACAAGGCGTTGAGCCATTTCGATTTCCCAGCATTTTCGATAAGCGCACCTTATGGATTTCAAGCAACTGCGTTATTTCGTCGCGGTCTACGAAGAAGGCCACGTGGGCCGGGCGGCCGAGCGACTTTCCATTTCCCAGCCGGCACTGTCCCAGCAGATCCGTCATCTGGAACAAAACCTCGATGTGAGCCTGTTCGAGCGCAGCAGCAAACGCCTGTTGCCCACGTTGGCCGCACACACGTTGTACAACCACGCCCTGCCCTTGCTCGATGGCTTGCAAAGGGCGCGCGAGGCGTTGGGCAATTTCAAGGGCCAGGCGTTGCGCACGTTGGCCATCGGCGTGCTGCAAACGGTTCACAGCAGTCTGGTGCCGCAGATGCTGGAGCGCGTGCGCAAAGCGCAGCCGCACCTGGTGGTGCAGATTTATGAATTGACCGGTCTGGAGATCGAACGCCGGCTGCTCAATGGCTCACTCGATATCGGTATCAGCTACCTGCCGCCCCGTCAGCCGGGTCTGCATGGCGTGATGCTGTACGAGGATGAACTGACGCTGGTCATCCCGGCGGACCACCCGTTGCGTGAATTCAAGAAAGTCTCGATGAGTCAGGCCGCCGAGTTGCCGATGCTGTTGCTGGGTGAAGAGTTTCAGATACGGCAGATCTGGCAGACACAACTGGCCAATCTGGGACGGCGTCCGCAGGTGCAGGCGGAGTTGAATAATATGGCGGGGATTCTCGACAGCTTGCCCCACACGCGGCTGGCAACGGTCCTGCCGGGGCGCTCGCAAAAGGCGCTCGACAATAATGAACTGCTTTGGAAGCCGCTGACCGAGCCGCGGGTGCCGCTAAAAGTCGGATTGGTGTGCCGGGATGTGCAGCGGCAACAGGCCTCGCTGGCCTTATTGCGAACATTGCTGGAGGAAGTCATGAATGGGCCGGATGACCGCTTGAACAGCGCACCAACCCTCGACGCACTGAGCTGAATACTTTTCTGCAGGCAAAAGAAAACCCCGCCGAAGCGGGGCTTTGCAGACTGTTTCCCTGACATCCATTTCACTCCGCCGTCCTGGCAGAATCCTACGTGTCCGTGTTGTTGCTTTGCGCTTCCTGCGCGACGTCCATGTGAAGTAGATTAGCTCTGGATCCAATCTTCGCATATGGGAAAACAGCAGTACGTCATGTAAGAGAATGCTTACATGACGCTACATTGTCAGAATTGTGCGGCATCCAGCAGGAACAGCGATTCGCTGCCGGCCTTCACCGACGCGCTCAACGAGTGAATGCGCGGCAGCAGGCGGGCGAAGTAGAACCGCGCCGTGCCCAATTTGCTCGCGTAGAAATCGTCCTGCGCTTCTTTGCCCAAGGCGGCCTTGGCCATCAATGCCCACATGTACGCGTAGGCTACATAACCGAAGGTTTGCAGATACTCGACCGACGCAGCGCCGATTTCGTTCGGGTTGCTTTTCGCGCGGTCCAGCAGCCAGGCGGTCAGTTCATCGAGGGTGGTCACGGCATCGTTCAGCGGCTTGGTGAACTCCGCCAAGTCAGCGCTGGCCGTGGCAGTGAAATGACGAATCTCGTCGGCAAACAGGTTGTAGAACGCACCGCCGGTGCCGACGATCTTGCGTCCGACGAGGTCCAGCGCCTGAATACCGTTGGTGCCTTCGTAGATCTGGGTGATACGCACGTCGCGCACCAGTTGCTCCTGACCCCATTCGCGGATGTAACCGTGGCCGCCGAAGATCTGTTGGCCATGAACCGTGGTTTCCAGGCCCAGATCGGTGAGGAACGCCTTGGCCACCGGGGTCAGCAATGCCACCAGGTCTTCCGCACGCTTGCGGGTGGTCGCGTCTTCGCTGAACTTGGCGGTGTCCAGTTGCATCGCCACGTAAGTCGAGAATGCACGGCCGCCTTCGTTCGAGGCTTTCATGGTTAGCAGCATACGACGCACGTCCGGGTGGACGATGATCGGGTCAGCGACTTTGTCTTTGTTCTGCGCGCCGGTTGGCGAACGGCTTTGCAGACGGTCGCGGGCGTACTCGATGGCGTTCTGGTAGGAACGCTCGCCGGTGGCCAGGCCCTGGATACCGACGCCCAGACGTTCGTAGTTCATCATGGTGAACATGGCCGCCAGGCCTTTGTTCGGCTCACCGACCAGATAACCCACAGCTTCGTCGAAGTTCATTACACAGGTCGCAGACGCCTGGATGCCCATCTTGTGTTCAATCGAACCGCAGTTCGCCGGGTTGCGCGCACCCAGGCTGCCATCGGCATTGACCATGAACTTCGGCACCAGGAACAGCGAAATGCCTTTCGGCCCCGCCGGTGCATCCGGCAGCTTGGCCAGTACCAGGTGGATGATGTTTTCGGTCAGGTCGTGTTCACCGCCGGTGATGAAGATCTTGGTGCCGCTGACTTTGTAGGAACCGTCGGCCTGAGGTTCGGCCTTGGTGCGAATGATCCCAAGGTCCGTGCCTGCGTGCGGCTCGGTCAGGCACATGGAACCGGCCCAGACGCCCGCGTACATGTTCGGCAGGTAAGCGGCTTTCAGCTCGTCGCTGGCGTGGGCGTTGATCGACAGGCAGGCGCCGGCGGTCAACATCGGGTACAGACCGAACGACAGGCTCGCGGAGTTGACCATCTCTTCGACTTGCGCCGAAACCGCCTTGGGCATGCCCATGCCGCCGTAGGTCGGATCGCCACCGACACCGACCCAGCCGCCTTCAGCGTAAGTCTGATAAGCCTGTGGGAAACCTGCCGGCGTGGTGACGGCACCATCCGCCCAATGGCAACCTTCTTCGTCAGCCGCACGGCTCAGCGGCGCGATGCTTTTGCTGGTGACTTTGCCGGCTTCTTCGAGAATGGCCTCGACGGTTTCCGCATCGACGGTATCGGCCAGCGCAGGCAGTTCGGCCCAGAGTTTGGCGACCTCGAATACTTCATTGAGGACGAAGCGCATATCGCGCAGGGGCGCTTTGTAGTCAGCCATGGCAAACCTCGCAAGATCTTTACAGGTGATTCGTAGGAATAGTGCTTTCGTTGGGTCCGAGTGTACCCCAACAACTTTTGCGACACATAGGGTCAGGCAGTGACCATTTTGTAATGTTTAGTCACTGACTAAACAGTCATAAAAAAGCCCGCAATAGCGCGGGCTCCTTTGTCACTGGTTTTAAAGATTAAAGCGCAAACAACTCCGCCGGCAGCTTCATCAGGCAATCACTGCCCGCCTCAATGGCTGCGCGATGAGCGGCGGTGCGCGGCAGCAATCGCTTGAAGTAAAACTCGCTGGTCGCCAGTTTGCCCTTGCAGTAATCGGCATCGCCGCTGCCAGCATTGAGTTGGGCCTGGGCCACCAGCGCCATGCGCAGCCACAGATAGCCGAGGATGATGTAACCGCTGTACATCAGGTAATCCACCGATGCAGCACCGACTTCGTCCGGGTTTTTCATCGCGGCCATGCCGACCTTGGTGGTCAACTCGCCCCACTGCTGGTTCAGCTCGTTGAGCTGTGCCACATAGCGGGCCAGTTGCGGATGCTCAGCGTTCGCTGCGCAGAACTTGTGGACGATTTTGGTGAAGCCGCGCAGCAGTTTGCCCTGGCTGCCAAGCACTTTGCGCCCGAGCAAATCCAGCGCCTGAATGCCGTTGGTGCCTTCATAGATCGGCGCAATCCGGCAGTCGCGAACCAATTGCTCCATGCCCCATTCGCGAATGAAGCCGTGACCGCCGAACACTTGCATGCCGTGGTTGGTCACCTCCAGCCCCGTGTCGGTCATGAACGCTTTGCAGATGGGCGTGAGGAACGCCAGCAGGTCTTCGGCATCCTGGCGTGCGGATTCGTCCGGGCTCAGATGCGCCGCGTCCAGCAGTTGCGCGGTGAAGTACGTCAGTGCGCGGTTGCCTTCGTTGAAGGCTTTCATGGTCAGCAACATCCGCCGCACATCGGGATGAACGATGATCGGGTCGGCGGCTTTTTCGGGTGCTTTCGGGCCGGTGAGCGAACGCATTTGCAGGCGATCATTGGCGTACTTGATCGCCCCCTGGAAGCTAGCCTCGCCCAGACACAAGCCCTGCATCCCGGTGCCAAGACGCGCATGGTTCATCATAGTGAACATGCAATTCAGGCCTTTGTTCGGCTCACCGATCAGGAAGCCCTTGGCCTCATCGAAGTTCAGCACGCACGTGGCCGACGCCTTGATGCCCATTTTGTGCTCGATGGACCCGCAGGAAACACCATTGCGCTCGCCCGCTTCACCCTCGGCATCGGGCAGGAATTTGGGAACGATAAACAACGAAATACCCTTGGTACCCGCCGGAGCGTCCGGCAGTTTCGCCAACACCAGGTGAATGATGTTGTCGCTCATATCGTGTTCGCCGGCAGAGATGAAAATCTTGCTGCCCGAGATCGCATAGCTGCCGTCGGCCGCGGGCACCGCCCGGGTCTTGATGATGCCCAGGTCGGTGCCGCAGTGGGCTTCGGTCAGGCACATGGTGCCGGTCCATTGGCCTGCGGTGAGTTTGCTCAGATAGGTGCTTTTCTGTTCTTCGGTGCCGTGGGCGTGGATGGCTGACATCGCGCCGTGGGTCAGGCCGGGGTACATGCCCCAGGAGGTGTTGCTGGAGCCGACCATCTCGCTGATAACCAGCCCCAGCGAACTCGGCAGCCCCTGGCCGCCATACGCAGGATCTGCCGCCAGACCATGCCAGCCGCCTTCAACGTACTGTGCGAATGCCTGCTTGAAGCCTGTAGGCGTCGTCACCACGCCATTGTCGAAATGGCAGCCTTCTTCGTCGCCGCTGCGATTGAGCGGCGCAAGAACGTTCTCGCAAAACTTCGCGCCTTCTTCAAGGATCGCATTGACCATGTCCGGGCTGGCGTCGGTCGCGCCCAGCGCTGCGTAGTTGGCGTGAAAGTCGAAGACGTGGTCGATCAGAAAGCGCATGTCGCGCAAGGGGGCTTTGTACTCGGGCATGGTCGTTCTCCGTCAGCAGATCGTTCAAACCTACTGCCGCCCACCACGCCTCACAATCACAGTCCAGACGCTGAATGCGCCATCATCACTCAACCCGCAGCGGTGTCCATGCGTACCGCGCCACGGCGGCTCTGACCGAACGCCACCACACAATTTCGCCCGGCGCCCTTGGCGCTGTAGAGCGCCTCATCCGCGGACTTGAGCACTTTTTCAGGGGTGCGCTGATCCACTCGTTCGGCGACGCCAATGCTGACGGTGACCGAAACACTGGCAGCACCCGGCCCCGCGCGCCGCTGACGACCTTGCTGATCGTCCTGAGGACGACTGTCCTGGTTGCGCAGCTGAATGTTGTAGGTGGCGATGGATTCGCGAATGACTTCCAGGTGCGGCATGCACTCTTCAAGCGTCTTGCCCGCGAACACCAGCGCAAATTCCTCACCGCCGTAGCGATACGCCCTACCGCCCCCGCCGATTTTCGACAGCTTGCTGGCGACAAGTCGCAATACCTGGTCGCCGACGTCGTGACCGTGGGTGTCGTTGAATTTCTTGAAGTGATCGACGTCGCTCATGGCCAGCACATAATTGCGCCCCAACCGCTGCATCCGCTCGTTCAAGGCTCGACGCCCCGGCAAACCGGTCAGTTCATCGCGAAAGGCCATTTGGTAGGCCTCGTGGGCGACCGCCGCCGCAATCATCAGCATCACCTGACTGCACATGATGTTCAGGGTGAATGGCAGGATGAACGTTTTCGGCAGCGCCCAGAACAACCCCAGCAAACCCACCAATTGCGCGGCGTGCAAGGGTCTCGGGTTGCGCCAGTATTGCCAGCTCAGCAGCAGGAACGATGCGATGAACACCGGATAGGACAGCTGGATCAGGCTCATCCACGCACCATGCAGGGCTGGCCAGCGAATTTCCGACAGCCACAGCAACAGAGCCTGTGGGTAACTTTGCTCCAGGCCCAACGCGATACTGCCGACGGCCAGCAAGACAGCGAAGCGCGCCACCATGTCCTGAAACAAGTGGGTGCGTTCCTGCCAGGCACCGAACACACCGAACATCAACGGCAACAACAGGCAACACAGGTGAAACACCACCGCGGCGTCATCACGGACTTTGCCGTTGTCGCGGTAATAGTCGGTCTGCGTATCGAGCAGGAAGTAGGCGATGTACACCGTGACCATCAGAAACAGCTCTCGCTGACGTCGGTAAACCGCGCAATACGCACCGCCGAGCAACAGCACCAACGTTGGCAGCACGTTGAACAGCGAGGTGAAGAAGACGTTGAGATCCTTGACGTAGGCAGCCGCCAGCCCCGCAAGCAATAGCAGTAACGACGGCAGGAAATGGCTGAAACGTACAGCAGAAGAACGCGGCAAGGGTAAAACTCCGACCGTCATAGCAATAGATGGCATTGTGCCCACGTACTGTAACGGCAGAACCCCCGATATGCTGAGTGAAATACTGCGGTATTTACAAAAGGGCGTCACTGGCGTCCATCAACCGCCAGTGACGCAAAGGGAATCAGGATTACAGGTCGTTGTTGAACGGTTGCAGCGGCCCCTCCAGACTTGGGCGACCTTCAGCACCGACCGGTTTGAGCTGGATTTCGGCATCCTGCGCTTGCCGGGTAGTGATCTTCGGACTTGCCGGCTTTTGCCCGACGGAGTTTTCATCACCCTTTTCGCCCTGTGCCAGCACCAGCGACGGATGATCAAACGGCGCCCGTTCCCATGCGACCCGAGGATCGGTCAGTCCGACTTCCATGAATTTGACCAGTGCATCCACTTCATCCGGGGTGAGGTTCAGCCGCGTCATGTCCGGGTCGAGGTTTGAGCCGTTGTGCTGATTGACCGCAGGGTGGTCAAAGCCACTGGTATTGCTGGCATCTTCACCACGCCGGTCGCCGCCACGGTTGTAGAACTCCATGACCTGACGCAGCGTTGCGCGACTGCCGTTGTGGAAATACGGTCCGGTCAACGCGATGTTACGCAGGGTCGGCGTCTTGAAGGCGCCATCGACTGCGTCGCGGAAACCGACATTCGGCTTGAGCGTCGCATCACAAGGGATCGCCGAGCTCAAACGCGCTTCGAAGGTGCACACATCGACCTCCAGCGGGTCAGGGATCTGGCCGCCCTGGAGTACGGTGTTGTACTCACGAGTGAAGGACAATGGATTGCCCCAGGCATCCGAGCCACCGAGCGCCAGGTCTTCCGACGTTGGACGCACCCCGGTGTTGTAGAAGCCGTTGTCATACAGCGTGGTCAGGTTGTCGGCCATCACCATGCGCTCGATCCGTTCCCGGGGATGGAACAGCAACCGGCTGCCGGCGTTGGTCAACTCCGCACCGCCGTGGCAACTGATGCACTTGCCCTTGCCCAGGAACAGATTCATGCCCTGGACCTGCTGGTCGTTCATGGCCGTATGATCGCCCTGCAAATAGGCATCCAACGGCGCTTGGTCCGAGATCAGCGTGGACTCATACAGCTGAATCGCCAGCCCGAAGAACAGCGGGAAATTCGCTTCCATCTGGGTGTAAGGCGCACCACCCAGCGAGACCTGCTGCGTGGCATTCCACAAGCGCGGCTGGAACGCGTTCTTGATCAGCTCACGGTAGGTCGGCCGGCGGGCGCCGGACACTGGGCCCAGTACCGAATCGGTAGACGAAATCCGCTGCTGCTTGAGCATCAAGGTGTCGAGCATGCGCCGGCCAATGTCGGCGAAGGTACGACCGCCGCAGGACATTTCCACCGGACTCCCGGGAGGCCCTACCGCTTGTGAAGCGGCGGAAGCATCCTTGAGCGCCAACCTGACTTTGGTCGCCACGCCACTGCGATCGCTGGTCACAAAAATCCCGGCGTCAGGATCACGATTGCCAAATGGAGAGAAGCCGTTGAAGACGTTATTGGCGCGGCCATCCCAAAAATTACGCACGTTGAACGCGGCATTGATCACCGTGGGTGCGTTGCGCCCGGTGCTGCGGCGAACATTGATGCCACCGACCTGGAAGATGCCGTCCGGTTGCTGAATGCACTTATCGAAACGAGCCTGATGAGGTTTGACGAAGTTGGCGTCGAATACGCCCTGGGACCCAATCACATCGTCAGTCGAATAGACAATCGCCGAATTGCGATCCATCGGATCAGCCAGCACATGGGTCGGAAAGTCAGCTTTCTTCAGCAGGTAGTTCGGGCCGCCCTTGCCTCCTGATTTGGTGGTGTAGCTTGGCACGTCGCCTGGAATGTTCGAGGCGGTGAACGGCTTGTTGAAGATCGACGAGACGTTCGCGTTGGTGTTCGCCTGACCTGGATTGATCTGGTTGGTGGTGCGGTGATCAACACCCGCGTGGAAGTGGCAGGAGGCGCAAGCCGTCGAACCGTCACTGCCGATCTCCATGTCCCAGAACAGTGCTTTGCCCAAGAGAACCGCCGCAGAGCGATTAAGCACGTAGTCAGTCATGAGGTCGACTTTGCGCCCGCCTTCGGTTCCCGACGGGTCGGGCGGTAGCATCCCACGCAGCGATTGCAGAGTGGGCACGTCCGGTACAGGCGGATCGACCGCTACCGGGTCAGCGGCCCAGGCACTCGCGGCCGGTAGACCGATGGTCAGTAGAACGCCCGCCATCGCACAGGGTAAACGGGTGATTCGATAGAGGTCCAAGTAATTAAACATCATGACATTCTCGATTCAGTGCGGAGTAGCCAGGCTCCGGGATTGTCCTGTTGCGAGATGAACTCATCGCCACAATTCTTGCCGCTTGCACCAGTAGTTACACCACTCGAAATGGCTCGGGCAAGGCAACGCTTAACTGGCAAAGTACTCTCTTGGCTCAGGCTTGATTAAGACACTGCTCTGTCACACCGACGGTGCGCTTAACCGAACTTTAGCTGTAACAAAAGATTTCAACCAAAAAAAATCAAAATTTTTTCTGAATCACTAAAGATGCCTTACAAACACTCCTGGCACACAAAACAAAACGCCCCTCAAATCTGGTGAACTTCCCCCACTACTGGGTAAGAACCCCCAATACAAGCAAACACCGGTTACATAGACACTCAAAACTATATGATTTTAAAGGTAAATATTTTTTTAAAATTTATTAAACGGCTTGGCATAGCAAATGCTGATTCACAATTCAGAGAAACTAAATTAATTGATCGCACCGTATACAAGCCTGGTTATCAGGGGAATAACCTTTTATAAGAATTAAATACTCCGCGAGTGCATTAGTTGCACTGCGCGAGCTATGGCTTTTGTTTAATATCACGACAAAACTTCATGATTTATACCCCAATACGTTTTTCTTGAAATATTATTCTGCTCGGAGTGAATATAGACAACCTTTCTCATTAAGTACCTAGGGCCAAAGTGATACAACGAATACCTAAACCTCACTTCGCACACTCCCAATCATGGGTATATATCCCCCCCTATGTTGGTGGATAGTAATTCGATAGTGTCATGCGCAACATCATCCTTGGCCGCGCAGCCCGCATTTTTAGTGTGTCGGCGAGTATTTGTGTCTAATTGTTTCAAAACAGGCACGACAACTGCTTTGTACGCTTCAGGCTCAAGGAAATGTCTCTCGCGTTTGCGTCCATAACCGGCCGACGCAACGCAGGTGAAAGCATCCGAACGGCAAGTGTCGACCGCACACAGGCACTTATCCCGCTGGATCGAGCCAGAATTCGACACTCACGGCTTTGCGTTTTTTTGCGCAGGATTCAGCGCATCTGCAGATCTAAGGGCTCGATTGGCCGGCATTTGGTCTTGCAAGATACTGGAGTGAGCCATGAGCTTATCTTTGTACGAAAAAACGCTCGCCATACCGCCGCTGCCTCACAAACGATTCAACGGCTTCTTCAGTCGCCAAGCACTGTTCGCCAGTGCCGTCGCTGTCGCACTGACCATTGGTGGTGGCGGAGATGCATTTGCCAAAAACGGAGCTGGCGGTGGCGGTGGCGGTGGCGGCGGGACTGCCAAGCCCCCTGGTGTGCCCTCGCCGTTCACGACACCCACACTGCCCGACCCGGTTTTTACCAACCCGACTGCGATTCACGGGTTCAGCGTTACAGGCTTTATCCAGAACATGACGCTGGACTCCACCAACGCGAATTGCCCCAATACCAGCGCCCCGGGCCGCTTTGGGGGGACAGTCCAATTAAACGGCGTCACGATAACGGTTCCTTGCAACACTGTTATACAGATGCCGGCTAATACCCTGACCTGGGCCGAGTTCGTCAGGGGTGGAACCCTGGCACTCGGAAAATCAGCGGCGGCCTACCCCTCGTTCGAAATTCATGTGGTAGGCAATGCCGTCTCCAACAAGCAGATTGCCGGACTGATCTTTGTCTCCCAGCAATCAGTCAACGCGGGAAGCGGATTCATTACCCGGATCGACTACACCAACGGCAACCTTGAAGTTGACAGCGGGAACCCGACGCAACCCACGATTATTCAGATCAACGACCCTAGCGGACGTTTTGGCCGTCCCCAAAGCCCCGACCCACGCTTCTCCGTCGATGATGCCAACCCGACCATCCATGCAGCCACCGGCTACCCGATGTGCGTGCCACGCACGATTTCCGGGGACGATGCGCTCTGCCCACAGAAAAACCGCCCAAAAGTGGTCACCCCGACCACGACCAACAACTGCCGCAATTTCAGCCAGGCCGGTGTCACGCTTCCAGCCAGTGGGGAACTCTCGGCGCCCGCAGTGGGGCAGGTCTATTGCAGCCAGTACGTCATGAAGAGATTCAGCGATGCTACACGCACGGCGACGGACCCCGATCCGACACAACAGGCCCCCTTCGAAGTTGGCGACTTCATCAGTTGGTCCGGCACTCTGTTCAAGTCTGCAACAGCGGGATCCCCGGACTTCATCTCTGCACACACGATCGAAGCGAATGTCGGGATCTACACTCAGCCTGGTTCGCAGCCCAGCTACATGGCTATCGGGGAATTTGGCATCGGTACGGCCGACCCCGCCGCAACGGCCATCAACGGGGTAGCCCAAGAGACGCAGGACCGGATTTTCCTTGAAGCCTCGACCACCGACATCAAGACCCCGGTTGACATCTATCTGATAGATGTCAATCCATCGACAGGTGTACAAACCAATCGCTGGATTACGCCCTATGAGATGACGGGTGAATGCAACCCTGGGCTGGGCCTTGCGACCACTTGCCTGGGAGCCTCGGGTGGGATTACCACACAGAACACGGGTGCTCAGCCACAACGCGCCAGATTGCGTGCGACCAAAGCGCCCACTGGGCTTCTTAGCCAGCCGACACGTACCTTGCGCGTCGTTGCGCGGTCACTTTGCGTTCCGCAGCAGAGCTTATCCCAGACTGCCGTGGACAGTTGCCTTCAGAATGCGAGCAGGCTGACCGTCGCCAATGGACTGATTGCCGGACAGTATGTGGCACCGGTGTTTGAGTTCATCTTTCCGGAAGGCGTCAAGCCTGGCGATCCTGTGGTGCCTAACGACTTCTGGCATCTGCCGTTCATACGTAACGGCGAAGGCGTGAGCACCCCGACTGGCGTCGGCCCGCTGGATCCGACGCCATGGTGATCAAGGCGTGACCTCAGCGCAAAAAAAAACCGCCGTTCCCGAAGGAGCGGCGGTTTTTTTCAAAGACTGACTTAAGGCTTAGTAGCCCAGCGCGAAGTCTTCTTCTTTCATGTCCATCAGGTTATTGGCGCCCGACAGCATGGTTGCAACGTGAGTGCGGGTACGCGGCAGGATGCGCTGGAAGTAGAAGCGCGCAGTCTGCAGCTTGGCGGTGTAGAACGCCTCTTCGGAAGTGCCGGCAGCCAGTTTCTCGGCAGCCAGGCGCGCCATGTCAGCCCAGAAGTAGGCCAGGCAGGCGTAACCGGAGTACATCAGGTAGTCCACCGATGCCGCGCCGACTTCTTCGCGGTCTTTCATGGCAGCCATACCGACCTTCATGGTCAGCTCGCCCCACTCTTTGTTCAGCGCAGCCAATGGCTCGACGAATTCTTTGACGGCTTCGTTGCCTTCGTTGGTCTGGCAGAACTTGTGGACGATCTTGGTGAAGCCTTTCAGAGCCTCGCCTTGAGTCATCAGCACTTTACGGCCCAGCAGGTCGAGTGCCTGGATACCGGTAGTGCCTTCGTACAGCATCGAAATGCGGCTGTCGCGAACGTTCTGCTCCATGCCCCACTCGGCGATGAAACCGTGACCGCCGTAGATTTGCACGCCGTGGTTGGCGGATTCGAAGCCGACTTCAGTCATGAAGGCTTTGGCAATTGGCGTCATGAACGCCAACAGTGCGTCGGCTTTCTTTTTCTCTTCTTCGTCCACGCCGTATTTGACGATGTCGACTTGTTTGGCAGTGAAGTAAACCATCGCGCGGTTGCCTTCGGCGAACGCCTTCATGGTCAACAGCATGCGACGTACATCAGGGTGCACGATGATTGGGTCCGCAGCTTTTTCCGGCGCTTTCGGGCCAGTCAGGGAGCGCATTTGCAGACGATCGCGAGCGTATTTCAGGCCGCCCTGGAAGCCGATCTCGGCGTGAGCCAGACCTTGCAGCGCGGTGCCCAGACGTGCGGTGTTCATAAAGGTGAACATGCAGTTCAGGCCTTTGTTCGCCGGGCCGATCAAGAAACCGGTGGCCGCGTCGAAGTTCATCACGCAGGTCGCGTTGCCGTGGATGCCCATCTTGTGTTCCAGGGAACCGCAGGTTACCGCGTTGCGAGCGCCGATCGAACCGTCTGCGTTCGGCATGAACTTGGGAACGATGAACAGCGAGATGCCTTTGGTGCCAGCCGGTGCATCCGGCAGGCGTGCCAGCACGATATGCACGATGTTGTCGGCCATGTCGTGTTCACCGGCCGAGATGAAGATCTTGGTGCCGGAGACTTTGTAGGAACCGTCGGCCTGAGGTTCAGCCTTGGTGCGCAGCATGCCCAGGTCAGTGCCGCAGTGCGGCTCGGTCAGGCACATGGTGCCGGTCCATTCGCCGGACACCAGCTTGGTCAGGTAAGCCTCTTGCTGCTCAGGCGTGCCGTGCTCGGAAATGGTGTTCATCGCGCCATGCGACAGGCCTGGGTACATGCCCCACGACCAGTTGGCTTCGCCAACCATTTCGCTGACAGCCAGACCCAGAGATTCCGGCAGGCCTTGGCCGCCGTGCTCTACGTCGTGAGCCAGGCTTGGCCAGCCGCCCTCAACGAATTGCTTGTAGGCTTCTTTGAAGCCCGTCGGGGTTTTAACGCCGGACTCACTCCAGGTGCAGCCTTCGGTGTCACCCACGCGGTTCAGCGGAGCCAGCACCTGCTCACAAAACTTGGCGCCTTCTTCGAGAATGGCGCTAACCATGTCTGGAGTTGCGTCCGCACAAGCCGGAAGGCTCTGATAGTGCGCTTCGTAGCCGAGCAGTTCGTCACGAACGAAGCGAATATCACGCAAGGGGGCCTTGTAGTCAGGCATAGCGATAAACCTCTGCTGATGTAACCGGGAATGAACGACCGTGTTGATTTGTTGTGACGGTCAAACAGTTGTTTGAAACATACGTTTACGCCCAAATCTTGTCAAGCGCCGATCTTTTGCCGTTCGTCATCACGCCTCACAAATGACAGGCACGCAGCCGCGCACCGTTGTTGACCGAGCAACACGTCGTGTAGGAAAGATTAGTTGAGAGAGAAGGACTTACGCACAAAAACGCCGCGAAGAGTCGCGGCGTTTGGAGAGACGGATTCAGCGAGGGATCAAGCGAAGGTATCGATCAACGTTCCGAGCATTTCATCGGAAGCCTTGGCGACCTTGGCACCGGCCTCGACCTGGAACTTGCCCTGAGCCATCTCGACCATGTTACTGGCCAGGTCCGATTGCTGACTGCGATCTACCGAACGCAGGCGATCGACCTGAGCCTGGGAAGACTGACTGGTCACCGAACGCTCGACGGTGTTGCCGGCGATCTGGCTCGAGGCCTGATCGACACGGTTCTGCCCTGCCTGAATAGTGCTCAGACCGGCATAAAAAGCGCTGTTTCCTGAGATTTCCATAAAGGACCTCGTCCTACAAAGGAGCAACAGTGGCCATTGAAACAGACCCACTGACAAAAGACCCGACAAAAACACTAATGGCACAGTGCCTTGTCATAGAGAGAACCGACGTCAGTCCAGCAGATCCAGCTGAAGATGCTCTGCCACCGCTTCGGCCGTGACCGATTTGAGCTTCGGCACGCGCCCAAGACAAGGCGCGGGAATCCGCTCGGCGAGGGTCGCAAGGTTCTCCTCCAGCCGCGAGGTCTTCGGATCGATGATATTCGCCACCCAACCTGCCAGTTGCAAGCCGTCCTGGGCAATCGCTTCGGCCGTCAGCAGCGCATGATTGATGCAACCCAAGCGCACGCCGACCACCAGAATCACCGGCAGGCCCAGCGCTTTCGCAAGATCGGACAGATTGTCCTGATCCGCCAACGGCACGCGCCAGCCGCCAGCGCCTTCGATCAAGGTGAAATCGGCCTGCATGTCGAGAATCTCGAGCATGGGCGTCAACAGCGATTGCACCGTCAGTGCCACACCGGCTTCCCGCGCCGCCAGATGCGGAGCGATCGGCGGTTCGAATGCCACCGGATTGACCTGTGCATAAGTCAAAGGCAATGAGCACTCGGCCAGCAGCGCCAGCGCATCGGCGTTGCGCAATCCCTTGGGCGTCACGTCGCAGCCCGAGGCGACCGGCTTGCCCGCCGCCGTACTCATGCCCGCCGACCGCGCAGCATGTAACAAGCCGGCAGCAACGGTGGTCTTGCCGACATCAGTGTCAGTGCCGGTGATGAAATAGGCTGCGCTCATACGGGTTTCTCCAACACGGCGTAGACCACCTGATAAGTCGCCGGCAGTCCTTTGGCCTCACGAAACTGCTCATAAGCCTCGATCAAGCCGAGGATACGCGCCCGACCGGTCAAACCACCCGGTCGACCGGGGTTCAGGTTGTGCGCACCCAATGCCTTGAGCTCATGGGTCAGGCTGCGCACGTCCGGGTAATACAACACGTGAGGAAGGGCCTGCAGACTTTTAATGTTCAGGCCACTGGCCGCACACAGCTGTCGATAAACCTCCAACTCGCGGAAGCGATTGACATGCACCATGCCATCCACCACACGCCAGCTGTCCCGCAACTCGAACAACGTCCCTACACAAAGACTAGCAAACGCGAAAATTCCGCCCGGTTTGAGTACCCGGAACGCCTCGCTGAGCACCGATTCGAAGTCCGCACACCACTGCACCGCAAGGCTGGAGAAGACCAAGTCACAGGTCGAATCGCGCAGCGGCAATCGTTCCGCATCGCCGGCGATAAAATGGCTGGCGCCGCCCAATGGTCGGGCGTGGTTGAGCATGCCTTCGGCAATGTCCATCGCCAATCCGTTACCCGCGGGAAATCGCTCGCCCAAGGCCCGACTGAAATACCCGGTGCCGCAGCCCAGATCCAGCCAGACACGCGGAACAAAATCACCGGGCAAAAGGCTCAACAATTGGTTGCCGACATCGCGCTGCAGTTGAGCCACGCTGTCGTAACTCGCCGCCGCACGGGAAAAGGAGGCCGCTACCTGGCGCTTGTCGGGCAAGCCGCCGGGCAGATGGGGAAAAGATAAATCAGTCATCACCGGACTCGTGCAAAAAGGCCTGGATCGCCCCGGCCACGCCGTGGGGGTCTTCCAGAAGAAACGCATGGCTGGCCTGTTCGATCAGGCCGATTTCGACATCCGGCAGCAACGCCAGCAAGTCCCCCGCCGCTTCAGCCGGGACCAACCCGTCGAGGCCGGCGAACAAATGCAGTTGTGGGCCGCGGAACGCCTGCAACGCCTGGCGCGTATCCAGATGTGCAAGCAGCTCCAGACCGCTCATGAGAATCGATGCAGACGTATTCGGCGCACCACCGAGCAACAATCGCGACAGTCCGCGCGGGTCTTCCGAGCCCTGAGCGCAAAGCAGTGAAAAGCGTTTCAACGTCAGGCGCGGATCAGCCTTGCAACCGGCCAGAAACGCATCAAAGGTCTCGCCGGCCATCGCGCTCGGCCATTGCTCATGGGCGACAAAAGAAGGGTTGCTCGCCAGCGTCAGCAAACCGCAGCAACGATCGCCACGGCGCGCCGCCAACTCGGACGCGAGCATGCCGCCAAGCGACCAGCCGCCGAGCCACGTATCCTGCGGCACCGTTGAATCCAGTTCATCCAGCCATTCTTCAAGATCGCTCGATTCCAGTTCCGGCAATGGCTCGATCTCGACCCGCAGGTGCTCATCCAGCCCTTGCAGCGCTGCCGCCAACGGCTCCAGCGGAGAAATTCCGAGGCCCCAGCCGGGGAGCAGAATCAGTCGATCACGCATGGTTTGGCTCCGGTCCAAGTTGTTGGAAACAATCGGCCAGTCCATTCAACAATAGCTGCACCTGCGCCTCGCTGTGGGCGGCAGTCAGGGTCACACGAAGACGGGCACTGCCGGCAGGCACGGTGGGCGGCCGGATCGCCGTCACCATCAAACCGCGCTCGCGCAGCATCTGCGACAACCGAACCGCACGCCCAGCGTCGCCGATCATGATCGGCTGGATCGGCGTGAAGCTGTCCATGAGCTCCAGGCCGATCTGCTCGGCGCCATGGCGGAACTGACGGATCAGCGTTTTCAGATGCTCGCGTCGCCAGTGCTCTGTGCGCAGCAACTCGAGACTCTTGAGCGTCGCGCAGGCCAGCGCCGGTGGCTGGCTGGTGGTGTAGATGTAGGGACGGGCAAACTGGATCAGGCTTTCGATCAGCTCTTCGCTGCCGGCGACAAACGCCCCGGCCGTGCCGAAAGCCTTGCCAAGGGTCCCGACCAGCACCGGCACGTCTTCCTGGCTCAAACCGAAATGCTCGACGATCCCGCCGCCATTGGCGCCCAGCGGGCCAAACCCGTGAGCATCATCGACCATCAGCCACGCCCCCTTGGCCTTGGCTTCCCGAGCCAGCGCCGGAAGGTCGGCGATATCGCCGTCCATGCTGAACACGCCGTCGGTGACCACCAGCGTATTGCCGGTCGCCTTCTCAAGACGTTTGACCAGGCTCGCGGCATCGTTGTGCAGATAGCGATTAAAACGCGCACCTGACAACAAACCGGCATCGAGCAAAGACGCATGATTGAGACGGTCTTCCAGCACCGTATCGCCCTGCCCGACCAACGCCGTGACCGCACCGAGATTGGCCATGTACCCGGTGGTGAACAGCAGCGCACGCGGTCGACCGGTCAAATCGGCCAAGGCTTCTTCCAGCGCGTGATGCGGGCTGCTATGACCGATGACCAAATGCGAAGCCCCACCGCCGACGCCCCAACGCGACGCACCGGCGCGCCAGGCCTCAATCACTTGCGGGTGATTGGCCAGGCCCAGGTAATCGTTGTTGCAGAACGCCAGCAACGGCTGGCCGTCGACCACCACTTTCGGGCCTTGAGGGCTTTCGAGCAGCGGGCGCTGGCGATAGAGGTTTTCGGCACGACGGGCAGCAAGGCGTGCGGCGAGATCAAATGACATGCAGGCCTCGGCGGTCAGATCACAAACTCAATGTGGGAGCGGGCTTGCCCGCGATAGCGATCTATCAGCCGATATTTATGGTGATAGTGACGCCGTCATCGCGGGCAAGCCCGCTCCCACAGGGTTTTGCATTTGTTCAGAAAGGTCGGGAAGGCTTCAAACAGCCGCGTTATAGAACTGCTCGCTGCTCTTCTGCTCAACCAGTGCCTGTTCGATCGCAGCCTGATGCACCTCGTCTGCGTGCTCTTCGCGCGCTTCCGGCAGGATGCCCAGGCGCCCGAACAGTTGCATGTCCTTGTCGGCCTGCGGGTTGGCAGTGGTCAGCAGTTTGTCGCCGTAGAAAATCGAGTTGGCGCCAGCAAAGAAAGCCAGGGCCTGCATTTGCTCGTTCATCGCTTCGCGGCCGGCGGACAGGCGCACGTGGGATTGCGGCATCAGGATGCGTGCAACAGCGAGCATGCGGATGAAGTCGAACGGGTCGATATCGTCGGCATTTTCCAGCGGCGTACCCGCGACTTTCACCAGCATGTTGATCGGCACCGACTCCGGATGCTCTGGCAGGTTGGCCAGCTGGATCAGCAGGTTGGCGCGGTCATCAAGCGACTCGCCCATGCCAAGGATGCCGCCGGAGCAGATCTTCATCCCCGATTCACGCACGTAGGCCAGAGTTTGCAGGCGCTCGCTGTAGGTGCGGGTGGTGATGATGCTGCCGTAGAACTCAGGCGAGGTGTCGAGGTTGTGGTTGTAGTAATCGAGGCCGGCCTGGGCCAGCGCTGCGGTCTGATCCTGATCCAGGCGACCGAGGGTCATGCAGGTTTCCAGGCCCATGGCTTTCACACCCTTGACCATCTCCAGCACGTACGGCATGTCTTTGGCCGACGGGTGTTTCCACGCCGCACCCATGCAGAAACGGGTCGAACCGATGGCCTTGGCGCGAGCGGCCTCTTCGAGGACCTTCTGCACTTCCATCAGTTTTTCTTTTTCAAGACCGGTGTTGTAGTGACCGGACTGTGGGCAATATTTACAATCTTCCGGGCATGCGCCGGTTTTGATCGACAGCAGCGTCGACACCTGGACGCGGTTGGCGTCGAAGTGCGCGCGGTGCACCGTCTGCGCCTGGAACAACAGGTCGTTGAATGGCTGGACGAAGAGTGCTTTGACTTCGGCCAAAGACCAGTCATGACGCAGGGTTGCAGTGGTGCTGGCGCTCATGGATGCTTCCTTTGTTTTATGCTTGGCAAGCGCCTGAGGGATGGAATACCCACAGACGCGACACGGATGTTCGGCATATTTAAGGAAGAGCGATGCGCTGTCAACCACGATACGAAGGACCGGTTTACATCTGGTTAAAAAACAAACAATTCTGTTTGCTTTGCTCGGAAGAGGCCGATGAGAACACGCCCCTCTGCATAGCCTGTGAAACCGAGTTGCCCTGGCTGGGTGATCAGTGCCGAACCTGCGCGCTGCCGTTACCCTCCGCCGGCCTGACCTGTGGCCAGTGTCTGAATCAACCACCCGCCTTCGAGCAAGTCGCCGTGCCATGGACTTACAGCTTTCCGGTGGACACCTTGATTACCCGTTTCAAACACTCAGCGAAGTGGCCATTTGGCCACCTTCTGGCCGAACTTCTTGCCCAGTTCCTGCAACATCGTTTCGATGAGGACCTGAACCGGCCGGATGCCCTGGTCCCTGTGCCGCTGGCCTCCAAGCGACTGCGCCAGCGTGGTTTCAATCAGGCGGCGATGCTCGCCCGCTGGCTAGGCACCCGCCTTGACCTACCGTGTGACGAACGGCTGCTGCTGAGAACTCAGGACACCAGTGCACAACAGGACCTGACTGCCGACGCTCGCAAAAAGAACCTGCGCAATGCTTTTGCCTTGGTGCCGGATGCGTCAATCAAGGGGCGGCATCTGGCACTGGTCGATGACGTACTGACCACCGGTGCCACGGCGCAGGCTCTGGCCCGATTGCTTATGGACGCCGGCGCGGCACGGGTTGATGTCTATTGCCTGGCTCGGACACCCAAACCCGGAGACGCAACTTGAGCACAGAACACTCCCACAAGGATTGCGCTCTGACTTGACTCCCGGCACCCAAGCGGCGAACGTCCTCTCACTGCCACGACCCAAAGCACCTCACCATGTCCCTGCCTACGTTGTTGTCCCAGCACATTGTCCGCCGTCCCCAGCGCATCGCGTTGCTGCAACACATTGCCGAACAGGGTTCGATCACCCGCGCGGCGAAAAGCGCCGGGCTGAGTTACAAGGCTGCGTGGGATGCCATCGACGAGCTGAACAACCTCGCGCAAAAACCGCTGGTGGAGCGCAGCGTCGGTGGCAAGGGCGGCGGTGGTGCCAGACTTTCCAGCGAAGGTGAGCGCGTATTGCGCCTGTATCAAAAGCTCCAAGCCTTGCAGGCTCAGGTGCTGGAAGCCGCCGAAGAGGCCAGCGATCTGGACCTGCTCGGTCGGCTGATGCTCAGGACCAGCGCGCGCAATCAGTTGCATGGCAAAGTCCTGGCGATTGAAAGCCAGGGGCACAACGATCGAATCCGTCTTGAACTGGCCGAAGGCTTGACCCTCGATGCGCAGATCACACACGACAGCACGGTGCGTCTGGAACTGGAAACCGGCACCGAAGTCGTCGCATTGATCAAGGCAGGATGGCTGGAGTTGCTGGCTAATGATCACCCGGCAACACCTGGCAACAATATTCTGCACGGCACCATTGAAGCCATTCTCGATGCCCAGGACGGCCCCAGCGAAGTGCGCATCGGCCTGCCCAATGGCCAGACACTCTGCGCGCTGGCGGCACCACATCACTTGAGAGCACTGGGGCTGGCCCCTGACAAGCCAGTGCTGGTGCAGTTCGCGCCCTCCAACGTGTTGCTCGGCACGCCGCTGTAACCCAGGCGTCTCGCAACCCCTGTAGGAGCTGCCGAGTGAAACGAGGCTGCGATCTTTTGATCTTGCCTGCAAAAAACAAAGTCAAAAGATCGCAGCCTCGTTTCACTCGACAGCTCCTACAGAGTTCGCGACGAGCGCTGCAACAAAAGCTTCATTAAGGCTCTTTAAGGTGGCTGCAAAAACCAGCAGGGAGCCTGATGTGAGCCTATTAGAAGAAGACCAGTCCACCGACCTCGAAAAAATGGTCGGCCTCAGCCGTCGCGGCTTCATCAGCGCCGGCGCCCTCTGCGGTGCAGCCATGTTTTTGGGTGGCAACCTGCTGAGCCGTAGCGTACTGGCCGCGAGCGTCAGCGCTGGCACAAGCAAACTGCTGGGCTTTGACAGCATCCCCGCCGCCACTAGCGACGCCATCAGCCTGCCACCGGGTTACAAGTCTTCGGTGCTGATCAGTTGGGGCCAGCCGCTACAGAAAAACGGTCCGGCGTTCGACCCCAGCGGCAACGGCACCGCCGAGCAGCAGGAAGTCCAGTTCGGCGACAACAACGACGGCATGAGCCTGTTCGAGTTTCCCGATGATAAAAATCGGGCGCTAATGGCGATCAACAACGAATACACCAACTACCGCTACCTCTACCCGCACGGCGGCATGCCGCAATCGGCCGAAGAAGTGCGCAAGGCGCTGGCCTGCGAAGGCGTGTCGGTGATCGAAGTGCAGCGCAAGAACGGTCAATGGCAATTCGTCCAGGGCTCGCGCTTCAACCGACGCATACATGGCAACGCGCCGATCAGCCTCAGCGGCCCGGCCGCTGGCCACGAGCTGCTTAAAACCAGCGCCGACCCTCAGGGCAAGAATGTCCTGGGCACATTCCAGAACTGCGCCAACGGCAAGACGCCGTGGGGCACTTACCTGACTTGCGAAGAGAACTTCACCGACTGCTTCGGCAGCAGCAATGCCGAGCAAAAATTCGACGCCGCGCAAAAGCGCTACGGCGCCGTGGCTGCCAGCAAAGAGATCAACTGGCACCCACACGACGAACGCTTCGACCTGGCGAAAAACCCCAACGAGCTCAACCGTCACGGCTGGGTCGTGGAAATCGACCCGTTCGATCCACAATCCACCCCGGTCAAACGCACCGCCCTGGGTCGCTTCAAACATGAAAACGCGGCCCTGGCCGAAACCCATGACGGCCGCGCCGTGGTGTACATGGGCGATGACGAACGTGGCGAGTTCATCTACAAATTCGTCAGCCGCGACAAGATCAACCACAAAAATCCCAAAGCCAACCGCGACCTGCTGGACCACGGCACCTTGTACGTGGCGCGCTTCGACGCGGGCGACGGCAACGCCGACCACCCGAAAGGCCAGGGCGAGTGGATTGAACTGAGCCACGGCAAAAACGGCATCGACGCCAGCAGTGGCTTTGCCGATCAGGCCCAAGTACTGATTCACGCGCGCCTCGCTGCCAGCGTGGTGAAAGCCACGCGCATGGACCGCCCGGAATGGATCGTCGTCAGCCCCAAGGATGGCCAGGTCTATTGCACGCTGACCAACAACGCCAAACGCGGCGAGGACGGCCAACCGGTGGGCGGGCCGAACCCTCGTGAGAAAAACGTTTACGGGCAGATTCTGCGCTGGCGCACTGACCGGGACGATCACGGCTCGAAGAGCTTTGCCTGGGACCTGTTTGTGGTCGCCGGCAACCCGGGCGTCCACGCGGGTACGCCGAAGGGCGGTTCGTCAAACATCACGCCGCAAAACATGTTCAACAGCCCGGACGGTCTGGGCTTCGACAAAGCCGGGCGTTTGTGGATTCTCACCGATGGCGATTCGAGCAATGCCGGTGACTTTGCCGGCATGGGCAACAACCAGATGCTGTGTGCCGACCCGGTGACCGGAGAAATCCGCCGCTTCATGGTCGGGCCGATTGGTTGCGAGGTCACCGGGATCAGTTTTTCGCCGGATCAGAAAACGCTGTTTGTCGGGATTCAGCATCCGGGGGAAAACGGTGGATCGACATTCCCTGAGCATTTGCCTAACGGCAAGCCGCGGTCGTCGGTGATGGCGATTACGCGTGAAGATGGCGGGGTCGTCGGCGCCTGACAGGCCCTCATACCTCATGATCGTTCCCACGCTCTGCGTGGGAATGCAGCCAGGGACGCTCCGCGTCCCAGAAGTGGACGCGGAGCGTCCGGGGAGGCATTCCCACGCAGAGCGTGGGAACGATCCCCCTAAAGAAGCCCCGTCTGCGCTACCATGCTTGGCCGGACGCGGCAGCCTGCTGCGCGCAGGAGTCAGCATGGCCCACCCGTTTGCAACCCTCACCCCAGACCTCGTGCTCGATGCCGTCGAAAGCATCGGCTTTCTCAGCGACGCGCGCATCCTGGCGCTCAATAGCTATGAGAACCGCGTCTATCAAGTCGGCATCGAAGACTCCGAGCCGCTGATCGCCAAGTTTTACCGTCCGCAACGCTGGACCAACGAAGCGATTCTCGAAGAGCACCAGTTCACCTTTGAGCTCGCCGAGTGCGATGTGCCGGTGGTTGCGCCGATGATTCACAACGGTGCCAGCCTGCACGAACACGCCGGTTTTCGCTTCACCCTGTTCCCTCGCCGTGGCGGTCGTGCGCCAGAGCCGGGCAACCTCGATCAGCTGTATCGCCTGGGCCAATTGCTTGGGCGACTGCACGCTGTCGGTGCGATCAAACCGTTCGAGCACCGTGAAGCGCTGGGCGTAAAAAACTTCGGTCATGATTCGCTGACCACCTTGCTCGAAGGCAATTTCATCCCAAAAAGCCTGCTGCCGGCCTACGAGTCCGTGGCCCGCGACCTGCTCAAGCGAGTCGAAGAGGTCTACAAGGCCACGCCGCATCAGAACATCCGCATGCACGGCGATTGCCACCCCGGCAACATGATGTGCCGCGACGAGATGTTCCACATCGTCGACCTCGACGATTGCCGCATGGGCCCGGCGGTACAGGACATCTGGATGATGCTGGCGGGCGATCGTCAGGAATGTCTCGGTCAGCTGTCGGAATTGATGGACGGCTACAACGAGTTTCATGACTTCGATCCGCGCGAATTGGCGCTGATCGAGCCGCTGCGGGCGTTGCGCCTGATGCACTACAGCGCCTGGCTCGCACGCCGCTGGGATGACCCGGCGTTCCCGCACAGTTTCCCGTGGTTCGGCAGTGAACGGTATTGGGGCGATCAGGTGTTGGCGTTGCGCGAGCAACTCGCTGCACTGAATGAAGAGCCACTTAAACTCTTCTAATTCACCCTGAACCCCTGCTCGCGATAGCAGTTGATCAATCAACATCGATGTCGACTGACTCGACGTTATCGCGAGCAGGCTCACTCCTACAGGTATTGTGCTCACAATTATCCAACCTGTTCAGGCAGGACATTCGCCGACAAATCTCCTTACAATCCCCCCTTTGTTAGCTGCCTAAGCAAGGATTCTGCATGCAAGCTGCCAACCCGCGTCGCGGGTACATCCTGGGCCTGAGTGCCTACATCATCTGGGGACTTTTCCCGATCTACTTCAAAGCCATCGCCTCGGTGCCGGCCGTAGAAATCATCATCCACCGCGTGCTCTGGTCCGCACTGTTCGGCACCTTGTTGCTGATGGTCTGGAAACACCCCGGCTGGTGGCGCGAGCTACGCGAGAACCCGAAACGCCTGGCGATCCTGGCCCTGAGCGGTACGCTGATCGCCGCCAACTGGCTGACTTACGTCTGGTCGGTGAACAATGGACGGATGCTCGAAGCCAGCCTCGGTTACTACATCAACCCGCTGGTGAACGTGCTGCTGGGGATGTTGATTCTCGGCGAACGGCTGCGGCGCATGCAGTGGGTGGCGGTAGCACTCGCCGCCATTGGCGTGGCGCAGCAGGTGTGGCAGGTCGGCAGTCTGCCTTGGGTGTCACTGGTGTTGGCGCTGACCTTTGGTTTCTACGGATTGATCCGCAAGCAAGCACCGGTCAAGGCGTTGCCGGGGCTGGTGGTGGAAACCTGGATGCTGGTGCCGATTGCCATCGCCTGGCTGCTGTTCAATCGGACAGCTATCAGCGCGCAGCCTGAGTTCTGGACCACCTCCCAAGCCTGGTGGCTGGTGGCGGCAGGCCCCGTGACGCTGGTGCCACTGGTGTGTTTCAACGCGGCGGCACGTCATCTTCCCTACACCACGCTGGGATTTCTCCAGTATCTGGCGCCGACATTGGTGCTGCTGCAGGCCGTCTTGCTGTTCGGTGAACAAATGTCGCCGAGCACCTTGCTGGCGTTCATCTTTATCTGGGCCGGCCTGGCGATTTACAGCATCGATACAGTGATCAGCATGCGTCGCCGCCGCTGATCAGAAAACGTACAAACCCCTGCAGGCCACGTCTTCCGTGGCCTGCATCATTCCTTCCCAAGGTTATCCACAACGTGATCCCCGGCGTTTGTGTGCAACTCGTTGAAACTGCTGGTTTTTTGATCAACTTGCGAAGAAGCCCGATTGGCGTGGCCTGGCGGGCTGTCTCTACAGGTTATCCACAGGCAGGTGCACGTATAACTTGGATAACCTGCTCAAGCTTCGCTGCGCAGTACCAATTCCACCATCAAATCGTCGGCCAGGGTTTCCAGACGCGACTGCAACACGTCCAGAGACAAGGTCAGCGGCACCGCAAGAATCGCTTCGGCGTGGAACAGCGGCTCGCTGCTCATCGGCGCCGGACGGACTTCCGTCACCAGACGCTCCAGGTTCACCCCCTGCTCGCTCAATAGGCGCGTAATGTCGCGGACGATCCCCGGACGATCATTGCCCACCAGTTCCATGGCGATCGGTTTCCAGGTGCAGGATTGCTCGATGCTGCTTTCGGCGATCAGTACGCGAATGCCTTGGGCGGATAACGCCTTCAGGGCGTCGACCAATTCATCGTAAGCCTCAGCCGGCACGCCCACGCGGAGAATCCCGGCGAACTGGCCGGCCATGCGCGACATGCGGCTCTCCAGCCAGTTGCCGCCGTGCTCGGCAATGCATTGGGCAATGCGCTCGACCTGCCCAGGCTTGTCCGGAGCGAAAACAGTGAGTACGAGGTGGTCCATGGCGCAGCCCTCTAGTCATGACTTTTGTTATAGATGACCAAGTATAGGCAAGGGCTGATTCTGTGCTGGATCGACTGACACCTTTGACTTGCCCGCGATTGAGGGCACCGCGGCCTGAAGTGAAAACCACAAATCGTGTACAAGTTTTTATATTTAACTGGAACAATCCGATAGTTTTTTGAGAACATCCCGTGTCCCGGCGTGACTGCAATGCGTCATGGGGTCGCAGAACGACGTAATTAGTCTAATTTTCACAACCGCAATTCATCATGTAGTATGCCGCAGCGCGCACTACATAACGTTGGATCGATGTCTGCCACAGGCACAGTCGCATCCCTGAAAGCCCTATCAGCAAGGCCTCAACGCCGTTGATCGGTTCCATCCCAGCCGCCCGAAATGGCATGTACTGGTGGAAGGGGTTTGTGGTTTAAATAGCCCGAGGCTTCATTGTTAATTTGAAGAGCTGAAAAGCGAAATAGCTGAGCAGAGTGAGGCAAGCAATGACTGAACACGTTCAAGTCGGTGGCCTGCAGGTCGCCAAAGTCCTGTTCGACTTCGTGAACAACGAAGCCATTCCCGGTACCGGCCTCACCGCCGATAAGTTCTGGGCCGGTGCCGACAAGGTCATTCATGACCTGGCACCGAAGAACAAAGCCCTACTCGCCAAACGCGATGATATCCAGGCTCGTATCGATGGCTGGCACCAAGCGCGTGCCGGTCAGGCGCACGATGCCGTGGCCTATAAAGCCTTCCTGCAAGACATCGGTTATCTGCTGCCAGAAGCGGCCGATTTCCAGGTCACGACGCAAAACGTCGATGACGAAATCGCCCGTATGGCCGGCCCGCAACTCGTGGTGCCAGTCATGAATGCCCGTTTCGCACTCAATGCCTCGAACGCCCGCTGGGGTTCGCTGTACGACGCGCTCTACGGCACCGACGCCATCAGCGAAGCCGACGGCGCGGAAAAAGGCAAAGGCTACAACAAGGTCCGTGGCGACAAGGTTATCGCCTTCGCCCGCGCCTTCCTCGACGAAGCGGCGCCCTTGGCGGCCGGCTCTCATGTCGACTCCACCGGCTACAAGATCGTTGACGGCAAACTGGTGGTCGCCCTTAAAGGCGGCAGCAACAGCGGCCTGCGCGACGATGCCCAACTGATCGGTTTCCACGGCGAGGCCTCGACACCGACTGCAATCCTGCTGAAAAACAACGGCCTGCACTTCGAAATCCAGATTGATGCCAGCACCCCGGTCGGCCAGACCGACGCTGCCGGCGTCAAAGACATCCTGATGGAAGCCGCGCTGACCACCATCATGGACTGCGAAGACTCTGTTGCCGCTGTCGATGCCGATGACAAAGTGGTGATCTACCGCAACTGGCTCGGCCTGATGAAGGGCGACCTGGCGGAAGAAGTCTCCAAGGGCGGCCAGACCTTTACTCGCACCATGAACGCCGACCGCACCTACACCGGTGTCGACGGCAAGGAACTGAGCCTGCACGGTCGTTCGCTGCTGTTCGTGCGCAACGTCGGTCACCTGATGACCATCGACGCGATTCTCGATAAAGACGGCAACGAAGTGCCGGAAGGCATTCTCGACGGCCTGATCACCAGCCTGGCGGCGATTCACAGCCTCAATGGCAACAGCTCGCGCAAGAACAGCCGTACCGGCTCGGTCTACATCGTCAAACCGAAGATGCATGGTCCGGAAGAAGCCGCGTTCACCAACGAGCTGTTCGGTCGCATCGAAGAAGTTCTGGGCCTGCCACGCAACACACTGAAAGTCGGGATCATGGACGAGGAGCGCCGCACCACGGTCAACCTCAAGGCGTGCATCAAGGCAGCGAGCGAGCGCGTGGTGTTCATCAACACCGGTTTCCTCGACCGCACGGGCGATGAAATCCACACCTCCATGGAAGCCGGCCCGATGGTGCGCAAGGCCGACATGAAGGCCGAGAAGTGGATCGGTGCCTACGAGAACTGGAACGTCGATATTGGCTTGAGCACCGGCCTGCAAGGTCGCGCCCAGATCGGTAAAGGCATGTGGGCAATGCCCGACCTGATGGCGGCGATGCTCGAACAGAAAATCGCTCACCCGCTGGCCGGCGCCAACACCGCCTGGGTTCCATCGCCAACCGCCGCCGCGCTGCACGCGCTGCATTACCACAAGGTCGACGTGTTCGCGCGTCAGGCCGAACTGGCCAAACGTGCGCGTGCTTCGGTGGACGACATCCTGACCATCCCGCTGGCCGCCAACCCGAACTGGACGCCAGAGCAGATCAAGAACGAACTGGACAACAACGCCCAGGGCATTCTCGGTTACGTGGTGCGCTGGATCGATCAGGGCGTGGGTTGCTCGAAAGTGCCGGACATCAACGACGTCGGCCTGATGGAAGACCGTGCGACGCTGCGTATTTCCAGCCAGCACATCGCCAACTGGCTGCGTCACGGTATCGTCACCGAAGCGCAAGTGATGGAAAGCCTCAAGCGCATGGCGCCAGTGGTTGACCGTCAGAACGCCAATGACGCGCTGTACCGTCCACTGGCACCGAACTTCGACAGCAACATTGCCTTCCAGGCAGCGGTCGAACTGGTGGTTGAGGGCACCAAACAGCCGAACGGCTACACCGAGCCGGTTCTGCACCGTCGTCGTCGCGAGTTCAAGGCTGCCAATGGCCTGTAACTGAACGCTGACGCCGGACAAAAAAAGGCCCTGATCGAGAGATCAGGGCCTTTTTGTTTCAAATCGGGTCCGGCACATCCATTCCTAACCCCAACTCATGCTTGACCAGCGCCAACAGCTTGCCGGTATCGACAGGTTTGAGCAGGAAGTCGACCACGCTCAAATGCATCGCGGCGATCGCGTCTTTTACGTCGGCGTCACCGGAAACGATGATAAACGGCATGGCCGCCCGAACCGATTCACGAACCTGGCGGATCAGGTCCAGCCCATCGATATGCCCCATGCGCAGGTCAGTGATGACCAGGCCAATCGCTGGTTTCTCGCTCAACATCTTGAGGGCGGTTTCGCCACTGGCAGCGGTCAAGCAGCGGATGCCATCCAGTCCGAGAATCTCCGAAAGCAACTCCCGCGCGTCCTTATCGTCATCGACGATCAGCACTCGTTGTGGCGGCAAATCGGGTTCGAGCATGACTGCACTCAGCGCCTCGCGCTCGGCGTCACTCAAAATATCGTGGTCGGACATGGCTTTCTCTACGGTTTTAATTCAATCCCCTAGCACAATCGTCAGACATCGCTAAGCAGACCTTCAATGTGCACTTCGTCGGAAACTTTTCCTATAGCCAATGTAGGGGGTTTTTCCCGCATTTGCGTCAGACATTTCCTAACTTCCGACACCCGCACTGCCTACCTAGACTTACGTCCAATGGGCACTCTGCGCACAGGGGTCGACCATGACGGAGTCACCCGACCACAACAATTCAAAAAAAGACTGCGGTAATAGGTTATGAGTAAAGCGGACGCCTTCACCCAGGCGGGGAAAACTGCGGTGTTGCAGAACATCCAGGGCACCTTGCAATTTCTCCAGCGCTTCCCGCCCTTCAATCAAATGGAACACGCTCACCTGGCGTACCTGGTTGAACAATGTCAGCTACGTTTTTATGCTCCGGGCGAAAGCATCATCAAACCCGCCGATGGGCCGGTTGAGCATTTCTACATCGTCAAGCAAGGTCGGGTCGTCGGTGAACGCCCGCACACGGCCAAGGGTGGCACCGAGACCACGTTTGAAATCACCACCGGCGAGTGCTTCCCCCTTGCGGCACTGCTGGGTGAACGTGCGACCCGCACCGAACACCTGGCCGCCGAAGACACCTTTTGCCTGCAGTTGAACAAGCTGGCGTTCATCAAGCTGTTCGCACTGTCCAACACCTTCCGCGACTTTGCCCTGCGCGGCGTCAGCAGCCTGCTCGATCAGGTCAACCAGCAAGTCCAGCAAAAGGCCGTGGAAACCCTCGGCACTCAATACTCGCTGAACACGCGCCTGGGCGAGTTAGCCATGCGTCACCCGGTCACCTGCAGTTGCGCCACGCCGTTGCGTGAAGCCGTGACCCTGATGCATGAGCAGCAGGTTGGCAGCATCGTAATCGTGGACGAGCATAAAGCGCCGCTGGGCATTTTCACCTTGCGCGACCTGCGTCATGTGGTGGCCGAAGGTCTCAATGATTTCAACGAGGCCATCGAGCGTCACATGACCCCGGCGCCGTTTTTTCTGACCCCGGACCACAGCGCCTTCGATGCAGCAATCGCCATGACCGAACGGCACATCGCCCATGTCTGCCTGGTGAAGGACCATCGTCTGTGCGGCGTGGTGTCCGAGCGGGATCTGTTTTCCCTGCAACGGGTGGACCTCGTGCATTTGGCGCGGACCATTCGTAGTGCCCAAAAGGTGGAAAACCTGGTGGCGCTGCGCGGCGAGATCGGCCAACTGGTCGAGCGCATGCTGGCGCACGGCGCGTCGTCGACTCAGATCACTCACATCATCACCCTGCTCAACGACCATACCGTGTGCCGAGTGATCGAACTGACCCTCGCCGAAAAAGGTGACCCGGGCGTGCCATTCAGTTGGCTGTGCTTTGGCAGTGAAGGTCGTCGCGAACAGACGCTACATACAGACCAGGACAACGGCATCCTGTTCGAAGCCCGGGACGCGGCTCACGCGGCGGAGATTCGTGGCCAGTTGCTGCCCATCGCCCAGCAGATCAACCAAAGCCTGGCGCTGTGCGGCTTCACGCTGTGCAAAGGCAACATCATGGCCGGCAACCCCGAATTGTGTTTGTCCCGTGCTGAATGGGCGCGGCGTTTTGCAGCCTTTATCCGCGAGGCGACACCGGAGAACCTGCTGGGATCGAGCATCTATTTCGACCTGCGCGTGGTCTGGGGCGATGAGCAAGGCTGCGAGCAATTGCGCAAAGGGATTCTCGATCAGGTCGGCGACAATCGATTGTTCCAGCGGATGATGGCCGAGAATGCGTTACGCAACCGGCCGCCGGTAGGACGTTTCCGCGAGTTTGTGCTGGCGCGCAAGAATGGCGAGAAAGCCACGCTGGATTTGAAAGTCCAGGGGCTGACGCCCTTCGTTGATGCCGCCCGACTGCTGGCATTGGCCCACGGTATCGAGGCGAACAATACCCTGGAACGTTTTCGCCAGTTGGTCGCCAAGGAAGTCATCGAACGACTGGACGGCGCGGCCTATGAAGAGGCCTATCACTTCATCCAGCAAACCCGCATGCAACAGCATCAGCTGCAAACCCGGGAGAACTTGCCCTACTCCAACCGGGTCGACCCGGACAGCCTCAATCATCTGGATCGGCGGATCCTGCGTGAATCCCTGCGCCAGGCTCAACGCCTGCAAAGCAGCCTGGCTCTGCGGTATCAGCTATGAGCCTGTTTTCATGGCTGCGTCCGGCGGGTCCAAGCCTTCCCGGAGAACTCCAGCAACGTCTGCAACGGTTGCCTTCGGCCCCGGAGCTAAGTGAATGCAGCCTGCGCGAGCAACGCTGGGTGGTGCTGGATCTGGAAACCACCGGGTTGAACCTGAATAAGGATCGAGTGCTTTCCATCGGTGCGGTGGTGATTGAGGACGGGGCGATTGATTTCAGCCAGCAGTTCGAACGCACGCTGCAATGCGCCGACCTGAAACTGGCCCCCAGCGTATTGATTCATGGTCTGGGGCCCAGCGCGATTGCCGCCGGCAGCGATCCGGCGCAGGCGCTGCTCGAATTCATGGAGTTCGTCGGTGACAGTCCGCTGCTGGCGTTTCATGCACCGTTCGATCAGCACATGCTCGGGCGCGCGCTCAAAGACCATCTGGGCTACAAGTTGCAACATTCGTTTCTGGATGTGGCGGACATCGCACCGATGCTGTGTCCTCAGGCGCACATTCGCGACGCCGGGCTGGATGACTGGATCGACTGGTTCAAGCTTGAAGTCTTCGAACGCCACAACGCCAGCGCCGATGCACTGGCCACCGCCGAGCTGGCGCTGATTTTGTTCAGCCGCGCACGGCAGCAGCAGATTCACAGTCCGCTGAATTTGCAGCAGCGGGTGAATCAGTGGAAACGCAGGCAGCGCGCGCCTTCCTTCTGATATCCCATCTCCCCCGGTAGGAGCTGTCGAGAGAAACGAGGCTGCGATCTTTTGATCTTGTCTTTTAAAAAACAAAGTCAAAAGATCGCAGCCTCGTTTCACTCGACAGCTCCTACACAGCTCCTGCACAAATCCTACGGGCTTATCCCGCCTGACCTGACCAGTGGCCAATTGCTTACCTCCCCCGCCTCTACCACAATCGCGAATAATTCTCGTTAGTTAATACTTCCCAATCGGTGATGCTGCGTGTCGTCATTCCAAAGCCCTCAGAGTGAGCTCGTTGGTGCGTTATATCGCGACCATCGCGGTTGGCTGTTGGCCTGGCTAAGACGCAACGTGGCCTGCCCGCAGCGGGCAGAAGACCTGAGTCAGGACACCTTCGTGCGCTTGTTGGGCCGCGATGAGCTGAAGGAACCCCGTGAACCGCGGGCGTTTCTGGTGGCGATCGCCAAAGGCTTGCTGTTCGACTATTTCCGCCGCGCCGCGCTGGAGCAGGCCTACCTCACCGAATTGATGCTGATCCCCGAAGACGAACAACCGTCGGTGGAAGAACAGTTGCTGATTCTCGAAGACCTGAAAAACATCGACCGCCTGCTCGGCAAACTGTCGAGCAAGGCGCGGGCAGCGTTTCTGTTTAACCGCCTTGACGGCCTTGGCCATGCCGATATCGCCGAACGCCTGGGCGTGTCGGTGCCTCGGGTTCGCCAATACCTGGCCCAAGGCATTCGTCAGTGCTACATCGCCTTGTACGGTGAGCCGGTATGAGTCCGGTCAGTTCCAAACCGGTGTCCGCGCACGTTCTGGACGCGGCGATTGCCTGGCAGTTGTCCCTCGATTCCGGCAACCCGGTGGAGCGCGAAGAGTTCGCCAAATGGCACGCGGCCCACGAAGAACATGCTCGTGCCTGGCGCCAATTGGGCATGCTCGACCAGCGTTTCAGCGTCGCCAGCGGCCCGGCCCGCACGGCATTGTTGCAGTCGCGCGAAAGCATTCGCCGCCGGGTGCGCAAACTGGGCAGCGGCGTGGCCAGCCTGGTTGCGGTGATCGGATTGGCGCTGTTCGCCGGTGATCGTTATCTGCCCATCGACTACTGGCTGGCCGACCAACGCACCGCCACCGGCGAGCAACGCACCCTGCGCCTGACTGACGGCACGCTGATCAACCTCAACACCCACAGCGCCATCGACGTGCGCTTCGATGAAAAGCGGCGGCTGATCATCCTTCAGGAAGGGGAAATTCTCATCGAGACCGGCCATGGCGATGCCCGGCCATTTATCGTCGAGACCCGCGAAGGCAGCCTGCGCGCACTCGGCACCCGCTTCCTGGTCCGACGCGAAGACGACGGCACGCGCCTGAGCGTGTTGCAGTCAGCGGTGGCCGCGCATCCGCAATCAAGTCCCGAAGAGCAGATTCTGCGTGAAGGCCAGCAAGTGCTGATGTGCGGCAATGGCCTGGGACCGATCACCGCGCTCAACCTCGGCGCCGATGCCTGGACCCGCGGCATGCTGGTGGTGGACAACGCGCGACTGGAAGATCTGGTGCATGAACTCGCTCGTTATCGACACGGGCATCTTGGCGTTGCGCCAGAAATCGCCGACCTGCGAATCACCGGCAGCTTCCCGCTGCACGACACCGACAAGGCCCTGAACGCGCTGCTGCCGACCTTGCCGGTGCAGATCGAACAGCACACGCCGTGGTGGGTGACGGTGGCGAAGGCTCACACCAACCCGTAAGAGCCGTGTAGGAGCTGTGTAGGAGCTGTCGAGTGAAACGAGGCTGCGATCTTTTGATCTTGTTTCTAAAAAATCAAAGCCAAAAGATCGCAGCCTCGTTTCACTCGACAGCTCCTACAACGGCGCCGGAATAGAAATTATTTTCATCCAGCCCTATCACTTTTGGAATCTCGTGCGGCACCTAGGCAATTGAGAAATATTTCCATTCAGGAGCCGCCGTATGTCCCGTTCGCTCGACACCCTGTTGCGTCCCAGCCTGCTGGCCGTCGCCATTGCCCTTTGTGCCCCTCTGGCCAGCAGCCCGCTGATTGCCGCTGAACAGGCGTCCAGCGTCCGCGCCTACGACCTACCGGCCGCGCCGTTGGCCAGCACTCTGAATCAGATCGCCAGCCAGGCCGGCCTCGCGCTGTCGTTGAATCCATCGTTGGCAGCAGGCAAGACCTCGGCACCGGTGAAGGGTCAGTTCGACGCAGCCGGCGCGCTACGTGAAGCCTTGCGTGGCAGCGGTCTGCAACTGGAACAAAGCAGCGCTGGCACCTACAGTCTGGTCGCCATTCCCGAGGGCGTGCTGGCCCTGCCGGAAACCGCCGTCATCGGCGTCGAATACACCGAGAGCGCCTGGGGGCCGGTGGACGGTTACCTGGCGACCCGCACCGCCGCCGGCACCAAAACCGACACCGCGCTGGTCGAAGCGCCGCGCTCGATTTCGATTGCCACCCGCCAGCAGATGGACGATCGCAACGTGCAGAACCTCGATGACGCCGTGCGCTACATGCCCGGCATCGTCGCCAGCAGCTATGGCAGTGACACCCGCGCCGACTGGTTGCGCGTGCGCGGTTTCGAACCGACCCAGTTCCTGGACGGCTTGCCTCTGCCCAAAGGCGTGTATGCCAACCCGAAACAGGAAACCTGGAACCTCGAGCGTCTCGCCCTGCTGCGCGGCCCGGCTTCATCGGTGTACGGCCAGACCCCGCCGGGCGGCCTGCTGGACATGGTCAGTCGCCGTCCCACCGCGCAAGACAGCCACGAGATCGAGCTGCAATACGGCAGCGACAACCAGCGCCAGATCAACTTCGCCAACACCGGCAAGATCGACGACGCAGGCCAGTTTCTCTACAGCCTGAGCGGTGTGCTGCGCGACAGCGGCACGCAGATCGACCACGTCGACAACAAGCGCTACAACATTGCGCCAAGCCTGACCTGGAACATCGACGACGACACCTCGTTCACCCTGCTCACGCAATTCACCCGCGACGATACCGGCATCACCAGCCAGTTCCTGCCGGTACAGGGCACCAAAATCGACATGCCGTTTGGCAAGGTTTCCCATCACAAGAACCTGGGTGATCCGGATTGGGAATTCTACGACCGGACCTACTACGCGCTGGGTTACGCGTTTGAGCATCGCCTGAACGATGTCTGGCAATTCAGGCAAAACCTGCGTTACACCAAATCGGACCTGTCGTTCCAGGCATTCACGGTCGGCTCTTACCCGTTTACGCAGGTGGATAACCAAGGAAACGTCGGGCGCACCAGCACCAGCGTCGACGAAGACATCAGCCAGTTCGCCGTGGATAACAACTTCCAGGCTGACTTCGCAACCGGCGATGTGCGCCACACCCTGCTGCTCGGTCTCGACCACCAGCGCAGCAACACCAACTACACCTCGATTTTCGGTGACGGGCTGACCACCAACGTCAACAACCCGATCTATGGCCAGCCCATCGTTCGTCCGCCGCGCTCCTCCGCGTTCTACGACTACGACCAAAAAACTCACCAGACGGGCGTGTACGTACAGGACCAGATGGCCCTCGATCAATGGCGCCTGACCCTCGGCGGCCGTGAGGACTGGGTGCACACTGGCACAAAATTCTTCAACAAGGGCGACGCCACCAACACCGAGCGCGACAAGGCCTTCAGCGGCAACGCGGCGATCAGCTATGTGTTTGACTCGGGCTTCGTGCCGTACCTGTCCTACGCCGAATCGTTCCAGCCAACCACTGGCGCCCTGGCCTCGGCCACCGAATCGTTCAAGCCAACCGAAGGCAAGCAGTGGGAGCTGGGCGTGAAATACCAGCCACCGGGCAGCAAAACCCTGCTCACCGCAGCGGTGTATGACCTGACCCAGAAAAACGTTTCCGTCACCACCACCGTCGGCGCCACGCCGATCACCAGCCAGACCGGCGAAGTGAAGGTCAAGGGCCTGGAGCTGGAAGCGGTGTCCGATGTCACCGACAACCTGAAAATCATCGCTGCCTACACCCTGGCCAAGTCCGAAGTACAAAAAGGTGATTTCAAGGGCAATCGCCTGCAACTGATACCTAACCAGCAAGCGTCGCTGTGGGCCGATTACACCTGGCACAACGGCGTGCTCGACGGCTTCGGCCTCGGTGCCGGCGCCCGCTATACCGGCAACACGTATGGCGACCAGGCCAATACCTTTCTGGGCAAGGCCGACGCCTACACCGTGTTCGACGCCGCGGTTCATTACGACCTCGGTCGTCTGGACAACAGCCTCAAAGGCGCATCGCTGGCCCTCAACGCGACCAACCTGTTGGACAAGGACTACATCTCCACCTGTGACAGCTTCTACTGCTACTACGGCGACCAGCGCAGTGTCGTCGCCAGTGCGACTTACAAGTGGTAATGGCCTGAATTGTCACGCCCAAGACCGAGCCGTCCGACAGGGACGGCTTTGGTATTTCTGAAGGCTATGAGATGAAAAGCAAAACGATTCGCCGTTGGTCCTGCGTCCACACCTGGACCAGTCTGATCTGCACGGTATTTCTGCTGATGCTGGCGCTGACCGGCCTGCCGTTGATCTTTCATCATGAGATCGACCACCTGCTGGGCGATGCTGCGGAATTGAAGCAGATGCCGGCAGACACGCCGCAGCTGAATTTGCAGCAGTTGGTGCAGGCGGCTGAAAAACATCGCCCTGGCGATGTCCTGCAATATTTCGGCTTTGACGAAGACGAGCCCAACGCTGCAATCACCATCATGGCGGCCACCGCCGGCACCGAGCCGAATTCGTCGCACACCTTCATGCTCGACGCCCGTACCGGTGAAGCGCTGGAGATGCCGTCGGCCAACGGCGGTTTCATGATGGTGATGCTGCGCCTGCACGTGGACATGTTTGCCGGGCTCCCGGGCAAGTTGCTGCTGGCGTTCATGGGATTGATGTTTGTCGCGGCCATTATTTCCGGAACGGTGCTGTACCTGCCGTTCATGCGCCGCTTGAAGTTCGCCACTGTGCGCCAGGACAAGTCGACTCGCCTGCGCTGGCTCGACCTGCATAATCTGATCGGCGTGGTCACCCTGACGTGGGCATTGGTCGTGGGTGTGACAGGGGTGATCAGTGCGTGCGCTGACCTGCTGATCGCCGCCTGGCGCAACGACAGCCTGAGCGCGATGGTCGCGCCGTACAGTGACGCACCGCCGCTGACGCAGTTGGCGCCCGCAACCCGTTTGCTCGACATCGCCAGGGAAGTCGCACCGGGCATGACACCTGACTTCATCGCTTTCCCCGGCACCCGATTTTCCAGCGAGCACCATTACGCGGTGTTCATGAAAGGCAGCACGCACCTGACGTCGCACCTGCTGACCCCGGTGCTGATCGACGCCAGCACGCTGCAAGTCACAGCAGTGGCCGAACGACCGTGGTACATGGACGCCATGGGCATGTCGCAACCGCTGCACTTCGGCGATTACGGCGGCATGCCGATGAAAATCCTCTGGGCGACCCTGGATGTGCTGACCATCATTGTCCTGGGCAGCGGGGTTTATCTGTGGGTGGTGCGGCGCAAGGCGGCGAAACCGGTGGTGAAACACGCGAAGGCTCAGGCATGAGACCAAGGCAGTCGAACTTCTGGAAGGTGTTTGCCACGCCCACCGTCATCGCCCTGCTCAGCGCCGCGGGGTTATTCGCCGCGCTGCTGGGTGATGGCGTGTGGGACGCCTTGAGCTGGCTTGGCCTGGGCGTCCCCGCTGCCCTCGCCCTACGCGGTCTGCTGCAACGCCGCTGATCGCCACTTCCCCTCTGTAGGAGCTGTCGAGTGAAACGAGGCTGCGATCTTTTTATCTTGTTTTTAAAAAATCAAAGTCAAAAGATCGCAGCCTCGTTTCACTCGACAGCTCCTACGTCCAGGTAGTCATACGATGACGCCCTCTTCCGCCCGTCGCCTCAACCTGCAAATTTCCTGACATATTTATTGACAGTTTCGCCCTTGCACTTCTATAAAGGCGCATGTTGTACGACAACCTACAACAAATCTTGTTTAACACCAAAATCCAAAAATAATCATGGTGAAGCAATGAAAGTCAAAGGCATCCGCTGGTGGATGGTCGGCCTGGTGACAGCCGGCCTGATGGTCAACTACCTGGCTCGCAATACCCTCTCAGTGGCCGCTCCGACCCTGATGAGCGAAATGAACATCTCCACCGAGCAGTACTCGCACATCGTGGTTGCATGGCAGGTTTGCTACGCGCTGATGCAACCGGTGGCGGGCTACATCATCGATGCCATCGGCACCAAAATGGGCTTTGCGATCTTCGCCTTCGCCTGGTCGATTGCCTGTGCGGCAGCGGCAATGGCCTCAGGTTGGCAAGGGCTGGCGTTCGTCCGGGGCCTGTTGGGCCTGACGGAAGCGGCCGGTTTGCCGGCTGCGGTCAAAGCCTCGACCGAATGGTTTCCGGCCAAGGAGCGTTCGGTTGCGATTGGCTGGTTCAACATCGGCTCCTCGATCGGCGCACTGCTGGCGCCGCCGCTGGTGGTCTGGGCGATTCTGCACAGTGGCTGGGAACTGGCATTCCTGATCGTCGGGGGCCTGGGCATTGTCTGGAGCTTCCTCTGGCTGATCCTCTACAAACATCCACGCGATCAAAAACGCCTGAGCGATGAAGAACGCGATTACATCCTCAGTGGCCAGGAAGATCACTTCAAAGACCCGACCACGAAAAAGGGCAGCTGGAAGAAGATCATCGGCAGCCGCAACTTCTACGCCATCGCCAGTGCGCGGATGCTCTCCGAGCCCGCCTGGCAGACGTTCAACGCCTGGATCCCGCTGTACCTGATGACCGAACGCCACATGAACATCAAAGAGATCGCGATGTTCGCCTGGCTGCCGTTTCTGGCCGCCGACCTTGGCTGCGTCCTGGGCGGTTACCTGAGCCCGTTGTTCCACAAGCACTGCAAAGTGTCGTTGTTCACCTCGCGCAAAATGGTCCTGCTGTTCGGTGCCTCGTGCATGATCGGCCCGGCCTGCATCGGCCTGGTGGCCAGCCCCTACACCGCGATCGCGCTGCTGTGCGTCGGCGGCTTCGCTCACCAGACATTGTCCGGCGCGCTGTATGCGATCACCTCCGACTCGTTCGGCAAGAATGAAGTGGCCACCGCCACCGGCATGGGCGGGATGTTCGGCTACCTGGGCGCCGCGGCCTTCACCATGGTGTTCGGCGTGATGGTGACCAAGATCGGTTACAGCCCACTGTTCGTGGTGCTGGCGATTTTCGACATCGTGGCCGCTTTCATCGTCTGGACCGTCGCCCGTGAACTGAAGCCACAGCAAGCTGCTCCGGGTCCGCAGGCGCAATTGCAACCGGCAACCTGAAGTAAACCTGTGTGGGAGCGAGCAAGCTCGCTCCCACAGGGGGATTTGCGTTCGTTGCTCATCTTGAGCTATCGCTTTAACGCGCTATGCTGCCCGGCACTGCCCCACACCGAGATGCTGCCATGTCCGCCCCCAGCATGACCCTGTTCCACAACGCTTTATCGCCCTTCGTTCGCAAAGTTATGGTGCTGCTGCACGAAACCGGTCAGACCGATCGCGTGGCGTTGCAAGACTGCGTGCTGACACCTGTGAACCCGGACCCGGCCCTCAATGAAGACAACCCGCTGGGCAAGATTCCGGCCCTGCGCCTGGCCGACGGCAACGTCATCCATGACAGCCGGGTCATCCTCGACTACCTCGATCACCAACACGTCGGCAATCCGCTGATTCCCCGCGACGGATCGGCCCGCTGGCGGCGCCTGACCCTGGCCTCCCTGGCCGACGGGATCATGGACGCTTCGGTGATAGTTCGTTACGAAGTCGCCCTGCGCCCGCCCGAGAAACACTGGGATGAGTGGCTCGATGGCCAGCGCAACAAGATCCGCCGCGCCCTGGCCCTGCTGGAGAAAGACGCGATTGCCGAACTGACCAGCCATTTCGATGTGGCGGCGATCAGCGTGGCGTGTGCATTGGGTTACCTCGACTTGCGCCACCCGGACCTGGCGTGGCGCGAGACGAATCCGCAACTGGCGGCCTGGTATTTTGAGGTGAGTCAGCGGCCTTCAATGTTGGCGACGATGCCGAAGGTATAGAGCTTCGCCGGCTGTCCCGGCTTCATCGCGGGCAAGCCCGCTCCCACAATGGTTTTGTGTTGTTAACTCTATTTGTGCAACGACAAAGATCCTTGTGGGAGCGGGCTTGCCCGCGATGAAGCCCCACCGGATCCACCGGAAACAACACCGCAATCAGCGTCGCCAACACTTCCCCTTCCCGCTGATCTTCACGCAATCCCAACGACCGGCTCATTCCACCGCCCCGATATCAAATTCCAGCGGCTTGGCCGGCTTCTGCCCGATCCCATACCAGTCCAGCTTGCGGGTCAGCACCATGAACACGCCGAGCAATCCGAACAGCAGCAACGAGCCCATCAGCAGCGCGTAATCCTCCGCACTCAGCAGGCCGTAAAGCAAGCCATACAACGCCGCCAGACCCGCCGAAAAACTCAAGCCGTGGCGCACGCTGCGCAGCACATGGCAGACATAGAAGCCGATCAGCAACACACAACCGCTGGCCGACAACAGGTACGCCAGGGCAAACCCGATGTGCTCGGACAGCGACAGCAACAGCAGGTAGAAGAATGCCAGCGCCACGCCGACCAACGCGTACTGCACCGGGTGCACCGCCAGGCTTTTGAGCACTTCGAACAGGAAGAATCCAGCGAAGGTCAGCACGATGAATAGCAGCGCATATTTGATCGCCCGATCACTCTTCAAGTACTGGTCCACCGGGTCGATGAAACTCACGCCAAAGCTGCGTGCGTTGTACGCCTCACACGTACCACCGGACACACAACTGCTCAGCGCTTCTTGCAGGTTGGTGGAGAAAAACGAGGTCTGCCAGTGGGCGGTGAAGCCTTGATCGGTGACTTCACGCTGGGCCGGCAAGTAGTTGCCGATGAAGCTCGGATGCGGCCAATTTGCGCTCAGCGACACCTTGCTGGTCTTGCCCACCGGGAGGATTTGCAACTGACCGGTGCCTTGCAGGCGCAGGTCGAAAGCAAAGCTCAGCTCCGTGGCTTGCCTCACATCCAGCGCCGGCAACGTCACGTGTACACCTTCGCCTAACCAACCCACCTGAGTGCCAGGAACAAAGTCCAGGCGCTGGTCATTGAGTTCCAGTTTCAGGGCGTTTTCGATACCGCGAATGTCGCTGATACCAACGGCCAGAAATGGCTGATCGAACTGATAATCGACGAAATCTTCCTTGATGCCCAGTTGTGCCGGGACCGAGAAATGCCCGCTGATGCGATTGTCGGCGTGGAACAGTCGCGCTTCATAAATGCCTCGCGAGCGCAATTCGGTCTGTACCTGGCCGTCGAGTTCGAAGTGTTCCGGGAGGAAATACAAGCGACCGCGTTCTTCACCGACTTCCTGGTAACGCTCATTGGTTTTCTCGTTGAGTTTCCAGGTGCGCACCACTTTGCGGTAGGGCACCACCATCAACGGCCCGCTCAATTGCTGGCTGTAGCTGGAGCTGCGGGCGATGTCTTCGAGCACACCGTCGCGCAGTTGCTGACGGTCCTGGATGATGCCGTTGATCATCAATAGCGGGATCAGCAATAACAGAATCAGAAGGGCAATCGCCCCGAGTTTTATGGTCAGGCTGCGGTTCATGGGACTCTCCCTGTTTGGATAGGGAGAGTCTGGAATGGCTGTGTGGGGGGTTTATGTGGGGAATGTGGAGATTATGTGGAGACTCGCGGTCCTAAGCCAGGCGCAACCTGACTTCGACACCACCGTCGACATTGCCGATGCTCATCGACCCACCGTGTAGCTTGACCACTTCCTCGACAAAATTGAGACCTAATCCGGTGCTCTTGCGCCCACTGTCCGGGCGCGGCAGGGAATAGAAGCGCTCGGTCAATCGCGGCAACGCATAGTCGGGAATCGTCTCGGCCTGGTTGAACAGCCTGAACTCGATCTGCTCTCCGACACGCTCAGCGCTGAATCGCAGCACACCCTGAGTCGGTGTGAAATCCAATGCATTCTCCAGCAGATTCCCCAATGCCTGGCGCAACAAAAACGGCTCACCGACCAGTTCAAGGTCCGGCGCAACCCGCTGATCCACGCGCAAATGTTTGCCCTCGATCCGCGCCGCCTGAGCACTCAACAATTGCTCCACCAAGGCTGCCAATGGCACCGCGACTCGCTCCTCCAGCCCCTGGCGTTGCTCAACCTGAGCCAGGTTCAGCAGTCGCTCGATCAACTGCTGCATCCGCACGCTTTCGCTGTCGATGTTGCTGACAAACCGCTGCCGCTGAGCCAACGGCATGTCGTCCTGAAGTAACTCCGCAGCACCACGAATGGCCGCCAGCGGGCTTTTCAATTCATGGGTCAGTGTGTGCACGTAACGCTCGACGTAAGCCTTGCCTTCAAGCTGCGTACGCATCCGCTCCAACGCCGTCGCCAGTTGCTCCAGCTCACCGCCGCGATAGTGCGGAACCTCAACCCGCCGCCCTTCACTCACCGCTTGCGCATAGGCGGTCAGGCGTCGCAACGCTGCGCTCAACCACCACGACAGCAGCGCACCAAACAACAAACCAAGGCCAATCAACCCGGCGCCATACGCCAGCAATCTTCGCTCGGTGCGATCCACGTAAGGCTGCAATGAGCTGTTGGGTTTGGCCACGGTGACCACGCCGATGATCTGGCCGTTGTCGCGAATCGGCGCACCGACGTGCATCACCGAGGAGGTCGCATCGTTCGGATCGCTGCGCGTGGAACGCGCGCCGTATTCACCGCGCAACGTCAGGTAGACGTCGTTCCAGCGCGAGTAATCCTGCCCCACCGCAGCACCGCTGGAATCCAGCACGACGATGCCTTTGGCATCGGTGACGTAGATGCGGTGGTTCACCTGATTCTTCGGCAAGCCCCAGATGCTCGCCTTTGGCTGTCGCTCGCCGTAGGCCTTGAGCAATTCGGGCCAGCGATTTTGGTTGAGGGTGCCGGCCTTGAAGTCATCGCGCAGGATCTCGGCCATCAGGTTGGCCGTATCCACCAGAGTTTCTTCGGTGGATTGACGCACACCAGGGCGGATTTCTTCCATCACTGTGTTGAGCACGAAGTAACCGGTCAGACCGATGAACAGCACATAGACCAGGAAAATGCGGATCCCCAATGGCATCAGCTGTGCCCCGGACTGTAGCTGTAACCGAGACCACGATGGGTCTGGATCGGTTCGGCGTCGGCCTTCACCAGACGCAATTTGGCGCGCACGCTTTTGATGTGGCTGTCGATGCTGCGCTCGTAACCGGCATCGGCGGCCACACCCAGCGCGTCGAGCAATTGCTCACGACTGAAGACCCGTTCGGGTTGTTCCAGCAAGCATTGCAGCAGACGGAATTCATGGCGGGTCAGGCTCAAGGGCTGACTGCGATAGCTGATTTGCACACGTTCGCTGTCGATACGAAACAACGCCGAGGCGACTTCGACCACCCCTCGCGGGACCATGCGCTTGAGAATCGCTCGGACCCGTGCGGCGACTTCCCGAGGGCTGAACGGCTTGACCACATAATCGTCAGCGCCGATCTCCAGGCCCACCACGCGGTCGATTTCCGCATCGCGGGCACTGAGGAAAATCACCGGCACATCGCTGAAACGCCGCAATTGCTTGCAGGTTTCAAAACCGCTGATGTCCGGCAGGCCAATGTCGAGAATGATCAGGTCGGCCGGGGCCTGGCGCTGATGCTCCAGCGCCGCCGCGCCCAGGCTCAGCCAGGTTGTGGTGAACCCCTCGCCCTGCAAGGCGAAAATCAAGGTGTCGGCAATCGCCGCTTCGTCTTCGACAATCAGGATATGAGGCATGGCGTCCGAGCCCGGCAGTTAAGTGGGCGAACGGTGCCCCAAGGCTGATTCGCCGTCAATCAGCAGTCGGGTTTGTCAGCCGTGAAACGTCGTGCCGGATTCACCGCCGCGCCAAATTCACGCAACGCCTTGGCACCGATCAACAACGGATAATTGAAGCTGCTGCGGTCGGTGAGGTTGACCTCGACGGTGCGCTTGACGTTGCCCAGGCACAGTTCCAGATCGACCACTGGACGCTTGGTCGGGGCGCTCACGTTCGCGTCATCGTCTTCTTCTTCCGAGCGGGTCTTGATCTTGCTGATCCGCGCGATCTTGTGCTCGTAGACCTTGTTGCTCGCGTCTTTGGTGGCGAGCCGAAAACGCACCCACTCTTCGCCGTCGCGAGTGAAGGTTTCGATGTCCTTGGCCGACAGCGAGGCGGTCAGGGCGCCGGTGTCCATCTTGGCCTTGAGGACCTGGCCACCGATTTCCGGCAGCGCAATGTATTCGTAGCGCCCGTACAAAGTCGGCTCAGCGGCCAGGACCGGCAGGGCCACGAGGGAAAGCAATGCTAGGAGGGATTTCACGTGATGGGCATCCATAAGGAGTGGGCAGCGGGATTTTAGACCTTTATCGGATAGATCGTTCCCACGCACTGCGGGGAATGATTTGTGTAGCGAGACTAAAGGTCCAAAGGTGAAACATTCGTCACCGCCGATTTGGCCTCTCGCCCGAAGCTGCATATCATGGCGCGCCCAAATGCTTACAAGAGTCTCTTATGCGCCGCCTGCTCACCGGCTGTTTCGTCACCTTTCTGCTGTTGCTCAACACCCTGGTCCTGTTCGGGCCGCTGATGATGTTCGCATTGCTCAAACTGATCCTGCCCGGGCGCTTTCGCGACTATGCCTCATGGGCGGTGATGTGGATCGCCGAGACCTGGGCCGAAATCGACAAGCTGATCTTCCGCCTGTGCATCCCCACCCAATGGGACATCAGGGGTGGCAATGAACTGCGCCGCGACACGTCGTATCTGGTGATCAGCAACCATCAATCCTGGGTCGATATCCCGGCGCTGATCCAGACGCTCAACCGGCGCACGCCGTTCTTCAAGTTCTTCCTCAAGAAAGAGCTGATCTGGGTGCCGTTCCTGGGCCTGGCATGGTGGGCGCTGGATTATCCGTTCATGAAGCGCTACACCAAGGCGTTTCTGGCAAAAAACCCGGAGCTGGCCGGCAAGGACCTGGAGATCACCAAACAAGCCTGCGAGCTGTACAAGCGCCAGCCAGTGACGGTGGTCAATTATCTGGAAGGCACCCGCTATACCGCAGCGAAAAGCACCCAGCAGCAATCACCGTTCACGCATTTGCTCAAGCCCAAGGCGGGCGGTGTGGCGTTTGTGCTGGCAGCGATGGGCGAACAGCTGGACGCCATTCTTGATGTGACGGTGGTGTATCCGCAGCAGAAGATTCCGGGATTCTGGGACCTGATCAGTGGCAACGTGCCGCGGGTCATCATCGACATCAAGACCCGCGAACTCGACCCTGAACTGTGGCAGGGCGATTACGAGAACGACCCGGTGTTTCGCGAAACGATCCAGAACTGGGTCAACCACCTCTGGATCGAAAAGGATCGGCGCATCAGCGCGTTGCGCGCCGAGAACCGCTAGATCAAGTGCCGGAGCCAGCGCCCCAGATCCCGCCCAGACTGTTCAGCAGCGAACCGCCGACGCCTTGCTGACCGAAGTATTGCAGCAGCACCGGGGCAAACTGGCCGATCATGCCGCTGTCCATCCCCAATGCGCTGAAAGCGTTGTTCAGATCATTGGTGTTCTTCACGGCACCCAAGGCGTTGTCCAGACCGGCCGCCTTGCCGGAAGACCCAAACAGACCCGCCAGCGCACCCAGCTCACCGCCGCCGGACAACTTGTCGATCCCCGGAACGCTTTTGGCCAGTTCCGAATAATCGGTCGAGCTCAGTTGATTCTTGGCCAGCCCCAGCATCGCCCCGGTGCCGCCAACGGCTTGTTGTGGCGTGACATTCAATTGGCTCAGCGCGCTCAGCAGACCGGCCGTTTCTGAAGTCGGCGCGGCGGCTGCGGCGCTGTTATCGCCCTTCATGCCGGAAATGGCATTGGCCGCATCATTAAGGTTGAACTGAGCGAAGACCGGGCTGGCGGCCAGAGTCATCAGCGAAACCAATGCAAAACCGCGTGAAATCTTCATCCAGACATCCTCTTGCGCCATGAAAACCGCCCGGCAAACGGGCGGCGAAAAACTGTGTGTTGGACTGGCCTCCCGGGGGATCGTTCCCAGTCCTGGCGAGCCTCTGACGAAGTGTCAAAAAAGAATGTTTTGTCGCTGCATCCAGTTTGGCCCTGCCCACGTATATCTAGCACGGACAGACACTCCTGGCCGATTCTCCCCACAAAGGATCATCACCATGAAACGCACTTCGATCAAAATGCCTCTGATTGCCAGCCTGCTGACCTTCACCCTTGGCGGCGCACTCGCCCTGAACACCGTGCAAGCGGCAGACATGAGCCGCGACGCGGTCGTCGTCGGTGGCCAAAGCATGATGCCAAGCAAGGACATCATCGATAATGCCGTCAACTCCGCCGACCACACCACGCTGGTGGCCGCCGTAAAAGCCGCAGGCCTGGTCGATACCCTCAAGGGCAAAGGCCCGTTCACCGTGTTTGCACCGGTCAACTCGGCTTTCGCAGCGCTTCCTGCCGGCACAGTCGACACCCTGCTCAAGCCCGCCAACAAAGCGACTCTGACTCACGTTCTCACCTATCACGTCGTCGCCGGAAAACTCGACATGATGACCCTCGCCGAGAAGATCAAGGCCGGTGGCGGCAAAGCCGAGCTGACTACTGTCGCGGGCGGCAAACTGTGGGCGATGATGAACGGTCCGCACAACATCACCATCAAGGATGAAAAAGGTGACGTCGCCGACATCACCACCTATGACGTGTATCAGTCCAACGGCGTGATTCAGGTCATCGACAAAGTGCTGATGCCAAAAAGCTGAGCCGTACCGCCGGCTCTGAACATCAGGGCCGGCGATTTCCCGAGGTGTCTGCCGTGAATGGAACAAGCGCGCGCCGTCAACTAACCTCTGCCTGCAACAAGAACCACGCGCAGTCCACGCCGATTACCCGGAGAACCACTATTTCCACCGCCGACATCGATCAACTCAGGCAACTCCTGGCCCAATGTTCACTGGGCGACCGCCGCGCGTTCGAGACGCTGTACCGTAGCGTCGGCCCGCGTTTGCATGGTGTTGCCCTGCGTTTCATGGGGCGTGCGGACCTGGCCGAAGAAGTGCTGCAGGAAAGCTTTGTGCGCATCTGGAACAATGCCTCACGCTATGAGGCGCACCTGTCCGCGCCGTTGACCTGGATGATCAACATCACCCGCAACCAGGCCATCGACCAGTTACGTAAACATCGTGACCGGCCATTGAGCGATCTCGAAGAGCAAGCGCTGGTGGATGAAAGCCCATCGGCCCACGAACAGCTAAGTCGTGCCCGTGAGGCCAATGCCTTGAACCGCTGCCTGGAAAGCCTCGAAGGCATGCAGCGTCAATCGATCACCGTGGCTTACTTTCAGGGGTTGTCCTGCTCTGAACTCGCCGAACACCTGGCCGCGCCGCTGGGCTCGGTGAAATCCTGGATCCGCCGCGGTATGGAGCGACTGCGCAGGTGCCTTGAATCATGAACTATCAAACCCCGACCCTGCGACGCGCCCTCGCTGCCGATTACGCCATTGGCTTGATGCCCTCTTCCGCTCGTCGGCGTTTTGAACAATTGCTGCTGGAAGACGCAGCGCTTCGAGCTGAATTAGCGCAATGGCAGGAAAGCCTCGCCAGTCTGACCGAAGCTTTGCCCGAACAGCCGGTGCCAGATCGGGTATGGAAAGGCATCACCGCGCGAATCGAACCGCAGGTGCTTCATGTGCCAGAGAAGCGTCCGTTCTGGAACTGGTTGCGAGTGACCGCCGCGGTTTGCTCGCTGGTGATCGCCGTGACGCTGGGCGTGATCTATAACCGTGACAGCGCGCGTTACAGCGCCACGTTGCTGACAGCCGACGCACAGCCCGCACTGAAAGTGGAATCACATGCGGATTATCTGAAGGTCGAGCCTTTGACATTGGCAGCGGTTGATCCGAGCCAAAGCCTGGAGTTGTGGGCGATTCCAGCGGATGGAAAACCAATTTCCCTCGGTGTGATTCCGGCTGACGGCAAAGGTCGCGTAGCGCTGAACGATGCGCAGAAAGCGTTGATCGCCAAACCGATTACGTTGGCGGTGAGTCTTGAGCCGAAGGGTGGTTCGCCGACGGGGCAACCGACGGGGCCCGTTCTATATCAAGGAGCGTTGGTGGTCCTCTAATGATCGTTCCCACGCTCTGCGTGGGAATGCAGCCCGGGACGCTCTGCGTCCCAAATCGTGACGCAGAGCGTCACAGGAGGCGTTACCACGCAGAGCGTGAGAACGATCATCATCGAACAAAAAAACGGCGACCCGAAGGTCGCCGTTTTGTTTTGCGTGAAGCCTTACGCCGCGCTGAACAGTTTGTGTGGATCGATCACAAACTTCTTCGGCACGCCCGCATCGAACTCACCGTAACCACGTGGCGCGTCATCCAGGCTGATGACTTCCACGCCAACGATGTCGGCGATGTGAATGCGGTCCCACATGATCGCCTGCATCAGCTGACGGTTGTACTTCATCACAGGCGTCTGGCCGGTGTGGAAGCTGTGGGATTTAGCCCAGCCCAGGCCGAAGCGAATGCTCAGGCTGCCCATTTTCGCGGCGGCATCCACAGCACCTGGATCTTCGGTCACGTACAGGCCCGGGATACCGATTTTGCCGGCAACCCGCACCACGCCCATCAGCGAGTTGAGCACGGTGGCCGGAGCCTCGTGTTTCACACCGTCATGGCCGTGGCCGCGCGCTTCGAAGCCTACGGCGTCGACGGCGCAATCCACTTCAGGCTCGCCCAACAGTGCAGCGATCTGTTCGTGCAGCGGGGTGTCCAGGGACAGGTCAGCGATTTCGAAACCCTGCGCCTTGGCGTGTGCCAGGCGAACGGTGTTGACGTCACCGATGATCACTACCGCCGCGCCCAGCAGGCGTGCGGAAGCGGCAGCTGCCAGACCGACCGGACCGGCACCGGCGATGTACACCGTGCTGCCTGGGCCAACGCCGGCCGTCACGGCACCGTGGTAACCGGTTGGCAGGATGTCGGAGAGGCAGGTCAGGTCGCGGATTTTTTCCATCGCGCGATCGCGATCCGGCAGTTTCAGCAGGTTGAAGTCGGCGTACGGCACCATCGCGTACTCCGCCTGGCCGCCGGTCCAGTCGCCCATGTCGACATAACCGTAGGCACCGCCCGGACGCGCCGGGTTAACGCTGAGGCAAACACCGGTATGCATTTCCTTGCAGGAACGGCAGCGCCCGCAAGCAACGTTGAATGGTACGGAAACCAGGTCGCCGATCTGCAGGTTCTCGACGTCGCTGCCCTTCTCGATCACTTCACCGGTGATTTCATGACCGAGTACCAGGCCGGTTTGAGCGGTGGTACGACCGCGCACCATGTGCTGATCGGAACCACAGATGTTGGTGGAAACCACACGCAGGATGACAGCATGGTTGATCTTCCTGCCGCGCGGGTCCTGCATTTTTGGATAGTCGATTTTCTGTATTTCGACTTTGCCATTGCCGAGATACACCACACCACGATTGCCAGACATGCTTTCACCTCGCTGTTGTTTTTATGTAGCGGTCGCGTCGCCATGAAACGGCGGCGCGTTGATTGCTCTGGTTTGTTGCCTGTGTCTTGCGTTGTCCTTTAGGACCTCATCGCGGGCAAGCCCGCTCCCACAGTGGACGGGGTGAACACAAGGTCTGTAAACGACAAAGAACCCTGTGGGAGCGGGCTTGCCCGCGATAGCGATCTAAAGAACGACGGTGCGATTGGCGTTGAGGAACACCCTTCGCTCAATGTGATACCCAACGGCCCGTGCCAGGGTCAGCCCTTCGATATCCCGCCCCTTGGCGATCAGATCTTCCGGGTAATTACTGTGGTCCACGGCCTCTACGCCCTGGGCGATGATCGGGCCTTCGTCCAGGTCGTTATTGATGTAGTGCGCGGTGGCACCGACCAGCTTCACGCCCTTGTTATAAGCCTGGTGATAAGGCTTGGCACCTTTGAAACCGGGCAACAGGGAGTGGTGAATGTTGATCGCCTTGCCGTCGAGTTTGCGGCACAGCTCGGGCGACAGCACTTGCATGTAGCGGGCAAGGATCACCAGTTCCGCGCCGGACTCTTCGATGACCTGCCACACCTGGCGCTCTTGCGACGGCTTGTCGTTCGGGTCCAGGGGGAAGTGGTAATACGGAATCTGGTGCCAGTCGGCCAGCGGCTTGAGGTCGGGGTGGTTGGAGACCACGGCGGCCACGTCCATCGACAACTGGCCGATGCGCTGGCGGTAGAGCAAGTCGTTGAGGCAGTGATCAGCCTTGGAGACCATGATCACCACTTTTGGCCGGTAGTTCGGCGGGGTCAGTTCGAAGACCATGCCGAAGGCTTTGCCACGTTCTTCCAGGCCGACACGAAATGCCTGTTCATCAAAGCCGTCGGGCTGGCGGAATTCCACGCGAATGAAGAAACGGCCCGAGAGCCGGTCGTCAAAGGAGTGGTGCTCGGTGACGTAGCAGCCCTGCTCGAACAGAAAGCGGGTCACCGCGTCCACGGTGCCGAGCACGCTTGGGCAGTCGGCGGTCAGAATCCATGTGTCTGGGGCGCGGCTCATAGTGCGGTGACTCCTGTTGTTGTGGGCAACCGCTGCGCGGTTGTTCGCGGGCAAGCCTCGCTCCTACAGTTTTGTGTCGTTCGCGAATAATCCGTACGACGCGGACCTGTAGGAGCGAGGCTTACCCGCGAAGGCGATCTCAAGCCTGAACGCTCAACCCGTACTCGGCGGCAGCATCCTGCAACCACAACCACCAGTAGTCCGAGAAACTGCGACGAATCAGCAGTTCCCAGGTGTCTTCGGCGGTATGGCGGATCACCAGTTGCGACTTGGCAAACACGGTGCCCACAGCCTTGCCGACCGGGAAGTTGTTGGGGTGTACGTCGTAGCTGGTGGACTTCATCAGCACCTGGCGCACTTTCGGGCCGCTCAGTTCGAGAACCTGCTGGCCACCGCTGACGTTGGTGATTGCGATGTGCAGGTCACCCAGCGCTTCACGCAGTTTTTGCTCGGCGGCGAACTCTTCGCCGGTCGGCACGATCAGCAGCCATTCATCCGGCCCCATCCATTGCAGGCTGGTTTCGCCTTTGACGACGACGGTCAGCGCAGCTGGCAGTTCGATGCCGAGGGCTTTGTGCACGCCGGCAGCGAAAGCCGCATCGTGGCCATCGCCACGAATGGTCAGGTGGCCGAGGAGTTTTTTCTCACGCACGATCACGCCGGCGTTCTTGCGGCCCTTGCCCACCAGGCTTTGCAGGCCTGCGTGATGCAGCGACGACTCGGCCTTGGCCCCGTTGGTTGGGCGTTGTTGGTAAACATTGGCTGCGGTCATAAAGCACCTGTTCCTGAATTCGTGTGCCCTGTGGGAGCGGGCTTGCCCGCGATGGGAGCGACGCGTTCTGCCTGAAGCACCGCGTTATCGTTCATCGCGGGCAAGCCACGCTCCCACAGGTACTGTGGTGTTACACGTTCTGGCGATCGCCTTTTGGATCGAAGAACACCGAAGAAACGATTTCCGCCTCGATCACGCTGCCGTCGGCCAGCGGTGCGAACACACGCTCACCGATGCGCTTCAAGCCGCCCTTGACCACACCCATCGCAAACGAATAGCCGAGGGAGTTGTGCAAGTAGCTGGAGGTGACGTGACCGACCATGGTCATCGGGATCGCCTGCTTGGTGTTGAACACCAGTTGCGCACCTTCCGGCAGCCATTTGGTCGGATCGATCGGCTTGAGGCCTACCAGTTGTTTGCGCTGATCACGCACACAGTCTTCACGGTTCATGCCGCGCTGGCCGATCCACGAGAACGGTTTGGTGCGACCGACACACCAGCCCATGTTCAGGTCGTCCGGAGTCATCGAGCCGTCAGTGTCCTGACCGACGATGATGAAGCCCTTCTCGGCCCGCAGAATGTGCATCGTCTCTGTGCCGTACGGGGTCAGGTTGTACTTCTTGCCAGCCTCGGCGATTTTCTCGAGCACGCCCATGGCGTAGTCGGCCTGCACGTTGACTTCGTACGACAGCTCACCGGTAAACGAAATCCGGAAAATCCGCGCCGGCACACCGCCGACCAGAGCTTCTTTCCAGGTCATGAACGGGAAGGCTTCGTTGCTCAGATCGGCGTCGGTCACTTCGCTGAGCAGCTTGCGGCTGTTCGGCCCGGACAGGGTCATGGTTGCCCAGTGATCCGTCACGGAAGTGAAGTACACCTTCAGGTCCGGCCATTCGGTCTGGTGGTAGATTTCCAGCCATTGCAGCACGCGTGCAGCGCCGCCGGTGGTGGTAGTCATCACGAAATGGTTGTCGGCCAGGCATGCAGTCACGCCGTCGTCGAACACCATGCCGTCTTCTTTACACATCAGGCCGTAACGCGCCTTGCCCACATCGAGCTTGGTCCAGGCGTTGGTGTAGATGCGGTTGAGGAACTCGCGGGTGTCCGGGCCCTGGATGTCGATCTTGCCCAGGGTCGAAGCGTCCAGCAGGCCGACGCTGTCGCGCACGGCTTTGCATTCGCGTTTTACGGCTGCATGAATGTCTTCACCGTTTTTCGGGAAGTACCAAGGACGTTTCCATTGACCGACGTCTTCGAATTCGGCGCCGTTCTTCACGTGCCAGTGATGCAGCGCGGTGTGACGGACAGGTTCGAAAATGTGCCCACAGTGACGGCCGGCCACAGCACCGAAAGTTACCGGCGTGTAGTTCGGACGGAACATGGTGGTGCCCATCTGCGGGATGGTCACGTTCAACGAACGGGCGGCGATGGCCAGGCCGTTGACGTTGCCGAGTTTGCCCTGGTCAGTGCCGAAGCCCAGTGCGGTATAGCGTTTAACGTGCTCGACCGACTCGAAGCCTTCGCGGGTCGCCAGTTCGATGGCGGCGGCGGTGACGTCGTTTTGCAGGTCGACGAATTGCTTCGGCGCACGTGCGGTGTTCTTTTCGTGCGGCACCTGGAACAGCGCCAGGGTTGGCTCTTCCAGACGGCTCAGGGCTTTGGGCAAGGTGCCTTCGACCACACTGAAACCGGCTTCGCTGGCTGCGCGAGCGCCGCCTTCAAAACCATCGGCCAGGGAATCTCCGAGGCCATAGACGCCGTTGATGCCACCGACGCACACGCGTTTCTGTGGTGCTTCACCCGGTACGAAACCGAGGATGTCTTCACGCCAGATCGGTTTGCCACCCAAGTGCGAAGCCAGGTGAACCACCGGGCTGTAGCCGCCGGAGCTGGCCACCAGGTCGCAATCGAGCCATTCGCCGGGGCTGGTGACTTTGTGTCCTTTGACATCAATGGCCGCAACGCGAGCGGCGGTCACGTGCTTGCTGCCGCGGGTCTCGATCACGGCGCTGCCGGTCAGGATGCGGATGCCTTTGGCGCGCGCTTCTTCAACCAGCGCACCGCGCGGGTTGCTGCGCGCATCGGCGATGGCCACGACTTGCAAGCTGGCGTCGAGCCAATCCAGGGCCACGCGATAGGCGTGATCGTTGTTGGTCGACAGCACCAGTTTCTTGCCTGGAGCCACGCCGTAACGACGTACGTAAGTCGACACAGCGCCGGCGAGCATGTTGCCCGGCACGTCGTTGTTGCCGTAGACCAGTGGACGCTCGTGAGCGCCGGTCGCCAGCACCACGCGTTTGGCGCGAACACGGTGGATGCGCTGACGCACCTGGCCGATCGGTGCGCGGTCGCCGAGGTGATCGGTCAGGCGCTCGTGAATGGTCAGGAAGTTGTGGTCGTGGTAACCGTTGACCGTGGCGCGCGGCAACAGCAGCACGTCCGGGGTGTCCTTCAGCTCGGCGATGACGCTGGCGACCCACTCGGTAGCCGGCTTGCCGTCGAGGCTTTCGCGGGTATCGAGCAAGCTGCCGCCGAACTCTTCCTGTTCATCAGCCAGGATCACGCGCGCACCGCTGCGAGCAGCTGCCAACGCGGCAGCCAGGCCAGCAGGGCCAGCGCCGACGATCAGCACGTCGCAGTGATGGTTCATGTAGTCGTAGGTGTCCGGATCGTTCTCGGTCGGCGAGCGACCCAGACCTGCGGCCTTACGAATGTACTTCTCGTAAGTCATCCAGAACGATTGCGGGTACATGAAAGTTTTGTAGTAGAAGCCCGGCGGCATCAGCTTGCCGCCGACCTTGCCGAGAATCCCCATCATGTCGTTGTTCACGCTCGGCCAGCCGTTGGTGCTGGTGGCGACCAGGCCTTGATACAGCGCTTGTTGCGTGGCACGCACGTTAGGAATCTGTGTGGCTTCAGTCGCGCCGATCTGCAGCACGGCGTTCGGCTCTTCGGCGCCCGCAGCGAAGATGCCGCGCGGACGGGAGTACTTGAAGCTGCGACCGATGATGTCGACGCCGTTGGCCAGCAGTGCAGCGGCCAGCGAGTCGCCTTCAAAGCCTTTGTAGACCTGGCCGTTGAAGGTGAAGCTCAGCACTTTGTTGCGGTCGATCCGTCCGCCATTGGACAGGCGATTGATCTGGCTCATACCTTCTCTCCCAGAGCCGTGGCGGCCGCTTTCGGGCTATCGGTCTTGTCGGTGAACTGTGGCTTGGTGCCGATTTTGTAAGTTTCCAGAATCTCGTAGGTCACGGTGTCACGGGTGGCGTTGAAGTACTGACGGCAACCGGCGACGTGATCCCACAGTTCGTGGTGCAGACCACGAGGGTTGTCGCGGAAGAACATGTAGTCGCCCCACTCCTCGTCGGTGCAGTTGGTCGGATCCAGTGGACGCGGGATGTGCGCCTGGCCGGATGCGTGGAATTCCTCTTCGGAGCGCAGTTCGCCGCAGTGAGGACAGAAGATATGCAACATGGGGATTTCTCCTGTTAGTGGGCAACCGCAGCAGCGCCGTGTTCATCGATCAACGCACCGTTGTGGAAACGGTCGATGGAGAAAGGTGCAGCCAATGGGTGCATTTCACCCTTGGCCAGACTCGCGGCAAATACGTTGCCCGAGCCAGGTGTTGCCTTGAAGCCACCGGTGCCCCAACCGCAGTTGAAGAACATGTTCGGGACCGGGGTTTTCGAAATGATCGGGCAGGCATCCGGCGTGGTGTCGACGATGCCGCCCCACTGACGGTTCATGCGTACGCGGGACAATACCGGGAACATCTCGACGATGGCCTGGATGGTGTGCTCGATGACCGGGTACGAACCACGCTGGCCGTAGCCGTTGTAGCCGTCGATACCGGCACCGATCACCAGGTCGCCCTTGTCGGACTGGCTGATGTAACCGTGTACGGCGTTGGACATGATCACGCTGTCGATAATCGGCTTGATCGGCTCGGACACCAGCGCTTGCAGCGGATGGGATTCGATCGGCAGGCGGAAACCGGCGAGTTTGGCCATGTGCCCGGAGTTACCGGCGGTGACTACACCGACGCGTTTGGCGCCGATGAAGCCCTTGTTGGTTTCAACGCCGATGCACACGCCGTTTTCCTTGCGGAAACCGATCACTTCGGTCTGCTGGATCAGGTCCACGCCCAAGGCGTCGGCGGCACGGGCAAAGCCCCACGCCACGGCATCGTGACGGGCCACGCCGCCGCGACGCTGGACGGTTGCGCCCATCACCGGGTAGCGGGTGTTCTTGGAGCAGTCGAGGTACGGAATCTCGTCGGCCACTTGCTTGGCATCGAGCAGTTCACCGTCAACGCCGTTGAGGCGGTTGGCGCTGACCCGACGCTCGGAATCACGAATGTCCTGCAGGGTGTGGCACAGGTTGTAAACGCCACGCTGGGAGAACATCACGTTGTAGTTCAGGTCCTGGGACAGGCCTTCCCACAGTTTCATCGCGTGTTCGTACAGGTGCGCCGACTCGTCCCACAGGTAGTTGGAGCGAACGATAGTGGTGTTGCGCGCGGTGTTACCGCCGCCCAGCCAGCCTTTCTCGACCACGGCCACGTTGGTGATGCCGTGTTCCTTGGCCAGGTAGTAGGCGGTCGCCAGACCATGCCCGCCACCGCCGACGATGACCACGTCATAGACCTTTTTAGGGGTCGGCGTGCGCCACATCTTCTGCCAGTTTTCGTGATGGCTGAGGGAGTGTTTGAAGAGGCCGAAGCCCGAGTAGCGTTGCATAGTCATTTACTCCAAAACCGCGCTCAGCGATAAACCGGGAAGTCCGCGCACAGGGCCGACACTTGCTGCGCGACATTCGCTTCCACGTCGGCGTCGCCGAGGTTGTCGAGGATGTCGCAGATCCAGCCGGCCAGTTGAACGCACTGGGTCACCTTGAAGCCGCGAGTGGTCACAGCCGGGGTGCCGATACGCAGGCCGGAGGTCACGAACGGTGACTGTGGATCGTTCGGGACAGCGTTTTTGTTCACAGTGATGTGGGCGCGACCGAGTGCTGCATCCGCCTCTTTGCCGGTGAGGCCCTGACGAATCAGGCTGACCAGGAACAGGTGGTTATCGGTGCCGCCGGACACTACATCGTAGCCGCGTTTCATAAACACGCTGGCCATGGCCTGGGCGTTGTCGATGACTTGTTGCTGGTAAGCCTTGAAGCTCGGCTCCAGCGCTTCCTTGAAGCACACCGCTTTACCGGCGATGACATGCATCAGCGGGCCGCCCTGGGCACCCGGGAATACGGCGGCGTTGAGCTTTTTCTCGATTTCTTCGTTGGACTTGCACAGGATCAGGCCGCCACGTGGACCGCGCAGGGTCTTGTGGGTAGTGGTGGTGACCACATCGGCGTACGGCAGCGGGTTCGGGTACAGGCCAGCAGCAACCAGACCGGCGACGTGAGCCATGTCGACGAACAGCAGTGCACCGACCTTATCGGCGATCTGACGGAAACGCGGGAAGTCGAGGGTCTTGGAGTAAGCAGAGAAGCCGGCAACGATCATCTTCGGCTTGCATTCGACCGCCAGGCGCTCGACTTCGTCGTAATCGATCAGCCCGGTCTTGGTGTCGATGCCGTACTGCACGGCGTTGTACAGCTTGCCCGAGGACGACACTTTGGCGCCGTGGGTCAGGTGACCACCGTGGGCCAGGCTCATGCCGAGGATGGTATCGCCCGGCTGGATCAGAGCCAGATAAACAGCGCTGTTAGCCGAGGAACCAGAGTGCGGCTGCACGTTGGCGTAGTCGGCGCCGAACAGTTGCTTGGCGCGTTCGATGGCCAGGGCTTCAACCTTGTCGACGTGCTCGCAGCCACCGTAGTAGCGCTTGCCCGGATAACCTTCGGCGTATTTGTTGGTCAGGCCACTGCCTTGCGCTTCCATAACGCGTTTGCTGGTGTAGTTCTCTGACGCGATCAGCTCGATGTGATCTTCCTGGCGTTGCTCCTCGGCATTCATCGCCGCCAGCAGTGCATCGTCGTAACCCTGGATCTGGTCTTGCTTGCTGAACATCGCGTCTCTCCCAGCGGCATCTATGCGCCATTCGTCTCGGTAAGGCACTGGTGTTTCGACAGTGCCCTTTGAATGCGATGGTATGACCGGCGCAGACAGGCCAAATGCCTACGGACGCCACGCAAAGGTGCGTTTACGACATGGGCTGAAATGGCTGACCGGACACAATCTTCAATTCAGTGAAGATCCCCTGTGGGAGCGGGCTTGCCCGCGATGGCGGCGTCACATCCACCATTGATGTCGGCTGACCCACCGCTATCGCGGGCAAGCCCGCTCCCACAAGGGTTATGCGGCGATATTGCGGACGAGTAACAACAGTAGAAAATGCAGCGGATACAGCGCATACGCCCAGTGGCGCATGGGCGGTGGCTTGAGATGTTTGGCATGTCGCAACAAGACCAATCCCAACAATGGCGCAATCAGACAAGTGGCAATTCCGAGAACGGCGGCCGTGTTACCGAACCGGGCGGCCTCATACAGCACCTCCCACTGATTAGCCGCCAGACACACCAGCCCCGGCAACAGGCTGAAATACCAGGGCCGCTTGATCACCAATAACATCGCCAACGGCAACAGCACGCCGAACAGACCAAACATCAGCTGCTCAGAAAACAGCGCCGCCAGCAGTAACGAGCCTGCCGCAAACAGACGCGGTTGCAGGGTTCGGTCCTGCCAGCCGCGCGCCACCAACAACCCCAGCGCCAACGTAGGCATCACGTTCAGCGTGTCGGGATCAGGTATGAACATCCGGTAGGGAATTTCGCTGACAGCACTAAACAGCAGCAACCACCCCAGATAACGCCACTGGCCATCGATCGCCTGGCTCCTGGCTCGGGATAGATTGGCCGCCATCGCCAGGCAAAACCAAGGGAACGCGAACCTGCCCGGCACATAAAGAATATCGACGGAATAACCGACATATCGCAGGTGATCGAGCACCATGCACAACAGCGCCAGCCACTTGAGCAGATCCAGTGCCCCATCCCTTTGCGTCATGTGCATAATTGCCCGTCGTCTTTGTATTGTTCTGTCAGACGCATCCCGTGTGCTCGCCGGATGATCTTCGGTAAAGTGCGCACCATCATTGACCACGACACGCTTCACCATAAGCGTCTCGATCACGGAAAGCAGGGCCATGACCGATAAGAGCCAACAATTCGCCAGCGACAACTATTCCGGTATCTGCCCTGAAGCCTGGGCGGCGATGGAACAGGCCAACCACGGCCACCAGCGCGCTTACGGCGACGATGAATGGACCGCTCGCGCGTCCGATGATTTCCGCAAACTGTTCGAAACCGACTGCGAAGTGTTCTTCGCCTTCAACGGCACCGCCGCCAACTCCCTGGCCCTGTCGTCGCTGTGCCAGAGTTATCACAGCGTGATCTGCTCGGAAACCGCCCACGTCGAAACCGACGAATGCGGCGCGCCGGAATTCTTCTCCAACGGTTCCAAGCTGCTGATCGCCCGCACCGAAAACGGCAAGCTGACCCCGGAATCGATCCGCGAGGTCGCCCTAAAGCGCCAGGACATCCACTACCCGAAACCGCGAGTCGTGACCCTGACCCAGGCCACCGAAGTCGGCAGCGTCTACACCCCGGAAGAAATCCGCGCCATCAGCGCCACCTGCAAAGAACTGGGCTTGAACCTGCACATGGACGGCGCGCGCTTCTCCAACGCCTGCGCCTTCCTCGGTTGCTCGCCAGCGGACCTGACCTGGAAGGCCGGCGTCGACGTGTTGTGCTTCGGCGGCACGAAAAACGGCATGGCGGTGGGTGAGGCGATTCTGTTCTTCAACCACAAGCTGGCCGAAGACTTCGACTACCGCTGCAAACAGGCCGGGCAACTGGCCTCGAAAATGCGCTTCCTCTCGGCGCCGTGGGTCGGGATTCTGGAAAACGACGCCTGGCTCAAATACGCCCGCCACGCCAACCACTGCGCGCAGCTGCTGGCTGAGCTGGTGAGCGACATCCCGGGTGTGGAACTGATGTTCCCGGTGCAGGCCAACGGCGTGTTCCTGCAACTCTCGGAACCGGCCATCGCCGCACTGACCGCCAAGGGCTGGCGCTTCTACACCTTCATCGGCAACGGCGGCGCACGCTTCATGTGTTCCTGGGACACCGAAGAAGAACGCGTGCGCGAATTGGCCAAAGATATTCGCGAAGTCATGAGCGCCTGATCCAGCCCTGTAGGAGCTGTTGAGTGAAACGAGGCTGCGATCTTTTGATCTTGCTTTAAAAACAAAATCAAAAGATCGCAGCCTCGTTTCACTCGTCAGCTCCTACGGGTCTACATTGTTTATCGAGTCTCGGCTCAGATAACAATAATCAGGAGCGTACGCATGTCATTGAAAGGCAAAACCCTGTTCATTACCGGCGCCAGTCGCGGGATTGGTCGCGAGATTGCGCTGCGGGCCGCGCGGGACGGGGCCAACATTGTGATTGCCGCCAAGAGCGCCGAACCGCATCCCAAATTGCCGGGCACGATTTTCAGTGTGGCCAAGGAAGTCGAAGCGGCCGGTGGCAAGGCGCTGGCCCTGCAAGTGGATGTACGCGATGAAGTCGCGGTGCGTGAAGCCCTGGCCAAGGCCAATGAACATTTCGGCGGTATTGATGCGCTGATCAACAACGCCGGCGCGATCAAGCTGACGGGCGTTCAACACATCGAACTCAAGCGTTTCGACCTGATGCACCAGATCAACACCCGCGCCGTGCTGTTGTGCAGTCAGGCCGCCCTGCCCTACCTGAAGAAGAGCCACGGGCACATCCTCAGCATCTCCCCGCCGCTGAACCTGGCCAGCAAATGGTTTGCGCAGTACAGCCCTTATACGGTGACCAAATACGGCATGAGCATGTTGACGCTGGGGATGAGCGAGGAGTTCGAGAACTACGGCATCAGCGTCAATTCGCTGTGGCCGCAAACGATGATTGCGACCGCCGCCATTGAGTTTCAGCTCGGGTCACGGGAATCCTTCAAGCATGCGCGGTCGCCGGCGATCATGGCGGATGCGGCGCACGTCATTCTGGACAGCTGCGGTCGCAGCATTACCGGTCGGTTGCTGATTGATGAGCAAATTCTGGGAGAAAACGGAGTAACGGATTTTGAGGATTATCGATATGAGCCAGAGTCGACCGACAAACTGATGCCGGACCTGTTTATCGATTGAGATACCACAACCCTTGTAGGAGCTGTCGAGTGAAACGAGGCTGCAATCTTTTGATTCCGGTTTTAAAGCAAGATCAAAAGATCGCAGCCTCGTTTCACTCGACAGCTCCTACAGTGGTTTCGGCGTTAGTTAGAACTCGATGCGCACATCGCCCTTCGGCACGCTGCAGCACGACAGGATGTAACCCTCGGCTTCGTCTTCCTCGGTAATCCCGCCGTTGTGGTCCATTTCGACCTCGCCCCCCAGCTTCAGCACCTTGCATGTGCCACAGATGCCCATCCCGCAGGCCTTCGGAATCAGCAGGCCGAGCTTGGCCGCCGCCGCATGCACGGTTTCACCCGGGGCCACGCGAATGCTTTTGCCGGAGGAGATAAATTCGACTTGATGCAGGTCCGCCAAATCGACTTCCGGCGCGTCCGCAGCAATTTCCGCCTGTTCCACCGCATCGGCACGGGCTTCTGGTGGCGTAGCGCCGAAGGATTCCTCGTGATAACGCTTCATGTCGAAGCCAGCCGCTTCGAGCATGCGCTTGACCGCGGTCATGTAAGGCGTCGGTCCGCAACAGAAGACTTCGCGCTCCATGAAGTCCGGGGCCATCAATTCGAGCATCTTGTGGTTCAGGTAACCGCGATAACCGGCCCACGGCTCGCCCAGGCCATGTTTCTCGCAGATCAGGTGCAGGCTGAAGTTATCGATCCGCGACGCCATGTGTTCCAGTTCGCGGTGATAAATGATGTCTTTGGGCGAACGGGCGCTGTGGATAAACACCATGTCGACATTGCCGTTGGTGTCGTAGAACCAGCGCGCCATCGACATGACCGGCGTGATGCCGACACCGCCGCTGAGGTACAAAACCTTCGGCGCGGTGAAGTCCATGGCGTTGAACAGCCCGACCGGCCCGTGCACGGCCAGCTCCTGGCCTTCATGCAGGGTGTCGTGCAGCCAGTTCGAGACCTTGCCGCCCGGTACGCGCTTGATCGTTACCGAAAAGCTGTACGGCACCGATGGCGAACTGGAAATGGTGTAGGAGCGCATGATCGGCACGCCTTCGATTTCCAGCTCCAGGGTGACAAACTGCCCCGGCTTGAAGAAGAACAGGATCGGCTGGTCGGCCATAAAGCAGAAGGTGCGCACGTCCCAGGTTTCCTGGATGACTTTGACGCAACGGACAATGTGGCGGCCATTGGCCCAGGTCTGGGTAGTTACCGGATTCAGGAAGCTGTTGGACATGCTGTTCTCCACCGCCGATGGTCGGCCTTATGTTGGCGATTCTGCGTATAGCGCGAATCACCCATTTACCTATCTGCGACATTCACATACTTATCGCGACCAGCCTGCAACTACCGGGGGTTGCGCGTCGGGAACAGATTGGGCCATGTCGCCCATGGATAAGGTTCTGCCCAGCGCCGGCCCCACACTCGCCCCATACCAAGACACAACCTTTACACCTTGCGTAGCAACCCTGATCAGCCACTTTCGCGGCCACGCAGATGGCCTTGAGGAAATACACGATGGACGTCACCACTACCCTGAGCCTGGGCGATCCACTGGAACCCGCACGCAAGGCCACCGCGCAGATGCTGCAAGAGCGCGAGCGTACCTTTTCCCTGCCGCAGCCGTTTTACTCTGACGAGCGGCTGTTTGATATCGACATGCAGGAAATCTTCCAGAAAGAGTGGTTGATCGCCGGCATGACCTGCGAGATCCCGACCAAGGGCAACTTCCTGACCCTGGAAGTCGGCAAGAACCCGATCATCGTGATTCGCGGCGCCGACGGCGTGGTGCACGCATTCCACAACGTCTGCCGCCATCGCGGTTCGCGGCTGTGCACCACTGAAAAAGGCAAAGTCGCCAAACTGGTTTGCCACTACCACCAGTGGACGTACGAACTGGACGGTCGCCTGCTGTTCGCCGGCACCGAAATGGGCGACGACTTCGACATGAAGCAGTACGGCCTCAAACCGGTCAACGTCAAGACTGCCGGTGGTTACATCTTCATCAGCCTGTCGGAGAACCCACCCGCCATTGATGACTTCCTGTCGACGCTGAGCCATTACATGGAACCGTACGACATGGAAAACACCAAGGTGGCCATCCAGACCACCTTGTTCGAAAAAGCCAACTGGAAACTGGTGCTGGAAAACAACCGCGAGTGCTACCACTGCAACGCGTCGCACCCGGCACTGCTGAAAACCCTGCTGGAGTGGGACGACGTTACCGACCCACGCGCCGACCAGGCGTTCAAAGACCACGTGGCCGCCTCTGCCGCTGCCTGGGAAGCCGAGAAGATTCCATACGCTCACGCCAGCTTCGGCCTGCGTAACCGCATCGTGCGCATGCCGCTGCTAAAGGGCACCGTGTCGATGACCCTGGACGGCAAGCAAGCCTGCAACAAACTGATGGGCCGGATCCAGAACCCTGACCTGGGCTCGATGCGCATCCTGCACCTGCCGCACTCGTGGAACCATTGCATGGGCGACCACATCATCGTCTTTACCGTGTGGCCGATCAGTGCGCAGGAAACCATGGTCACCACCAAGTGGATCGTGCACAAGGACGCGGTCGAAGGCGTGGATTACGACGTAGAACGCATGCGTAAGGTTTGGGATGAAACCAACAACGAGGACCGTCGCCTGGCCGAAGAGAACCAGCGCGGCATCAACTCCACCGCCTACCAGCCAGGGCCTTACTCCAAGACCTATGAGTTTGGTGTGGTGAACTTTGTGGACTGGTATAGCGAGCGCCTTCTGAACAACCTCGGGGCTGAGCCTGCGGCTTACCTCAAAGGCGTTCCAGTACAGGGCTAACAGCAAAAGCATCGCGGGCAAGCCCGCTCCCACAAGGATTGGCGGCGTACACAATATTTGTGACCCCCATCACTGTGGGAGCGGGCTTGCCCGCGATGGCGCCCTTAAAGGCATCATTCCCTTACTGCCAAACACCCCTCATATTTAGAACTGTACGAAATATGATCTATTTCGTTCAGGCCTATACCCCACGTGGCTCCCAGCCTTCCGCAAACAACTTATCCACACCTCCACCCACAGCAATTGGGGACAAGTGTGTTTCCAGTGCAAATTTTTCCCACAGAAACCGAAGAAAATCCGTGACTTATCCAGAAGCAGGGTTTTCAGCAGCGATTGGTTGTTTTTTGATCTAAACCTTGAAAGGCACGTTATACGTGGCTTGTAGAGGATGGCGAACACCTTATCCACAGAAGCGCCAACAGACTTTGGGGGCAACTCCAACGGATCTGTGGAAAACCACTGGAACCCGCGGTAAATCGGGGTTTGCGAAATGTTTACAACTGAAAAAAGCTGATTTGATCATTTTTTAATCAGAAGCTTGATAAGCCCGGTTTGTAAGGCCTGTAGCGGTTAGCGAACATCTTATCCACAGAAGCGCCAACAGAGATTGGGGGCAACTATGGCTGCGCGGACAAACTTATCCTCAGGAAAAAACCCGTAAAAACCGTAAGTTAGGCTGGTTGTTTTTTGTACGAAGGCTTGCAGGGCCCGATTTACATGGTGTGTAGCAAGAGGCAAACATGTTATCCACAGAAGCGCTAACAGGGATTGTGGGTAACAGCGATCAGATCCTGTTGAAACAGGACCGATCCGCGTCGAGATCCAGATTCAACTCATAGTCATCGAATGCACGCCACCCGAACAAAATCGAAGGCACGTACTTGCCCCGCAGCATGGACGGCGGAATCGTGAAGTCCGGGTAGTATTTGTAAGTGATCAGCCGGCTGTGCCCCGACAGGCTCAATTCGCCCCTGTAGGTTTGATAGAGCGGATTATTGACGACGCTGATGGGTTGGCGGCCCGGTGCGGACGACGTCAGGTAATCAACGTTGCCGGTGTCAATAATTGCCAATGTTGCCTGACGATCCAGGTGTGCCGCGACGGTCAGCCGCTGGTTGATATCCATACGCGCATACGTAATGTGCGAGTCACAGCGTTCTGGTGGCTCGGCATTGAGCACCAAGGTCTTTTTAGTGACCTTCAGGCGCCCCAGCTTACCGATCAAATCGAGCCCTAATAAATTGTCCCGGTCGCTGACGAACACCAGGACGTTCCTGAATTCGCTCCCACCGATCTTCAAGGACTTGAAGATCCCGAGTTTGGCAGACAGGCCGCGCTCTCCGTAAAAGGTGCTGTAGCCATAGTGGGAGTCGCTCAACAAGGTGATCCCCATCCGCTTCGCGGTGTCGATATTGACGCGGGTTTGCGGCGCTCCAGTGTCCACAATGAAGCGTGACGAGACGCCATTGGCCGCGTTGACATCGATGTAGGGAAACACCTCGTCGGTCACATCACCGTCACGGGCATAAGGATGAATCGCCAGGACTTCGCGGTGCCTGGTCCTTGTCACCGAAAAATCGCCGACCGAGCGCAGCGCCGTGATGGACTCGCTGCCGAACATGGAAAACAGTGCGTTGAGCTCGGGGTCTTTGGCGATGGCCTGGGCGTGCCGCTGTTTAATCGCCAGGTAGTAGTCGGGAATCTGGTTCGCCGCTTTCGCCTCGAACAACCGGGCGAAAACCGACACTGAGCAATCGAGGTTTTTTCCAGCATCCGACACGTTGTCGCATTGCTGCTTCATTTGCGTCAGGGAGGCTTTTTGTCCCTGCTCCGACGCCAGCCAGCTATAGAAATCCACCGATTCCTTGCCGGCCTGCGCCATCGAACAGGGCGCTGCGCACAGGCAAAACGCAAACAGCAGCAGAGACGACGTGAGGTAGATGCCGCTGATCCGACCTGTCTGACGCCGACCGACCGCTGCCATCGTCAACCCATTCTTGAAAACGAGTTTTATGAATTAGCGCTGCTGCGAACCCGGGCAGCTCATAGTGAAATGTAGCTCACTACGGCCGATACATCAGATAGGCCTCACCGGTCACCCGAATCATCGGATGCGGTGTGATCTGGCAGGTATCAACGACCCGAAAGCCATGTCGCTCGTAAAAGCGACGGGCGCCAGTGTTTGCGGCGTAATCGATCAGGCTCAAGCCATTGAGCCCCAACTGGTTGGCACGGTCGTAGGCGTAAGCGAGGAATTGCTTGCCCAGGCCCTGGTTACGCCAGCCTTCATGCAACGCCAGGCTGGAAATGTAGAGTGTGTCGGGAATTTCCATGGTGGCGTAGGGCGCCAGGACCGGGTCGGTCACGGGAGCTGCCAGCGGATCGTGACGCATGATGTAGCTGTGCATCATGCCAATGACCTGCCCGTCGGCCTCGGCAATCAGGCAGTTCTGATAAGAAAAATCCACGCCGTCACGGGCGTAACGGATGGCACCGACATCAAGCAGATCCTGGCCGGGCTCTGCCATTTGGCTCCAGATGTAATCCGCAGCGCCCTCTGATGAAATCTGGAACAAACGCGCAATCTCGCGCGCATCGCTGCGCAGCGCCGAACGAAACTCAACTGCCATTTACCTGCCCCCAACAAGACTGCTAGCGAACCACGCCTTCTTCGATCAGCAATTTGAGAATCGCCTCGGCCCCCGCCTCGGCACTCAACCCTTTGAGCACTTGCCCGCCGCCACCACTGGCCTTGGCCGTGGCCGCTTTCATCCGGTCCGCGCCGCTCTTGGCCTTGATCACCTTCAAGCGTTTTGGCCGTGGCTTGGCCGGTTGCAGGGTCGCGACCGCGAGCAGTTCATCGTCGATGACTTCCACTTCGTCAGCCTGCAACACACCACGCCGGGCCGGACCATAGGCGCTCTGCCGAGGCTTCGGCGCAGCGTTATCCACAGTGGCCAGAAACGGCAGGCGCACTTTCAAGCGACGGCGTTGGCCACGGGGCAAGGCTTGCAGCACCAAGGCCGAACTGCCGTCGATGGATTCCACTTGCGCCAACCCCACCACCAGCGGCCAGCCGAGGCTTTCCGCGAGCAGGAACGGCAGCATGCCCGAGCCTTCACCGGTTTCCGCCTGGCTGCCGGTCAACACCACCTGCGCCCCGGCGTCGCGCAAATACGCGGTCAAGGCCGGTAACGCATCGGCGCCAGAAGGTTGTTCAAGCACATGCAACTGTTCCAGGCCCATGCCCAGATATGCGCGCAGTGCAGGCTCGGCGACGTCGCCGGCATGCAGCACTTGCAGGTTGTCCCCAGCCAGTTGCAGGCCCAGTTCCACGGCGCGGGCGTCCTGCTCGGCGCGGCGCGGCCGGCCGGAGGTCGGGTGGGCGCCGATGGACACCAGGCTGATGATTTTCGTGCTCATAACCCTTTCCTTTCCTTAAGCCGCATCGCGCTTGGCTTCGTTGCGGTAAGCCTCTACCGCCGCGATCAAGGCTTGAAGAATCTCGGCGCTTTCGCCGATCACCGACAGGTCGGCCCGTTTGATCATGTCGCAGCCAGGGTCGAGGTTGATCGCCACCACCTTGTCGCAGGCACCGATGCCTTGCAGGTGCTGGATCGCCCCGGAAATCCCCACCGCCACGTAGACCCGTGCGGTAACCCAGGTGCCGGACGCGCCGACCTGACGGTCACGCGCCATGAAACCATCGTCCACCGCCACTCGGGAGGCGCCTTCTGTGGCGCCCAAGGCTTGGGCGGTCCTGTGGAAAAGTCCCCAGTCCTTGACCCCGTTGCCGCCGGAGAAGATGAACTCGGCTTCGGCCATCGGAATCGCCGCCGGGTCGACCGCCACCGCGCCGAGATCTTCGATGCGCGACAGGCTGCGTGCGACGGCTGTGGATAACTCCACCGGCAACGCTTCATGACGGGTTTCACTGACCGGTTCGGCGCATTCGGCGGCCGCCAGAATCAAGCGTGCCACCGGGCGCGCGAGGTCCTGCAAGCCAGCGCCGGCGCGGCCGATGCATTCCTGATCCTTGACCTGCCAGACCCGTGTTGCCGGGCGTTCGCCCAGTGCCGCGGCAAAGCGTCGACCCAGTTCACCACCACCGCTGCGGCTGTCCGGCAGCAACCAATGACGCGGGCTGAACTGGTTATCCACAGCCCGCAGACCCTGGACCCGTTGTTCCGGTGCATAACCGCTGAATTCGTCGCCTTCCAGTACCAGCAAGCGGTCGACGCCAGCCGTGGCAAAGGCATTTTCTTTGTGTTCACCGAAGACCACGGCCAACACCGCGCCATCCTTGCCGGCCAGTTGATGCGCCAGGCCGAGCAAATCGCGGTCGTGGCTGCTCAAGCGGCCGCCGACCATGTCCGGCACCACGCTGATGTAGAACGCGGGCGCAGGCACTTGATGCAACGGCAGTTGCACTTCAACGGCGGCCGAGCGCTTGGTCGCCCCGCCCTGTTGTGCGCCGCTGCGGTCGATGCGCTTGATGCCATTGGGGCAGATAAACCCGATGCCATGCAGATTTTTGCGGATGACACCGTTGGGCCCCATCCAGCTGTGTTGCGCCGGTTGCATCGCCGCGTGCAGCGGGTGCAGACGGTTGCGGGCGATCCATTCAGCGCGAGGATCGCGGCGGATAATGTCGCTCATCAATGCACCTCCGCAGGTTCACGTTTGGCCGGTGCCGAAGGCTTTCCCGGCGCGGCGTCTTCGAGCAACGCATCGGCGACCAGTTCAGCAATGTCCTTGATCAGCGGCCGCGGTTCGACCACGCCTTCAAGCATCGCGGTGCACTGTGGGCAACCCACGGCCACCAGTTCGGCGCCGGTTTCGCGGATGTCTTCCATGCGCATGTCGGGGATCCGTTGCTTGCCCGGTATGTCAGTGATCGGCGCACCGCCGCCACCGCCGCAGCAGCGTGAACGGAAACCGGAGCGTTGCATCTCTTTGACTTCAATGCCGAGGGCGCGCAGCACTTCACGCGGTGCCTCGTATTCGCCGTTGTAGCGACCGAGGTAGCACGGGTCGTGATAGGTGACGCTGCTGCCTTTGTGCTGGCCAAGGTTCAGGGCGCCAGCGCCGATGATTTCGGCCATGTAGGTGCTGTGATGCTGCACGAGGTAGTTGCCGTCGAAGGCGCCGTACTCGTTTTTCAGCACGTGGAAACTGTGCGGGTCGCAGGTGACGATACGGTTGAAGTTGTATTTGGCCAGGGTCTGGATGTTGCGTTTGGCCAACAACTGGAAGGTCGCTTCGTCGCCCAGACGTCGGGCCACGTCACCGCTGTCGCGCTCTTCAAGACCAAGCACCGCGAAGTCGACCTTGGCCGCTTTCAGCACTTTGACGAAGGCACGCAGGGTGCGCTGGTTGCGCATGTCGAACGCACCGTCGCCAACCCAGAACAGCACGTCGACCGATTTCTTCTCGCTCATCAGAGTGAGGTTCAGGTCCGCCGCCCAGTTCATCCGCCCGCCCGGAGCGAAGCCGCCCGGGTTGTCGGTTGCGATCAGGTTTTCCAGGACTTCGGCGCCCTTGTTCGGCGTCGCGCCTTTTTCCAGGGTCAGATGGCGGCGCATGTCGACGATGGCATCGACGTGCTCGATCATCATCGGGCATTCCTCGACGCAGGCACGGCAAGTGGTGCAGGACCACAGGGTTTCAGCGTCCACCAGACCGTTGACGATCGGTTGATGCGGGTTACCGGCATGCTCACCGATGGCTTTGCCCGGATACGGGCTGCCGGCGAACTTGGCATCGGTGCCACCGGCCAAGCCAACGACCATGTCCTGAATCAGTTTTTTCGGGTTCAGTGGCTGACCAGCGGCGAACGCCGGGCACGCGGCTTCGCATTTACCGCACTGCACGCAAGCGTCGAAGCCGAGCAGTTGGTTCCAGGTGAAATCCTTGGGTTTTTCCACGCCCAGCGGCGCGGTCGGATCGTTGAGGTCCAGCGGTTTCAAACCGGTGGAACGGCCGCCACCAAAGCGTTCGGCGCGACGGTGCCAGGCCAGGTGCAAGGCGCCGGCGAAGGCGTGCTTCATCGGCCCGCCCCAGGTCATACCGAAGAACAGTTCACTAACGCCCCACAGCACACCGACACCGAGGATCGCAGCCAGTACCCAGCCACCGAAGTTTTCCGGGAGGATGCCGGCGACCGGCAAGGTCAACAGGAAGAAGCTCGCCGAGAACGCCAGCAGGCTTTTCGGCAGGCGCATCCACGGGCCTTTGGACAGACGGGCCGGCGGGTTGCGTCGACGCAGGTAGACGAAGATCGCACCGACAAACATCACTGCCGTCATCAACAGCAGGGCATATCCGAGGATGCGGTTATGCAGGCCAAAACCGTGCACCAGAAGCGCCAGCACGATGGATGCCACCGCACCACCGGCTGTGGCGACGTGGGTGTTGGCAATGTATTTGTCCCGCGCGACGACATGGTGCAAGTCGACCATGTAGCGCTTGGGCATGGCGAACAGGCCGCCGATCAGGTCTACCTTGGAGGCTCGGCCCCGGCGCCACATGGCCACCCGCCGCAACGCGCCCAGAACCGCAAGGCCCAGGGCAGCGAACAACAGGATTGGAAGAAGGGTGTTCAACATGGTGAAGCTCCCAAAGACCGCAGGGTCAATGATCGTTCCCACGCTCTGCGTGGGAATGCAGCCCGGGACGCTCTGCGTCCCAAGAGCGGACGCAGAGCGTCCATTGAGGCATTCCCACGCAGAGCGTGGGAACGATCAGTTCGTGGCTTAGAAATCCTTGCACAACCGCAACGCGTCATAGATCGCCGCGTGAGTGTTGCGCTGCGCCACGCAGTCGCCGATGCGGAACAGCAAGTAGCCGTCGCCCGCCTGGCTCAGCGAAGGTTGTGGCTTGATCGCGAACAGGGCTTCGATGTCCATCTGGCCTTTGTTGCGCGAGCCTTCCTTCAGCGCGTAGTAGATTTCTTCGTCCGGGCGCACGCCGTTTTCAACGACGACCTGGTCCACCACCCGCTCCTCTTTGGCGCCGGTGTATTCGTTTTCCAGCACCGCCACCAGCTTGTCGCCTTCGCGGTAGACCTTCTCCAGCATCATGTCCCCGGTCATGATCACTTCTTTGGGGTACATGCTGCGGTAGTAAGTCGGGAACGAGGTGCCGCCAATCGCTACGCCTGGCTTGATGTCGTCAGTGACGATCTCGACCTGGCTGCCCTTGTCGGCGAGGAAGTCGGCAGTCGACATCCCGGTGAACTCGCAAATGGTGTCGTAGACCAGCACGTTCTTGCCCGGTGCAACCTTGCCATCGAGGATGTCCCAGCTGCTGACCACCAGGCCTTCGGCCGCGCCCCAATGCTCGTTCTGCTCCAGGAATGGATGACCGCCAACGGCAAGCACCACCACGTCAGGGCGCAGGTCGAGAATGGTCGCCGCATCGGCGGCAACGCCCAGGCGCAGGTCGACTTTCAAACGCGCCAGTTCCAGCTGGAACCAGCGAGTGATGCCGGCGATCTGGTCCCGTTGCGGGGCTTTGGAGGCGGTGGTGATCTGCCCGCCGATGAATTCTTTCTTCTCGAACAGGGTCACGTCGTGGCCACGTTCGGCGGAGACGCGCGCCGCTTCCATACCGGCAGGACCGGCACCTACCACCACAACCTTGCGCTTCACACCGGTCGACTTCTCGATGATGTGCGGCACGCCCATGTATTCACGGGAGGTCGCGGCGTTCTGGATGCACAGCACGTCCAGGCCTTGGTATTGACGGTCGATGCAGTAGTTGGCGCCGACACATTGCTTGATCTGGTCGACCTGACCCATCTTGATCTTGGCGATCAGGTGCGGGTCGGCGATGTGAGCACGGGTCATGCCGACCATGTCCACGTAACCGCCTTCCAGAATACGGGTCGCCTGGTTCGGGTCCTTGATGTTCTGCGCGTGCAGCACCGGGGCCTTCACGACTTCCTTGATACCGGCCGCCAAGTGCAGGAACGGCTCCGGTGGATAACTCATGTTCGGAATAACGTTGGCCAGGGTGTTGTGGGTGTCGCAACCCGAACCCACCACGCCGATGAAGTCGATCATGCCGGTGTCGTCGTAATACTTGGCGATCTGCTTCATGTCTTCGTGGGACAAGCCGTCCGGGTGGAACTCGTCACCGCACAGACGGATGCCGACACAGAAATCCGGGCCGACTTCCTTGCGAACAGCCTTGAGCACTTCCAGGCCGAAACGCATACGGTTCTCGAAGCTGCCGCCCCATTCGTCGGTACGCTTGTTGACTCGTGGACTCCAGAACTGGTCGATCATGTGCTGGTGCACAGCAGACAGTTCGACGCCGTCCAGGCCACCGGCCTTGGCCCGCGCCGCAGCGCTGGCGTAGTTGCCGATCACCCGCCAGATTTCTTCCGGCTCGATGGTTTTGCAGGTCGCGCGGTGCACCGGTTCACGGATACCCGACGGCGACAGCAGGGTTGGCCAATGCTCGCCATCCCAACGCGAGCGGCGGCCCATGTGGGTAATCTGGATCATGATCTTGGCGCCATGCTTGTGCATGGCGTCGGCCAGGTTCTGGAAGTGCGGGATGATCCGGTCGTCGGCCAGGTTGACTGACTTCCACCAGCCTTGCGGGCTGTCGATCGCCACACTGGACGAACCGCCGCAAATCGCCAGGCCGATCCCGCCCTTGGCTTTCTCTTCGTAATACTTGACGTACCGGTCGGTGGTCATGCCGCCGTCGGTGGCATAAACCTCAGCGTGCGCGGTGCTGAGCACGCGGTTGCGGATGGTCAGTTTGCCGATCTGGATCGGCTGGAACATTGCTTCGAAAGCCATGGCGGGTTCCTCGACTTACAACGGCTTGACGGTGAACAGGCCGTCGTCGTGGCCCTCTTCGGAGCCACCGTAAACCTGTTCGGCAACGGTGCGGATCTTGCTGCCGCTGGCTTGCAGGATCTGGTCCATGGCACCGGCAAACCAGCCAGTGAACATGTAGTCGACCTTGCGTCCGACCTTGCCGTACACGTAGACAAATGCCGAGTGTTCGAGCTTGACGCTGGCGGTGCCTTTATCGAGGTCGATGTCCTGGATCTTGAACAGGCCCCAACCGCGTTGCGACAGGCGCTTCATGTAGTGCTCGAACACCGCGACGCCTTCCAGGCCATGGCATTCAGCTTCTTTTTCACACCAGTGCCAGGCGGACTTGTAGCCGGCCTTGTAGAGGATTTCGGCGTAGGCTTCGGCGCCCAGCACTTCCTCGATGCCCATGTGGTTATTGACGAAGAAGTGACGCGGCACGTACAGCATTGGCAGGGCGTCGGAGGTCCAGACACCGGTTTCGCTGTCGACTTCGATTGGCAATTGCGGGGCGATCTTGGCCATGGAAACTTAACTCCAGAAAAATTTTGGTGTTGCCCCCGGCGCGGACGGCCGGGGGAAAGGATTCAGAGGGGGGCGGTGGCTTATTCGCCCCAGACGTCTTTCAAGACGTTGACCCAGTTCTCGCCCATGATCTTGCGGACCACACGCTCGGAATGGCCGCGCTTGAGCAGGGTTTCGGTCAGGTTCGGGAACTCGCCGACGGTGCGGATCCCCAGCGGGTTGATGATCTTGCCGAAACTGGTCAGGCGGCGGGCGTAGCCCTTGTCATGGGTCAGGTATTCGAAGAAGTCCTGGCCATGGCCCTGGGTGAAGTCGGTGCCGATGCCGATGGCGTCTTCGCCGACGATGTTCATGGTGTATTCGATGGCTTCGGCGTAGTCGTCGATGGTCGAATCGATGCCTTTGGCCAGGAATGGCGCAAACATGGTCACACCGACGAAACCACCGTGGTCGGCGATGAACTTCAGTTCTTCATCGGATTTGTTGCGCGGGTGGATTTTCAGACCCGACGGCAGGCAATGGGAGTAGCAGACCGGCTTCTTGGATTCGAGAATGACTTCTTCGGAGGTTTTCGAACCGACGTGGGACAGGTCGCACATGACGCCAACGCGGTTCATCTCGGCAACGATCTCGCGACCGAAACCCGACAGGCCGCCATCGCGCTCGTAGCAGCCGGTGCCGACCAGGTTCTGGGTGTTGTAGCACATCTGCACGATACCGACGCCGAGCTGCTTGAACACCTCGACATAGCCGATCTGGTCTTCAAAGGCGTGAGCATTCTGGAAACCGAACAGGATGCCGGTCTTGCCTTGCTCCTTGGCCTTGCGGATATCGGCGGTGGTGCGCACCGGAATCACCAGGTCGCTGTTCTCGCGGATCAGCTTCTGGCTGGCGGCGATGTTGTTGACGGTGGCCTGGAAGCCCTCCCACACCGACACGGTGCAGTTGGCAGCAGTCAGACCGCCCTTGCGCATGTCTTCAAACAGCTCGCGGTTCCACTTGGCAATAATCAGCCCGTCGATAACGATGCTGTCGGCGTGCAATTCGGCTGGGCTCATCAGGCTGTCCCCTATTAGCGATTCATGCGCCGAATCGTGTGCCGGCGCTTTGGGGCCAGCATATGCCTGAGGGACGGGGCAGCCGGGTGCAAAAACGACAGGGGGTTTGCCGAAAGCGTCAATCCGCGACAAAGGGTCGTCGCCGGGCATGATCACGCACCTGTTCAAGGGCCTGCGCATGGGCCAGAATTCGCCGCATCACTGAATTCGCATTGGAAAAAGGGGCGGCGGCGCAATGAAATCAATCTTCCTGGCTTTGGCACTGATAGCGACCGGCGTACAGGCGGCTGAAGAGTCCGACAACAACCCGTGCGATGCGGTCGAAAACGACGTCCAGACCCTGGAATGCTCGGCTTACAGCAGAACCACCGCCGAAGACCTGCTGAAAGACAACTACAAAAGCCTGAACGAGCGCATGCAAACGGCCTATAGCAAGAACCCGGCGCAACTAGCCGACATCACCGCCAAGCTCAAGACCGCACAACAGCAATGGATCAAGACCCGGGACGCAGATTGCGCAGTGGAAGCATTCCCGGCGACCAGCGGTAGCAAGGCATTTACCATCGCACAAAATGATTGCGTAGCGCGGATGAGCGATGAGCGGTCGGAGTTTTTGGAGTCGATTGGGCAGGAGTGAGACTGATTAGTCGTCGGAAGCTGGCACCACCGCCAGCTTTCAACATCAAGTAGTTTCCTTTTCCCACAGCATTTGCATAACGCCCCTACAACTGTCTTTTTGTCCTAAAAACAACCGCATCGACTAGGCAACATGCCGACATTGTTCGTTTATTGGCGGCCTTGAAAATATAAGTAAAGATTCGCAAATCTTATAAAAGACTTATATTCTCCCATGAACAGGATTCACTGGACTCGAAAGGCCGTTAAGCAGCTTCTGAAATTGCATTCCGCTCACCAGATCCAGGTCCGTGATGCCGTCACGGTGCTGACTGGCATGCCTGATATAGGCAATGTCAAAGCACTGGTCGGTCATGACTACGCCTATAGACTTCGAGTGGGCAACTATCGAGTCATGTTCGACTGGGATGGAGCAATCAAAGTGGTCAGTATTCAAGAGGTCAAAAAACGCGATGAACGCACCTACTGACGTTCAAATCATCAACGACGCGGAGGGCAACCCTGCTTTCGTGGTCATTCCCTACGCGCAATATGTGGCGCAAAAGATTGAGCCCGATCTGATTCCCCATGAAGTCGTCAGCCGCATCGTTGATGGCTCGACGCCGATTCGCGCGTGGCGCGAACACCTGAACCTTACCCAGGATGAAGTTGCCAAACGCATGGGTATTTCCCAACCGGCCTTCGCCCAGCAAGAGACGGTTGCGAAGCCGCGCAAGGCCACCCGCGAGAAGATTGCCGTGGCGCTTGGCATTACGGCCAATCAACTTGAGCTGTAGGCTACAAGCCACCATTTGTGAAAGGGATTGAAATGAAAATCTGCGGCATCGAAATCAAAGGCAGCGAAGCGATCATCGCCGTAGCCTGCCTCGACGGTCAGGCACTGAGCCACGTCGCCCTGGCCACCAAGAAAATCGCCCTCGACGATGATGACGAAGCCGCCAACGTCAAAGTGTTTGCCGCTCAGGTGGCGTCGTTTGTGCGTGAGAATTCCATTGATCGGATTTCGATCAAGAAGCGCAGCAAGAAAGGCGAGTTCGCCGGCGGGCCGACCACGTTCAAGATCGAGGGTGTTTTCCAGTTGCTGGAGAGTTGCGAGGTGACGCTGCTGTCGCCGCAGACGATCAATGCGCAAAACAAGAAATTCGACTTTGCCCTGCCGGATACGCTGAACAAGTATCAGCATGAAGCGTTTAAAGCGGCCTGCTCTGCACTGATGAAGAAGTAACTCAATTACCGCCAACACATAGAACCTGTGGGAGCCGGGCTTGCCCGCGATTACGGTGTGTCAGTCAACATCAATGTTGAAAGTGCCGGCCTCATCGCGGGCAAGCCCGGCTCCCACAGGTTTCTCTGCTGTTCATGCTTTCGCAGTACGCCGGTCCTCCCGCGGACACCGCGCAAACTTCGCCCGATAACTGCGGGTGAAATACGACGGCGATTCAAACCCGCACGCAATACTCACTTCCAGCACGCTCATGTCGGTCTGGCGCAGCAACTGCCGCGCCTTCTCCAACCTCAACCGCAGATAGAAATTGCTCGGTGTGTCGTTCAAGTGCAGCCGAAACAGGCGCTCCAGCTGCCGGCGCGTGACCTTGATCGATTCGGCCAGCGCAAGCGTGCTCAGCGGCGGTTCGCTGTGCTGCTCCATCTCGCCAATCACATGCACCAGTTTCTTGTTGCTGATGCCATAGCGCGTGGCGACTTCCATGCGCTGGTGGTCTTTGCGTGGGCGGATGCGCCCAAGCACGAATTGTTCGCTGACCTGGATTGCCAGTTGCGGGCCGTGGGCCTGGGCAATGAGGTCGAGCATCAGGTCGATGGACGCGGTGCCGCCCGCCGAGGTGATGCGCCGTCGATCGATCTCGAACAGCTCCTGGGTGACGCTGAGCTGTGGATAGGATTCCTTGAAGGCGTCGATGGCCTCCCAGTGCAGGGTCAGGCGATGGCCGTCGAGCAGGCCGGCTTCGGCGAGGATGAAACTGCCGGTGTCGATGGCGCCGAGCGTCACGCCTTCATTGTCGAGACGGCGCAACCAGTGCTCCAGCGCCGGGGTGGCGAACTTCAAGGGTTCAAAACCGGCGACCACCAAGAGCGTCGCACCTTTCTTCAGCGGTTCGAGCGCCGCATCGGCGTTGACCGACATGCCATTGCTGGCCAGTACCGCCCCGCCGTCAGCGCTCAGCACATGCCAGCGATACAGCTCGCCACGAAAGCGATTGGCGACCCGCAACGGCTCAATGGCCGAGATGAAACCGATGGCCGAGAAACCCGGCATCAACATGAAGTAGAAATCCTGGGACATGGGCGCACTCGATAGGCGGGTAACGTGAGGGCGGGTAGCGTGAGGACGTTGATACGCCACTTGTCGATGGCAATCAAGAGCACAGGTCGCTGCAGTGCAAGAGCTGGTCGCCGCAGTGCGCTTTCACGGGGGCGTAGCTGCGTAACTTGGCATCACCGGCGCACGAAGACGACCGGACCCACAATAACGAACTGCCGAGGAAACCTGAGATGAAACGACTGATCAGCAGCTGTGTTCTTGCACTCAGCGGTACCGCTTTCCTGAGCGCCAGTGTCATGGCGGCCGAACCTGCTTCATGCCAGAACGTACGCATGGGCGTCGTGAACTGGACCGATGTAATCGCCACCAGCGCCATGACCCAAGTACTGCTCGACGGCCTCGGCTACAACACCAAACAAACCAGCGCCTCCCAGCAAATCATCTTCGCCGGGATCCGCGACCAGCGCCTGGATTTGTTCCTGGGCTACTGGAACCCGCTGATGACCCAGACCATCTCGCCGTTCGTCGATGGCAAGCAGGTCAAAGTGCTTGAAGCACCTAGCCTCAAAGACGCCCGCGCCACCCTCGCCGTACCGACTTACCTTGCCGACAAGGGCCTGAAAACCTTCGCCGACATCGCCAAGTTCGAGAAAGAACTGGGCGGCAAGATCTACGGCATCGAGCCAGGTTCGGGCGCCAACACCCAGATCAAAGAAATGATCGCCAAGAACCAGTTCGGCCTCGGCAAATTCCAACTCGTCGAATCCAGTGAAGCCGGGATGCTGTCGGCGGTCACCCGCGCCACCAAACGCAATGAAGCCATTGTGTTCTTCGGCTGGGCGCCGCACCCGATGAACGTCAACGTGAAGATGACGTACCTCACCGGCAGCGAAGACGCCCTGGGCCCGAACGAAGGCATGGCCACGGTCTGGACCGTCACCTCGCCGAACTACGCCCAGCAATGCCCGAACATCGGCAAGTTGCTGAGCAACCTGACGTACACCGCCGAAGACGAGAGCCGGATGATGCAACCATTGCTGGATCACAAGGACGCCTTCGAGTCGGCCAAGCAATGGCTCAAGGATCACCCGCAAGACAAGCAACGCTGGCTGGAAGGTGTGACCACCTTCGATGGCAAACCGGCAGCTGAAAACCTGCAACTGACCAGTAAATAAACCGAACCGAACCGAACCACCGATTCGCAGCCCGACCGGGCTGCGAACGGGACCACCACGCCTGCAAGGAACCATCAAATGAACCACGACGTCATCATCACCTGCGCACTCACCGGTGCTGGCGACACGACCAGCAAGAGCCCGCACGTGCCGGTCACCCCGAAACAAATCGCCGCTGCCGCCGTTGAAGCGGCCAAGGCTGGCGCCACGGTGGTCCACTGCCACGTACGCAACCCCGAAACCGGCAAATTCAGCCGCGACGTGGCGCTGTACCGTGAAGTGATGGAGCGTATCCGCGAGGCGGACGTCGACATTATCGTCAACCTCACCGCCGGCATGGGCGGAGACTTGGAAATCGGCGCTGGCGAGAACCCGATGGAGTTCGGCCCGAACACCGATCTGGTCGGCCCGCTGACCCGTCTGGCGCACGTCGAAGAATTGCTGCCGGAAATCTGCACCCTGGACTGCGGCACCCTGAACTTCGGTGACGGCGACACCATCTACGTGTCCACCCCTGCCCAGCTGCGTGCTGGCGCCAAACGCATTCAAGAGCTGGGCGTGAAAGCCGAGCTGGAAATTTTCGACACCGGTCACCTGTGGTTCGCCAAACAGCTGATCAAGGAAGGCCTGCTCGACGACCCGCTGTTCCAGCTCTGCCTGGGCATCCCGTGGGGCGCGCCGGCCGATACCACCACCATGAAAGCCATGGTCGACAACCTGCCCGCCAACGCGGTGTGGGCCGGCTTCGGCATCGGTCGCATGCAAATGCCAATGGCGGCTCAAGCCGTGCTGCTCGGTGGCAACGTGCGAGTCGGGCTGGAAGACAACATCTGGCTGGACAAGGGCGTACTGGCGACCAACGGCCAACTGGTCGAACGCGCCTCGGAAATCCTCAGCCGCCTCGGCGCCCGGGTTCTGACACCGGCTGAAGGCCGGGCAAAAATGGGCCTGACCAAGCGCGGTTAAAAAAACTTACACCTCACCTGTGGGAGCGGGCTTGCCCGCGATGACGGTAGTCCAGCCGCAGAAGATGCACCGGATGTACTGACGCCATCGCAGGCAAGCCAGCTCCCACAGGGATCACCGAACTCTTTAGGACGTCGCCATGACCTTCATCACCGAAATCAAAACCTTCGCCGCCCTCGGCAGCGGTGTCATCGGCAGCGGCTGGGTATCCCGCGCCCTCGCCCACGGCCTTGACGTGGTGGCCTGGGACCCGGCGCCCGGTGCCGAAGCCGCACTGCGCAAACGCGTCGCCAATGCTTGGGGTGCGCTGGAGAAACAAGGCCTGGCACCGGGTGCCTCGCAGGACCGTCTGCGCTTTGTCGCGACCATCGAAGAGTGTGTTCGCGATGCGGATTTCATTCAGGAAAGTGCCCCCGAGCGTCTGGACCTGAAACTGGAACTGCACAGCAAAATCAGCGCGGCGGCCAAGCCCAACGCCCTGATCGGTTCGAGCACATCAGGCCTGTTGCCGAGCGAGTTTTACGAGAGCGCCACGCACCCGGAACGCTGCGTGGTTGGCCACCCGTTCAACCCCGTTTACCTGCTGCCGCTGGTGGAAGTGGTCGGCGGCAAAAACACCGCGCCGGAAGCTGTTCAAGCGGCGATGAAAGTGTACGAATCCTTAGGCATGCGCCCACTGCATGTGCGCAAGGAAGTGCCCGGCTTTATCGCCGACCGCTTGCTCGAAGCGCTCTGGCGCGAGGCGCTGCACCTGGTCAACGACGGTGTAGCGACCACCGGTGAAATAGACGATGCGATCCGCTTTGGCGCGGGCCTGCGCTGGTCGTTCATGGGCACCTTCCTGACCTACACCCTGGCCGGTGGCGATGCGGGCATGCGGCACTTCATGGCGCAGTTCGGTCCGGCGTTGCAATTGCCATGGACGTATCTGCCGGCACCGGAACTGACCGACAAGCTGATTGATGATGTGGTCGACGGCACCAGCGATCAGCTGGGCAAACACAGCATTTCGGCGCTGGAGCGCTATCGTGATGATTGCTTGCTGGCGGTGCTCGAAGCGGTGAAGACCACCAAAGAGAAGCACGGGATGGCGTTCAGCGAGTAATGAGCCAACAGGGGCGGCCCCATCGCGAGCAGGCTCGCTCCCACAGGAAATCTGCGTCGTTCACAGAACCACTGTGGGAGCGAGCCTGCTCGCGATAGCGGCTGTCCAGTCACCACACATGCGGGACCATTCATCATGCCCACCCTCACCACTTACCAAACCAAAATCATCCCCGACTGGGTCGACTACAACGGCCACCTTCGCGACGCCTTTTACCTGCTGATTTTCAGCTACGCCACCGATGCCCTGATGGATCGGCTGGACATGGACAGCAACAATCGCGAAGCCAGCGGCAACTCGCTGTTCACCCTCGAACTGCACCTCAATTATTTGCACGAAGTGAAGCTCGATGCCGACGTCGAAGTGCGAACCCAGATCATCGGCCACGACAGCAAGCGCCTGCACCTCTATCACAGCCTGCATTTGGTGGGTGATGACAAGGAACTGGCCGGCAACGAACAAATGCTGCTCCACGTTGATCTCGCCGGCCCGCGTTCTGCACCGTTCAGTGAAGTGACGTTGAGCAAGCTGCAAGCCATTGTCGCCGAGCAAACCGACCTTCCTGCCCCCGACTACATTGGCCGAGTGATCGCGTTACCCCCTAAAAAATAACAAGGAGATCGCCATTGAACACCGCCGCCGCTTTTGCCGACTTCCGTACTTACCCTTTGATCAGCGCGTTGACCGCCGTGCAAACCCTGGCGGACCGCATTCATGTGCAATGGGCTGACGGTCGTCTCAGCCCTTTCCATCACCAATGGTTGCGCGACAACTGCCCGTGCTCGCTGTGCGTCTACACCGTGACGCGCGAACAGGTGCTGGAAATCGTCGATGTCGCGCAAGACCTGACGCCGTCGAAGGCTGTTGTCGATGCCGAAGGTTGCCTCACCGTCGAGTGGCAAGACGGCCACCTCAGCCGCTTCGATCCCGGCTGGTTACGTGCCCATGCTTATGACGACGAGTCCCGCGCCGAACGTCGCGCCGCCAAGCCCAAAAGCCAGCTGTGGAACAGCAACCTGAAACTGCCGGTATTCGACTATCAGGCGCTGATGAACGACATCGATGCCTTGCTGCAATGGCTGTTGGCGGTGCGCGACATCGGCCTGACCCAAGTGCGCGGCGTGCCCACCGAACCCGGCTCGTTGAAGCTGATCGCCCAGCGGATTTCCTTCATCCGCGAGAGCAATTTCGGCGTGCTGTTCAACGTGCAATCCAAGGCCGATGCCGACAGCAACGCCTACACCGCTTTCAACCTGCCGCTGCACAGCGACTTGCCGACCCGGGAGTTGCAACCGGGGCTGCAATTTCTGCATTGCCTGGTCAATGACGCCGAGGGTGGCGAGAGTATTTTCGTCGACGGTTTCGCCATCGCCCACGCCTTGCGCGAGGAAGATCCCGAGTCGTTCAAAGCCTTGTGCGACATCCCCGTGGAGTTTCGCAACAAGGACCGCCACAGCGACTATCGCTGCCTGGCGCCGATCATCGCCCTGGATGCGTTGGGACAGGTTTCAGAGATCCGCATGGCGAACTTTTTGCGCGGGCCGTTTGATGCGTCGATGGAAGACATGCCCAAGCTCTACCGCGCTTATCGGCGCTTTATTGCCATGACCCGCGAAGCGCGGTTCCGGGTGATGACGCGGCTCAACCCCGGCGAATTGTGGTGCTTCGATAACCGCCGCACGCTGCACGCCCGCAACGCCTTCGACCCCGCCACCGGCGCCCGGCATTTCCAGGGTTGCTACATCGATCGTGATGAATTGTTGTCGCGGATATTGGTGTTGCAACGCTAGAACGCGTCATCGTTCATCGCGGGCAAGCCACGCTCCCACAGGAACTGCGCCAACCTTGTAGGAGCGGGTTTACCCGTGATGGCATCTGCACAGGCAACACAAAAACCCCTGATTCACAGGCAAAAAAAACCCCGATCGAGCCGTGACAAGATCGGAGCTGAGGAGGGTACTGTTGAGGAGCCGTTGCGCGAGGGTGACCAAACCTTCGTGTAGCCAGCTGAATCCAGTGTGCCCACTCTCCCCTCTTGCAAGTTAGCCGAAAACGACCTGTTCATAGGTATTGCGGCCATTGCGACAAATCGTCCTTGCCGCCACTCCGCACCCCTATGAGAATCGAACCAAGACACCGTTCCCTAAAGAAGGATTGCGTCATGATGCACGCCGATTTGATAGACCAGGAAGACCTGTTGGGCCAGCTGAAATCATTGGGTTTTCAAGTGCCGAGCGGCGCCACGGCCGAGCAGGCTTGCGAGTGCGCAGTGCGAGGTTTGAACGATGAACGGGCGATGACGCTGCGTACGATGGTCAAGCAGATGTACACCAGCAGCGCGACCATCCTGCCGGCCGTGCGCCAGGCGATCGACAAGCAATTGTTGCCAGCGTTGGCGGCCTATCAGCAGAGCCGTAGCGCCTGATAGATCCAATCGCGAGCAGGCTCGCTCCCACAGTGGACTTGGGCGGATCACAAATTTGTAATCCGACCCGAAACCTGTGGGAGCGAGCCTGCTCGCGATGAAGGCGCCTCGGTTTAAAGCCTTACGCTGGCGAACGTCGACTCATTGCGCGCCTGACTCAACGCCGACAACGGCCCGGACAACGGCGACAGTACCAAGGCTTGCGGCAGCGGCATCATCGCCACCTGTTGCGTGGTGTTTGAACCTACGCGCTCGTCACGTGGCGGAATACCGAAGTATTCGCGGTAGCACTTGGAGAAGTGCGGCGTGGACACGAAACCACAGACCGACGCCACTTCGATGATCGACATCGGCGTTTGCTTGAGCAGTTGCCGAGCCCGGATCAGGCGCAGTTTCAGGTAGTAACGCGACGGCGAGCAGTGCAGGTATTTCTGGAACAGACGCTCCAGCTGACGACGCGAAACAGCGACATACACCGCCAGTTCGTCGAGGTCGATCGGCTCTTCCAGGTTGGCTTCCATCAGCGCGACGATTTCCTGCAGTTTTGGCTGATTGGTCCCCAGCATGTGCTTGAGCGGCACGCGCTGATGATCCTGCTCGTTACGGATACGTTCGTAGACGAACATTTCCGAAATCGCGGCGGACAGTTCACGCCCGTGATCACGGCTGATCAGGTGCAGCATCATGTCCAGTGGCGCGGTGCCGCCGGAACTGGTGAAACGGTTACGGTCGAGTGTGAACAAGCGGGTGCTCATGGCCACACGGGGGAAAGCTTCCTGCATCGAGGCCAGGCATTCCCAGTGCACGCTGCAATCGAAGCCGTCCAGCAGGCCGGCGCACGCCAGCGCCCAGCTGCCGGTGCAGACCGCACCAAGACGGCGCGACTGACGGGCCTGGCTTTGCAGCCATGACACGTGTTCGCGGGTCACGGTGCGCTGAATGCCGATACCGCCGCAGACAATGATGGTGTCCAGGGGTGGCGCTTTGTGCATGGAGCAATCGGGGGTGATCTGCAGACCGTCACTGGCCCAGACCTGACCGCCATCGACGGTGAGCGTCGACCAGCGATACAACTCGCGACCGGACAATTGGTTGGCCATGCGCAGAGGTTCTACTGCGGAGGCCAAAGAAATAAGCGTGAAATTGTCCAGCAGCAGAAAGCCGATGGATTGAGGCGCACGGTTCTGGGGTTGGGCCCCTGAGTTGAACGTCGTCATCGCGGTATCTCCTCACACAAAGCGGGTGATGGCCTCAGGCGGAGGCTCTTGTTATTGCCATCGTTCTCGCGTGGGAGACGGGCTTTGTAATGACAGAGCAATTGCCATGCCTAAAGTTGAATGGGCATTCAATAACTCCTGAAAACGACGTCGCGGCGTGTCTATATAAGCCGTGCGCAGAGTGGGGGTTATAAGTGCCATTATCGGCGGGAAGCGCTCTGCCCCGTTGGGCTTGAGCAAATCGGTAGCACTTGTGGGAACAGGGCTACAGCGACCTGAGGGAGAGTGTCACCGCAAGCACAGGTGACAGGCGGTAATGGCCATTTTGGATCCCTGGCCATGGGTGAGTCACTTATCTGTAAGCGACGCGCCAAAACGTGGCGCGTTTTGATTCCGGTGTTCACTTAGCGCGCAGTTTTGACTGGTCTGGCGCTATCGCGGGCAAGCCCGCTCCCACAAGGATTTTTGGTGTGCCTTAGTTCTCGGTCACACAACAAGTCCTGTGGGAGCGGGCTTGCCCGCGATGGGGTCAACTCAATCTCAGCACTCAACCGCGCTGACCGCCAACCCACCGCGCGATGTCTCTTTGTATTTGTCATGCATGTCCGCGCCGGTATCACGCATGGTCCGAATCACCCGATCCAGCGAGATAAAGTGCTGACCATCACCGCGCAATGCCATCTGCGCCGCGTTGATTGCTTTTACAGCCGCAATCGCATTGCGCTCGATGCACGGCACCTGAACCAGCCCGCCCACCGGATCGCAGGTCAAACCGAGGTTATGTTCCAGGCCGATCTCCGCCGCGTTGCACAGCTGCTCCGGCGTGGCGCCGAGAATCTCCGCCAACCCCGCCGCCGCCATCGCGCAAGCCGAACCGACTTCACCCTGGCAACCGACTTCAGCACCGGAGATCGAAGCGTTTTTCTTGCACAGAATCCCCACCGCGGCGGCACTGAGGAAATAGTCGACCACGTTGGCGTCAGTCACCGCTTCGCTGAACTTCATGAAGTAATGCAGCACCGCCGGAATAATCCCCGCCGCGCCATTGGTCGGCGCGGTCACCATGCGTCCGCCGGCAGCGTTTTCTTCGTTGACCGCCAGGGCGAACAGGTTGACCCATTCCATGGCACTCAAGGTCGAACCGATGACATTGGGCTTACCCAGCTCTTGAAGGCTGCGATGCAATTTGGCCGCACGACGACGCACATTCAATCCGCCGGGCAGAATGCCTTCGTGCTTGAGACCCTGTTCGACGCAATCCTGCATGGCGCGCCAGAGTTTCATCAGGCCGCTGCGGATTTCTTCTTCGCTGCGCCAGACCTTTTCGTTGGCCATCATCAATTCAGCCACACGCAGGTTGTGCTGCTTACAAAGGCTGAGCAGTTCGACGGCGCTGGAGAAATCGTACGGCAACACCGTGCTGTCCAGATCGACCACGCCGCTGGAAGCCTGTGCTTCATCGACGACAAAACCGCCGCCGATGGAATAGTAGGTGTCACGATGCAGTTCGCCGTCATCGCCTTCGACAATCAAAGTCATCGCGTTGGGGTGGAATGGCAGGTTTTCGTCGATCAGGCGCATGTCCCGGGCCCAGATGAACGGGACCGACAAGCGACCGTCGAGCAACAAGGTGTGGGTTTCGCGCAGGGTTTCGATACGAATGCCGATTTGCGACGGATCGATCGCATCCGGCCACTCGCCCATCAGGCCCATGATCACCGCGTTGTCGCTGCCGTGACCGATGCCGGTAGCCGACAACGACCCGTAAAGCTGAACTTCGACGCGCCGTACTTGTTCCAAAAGACCCTGCTCACGCAAACCTTGCACGAACAGCGCGGCGGCCCGCATAGGCCCCACGGTGTGCGAACTGGAAGGGCCGATGCCGATTTTGAACAGGTCGAAAACACTGATAGCCATTACTGCCGAACTCCTGGATGTGCCGACTCCAGACGCAAAGGCGCCCAGTGGCGGAGCTGCTACGCTCTAGCTGCAATCCGCCGAGATGGCCGCATCATCAGGCTTTTGTCATGTCGTTCGACGTCTCACACCGACGCACTCATGCTCACCAACGCCGCGAGGCGCCGACGCAATGTTTTCGCCGTTTTTTAGCGGATCAGAGGGGAAAAGAGGGCTGAAAAAAGCTGTAAACGACGTCACCGACACTGGATGCGACCATCCCTGTACTGGTTACGACGCCCCCTGTAGGCGTCAGATTTTCACTGGTACATGATCGTATCGACTCGATTGCAAGGCGCCGTGGTAGAGCTGTCTCCAAAACGCCATCCAACCGCAACCTATAAGTGCGGTGGTCCAGTCGGAACACTGCCAAAAAAAACACCAAGGAGTCCATCCATGAAAGGTTCCCCGTCGTTGTTGTTGGCCGCCATGCTGAGTCTGCCGTTACTGGCTCAAGCTGCAGAACCCGCTCAGTGCAATACCGTAAACTTCTCTGATGTCGGCTGGACCGACATTACCGCGACAACCGCTACCACCAGCGTCGTGCTCGACGCACTCGGCTACAAGACCAAAACCACGATGATTTCCGTGCCGGTGACCTACAAGTCCCTGGCCGACGGCAAGAACATGGACGTGTTCCTGGGTAACTGGATGCCGACCATGGAAAACGACATCAAGGCTTACCGTGATGCTGGCTCCGTCGACGTCGTGCGCACCAACCTGACCGGCGCCAAGTACACCCTCGCCGTGCCACAAGCGCTGTACGACAAAGGGCTGCATGACTTCGCCGACATCGCCAAATTCAAGAAAGAGCTCGACGGCAAAATCTACGGCATCGAACCTGGTAACGACGGTAACCGCCTGATCCAGAGTATGATCGACAAGAACGCCTTCGGCCTTAAAGACGCTGGTTTCAAAGTGGTCGAGTCCAGCGAAGCCGGCATGTTGTCGCAGGTCGATCGCGCTCAGAAGCGCGACACCGCCGTGGTGTTCCTCGGCTGGGCGCCGCACCCGATGAACAAGCGTTTCAAAATCCAATACCTCACCGGTGGTGACGATTTCTTCGGACCGGACTTCGGTGCCGCCACCGTGGCGACCAACACTCGCAAGGGTTATGTCCAGGAATGCAGCAACGTTGGACAGTTGCTGAAAAACCTGGAGTTCACCGTCGACATGGAAAGCTCGCTGATGGGCAACATCCTGGATGACAAAATGAAGCCTGACGCGGCCGCCAAGGCCTGGCTGAAAAAGAACCCACAGGTCCTCGATACCTGGCTCGCTGGCGTGACCACCATTGACGGTAAACCAGGCCTGGAGGCCGTGAAAGCCAAGCTCGCGCAGTAATCGCTTACGCCGGGCGGGTTCGCTCGCCCGGGCTGTTTATTTCCTTGCATGCGGACGTTCACTACCATGCTGATTGATCAGAAAATCCCTTTAGGCCAGTACATCGCGGGCTTCGTTGAATGGTTGACGCAACACGGCGCCAGCACTTTCGACGCAATCGCCGTGTCACTGGAAACGATGATCCACGGCGTGACTTTTGCGCTGACCTGGTTCAACCCGCTGGCATTGATCGGCCTCATTGCGCTACTGGCACACTTCATTCAACGAAAGTGGGGGCTGACCGTTTTCGTCATCGCCTCCTTCTTGCTGATCCTCAATCTGGGGTACTGGCAGGAAACCATGGAAACCCTCGCCCAGGTGCTCTTCGCGACCCTGGTCTGCGTAGTCATCGGCGTGCCGTTGGGCATCGTCGCTGCGCATAAACCGATGTTCTACACACTGATGCGTCCGGTGCTCGATCTCATGCAGACCGTGCCGACCTTCGTGTACCTCATTCCTACCCTGACCCTCTTCGGTCTGGGTGTGGTCCCGGGCCTGATCTCAACGGTAGTGTTCGCGATTGCCGCGCCTATTCGGCTGACTTACCTGGGCATTCGCGATGTTCCGGAAGAACTGATGGACGCCGGCAAGGCCTTTGGCTGCTCGCGACGTCAGCTGCTCTCGCGAATCGAACTGCCCCACGCCATGCCAAGCATCGCGGCCGGTATCACCCAGTGCATCATGCTGTCGTTGTCGATGGTGGTGATCGCGGCACTGGTGGGCGCCGACGGCCTGGGCAAACCCGTGGTCAACGCACTGAACACTGCTGATATCGCCCTGGGCTTCGAAGCGGGCCTGGCGATCGTACTGCTGGCGATCATGCTCGACCGTATCTGCAAACAACCCGACGCCAAAGTAGGGGGTGACGCATGAGCATTATTCGCTTCGAAAACGTCGACGTAATCTTCTCCAAAGATCCACGCGAGGCTCTCAAGCTGCTGGATCAAGGCATGACCCGTAACGAGATCCTGAAAAAGACCGGGCAGATCGTTGGCGTGGAAAAGGCCAGCCTGGACGTCGAAAAAGGTGAAATCTGCGTACTGATGGGCCTGTCCGGCTCCGGCAAATCCAGCCTGCTGCGCTGCATCAACGGCCTCAACACGGTCAGCCGCGGCAAGCTGTTCGTCGAGCACGAAGGCAAGCAGATCGACATCGCCTCCTGCACCCCGGCAGAACTGAAAATGATGCGCACCAAGCGCATTGCGATGGTGTTCCAGAAGTTCGCCCTGATGCCTTGGTTGACCGTTCGCGAGAACATCAGCTTCGGTCTGGAAATGCAGGGTCGTCCCGAGAAGGAACGCCGCAAACTGGTGGATGACAAGCTTGAGCTGGTGGGCCTGACCCAATGGCGCAACAAGAAACCCAACGAGCTGTCCGGTGGTATGCAGCAACGTGTGGGCCTGGCCCGCGCACTGGCGATGGATGCCGACATCCTGCTGATGGACGAACCGTTTTCGGCACTCGATCCATTGATCCGCCAAGGCCTGCAAGACGAACTGCTGGAACTGCAACGCAAGCTGAGCAAGACCATCGTTTTCGTAAGTCACGACCTCGATGAAGCTCTGAAGCTGGGCAGCCGTATCGCGATCATGAAAGACGGTCGGATCATCCAGTACAGCAAGCCCGAAGAAATCGTTTTGAACCCGGCGGACGACTACGTGCGGACCTTCGTGGCCCACACCAATCCGCTGAACGTTTTGTGCGGTCGCAGCCTGATGCGCACCCTGGACAACTGCAAACGCATCAACGGCTCCGTCTGCCTCGATCCGGGCGGCGATTCGTGGCTGGACCTGGCCGAAGGCAACACCATCAAAGGCGCCCGCCAGAACGGTGCGAGCCTGGATCTGCAGAACTGGATTCCAGGGCAAGCCGTTGAAGGCCTGGGCCGTCGCCCAACGCTGGTGGACTCCAACATCGGCATGCGCGATGCGCTGCAGATTCGTTATCAGACCGGCAACAAACTGGTGCTGCACGACAACAACAAAGTGGTCGGGATTCTCGGCGACAGCGAGCTGTATCACGCGCTGCTCGGCAAGAACCTGGGGTAAGGCAGCAAACACAAAAACGCCGCGAGAGGATCGCGGCGTTTTTGTTTATGGGATATAGGGTCAATCAGCTTTGCTAGTGATGGCCCCTTCGCGGGCAAGCCCGCTCCCACAGGGATCGATGTCGTGATCAATACCCTGATCCTGTGGGAGCGGGCTTGCCCGCGATGGAAGCGACGCGGTGCTTCAGACTGAATCACCGCGCCCGATCGAAACTCAGCTATAGACACGGCCAAGGAGCTGCCGATGGCTTTCAAACTGATCGAGCACGTCACGGGTGATCTGATCCGCAGTAAAGCCCATCAGGTCATAGTCCTGGCTGCCGTTGTGCAGGTACACCTCGGCGCGGTAATAGCGCGCACGCGGTTCATCAGCACTCTCCGGCGACACCGTGTCGCTCGCCGCTGCCAGATAGCCATCCAGGCTCACTTCGTAGACAAAAGGGTTGCCCTCTTCCATCTCGATCCGCACGCCCATGCAACGCTTGGACTTGCCCAGCAGCGTTTGCACTTCCAGCCCTTGGGCCCGCAATTGCACCGCCGCATCTTCCAGCGCCGGGCTGACCTGCTTATCCATGAAGCGCTGAACGATCGATTGGTTCGGTTGCAGATCCAATTGGGTCAAACGCTCGCTGAAGCCACGACGACCGCGCGCAGCCAGTTCCGCCTGCTCCTGCTCGATCTGCACGTCCTGGCGCATTGCCTTGTGCAAGCCGAACATGAAGAATACCAGCACTACCGAGAACGGCAGACCGGCCAACACCACCATGGTTTGCATGGCTTCAAAGTTACCGGCGAACAGCAGGCCGATGGTCACCAGGGTAATCACCGCCGACCAGAAAATCCGCAGCCAGTGCGGCGCATCTTCGTCGACGTTGCCGCCCTTGCAGGAAAGGTTGGCCATCATCACCGCGCCGGAATCCGCCGGGGTCAGGAACAGCACGAAACCGACAAAGATCGACACGCCGATAACAATCTTCGACGCCGGGTAATGTTCAAGCAGTTGGTAGATCGCCATGGACGGCTGTTCGAGCGCCGTCTTCCCAAGCTCCACCGCCCCATGGTTCATCACCAGGTCCAGGGCCGAGTTACCGAAGATCGACAGCCACGCCAGGGTGAAACCCAGCGGGATCAGCAGCACGCCAGCCACCAGTTCACGCACCGTACGACCACGGGAAATACGCGCGATGAACATGCCGACGAATGGGGCCCAGGAAATCCACCAGGCCCAGTAGAACAAGGTCCACAGGCCCAACCAGCGGTCGGACTTCTCACTGTCGCCTTCGTACACATAGAGGTCGAAGGTTTTCAGCACCACACCGTTCAGGTAGTCGCCGATGTTTTGCACGAAGCCATTGAGCAGGTGCAGGGTCGGGCCGAACAGCAGCACGAAAATCAGCAAACCGCTGAACAGCACGATGTTCAGGTTGGACAGGCGGCGAATGCCGTTTTCCACGCCCGACACGGCGGCGATGGTCGCCACGGTGCTCATCACGATGATCACGATCAGCAGGTTGGTGTTGCTGTGTTCCATGCCGAACAGGTTTTCCAGGCCCGAGGACACTTGCAGCGAACCAATCCCCAGATTCGTCACCAGCCCCAGCAGGGTCACGAACATGCCGAAGCCGTCCACGGCATGACCGGCCGCGCCTTTGACCCAGCGCTCACCCACCAGCGGATACAGCGCCGAACGCAACGCCAGTGGCTGGTTGTGACGGTACGCAAAGTACGCCACAGCCAAACCGACCAGGGCGTAAATCGCCCAGCCATGCAGGCCCCAGTGCAGGAACGTCAGCTGCACGGCCTGACGCGCGGCCATGTTGCTGGCCGAAACGCCTTCCGGCGGATTGAAGTAGTGATCCAGCGGCTCCGAAGCGCCGAAGTACAACAGCGAGATGCCAATACCCGACGAGAACAGCATCCCCGCCCAGGCGCCGTAGCTGAAGTCCGGGGTGTCGTCCTTGCTGCCCAGTTTGAGCTTGCCGTAGGACGAAAACGCCAGGCCGACGACGAATACCAGATAAGCGGCAATCACCACCATGTAGTACCAGCCGAAGCTGCGGGACAACCAGGCCTGGGCAATACCGAGCAATCTGCCGGCCTCTTGCGGGGCGATGATCAGAATGGCGGTCAACAACAGGATCAGCGCGGTAGAGGTGTAGAACACCCAACCGTTGACCGTCACCTTCTCGGGCGGGGTCTTTATAAGAGAGGCAGAACTCATGGCACAGATGCTCCGGGCAGTGCGGGAGAAGAACACAAGGCAACGCGTTACCCGACCAATCGGTTAGTTGGCAGCCGACCGGCGGGTGATATAAAGACACCCCGAAAAAAGCCCGAAGCCCGGGAGCGCCTGTGCGCATGGGTTTCGAGCGTTTTGTGATGTCGTTTTTCCGCTAACTACGTGTAGGAAAAACCTGTAGGCAGCGACGAATTGTCGCAGATCTTATTCTTTGTTGATTGAACGTTCAATCAAAACAAAATAGACTGGCCTTCAACCCGATAGACGTTTTACGTCTGCCGGAAGGCCTAAGGAGATGTGCAAGATGCCCAAGGTCGGTATGCAACCCATCCGTCGCCAGCAGTTGATCGAAGCCACATTGCAGGCCGTCGATCAGGTCGGAATGGGGGACGCCAGCATTGCGCTGATCGCCCGTTTGGCCGGTGTCTCGAATGGCATCATCAGTCACTATTTTCAGGACAAGAACGGCCTGATCGCGGCCACCGCGCAGTACCTGATGAGTGTCCTCAGCGAGAACGTCACCGCGCGCCGTCAGGCGCTGGCAGATGACAGCCCACGGGCTCATCTGCAGGTGATTATCGAAGGCAACTTCGACGCCAGCCAGGTCAATGGCCCGGCAATGAAAACCTGGCTGGCCTTCTGGGCCACCAGCATGCACCACCCGTCTTTGCACAGGTTGCAGCGGATCAACGATCACCGTCTGTATTCCAACCTGTGCTGCCAGTTCCGCCGCGTATTGCCGCTCGATGACGCGCGCAGTGCAGCCCGGGGCCTGGCAGCCCTCATTGACGGTTTGTGGTTGCGCGGCGCGCTGTCGGGAGATGCTTTCGACACCGAGCAGGCGCACCGGATCGCTTACGAATACATGGATTTCCAACTGGCCAAGCAGGTGAGTTAGAGCACACATAACCGCTCAACCCCTGAACGCTACCGATGATGATGCCAACTGCTTGACGGCACGCCCGGTGGTTAACGCCAACCACTTATGCACTTGCGAGGACTTTATGGCCCGTTTCGAACTGCAAAAACTCTACATCGATGGCGGCTACAGTGACGCCAGCAGCGACGCCACCTTCGAAGCCATCAACCCGGCTAACGGTGAAGTCCTCGCAATCGTTCAGCGTGCGACCAAGGCAGACGTCGAGCGCGCAGTGGTCAGCGCCGAAAAGGGCCAGAAAATCTGGGCTGCGATGACCGCCATGGAGCGTTCGCGCATCCTGCGTCGTGCCGTCGACATCCTGCGCGAGCGCAACGATGAACTGGCCGCCCTGGAAACCCTGGACACCGGTAAATCGTTCTCCGAAACCAAGTATGTCGACATCGTTACCGGTGCCGACGTGCTGGAATACTACGCAGGCCTGGTGCCCGCCATCGAAGGCGAGCAGATCCCGCTGCGCACCACTTCGTTCGTCTACACCCGTCGCGAGCCGCTGGGCGTCGTCGCTGGTATCGGCGCGTGGAACTACCCGATCCAGATCGCCCTGTGGAAATCCGCTCCTGCCCTGGCGGCCGGTAACGCGATGATCTTCAAGCCAAGCGAAGTCACCTCGCTGACCACGCTGAAACTGGCCGAGATCTACACCGAAGCAGGCCTTCCCGCTGGCGTGTTCAACGTTCTGACCGGCAGCGGCCGTGAAGTCGGCACCTGGCTGACCGAGCACCCACGCATCGAAAAAATCTCCTTCACCGGCGGCACCGACACCGGCAAGAAGGTCATGGCCAGCGCTTCTGCCTCGTCGCTGAAAGACGTGACCATGGAACTGGGCGGCAAATCCCCGCTGATCATTTTCGACGACGCCGACCTCGACCGCGCCGCCGACACCGCGATGATGGCCAACTTCTACAGCTCGGGCCAGGTCTGCACCAACGGCACTCGCGTGTTCGTACCGACTCACCTGAAAGCTGCGTTCGAAGCCAAGATCGCTGAGCGCGTTGCGCGCATCCGCATCGGCAACCCGGAAGACGAGAACACCAACTTCGGTCCTCTGGTCAGCTTCGCCCACATGGAAAGCGTGCTGGGCTACATCGCCAAAGGTAAGGAAGAAGGCGCTCGCGTGCTGTGCGGCGGCGGTCGTCTGACCGAAGGCGAATTCGCCAAGGGCGCATTCGTGGCACCGACCGTGTTCACCGACTGCACCGACGAGATGACCATCGTTCGCGAAGAAATCTTCGGCCCGGTGATGGCGATCCTGACTTACGAAACAGAAGAAGAAGTGATCCGTCGTGCCAACGACACCGACTTCGGCCTCGCCGCCGGTATCGTCACCAAGGACCTGAACCGCGCCCACCGCGTGATTCATCAACTGGAAGCGGGTATCTGCTGGATCAACGCCTGGGGCGAATCCGACGCGAAGATGCCGGTCGGTGGCTACAAACAGTCGGGCGTGGGCCGTGAAAACGGGATCAGCTCTCTCAACAACTTCACGCGCATCAAGTCCGTGCAAGTCGAACTGGGTGAGTACGTTTCGGTATTTTGATTAGCTGATCCAGCTACAAGCGGCAAGCTTCAAGCTGCAAGTAAAAGCAGTTTGGTTTGCCGCACTACCCGATTTCAAAGACACCGCTCGCTGCTTTTCCTTGCAGCTTGAAGCTTGTGGCTTGCAGCTCCCCCAGGAGAACACATGACTACAGAATACGACTACATCATCATAGGGGCCGGTTCTGCGGGTAACACCCTTGCCACCCGTCTGACTGAAGACGAAGGCGTCACCGTCCTGCTGCTCGAAGCAGGCGGCCCGGACTACCGTTTAGACTTCCGTACGCAAATGCCGGCCGCCCTGGCGTTCCCGCTGCAAGGCCGTCGCTACAACTGGGCCTACGAAACCGATCCAGAGCCACACATGGACGGTCGCCGGATGGAATGCGGTCGCGGCAAGGGCCTGGGTGGTTCTTCGCTGATCAACGGCATGTGCTACATCCGCGGCAACGCGATGGACTACGACAACTGGTCGAAACTGCCAGGCTTGGAAGACTGGGCGTACCTCGACTGCCTGCCGTATTTCCGCAAGGCTGAAACCCGTGACATCGGCCCGAACGAGTACCACGGTGGCGACGGCCCGGTCAGCGTGACCACGCCTAAAGCCGGCAACAACCCGCTGTTCCACGCGATGGTTGAAGCAGGCGTGCAGGCCGGTTACCCGCGCACCGAAGACCTCAACGGTTACCAGCAGGAAGGTTTCGGCCCGATGGACCGCACCGTGACGCCGAACGGTCGTCGCGCCAGCACCGCTCGCGGCTATCTGGACATCGCCAAAAAGCGTTCGACCCTGACCATCGTCACCCACGCCCTGACTGACAAGATCCTGTTCGAAGGCAAGCGTGCCGTCGGCGTGCGTTATTTGATCGGTGCCGCTGAAGAGCGTGTTGAAGCCCGCGCCCGCAAAGAAGTGCTGCTGTGCTCCGGCGCCATCGCGTCACCGCAGATCCTGCAACGCTCCGGTGTCGGCCCGGCCGATCTGCTGAAAAAACTCGACATCCCGGTGGTCCACGACCTGCCGGGCGTCGGCGAAAACCTGCAGGATCACCTCGAGCTGTACCTGCAATACGCCTGCACCCAACCGGTCTCGCTGTACCCGTCGCTGCTCTGGTACAACCAGCCAGCCATCGGTGCCGAGTGGCTGTTCAACGGCACCGGCATCGGCGCCAGCAACCAGTTCGAAGCCGGCGGTTTCATCCGCACCCGTCCGGAATTCGATTGGCCGAACATTCAGTACCACTTCCTGCCGGTCGCGATTAACTACAACGGCAGCAACGGCGTGAAAGAACACGGCTTCCAGGCGCACATGGGTTCCATGCGTTCGCCGAGCCGGGGTCGCATCCAGGCCAAGTCCAAGGATCCGCGCGAGTACCCGAGCATCCTGTTCAACTACATGGCCACCGAGCAGGACTGGCAGGAATTCCGCGACGGCATCCGCCTGACCCGTGAAATCATGCAACAGCCTGCACTGGATGCATTCCGTGGCCGCGAAATCAGCCCGGGCATCGACGTGCAAACCGATGAGCAGCTCGACAAGTTCATCCGCGAACACGCCGAAACCGCGTTCCACCCGTCCTGCTCGTGCAAGATGGGCACCGACGAAATGGCCGTGGTCGATGGCGAAGGTCGTGTGCATGGCATGCAAGCCCTGCGCGTGGTCGATGCTTCGATCATGCCGATCATCACCACCGGCAACCTGAACGCGCCAACGATCATGATCGCCGAGAAAATCGCCGACAAGATCCGTGGTCGCAAGCCATTGCCGCGTAGCAACGCTGCTTACTTCGTGGCCGGCGATGCGCCAGTGCGTGGCAAGCCAATGCGTGATGTGAGCCCGACTGCGCAGTAAGACTGCTACACCGCATCACGGCTAATCGCGGGCAAGCCCGCTCCCACAGGTTTTCGGTTGGATTGCAGATATGTGATCAAACCTAATCCCTGTGGGAGCGGGCTCGCCCGCGATGGGTCCTACCAGACAACACATCCCTAGCTGACACACCGACGTAATCCTTTCCTACACCGCTCCACCCTTGATATCGCTCCCCGCACAGGCCTAATCTAGCGCCACGCAAACGTTTCACCCCCCCTTCGCAACACCGCTACACCGCCACTCCATACCAAGGAGGTTCCCGAATGTTCGATTTCCACCCCCAGCTCAAGCAGCGTTTTGCTGCCTTGCGCACGGGCGCTGAATTCTTTTCGCTGCGTTATGTGCGCGAATCCGGCCAGTACCTGTCGGTGCGCAAGAATGTCGCCGAACCTCCGAGCCTGAGCCGTGACGAAGGCGCCATGCTGACCGTGCGCGTCAACGGTGTCGAAGCCTACGCCGCGACCAACGACCTGTCGCAACAAGGCCTGCAAGCCGCTCTGGAGAAGGCCGAACAACAAGCGCGACGCCTCAAGCCCCACGCCTTGCTGGACTTGCGCGAACAAGCCGTTTCCAGCGACCGCGCCGATTATTTCTCGCCGAACCTCGACCAGCCCTTCCCGTCCCTGAGCGATTGCTACCAATTGCTCGGCGCCGAATCCGCGTCCGTGCCCAAGGACGAGCGACTGGTGAACTGGCAGGTGAGCATCGGCATCACCCACGTCGAGCAGATCTACCTCAACAGCGCCGGCGCCGAACTGCGTCAGGCGCAACGATTCGTCTACCCGGGCCTGGATGTCACCGCCTACGACGGCAGCGACAGCCAGACCCGAAGCCTTGGCCGCGAGAACTTCGGCCAGCAAGGCAGCGCTGATGTGATCAGCCGTTGCGGGCTGATCGGTGCCGGCCCGAAAGTCGCCGACCAGGCGTTGCAATTACTGCTGGCACCCAACACGCCGCAAGGTCCGCGCGACCTGCTGCTGATGCCCGACCAGATGATGCTGCAGATCCACGAATCCATCGGCCATCCGCTGGAGCTGGACCGCATCCTCGGTGATGAACGCAATTACGCCGGCACCAGTTTCGTCAAGGCAGACGATTTCGGCCGCCTGCAATACGGCTCGAAACTGCTCAACGTCACCTTCGATCCGGACATTCCCGAACAGCTCGCCAGCTACGGCCATGACGACGACGGCACCGCCGCGAGCAAACAGTTTCTGATCAAGGAAGGCTTGCTGCTGCGACCATTGGGCGGCGCGCTTTCGCAGTTCCGTGCCGGCATGGACGGCGTTGCCAACAGCCGCGCCTGCGGGTGGAATCGCCCGCCCATCGACCGCATGGCCAACCTGAACATCGAGCCCGGCGATCAACCACTGGAGCAACTGATCGGCAACATCGAGCACGGCATCATGATGTCGACCAATCGCTCATGGTCGATCGACGATGCACGCAATAAATTCCAGTTCGGTTGCGAATGGGCGCAGTTGATCGAAAACGGCGAGCTCAAAGGCGTGGTGAAGAACCCGAACTATCGGGCGATTTCCGCGCAATTCTGGAAGAGTCTCAGCGCCGTCGGCGACGCCAGCACCTTCAAGGTCCTGGGCACGCCGAACTGCGGCAAGGGTGAACCGAACCAGGTGATCCGCGTCGGTCACGCCTCGCCGGCCTGTGTGTTCAGCAACGTTGATGTGTTTGGGGGAGACGCCTGATGAGTACGTCCAACAATCAGGCCGCTTCGTTCAAGGCCTTGGTGACCTGGCTGCGCGATGCGATTCGCGAGCCGGAGCAATTCACCCTCAGCTACGCCGCCGAGTCCTCGGCTTTCGTGCGCTTCAACCACGCCAAGGTGCGTCAGGCCGGGCAGGTGCAGCAAGCGAGCGTCGGTTTCAAACTGATCAACGAAGGCCGGCATGCCGACCTCCACATCACACTGGCTGGCGACGCGGAAGTCGACCGCCAGCGTCTGGCCGAAGGGCTGCAACAGTTACGCGAAACACTGCCGCTGCTGCCGCAGGATCCGTACCTGTTGCTCAATCACAACGGCTGGCAGAGCAAGAACGTGCAGGAGCGTGCGCTGCCGGACACCGAACAAGTGGTCTCTGAAATCACCCAGGCTGCCGAAGGGCTGGACCTGGTGGGTTTCTATGCCGCCGGGCCGATCAGTCGTGGCTTCGCCAGTTCGGCGGGCGCATTCGGCTGGCATCAGGCCAACAGCTTCAACTTTGACTTCAGCCTGTTCCATGACAATGGCCAAGCGGTGAAAGCCAGCTACGCCGGGCATGACTGGAGCAGCGAAGGCTTTGCCAGGCGCTTTGCGCAGGCGCGCGAACAGTTGGCGTTTCTGGGCAGGCCGCAACGCACCCTCGCACCCGGTCAATACCGCGCCTACCTGGCGCCGGCTGCTCTGGGAGAAATCATGGACATGCTCGGCTGGGGCGGTTTCTCGGCGCAGTCGATTGCCAGCAAACACAGTCCGCTGCAGAAACTCTACGCGGGCGACAGTTCGTTCAGCCCGCTGGTGTCGGTCGATGAAAAGGTCAGCGGTTCGCTGAGCCCGGCGTTTTCGGGCGAAGGTTATCCGCGCAGCGATCTTGGCTTGATTGTCGAAGGCAAGGCTGGCGCGCAGATGGTCAATTCACGCAGCGCGGCCGAGTACGGCCTGACGGCCAATGGCGCCGGTGGCGGTGAAATGCCGAGTGCACTGAACATGGCGGCCGGCACATTGCCTGACGCCGAGATTCTCAAGCAGCTGGGCACCGGGCTGTACATCAGCAATCTCTGGTATCTGAACTACTCGGATCAACCGGCGGCGCGCCTGACCGGCATGACGCGTTTTGCGACCTTCTGGGTCGAGAACGGCGAGATCCAGGCTCCGGTGAGCACGATGCGCTTTGATGACAGTGCCTACAGCTTGCTCGGTTCGCACCTTGAAGCGTTGACCGAAGAGCGCGAACTGTTGCTGTCGGCCAGTACGTACAGCCAGCGCGCCACAGCTTCGGCGTTGTTGCCGGGAGCATTGATCAGCAAGCTGACGTTGACCCTGTAAAAAAATTCGCGGGCAAGCCCGCTCCCACAGGTTCCGGGTTGGAATGCAAATTTGTGATCCGCCCAAGGCCATTGTGGGAGCGGGCTTGCCCGCGATGAAGTGACCACGGATTACCTGATTCACACTCCAAAGAGGTCCCATGCCCAACCGCCCACCTCTCGACGCTGTCACCGCCCGCTGGGTGCCGTGGGTCGTCGCCATCGCTTTCTTCATGCAATCCCTCGACGGGACCATTCTCAACACTGCCCTGCCCGCCATGGCTCGCGATCTGGCCGAGGATCCGCTGCGCATGCAAGGCGTGATCATCGCCTACATGCTCACCGTCGCCTTGCTGATCCCCGCTTCCGGCTGGATCGCTGACCGTTTCGGCACCAAGAAAATCTTCTTCGGCGCCATCCTGCTGTTCAGCCTCGGCTCGCTGCTCTGCGCATTGTCGAGCACCTTGAGCATGCTCATTGGCGCCCGGGTGATTCAGGGTCTGGGCGGTGCGCTGATGCTGCCGGTCGGGCGGCTGGTGGTCCTGCGCGCCTATCCGCGTTCAGAGCTCGTGCGGATCATGGGTTTCATCACTATTCCCGGACTGCTCGGCCCGTTGATCGGCCCGACCATGGGCGGCTGGATGGTGGAATACCTGACCTGGCACTGGATCTTCCTGATCAACCTGCCGGTGGGCGCCGTCGGCTGCTATGCCGTGTGGAAATTCATCCCTGACCTGCGCGGCACTGAACGCACGCGTTTCGACAGCCTGGGCTTTTTACTGTTTGGCGCGGCGATGGTGCTGATCACCATCGCCATGGAAGGCCTGGGTGAACTGCACCTGCCGCACTTGCGCGTGATGTTGCTGCTATTCGGCGGCATGGCGTGCCTGGCGGCGTATTGGCTACGGGCCGGGCACACCGAGAATCCGCTGTTCGCGCCGTCACTGTTCAAGACCCGGACTTTTGCCGTGGGCATCCTCGGCAATCTGTTCGCCCGCCTGGGCAGCGGCGCGTTGCCGTTTCTCGTGCCGTTGTTGCTGCAAGTGGCGCTGGGTTATTCGCCGTCCCAAGCGGGGATGAGCATGCTGCCGCTGGCTGCTGCGGCGATGGTCGCCAAGTCGGTGGCGCGACCGCTGATCGAACGCTTGGGCTATCGTATCGTGCTGACCGGCAACACCTTGGCACTGGGGCTGATGCTGGCGAGCATGGGCCTGGTCAGCGAGCAGACGCCGTATTGGTTATTGCTGGGGATGCTGGCCATTCTTGGTGCGATCAACTCGTTGCAGTTCACCGCGATGAACACCGTGACCCTGATCGACCTCGACGATGCCAGCGCCAGCAGCGGCAATAGTCTGCTGTCGGTGGTCGCGCAATTGTCCCTGAGCCTGGGGGTTGCCTGCGCCGGTGCGCTGCTCGGTGGCTTCACCGCAGAAATCGGCAACGATGGCGTCGACACGGTGCTGGGCGCCTTCCAGCTGACCTTTGTGACCGTCGGAATCATGGCAATGCTGGCCGCCACGATCTTCTCGCAACTGTCGAGAGAAGACGGACGGCGCGTCAAACGTCCAGAGGAGCACATCGAACCTTAGTTTCTGGACGAGAAGTGCCTGCGCTCGACCATGCTGCGTTGAAAACAGACTCGAAATGCTCATTGGCTAAAGCCAACTCCGCTTTCTCGTCTATTTTCGCCTTGCCTGATCATCGCTCGGCGACTTCTCGTCCGGAAACTACGGGCCAATGGCCACGGGACTGATACACTGCGCGACATTTTGTTTTGCAGGCCAGTCCCGTGACCACCATCGCCACCGCTTTTAATACTTTGCCGCTGTCCGCCGCCATGCTGGCTAACCTCGACTCGCTCGGTTATACCCAGATGACGCCGATCCAGGCGCAAAGCTTGCCGGTGATCCTCAAGGGGATGGATCTGATCGCCCAGGCCAAGACCGGCAGCGGCAAGACCGCCGCCTTCGGTATCGGTCTGCTGAACCCGATCAATCCGCGCTTCTTCGGTTGCCAGGCACTGGTCATCTGCCCAACGCGTGAGCTGGCCGACCAGGTCGCCAAGGAAATCCGTCGTCTGGCCCGTTCCGAAGACAACATCAAGGTCCTGACCCTATGCGGCGGCGTGTCGTTCGGCCCGCAGATCGGTTCGCTTGAGCACGGCGCGCACATCATCGTCGGCACCCCGGGCCGGATCCAGCAACACCTGCGCAAGGGTTCGCTGGTGCTCCATGGCCTGAACACGCTGATCCTCGACGAAGCCGACCGCATGCTCGACATGGGCTTCTACGATTCCATCGAAGAAATCATCGCCCAGTGCCCGGAACGCCGCCAGACCCTGCTGTTCTCCGCCACTTACCCGGTGGGCATCAAGCAGCTGGCGTCGAAGTTCATGCGCAACCCGCAGCAAGTGAAGGCCGAGGCGTTCCACGACGACACGCAGATCGAGCAGCGCTTCTACGAGATCTCCCCGGATGAGCGCATGGACGCCGTGGTCAAAGTCCTCGCACATCACCGTCCGGCCTCCTGCGTCGCGTTCTGCTTCACCAAGCAGCAGGTTCAGGAAACCGTCGATCATCTGACCTCCAAAGGCATCTCTGCCGTCGGCCTGCATGGCGATCTGGAACAGCGTGACCGTGACCAGGTATTGGCCATGTTCGCCAACCGCAGCACCTCGGTACTGGTTGCCACCGACGTCGCCGCCCGCGGCCTCGACATCGATGCGCTGGACATGGTGATCAACGTCGAACTGGCCCGTGATTCGGAAATCCACATTCACCGCGTCGGCCGTACCGGTCGCGCTGGCGAGAAAGGCATTGCGATCAGCCTGGTCGCGCCGTCCGAAGCGCACCGCGCCCAGGCCATCGAGCAACTGCAGAAGTCGCCGTTGAGCTGGGATCAGCTGGACAACCTCAAATCCCAGGGCGGCGCACCGCTGCTGCCGGTGATGAGCACGCTGGTGATTGGCGCGGGCCGTAAAGACAAAGTGCGTCCGGGCGACATTCTGGGTGCATTGACGGGCGATGCCGGCATTCCGGGCGCCCAGGTCGGCAAGATCGCGATTTTCGATTTCCAGGCCTATGTAGCCGTGGAACGCGGGATCGCCAAGCAGGCCTTGCAGCGCCTGAATGATGGCAAGATCAAAGGCCGTTCGCTGCGCGTTCGCATCCTGTAAAAACAGCGCCCCCCCCTGTAGGAGCTGTCGAGTGAAACGAGGCTGCGATCTTTTGATCTTGTTTTAAAAAAGATCAAAATCAAAAGATCGCAGCCTCGTTTCACTCGACAGCTCCTACAGGTTTTTCTATTTCGAGGACACCGTTTTGCGCTCTACCGAAGTCGTGATCATTGGCGCTGGCGCCGCAGGGTTGATGTGCGCGCTGACCGCCGCCGGGCGTGGGCGCAAGGTGTTGTTGCTCGACCATGCGAACAAGGCCGGCAAGAAAATCCTGATGTCGGGCGGTGGCCGCTGCAATTTCACCAACATGTACACCGAACCGGGCAATTTTCTCTCGCAGAACGAGCATTTCTGTAAATCCGCACTGGCGCGCTACACCCAGTGGGATTTCATCGGCATGGTCGCCAAACACGGCGTGCCGTACCACGAGAAAAAACTCGGCCAACTGTTCTGCGATAACAAATCCAGCGACATCCTCGAGATGCTGCTCAGCGAGTGCGATCAGGTCGGCGTGAGCTTGCACCTGGACACCTCGATCCAGACCATCGAGAAGCTCGAAAGCGGTTATCTGCTGGACACCACGCTAGGCCAGATCACCTGTGAATCGTTGGTCATCGCCACGGGCGGGCTGTCGATCCCGACGCTGGGCGCGACCGGTTTCGGTTATCAGGTGGCCAAGCAGTTCGGCCACGATCTGCTGCCGACCCGCGCCGGCCTGGTGCCGTTCACCATCACCGATCAGTTGAAAGAGCTGTGTACTGAATTGTCCGGCACATCGGTGGATTGCCTGGTCAGCTGCAACGACCAGAGCTTTCGCGAGAACATCCTGTTCACCCACCGCGGCCTTAGTGGCCCGGCGATTTTGCAGATTTCCTCGTTCTGGGAATCCGGCGACACGGTCGAAATCAACCTGATGCCGGACCACGACGTGCCGATCTGGCTGCAACAGCAGCAAGTCGAACGCCCGAACAGCGAGTTGAAGACCTTGCTCGGTGAAATCTTCACCAAGAAGATGGCCAACCTGCTGGCGGACAACTGGTTCGTTTCCAAACCGATGAAGCAATACACCCATGCGGAAATTGCCGACATCGCCGAAAAACTGGCGAGCTGGAAAGTAGTGCCGGCCGGCACAGAAGGCTATCGCACGGCAGAAGTGACCCTAGGTGGCGTGGATACTCGCGAAGTCTCGTCCAAGACCATGGAATCGCTGAAAAGCCCGGGTCTGTATTTCATCGGCGAAGTGCTCGACGTCACCGGGCACCTGGGCGGGTTCAACTTCCAATGGGCCTGGGCCTCGGGTTACGCCGCCGCGCAATACGTCTAACCCACACCGCCCTGTAGGAGCTGTCGAGAGAAACGAGGCTGCGATCTTTTGATCTTGTTTTTAAAAAATTAAGGTCAAAAGATCGCAGCCTCGTTTCACTCGACAGCTCCTACACCGGCATGTGTTTCCCAGGGAAGGAACAGATTTTGCTGTCAGATGTGATCGGCGCCATTGCGTCGGCGTCATTACTGGCTCAATTTAGCGTCATTGCCTCGGAAGGCCTTCGCACTTCATGTCATCGACCCCTTTTAATCAGTCTCTGCGCCGCCTCTGGGCGTTGGATAAATTCAGCTACAGCGTGCGGGTGTTCATCGCACTGACCGGCAGCATGGCTGTCTGTTGGTATCAGGATGAAATGGGGCTGCTGATTCCGTTGTTCCTGGGGATCATCGCCAGCGCCCTGGCCGAGACCGACGACAGTTGGCAGGGCCGCCTCAACGCGCTGGCCGTGACGTTGGTATGTTTCAGCGTTGCTGCCTTCTCCGTCGAATTGCTGTTCCCCTACCCGATCGTTTTCGTCATCGCCCTGGCGCTGGCCAGTTTCGGCCTGACCATGCTCGGCGCCCTCGGCGAACGCTATGGCGCGATTGCCTCGGCAACGTTGATTCTGTCGGTCTACACCATGATCGGCGTGGACCAACGCGGCGGCGCGGTCACCGATTTCTGGCACGAGCCGGTGCTGCTGGTGGCCGGTGCGGCCTGGTACGGTTTGCTGTCGGTGCTGTGGCAGGCGCTGTTCTCCAATCAGCCGGTGCAGCAAAGCCTGGCGCGATTGTTCCGCGAACTGGGCTATTACCTGAAGCTCAAGTCTTCACTGTTCGAGCCGATCCGGCAGCTGGACGTGGAGGCGCGTCGACTGGAACTGGCCCAGCAAAACGGTCGGGTGGTGGCGGCGCTCAACGCTGCCAAGGAAATCATCCTGCATCGGGTCGGCAATGGTCGGCCGGGATCTAAGGTCAGCCGCTACCTCAAGCTGTATTTCCTCGCTCAAGACATCCATGAGCGCGCCAGCTCCTCTCACTATCCTTACAACGCGCTGGCCGAGGCGTTCTTCCACAGCGACGTGCTGTTCCGCTGTCAGCGCCTGCTGCGCCAGCAAGGCAAAGCCTGCCGCGCCCTGGCCGAATCGATCCAGATGCGCCAGCCCTTCGTTTATGACGCCAGCTTCGCCGAAGCCCTGAGCGATCTGCACGCCTCGCTCGAACACCTGCGCATCCAGAGCAACCCGGCCTGGCGGGGGCTGTTGCGTTCATTGCGCGCGCTGGCCGCCAACCTTGGCACCCTCGACCGTTTGCTCAGCGATGCCAGCAACCCCGATTCCTTGGCCGACGCCACCGACAGCAGCCTGCTCGACCGTTCGCCGCGCAACCTCAAGGATGTGTGGATTCGCTTGCGCACGCAGCTGACGCCGACGTCGCTGCTGTTTCGTCACGCACTGCGCCTGCCCCTGGCCTTGAGCATCGGCTACGGCATGGTGCATTTGATTCACCCGTCACAGGGTTACTGGATCATCCTCACCACGCTATTTGTCTGTCAGCCGAACTATGGCGCGACCCGGCGCAAACTCGGGCAGCGGATCATCGGCACGGCGATTGGTCTGACCGTGGCCTGGGCCCTGTTCGATCTGTTCCCGAACCCGTTGATTCAGTCGTGCTTCGCGATTGCCGCCGGGGTGGTGTTCTTTATCAACCGCACCACCCGCTACACCCTGGCCACGGCCGCGATCACCCTGATGGTGCTGTTCTGCTTCAACCAGGTCGGGGACGGTTACGGGCTGTTCCTGCCGCGACTGTTCGACACCTTGCTCGGCAGCCTGATCGCCGGGCTCGCGGTGTTCCTGTTCCTTCCGGACTGGCAGGGCCGACGCCTGAACAAAGTGCTGGCCAACACCCTGACCTGCAACAGCATTTACCTGCGCCAGATCATGCAGCAATACGCCGCCGGCAAGAGCGATGACCTGGCGTATCGCCTGGCCCGACGCAACGCGCACAACGCAGATGCGGCGCTGTCGACGACGCTGGCGAACATGTTGATGGAACCGGGGCATTTTCGTAAGGAGGCGGATGTCGGGTTTCGCTTCCTGGTGCTGTCGCACACGTTGCTCAGTTATTTGTCGGGCTTGGGTGCGCACCGCGAAACCCAACTGCCGGCGGATGTACGCGAGCACCTGATCGACGGTGCAGGCGTGAGCCTGGCCGCCAGCATCGACGAGATCGCCCAGGGCCTGACCAACAAACTACCGATAGCGATTCAGAGTGATGCGGAAGAGGCGCTGGCCAATGAACTGGAACAGATGCCGGATGAAATCGATGAAGGCCAGCGACTGGTGCAGACGCAGTTGGCGCTAATCTGCCGACAGCTGGGGCCATTGCGCACATTGGCGGCGCACCTGATCAAGGACACCAGCGAAGCCTGAGATCTCACATCCCATGCTGCTTCATCAGCCGCGCATAACTCCCATCCGCCTTCATCTCGGCAATCTCACGGTCGAAACTGGCGACAATCTGCTCATGCTGAGGATTCTTCAGGCTGACCAGTATGTGCAGGCTATTCTCGCTCAATGGCTTGGGCAGGAACTCCACGGCATTGCGCACTTTGGTTGATTCCCGAGCCAGGTAATAACGGGCGACGTATTCGTCTTCCAGCGTCAACTTGACCCGGTCCGCCGCCACCATGCGCACGGCCATCGCGAAGTTATGCACCGGGACTTTCTGCAGCGACACGTCTTCATCGAATTCCGGCGAGTAGGCATAACCACGCACCACCGCAATCGGATAGGTGTGCAGTTGCTGCAGGTTGTTGAACTCGATCGGTGCATCCTTGCGCTTTAGAAAGCGCACACGGTTGAGCAGGTACTCTCCCGAAAACTGGCCCAGCTTGGTGCGTTCATCGGTGTACCAGGCGTTGACCAGCACGTCGTAACGTCCTTCACCGACGCCCAGCAAAGCTCGCGCCCATGGCACCTGCTCAAAATCACTGGCATAGCCGGCCCGGGCCAGCGCAGTGCTGACGATGTCCGTGGCCAAGCCGCCGTTGACCAGCGTGGCGTCGGTAAAGGGTGGCCAGGCGTCGGCCACCAGGCGCAATTTTTCCGCCGCTGCGCTCTGTGCCAGCAACAGCAATCCGATCAAAGCAAACGCTCGATGCAATCGCGGCATGCTTGAAAATCCTTAGCGGGCGGATTGCCCGGCGTATTTTTCAGCCAAACTCCAAGATCCATGTACCGACAAGCCAGGTACTCTACGTTAGCTCATTGGAGCCACTGCACAGCGCTCAATCTCAGATTACACAAAGAAGACAACGTCGCGCGAAATGAATGATGGCATTTTGGCCTTTGTCACAGATTTACCCGCCATAAAGACATCCATCGACAGGACGCTTAGTATCGGAGCGACGTCGTTCAAGGAAAGTGAAGATGACAATTGATTGGGTCTGCAAACACCACAGTGATCTGGGCAAGGAACAGCTGTACGCCATTTTGCAGTTGCGTGCGCAAGTGTTCGTCGTCGAACAGAAATGCGCTTATCAGGATGTCGACGGGCAGGATCTGGAAGGTGACACCTGCCATTTGATGGCGTGGGATGAGGATCGACTGGTGGCATACCTGCGATTGCTCGATCCGGAAACGCAGGGTGGCGACGTGGTGATCGGCCGCGTAATCATTGCGCCTCAGGCGCGTGGCACCGGGCTTGGGCATGCATTGATGGAGCAGGCGCTGAAGCAGGCCGAAAAGCATTGGCCTGATGTACCGATCTATCTCTCGGCCCAGGCGCATTTACAGGGATATTACGGGCGCTACGGGTTTGTGGTGTCGGGCGAAGAGTTTCTGGAGGATGACATTCCACATATCGGGATGCGCCGTCCTTGAGGGCCTCTTCGCGGGCAAGCCCGCTCCCACAGGTACAGCGAAACCCCTGTGGGAGCGGGCTTGCCCGCGATAGCGTCAGCCGCAACACTGAAAATTTCAGGGATATTCCAGCACCGCTTTGATCTGCCGAAGATTGCGCTCGATCCATCCGCGATCAATCGCCCCCCACTCGCGAATCCGATAGCGCCCCGCATGATTGCGGGCGCCCTCCTCCTGTTCAAATTCGCAAATGATGTCCAGGTCCGCCAGTGCGGCGATGGTGTCCTGCGCCGTGCGCCGGGGCATGCCGGTCACTTCGGTCAGCGCCGGGACGCTGCTCGCCAGTCCGCTATCGATCAGGTACGCCACGTATAAACGGCGGTAGAAGCTGCTCTTGGTCTTGCTGACATCCATTCAAACACTCCAGGCTGCGATCTTTTAATCTTTTACTGCATATCCCGCCACGTCAGGTACACCCGCAGATCAAACTCCACTTGGTGATACCCCGGCAACATGTGTTCGCAGAGTTTGTAGAACGCCTTGTTGTGATCCGACTCTTTGAAGTGCGCCAGTTCATGCACCACGATCATTTTCAGAAATTCGGAAGGTGCTTCCTTGAACAACGAGGCCACGCGGATTTCCTTCTTGGCCTTGAGCTTGCCGCCCTGCACCCTCGATATTGTGGTGTGCAGGCCGAGGGCGCGATGGGTCAGGTCCAGGCGGTTGTCGAACAACACCTTATCGATGGCCGGCGCGTTACGCAGGTATTCCTGTTTGAGCTCCAGCGCATAGGTGTACAGCGCCTTGTCGCTCTGCACAAAATGTTGTTCCGGATAGCGCTTGCTCAGGTAATCGCCGAGCCGACCTTCGGCGATCAGCTGGCGTACTTGGTCCTGCAACGCAGCGGGGTAGGCCTGGAGGTATTTCAACGCAGTCATTGAGGTCGGCAACACACGATCACTAAAAGATCGCCAGTGTAGCGAATTCAACGGAGCAGCGCGCTCCAGTCAAACGGCTGCACAAAGTCGCCGGCCTCCTCGGCCATCATCGGCCGCCCCACCAGGAAACCCTGCACATACTGGCAACCATTGGCTTGTAGCCATTCATATTGCGCAACGGTTTCAACCCCTTCGGCAATCACCAGCATCCCGTACTGCTTACACAGGTCGATCACAGTGCGCACCAGCGCCGCGTCCCGTTCGGACTCCGGGAGCCGGGCAATCAAATGCCGGTCGAGCTTGAGCGTGTCCAGTTCCAGGTCGCGCAGATGAGACAACGAGCACGGCCCGGAACCGAAGTCATCCAGCGCCACCCGCACTCCAAGATTGTGCAGCAGACGCAGCGTTTTGCGGGTTTCCTCGGGATTTTGCATCAACGCGTCTTCCGTCACTTCGACTTCCAGACAACGCGGCTGCAAGCCATGACGCTCAATCACCTGACGCAATTCGGTGACCAGGTTGGGCATGCCGAACTGGGTGCTGCTCAAACTGACGCCCAGCACCAGATCCTCGGCAAACAAGGTTTCCCAGGCTTTGCGCTGTCCGGCACCGCGATGATAAATCCAGCTGCCCAGACGGCTGATCAGCCGCGCCTCTTCCAGCAACGGCAGAAACAACCCCGGAGGCACATCGCCCACGCTTGGATGTTGCCAGCGCAGCAAGGCCTCAAACCCGCGAATCTGCCCACCATCGATGGCTACTTGCGGCTGATACACCAGATTGAAATCACGGTTTTCGATGGCCGTGCGCACACTCTCTTCAAGCATCAATCGTGAGCGCGCCCGCCCATTCATTTCGTGATCGTAAAACCGGTATTGCTGGCGGCCAGCACGCTTGGCCTCATACATGGCGATGTCCGACGCGCGCAGCAGGCCATCGAGATTGGCCCCGCAATCCGGGAAGGTAGCGATGCCGATGCTGGCGCCCAGGGCGATATCCAGCCCATCGATTTGCTGACAGATCGACACCCGCTCGATGAGCTTCTCGGCGATCTTCGCCGCTTGTTCCGGAAACTCAAGATCCAGCAACGCTGTGAACTCGTCGCCGCCCATGCGCGCCAATATGTCAAAGGGCCGCAGACACGCCTTCAACTGCTCGGACACCCAGCGCAACACCCGATCGCCGGCATCGTGACCAAGGGAGTCGTTGACGCGTTTGAAACCGTCGAGGTCCAGGTACAGCAGCACCCAGGCGCCGTCGGACCGTTCGCCACGCAACAGCAGATTTTCGACGGTCTGGTAGAAGCCGCGACGATTGAGCAGCCCGGTCAATGGATCGGTCACCGCCTGGAACTCCAGCTGCTGATGCAGATGGCGCACCACCGACATGTCCAGCACCGTGACGACCATCGCCTGTTGTTCGCTGGGCAACGGCGCGCATGACAGCGCCACCGGCACCTGCTGGCCAGGCGCGGTGCGCAGCAGCGCATCGTGCAGGCGCAAGGTTTCGCCGCGCTTGTAACCGGCGTAAAGCTCAGAATCGGCCCACACGGGGATGTGTGGCTTCTGCAGGTAATCCAGGAACTCCTTGCCTTGCAGATCCTGCACCGTGGCGTTGAGCAGTCGCGACATCGCTGGATTGGCAAAGCGGATCAAACCGTCCTCTCCCACCACCAGGATGCCTTCGGCGGCGTTATCCAGCACTGAGGCATTAAACGCGCGAGCGACCTCCAGATCGCGGCTCAGGCGCTGCAACGCACGGCGGTTGCGCTGGTGCTCGAGCAATGCCTGGACTTTGGGCTTGAGAATTTGCGGGTCAAACGGTTTGAACAGGTAATCCACCGCACCACTGGCATAGCCCTTGATCACGGCGTCCTGGGACTGTTCGTTGGCGGTGAGGAAAATAATCGGTGTGAGGCGGGTTCGTTGACTGCCGCGCATCAGGCGCGCGACTTCGAAACCGTCCATGCCCGGCATCTGCACATCCAGCAGCACCAGGTCGATATCGTGTTCGAGTAAAAGACTCAGGGCTTCAAAACCGGAAGCCGCGGTGATGACCTGCCAATCCTGGCGCTGAAGTAACGCCCGCATGCTGATCAGGTTTTCAGGGTAGTCGTCGACGATTAAAAGGATCGAATTGCCTTCAGCTGGCGTGGGGTGCGCGCATTCCATGCTGCTTCTCTTGTTCGGGGCGTCAGGCCAGTTTCTCGTGAAAACCGGACAAATACTGAGACTTCACTCTAGACCGGGATCCGCAAAAGCAGAAGCTGACAGTGCGCCATCATTTAACCATCAGGTTCGTTTGCCGACTAACGGTCACCTCTAACAGGCCCTGAAACCGGGAAGGATGGCCTTTTGACAGGATTTTGACGTCACCCATCTGTCAATCCGCTGTTAACAAATTGAACTTCTACGATTATAAAGACCCCCCCCGATGCGTGTGCTAGAGCTTCTGGTACGTGCGTGCAGTAAAATTTGTGGAAGCTTTTCCTATGATCGATCTCGCAACCTGGAACCTCAGTGTTCCTGTCGGCAACCCGCCGTACACCGTTGACACGCCGAAACTGGTGAAAGGCTTCAAGGATCAATACTTCCACTCCGACACCGGCACACTGTTTTTCTGGGCCCCGGTCACCGGCTCGAAAACTGAAAATGCCAAGTACCCCCGTACCGAACTTCGCGAAACCTACAGCAACGGCACCCTGCGCAACTGGCTCTACCCGGACGCCGACAACTTGCTGCACGCCACCCTGGCGGTGAACCAGGTGCCGAGCTCCGGCAAAGTCGTTATCGGCCAGATCCACGCCTATGAAAGCCAGAAGCCGTTGGTGAAGCTCGAGTATCAGTATAAAACCAGCACTTCGACCGGCAACATCGTCGCCAAAGTGCGCATGCACCCGGATGATGGCGAAGGCCGGGTGATCACCATCGCTACTGGCGTGAAGCTGGATCAGGAGTTCTCCTACCTCATTCACTTGAGTCGTGGCGGTGCCCTGGGCATCAGCGCGGCGGGTAACCAGTGGGATACCGACATCAGCAAGACCTGGCGCGACAAGCCGCTGTATTTCAAGGCCGGGGTTTATGTGCAGGACCACACCGGGTACACCAGCGAAGGCGCGAAAGTGACGTTCAGCAAGCTGGATATTGATCACGATAAGTAACCCCGCAGCTCGCAATCCTTTAGCAGCTGCCGAGCGGCGCGAGGCTGCATCCGATTGCACAGCAGTCGTAAAACCACCTGCTGCCTTTTTTCAGGAGAAGCCGGCTTCTCGGACTGCAACTAGTGCGCGGCCGGACGCAGGCTCTACAGCTGCTACAGAACCAATCATCTGCGCGTCCGAAAATTCGTAGTACTCCTCCGACTAAGGCGAGGAAGCTTGCCCCCGCGGCACCGCGGGGCATCAGCAAACCCCACCTCCCCATTCTCACTGATACACCACACCATCCCAATTGCGCCGACTGCACTGCCGAACGGATGCAAGCGTTCTCACCACTACGGTTAAATTTCTACTTCAACAAACTGGATAAACCCATGCAGTGCGTATTACTTACTGCATGTCCTAATATGGAACGGATGATTCATCCATCAGAGTCGCATTTTGTAAGAGGTCTGCACTAACGCGGGCTGCGCCAACTTTTAATTATTCTCATTTTTTCGAATAGACCTATGAAAAAAGTTATAAAAAACTGTCAGATTCTACAGGTTCACAAAAAAGCTGCCCCAGCTAATATGCAAATGAATCAACCAACATTGTACCCCCACCACTTTAGTCGGCATTTATTTCCCTGCACTACATCGTAATCATTGAATAAATTTAAATGCCCACGAGTGCAATATTAAGTAAGCGGAGAATAAATCATGGGATTAAAAGGTGACATGGGTGAAGGCGCCATTGCATTTGCTCTCAACCTGTATGAGGAAATTGCCGAATACGGCTTTATTTGGGACGTAAAGGAGAGAAAAAAAGCACCGCCTCCTCCAGAGCTAAAACCTGTAACCGGACCCGATGAAATTAGAATTGTCTCGCCAAAAACATGGGGCTGGACAAATATGCAAGTTGATAAAAACCTAGCTCTTACAGTGCCAATTTTTTATCCTATACCTAGGAAGGCTGACGGTATGAGTTGGACCATAACAATAGGTAGCTCTAGCTGGAAACACGGGCCGGGAGGGGATCACAATGAAGTTGCAGCAGGGGTACCCCGCTATCCTTTTAACGACAGGGGAGCGCTTGGCAATCAGTTAATTTTCAAATTCGGAGCAGGAGGTACACCGCAACCTGTTTGGAATGAGTACTCCTGGAAAAACGCGAATGATCGTGGAACATTATATTTAAGATCAAACCTTCCCGACAGTATGATCAGGGGAATTGACACAGCGGAGCGCTATCAAGATTGGGTAGAGGTTATCGTTGCTTACAACCCAAAAACACATGCCCACATCATTGCAAATGTTGAGTCCCTGAAAGGGTGGCAAGAATTCGGCGTACAACGATACCAAGGTCAAAGTCTTTTAGATGCCGCAACAAACCCTAGTGAGCTCTCAGAATACGTGGCACTACCAGTTCCGGCAGTGAAAAATCGTGGCTCACTTTTTTATTCCATCGGTTGCGGCCCAGAAGGTATGCTAGGCGATGACGCGGTTGACGATCAAAACTACCCCTATCACGGGCCAGGGGCAAAGCGAGGTCAATTGCTATATAAATATGGAGAAAATGGCACGGCACTCCCTCTTTTAAGCGGAGACTATATAAAAACACTAACGGACACTGGCAACCTTTTTCTAAACATTAACGTACAAGTTCAAGATGAATACTGGTCTGGTGGGCATGGGGGTATGTCAGGGTACGCAAAAGTTCGAGTTTCATAGCAACAAAATAAAGGACGGATTTGTACTAAAAAACAACACCCAATAAAAAACCCGCCTCTCAGCGGGTTTTTTGTTCAACTCAAACGCTAAAAAACTCAGTTCACCTTAGCGTTCAACTCACCCTTCAAATACCGCTGATACATGCCTTCCAACGAGATCGGCTTGATCTTCGAAGCATTACCGGCAGTACCGAAAGCCTCATAACGAGCGATACACACATCACGCATAGCCGTCACAGTCGCGCCGAAGAACTTACGCGGGTCGAACTCGCTCGGGTTGGTGGCCATCAGGCGACGCATCGCACCGGTGGATGCCAGACGCAGGTCAGTGTCGATATTGACCTTACGCACGCCGTGCTTGATGCCTTCGACGATTTCTTCAACCGGTACACCGTAGGTTTCTTTGATGTCGCCGCCGTACTGGTTGATGATCGCCAGCCAGTCTTGCGGAACCGAAGAAGAACCGTGCATCACCAGGTGGGTGTTCGGGATGCGTTTGTGGATCTCTTTGATGCGGTCGATGGCCAGCACGTCGCCGGTAGGTGGCTTGGTGAACTTGTAGGCGCCGTGGCTGGTGCCGATGGCGATGGCCAATGCGTCGACCTGGGTGCGTTTGACGAAGTCAGCGGCTTCTTCCGGGTCGGTCAGCATTTGGCTGTGATCCAGAACGCCTTCGGCGCCGATGCCGTCTTCTTCACCGGCCATGCCGGTTTCCAGCGAACCCAGGCAGCCCAGCTCGCCTTCTACCGATACGCCGCAGGCGTGAGCCATGGCCACGGTTTGTTGGGTGACGCGGATGTTGTAGTCGTAGTCGGTCGGGGTCTTGCCGTCTTCGCCCAGGGAACCGTCCATCATTACCGAGCTGAAGCCCAGTTGAATGGAGCGCTGGCAGACGTCAGGGCTGGTGCCGTGGTCCTGGTGCATGCACACCGGGATGTGCGGGAATTCTTCGATTGCCGCCAGGATCAGGTGACGCAGGAACGGAGCGCCGGCGTATTTGCGAGCACCGGCCGAGGCCTGGACGATCACCGGGGAGTCAGTCTTGTCAGCGGCTTCCATGATGGCGCGCATCTGCTCAAGGTTGTTTACGTTGAAGGCTGGAACGCCGTAGCCGAACTCGGCTGCGTGGTCCAACATCTGGCGCATGCTGATAAGTGCCATTGTGTATGTCTCTCCCGGTTTGGGTCGTTAATCGTGCCAGCCTGCCGTAGCGGCGGCGGCTATTCAAGTTATTGCAGATCGGGGGTTGGCCCGGGCTGCGAATTCGGTGCTGCCTAAATCTCAAGAACTACACAGATCCACTGTGGGAGCTGCTTCCACATTAAGTCTGTGGTGTTGCAAATTCTGTGGCCTTACTGCGCTTTACAACCGCGGCCAATCAAATCATTGGTGGCGACCCAATACACCAGGCCTTCCTCACCTTTTTGGTGAAACGCGAGCATGTCGTTGCTGTACAGCGAACCCGACGCGCCCGGCTCTTGCTTCAAGCGATAGACCTGATCGGCCCCGCCCAAGCGCACGTCGACTTCCTTGCGGCTGTCGTCGGCATAGCGCCAAAGCACTTTGGCCTGGCTGTCGCAGGTCCAGGTGGTCCAGTTGTCCGTCGATTCGGCAGGCTTGAACAGGTTGAAATTTGAACAACCTGCCAGCAGTGCCAACGCCGTAACGGCGATAAAACCTTTCATCCATGTTCCTCGACTGACGACGCACGCCGCCAGCCCTGAGTAATGAGTCAGACCCGTCAAGGGCAGCCATGTTCCTTGGCGGGTGTCTGTGTCTCGTATTTGTCCAGGCCATCAGGCCCCGCGCGTTTGTTGATCACCGGATTGGTTTCCGCTTGCCAGTCAGCCTGGTAGCAGCCTTTTTCCAGCGATTGCGGCGCGGGTTCCGGCGTGGCTTTGGGGTTACTCCCGCAAGCCGCCAGCATACCCGCAGCGATCAACAGCGCTAAGGTCTTGACCATGTGAACACTCCTTTGCCTGGTCAAATGGGCGGCCTCAGGCCTTGGCCCGGCTTTCCAGGACTTCAACGGCTGGCAACACTTTGCCTTCGACGAATTCGAGGAATGCGCCGCCACCGGTAGAAATGTAGGAGATCTGGTCAGCAACGCCATACTTATCGATGGCCGCCAGAGTGTCGCCGCCGCCAGCGATGGAGAACGCCGAGCTTTGTGCGATGGCCTCGGCCAGGACTTTGGTGCCGTTACCGAACTGGTCGAATTCGAACACGCCTACCGGGCCGTTCCACAGGATGGTCTTGGACGACTTCAGCAGCTCGGCGAAATTCGCCGCGGTCTGCGGGCCGATGTCCAGGATCATGTCGTCGGCGGCCACGTCGGCGATCAGCTTGACGGTGGCGGTCGCGCTTTCAGCGAATTCCTTGGCAACCACGACATCCACTGGCAATGGCACGCTGACTTTGGCGGCGATTTCGCGAGCGGTGTCCAGCAGGTCCGGCTCGTACAGGGACTTGCCGACCGGGTGACCGGCAGCTGCGAGGAAGGTGTTGGCAATACCGCCGCCGACGATCAGCTGATTGCAGATCTGGCTCAGGCTGTTCAGCACGTCGAGTTTGGTCGACACCTTGGAGCCGGCAACGATGGCTGCCATTGGCTGGGCTGGCGAACCCAGGGCTTTGCCCAGGGCGTCCAGTTCAGCGGCCAGCAGCGGACCTGCGGCGGCGACTTTAGCGAACTTGGCCACGCCGTGGGTCGAACCCTCGGCGCGGTGAGCGGTGCCGAAGGCGTCCATCACGAACACGTCGCACAGGGCGGCGTATTGCTGGGCCAGTTCGTCGGCGTTCTTTTTCTCGCCCTTGTTGAAGCGCACGTTTTCGAACAGCACGATGTCGCCAGCCTTGACGTCAACGCCGTCCAGGTAGTCGGCCACCAGCGGCACTTCGCGGCCGAGGGCCTTGCTCAGGTAGTCAGCGACAGGCTTGAGGCTGTTCTCGGCCGAGAACTCGCCTTCGGTCGGACGGCCAAGGTGCGAGCAGACCATCACGGCCGCGCCTTTTTCCAGGGCCAGCTTGATGGTCGGCAGCGAGGCCAGGATTCGCGCATCGCTGGTGACAACACCGTCCTTGACTGGGACGTTGAGGTCTTCGCGAATCAGTACGCGCTTACCTTGCAGATCGAGGTCGGACATCTTCAACACGGTCATGGGTCGCATTTCCTGAGTTACAGTTTCTGAGAAACAGGGAGTGGAGAGGCTGTTTGCAGATAGTGCTCTGCTACGTCCAGCATTCGGTTGGCAAAACCCCATTCGTTGTCGAACCAGGCCAGGATGTTCACCAGCCGTGGGCCGGAAACTCGAGTCTGACTGGCATCGACGATGGCCGAATGTGGGTCATGGTTGAAATCACAGCTTGCATGGGGAAGCTCGGTATAGGCCAGAAGGCCTTTGAGCGGGCCGCTTGTGGCAGCCTCGCGCAGAATCCGGTTGACCTCGGTGGCATCGGTGTCGCTCACGGTCTGCATCGTGATGTCGAGGCAAGACACGTTGACGGTCGGCACCCGCACGGCTTTGGCCTGAATTCGCCCGGCAAGTTCCGGCAGCAAGCGTTCAATGCCTCGCGCCAGACCAGTGGACACCGGAATCACCGACTGGAACGCTGAACGCGTGCGGCGCAGGTCTTCGTGATGATAGGCGTCGATGACCGGCTGATCGTTCATTGCCGAGTGAATGGTGGTGATCGACACGTATTCCAGACCAATGGCCTGATCCAGCAGGCGCAACAGCGGTACGCCGCAGTTGGTGGTGCAGGACGCGTTGGACACCAGCAGCTCGTCGCCGGTCAGGCAATCCTGGTTCACACCGAAGACGATGGTGGCGTCGACATCGGCCTCGCTGGCCATCGGCTGGGAAAACAATACGCGCGGCGCACCGGCATCGAGGAAACGCTGGCCATCGGCCCGCGTGTGGTAAGCGCCGGAGCACTCCAACACCAGATCGACGCCCAGAGACGCCCAATCGATACCTTCGGGTGTGGCACTGCGCAGAACCTTCACGCAGTCGCCATTAATATGCAGACAATCGCCCTCAACCCTCACTTCACCGGGAAAACGCCCGTGAGTGGAGTCGAAGCGTGTCAGGTATTCGATGCTGGCCATGTCAGCCAGATCGTTGATCGCGACAATTTCAAACCCGGCCTTCGCTCCTCGCTCGAACAACGCACGCAAGACGCAACGACCAATCCGGCCGTAGCCGTTGAGTGCAACTTTATAGGGACGCGGTTGAGGCATGGGGTTCTCGATAGACGCGGCAGACGAATTCACGTTAACAACACACTTCCCCTGCAGGAGCTGAACCGTGTAGGAGCTGTCGAGTGCAACGAGGCTGCGATCTTTTGATGTTGCTTAAAAGATCAAGATCAAACGATCGCAGCCTCGTTGCACTCGACAGCTCCTACAGGCTCCTGCAAGGAACCGCGGCGGCCGGGGCCGCCGCGTTGTGCTTTAGTCTTCCAGCAGCTCTTCAGCCTGACCCAGGATGTTTTCCAGGGTGAAGCCGAACTCTTCGAACAAGGCTGGCGCGGGCGCCGACTCGCCGTAGGTGGTCATGCCGATCACGCGGCCTTCCAGGCCCACGTACTTGTACCAGTAGTCCGCGTGAGCGGCTTCGATGGCGATACGGGCGCTGACTTGCAACGGCAGGACGGCTTGCTTGTAGCCAGCATCCTGGGCATCGAACACGCTGGTGCACGGCATCGAAACGACGCGAACCTTGCGGCCTTGCTCGGTGAGTTTGTCGTAAGCCTGAACCGCCAGGCCCACTTCCGAACCGGTAGAGATCAGGATCAGCTCAGGCTCGCCTTCGCAGTCCTTCAACACATAACCGCCACGGGCGATGTCAGCGATCTGCAGCGCGCTGCGTTCCTGATGCTGCAGGTTCTGACGCGAGAAGATCAGCGCCGAAGGGCCGTCCTTGCGCTCGATGGCTGCTTTCCAGCAAACGGCCGATTCAACGGCATCGGCTGGACGCCAGGTGTCGAGGTTCGGCGTGCTGCGCAGGCTGGTCAGTTGCTCGACCGGCTGGTGAGTCGGGCCGTCTTCGCCCAGGCCGATGGAGTCGTGGGTGTAAACGAACACCACGCGCTTTTTCATCAGCGAGGCCATGCGCACGGCGTTGCGGGCGTATTCCATGAACATCAGGAAGGTCGCGCCGTAAGGCACCAGACCACCATGCAAAGCCACGCCGTTCATGATCGCGCTCATGCCGAATTCGCGAACGCCGTAGTACATGTAGTTGCCGCTGGCGTCTTCAGCCGAAACACCTTTGCAACCTTTCCACAGGGTCAGGTTGGAACCGGCCAGGTCAGCGGAGCCGCCCAGCAGTTCAGGCAGCAGCGGGCCGTAGGCATTGAGTGCGTTCTGGCTGGCTTTGCGGCTGGCGATGGTTTCGCCCTTGGCCGCGACTTCAGCAATGTAGGCCGAAGCTTTTTCAGCGAAGTCTTCCGGCAGATCGCCACCCAGGCGACGGACCAGTTCGTTGGCCAGTTCAGGGAAAGCGGCAGAGTAGGCAGCGAAACGCTGGTCCCACTCGGCTTCGGCTGCGCGGCCGGCTTCCTTGGCGTCCCACTCGGCATAGATGTCAGCCGGGATTTCGAACGGACCGTAGTTCCATTTCAGTGCAGCACGGGTCAGAGCGATTTCCGCGTCACCCAACGGGGCGCCGTGGCAGTCTTCTTTGCCTTGCTTGTTCGGCGAACCGAAACCGATGGTGGTCTTGCAGCAGATCAGGGTTGGCTGATCGCTTTTGCGCGCGGTTTCGATCGCGATCTTGATCTCTTCCGGATCGTGACCGTCGACGTTGCGGATCACTTGCCAGTTGTAGGCTTCAAAGCGCTTAGGGGTGTCATCGGTGAACCAGCCTTCGACTTCGCCGTCGATGGAGATGCCGTTGTCATCGTAGAAGGCGATCAGTTTGCCCAGGCCCAAAGTACCGGCCAGGGAGCCGACTTCGTGGGAAATACCTTCCATCATGCAGCCATCACCCAGGAACACGTAGGTGTGGTGATCGACAACATTGTGGCCAGAACGGTTGAACTGCGCCGCCAGGACTTTTTCAGCCAGGGCGAAACCCACGGCGTTGGCCAGGCCTTGGCCCAGTGGACCGGTGGTGGTTTCAACGCCAGGGGTGTAGCCGAATTCCGGGTGACCCGGGGTGCGGCTGTGCAGCTGGCGGAAGTTTTTCAGGTCATCGATCGACAGGTCGTAGCCGGTCAGGTGCAGCAACGAGTAGATCAACATCGAACCGTGACCGTTGGACAGCACGAAGCGGTCACGGTCAGCGAACGATGGATTGCTCGGGTTGTGCTTCAGGTAGTCACGCCAAAGTACTTCGGCGATATCCGCCATACCCATCGGGGCACCGGGATGGCCGCTGTTGGCTTTTTGCACGGCATCCATGCTGAGGGCACGAATGGCGTTGGCACGCTCACGACGGCTGGGCATCGCTGTTCTCCTGCGGGTTCTGTATCGAGAGTGAATAAAACGAAACGGAAAAAAGGCGAGCATTTTCCCTCACCCACCCGCCTCGGGGCAATGACAGATAGTCATCCAGAGGCGTTTTTCCAATGGATAACGACGGTTTCCATTGATGAAACCTTTCCGCTGTCCGTTTGTTGACTGAACCTAACGCCGAGAAGTGCCATCTATCGAGCAATATCAAAACTTTTTGATATTGCTCTTGCGATGATTTCTGCCCGTCACTAGACTGCTGGCCTTATGAATTTACGTGTGCCTTCCATTCAGCATGACGATTGCGATGAGCTGGCGGCCCTGTGCAAGGCCGGCGGTGATCCTCTGCGGCTGAATGTATTGCGCGCGCTGGCCAACGATTCGTTTGGCGTGCTGGAACTGGCGCAGATCTTCGGCATCGGCCAGTCCGGCATGAGTCACCACCTCAAGGTCCTGGCCCAGGCCGACCTGGTGGCGACTCGCCGTGAAGGCAACGCGATTTTCTACCGTCGCGCCCTGCCCCACACCGATCTGCTGGGCGGTAAGCTGCACATTGCCTTGCTGGAAGAAGTGGATAACCTGACCCTGCCCGCCGATGTGCAGGCGCGGATCGCTCAAGTCCACGGACAACGGGCAGCGGCCAGCCAGGACTTTTTCTCCCGGGTGGCGGAGAAGTTTCGCGCCCAGCAAGACTTGATCGCCGGCCTGCCGCAATACCGCGAAAGCGTGGTGGCATTGCTCGACAAGTTGAGTTTCAGCGAAGGCGCTACGGCCATCGAAGTCGGCCCCGGCGACGGCGGATTCCTGCCGGAACTGGCGCGCCGCTTCAGCCAGGTCACCGCGCTGGACAACAGCCCGGCGATGCTCGAACTGGCGCGCCAGGTCTGCGAACGTGAAATGCTGGCTAACGTCAGCCTGCAACTGGCCGATGCATTGAATGGCGTCAGTCTCAAGGCCGATTGCGTTGTACTGAACATGGTGCTGCACCATTTTGCCGCGCCGGCGGATGCGCTCAAGCACATGGCCGACTTGCTGCAACCGGGCGGTAGCCTGCTCGTGACAGAGTTATGTAGCCACAACCAGAGTTGGGCCAGGGAGGCCTGCGGTGATCTCTGGTTGGGGTTTGAACAGGACGATTTGGCCCGTTGGGCCACCGCTGCGGGACTCGTTCCCGGGGAAAGCCTCTATGTAGGCTTACGTAATGGTTTCCAGATCCAGGTCCGCCATTTTCAGCGACCGGCTGGCGACACTCACCATCGGTAAATTCAGGAAAAAATCGAGATGAGCGAATACTCCCTCTTCACCTCCGAGTCCGTGTCCGAAGGGCATCCGGATAAAATCGCCGACCAGATTTCCGATGCGGTGCTGGACGCCATCATTGCTGAAGACAAGTTCGCCCGTGTGGCGTGCGAAACGCTGGTCAAGACCGGCGTAGCAATCATCGCAGGTGAAGTCACCACGTCGGCCTGGGTCGACCTGGAAGAAATCGTGCGTAACGTCATTCTGGACATCGGCTACAACAGCTCCGATGTCGGTTTCGACGGCGCCACTTGCGGTGTGATGAACATCATCGGCAAGCAGTCCCCTGACATCAACCAGGGCGTTGACCGCGCCAAGCCTGAAGATCAGGGCGCCGGCGACCAGGGCCTGATGTTCGGCTACGCCAGCAACGAAACCGACGTGCTGATGCCAGCACCGATCACCTTCTCGCACCAACTGGTTCAGCGCCAGGCCGAAGCCCGTAAATCCGGCCTGCTGCCTTGGCTGCGCCCGGACGCCAAGTCGCAAGTGACTTGCCGTTACGAAGGCGGCAAGGTTGTGGGTATCGACGCCGTTGTTCTGTCGACCCAGCACAACCCTGAAGTGTCGTACAAAGACCTGCGCGAAGGCGTGATGGAGCTGATCGTCAAGCACGTGCTGCCTGCCGAACTGCTGACCAAGGACACCCAGTTCCACATCAACCCGACTGGCCAGTTCATCATCGGTGGCCCGGTGGGCGACTGCGGCCTGACCGGTCGCAAGATCATCGTCGACAGCTACGGCGGCATGGCCCGTCACGGCGGCGGCGCGTTCTCCGGCAAGGATCCATCGAAGGTTGACCGTTCGGCGGCCTACGCTGGTCGTTACGTGGCCAAGAACATCGTCGCTGCCGGCCTGGCCGAGCGTTGCGAGATTCAGGTTTCCTACGCTATCGGTGTTGCCCAGCCTACGTCGATCTCGTTGAACACCTTCGGCACCGGCAAAATCAGCGACGACAAAATCGTCAAACTGGTTCGTGAAATTTTCGACCTGCGTCCATACGCGATCACCACCATGCTTGACCTGCTGCACCCGATGTACCAGGAAACCGCTGCGTACGGCCACTTCGGTCGCACCCCGGCGACCAAGACTGTGGGCGAAGATACTTTCACCACCTTCACCTGGGAAAAGACCGACCGCGCCGACGACCTGCGTACTGCAGCCGGCCTGTAAGACTTTCCTGGCGGTACCAAAAGCCCTGCACGGTTCGCCGTGCAGGGCTTTTTATTGGATGAAGATCAAGGGATCGCAGCCTCGTTGCACTCGACAGCTCCTACACCATTCTCTGTAGGAGCTGTCGAGTGCAACGAGGCTGCGATCTTTTGATTCTCCCGTCTCGAAACACACCGAAAAACATCCTTGATAACGACACGCCAAAGCTGACTACCCTTCAAGCATTCCCCCTGAGCAAGGACGCTCACGATGCTGCTTCGCCTGTTTACCGCTTTCTTCCTGACCTTGCTTTGCCTGAGTTCTAACGCCGCCGACTGCCCCGACTGGTCACCCGCCCGCGCCCTGGACGAAATCACCGCGCTGCAAAAGCAGATCGACCTCTGGGACGCCCACTATCACCGGGGCGGGCGCTCATTGGTCGCCGACGAAATTTATGACCAGTCCCGCGCGCAACTGAACGAATGGCGAGATTGTTTTGACCTGGGACTGACGCCCGAACCGCTGCGCACCGCTGGCGGCAAGATCGCTCACCCGGTCGCCCACACCGGGCTGGACAAGTTGCGTGATGCTCAGGCGGTAGAACACTGGCTGCGTGAGCGAAACGATATCTGGGTCCAACCCAAGGTCGATGGCGTGGCGGTGACGCTGATCTATCGCAGCGGTTTGCTGCATCAAGCGATCAGTCGCGGCGACGGGGTAAACGGACAGGACTGGACCACCTCGGCGCGACTGATCACCGCCATTCCTCAAACGTTGTCACAACCGCTGGACGTGCTGGTGCAAGGCGAACTTTATTGGCGCCTGGCCGACCACATCCAAGCTCAGGCCGGCAGTCTCAATGCTCGCGCGACGGTGGCCGGGTTGATGGCGCGCAAACATCTGAACGCCGAACAGGCCGAGGGTATCGGGTTGTTTGTCTGGGACTGGCCGCAGGGCCCAACCACCTTGCCCGCACGCGTGGCAGCCCTGGATGAGCTGGGTTTTCCGAGTACGGCGCCTTACAGCCAGCCGATCACGGCATTGGCCGACGCCGAGCGTTGGCGTAATCACTGGTATCGCGCCCCTCTGCCGTTCGCCAGCGATGGAATCGTATTGCGTCAAAGCCAGCGGCCACCGGCCGAACGCTGGCAAGCGCGGCCGTCCTTCTGGAGTGTTGCGTGGAAGTATCCTTTCGCCCAGGCGCTGGCCGAAGTGCGCAAGGTCCGGTTCAACATTGGTCGAACGGGGCGGATTACGCCGGTGCTGGATCTGATGCCAGTCAAGCTCGATGACCGACAGATCAAGCGTGTCAGCGTCAGTTCTTTGCAACGCTGGGCGGACATGGACATCCGCCCCGGCGATCAGGTCTCCATCAGCCTCGCAGGCCTGACCATTCCAAGGCTCGAGGGCGTTGTGCTGCGCAGCACCGAGCGCGCTGAACTGAATGTTCCGTCAGCGTCAGACTTTCATCATTTAAGTTGTTGGCAACCAACATCAGGCTGCGAGAGCCAATTTCTCGCGCGCCTGACCTGGCTCGGCAGCAAGCAGGGGCTGGCGTTGCCTCACGTAGGACGCGGCACCTGGGAGAAACTTTTGGACACAGGCCACCTGAACGGCCTTCTGGATTGGTTGACCCTCGACGCTCAAGAGCTTGGTAACATTGACGGCTTCGGTGACCGCAGCAGCGCTCGACTTTTAAACAGTTTCAACAGCGCCCGCCAACGACCATTTGCTCGCTGGCTCAAAGCCTTGGGATTACCGCCGACAGGTCAGGCACGGCTTGGTGATTCATGGCAGGAACTGGCGCAACGAAATACCGAACAATGGCAGGCAGAGCCTGGTATCGGCCCGGGACGCGCGGCGCAATTGAGCGCCTTTTTCCGCGATCCGCAGGTTCTTGCACTGAGTGAAACATTACACATGGCCGGCATTGACGGGTTCTGAACACAGACGTCCCGCCAGCCCGGGAACCCAAAGGTGCCAATGGGCTCCAACGCCCATCGCCACATCGACACGATTGCCTTTGCACATGGAGCTTTTATGAAATTTCTTTCACCGCTCGCCTTGTTGACTCTTTGCAGCGTGTTGGCCGCACCACTGATGGCCGCCGAAGAAGCCCCGGAGCTGACCGGCTGCGCGGCCAAGAAACAGGGCATCATCAATCAGATCGAGCTGGCCAAATCCCACGGAAACGCCGATCAGCAGGCCGGCCTCGAAACGGCCCTGAGCGAAGTCACCGCCCATTGCACCGAGGCCTCGTTGAAGAAGGAACGGGAAAACAAGGTGCTCGACGCCAAGCATGAAGTCAGCAAGCGTCAGGCCGACCTCGATAAAGCCATGAAGAATGGCGATCCCGATAAGATCAACAAGCGTAAAGACAAGCTTGCCGAGTCCCGCAAGGAATTGCAGGACGCGCTCGACGAGCTGGATAAGTAAGTTTCAGGATAATTGATCGTTCCCACGCTCCTGCGTGGGAATGCAGCCCGTGACGCTCCGCGTCACTGGACGCGGAGCGTCCCTTGAGGCATTCCCACGCGGAGCATGGGAACGATCAACGTTAACCAGAGCATCGCCAATCAATGATTCCGAAACTCTTTATGACACGCGCTGCAGGCATCTTCGACTTTTTGCACGGCCGGGCCCAGGGTACTGGCCTTGTAAGGCTGAACCTTGCTGGCAATCACCAGCTCGCCAGTGGCGCTTTCAAGGGTGCGGGCCATTTCCTGGAAACGTGCCTGCTGTTGCCACACGTTGTCCTTGGCGCTGGTGTGATCTTCTTCACGCACCTGCGGGAAGTGCTTCCAAGGCTCATGGGACAGCGCATCGAGTTTCACGGCGCCGTCGGCGAACTTCGGACCGTCGAACGGAATGCGACCACGCAACATGCCGCCCAGGTCTTCACCGGTCTTGAGCATCTGCTTGAAGATCGCCTTGCGCTGACCCAGCGGCGAATTCGGGTCGACACCGCCGCAAGCGGACAAGGCCAGGCAGGCCAGCAATACAACAGAAAGTCTTTTAAGAGTCATGTTGGCTTCAGATCACGGGAAACGGCGGCCAGTATCCTCGCGTCGCCGGCAAAGACCAATAGCCCTATTATCAATACGGGTTGCTTGAGCGCATGGAGCACTCAGGCAACCGGCAAAGGAAATACTCCATGAATAGCCTTTTCAAGGCATGGCGTCACAATCTGACCTGGACCCTTCCGATGGTGGCCGTGCTCGCGGGCTGTACCGGCGGCGACAACAACGCGCCCAAGACCCACGCGCTGGCCACCTATTCCAGCGCCACCTGGGAAGCACTGCCGACAGTGACCGACAACGACCTCGTGGCAGGCTTCGGCTCGTGGCGCAGCGCCTGCACGCGACTCAAGGCCGACCCGGTCTGGGGTTCGACCTGCGCGGCGTCCGCCAATGTGCCGCAAACCGCCAATGACATCCGCGCTTTCCTCAAGCAGAACCTTGACGTCTACGGTCTGCGCGCCGCCAATGACAACGCCAACGGTTTGATCACCGGCTATTACGAACCGGTCTACCCCGGCAGCCTGACCCAAACCGAGACAGCGAACATTCCGGTGTACGGCGTACCTGACGACATGATCATCGTCTCGCTGGACAGCATCTACCCGGAACTCAAAGGCAAACGCCTGCGCGGACGACTCGAAGGTCGCGTACTCAAGCCTTACGACGATGCAGCAACGATTGAAACCAAAGGGGTCAAGGCACCGGTCGTGGCCTGGCTGACCGATCCGATGAACCTGCAGTTCCTGCAAATCCAGGGTTCGGGCCGCATTCAGCTCGACGACGGGCGCCAACTGCGCATTGCGTATGCCGACCAGAATGGCCATCCGTATCGCCCCATCGGCCGTTGGCTGGTGGAACAAGGCGAACTGAAGAAAGAAGACGTGACCATGGGCGCGATCAGCACTTGGGCCAAGGCCAATCCGTCGCGCATTCCCCAATTGCTGGGCAGTAACCCGAGCTACGTGTTTTTCACCCGTAACCCGGACAGCAACGAAGGGCCACGGGGCTCGCTGAACGTTCCACTGACTGCCGGTTACAGCGCAGCCGTGGACCGCAAAGTGATTCCGCTGGGCAGCTTGTTGTGGTTGTCGACCACTAAACCGGACGGCACCGCACTGGTAAGGCCCGTTGCGGCTCAGGACACCGGCGGCGCGATTGCCGGCGAAGTGCGTGCGGACTTGTTCTGGGGCACTGGCGAGGCGGCCGGGCAACTGGCCGGGGACATGAAGCAGCAGGGGCAAATCTGGATGCTATGGCCAAAAGGTGCACCGCTGCCGCAAGTGCCTCAAGTTGCCGATGCGGGCAAAACGAGCCCCTGAATTCCGCGGCGACCAGTCAATAGCAATCGCGGGCAAGCCCGCTCCCACAGGGTTATGTGCCGGACACAGATTTTGTGTTCACCGCCGACCCGTGTGGGAGCGGGCTTGCCCGCGATGAGGCCAGCAAAATCACCTCAATACCGTCAGACCGACACCACAAAGAAACTGACGATCAACCCAATCCCCACAAACCACATCAGCGACCGCAAGATCGCCCAGTCCGCCAGGTAGCAAATGATGTAGAGCAACCGGCTGGTGATGAACAACACCGACAACACATTGATCGTCACCAACTCGGCATTGCCCACCAGGTGCGCCACGATCACTGCCGCCGCAAAGGCGGGAGTCACTTCAAAGCTGTTCAGTTGCGCCGCATGCGCGCGTCGGCCCAAACCATTGAGGGACTCGAGAAAGTCCCGGGGGTCATGGTTGTCTTTCAAAGTGAACCCGCCACTGATCTTGGCGATAGCTGTGCAGAGATAAGGCAGGAAGATTGCGATCAAAATGCACCACAGAGCAGCCGTCATAAGCAGTCCTTTCTTCAGGTTTTAAAATTCGCAGGCCGTCAAAACTTCATGACCAACATGCCGATCAGCACCAGCCCACAGGCTAAGAGCCGTGGCCGGCCGAAAGGTTCTTTCAGGTAACGCATGCCGAACAGCACCACCAGTATCACGCTGATCTCGCGCAATGCCGCCGCTTCGGCAATTGACCCCAGCTGCATGGCCCACAGCACCAAAGCGTAGCTGAACAACACGCAAAACCCGACCGCCAGTCCCAGCCGCCATTGTTCACGCCAGAACAGCATGAACGCCGGTCGCTTGCTCACCAGCGCCAGCAACGGGAACGGCCAGGCGCTGAGCAGCGTGACCCAAACCAGGTAATCCAGAGGGTGCGACCAACGCCGCAGCGCCTGGCCATCGATGTAGGTGTAGCAGCCGATGCACAGGCCGATCAGCGCCACCACCGGCAACATCGACCAAGGCAGCCGCGCCCCGCCACCGCCCTGCCATAAAAGGCAAAGCATGCCGAACGGGATCAACAGAATCCCGAAGACCTGCTGGTTCGTCAGCACTTCGCCAGCGAAGATCAGTGTCAGTGCCAGCACCACCAACGGCGACAAACCGCGCATCAGCGGATAGACCAATCCTAAGTCGCCGACCCGGTAGGCCTGGATCAACAGATAGCGATACAGCAATTCAAACGCCGCCGACGCCAGAATCCATGGCCAGATCTCAATCGGCGGCAATGCCACAAAGGGCAGCATCAGAGCGACAAACAGCAGCGCCACGCTGTCCATGCAGGCCACCACCAGCAGCCTTTCGGCACTGAATTTGATCAGGGTATTCCACGCCGCGTGCAACAGCGCCGCCACCAACACCAACACCGTCGCAAGCACGGCACACTCCTTATGTTGTTTTTGTTCCTTGCCAGACGCACCCGGATTATTGATTCGCCACAGGCTCGCAGCTGTTTATACTGCAAGCGACCACGCCGCACTCAGTTGCGCACAGACTAATTCCAATAATTTCAGCCCCTGCCCGCTCTCCTCGAGAACGGTCATTGGCATGCGTATGCCTGATCAGAGCGTCAAGACTACCGACAGAGACCTTGCGCATGCCACTCGCTTTGCTTGCCCTCGCTGTTGCCGCCTTCGGCATCGGCACCACTGAATTCGTCATCATGGGTTTGCTCCCCGATGTCGCACGCGACCTCGCCGTGAGCATTCCCGATGCAGGCTTGCTGATTACCGGCTACGCCCTGGGCGTGGTATTCGGCGCGCCGATCCTCGCGATCGGCACCGCCAACATGCCGCGCAAAGCCACGCTGCTGGGCATGACGCTGATGTTCATCCTCGGCAACGTGCTGTGCGCGCTGGCGCCAAACTACGCCACGTTGATGGCCGCGCGAGTGGTCACTGCGTTGTGCCACGGTGCGTTCTTCGGCATCGGTTCGGTGGTTGCGGCGGGCCTGGTCGCCCCGAACAAGCGGGCGCAGGCGATTGCCATGATGTTCACCGGTCTGACGCTGGCCAATGTGCTCGGCGTGCCGTTGGGCACCGCGCTCGGTCAATACGCCGGCTGGCGCTCGACGTTCTGGGCAGTCTCGGTGATCGGTGTGATTGCGGCCATCGCACAATGGGCCTGGCTGCCTAAGCACATCCCGATGGACAAGGCCAACCTCGCCAGCGAGTTCAAAGTGCTGGGCAAGGTCAATGTGTTGTTGGCGTTGGGCATGAGCGTGCTGGCGTCGACCAGTCTGTTCAGCGTGTTCACTTACATCGCGCCGATCCTGCAGGACATCACCGGTGTCAGCCCGCATGGCGTGACCATCATGCTGCTGTTGTTCGGCGTCGGCCTGACCGCGGGCAGCATGCTGGGCGGTCGCTTGGCGGATAGCCGATTGCTGCCGTCACTGGTGGGTATGGCGCTGGCCGTAGCGGTTGTTTTGGCTGCTTTCAGCCAGACCAGTCACTCGGTTATTCCGGCGGCAATCACGCTGGTGTTGTGGGGCATCTTCGCTTTTGCACTGTGCCCGATTCTGCAATTGCTGATCATCGACCAAGCGCATGAAGCACCGAACCTGGGCTCAACGCTGAACCAGAGCGCCTTCAATCTCGGCAACGCGGCTGGCGCGTGGATCGGCGGGTTGGTGGTGGCCAGCGGCGCGGATCTGGCAGACCTGCCATGGACCGGCGCCTTTGTGAGTGGCTTGACCGTGCTGACTGCGCTTTTCTTTATTTACCTGCAACGTCGCAGCGCGGCTACGGTCAATGTGTCCGGCTGAACCATTGCGTCGCTGCGCAAACCCCATTTCCTACCTCCCATCCAAGGACCCCGGATGCTTGAACTTGTCGCTGCATTCATTTGCCTCACCACGCTCCTCACCTACGTAAACTTCCGTTTCATCGGCCTGCCCCCGACCATCGGCGTGATGGTCACGGCCCTGATGTTTTCCCTGCTGCTGCAAGGCCTGAGTCTGCTCGGCTACCCCGGTCTCGAAGATCGGGTCCAGCAGTTGATCAGCCAGATCGACTTTGGCGATCTGTTGATGAACTGGATGCTGTCCTTCCTGCTGTTCGCCGGCGCCCTGCACGTCAACCTCAATGACCTGCGCAACTACCGCTGGCCCATCGGTTTGCTGGCGACGTTCGGCGTATTGATCGCCACCGCGGTGATCGGCAGCCTCGCCTATTACATTTTTGCCCTGTTCGGCTGGCACGTGAGCTTCCTCTATTGCCTGCTGTTCGGCGCGTTGATTTCCCCCACCGACCCGATCGCGGTGCTCGGTGTGCTACGGACCGCCAATGCGTCCAAGCCACTGAAAACCACCATCGTCGGTGAGTCGCTGTTCAACGATGGCACCGCCGTAGTGGTTTTCACCGTGCTGCTGGGCATTGCTCAGCTCGGCGAAACCCCGACCGTCGGCGCCACGGCGATGCTGTTCGCTCATGAGGCGATTGGCGGCGTTCTGTTCGGTGGGCTGATCGGCTATCTGGTGTACCTGATGATCAACAGCATCGAGCAGCATCAGATCGAAGTCATGCTGACCCTGGCGCTGGTGATCGGCGGTTCGGCCATGGCGTCGGAGCTGCATGTGTCCGCACCGATCGCGATGGTGGTCGCCGGACTGATCATCGGTAACCTGGGCCGCAACCTGGCGATGAACGACATGACGCGAAAGTACCTGGACGGTTTCTGGGAACTGCTCGACGACATGCTCAACGCCCTGCTGTTCGCCCTGATCGGCATGGAATTGTTGCTGCTGCCGTTCAGTTGGCTGCATGCGCTGGCCGCGGGTTTGCTGGCGCTGGCGATTCTGCTGTCACGCCTGCTGACAGTTGCACCGGCCATCCTGCTGCTGCGGCGCTGGCGCACGGTGCCGCGTGGAACGATCCGGATTTTGACCTGGGGTGGTTTGCGCGGTGGTGTTTCAGTTGCGCTCGCCCTGGCCCTGCCGCTGGGGCCGGAGCGTGACTTGCTGCTGAGCATCACCTACATCGTGGTGCTGTCATCGATCCTGTTGCAGGGCCTGAGCATCGGCAAACTGGTCAAATACGTGACCCGGGATGAGCCTGCGCCAGCGGCACAGGCCGAGCATCACTGATCAGTTTTGCGTTTCTGCGGATCGGGGACCGGGCCCTGGTTCGCAGTGGTCTTCGGAGGTCCGCTTTCGCTGCGGATTTGCGCATGGCTAATCAGCGCGAAGATGAAGCTGCCGCCGATGATGTTGCCCGCCAGCGTCGGTCCGGCAAACACCAGCCAGAAATCCTTCCACGGCAACTCGCCGGCAAACACCAGGTAAGAAACCTCGGCAGACCCGACCACGATATGGGTGAAATCTCCTAACGCCATCAAGTAGGTGATGAGGATGATGATCCACATTTTGGCGCTTTCCATGGACGGTATCATCCAGACCATGGTGGCAATCATCCAGCCCGAGACGATGCCTTTGGCGAACATCTGGCTGGCGCTGTTCTCCATGATCTTGCGTCCGATGTCGAGAAAGGCCAGGTCGGTCTTGCTGTCGAAAATCGGCAAATGCAACATCACGTAGGCCACCAGCAAGGTGCCGCAGAGGTTGCCGATCAGCACGACGCTCCACAAGCGCAGCAACCGGCCGACATTGCTCAAGGTGGGCTTGGTCATGATCGGCAGCACGGCCGTCAGGGTGTTTTCGGTGAACAATTGCTGACGGGCGAGGATGACCGCGAGAAAGCCTGCGCAGTAGCCGAAACTGGCGATCACTTTAAAGGCTTCGCCGTCAGGCAAGCGAGAGTTGAGCAGCCCCATGGCCATCAACGACAAGCCCATGGTCAGGCCGGCGGCCAACGCCGACCACCACAGGGCAGCGACACTGCGTTCCAGCTCCTGATCGCCCTGGGTGCGAATGATTTCGTGCAGCACCGCCGCGCGTGGCGGCTGGTTCTTGTCGACGTCCTGCTGCTCTTCAGGCGAGAGATTCGGGGTCTTGCCGTCTTTTTGCGTGTCCATAAAGCTCCGGAACCAGTGGTGTGTCATGAAGGTACGACACGCGCGCTCCGAAGCTGTTCACTGCCCTCAACAGATCGTTCCCATGCTCTGCGTGGGAATGCCTCAATGGACGCTCTGCGTCCGCTCTTGGGACGCGGAGCGTCCCGGGCTGCATTCCCAAGCAGAGCGTGGGAACGATCAACGATCAGCCGCCGCCGAGGTCACTTTGTGACCAATTCATCTTCCTTGAACTGGTCTTTGACGTACTTGATCTCGGTGCGCCCGTGCGGTGCCGGCAATCCGTCTTCGCCCAGGTTGACGAAAACCATCCGCTCAACGGTCAGGATGCTCTTGCGGGTGATCTTGTTGCGCACTTCGCAGGTCAGGGTAATCGAGGTGCGGCCGAATTCGGTGGCGGTGATCCCCAGCTCAATGATGTCGCCCTGGCGCGAGGCGCTGACGAAGTTGATCTCGGAAATGTACTTGGTCACCACGCGCTGATTGCCCAACTGGACGATGGCGTAGATCGCCGCTTCTTCGTCGATCCAGCGCAGCAAGCTGCCGCCGAACAAGGTGCCGTTAGGGTTCAGGTCTTCGGGTTTTACCCATTTGCGGGTGTGGAAATTCATGGGGGGGGCTCCGGATTTGACGTACTTGGGCAACAGGTTATGCCCCCAGCTTCAAGTTTTAAGCGACAAGCTGCAAGTTAAAAGCAGATTCGCTTTTACTTGCCGCTTGTAGCTTGTCGCTTGCCACTAGCCGGATAAAGAAAGCTATAATCGCCACCGTTTTAGAACGGCTACCACCGTTTTCCCGCCACCTGTCCGAGGGGCGCTGCAGCAGGTTCGACCTGTCAGGCTCGGATGGGGCGTTGACTGGCCATGTTCGGCCGGACACTAAACGCACAACGGCGCCCATTCGCATACATTACGAATGGAGGCTCTTCATGAGCGCTGTTATCACGCCTGCAGATTTTAACGATTACAAAGTGGCCGACATGTCCCTGGCTGCCTGGGGCCGTCGCGAGACCATCATCGCCGAATCCGAAATGCCTGCCCTGATGGGTCTGCGTCGCAAATACGCCAGCGAGCAGCCGCTCAAAGGCGCGAAAATCCTCGGCTGCATCCACATGACCATTCAGACTGCCGTGCTGATCGAAACCCTGGTTGCCCTGGGTGCCGAAGTACGCTGGTCGTCCTGCAACATTTTCTCGACTCAAGACCAGGCCGCAGCCGCTATCGCCGCTGCCGGCATCCCGGTTTTCGCCTGGAAAGGCGAGACTGAAGCTGAGTACGAGTGGTGCCTGGAGCAAACCATCCTTAAAGATGGCGCGCCTTGGGATGCCAACATGATCCTCGACGACGGCGGCGACCTGACCGAGCTGCTGCACAAGAAATACCCGGCGATCCTTGATCGCGTTCACGGCGTGACCGAAGAAACCACCACTGGCGTTCACCGCCTGCTGGACATGCTGGCCAAGGGCGAGCTGAAAATCCCGGCCATCAACGTCAACGACTCGGTGACCAAGTCCAAGAACGACAACAAGTACGGCTGCCGTCATAGCCTGAACGATGCGATCAAGCGCGGCACCGACCACCTGTTGTCCGGCAAGCAAGCGCTGGTTATCGGTTACGGTGACGTGGGCAAGGGCTCCGCTCAGTCCCTGCGTCAGGAAGGCATGATCGTCAAGGTCTCCGAAGTTGACCCAATCTGCGCCATGCAAGCCTGCATGGACGGCTACGAGCTGGTTTCGCCGTTCATCGACGGCATCAACGACGGCACCGAAGCCAGCATCGACAAAGCCTTGCTGGGCAAGATCGACCTGATCGTGACCACCACCGGCAACGTCAATGTTTGCGACGCGAACATGCTCAAAGCCCTGAAGAAGCGCGCTGTTGTCTGCAACATCGGCCACTTCGACAACGAAATCGACACCGCTTTCATGCGCAAGAACTGGGCATGGGAAGAAGTGAAGCCACAGGTTCACAAGATCCACCGTACCGGCCCTGGCGCGTTCGACGCCCAGAACGACGACTACCTGATCCTGCTGGCCGAAGGCCGTCTGGTTAACCTGGGTAACGCCACCGGTCACCCAAGCCGCATCATGGACGGCTCGTTCGCCAACCAGGTACTGGCTCAGATCTTCCTGTTCGGTCAAAAGTACGCCGACCTGTCGCCAGCCCAGAAAGCCGAGCGCCTGACCGTTGAAGTACTGCCGAAGAAACTCGACGAAGAAGTGGCCCTGGAAATGGTCCGCGGTTTCGGCGGCGTAGTGACTCGACTGACCAAGACCCAGGCCGACTACATCGGCGTGACCGTCGAAGGCCCGTTCAAGCCGCACGCTTACCGGTACTGACAGCAGCTGCAAGTGGCAAGCTTCAAGCGGCAAGTAAAAGCGGTTCGTTTACTTGTGGCTTGAGGCAGGCGCTTGCTTCTTCATCGCTTTTTTGCAGCCGTGAGTTGCGGGCTTCAACAACAAGAGTCGGTGCGCCGTTCTCTTGCAGTTTGAAGCTTGCAACTCGTAGCTGGAGGCCCCCTCCATGTCCCAAGACCGTCGCTACAGCTTCGAGTTCTTCCCTACGAAGACCGACGCTGGGCATGAAAAGCTGCTCGCCACTGCTCGTCAGCTGGCTACGTACACCCCCGATTTCTTCTCCTGCACCTATGGCGCTGGCGGTTCGACCCGTGATCGAACCCTCAATACCGTGTTGCAACTCGAAAGCGAAGTCAAAGTCCCTGCCGCACCGCACCTGTCCTGCGTTGGCGACAGCAAGGCCGACCTGCGCGGCCTGCTGGCTCAATACAAGACCGCCGGCATCAAGCGTATCGTCGCCCTGCGCGGTGACCTGCCGTCGGGCATGGGCATGGCCAGCGGCGAATTGCGCCACGCCAACGACCTGGTTGAATTCATTCGTGAAGAGACCGGCGATCATTTCCATATCGAAGTCGCCGCTTACCCGGAAATGCATCCGCAAGCGCGCAATTTCGAAGACGATCTGAACAACTTCGTGCGCAAGGCCAACGCTGGCGCCAACAGCGCCATCACCCAGTACTTCTTCAACGCCGACAGCTACTTCTACTTCGTCGAGCGTGTACGGGCGAAGGGCGTGAACATCCCGATCGTGCCAGGCATCATGCCGATCACCAACTACAGCAAGCTCGCGCGCTTCTCCGACGCCTGCGGTGCGGAAATCCCGCGCTGGATCCGCAAGCAACTGGAAGCCTACGGCGACGACACCCAAAGCATTCAAGCCTTTGGCGAACAAGTCATCACCGAAATGTGCGAACGCCTGTTGCAAGGTGGCGCACCGGGGCTGCATTTCTACACACTGAATCAGGCTGAAGCGAGCCTGGCGGTGTGGAACAACCTGAAGTTGCCGCGCTAAAAGCAGGATCAAGAGATCGCAGCCTCGTTTCACTCGACAGCTCCTGCACAAATCCCTGTAGGAGCTGTCGAGTGAAACGAGGCTGCGATCTTTTGCGTTTAACGCCCGAACCAGAGCTTCTGGATCCAGTTTCTGGCTCTTTATGATTTCTCGTCGTAATCTCAAGCCATGCCTCTGATCGCGCAGTTACTCACCGTGTTTCTTTTTACTTGCCTGAGCTTCGCCGCCCGGGGCGAGAAGCTGCGCATTGTCACGGAACCGTGGGCGCCGTACGTGTACGAGGAAAACGGTAAATCCCTGGGCCTGGATTACGAAACCACGGCCATCGTCTTCAAACGCCTGGGGATCGAGGTGGACTGGCAGTTCCTGCCATGGAAACGCTGCCTTTCGATGCTTGAAACGGGTCAGGCGGACGGTGCGCTGGATATTTTCCACAGCGACGAACGCGACGCGACGCTGCTCTACCCCAGCGAACCGCTGTCGGAAGTCGAATTCGTGATGTTCTACGCCAACGAGCGCCCTCACCCCTTCCGCACCCTGGACGACCTCAAAGGCCTGACCATCGGCACCTCGCCCGGTTATCTGTACAGCCAGGACTTCAGGGAATCGACCTTGTTCACACGGGAACCGGCGCCGACTCATGAGGCCAATTTCGGCAAACTGGTTCGGGGGCGCATCGACTTGCTGATCACCGATCGCCGGGTCGGTCAGCATTTGCTCGATGAGCTGGGCATCCGCGACAAGATCACTGAAAACCCCACTGTCATCAGCCACCAGAGCCAGTTTTTGGCGGTACGACGCAATGCCGGCATGGATTTGCTGGTGCAGCGCTTCGGTGCCGAACTCAAGCGCTTCAAGCGCGAGCCCGCCTACGCCGAGCTGAGCGCCCGTTACGGCGCCGATCCGGTCAACAATGTGAAAGCGGCCAGCGCCTCCTCGACCATCGTAAAAACCGTTGAGCAGCAGGAAAGCGGCGCGCAGTGATTGCTCTGTTATACTCCGGCCTTCCCGCCAGGCTCACGCCCGGACGCTCGGAATCGTTCAAGGCATCTCGACCCCGCTACAGCGCAGCTTTTCAGCCCGCGCGAGCGCTCCAGACGAGCCTTCGAAACCCAGCAGGACCGGACGGGATTGCGTTCCTCTTAAACGCCATTCGCGCCAGGCAAGACTCCCATTGGGCCAAGCCCTAACTAAAACAGGATTACTCATGTCCTTTGCTTCCCTCGGTCTCTCCGAGGCTTTAGTCCGCGCCATCGAGGCAGCGGGCTATACCGAGCCTACTCCGGTGCAACAGCGGGCCATTCCCGCCGTGTTGCAAGGTCGCGACCTGATGGTCGCGGCACAGACAGGTACTGGTAAAACCGGCGGCTTCGCCCTTCCGATTCTGGAGCGGTTGTTCCCTAATGGTCACCCGGACAAATCCCAGCGTCACGGCCCGCGCCAACCACGCGTACTGGTCCTGACCCCTACCCGCGAACTCGCGGCTCAAGTGCACGAGAGCTTCAAGGTCTATGCCCGTGACCTGAAGTTCGTCAGCGCCTGCATCTTCGGCGGCGTCGGCATGAACCCACAGGTTCAGGCCATGTCCCGCGGTGTCGACGTGCTGGTGGCCTGCCCTGGCCGCCTGCTCGACCTCGCCGGCCAAGGCAGCGTCGATTTGTCCCACGTGGAAATCCTCGTGCTGGACGAAGCCGACCGCATGCTCGACATGGGCTTTGTCCATGACGTGAAGAAGGTCCTGGCCCGTCTGCCAAGCAAACGTCAGAACCTGCTGTTCTCGGCGACGTTCTCCAAAGACATCACCGACCTTGCCGGCAAGCTGCTGCACAACCCGGAACGCATCGAAGTCACGCCGCCGAACACCACGGTCGAGCGCATCGAACAGCGCGTATTCCGTCTGCCGGCCAACCACAAGCGTTCGCTGCTGGCGCATTTGATCACCGCAGGCGCCTGGGAACAGGTTCTGGTGTTCACCCGCACCAAGCACGGCGCCAACCGCCTGGCCGAGTACCTGGACAAACACGGCCTTTCCGCCGTCGCGATCCACGGCAACAAGAGCCAGAACGCGCGCACCAAAGCCCTGGCCGACTTCAAGGCTGGCGAAGTGCGCATCCTGGTCGCCACCGACATCGCCGCTCGCGGTCTGGACATCGACCAGTTGCCGCACGTGGTCAACTTCGAACTGCCGAACGTCGATGAAGATTACGTCCACCGTATCGGCCGTACTGGCCGCGCCGGTCGTTCGGGCGAGGCGATCTCGCTGGTTGCTCCCGACGAAGAAAAGCTGCTCAAAAGCATCGAGCGCATGACCAAGCAGAAGATTGCCGACGGCAATCTGATGGGCTTTGACTCCAGCGCTGTAGAAGCCGAGAAACCTGAAGTTCGCGAGCGTCCGGATGTGCGTAACCCGCGCAACCCACGTGGCCCGCGCGGCGACGGTCCGACCGGCACTGGCGGTGGCGGCGGTCGTAAAGACAAGGGCAAGGACAAGGGCGGCAAGGAAAAACCGGCGGCCACCGGTCGCGGCGATCGCCCGGCCCGTGAACACAAGCCACGCGAAGGCACTCCGGCTCGCGAGCAACAGCGTCCAGCGCCTCGCGCTGCCGCTGATCGTGCCCCGGACGAGTTCCTGGACGACGACGTGGATAACTTCGGTAACCGCGTTGATTACGTGCCTCAGGCCAAGCCTGCCCAAGGCCGTGGCCGCCGTCCGGGTGCTCCGGCACAGGGCGCGGCAGCCGGCGCAGGTGCTCCACGCACCGGCGGCAAGCCTCAGGGTCGCCAAAGCGGTCCACGCAGCAGCGACGGCGCAACCACCGGCACACCGCCGGCCAAGCGCAGCGGCCCACGCAACGGCGCTCCACGTGACGGTCAGGCCCGTCGCGAAGAATCGCGCACTCGTCGTCCTGCCCGTGACGATCAGCCGCGTTCGGAACCGGCCGTGCAAAACCCGCGCGGCCCGGCACCGAAGATCATTCACAAGGAGTCGAAAACCGACCGTTTCCCGACTCCTGAGCAACTTGATCAACTGCCAGGCCGTCCTCGCGGTGAAAAACCAGCATTGCTGACCCGCAATCGCTAAGTTATCGCCGCAATGAAAAATGCCCCTGATCGCAAGATCCGGGGCATTTTTTTAGCCTGATGAAAAACCCTGTGGGAGCGGGCTTGCCCGCGATGGCGTCAGTCCAGCCAACACCTATGTTGTCTGATCCACCGTAATCGCGGGCAAGCCCGCTCCCACATTGTTTCGCATTGTCTGAACAGGTTTTGGCAGGCAATAAAAAACGCCCCCGACCGTAAGGCCGGGGGCGTTTTTGTGTCAGGCGAGAAAGTTACTTCGCTTTGACACCTTCAAAGGTGACGTACAGATCAACAGCATCGGACTGTGGACCCAGGTCCATCATCTTGCCGAAATCAGAACGCTTGATGCTGGTAGTGCCTTCAAAACCTGCACGGTAGCCGCCCCATGGATCCTTGCCTTCACCCAGGAAAGTGGCCTTGACCACGACTGGCTTGGTGACACCTGCAATGGTCAGGTCGCCGGCCACGTCGGCAGTGACTTTACCGTCGGCGTTTTTGCCGGTGGTTTTAACACTGGTGGATACGAACGTGGCTTTAGGGAAATCAGCCACTTTCAGGAAGTCTTTGCTGGAGATGTGCTTGTCGCGCTCAGCGTTGTTGGTAAACACGCTGGCGGTGTTCACGTTGAACTCGATCTTGCTGTCTTCAGGTTTGGCAGCGTCGAAGCTGAACTTGCCGTCGATGTCCTTGAAGGTACCGGTGATGTAGCTGTAGCCCAGGTGGCTGATTTTGAAGTCGACGAAGGCGTGCTGCCCGGTTTTGTCGACAACATAGTCAGCCGCCATCACGTTGGCGGACAACAGTGCAGAACCGATTGCCAGAGCGGCGAGAGTCTTTTTCAACATGTCTTGTATTCCTTGAGGGGCTAAGTTGAACGTCAGGCTTTGCGACCCAGCATTCGTTTCAGGGTCACATCACGATCGATAAAGTGGTGCTTCAAAGCTGCCAACGCATGGAGACCGGAAAAAATCACCAGTAACCAGGCCAGGTAGAGATGAATCGCACCTGCGTTATCTGCCTGGTCCGGTAGCCCGGAAACCAGTGCAGGCACTTCAAACCAGTCAAACACCGGAATCCCGACACCTTCGGCGGTGGAAATCAGGTAACCGGCAATCATCACAGCGAACAAACAGAGATACAGAAAGGCATGCCCGAACTTGGCGCCAAGGCGCGTCATGCGGCTGTAACTGCTCAGCGTAGGCGGCGGTGGGCTGATGAAACGCCACAACACGCGCAACACCATGACACCCAGCAGGATCAAACCGATGCTCTTGTGCAGATCAGGTCCTGCCTTGCGCCAAGGATCGTAGTAGCCGAGACCGACCATCCACAAACCCAGGCCGAACAAACCGAACACTGCCAGCGCTACACCCCAGTGCATGAAGATGCTGACCCAGCCGTAGCGAGAAGTAGAGTTTCGTAGTTGCATTGCCAAGTCCCTGTAAGTGCTGGCCCAAGACTATCGATTTACTTATCGAATTAAAGCGGAAAATTTCGCTTTGAAATATCGAGAAATACGATCAAGAGTCTGTAAGGCAACCGTTAAGGAAAGATTAAAGACTGAATGTGTGGGAAAAATTGAAGTCCACCAGTCCACCTAAAGAACACCTGCGCCACCCGGTTTATTCGATTCTTGATCCTGGCTTTCTTCGGGCATAAAAAAAGCGCGGCATCTGTGCCGCGCTTTTCTTCACCCCAAAGCCTTACTGCGCTTTGGTTTCAGTCGCTGCCGGGGCAGTCTCAGCAGGTTTGGCCGCGGGCTTCTTGGCCGCTGGTTTGGCCGCTGCCTTTTTAGCCTCGGTTTTGGCCGCAGGTTTCTTCGTAACATGTTTGGTTGCGGCTTTTTTAGCGGGTTCGGCTTTCACCGGTGCCGCTGGTTTTGGCGCTTCCACCGGAGCTGGCGCAGGGGCCGGGGTTGGCACTGGAGCAGGCGTCGGTGCTGGCGGGGTTACAGGCTCTGGTGCCTTGACCGGTTCCGGTTTCTTGTCGTCACTCGACGAACCACTGAACAGGTTGGTGAAGAAGTTGCCTTTCTTCGCCGCCACCGCGCCGGCTGCTACAGCCGTCGCTGCCGGAACTACCTTCGCTGGCTCAAACGACTTGCCGGCGGCCAGGTCTTCAACCTGACTGGCTGCACGCTGACCGGTGCGCAATGCGCCTTCCAGTGTGCCTGGGTACAAGGTGTCGGTGTGCTCACCGGCGAACGCTACGCGTTGCAGCGGACGTTCCCACAAGCGCCAGTATTTGCTGATCTGGCCAGGACCGAAGGCCAGGTAAGCGCCGCCCATCGACGGGTCGGTGCTGTAGCGGCGGATTTCATAGCCGGTAAACGAACCGCGCGCCTGTGGATAAAACGCGTGCAGACGAATCAGCACCTGATCGGCCATCTGCTTGTCGCCGAAGGCCTGCATCACCCGCGCGTTGTCGCCAGAAATGTTGATCACCACGTTGGCGCCGCCCTTCAGCGCCGGCTCGACCCACAACATGCCCAGGCCGGTGTTGCTGTAGATCTCGCCGGACATGCGCGCTTTGCTTTCCCACACTGGCGTCTTGAACTTCAGCATGATCTGGTCGCGCCAGCCGTAGTTGGTGCCACTGATAGCACCCATGTGTTGAGCATCCAGAGACGGGGTCATCTGGATCTTGCTCAGGGCACGCAATGGCACTGCAACCACAACGTAATCCGCCTGATAGCCAACGCTGCCGACTTTGACGGTCACGCCGTCCTTGTCCTGCGTGATGCTCGACACCGGGGAACTGGTCTTGATGGTTTTCAGCTGTTTGACGAAGGCCTGGGCCAACACCGGGCTACCACCGAGCAGGCGTGAAGCGCGCAGGTCACGGTCGGAGACGCCAAGGTAAACACGGCTTTGCTGTGCGAAGTACAGCAGCGACAGGCGCGAAGGCTCGTCATAACGGGAACGGATCTGCTGATTCACCAGCTGACGTGCCGTGGCGGGCAGGTTCAGACGGTCGAGCCAATTGGACACGTTGATCTGGTCCAGAGCGAACAACGTGCTGTTGGCGGCCGGATTCTGTGGATCTTCAATCGAGCGTGCCAGGTCATCCAGGGTTTTTTCGTAGCGCTTGAGCGCATCGCTGGTGGCCGGTTCCTTGGTAGCCAGGTCGGCAGCGGTGTAGTACACGCCGTCGATCAGGTAGCTTGGGGTCCGTACGAATTCAGGGGCTGGCGTGGTGCTCAGCTTGAAGGTCGATATGTATTTGTTCAGGACTGGCTGGGCCTTGTCGTTGCCGATCCACTCACTGGTAGCCATGCCGGAGCGACCGCCCGGGCTCGCCTTGGCTTCCAGCAGGGTCACCTGCCAGCCTTTGTTCTGCAGTTCGTAAGCCGCGGTGAGGCCCGAGAGCCCGCCGCCGATCACGATCGCGGTTTTATCCTTGGCCAGCGCAGACACGCTGAACAGCCCCAACATCACCAGCGCACAGGCGCGCAGCCAACCAGCAGACATTCAGCGAACTCCGGAAATACACGAGGAAATAGCGGTTTTACGAGCCAGACGACTCACAGAACCGCGAAGAATACGTTAGCCATCAAAAGGCCGCCAGCGACGTCTATCGCCCTATACAAAGTAGTTCAAACCACACAATAGGTTGTCCCCAGGCGACGCATTGCATAGGCTTGCGCGATTGTTTGCCCGCGCATGTCGCGAGCCGCCTCGAGGAGACTGAAAATGGGCCTGAATAATCAGTGGATGCAACGCGATCTCGCCGTGTTGTGGCATCCCTGCACCCAGATGAAAGACCACGAACAGCTGCCGCTGATCCCGATCAAGCGCGGTGAAGGCGTTTGGCTGGAAGACTTCGAAGGCAAACGCTACCTCGACGCCGTCAGCTCCTGGTGGGTCAACGTGTTTGGCCACGCCAACCCGCGCATCAACCAGCGCATCAAGGATCAGGTTGACCAACTGGAACACGTGATTCTGGCCGGTTTCAGCCATCAGCCAGTGATCGAGCTGTCCGAGCGCCTGGTGAAGATGACCCCGGAAGGCCTGACCCGATGCTTCTACGCCGATAACGGTTCGTCCTGCATCGAAGTCGCGCTGAAGATGAGCTTTCACTACTGGCTCAACCGCGGCCAGCCGAACAAGAAGCGCTTCGTCACCCTGACCAACAGCTACCACGGCGAAACCATGGCCGCGATGTCGGTGGGCGACGTGCCGCTGTTCACCGAGACCTACAAGGCGCTGCTGCTCGATACCATCAAGGTGCCGAGCCCCGATTGCTACCTGCGCCCCGAAGGCATGAGCTGGGAAGAACACTCGCGCAACATGTTCGTCGCCATGGAACAGACCCTGGCCGAGCATCACGACACCGTCGCCGCGGTGATCGTCGAGCCGCTGATCCAGGGCGCCGGCGGCATGCGCATGTATCACCCGGTGTACCTGAAACTGCTGCGCGAAGCCTGTGACCGCTACGGCGTGCACCTGATCCACGATGAAATCGCCGTCGGCTTCGGCCGCACCGGGACGATGTTCGCCTGTGAGCAGGCGGGCATCCGTCCCGATTTCCTCTGCCTGTCCAAAGCCCTGACCGGCGGTTATCTGCCGCTGGCGGCGTGCGTGACGACCGACGATGTCTACAGCGCGTTCTACGACGACTACCCGACCCTGCGCGCCTTCCTGCATTCGCACAGCTACACCGGCAATCCGCTGGCGTGCGCGGCCGCCCTGGCGACACTGGATATCTTCGAAGAAGACAACGTCATCGAAAACAACAAAGCCCTGGCGCAGCGCATGGCCTCCTCCACCGCGCACCTGGTCGATCACCCGAACGTGTCGGAAGTGCGCCAGACCGGCATGGTGCTGGCCATCGAGATGGTCAAGGACAAAGCAACGAAAGAAGCTTATCCGTGGCAGGAACGTCGCGGTTTGAAGGTGTTCCAGCATGCGCTGGAGCGCGGTGCTTTACTTCGTCCATTGGGCAGCGTGGTGTATTTCCTGCCGCCGTACGTGATTACACCTGAGCAGATCGACTTTCTGGCCGAAGTGGCCAGCGAAGGCATCGACATCGCAACCCGTAACAGCGTAAGCGTTTCGGTGCCGAAAGACTTTCACCCCGGCTTTCGCGATCCGGGCTGATTTCACCCAAGCTACTGCGGTGACTGCACTACCGTCATCGCGGGCAAGCCCGCTCCCACAGGGTTATGCGGTCAACTGTGGGAGCGGGCTTGCCCGCAAGATTTCAACACTTTTCAGAGACTCCCGATGAGACTGTCCCGCTTCTTTATCGACGCCCCCTTGAGCACAGGCGAACACGAGCTGCCCGAGGCCCAGGCCCATTACATCAGCCGCGTGCTGCGCATGGCCGAGGGTGATGCGCTGCAGCTGTTCGACGGCTCGGGCCACGAGTTTCGCGCCACACTGGTGGAGGTCGGCAAGAAGCGCGTCGTGGTGCAGATCGATGAAAGCTTTGCCGGACAGGTCGAGTCGCCCTTGCAGATCCATCTTGGCCAGGGCTTGTCCCGTGGCGAACGCATGGACTGGGCGATTCAGAAGGCGACCGAACTGGGCGTCACTGAAATCACCCCGATCTTCAGCGACCGTTGCGAAGTCCGGCTCAAGGACGAACGCGCCGACAAACGCCTGATGCATTGGCGCCAGGTGGCAATCAGCGCCTGCGAACAGTGCGGGCGTTCACGAGTGCCGGTGATTCATCCACCGCTACTGCTGGCGGACTGGTTGAAGCAGACCGAGGCAGAATTGAAATTGGTGCTGCATCCAGTGGCTGAGCCGTTGGTGAGTCATGCCAAACCCGCGACATTGGCGTTTCTGATTGGCCCGGAAGGTGGGTTGTCGGATGCTGAAGTGGAGCAGGCTCAGTCTGCCGGTTTTCATGCAGCCCGACTCGGCCCTCGTGTGTTGCGCACGGAGACTGCGCCGGTTGTTGCGCTTGCTGTGGCCCAGCAGCTTTGGGGTGACTTCTAAATATTGAAAGATCGCAGCCTCGTTTTACTCGACAGCTCCTACATTGGAATGCGTGCACCTGTAGGAGCTGTCGAGTAAACGAGGCTGCGATCTCTTGATCTTGCTTCACAGGACGTAAAACAGAATCGCCACAAAGTGCAGCAAGCTCCCGGCAATCACGAACAAATGCCAGATCCCGTGCGCATGCCGCAGGCGATGATCCAGGGCAAAAAAGATAATCCCCACGGTGTACAAGATTCCGCCCGACGCCAGCCAGGCGAACCCGGCAGTGCCCAGCGCGGCCATGAGCGGCTTGACCGCCACCAGCACGATCCATCCCATCACTGCGTAAATCACGATCGATAGAATCCGTGCTTCCGAGCGCGGTTTGATCTCTTGCAGGATGCCAATCAACGCCAGCCCCCAGACAATCCCGAACAACGTCCAGCCCCACGGCCCGCGCAGGGTGACCAGGCAGAAGGGTGTGTAGCTGCCGGCAATCAGCAGGTAGATCGAAAAGTGATCGACCTTCTGCATGATCGCTTTCTTGCGTCCGCGCACGCTGTGATACACGGTCGAGGCGCTGTAGAGCACCATCAAGGTAAACCCGTAAATCGCCACGCTGACGATCTTCCACGGGCTGCCGTCCATGCTGGCAATCACCAGCATCCACACCACCCCGATCGTCGCCGCCACCGCCCCGACCAGATGCGTCCAGGCATTCAATCTTTCCCCGTGATACATGTGTTGCTCACCTCTTAATTCGCTACAACATTGCGCAAGGCTCAAGCCTTGAGCGTAAAAGCGCAATGTTTCAAACACAAATCCCTGTAGGAGCTGTCGAGTGAAACGAGGCTGCGATCTTTTAATCTTGTGTCTAAAAAATCAAAGTCAAAAGATCGCAGCCTCGTTTCACTCGACAGCTCCTACAAGAAGCCGCATGCGTGCACAATCGAGCTATTCGAATAAGAGCGATGCCCATGCTGATTGACGAAGAGTTGACCCTGAAAAAACTCGAGGTGTTCCTGGCCTTCATGCGCACCGGCAACCTGGCCCGGGCCGCCGCCGAGTTGCAGACCAGCAACGTCAGCGTGCACCGTGCCATCCATTCCCTGGAAAGCGCCCTGCGCTGCCCCCTGTTCAAACACGAAGGGCGCAACCTCACACCGCTGGAAAGCGCTTATGTCCTGGAAGAACGGGCGCAAAAGCTGATTCAGGACGTGGTCGAAACCGTGCGCCTGACCCGCGAAGCCGCCGGATTCTCCGCAGAACGCTTCAAGCTTGGCTCGCTGTATTCGCTGACCGTGAAAACCGTGCCGCAACTGATCATGGGCCTGAAGATCCGTCGCAGCGAGCTCAACATCGACCTGATCCTCGGCTCGAATTTCGACCTGTTGTACAAGCTCAAGAACATGGAAGTCGATGCGATTCTGGTGTCCCTGGACGACAGCGTCAACGACCCGGACTGCGAGCAGATCCAGCTGTTTTCCGATGACATTTTCCTCGCCACGCCGGCGGATTCGAAATTTGCCCAACGGACGGAAGTCGACCTGGCCGAGGTACGCGACGAGACTTTCATTACCCTGACCCAGGGTTTTGCCACGCATCAGGACGGCAATCGGGTGTTCAAGCAGGCGGGGGTCGAGCCGAAGGTGGCGATGCAGGTCAACGACATCTTCACCCTGCTGAGCATGGTCAGCTCCGGGGTCGGTTATGCGTTGCTGCCAGGCAGGATCGCGGCGGTGTATGAGAATCGGGTGAAGCTGATTCCGTTGCAGGAAAAGTATCGGTTGCAGCAGCACATCGGCGTGGTGTTCTTGAAGGCCAAGGAGCGCGATCCGAATTTGCTGGCGCTGTTGGCGGAGTGTCGGATGTATGCCAATCGGCAAGCCTGACAAACCGAGTCGCCTGCATGATCGTTCCCACGCTCTGCGTGGGAATGAATCAATGGACGCTCTGCGTCCGCTTTGGGACGCAGAGCGTCCCGGGCTGCATTCCCACGCAGAGCGTGGGAACGATCAGTCATCAGCGATCAGTCAGCCGACAATCCCGCGAACAATGAAGTACAACAACGAAGGCCCAAGCAGGCACCCAAGCCCGGTGTGGAACGTCGCCGTCAACGCGCCATAAGGCACCAGCCGACGATCCGTTGCCGCCAACCCGGCCGTCACGCCACTTACCGTCCCGGCCAGGCCGCCAAAGACCATCGCCGAGCGCGGGTTATCCAGGCCCATCCATTTCGCCGCCATCGGCGTGCCGACCATCACGAAAATCGCCTTGATCAACCCGGTGGCAATCGACAACGCCACCACATCCGAACTCGCGCCAATCGCCGCACCGGTCACTGGCCCGACGATGTAAGTCACTGCGCCCGCGCCAATGGTGGTCATGCTGATCGCATCGCGGTAACCGAACGCCCAGGCAATGCTCGCCCCGACAATGAACGGCAGGACCGTGCCCAGCAACAGCGCAATCGCACCGATCAACCCGGCCTTTTTCGCTTCGGTGGCTTGCACTTCGAACGCCGTCGCAACGATGGCAAAGTCTCGCAGCATGGCGCCGCCCATCAGACCGATGCCGGAAAACAGCGACAGGTCCGCCAAGCCTTTTTGCCCGCCGGTCATGGTGCCGCCGACCCAGGCCAATATCAGTCCAATCACGATGGCAATCGCCGAACCGTGAATCCGCCCGAACGTCAGGCGCTTGGACAGCACCACCGACACCCACATGATCACGCCGATAAAGGCAAACGCAGTGATCAGGCTGTTATTTACCAGGCCCTTCTGAATGAGTTCCCACATATCAGCGGCCTCCTACTGGGGTGCCGACCGGCGTGATGTCCACCGGCTCATCGGGCACAGGTTCACCTTTGTGAGTCCGGCTGATCAAGGCAATGGTGCAGCCGCAAATCACTACCGAGCCGATTGCCGCCAGCACCGCCACCGGGCCACCGTGCAGGGCAGCGACGACGTTCTGTTGCGCTGCCATCGCGACCACCACTGGAATGTACATCGCGCCCCAGAAACCGACGCCCATCTCGCAATCCTTGGTCATGCCGCCGCGCTTTTGCATCCACAACCGCGCGCAGATCAGCAGGATCATCGCGATCCCGACGCCACCGACGTTTGATTTCACGCCCAGCAACACACCCAGCAGGTCGCCCAATATCACCCCTGCCAGCGTACAGATCGCCAACAGCGCCACACCGTAAATAATCATTGTTGTAGTCCTCAAAGTGCATCGTCGAATGTTGTTTTTGTTGTTCGAAGGCCTGAGTCGGTGTTTAAGGTTGGCGGCTTCCCTCCTCACGCAACAGCGCTTGCAAGGTATCCAGGCGAGCACCATCGAAGGCAATTACGGTGCCCTGCTCGAACACCCGGCGCGCCAGCCCGGTCAACACCGCACCGGGCGGCAGTTCGATCTGTAGACGTACGCCGCGCTCGTAGGCGCTTTGCACCGTGCCGCGCCAATCCACTACGCGGCACATGTTGAACGCCAGGTCGTCGCGCAAGGCGTCGATGTTGATGACGGGCCGGGCGCGACTGCCGCTCAGGTAACCCAATGTCGGTGTTTTCAACTGCACGTTGGCAAAGGCTTCGGCCAGGGTTTTGGCCGGGGCATCCAACAAAGGGCAGTGCGACGGCACACTCACGGCAAGGCGCTTAGCCAGGCCTGCACCGTGACTTTTCGCCAACTGCGCGACGGCTGCCATCGCCCCATCGCTGCCGGCAATGACCACTTGGTTATCGGCGTTGATATTGGCCAGATACACCGGCCTGTCGACACTGTGAACCTGCGCCAGTAAACCTTCCACAGTCGCCAGATCCAGGCCGATGATCGCGGTCATGCCGTAACCCTGTGGATAAGCTTGCTGCATCAATTCGCCGCGCAGACGGACCAGCAGTAGCGCATCGCTGAAGCTCAAGGCCCCCGCCACCACCGCCGCCGGATAGGCGCCGATGGACAATCCCGCGACGTAGTCCGGCGCCATCGATAGCTGACGTGAAGCCGCGACACCGGCAATCAACAGGCAAAGCTGAACCGCCCGTGTCGACTTCAACGCTTCGGCAGAATCCAGCAGCAACGCATCCTCGCCCAGCACCTCGCTCGCCTCGATCAGCGTTTCGCGAGGCAAACCGTGGAGCATGCCCGGCTGCTGTGCGCCTTGGCCCGGGAACACCAGCAAACTGCTCACGCTGCTTGCTCCTGCGGGATCCACGGGTCAATTACCAGACAGGCTTCGCTGGCATTTTTAAGCAATACACGGAGGGCAGAACCGGCCCATTCACGCAGCGCGACGGCACCGAAAGGCGTCTGCAACTGCATGTCCACCGGGCACACAGCTGCCTCGAGCAGCTTCAGCAATTCCTGCGCGTGAGAACGCTCCAGGGGTTGCGGCGTGCGCAGGATCAAGTCCAGATCACTGCCCTCGTGCAAGGCCTGAACACCACTGGCCAACTCAAACCCGGCGCTGCCACTGACGCCCCACACCAAACCACAGCCATCGAGCAGCGGCCGCAGTTGATGGAGGGCGCGTACGGCTGGCAAATCCCGATCAATCGAGACGTGACAAAGCTGTTCCGGTTTCACGCAGCGGGAAATCACATCGACCGACATCACCGTTGCATGGCGCTGTTCACGCAACCGCCCACGCACCCCGACCGCGACGTGGCCCTGCGCGCTCAACGCACGCCGAACCACCACCGGCTGACCCGCACCGAGCGATTCGATTACCCATGAAGGCGCGTGCGCAGGCAGCTGCTCCGGGGTCATGCCCCAGAGCAGGTCGTGGGCCAGAAGCGTGTTCACCACTGCGCTCTCAGCAATTGGCGAACCGTGCTCGACGCCGCGCGATTGGTGGCGCCCAAGCGGCTGCTCAAGTCGCGACCGTTGGCGGCGACATCGTCAATCGCCAGGCTCAGGCATTCAGAAACCCGCGCCAGATCTGCCGATGTCGGTTGTTCGATCTGCTCCACCGACAAGGTTTCCCACAGCAGTCCGAGGGTGGCGTAGCTGTCGATGTCATAGGCCATCGGCGGCACGCTGGCGGCCAACACCTCAAGCTCCTCGACGCTGCGCAACGTCACCCGCGCCGCCGATGCCTTGCCCATTGCATGCACCATCACGCCCGGATCACGCAGGGCGATCAGCCGATTAGCCTGATACCCGTGCGCCAGAAACGCGCCGGACATCGCTTTGCCCACCAGCAAACCGATCACCGCATGGCCGGCCAGTCGGGCGCGGGCATAACTGTCCGCCGCACCGGCCAATGCCTGATGAATGCCGAGTGCTTCTTCGCGCCGACCGTAGGCCTGACTCGGCACATCGACGATGGCGATCAACGCGCGTTTGTGCGCTTTGTCAGCATCAGCAGTGATGACGTCATCCACCGCCTTGGCCAACCCCCAGCCTTCCAGCAGCCCGACCTCGCCATTGCGCGCACGGACGAACCGGTTGTCAGGATCAGCCACCACGGCGATGAAGCGAACAGGCTGGTCACCCAAAACACCGTCAGCCACCTTCAATGAAGCCGGTAAACCCTCCACTGGTTTCGCACCCGCACTCAAGGCGTTAAACCAGTTCAGGCCTCTCAGGGAATACGTGCTCATGAGCGCTCTCCTTGATACAGATCGCGAACCACTGACGGCTCGATTTGCGGTGCGGCGTCCAGACGGGCCAGCCGTTGCAGGTACAACTCGGCCTGGCGACTGCGCTGCTGCACTGGCAAACCGCGCTTGAGCAATTGGCTGACCTGTTGCTGAACCTGCGCCACATCGTCGGCGACAAAACCATCCACCAAACCGCTGGCGAAACGTTGCTCGCCACCGGTCAGGCTCCAGATGAAAGGCCGATCCCGGGAGTCGTATTCCTCAAGCCCTGCTTCCTGTTCGATCACTTGCGGACCGTTCAGGCCCAGCCGCGCTTCCTGGGTCACCAGCAAATAGCTGCACAGCCCGGCAGCAATCGACATCCCGCCAAAGCAGCCGACGCTGCCGGCCACCACGCCAACCACCGGTTGGTACTGGCGCAGATCGACAATCGCCGCATGAATATCGGCAATCGCTGCCAGCCCGAGATTGGCTTCCTGCAAGCGCACACCACCGGTTTCCAGCAGCAACACGGCGCGGGTCGGGATGCCGTTGCGGTTGTCTTCGGCGGCCAGTTCCAAGGCGCCGGCCATCTTCGCCCCGCCGACTTCGCCGAGGCTGCCGCCCTGGAACGCGCCTTCAATGGCGGCGATGACCACTGGCAAACCATCGATGCTGCCCTTGGCGATCACCACGCCGTCATCGGCCTGCGGCACCACGCCCTGACGCGACAGCCACGGCGACATGACCCGTTGAAACGGGTCGAGCAACTCGCGGTAGGTGCCGGCGTCGAGCAAGGCCCTGGCCCGTTGTCGGGCACCGAGTTCGACGAAGCTGTGTTTGTGGAGGAGTTCGGCATTGTCAGTCATGGCTGATCTCCTCGAAGCCTTGCTCCAGACGCAAACGCACCACGCCCGGGGTCGCGCCGAAATCGTGGATATCGATGGCCATCGCCGGCGGTGTCTGGCCTTCGAACATCCGCGTAAACAAATGCTGCCAGCGTTGTTCGGCGCCATTGACCGAGGTCTGCACCTTGATCGTCAGTGTGCCGGCCTGACCCGGTTCGATCATCACTTCCAGATCGCCCGAGCCGACACAGCCCACCAGCGTGCGGCCCCGTGATGGCTGACCGGCAGGAAATTCAAAGGATAAGGTTTCCATCAAAAAGCTCCCTGGATGACGCCGTCGCAGGACTCGATACGGTCGACGAACAGGCAGGCTGCGAGCAAGTCGGCAGCGCCGCCGGGCGAGGCATTCAATGCGATTAATTGTTGGTCCAGCTCATGCAAACGGCGGCGACCGGCGAGGCTGGCACTGCCGCCTGCGTCGAGCACGGCTTGAGCTCCGAGCTGCATGGTGTGCAGGCCTTGTTCGCCAGCGCGGTAGAGCACGCAGGTGTCGGCCAGTTGGGTCATGATCGCCAGCAAGGCATCGAGCCGGGCGTTCTGTTCGCCGTGGCCGGCCGCGCGGCTGCGTTTGAGTTGGGGCAGTGCGCGTTGAATCACGGCGGGGAAACCCAGCTGTGCTTCTTCACGGGCACCGCGTGCACCGTAACGTTGGGCGACTTGGGCACCGTGGCTCAAAGGACGTGGCGCGTAACGGTCGTCGAGCAAGGCCAGGCGTGCGGCGCGCAAAGCGACCGCACTCGCGCCACTGGATTGAGGTTCCAGCGCGGCGCCAGTGACCAAAAGACCCAACGCCCAGATTGCTCCGCGATGAGTGTTCACATCATGGGTGGTGGCGAGCATCTCTTGCTCCCCTTCACGACCGATCTGCCCAATCGCTTCGCGCAGTGGCAGACCGACTTCGCCAAACGCGATGGCCGCTTCGGCCATTTCCTTGAACGCCGGCCACAAGGACAGCGCCGAGGCGTGCATCAGCCCCAGGTGCAAATCGGTATGCGCGCCATTGCCGCGACGGTCGACCAGCGCCGGTTTCGGCGACAGGTCCGCTTCGTCAATCAGCGCATCCACGGCCATGTCCGCCAGCCGTTCAGCCAGGGTGAGGGTTTTCGGTTGCAGGTTGAATGCGTGCATTACCAGCTCCTGAACTTGGCGGGCGGGTTGTAGAGGCCACCGGACCACTCGACCAGATCGGCCACACTCTTGGCCGCGAGCAGTTCGCGGGTGGCGTCAGTGCGGCGGATGCCGAGGTCTTCGGGCAAGGCGATCAGGCCTTCGCGGCGCATGCGGGCGGTGTCTTTGGGGTTATGGCGCAGACCGATGACCGTCACACCGGCGACCGCAGCGATCATCGCTTGGCGCTCTTCCAGCGAACGCGCCTTGTACAGGTAGGCGATGCCTTCTTCGGTCAGCAGGTGAGTGACGTCATCGCCGTAGACCATGATCGGCGCCAGCGGCATACCGCTTTTTTTCGCCACGTCGATGGCATCGAGGGTTTCGACGAAGGTCGGTTTGCCGCCCTCCTGGAAGGTCTCGACCATTTGCACCACGAGTTTTTTACCGCGTTCGAGCATCGGCTCGGCCACGTCGGTGTGGCGCATGTCGAGCCAGGCCGGCGTGCCGTGACGGCGACCGCGCGGGTCGTGGCCCATGTTCGGCGCACCGCCGAAACCGGCCAGGCGCCCGCGTGTCACGGTGGAGGAATGGCCATCGCCATCGACTTGCAGGGTCGCACCGATGAACAGGTCCACCGCGTATTGCCCCGCGAGCTGGCTGAACATCCGGTTGGACCGCAGCGAGCCGTCGCGCCCGGTGAAGAACACATCCGGCCGCGCCGCGATGTAGTTTTCCATCCCCAGTTCGGTACCGAAGCAATGCACGCTTTCGACCCAGCCGCTTTCGATGGCCGGGATCAGGGTCGGGTGCGGATTGAGGGTCCAGTTGCGGCAGATCTTGCCTTTGAGGCCCAGGGATTCACCGTAGGTCGGCAGGATCAGTTCGATGGCGGCGGTGTTGAAGCCGATGCCATGGTTCAGCGACTGGACGTTGTGTTTTTCGTAGATCCCACGGATCGCCATCATCGCCATCAACACGTGCACAGGCTTGATGTGACGCGGGTCGCGGGTGAACAGCGGCTCGATGTAGAACGGCTTGTCGGCCACCACCACGAAATCGACCCAGGACGCGGGGATGTCGACGCGAGGCAGGTCGCTGACATCGTCCACCAATTGGTTGACCTGAACGATGACGATGCCGTCGCTGAAGGCCGCCGGTTCAATCAATGCGGGGGTGTCTTCGGTGCTGGGGCCGGTGTAGATGTTGCCGGCGCGGTCGGCCATGAAACCGGCCGAAAGCACGACGTTGGGGATCAGGTCCACCACCAGTCGCGCATAGAGTTCGATGTACGTGTGGATCGCGCCGATTTCCAGCAGGCCGTCTTCCAGCAGCTGACTGATGCGCAGGCTCTGGGTGCCGGCAAAGGAGAAGTCGAGCTTGCGGGCAATGCCGCGTTCGAACAGGTCCAGGTGCTCGGAGCGACCGACGCTGGGCATGATCATGTGCAGGTCATGCAGCTTGGCCGGATCGGCCTTGACCAGGGAGCGGGACAGGAAATCCGCCTGCTTCTGGTTATTGCCCTCCAGCACCACACGGTCGCCGGGCAGAATCAAAGCCTCCAGCGCGGCGACGATTTTGTCGGTGGGCAGCACCACACCGTCGGCCAGATCTCGCACGAGCGCCAGACGCCGCTGCTTTTCGCTGCGCCGCCGCGTCCATCGCGAGTCGGGGGATATTGTTGTTGTCATGACCACTCCACGGGTTCGCTGTCGTGGGTGTCACCTTAGGAGCGTTGGGTCGGCGGCATCAATCAAGCACAGAGACGGATCGTTACGCTTGGAGTAATGGTTGTTCGGACGAAGGCCATCGCGAGCAGGCTCGCTCCCACACTGTCCGTGCTGAGCCCACTATCTGAGGCATCCACAATACCTGTGGGAGCGGGCTTGCCCGCGATGAGGCCCTAACAATCACCGCAGTTTTCAAGGAGGAATAATTACATCCGAGACATCTGCATTTGCACACGACTTAGCAACTGTTCAGCACTTTCCAACAATTGCGCCAACAACGCCGGATCTTCATCCATATAACCTTCGTATTCCGCCAGGTTCCGTCGCTCATGGCACAGGGCGAACAACCGAACCTCTACTTTGCCGATATCAGCGGTATGAACCAGGCACTGGAACACCAGATATCGCTTGTCCGAACGGTAGCCACACAAGCGAAGAGCCGTCAGTGCAAGGGCGTGGGCAGCGTTGTAAGCCAGGTCGAAGCGACTCGCGAAGGACAGTGAAGACGTTTGCGCATCTTTCAATCGATCCACAGCCGAACGCATCAGCCCTTCACATTCCTTTCGATCCGGCGGCTCGGCTTTCAGTCCACCGCTACGTAACAGGTTCTCCAGATTCTCGTTGCTGCCCATCCTTGGACTCCAAAGGGTTTTCCCCCATCAGGTTGATCTTGTCCTGCTGCGCTACCCGCACGACGAAACTGTTTTCAGCCGCCAGTTTTGCGGCCCAGTCGTCGGGGGTGTAGAGCGTCGGATTGAGGACGCGGCCTAGTTGCTCCTCCAGAGGCATAAGCCGCTCCATCACTTCACTGTAGTGCAGGCCTTCGCCGATCAGCATGAGATCAATGTCACTGGATGCGTTTGCCGAATCCTTGGCGATTGAACCGTACACAAATGCCCAGGTGATCTGTTCTGCAAAGGGTTGAAGCGCCTGGCGCAGAGGCTCGGCGATGCCAAAAGTTTTGCGGGCGATGCCCAACAGCTCGGCATAGATCGGGCATTGCGGATTGGCCTGATAGTGGGTCTGGTTGCCCTGTCGGCTCAGGGTCAACACACCTGCCTGTTGCAACCGATCCAGCTCGCGCATGAGGCTGCCTTTACCCACTTGAGCCCAGCGGGCGATTTCATTGGCGTAAAAACTTCGATCGGGTTTGCCGAACAACAAGCCCAGCACTTTTTGCTGAGTTGTGGTGAACAAAGCATCGCTGAGGGAAATAGTTTTCACAGTGGCAACCGATGAGTCCCAAAAAGGGAACGATAGGTCCCTTTTTGGGAATCTTCAACCTTTGCCGGCCGATTGGGTTTTTTGTCATGATCGTTCCCACGCTCTGCGTGGGAATGCAGCCCGGGACGCTCTGCGTCCCATCCAGAGCCGAACGCAGAGCGTCCGTTGAGGCATTCCCACGCAGAGCGTGGGAACGATCAGTAATCCAGGATCAATTGATCAACCCTGCACTCACAAGCAACTCCTCCAGCGCCAGTAAATCCGGCACCTTGGCCACTTGCTCCCCCACCTGCACCGCCGCCTGTTCCAGCGGACACAACGGCACATCCACGTAACTCAACTGGCTGTCGAGCTTGTAGGAGCGCGGAATCCCCTGCACCAGCAGCGCGATGAATTTCAGCTCCGGTCGTCCACCGAGGGCATTGAGAATGACGATCCGCGCCCGTTCGCCGATGACGATTTTCTGGCCGCACGCCGACTCGAAACTGAGCAACGGAATCTGCCGGTCCCGCCACTTCACCAGCCCCAAGTACCACGGCGGTGTATCCAGATCGAACGCCCCCGGCTGATAGTCGATCAACTCCGCCACCGCGACGTTGGGCAGGATCAGGTTGCGGTCGGCCAAGGGCAGCAGCAGGCCGGTGAGGTTGCTGGTGCGGCGCTCAAGCATGGGTTTTGCTCCACAAGGCGATGCTGTCGAGCAGCACCGATTCCTGGTACGGCTTGCCGAGGTAGTCGTTGACGCCGATGGCCATGGCGCGGTCGCGGTGTTTCTGCCCGGTGCGCGAGGTGATCATGATGATCGGCAGGTGTTGCAATCGTTCATCTGCGCGCACCTGAGCCGCCACTTCGAAGCCGTCCATGCGTGGCATTTCGATGTCCAGCAGCATCACGTCGGGCATGTGGTCCTGGAGCAGCAGCATGGCGTCGACGCCGTCCTTGGCGGTCAGTACGTTCATGCCGTGACGTTCGAGCAGACGGCTGGTGACCTTGCGCACAGTGACCGAATCGTCGACCACCAGCACCAGCAGTGGTTTATGCGGTTCAACCTCGACATCCTCCGGCACCGGCCGTCGCGGCATGCGCGCCTGCATGGCGCGGATCGGCGCCAGCAAGTCGAGAATCAGCACCACCCGCCCGTCCCCCAGAATCGTTGCCCCAGACAAACCCTGCACCGCGGCAAACTGCGGACCGAGACTTTTCACCACGATCTCGCGGGTTCCGGCCATGGCGTCGACATGCACGGCGATGTGCCGTTCGTTGCATTGCACCAGCAATACCGGCAGCGGCAGGCTCTGGCCCAGCAATTTGGGGCGCGTACTGGTTTTCAGCAGTTCACCCAGGTAGCACAGCTCATACGTTTGCCCGGCGTATTGGTAGGTCGGCGGATCGAGGCGGTAATGGCCTTCGAGTTCGTTGGGCAGCACGCGAACAATGCCGTCGATGGTGTTGAGTGGAATCGCGTACAGGTCATCCAGGCACTGCACCATCAGGGCCCGGTTGACCGAGACGGTGAACGGCAGACGGATGCGAAAGTGCACGCCCTGGCCAGGCACCGAATCGATGCTCATGGCGCCGCCGAGCTGCCGGACTTCTTCGTGGACCACGTCCATGCCCACGCCACGCCCGGAAATCTGGGTGATTTTCTCGGCGGTGGAGAACCCCGGTTGCAGGATGAATTGCAGCACGTCGTGGTCGCTGAGATCGGCGTCCGGGGCCAGTAACCCGCGCTTGATCGCCTTGCGCCTGACCGCTTCCAGCGGCACACCGGCGCCGTCGTCGCGGATGTCGAAAATGATGTCGCCGCCTTCTCGGGACAGGTCGAGAGTGATTCGGCCCTGAGCCGGCTTCCCGGCTGCGATCCGCACCTCGGTCGATTCCAGGCCGTGGTCCACCGCGTTACGCAGCATGTGTTCCAGGGGCGCCGCCATGCGCTCAAGCACATTGCGGTCCATCTCGCCTTCGGCGTTGCCGACCACAAACTCGACGTCTTTGCCCAGTTCACTGGAGACCTGACGGACGATGCGTTTCAGGCGCGGCAGCATGCGTTCGAACGGCACCATGCGCGTGCGCATCAGGCCTTCCTGCAATTCGGTGTTGATGCGGCCCTGCTGTTGCAGCAGGTTTTCCGCGTCCTGATTGCGTCGGTCGAGGGTTTCCTTGAGGTCGAGCAAGTCGGAAGCGGACTCGAACAGCGCCCGCGACAGTTGCTGCAACTGCGAGTGACGGTCCATTTCCAGCGGGTCGAATTCTTCGTAGCCCAGGCGTTCGGCGTCGACTTGCTGACGGCTGAGTATCCGTCCCTGGGTTTCGGTATCGAGCCGGCGCAATTGATCGCGCATGCGCTCGATGGTGGTTTCCATCTCGTTCAGGGCCACCCGCGCATCGTTGACCTGCTGTTCGATACGGCCACGGAAGATCGATGTTTCACCGGCCAGGTTGACCAAATCGTCGAGCAGTTCTGCCGAGACCTTGACCATGTCCGCACCGGCCTCGCTCAGGGGCGCGGATATCTCGGCCTTGGGCATGGCGGGCGCCGCCACCGGCGTTTCGAGAACCGAGGGATGACTGAAGTTCTTGATCGCAACAATCAACTGATCGGCCGGTGGCAGGGGTTGCCCGGCGCGCGTGGCATCGAGCATTTGCGCCAGTCGGTCGTGACTGCTTTGTAAAAGTGCGAACAGCGCCGGGGTCGGTTGCAGCACGCCGGCGGACAGGCCTTCGTAAAGAAACTCGAGCTCATGGGCCAGGTCGCCGATGGGGGCGATTTCCACCATCCGCGCGCCACCCTTGAGCGTGTGCAGGTCACGCAGCAGGGTTTCCACTTCCTGACGGTTGCTCGGTTCGGCTTGCCAGCGCACGAGTGCCGCGCCGGAGTTTTCAATGATGTCGAAACCTTCCTCGAGGAAGATCTCCAGCAGCTCGGGGTCATGGCCAGGCGAGTCGTTGGCGGGCGCGGGATGCGCCGCGTCGGCGCCGATGACGTTGCCTTGCCGGAACTTGCGAATCGCCTCGATCAGATCGTCGGGGGCACCCAGCGTTTGCTGGTTCTGCAGTTGATCAAGCAGCACCGCGAGCCGGTCATGGCTCTGTTGCAGCAACTGCGCGAGGGGTTCGCTGTAGCTGTAACGGCGGTCCACCAAGCCTTCGTAGAGGCTTTCCAGTTCATGGGCCAGATCGCCGACCGGTTCGACCTCGGCCATCCGCGCGCCGCCCTTGAGGGTGTGCAAATCACGCTGCAAGGATGACAACGGCGCGGCGTTATCCGGATCACTCAGCCAGCGGTGCAAGGCCTGGCCGGCACTCTCGAGGATATCCACCGCTTCTTCGAGGAAGATCGAAACTATCTCATCGTCCAGCTCGACCTGAGTCGCCGTCTGTTGCAGTTCGGCGGTAGCGCTGCCGAGTTCGCGAATGCTCAGGCTGCGGCTGCCGTCACTGCGTATCAGACCCATGGACGAAGGATCAAGGCTTTCATCGAGCAAGCCGCGCAAGGCCCGGATGCGTTCAGGTTGCGGGCTGACTTCCTGGCCGGCTGCCAGTTCGTCGAGCATGTTGATCAGCGCTTCATGGGCACTTTGCGCCTCGTGGAAAAACCGCTCACTGACTGCCAGGCTGCTCTCTTCCACCGCGCCGTAGAGGTCGAGCAAGGCTTCGCAGAGTTCATCCACCGGATGCAGATCGGCCAGGTGCGCGCCTTCGCCCAAGGTGGTCAATTCGTCGAGCAATGCGCTGAGTTCCTGACGCTCGCCAGGGTGCTGTTGCCAGCGCTGCAACAGGCTCTCGGCGTCCAGCAGGATGTCCATGCCCTGGGCCAGGAAGTTATTGATCAACTGCGGATCACGTTTGGTGCGCAGTGCCGTGCTCGGCGCTTTCTGGAGCGCGTCCAGGCGCTCGGCGAGCAGCGACTTGGTGCGCTCGATCAACGAAGGAGCACCCGCAATCTCCGCCAGTGGATCATCCTTGAGTTGCCGCAGCCCGATGCGAAACAAACCCTCGGCTTCCAACAGCAATTCGACTTCATCCAGATCGAGGGCGATCAGGTGGGCTTTGTATTCACGGGCCAGTTGATCCAAGGGGGTCGCCAGTTCGGCGATCGGCAACACGCCGGCCATCGAGGCACTGCCCTTCAAAGTGTGCAACGCCCGCTGCAACTCGTCGCTGGCCTGCAGCGGGACATGCTCGGCAGCCTGGTCGAGGAAGCGGTTGAGGCTGGCGAGATGGGTTTCGGCTTCCTTGCGAAAGATCTCCAGCAACAGTGGATCGAGGGCCGCGACGTCTTGGGTATCTTCATCGCTGGCAGGCGCTTCGCCCTTGGCGAGGGCGTGGGCGCGAGCAGCCAGATGGTCGACTTCGTTGCATTGGCGCTGGGCGTTGGCGGCGAATTCGGCCACCAGTTGCGGCAGCAGTTTCAATGCATCGCCGAGCAATTGCTGGACAGCAGGCCCAGGCGCAACGCTGTGCTCCAGCACGCGGTTGAGCAGGTTTTCCATCGCCCAGGCCAACTCGCCCAGCACCAGCGCACGAACCATCCGGCCACTGCCTTTCAAGGTGTGGAACGCCCGGCGCAATTCACTCAAGGCGGCTTTATCGTCGGGATTAGCCACCCACCGCGGCAAGTATTCCCGGAGGACTTGCAGGACCTCGTCGGTTTCTTCGAGGAACACTTCCCGCAGCTCATCGTCCACCGGCTCTTCACCGGCGGGCGGCGGCAACAGACTGCCGGGAGTGTTCAGGGCGGGCGGATTGACCGACGACACCGGGCTGGCCAGGACATCGGCGAGCGACTTGACGGTGTCGGGATCATCCAGCGCCTGCAGGTCTTGCATGACCTGGGCTTCAGTCGGGCTGAGCACGTCTTCGAGCATCGGCACGTGCTGTTCGCTGGGGAAAAACCCGAGTGAAGCCAGGCTTTTTTCCGCCACGTCGAGCAGTTGTTCGCCCGGCGCTTCGGGGTCGTCACTCAGACGTTCAAGGTAATACTCGATGCTGGTGATGACGTCAGCAAGGTTGTCCAGTTCCTGCCAACCGGGCTGGCCCGGCTCCAGCAACAGATGCTCGCGGATGAAGTGATTGCAGGTTTCGATCAGGCTCGCCGCACGGCTCAGCGGAATCATCGACAGCGCGCCGCGCACTTGGGTCAGCAAAGCAGGCAATGCCTGCAACTGCTGGCGGTCCCAGTCGGCGTCGATGTAGTCGACGATCATGTCCTTGGCCTGTTGCAGGCAGATGCGGGCTTCCTTGATCACGATCTGATGGATCTGCGTCAGGTCGATGGTCGGCAGGTGACTGTCTTCCTGGCTTTCCGGTTCGACGGTGCCGACCATGCCAGCCAGCGTTGCTTCGACATAGAGCAAGGCGCCGGCAACGTCCATGAGGATGGCGTCGTTGGGTTCGCGCTGGCCCTGTGCGAGGCTCAGCACCACCGCCAGTTGATCGATGATGACTTTGCGCGGCTGGCCGAAACCCAGCACCGCCAGGGTGTCGGCGATTTGCCGCAGAGGCGCCAGCAGGTTGCCAAGGTCCGAGGTGTGCTGGCGGTCGCTGCGCACGAACAGGTCCAGGCGCTCCTTGACCCGCACCAGCTCTTCACAGAGCGCGGCCAGGACCGAGCGCATCGCGTCGCGGTCAGGCCCAGCCAGGCGTGCGCGTTCTTCGTCGACCATTGCACTGTCAGGTAGCGCGTCGTCCAGTCCGTAGCGATCTTTCATGGTCAGCATCTGCCCGGTGGGGTGTTCGGCTTTGGCAATGTAGAACAGCAAACTTTTAAGCAGCTCCGGCGGTGCCGGCTGATTGATTGCGCTCATGCCTTGTTCAAGCAGGCGCTTGAGTTCTTTGTCGGTGTCCTTGAACAGGCTGCGCAAGGCCGGACTGTTGGCGATCACGCCGGCGCGCATGCCTTCGACCAGCGCCGAGGCAACGTGCCACAACGGGCTCAGCGGCGCATCGGCGCACAGCCCTTCCAGGCGTGAAAAAACCTTGGCCAGGTAATCGAGGTTGGTCTCGCCATCCTGCTCACGCAGCAATCCAACCAGGGCCATCTGCAACATCTGCCGCAACTTGCGCAGCACATTCGGCAAATCCGCCGGTTCCAGCAGTGCCAGGGACTCTTCGTCGAGTGGCGGCAGGTCCGGCAGTTGCGGGCTGAAAAGACTGGTTTCAGATAACAGGCTTTCGCCCCGGGCGCTGCGCAGGTCATTGATCAACGGCAGCACGACCAAGGGCAAATCGCGGCGCGCGCCTTGTACCCGGTCGAGGTAGATCGGCAGTTGCCCGAGTGCTTGCATCAGCAGATGGATCGCCTCGTCGCGATGGCTGACGCGGTTGTTCAGCAAGGCGCTCGTCAGTTGCTCCATCTCTTCGGCGAGCAAGGCCGCGCCGTAGAACTCGACCATCTGCAAACTGCCGTGAACCTGGTGGATGCACGCCAGGCAATCGCTCAGCGCGTGCGAAGCCTGTGGGTCATCCAGCAGGGTTTCGATAGCCTGATGAGCCACTTTCAGCGTTTCGGCAATCTCGCCTTTGACCCATTCAAGGGCCACATAGTCGTGCCGATCACCCATAACCACTCCAAATCACTGCTCTACTCAATAAAAAGCATTCGCCCAGCGGCGCTTCACACTTTGTCCGCAGTCTGCACCTTGGCGGCCGGCAAGGTGAAGCCGGACACCGAACGTCGCAGCTGGCTGGCCATTTTCGCCAGATTACCGATGCTTTCGGCGGTGGCGGTAGAACCCGACGAGGTCTGCGTGGTGATCTGCTGGATGACATTCATCGTCAGGGAAATCTGCCCCGCCGAAGACGTCTGCTGCTGCGCGGCGTTGGAAATACTCTGGATCAACGCTGCCAGGGTCTTGGAGACGCCTTCGATTTCTTCCAACGCCACTCCGGCATCGTGCGCCAGACGCGCGCCACGCACCACTTCGGTGGTGGTTTGCTCCATGGAAATCACAGCTTCGTTGGTGTCAGTCTGAATCGCCCGCACCAGGGTTTCGATCTGCCGGGTCGCAGCGGATGAACGCTCGGCCAGGCGCTGCACTTCGTCGGCCACCACCGCAAAACCACGCCCGGCATCACCGGCCATGGAAGCCTGAATGGCCGCATTGAGCGCGAGGATGTTGGTCTGGTCGGCAATATCGTCAATCAAGCTGACAATATCGCCAATTTCCTGAGAAGACTCACCAAGACGCTTGATGCGTTTGGCGGTGTCCTGGATCTGCTCGCGAATGTTGTCCATGCCGTGGATGGTGTTGTGCACCACCTCGTTGCCCTTGTTGGCGATTTCCACCGAGCGCTCGGCCACCGCCGATGATTCGGCGGCATTGGCTGACACCTGATCGATGGATTGGGCCATGTCGTTGATCGCGGTGGACGCTTCGCTGATCTGTTGCGCCTGATGCTCCGAGGCCTGGGCCAGGTGCATGGCGGTGGCCTGGGTTTCCTGCACGGCGGCGGCCACCTGGCCGGCGGTGAGGTTGATGGTCGCGACCAGATCGCGCAGTTGATCGACGGAATAGTTGATCGAGTCGGCGATGGTCCCGGTGAAGTCTTCGGTCACCGAGGCGGTGACGGTCAGGTCGCCGTCGGCCAGATCCTCGATCTCGTCGAGCAGCCGCATGATCGCGGTCTGGTTGCGCTCGTTCTTTTCGGCAGTTTCACGCAGCTGGCGATTGGTTTCGCGCACCATCACCAGGCCGATGAGGATGATCGACATCAGCGCCAGCAGGCCCAGCACGTAGCCGCCGAGGGTGTCGGTGTCACGCCCGCCGGCCAGGTTTTCGAACCCGGTCGCCAGGTGCGAGGCTTCGTCGAGCAGGGTTTGCGACAGGGTGAAGATATTGGTCGCCGATTCACGAACCTTGAACAGCTCCGGCGAGGTTTCGAGGATTTCATCCACAGAGCCGGAAACAAACTCGAATAGCTCGGAAATCTCGGTCAAGCGAGCGCGCGCATCGCGGTCTTCGACCTGGCTGACCCGCAACGCCGCATTGCCCTGGAGCATGCCATTGAGCACCTGGCCGAATCGCGCAGCGTCACGACCGAACGCGTCAGCAGCCTGCTGCGAGTTTTCATCGCCGGACAGCACGGTGTTAACCGCGCCCAGAATACGTTCGGCCAGCAACGACTGGCGCTGGGCCATGGCCACCTGAGCGGCCGGAGCGCCCCGTTGCAGGAGGATTTCGACGACTTTTTCGTACTCGACCTGCAACTGCGGCACGGTTTCGGCCAGCGTCGCGGCGACCTGATGCAGCGACAGCACGGTCTGCTCACTGGAGAGGATCGCATCGGTGTTTTTCAGCAGGCGTTCCCAGTCAAGCTGCACGGCGCGCATTTCCGGGCGCACGGTGGACGGTGCTGGCGGCAGGCCGGTGGCCGGGTCGCCCTTCTTCAGGTAACCCCAGCGCTGGGCAAAATCGTTGCGCGCATCGCTCAGCAACTTGAACGCCGCGGCCTTGCCGGCGGCGGCTTCGGTGGCGTTCTTGGCAATGCGCTGGGACAGCACGCGCAGCTCGCCGGCGTGGCCGATGTACTGTTTGTCGTACGAGGCTTGCGTATTGAGGTAAGCGAAATTGGCGAACAGCAGCATGATGAAAATGATCAGCGCGATGAATAGCACGATGATCTGCGAGCGGCTGCGCGATGCTTCCGGCTTGCCTGTTGTTGTTTTGATCATCGGTCCTCGCCTGTTAAACCACACCCTTTAAAGCTTGCCGAGAACCCTGTGGGAGCTGGCTTGCCTGCGATAGCATCAACTCGATTCAAAGTGAGACCGTGTCGCCTGCATCGCGGGCAAGCCCGGCTCCCACAGGGTCCGCGTTTTACACCGCCACATGCATAAAGCTCTGCGATTGCGCCAATGCAAACGGGCTGAACACCTGCCAATCCTGTTCGCGCTGAAACCGGCCTTTGATGAACGGTGCAATCGGGCCGCTCAAGGTCGCTGCCGGCTCCAGGCTGTCCTGGTCAAAGTGTTGCAAGCCGAAGACTTCATCCACCAGCAACCCGGCAAATACGTCGTTATGCTCCACCACCAATACCCGACGCTGTTTGCGCACCGCTGACAGTTCATGGCTGGTTTCATTACCCGCAAAGAAACCACACAAGTCCATGATCGGCAGCAATCGCCCGCGCAAGTTGGCCACGCCCCTGACCCAGGGCTTCACCCCTGGAAGCTGAGTGAAGCGCGGTTCATGCAAGATCTCGCTGACTTCGCCCATCGGCGCGACATACCAGGCCTCACCCAGGCGAAACCCGATACCGCTCCAGCGGTCCTGTCGGGTCGGTTGCGACGGCAAATCCGCCGCCAGCAGGCGACAGCGCTGATCAATCTGCAGCAGCCGTTCGAACGCCGTCAGCGACTCGGTCATGACGGGGCAATCAATCGGGCAGCACGGCGTTCAGGGTTTTGATCAGGGTGTCTTCGTCGACCGGTTTGGTCAGGTAGTCCCTGGCGCCCTGGCGCGTGCCCCAGACCTTGTCGGTTTCCTGATCCTTGGTGGTGATGATGATCACCGGAATGTGCCCGGTTTCCGGGTCTTTGGTCAGCTGGCGGGTCGCCTGGAAGCCATTGAGGCCAGGCATGACGATGTCCATCAGGACCGCGTCCGGTTTTTCCTGACGCGCCAGGGCCACGCCGTCGGCGCCGTTTTCGGCTTTCAACACTTCATGACCGTGCTTTTCCAGCATGCCGGTCAGTTTGTACATTTCGGTCGGCGAGTCATCGACGATCAGAATACGTGCCATGGTCTTCCCCATTCTTGTCGACGCCGGACCCACTGGCCGAGCGTCACTGTGAGTGTCCTACTGCGGCAAAACGGCGGCAAAGCCCGGTACATGGGCCTGGATCGCGTTCAGCAGTTCTTCCTTGCTGAAAGGCTTGGTCAAAAACTGGTCGGAGCCGACAATGCGCCCCTTGGCCTTGTCGAACAGCCCGTCCTTGGACGACAGCATAATCACTGGCGTGGACTTGAACGCACTGTTGTTCTTGATTAAAGCGCAGGTCTGATAGCCATCCAGGCGCGGCATCATGATGTCGACAAAGATAATGCCGGGGTGATTGTCGGCAATCTTGGCCAGGGCATCGAAACCGTCGATGGCCGTGATGACTTCACAACCCACATTCTTCAACAGCGTTTCGGCGGTGCGGCGAATCGTTTTCGAATCGTCGATCACCATGACCTTCAAGGCGCTGGAATGCTGTTCCATAAATGCTCTACCGTCGCCTTTGCGAATCAATTTGTCCGTTTACGGATCTTCGGTGGCTCGAAACCCTTGATACTCAAGGGCCAGCATGACATGGCAGCCTTTTTAGCACAGTCTCCCACTCCAATCTATCGGGGGACCGGCACCGTGGTTTTTCCTTGACCGGGAACACGGTGGGCGCCAATCTGACGCCACTTTTTCGTGTCCATTCGGACCACCCTATTTCGAGGAAAAACCCATGAGCGTTCGCGTCGGGATTGTCATGGACCCTATCGCCAGCATTTCCTATAAAAAGGATAGCTCGCTGGCCATGCTGCTGGCCGCGCAGAAGCGCGGTTGGGAACTGTTCTATATGGAACAGGCCGATTTGTACCAGGCCGAGGGCGAAGCCCGGGCGCGGATGCGTCCGCTGAAAGTATTCGCCGATCCGCAAAAATGGTTCGAACTGGAAGCCGAGACCGACGCCCTGCTGAGCGACCTGGACGTGATCCTGATGCGCAAGGATCCGCCGTTCGACATGGAGTTCGTCTACTCCACTTACCTGCTCGAGCAAGCGGAGCGCGCAGGCGTGCTGGTGGTCAACAAGCCGCAGAGCCTGCGCGACTGCAACGAAAAGCTGTTTGCCACGTTGTTCCCGCAGTGCACGCCGCCGACCATCGTCAGCCGTCGCCCTGACGTTCTGCGCGAGTTCGCCGATCACCACGGCGACGTCATCCTCAAACCGCTGGACGGCATGGGCGGTTCGTCGATCTTCCGTCACACCGCCGGTCACCCGAACCTGTCGGTGATCCTCGAAACCCTGACCTTGCATGGCAAGCAGCAGATCATGATCCAGGGTTACCTGCCGGAAATCGTCAATGGCGACAAACGCATCCTGATGATCGACGGCGAGCCGGTGGATTACTGCCTGGCGCGGATTCCCGCAGCGGGTGAAACCCGTGGCAACCTCGCGGCCGGCGGCCGTGGCGAAGCGCGTCCACTGACCGACAAGGATCGCTGGATCGCCGCACAAGTCGGCCCGACCCTGCGTGAGAAGGGCCTGCTATTTGTGGGCCTGGACGTGATCGGCGAGCACCTGACGGAGATCAACGTCACCAGCCCGACCTGCATTCGCGAGATTGATAATGCCTTCGGCACCGACATCGGCGGCCTGCTGATGGATGCCATCGAGAAGAAGCTGCAAGCTGCAAGCCTCAAGCCGCAAACTTGAAATACGCGACATACAGCTTGTCGCTTCAAACTTGTAGCTTGAAGCTAAAAACCAACATTGCGTTATCATGCCGGGCTTGTAAAAACGCGATGTTGGTTTTTTTCTGATGACACTCCCGTCCGATCTACCCGCTGAACTCGCCCATCGTGGCGTGCGCCCGGCCGATCGCCTCGGATTTACCCTGTTTCTCGCGGCGCTGATTCACTTGGCCTTGCTGTTGGGCGTCGGCTTTACGATGGTCGAACCCAAGCAGATCAGCAAAACCCTGGAAATCACCCTCGCCACCTTCAAAAGCGAAAAGAAGCCTGCGAAAGCCGATTTCCTTGCCCAGGAAAATCAGGAAGGCAGCGGCACCCTGGATAAAAAGGCCATTCCCAAGACCACCGAGGTCGCGCCTTTCCAGGACAACAAGGTGCAGAAAGTCACCCCACCGCCAGCCGCCAAGCCCGAAGTGCAGGAAGCGCCGCCCAAGGCAGCCGTGACGACCGTCGCGCCGAAGCCGAAAAAAGCCGCCGCCAAGACCGAAGAGGTCAAACCCCAGACCAAACCCGCCGTGGCCGCGCCGACGTTCGACAGTGAACAGCTGTCCAGCGACATCGCCAGCCTGGAAGCGGAACTGGCCAACGAACAACAGCTGTACGCCAAACGCCCGCGCATTCACCGCCTGAGCGCGGCGTCGACGATGCGTGACAAGGGTGCCTGGTATAAAGACGAATGGCGCAAGAAGGTCGAGCGCATCGGCAACCTGAACTACCCCGAAGAAGCGCGACGCAAGCAGATCTATGGCAATTTGCGACTGATGGTCTCGATCAACCGCGACGGCTCGCTGTATGAAGTGTTGGTGCTCGAATCCTCCGGGCAACCGCTGCTGGATCAGGCGGCCCAGCGTATTGTGCGATTGGCGGCCCCGTTTTCACCGTTTACCGGGGATTTGTCGGATATCGACCGCCTGGAAATCATCCGCACATGGAAATTTGCCCGCGGGGACAAGCTTTCCAGTAACTGACACTCCACATTTGGTCTGTACCAAGTGCCAATTTTGGGCATTTCCTGTGCATCCCCAGCTTGTCAGTTTGCCCCTCCAACGCCACACTAGCGCACATGAAGAACGTCAGCCCCAGCTACCTCAAGCATCACTTCCTGATCGCCATGCCTCACATGGCCGACCCGAACTTTGCGCACACCTTGACCTACATCGTCGAGCACACGGCCAATGGCGCCATGGGGCTGGTGGTCAACCGTCCGCAAGACTTGAACCTGGCCGATATCCTCGAGCAACTGCGCCCCGATATCGAGCCGCCGACGCTCTGCCAGCATGTGCCGATCTTCATCGGCGGCCCGGTGCAGACCGATCGCGGTTTTGTCCTGCACCCCTCGGGCAAGACGTTTCAGGCGACCGTTGATCTGGAGGGCGATCTTTCCTTGTCGACCTCCCAGGATGTGCTGTTCGCCATTGCCGATGGCGTGGGTCCACCGAAAAGCCTGATTGCCCTCGGTTATGCCGGCTGGGAAGCCGGGCAGCTGGAGGCCGAGCTGGCACAGAACGCCTGGCTGACCTGCCCGTTCGATGCCGCCATCCTGTTCAACACCAGCAGCGAACTCCGCCTGGAAGCAGCGGCCAAGCGCCTCGGCGTCAACCTCAGCCTGCTCACCAGCCAGGCGGGGCACGCCTGATGGCCCTGCGCCTGATTCTGGGTTTCGACTACGGCACCAAACAGATCGGCGTGGCGGTCGGCCAAGTGATTACCGGCCAGGCCCGCGAACTGTGCACGTTGAAGGCACAAAACGGTATTCCCGACTGGAATCAGGTCGAAGCGCTGATCAAGGAATGGAAACCCGATGCCGTGGTGGTGGGCCTGCCGCTGAACATGGACGGCACACCCAGCGACATGTGCCTGCGCGCCGAGAAATTCGCCCGCCGCCTGAACGGCCGCTACAACCTGCCCTTCTATACCCACGATGAGCGCCTGACCACATTCGAAGCAAAAGGCGAGCGCCGTGATCGCGGCGGACAAAAGGGCAGTTACCGCGACAACCCGGTCGATGCCATCGCCGCGGCCCTGCTGCTGCAAGGCTGGCTCGACGAAAACAGCGCGTTGTTCGAGTCCTGACCGCATCTAATTCTGAAGAGCCGCTGCAAGCGACTCTCTATAGCGACAACCCGAGCCATCACTCAAGCAACATCCGGCTCGGGCCCAAGAAGGAGCAACCATGAGCCTGCCCAATCCCGCCGAACTGATCAGCCAGATGGCGATCCGTCTCAAGGCACACCTGGAACACCGTGGCATCAGCGCACCGCGCTACATCGGTATTCGCACCGGTGGCGTCTGGGTCGCCCAGGCCTTGCTCGATGAACTGGGCAGCGATGCGCCGCTCGGCACCCTGGACGTGTCCTTCTATCGTGATGACTTCAGCCAGAACGGCCTGCACCCGCAAGTGCGCCCCTCGGCGTTGCCTTTCGAGATCGAAGGCCAGCACCTGGTGCTGATTGACGACGTGCTGATGAGCGGTCGCACGATCCGCGCCGCAATGAATGAACTGTTCGACTACGGCCGCCCGGCCAGCGTGACGCTGGTGTGCCTGCTGGACCTGGACGCCGGCGAACTGCCGATCCGTCCCAACGTGGTCGGGGCGACCTTATCGCTGGCGGCACACGAACGCGTGAAGCTGTCCGGCCCCGAACTCAAGCTCGAACTGCAAGACCTCGCCCTTTAATTCGCCCTATTGAGAGTCCCCCTCGCGATGACGCCTCTAGATACCAAGCGCCCGCTGCAGCTCAATGATCAGGGCCAGCTGCGCCACTTCCTCTCGCTCGACGGTTTGCGCCGCGAGTTGCTGACGGAAATCCTCGACACTGCCGACTCGTTCCTCGAAGTCGGCGCCCGGGCGGTGAAGAAGGTCCCGTTGCTGCGCGGCAAGACCGTGTGCAACGTGTTCTTCGAAAACTCCACCCGCACCCGCACTACTTTTGAACTGGCGGCCCAGCGCCTGTCGGCGGACGTGATCACCCTGAACGTGTCGACATCGTCTGCGAGCAAGGGCGAAACCCTGCTCGACACCTTGCGCAACCTCGAAGCGATGGCCGCCGACATGTTCGTCGTGCGTCACGGTGACTCCGGCGCGGCGCACTTCATTGCCGAGCATGTCTGCCCGCAAGTGGCGATCATCAACGGCGGCGATGGCCGTCACGCGCACCCGACCCAGGGCATGCTCGACATGCTGACCATCCGTCGGCACAAGGGTGGCTTCGAAAACCTCTCGGTAGCCATCGTCGGCGACATCCTGCACTCACGCGTTGCACGCTCGAACATGCTCGCGCTGAAAACCCTCGGTTGCCCGGACATCCGCGTGATCGCACCGAAAACCCTGCTGCCGATCGGCATCGAGCAATACGGCGTGAAGGTTTACACCGACATGACCGAAGGCCTGAAAGATGTCGACGTGGTGATCATGTTGCGCCTGCAACGTGAGCGCATGGCCGGCGGCCTGCTGCCGAGCGAAGGTGAGTTCTACCGCTTGTTCGGCCTCACCACTGCACGCCTGGCCGGGGCCAAGCCGGATTGCATCGTCATGCACCCGGGTCCGATCAACCGTGGAGTGGAGATTGAGTCGGCGGTGGCCGACGGTCCGCACTCGGTAATCCTCAACCAGGTGACCTACGGCATCGCCATTCGTATGGCCGTGCTGTCGATGGCCATGAGCGGGCAGACTGCGCAACGTCAATTCGAGCAGGAGAACGCCCAGTGAAGCTCAGCATTCTCGGCGCCCGTGTTATCGATCCGGCCAGCGGCCTGGATCAAGTGACTGATATCCATGTTGAAGCCTGCAAGATCGTCGCCATGGGCGCCGCTCCGGCCGGTTTCGTCCCTGTCGACACCATTGATGCCAAAGGCCTGGTGGCCGCCCCGGGCCTGGTTGACCTGAACGTCGCCCTGCGTGAGCCGGGCTACAGCCGCAAAGGCTCGATTGTCAGCGAAACCCGCGCCGCCGCTGCCGGTGGCGTGACCAGCCTGTGCTGCCCGCCGAAAACCAAGCCAGTGCTCGACACCTCGGCGGTGGCCGAGTTGATCCTCGACCGCGCTCGCGAGGCCGGCAACACCAAAGTCTTCCCGATTGGCGCACTGAGCAAAGGCCTGGACGGCGAACAGCTGGCCGAACTGGTCGCCTTGCGCGATGCCGGTTGCGTGGCTTTCGGCAACGGTCTGGAGAGCTTCCGCAATACCCGCACGCTGTGCCGGGCGCTGGAATACGCAGCGACGTTCGACCTCACGGTGATTTTCAATTCGCAGGACCATGATCTGGCCGAAGGCGGTTTGGCCCACGAAGGCCCGACCGCCAGCTTCCTCGGTTTGCCGGGAATTCCAGAAACGGCGGAAACCGTGGCCCTGGCCCGGGACCTGCTGCTGGTCGAGCAAAGCGGCGTGCGCGCGCACTTCAGCCAGCTCACCAGTGCGCGTGGCGTGGCTCTGATTGCTCAGGCTCAGGCACGCGGCCTGCCGGTAACCGCCGATGTGGCGCTTTATCAGTTGATTCTGACCGACGAAGCGCTGATCGACTTCAGCAGCCTCTATCACGTCCAGCCGCCGCTGCGCACCCGCGCCGACCGTGATGGTCTGCGTGCGGCCGTGAAGTCCGGGGTTGTGTCCGCGATCTCCAGCCATCACCAGCCGCACGAGCGAGACGCCAAACTGGCACCGTTCGGCGCGACCGAGCCAGGCATCAGCAGTGTTGAACTGTTGCTGCCGCTAGCGATGACGTTGGTGGAGGATGGTTTGCTGGACTTGCCGACGTTGCTCGCACGCTTGAGCACCGGGCCTGCCGAGGCGTTGCGCCTGCCTGCGGGCAAGTTGGCGGTAGGTGGGCCGGCGGACATCGTGCTGTTCGACCCTGCGGCGTCGACCATTGCCGGTGAAACCTGGCTGTCCAAGGGCGAGAACTGCCCGTTCATTGGCCATACCCTGCCGGGCGTGGTGCGTTACACCCTGGTGGATGGGCGGATTAGCCACCAGGCGTAAGCGCAATCTGATCGTTCCCACGCTCTGCGTGGGAATGCAGCCCGGGACGCTCTGCGTCCCTTCCGAGGCGGACGCGGAGCGTCCATTGAGGCATTCCCACGCAGAGCGTGGGAACGATCCTCACTGAAAGGTGCCTCTGTTCTGCGCGTTGCGCACAGATACCTGGTCATTCAAGGTCCAGAAGTCATACAGCACCCCGACAAAGAACAACCCACCCGTCACCAGGTACAGCAGACCGCTGATCCATTTCCCCTGATACATCCGATGTACGCCGAACACCCCCAGAAACGTCAGCAGAATCCACGCCACGTTGTATTCGATGGGTCCGGCAGTGAACCGCAGGTCCGCTTCGCGGTCCATGGCAGGGATCAGAAATACGTCAATCAGCCAGCCGATACCCAACAAACCGAACGTGAAGAACCAGATTGTCCCTGTGACCGGCTTGCCGTAGTAGAACCGATGAGCCCCGGTGAAACCGAAAATCCACAGCAGGTAACCGATCACCTTGCTGTGCGTATCTTGATGCGGGCCAGCCTGTTGATAGGTGTTCATGAAGGACCTCGAATCACGCGATAGATAAATATTCTTGAATTCTTTGTGACTTTTTTACAGGTTGCCGACGTATGGCAAATGCTACTGTGTCTCCCGTCAAAGCCTTGTAGCACCTGACTCCTGTCAGACAATTGCGTCCATTTACCGCTTATTTGGTTCCGTTCCCCCCTAGGTTGAATCGACCAACGGCCTCGGAAGGGACAAAAAAGCTGTTATAAAGTTGCGCGCTTCCCTATATGAGCCCTGCCTAATGCGTCCATTTTTCAAGACATGGCTAACCATTTGCCTTTTGATGCCACTGGCCGCCCACGCCACCAATCGTGAGCAACGTCTTCCAAACGTTAATGGTTACACCCAAAAATCCCACGTTTCTGCTCCTTCGAGCAAAAACAAACACAATGCAAAATTCTCCACGCAGTTGAGCAAAGCCAACAGCAAACTTGTTCCGCCGATGGCGACCAAGACAAGCAGCAATGTGTTGAGCCGCGCCGTGAATGTCCTCGGTACACCTTATCGTTGGGGCGGCAGCACCCCAAGTAAAGGGTTCGATTGCAGTGGCCTGGTGAAATACGCGTTTAACGACGCCACGTTTGACCTGCCACGCACATCCAATGCAATGGCCAGTGGTCATGGCGAGAAAGTCAATCGTAACGATTTGAAGCCAGGCGACCTGATCTTCTTCAACATCAAGAGCCGTCGGGTCAATCACGTCGCCATTTACCTGGGCAACGACCGCTTCATCCACGCGCCGCGTCGTGGCAAGTCGGTCACTATCGACACCCTGAAGAAGCCGTACTGGGAAAGCCACTACGTGGTTGCCAAGCGGGTTCTGCCTAAAGAACCGAATCAGATGCGCGTCGTTCAGCGCTGAATTGAAATCCCGGGCCTGACCCGGGATTTTTTTTGATCAGAAGTTATCCGGCGAGCGCGCCTTCTCCCGCGCATGCTCGCGGCTGATCACGCCCTTGGTCACCAGATCCTTCAGGCACATATCCAGCGTCTGCATGCCTAGCGACCCTCCGGTCTGAATCGACGAGTACATCTGCGCCACCTTGTCTTCGCGGATCAGGTTACGGATCGCCGACGTTCCGAGCATAATTTCGTGCGCCGCAATCCGCCCGCCGCCGATTTTCTTGATCAGTGTCTGCGACACCACCGCCAACAACGACTCGGACAGCATCGAACGCACCATCGACTTCTCATCGCCCGGAAATACATCCACGACCCGGTCGATGGTTTTCGCCGCTGATGTGGTGTGCAGCGTGCCGAACACCAAGTGGCCGGTCTCGGCAGCCGTCAGCGCCAGGCGAATGGTTTCCAGGTCACGCATTTCCCCCACCAGAATCACGTCCGGGTCCTCACGCAATGCCGAGCGCAGGGCCGTGGCGAAGCTGCGGGTGTCGCGATGAACTTCGCGCTGGTTGATCAGGCATTTGCGTGATTCATGGACGAACTCGATCGGGTCCTCGATGGTCAGGATATGGTGATGCCGATGGTTGTTCAGGTAATCGATCATCGCCGCCAGGGTGGTGGATTTGCCGGAGCCGGTCGGGCCGGTGACCAGCACCAGCCCACGAGGCGCCTCGGTAATCTTGCGAAACACTTCGCCCATGCCCAGCTCGTCCATGCTCAGGACCTTCGACGGAATGGTCCGGAACACTGCGCCAGCACCGCGATTCTGGTTGAAGGCGTTAACCCGAAAGCGCGCGACGCCGGGCACTTCAAAGGAAAAGTCGGTTTCCAGGTGTTTCTCGAAGTCCACCCGCTGGGTGTCGTTCATGATGTCGTAGATCAGCTCGTGCACCTGCTTGTGGTCCAGGGCCGGCAGGTTGATGCGCCGCACATCGCCGTCGACGCGAATCATCGGTGGCAGGCCGGCAGACAGGTGCAAGTCGGACGCGCCCTGTTTAGCGCTGAAGGCCAGCAGCTCAGTGATATCCATAGCGCTCCTCAATTCCAGTAGAATGCCGCCAACCTCAGACCCGCTGGCGCCTCTTGAATGTCCACGATAGCAGACAACATAGCCCTGGTTAGTTCACGCATCCGTGCCGCCGCCCTCGCCGCCCACCGCGACGAGCACAGCGTCCAGTTGCTGGCCGTAAGCAAGACCAAGCCCGCCGAGGCCCTGCGCGAGGCGTATGCCGCCGGCCTGCGCGACTTTGGCGAGAACTACCTGCAGGAAGCCTTGGGCAAACAGCTCGAACTGGCCGACCTGCCCTTGATCTGGCACTTCATCGGCCCCATTCAATCGAACAAGACTCGTGCTATCGCCGAGCACTTCGCCTGGGTGCATTCCGTGGATCGTTTGAAAATCGCACAACGCCTGTCCGAACAACGTCCTGCCGATTTGCCACCACTGAACATCTGCATCCAGGTCAACGTCAGCGGTGAAGCCAGCAAGTCCGGCTGCACGCCGGCCGATCTGCCCGCTCTCGCCAAGGCCATCAGCGAACTGCCGCGCATCACGTTGCGCGGATTGATGGCGATCCCCGAGCCGACCGAAGATCGCGCCGCCCAGGATGCCGCGTTTGCTGCCGTGCGCGACTTGATCAAAAGCACGCAAGCCAGCCTGAACCTGCCGCTCGACACACTTTCCATGGGCATGAGCCACGACCTTGAGTCGGCCATCGCCATGGGCGCCACCTGGGTCCGCATCGGTACGGCCTTGTTTGGCGCCCGCGACTACAGTCAGCCTTGAACCATGGCCGACACACCTCTCTATAAGGACCTGACATGAGCAAGACACGTATTGCCTTTATCGGTGCCGGCAACATGGCCGCCAGCCTGATCGGCGGCCTGCGCGCCAAGGGTCTGGACGCCGCGCAGATTCGCGCCAGCGATCCGGGTGCCGAAACCCGCGCCAAAGTCAGCGCCGAACACGGTATCGAAGTATTTGCCGACAACGCCGATGCCATCCAGGGCGCAGACGTGGTCGTGCTGGCGGTCAAACCCCAGGCAATGAAGGCAGTGTGCGAAGCGATTCGTCCAAACCTCAAGCCGAATCAAATGGTGGTCTCTATTGCCGCGGGCATCACCTGCGCCAGCATGAACACCTGGCTCGGCGCCCAGCCGATCGTGCGTTGCATGCCCAATACTCCGGCGCTGCTGCGCCAAGGCGTGAGCGGATTGTTTGCCACCGCCGAAGTTAATGCTGAACAACGCCAGCAGGCTCAAGAGTTGCTGTCGGCCGTGGGCGTTGCCCTGTGGCTGGACGAAGAGCAGCAACTGGACGCAGTCACCGCCGTTTCCGGCTCGGGCCCTGCGTACTTCTTCCTGCTGATCGAAGCCATGACCGCTGCCGGCGTGAAACTCGGCCTGCCAGCGGACATCGCCGCCCAACTGACCCTGCAAACCGCGCTGGGCGCCGCTCAAATGGCTGTCGCCAGCGATGTCGATGCTGCCGAACTGCGCCGTCGCGTAACTTCGCCAGCGGGCACCACGGAAGCTGCAATCAAGTCATTCCAGGCCGACGGCTTCGAAGCGCTGGTTGAAAAAGCACTCGGCGCCGCCGCACATCGCTCGGCCGAGATGGCTGAGCAACTCGGTCGCTAATCAGCTCTTATAAAGGAATCAAAGATGCTCGGACTCAATGACGCTGCCGTTTTCATCATTAAAACCTTAGGCAGCCTGTACCTGCTGATCGTGCTGATGCGCTTCATCCTGCAACTGGTTCGGGCGAACTTCTACAACCCGCTCTGCCAGTTCATCGTCAAAGCCACTCAACCGCTGCTCAAGCCTCTGCGCCGGGTCATCCCGAGCATGTTCGGGCTGGACATGTCGTCGCTGGTGCTGGCGTTGATCATTCAAATGCTGTTGATCGCGGTCATCCTGTTCCTTAAAGGTTTCATGGTCGATTGGGTGCTGCTGATACCTTGGGCACTGATCGCGCTGTTCTCGCTGTTCCTGAACATTATTTTCTACGCCATGATCATCAGCGTGATTCTGTCCTGGGTCGCTCCGGGCAGCCACAATCCCGGTGCTGAGCTGGTCGCGCAGATTACTGAACCGGTACTTGCCCCGTTCCGTCGGATCATTCCAAACCTGGGCGGCCTCGATATTTCGCCGATCTTTGCGTTTATCGCGATCCAGTTGCTGCAAAGCTGGCTGATCCCACGCCTGGCGTACTTTGCCTTCATGCCACAGGGGCTGCTCGGCCTGATCTGATGAGCTACTTCCGTTGGGACGGTGATGATCTGATTCTGGAATGTCACCTGCAACCGGCGGCCCGCAGCGATGAATTCTGCGGGCTGCACGGCGATCGCCTGAAAATCCGCCTGACCGCGCCGCCCGTTGAAGGCAAGGCCAATGCGTATTTGATGGCGTTTCTGGCCAAGGCGTTTGGGGTCTCCAAGAGCCAGGTCAGCTTGATCAGCGGCGAGTTGAACCGGCAGAAGCGGGTGCGGATCTGTTCGCCGAAGAATCTGCCGGATTTGCCTGACTTGACCCGACCCTGACAGATCCAACGCTCCGCGTGGGAACGATCAAAAAACGATCATGGGTAGTCGCTTGCTGCTCGGGGCAGCGGTCTTTAGACTTACGCCTCATTTCAACGAGAGCAGGGTCGATGCCAACTGCCTTTCCCGCCGATTCTGTTGGTCTGGTGACGCCGCAAGTGGCGCACTTCAGCGAGCCCCTGGCCTTGGCCTGTGGCCGTTCGCTTCCAGCCTACGACCTGATTTACGAGACCTACGGCACGCTGAACGCCTCGGCGAGCAACGCCGTGCTGATTTGCCACGCCTTGTCGGGCCACCATCACGCGGCAGGCTTCCACAGCCCCGACGACCGCAAACCCGGTTGGTGGGACAGCTGCATCGGTCCCGGCAAGCCGATCGACACCAACAAATTCTTCGTGGTCAGCCTGAACAACCTCGGCGGTTGCAACGGTTCCACCGGCCCGAGCAGCATCAATCCAGAAACCGGCAAGCCCTTCGGCGCCGACTTCCCGGTGCTGACCGTGGAAGACTGGGTGCACAGTCAGGCGCGTCTGGCCGATCGCATCGGCATCAGCCAGTGGGCTGCCGTGATTGGCGGCAGTCTCGGCGGCATGCAGGCGATGCAATGGAGCATCACTTACCCCGATCGCATTCGCCATTGCCTGGCCATTGCCTCGGCGCCCAAGTTGTCGGCGCAGAACATCGCCTTCAACGAAGTCGCACGCCAGGCGATCCTCACCGACCCCGACTTTCACGGCGGTTCGTTCCAGGAAGCGGGCGTGATCCCCAAGCGAGGCTTGATGCTTGCGCGGATGGTCGGCCACATCACGTACCTGTCGGATGACTCGATGGGCGAGAAATTCGGCCGCGGGCTCAAAAGCGAGAAGCTCAACTACGACTTCCACAGCGTCGAGTTCCAGGTCGAAAGCTACCTGCGCTATCAGGGCGAAGAGTTTTCCGGGCGTTTCGATGCCAACACGTACTTGTTGATGACCAAGGCGCTGGACTATTTCGACCCGGCGGCCAATTTCGACGATGACCTGGCGAAAACCTTCGCCAACGCCCAGGCCAAGTTCTGCGTGATGTCCTTCACCACCGACTGGCGCTTCTCCCCTGCCCGCTCGCGGGAACTGGTGGACGCGCTGATGGCGGCCAAGAAAGACGTCTGCTACCTCGAGATCGACGCTCCGCAAGGCCACGACGCCTTCCTGATTCCGATCCCGCGTTACTTGCAGGCCTTCCGCAATTACATGAACCGTATTTCGCTTTGAGGAAGACATGAGAGCCGATCTGGAAATCATCCAGGAATGGATCCCCGCCGGCAGCCGCGTGCTCGACCTCGGTTGCGGTGACGGCGAGTTGCTGACCTGGTTGCGCGACCACAAGCAAGTCACCGGCTATGGCCTGGAAAACGACCCGGACAACATTGCCGAGTGCGTGGCCAAGGGCATCAACGTGATCGAGCAGGACCTGGACAAGGGCCTGGGCAACTTCGCCAGCAACAGCTTTGACATCGTGGTCATGACCCAGGCGCTGCAAGCCGTGCATTACCCGGACAAGATCCTCGACGAAATGCTGCGCGTCGGGCGCCAGTGCATCATCACCTTCCCCAACTTCGGTCACTGGCGCTGCCGCTGGTACCTGGCGAGCAAGGGCCGGATGCCGGTGTCCGAGTTCCTGCCGTACACCTGGTACAACACGCCGAACATCCACTTTTGCACCTTCGAAGACTTTGAAGCGTTATGCCGCGAACGTGAAGCCAAGGTCATTGATCGGCTTGCCGTGGATCAACAGCACCGTCACGGGTGGGCCAGTAAGCTATGGCCTAATCTATTAGGTGAAATCGGTATTTACCGCGTCAGCAGCCCCGGGCTGCAAGACCACAAGGTCGCGGTCTGAGTCACGACACTTCGAGGAGAACGATCATGGGTCGTCTAGCGCTGTTTGTACTTACTGCCTGCCTGAGCGTCACCGCCATGGCCGCTGACGTCATCAAGGGCGAACGCCAGGAAACCTTCGGCGACACGACGGTGCACTACAACACCTTCAACTCCACGTACCTGACCCCGGACATCGCCAAAGCGGCGCAGCTGATCCGCAGCAAGAATCAGGGCGTGATCAATGTCTCCGTGATCAAGGACGGCAAGCCATTGGTGGCTTCGGTGACCGGCACGGTCAAAGACCTGACCAGCCAGACCGTACCGTTGAACTTCAAACAGATCACCGAACAGGGCGCGATTTACTACATCGCTCAATACCCGGTGGACCAGCAGGAAATCCGCACCTTCGAAATCAAGGTGCAGAACGGTGACAAAATCAACACCATCAATTTCAACCAAGAGCTCTTCCCCGGCGAATGATCAACTTCACGCAACTCGTACTGGCCAGCCACAACGCCGGCAAACTCAAGGAACTCCAGGCCATGCTCGGCGAATCGGTGCAACTGCGCTCGATCGGCGAGTTCAGCAGCGTCGAGCCTGAAGAAACCGGCTTGTCGTTTGTCGAGAACGCCATCCTCAAGGCCCGCAACGCCGCGCGCATTTCCGGATTACCGGCATTGGCCGACGATTCAGGGCTGGCGGTGGATTTCCTTGGCGGTGCGCCGGGCATCTATTCCGCTCGTTATGCCGATGGCAAAGGCGATGCAGCGAACAACGCCAAATTGCTCGACGCGTTGAAAGACGTCCCGCAAGCCGAGCGCGGCGCGCAGTTCGTCTGTGTGCTGGCGCTGGTGCGTCACGCCGATGACCCGTTGCCGATCCTCTGCGAAGGCTTGTGGCACGGGCGCATCCTGACCCAGGCCAGTGGCGAACATGGTTTTGGTTACGATCCGCTGTTCTGGGTGCCGGAGCGCGATTGCTCGAGCGCCGAGTTGAGCCCGAGCGACAAGAACCTCATCAGCCACCGCGCCCGTGCAATGGATCTGCTGCGCCAGCGTCTGGGCTTGAAATGACCCACGATTCCTCCGCGTCGCCGCTGATCTTCGGCGGTGCCGCCCAATCGCCTCGGGCCGCGCTCCCCGTGCTGCCGCCCCTGGCGTTGTACATCCACATCCCGTGGTGTGTGCGCAAATGCCCTTATTGCGACTTCAACTCTCACACCGCGAGCCCAGTGCTGCCGGAAGAAGAGTATGTCGACGCGCTGCTGGCCGACCTCGATCAAGACCTTCACGCCGTTTACGGCCGCGAACTGAGCTCGATCTTCTTCGGTGGCGGCACGCCAAGCCTGTTTAGCGCCGATGCCTTGGGGCGTTTGCTCAGGGGCGTGGAGCAGCGCATTCCATTTGCCAGCAACATCGAAATCACTCTGGAAGCGAATCCGGGAACGTTTGAGCAAGAGAAGTTCGTCGCCTACCGCGCGCTGGGCATCAATCGCCTGTCGATCGGCATCCAGAGCTTCCAGGAAGAGAAACTCAAAGCTCTGGGCCGTATTCATAATGGCGACGAAGCAGTGCGTGCCGCCGGCATGGCGCGTCAGGCCGGGTTCGACAACTTCAACCTGGACCTGATGCACGGCTTGCCCGATCAATCGCTGGAGGACGCCCTGAGTGACCTGCGCCAGGCCATCGCCCTGAAGCCGACGCACCTATCCTGGTATCAGCTGACGCTGGAGCCGAACACGGTGTTCTGGAACCAGCCGCCAACGCTGCCGGAAGACGACACGCTGTGGGACATTCAGGAAGCCGGCCAAGCCCTGCTCGCTGAACACGGTTACGCGCAATACGAAGTATCGGCCTATGCCCAGCCCGGTCGTGCGGCACGACACAACCTCAATTACTGGAGCTTCGGCGACTTCATCGGCATCGGCGCTGGCGCCCACGGCAAACTCAGCCATCCGGACGGGCGCATTGTGCGCACCTGGAAGACGCGCTTGCCGAAGGATTACCTCAATCCTGCCAAAAGCTTCAAGGCTGGCGAGAAAGCGTTGGCCAATGACGAGCTGCCGTTTGAGTTCCTGATGAACGCCTTACGCCTCACCGAGGGCGTCGAGTCGCAGTTGTATCCGCAGCGCACCGGGCTGAGCCTGGAGAGCCTCGCCGAAGGCCGCCGCGAAGCCGAACAAAGTGGCCTGTTGCAGGTCGAACCGTCACGTCTGGCGGCGACAGATCGCGGACAGCTGTTTCTCAATGACTTGCTGCAGACATTTCTGAGCTGATTTCAGCCTTAAGGGAAAACCAATGGATTTGATCCTCGACCTGCTCGCCACCGCGTCCCGCTGGAGCCGTAGCAACCTGTCGGAAATCGCCCTGGCGCTGGTGGGCTGCCTGCTGGTGCTGTTCGGCGCCGACATCAAAGGCTGGGTCGACCAACGCCTGGGCAGCATCGCCGGCGCCTTGCGCGTCCCGCTAATGGCCCTGCTGTGCATGGTCGGCAGCGGCGTCGCACTGATCTACGCCACGCCGTGGATCATCAAAGGCCTGAGCCAGTTCAACAACTACAGCCTGGCGCCAGTGTTGTTGGTGGTGCTGGTGCTGATCGGCGTGGTCGCTGACCGCCGCTAAGCCGGCACTTCTATTTGGAAGCTTGAGGGCCGAATTCCTTTTCGTAGTAGCCCTTGAGTGTCAGAGGGTCTTTGCAACCTAACGCCAGTGCCTGATTCAGATAGGCCAGGTTCTGACTATCAGGTTGATTTTTTTCATTCAGACGTGTGGCCGCCAGTATGTAATAAGCCTCTGCCCGGTACTGATCATAGGTCAGCAACATTGCGTCATTGCGTGCCTGTATCGCGGCAAGCGTTCTTTCAGCCGTCAACTCTGCGCGTAAATCCTGGAAACAGAACGACCGCTTCGCTGGCAGTGGGTAGTAGTCACGATTACCGTCCACTCGCTGAACCATCTGTTGCAGGTCATCCAGATACTTCAAGTGACCAGGGTTCCTGAAATCAAACCGCATGTAGGCCTGATCACATTGATGGTGATATGCCACGGCCGCCGCCAGCAAGCCTTGATCCATCGCCTTTTGCAATGGCTCGCAGAATTGCTTTCGTTCTTCATCAGATGGACCAAACTTGCTGTCGATATTGGCCAGCAAGTACGTCGCAACGGTGTGACCGCCTTCGGACGCCATCTTCAGGTCATGTTTGAATGCCAAAATCGCGGCTTGCGTGTCTTTCATCGCCTCGGGCAGGTTCTTGGGATCAAGCTTTCCGCTGGCCTCCAGCTTCACTAACTCAACCGATATCTGCTTGAGCTGTTCCGACTTCTGCCGGGCCAGCTCAAAATAGTCGTCTGGGGATATGGCGGGGAGACTGGTAGTAGTCGCCGCGAAGACTGTCGAGGACAGAAAACTTAACAACAATGTGCAGGTGAGGACGAATCTCAAACTTTGTCTTCCTTTACGAGTGGCGAAGTACAGATGTCGGCGGATAGACACCGATCTTGAACGCCACACAAAACAAATGTGGGAGCGAGCTTGCCCGCGATGAGGCCATAACATTCAACATCGATGTTGAGTGTTAGAGCGCTATCGCGGGCAAGCCCGCTCCCACATTGAGTATTGCGTTGTACTTAGGACTGCTTTTCGAACTTCAAATCCCACACGCCATGCCCAAGACGTTCGCCGCGGCGTTCGAACTTGGTGATCGGGCGTTCGGTCGGGCGCGGGACGCACTTGCCGTCTTCGGCCAGGTTACGATAACCCGGCGCAACGCTCATCACTTCCAGCATGTACTCGGCGTACGGTTCCCAGTCAGTGGCCATGTGCAGAATGCCGCCCACTTTCAACTTGCTGCGTACCAGTTCAGCGAACGACGCCTGAACGATACGACGCTTGTGGTGACGGCTCTTGTGCCACGGGTCCGGGAAAAACAGCATCAGGCGATCGAGGCTGTTGTCGGCGATACAACGGTTGAGCACTTCGATCGCGTCGCAATCGTAGACTCGCAGGTTGGTCAGGCCCTGGGTCAGCACGCCGTTGAGCAGCGCGCCAACACCCGGACGGTGAACTTCCACACCAATGAAATCCTGTTCCGGCGAGGCTGCGGCCATTTCAAGCAGCGAATGGCCCATGCCGAAACCGATTTCCAGGGAGCGTGGCGCCGAACGGCCGAACACCTGGTCGAAGTCCACCGGCGCATCGGCCAATGGCAGGACAAACAGCGGCGTGCCCTGCTCCAGGCCTTTTTGCTGGCCTTCGGTCATGCGCCCGGCGCGCATCACGAAACTCTTGATACGGCGGTGTTGGCGCTCGTCGCCTTCTTCCGTCTGGATTGGCGTGTCGTTTGATTCAGTCATCAATGGCTCTTACTTGATCAGACCATCCAGCGGCGAAGAGGCGCTGGCATAGAGTTTTTTCGGCATGCGGCCGGCGAGGTAGGCCAGGCGGCCCGCGACGATGGCGTGTTTCATTGCTTCGGCCATCATGATCGGCTGCTGGGCATGGGCGATGGCCGAGTTCATCAGCACCGCTTCGCAACCCAGTTCCATGGCGATGGTCGCGTCGGAAGCCGTACCGACACCGGCGTCGACCAGCACGGGAATCTTGGCTTCTTCGAGGATGATCTGCAGGTTGTACGGGTTGCAGATCCCCAGGCCCGTACCAATCAGACCGGCCAGCGGCATCACCGCGATAACACCGATTTCCGCCAGTTGACGGGCAATGATCGGGTCATCGCTGGTGTAAACCATCACGTCGAAGCCTTCCTTGACCAGCACTTCGGCGGCCTTGAGGGTTTCGATCACGTTGGGGAACAGGGTTTTCTGGTCCGCCAGCACTTCCAGCTTCACCAGGTTGTGGCCACCGAGCAGTTCGCGGGCCAGGCGGCAGGTGCGCACGGCCTCGGTAGCGTCGAAGCAGCCGGCGGTGTTCGGCAGGAAGGTGTAGCGATCCGGCGACAGGACTTCAAGCAGGTTCGGTTCGCCCGGGTTCTGGCCGAGGTTGGTGCGGCGCACGGCGAATGTGACGATCTCGGCGCCCGAGGCCTCGATGGCCAGGCGGGTCTCTTCCATGTCGCGGTACTTGCCGGTACCAACCAGCAAACGCGACTGGTAAGTACGACCGGCCAGGACGAAAGGCTTGTCGCTACGAACGATGCTCATGGGAAATCCTCTGTAGGGGTGAGGTTCTTGCAGAATTCTGTGCCCTCGCGGGCCAGGCGACTAGCCGCCGCCGATGGCGTGCACGACTTCGACACTGTCGCCGTCGTTCAGAGTGGTGTCGGCATGCTGGCTGCGCGGGACGATATCCAGATTGAGTTCGACAGCCACCCGGCGTCCGGTCAGTTCCAGACGGGTCAGCAGGGCCGCAACGGTTTCACCGTCGGGCAGTTCAAGGGATTCGCCGTTCAACTGAATGCGCATACCGAATGCCGCCATCATTTTTAGGGGCTGGCATTCTAGCCCGATCAGTCTTGGCGACCCAAGCCCTTAAGTCAGCCCAAGCGCCAAGCGGCAAGCCCCAAGCAAATCCAGCCCGCGAGAAACGCGAGACCACCGAAAGGCGTGACGATGCCAAGCTTGCTCACGCCCGTGATCGTCAGCAGATACAAGCTGCCGGAAAACAGCAGGATGCCGATGGCAAAGGATGCGCCGGCCCAAGTGATCAGGCGCCCCGGTATCTGCGTGGCCAGGAGCGCAACGCCCAGCAATGCCAGGGTGTGCACCAGTTGGTAGGTGACGCCTGTATGGAAAATCGCCAGGTATTCAGGGGTCAGACGGTTTTTCAGGCCATGGGCAGCGAACGCGCCAAGGGCAACGCCGGTGAAGCCGAAGAAAGCGGCCAGCATCAAAAAGCCACGCAGCATGAAGAACTCCAGTCAGACTCGATCAACAGGGTCTGTATAATGGCCCGCTCAACGGGTTCGGCCAAGCCATCTCTATGCTGCGTTTATTTTTGCGACGATTCACCAAAGCCCTGCTGTGGTTCGCGGGCGGCAGCATATTGCTGGTCCTGATTTTTCGTGTTGTGCCACCGCCGGGAACGGCGCTGATGGTCGAACGCAAGGTCGAATCCTGGTTCGACGGCGAACCCATCGATCTGCAACGCACCTGGAAGCCTTGGGATGAGATCTCCGATGACCTGAAAGTCGCGGTGATTGCCGGCGAGGATCAGAAATTCCCGGAGCATTGGGGTTTTGATTTGGGCGCGATCCAGGCTGCACTGGCCCACAACGAACTCGGCGGATCGATTCGTGGCGCCAGTACCTTAAGCCAGCAAGTATCGAAGAACCTGTTTCTGTGGTCCGGCCGCAGCTGGCTGCGTAAAGGCCTGGAAGCTTGGTTTACCGGGCTGATCGAAGTGTTCTGGCCCAAGCAGCGAATTCTTGAGGTGTATCTGAACAGCGTCGAGTGGGACGACGGGGTATTTGGCGCCGAAGCAGCGGCCCGGCATCACTTTGGTGTAAGCGCTAAAGGTCTCAGCCGCCAACAGTCAAGCTTGCTGGCCGCCGTACTGCCAAACCCGCGAGTGTGGAGCGCAAGCCATCCGACCAGCTATGTTGCACGCCGGGCTGGGTGGATTCGGCAGCAGATGAGTCAGTTGGGTGGCGAAAGCTATCTGCTGGAGCTCAACAATTCGCGGCGGGCGCCCTGGGATCAATAACACCGCAAATCCCCTGTGGGCCAGGGCGAGGCTTAAATCCGTGCACAAACAAAAACGCCCCGATCAATGATCGGGGCGTTTTTTATTGCCGGTTCGCAGGTCAGGCCGCGATCGACAACTTGAGCTTGTTCATCGCGCTCTTCTCAAGCTGACGAATACGCTCGGCCGACACGTTGTACTTCTGCGCCAGGTCGTGCAGCGTGGCTTTCTCTTCAGCCAACCAGCGCTGGTAGAGAATGTCACGGCTGCGGTCGTCCAGCACTTCGAGCGCTTCGTGCAGGTTGTGATTGGAGTTGTCGCTCCAGTCGGCATCTTCCAGTTGACGGGCCGGGTCGTACCGGTGGTCTTCCAGATAGTTGGCCGGCGACTGGAAAGCGCTGTCGTCGTCTGCTTCCGCAGCCGGGTCGAAGGCCATGTCATGGCCGGTCAGGCGACTTTCCATCTCGCGCACTTCCCGAGGCTCTACACCGAGGCTTTCCGCCACACGGTGGACTTCCTCGTTGTTCAGCCACGCCAGACGTTTCTTCTGGCTGCGCAGGTTGAAGAACAGCTTGCGCTGGGCCTTGGTGGTCGCGACTTTCACAATGCGCCAGTTGCGCAGGATGAACTCGTGAATTTCCGCCTTGATCCAGTGCACAGCGAACGACACCAGGCGCACACCCATTTCCGGGTTGAAGCGCTTCACGGCCTTCATCAGGCCGACGTTGCCTTCCTGGATCAGGTCAGCCTGAGCCAGGCCGTAACCGGAATAGCTACGGGCGATATGTACAACAAAACGCAGGTGGGCGAGCACCATCTGCCGAGCCGCCCCCAAATCCTGCTCATAATAGAGACTCTCGGCCAGTTCACGCTCCTGCTCCGGCGTCAGCAATGGAATGCTGTTGACGGTGTGCACGTAGGCCTCCAGGTTCGCACCCGGGACCAGAGCATATGCAGGTTGCAAAGAATTGGTCATACGAAAAAACCTCCGACTTACAAACTCGTGCAGTTCAGCACTGCGAAAATTGACCGGAAACCGAAAGACAAGTTCCCATAAACGCTGAAAGGTCAATACGAGCAAAATGATACTACTTAGGCGCAAGCTCCCTCAGGTGGCGTGCGACTGCAATCCATGCACCGATATACCCCAACAGCACCGCGCCAAGCAAGAGAGACAGACCGTCGGCAACCGGCACGCCGGCCAGCGCAAAATTGCTGCCATACAAACCGGCCAGTCCGACCACCGCTTCGTTGAGCCAGTTCAGCCCAAACGCCAATACGCCCCAGGAAAGTATCCCCGCACCGAAGCCATACAACGCACCCATATACAGAAAGGGCCTGCGCACATAGCTGTCAGTGCCACCGACGAGTTTAATCACTTCTATCTCTGTGCGGCGGTTTTCAATATGAAGACGAATGGTATTGCCTATCACCAAAAGTAATGCAGAAACCAGAAGCACGGTCAGACCGAAGACAAAACGGTCACCCAGCTTCAGGATAGCTGCCAGACGCTCGACCCAGACTAGATCAAGTTGCGCCTGTTGTACCTTCGGCAGCTCGGAAAGTTTTTGTCGTAATGCTTCAAGGGTCGGCTTGTCGACCTCTTTAGGGGTCACCAGCACCACGCCGGGCAGCGGGTTTTCCGGCAGTTCCTTGAGCGCTTCGCCCAGACCGGACTGTTGCTGGAACTCTTCCAGGGCCTGATCGCGACCGACATATTCAGCATCCGCGACACCGGGCATGCCTTTGATCTGCTCTCGCAACGACTCGCCCTCGGCAGGGCTGGCCTCGATTTTCAGGTACAACGAAATCTGCGCCGCACGCTGCCAGGATCCGCCCAAGCGCTCGACGTTACTCAGCAAAAGTGACAGGCCCATTGGCAAGCTCAGGGCAACCGCCATCACCATGCAGGTGAAAAAGCTGCCAATCGGCTGTTTGCCCAGACGGCGCAAGCTGTCCAGCAGACTGGCGCGATGGCTTTCGACCCAGGCACGAAACAGCGTAGCGAAGTCCGGGCCGTCGTCATCGTCGCGCTTTTTCTTCTGCGGTTGCGGATCGGCGGCCTTCGGGGCAACGCGTTCGGAAACCTTGGGGCTGCGTGTCGCACTCATACGCCAGCCTCCCCGTCGCCGATCAATCGGCCGCGCTGCAGGGTCAGCATGCGATGACGCATACGGGCGATCAGTGCCAGGTCGTGACTGGCGATCAACACGCTGGTGCCCAAGCGGTTGATGTCTTCGAACACGCCCATGATCTCGGCCGCCAAACGCGGGTCGAGGTTACCGGTCGGCTCATCCGCCAGCAGCAAGGCCGGGCGGTGAACGATGGCGCGGGCAATGCCGACGCGCTGCTGCTGGCCAGTCGACAGGTCGCCGGGGTACAGATCGGTTTTGTCCGACAGCGCCACGCGCTCAAGCGCCGAATCCACGCGCTTGACGATTTCGGCCTTCGACAAGCCAAGGATCTGCAATGGCAACGCGACGTTATTGAACACCGTGCGATCGAACAGCAATTGGTGGTTCTGGAACACCACGCCGATCTGCCGGCGCAGGTAGGGAATCTGCGCATTGCTGATGGTGGCGAGGTCCTGGCCGGCCAGCAGCAATTTGCCAGTGGTCGGACGCTCCATCGCCAGCAGCAGGCGCAACAACGTGCTTTTACCGGCGCCGGAATGGCCGGTCACAAACAAGAATTCGCCCCGACGGACTCGAAAGCTCAGCTCATGCAAGCCGACGTGACCGTTCGGGTAGCGTTTACCGACCTGTTCGAAACGAATCATGAACGCTCCCGCTCGGCAAACAGTGCCTGGACAAAGGGTTCTGCTTCAAAAGTTCGCAAATCATCGATGCCTTCACCGACGCCGATATAGCGAATCGGCAGGCCAAACTGCTTGGCCAGGGCGAAAATCACCCCACCCTTGGCCGTGCCATCGAGCTTGGTCAACGCCAGGCCGGTCAGTTCGACGGTCTGGTTGAATTGCTTGGCCTGGCTGATAGCGTTCTGCCCGGTCCCGGCGTCAAGCACCAGCAGCACTTCGTGCGGCGCATCGGCGTCTAGCTTGCTGATGACCCGGCGAACCTTCTTCAACTCTTCCATCAAATTGTCTTTGGTGTGCAGGCGACCGGCGGTGTCGGCGATCAGCACATCAATGCCTCGGGCCTTGGCGGCTTGCACGGCGTCGAAGATAACCGAAGCGGAGTCGGCGCCGGTGTGCTGGGCGATGACCGGGATCTTGTTGCGCTCACCCCAGACCTGCAATTGCTCGACCGCTGCGGCGCGGAAGGTATCGCCGGCCGCCAGCATGACTTTCTTGCCTTCGAGCTGCAGCTTCTTCGCCAGCTTGCCGATGGTGGTGGTCTTGCCGGCGCCGTTGACGCCAACCACCAGAATCACGAACGGTTTGTTTTGCGAGGTGATTTTCAGCGGCTGCTCGACAGGCTTGAGCATCGCCGCGAGTTCAGCTTGCAGGGATTTGTAGAGTGCGTCGGCATCGGCCAACTCTTTGCGCGCGACTTTCTGGGTCAGGCGCTGAATGATCACCGAGGTGGCTTCGACGCCAACGTCGGCGGTCAGCAAGCGGGTTTCGATGTCTTCGAGCAGCTCGTCATCGATGATCTTCTTGCCCAGGAACAGGGCGGCCATGCCTTCGCCAATGGTGGCGCTGGTCTTGGACAGACCTTGCTTGAGGCGGGCGAAGAAGCCGGCTTTGGTTTCGGCCGGCGTTTCAACCGGAGCGACAGGCGCGGCAACTGCTGGAACGACCACAGGTGCAGGCGTCGGCGCAGGAGCCGGAGCAACAAATACAGGCGCAACAGGCTGCGGAGCAGGCGGCACAACCGGCGCAGGCTCAGCCACCACGACCGGCGTTACAACTGGCTCAACCACCGGAACCTGAACAGGCTCGGGCGCAAAAGCAGTCGGTGCTGGAATCGGCGGGGTAACGTGCGGAGCCAACTCGTCTGCAACCAACGCCACCGGCTCTTCGGCCACGGGCAATGTCAGCCAAGGCTCGGCGATGGGCGCCAGCGGCACCTGGGTCACGGCTTCGGCGACCAGATCGGGCTCGGCCTCGGCCACCGGCTGCAACACTGGCTCGGCGATCGGCAGGACTATCGGTGCGAGCTCTTCTTCTATAACCGGAACCGGCGCGGGAGTTGGCTCAGGAAGTGGTTGTGGCTGTTCGACGACGGGTTCCTGCGGCTTTTTGCGCAGCCATCCGAACAGGCTTTTCTTCTCGCCAGCCGCAGCTGGGGTCTTCTTGTCGTCGTTGGAACCAAACATGGAGGACGGCTATCTCACGGTAGCGACGCGCCAAAGGGCGCCCCGGCAAATAAATATTCGATGCAGAACAGACTGCGATTGACCCAGCTTGTTCACGCGCAACATTTTGTCGAAGTGCCCACGGCACTTCAAAGGTCGACTAATACGAAGGACTGGAACGGCATCGTCGGCGAAAACGCTGAGTTTAGCTGACAAATTCAAAGCTTCCGCAGGTAACCCATGCAACCTTCCGGCCGATCAAAGGCCTGATAGGCGTGGCCGCCAGTAAAACGGACCAGTATCCTAGCACCCTCTCGCCCGCCGACGCTAAGACCAAGCGGGCAGCCCAACAGGTTTAAAAACGAATGAATGCTCTAGCCCGCCGCGCTGCAGGCCTGCTGCTCAGCACAGTTTGTCTGCCCCTCTCGGCCCTGGCCGCCGACCCACAACCCACCCACGAATTCACCCTCGACAACGGTTTGAAGGTGGTTGTGCGCGAAGACCATCGTGCGCCCGTGGTGGTTTCCCAAGTCTGGTACAAGGTCGGTTCAAGCTACGAAACGCCAGGCCAGACCGGTTTGTCCCACGCCCTGGAACACATGATGTTCAAGGGCAGTGAGAAAGTCGGTCCCGGCGAAGCGTCGCTGATCCTGCGCGACCTCGGTGCCGAAGAGAACGCGTTCACCAGTGACGACTTCACTGCGTACTATCAAGTACTGGCCCGTGACCGTCTGGGCGTGGCCTTTGAACTGGAAGCCGACCGCATGGCCAATTTGCGCCTGCCGGCCGATGAGTTCTCCCGCGAAATCGAAGTCATTAAAGAAGAACGTCGTCTGCGCACTGACGACAAGCCAATGTCAAAGGCCTACGAACGCTTCAAGGCCATGGCCTACCCGGCCAGCGGTTACCACACGCCGACCATCGGCTGGATGGCTGATCTGGACCGCATGAAGGTCGAGGAGCTGCGCCACTGGTATCAATCCTGGTATGTGCCCAACAACGCCACGCTGGTGGTGGTAGGTGACGTGACCCCGGACGAAGTCAAAGCCCTGGCCCAGCGCTATTTCGGCCCGATCGCCAAACGCGACGTGCCACCCGCGAAAATCCCGGTGGAACTGGCCGAGCCGGGTGAGCGCCAGATCACCCTGCACGTGCAGACCCAACTGCCGAGCCTGATGCTGGGCTTCAACGTGCCAAGCATCGCCACCGCCCAGGACAAACGCCTGGTGAACGCCTTGCGCCTGATCTCGGCCCTGCTCGACGGCGGTTACAGCGGACGCATCCCGACGCAACTGGAGCGCGGCGAAGAGCTGGTGTCCGGCGGCTCGTCGAGTTACGACGCCTACACCCGTGGCGACAGCCTGTTCACGTTGTCGGCGACGCCCAACACCCAGAAAAAGAAAACCATGGCTCAGGCCGAAGCAGGCCTGTGGAAACTGCTCGAACAGCTGAAAACCACCGCGCCGTCCGCTGCAGAACTGGAGCGCGTAAGGGCTCAAGTCATAGCGGGCCTGGTTTACGAGCGTGATTCGATCACCAGTCAGGCCACTTCCATTGGCCAACTGGAAACCGTCGGCCTGTCCTGGAAACTGATGGACACCGAACTCGCCGACCTCGAAGGCGTGACCCCGGAAGATATTCAGAAAGCCGCCAAGCTGTATTTCACCCGCGAACGTCTCAGCGTCGCCCACGTCCTGCCACCGGAGACGACTCATGAGTGAGCGTAAAAAACCACGTTTGGCCCTGATCGGCCTGATCGCTGTCGCCCTGATCGGGTCCGCGGCGTTTTATTTTTCGAAAAGCCAGGACCCCAAGGCCAGCGAAGTCCTCGACAAGGCCAAGTCCAGCCAGAAGCTGCAATCGCTGACTGAACTGGACGGCAAGGCCCCAAGCCACCGCTCCCTCGATGTACAAACCTGGAACACCGCCGAAGGCGCCAAGGTGCTGTTCGTCGAAGCCCGCGAATTGCCAATGTTCGACATGCGCCTGATCTTTGCCGCCGGCAGTAGCCAGGACGGCGACGCCCCAGGCCTGGCCGTGCTGACTAACGCCATGCTCAACGAAGGCGTGGCCGGCAAGGATGTCGGCGCGATTGCTCAGGGCTTCGAAAGCCTGGGTGCCGACTTCGGCAACGGCGCATTCAAAGACATGGCGCTGGCTTCGTTGCGCAGCCTCAGCGCCGCAGACAAACGCGAGCCTGCGCTGAAGCTGTTCTCCGAAGTCATCGGCAAACCAACCTTCCCGGCCGATTCCTTTGCGCGCATCAAGAACCAGATGCTGGCGGGCTTCGAGTATCAAAAGCAGAACCCGGGCAAACTGGCGAGCATGGAACTGATGAATCGCTTGTACGGCGACCATCCGTACGCGCATTCCAGTGACGGCACGGCGAAATCCATTCCCGCGATTACCCTGGCGCAACTCAAGGCGTTCCACCAAAAAGCCTACGCCTCTGGCAACGTGGTGATTGCGTTGGTGGGCGATCTGTCCCGCGCCGAAGCCGAAGCCATTGCCGCCCAGGTCTCCAGTGCGCTGCCGAAAGGTCCGGCGCTGGCGAGAATCGCGCAACCGCAAGAACCCAAAGCCAGCATCGGTCACATCGAGTTTCCGTCCAAGCAAACCAACCTGTTGCTGGCGCAACTGGGCATCGATCGTGACGACCCGGACTACGCGGCGCTGTCCATGGGCAACCAGATCCTCGGCGGCGGTGGTTTCGGCACGCGATTGATGAGTGAAGTGCGCGAGAAGCGCGGCTTGTCGTACGGCGTGTATTCGGGTTTCACCCCGATGCAGGCTCGCGGCCCGTTCATGATCAACCTGCAAACCCGCGCCGAGATGAGCGAAGGTACGCTCAAGCTGGTGCAGGACGTACTCGCCGACTACCTTAAAACCGGACCGACCGAGAAAGAACTCGACGACGCCAAGCGTGAACTGGCCGGCAGCTTCCCGCTGTCCACCGCCAGCAATGCCGATATTGTCGGCCAACTCGGCGCCATGGGTTTCTACAACCTGCCGCTGAGTTATCTGGATGACTTTATGCGTGAGTCCCAGAGCCTGACTGTCGAGCAGGTCAACGCCGCACTGAACAAACACCTGAGCACGGACAAAATGGTCGTCGTCAGCGCTGGCCCGACCGTGCCGCAAAAGCCGTTACCGGCCCCATCTGATAAACCTGCCGAGCAGCCGCTCGGGGTTCCGGAGCATTAATGGCCACTCGTCCAAAAAAACCTGTCCACAACGTACACAACGGCGTGAACCAACTGCGCATCATCGGCGGAGAATGGGGCAGCCGGAAACTGAGCTTCCCTGATGCACCGGGCCTGCGCCCTACCCCGGACCGGGTGCGTGAAACCCTGTTCAACTGGCTCGCGCCATACGTGCCCGGGGCCAAAGTGTTCGACCCGTTCGCCGGCAGCGGTGCGCTGTTCCTCGAAGCCCTGTCCCGTGGCGCAGCCATGGGCCAGGCGCTGGACGCCAGCAACATTGCGGTCGCCAGCATCAAGGAGCATCTGGGCACGCTGCGTTGCACCACCGGCCAGATCCAGACCGCCGATGCCTTGCGCTACCTGGAAACCCAGGCAGCAACGGCTTACGACCTGGTGTTCCTCGACCCGCCGTTCAACCAGAACCTGCTGCCCGGCGTCTGCGCATTGTTGGAGGAACGTCAGTGGTTGGCCAACGAGGCCTGGATCTACACTGAAAGCGAGAATGCGCCATCGAGCCTTGGCTTGCCAGGCAACTGGCGCCTGCACCGGGAGCAGAAATCCGGGCGGGTGTATTACGCGTTGTGGCAACGTATGGCAGAGATCGCCGGTTAACCGATCGGCCTGAAAAAGGTGCGCACCGGTTGCGCACCGCTGCATCGAGAACAATCGTGCCCCATCCGCCTGAACGTTTCACCCCCGCCTTCGGCCTCGGCAATCCGCACTTGCAAACCTTGTGGGGACCGCTGTGGCGCAAAACCACGCATATCGAACGCGAGCGCGAACGCTTGTGGCTTGAGGATGGCGACTTTCTCGATATGGACTGGCACGGCCCGCACACCGCCAATGCGCCGCTGGTGCTGGTGTTGCACGGCCTGACCGGCTCTTCTAATTCGCCTTATGTGGCCGGGGTGCAGAAAGCACTCGGTGCCCAGGGCTGGGCCAGCGTTGCACTGAACTGGCGTGGCTGCTCCGGTGAACCCAATCTATTGCCTCGCAGCTACCATTCCGGCGCCAGCGAAGACTTGGCCGAAGCCATCAAACACCTGCGGGCCAAGCGCCCACTCGCACCGTTGTATGCGGTCGGCTATTCCCTGGGCGGTAACGTCTTGCTCAAGCACCTGGGCGAAACCGGCAGTGAAAGCGGCGTGCTCGGAGCGGTGGCGGTGTCGGTGCCGTTTCGCCTCGATCAATGCGCGGATCGGATCGGCCAGGGTTTTTCTAAGGTCTATCAGGCGCATTTCATGCGCGAGATGGTGGCTTACATCAAGAACAAGCAGCGCCAGTTCCAGCATGACGGGCACGAAGAGGGACTGGCGGCTTTGGCGGCGCTGGGTTCGCTGGAAAACATGCGCACCTTCTGGGATTTCGATGGCAGGGTCACGGCACCGCTGAATGGTTTCGTCGATGCCGAGGATTACTATCGCCGCGCTTCGAGCCGCTATTTCCTTGGCGAAATTCGCACGCCGACCTTGATCATCCACGCGGCTGACGATCCCTTTGTCTTTCCTCATAGCCTGCCGCAACCGCAAGAACTGTCCGCTTGCACGCAGTTCGAACTGCAGGCCAAGGGTGGGCATGTCGGCTTTGTCGATGGCTCGTTCCGGCATCCAGGTTATTACCTCGAACGGCGCATCCCGCAGTGGCTGAGTGCCGTGGGCCGCGAGTAGGAAATGGAAACCGATCAGGGCGAGTCGATCGGCTTCTGGCAAACCGCGCCATTGGCCGGGGTCGAGCTGTTGTTGCAAGCGCAATTGGCGGCACCACCTTCGCTGGAAGAACTGGCGGCCGACCAGAGTCACTTGAGTCGACAGTTCAAGCAGGTCTACGGGGTTGGGCCCGGGGCGTATCGCAGTGCCCGGTTGCGGTGAAATCTCAAAACAACTATGACCCTGTGGGAGCCCGCTCCCACAGGTGATGTGCGCTTATTCGCCTATTGCAATGCCGTGCGCGGGATCGTTGATCCATTCGCTCCACGATCCGGCATACAACGAGGCCAGCGGATAACCCGCCAAGCACAGCGCAAACAGGTTGTGGCAAGCCGTCACACCCGAACCGCAATACGCCACCAGATCGCTGGGTGAGCGACTGCCCAGTTTCGCGGCAAAGCGCAGCTTGAGTTGATCGACCGGCAGGAAGCGCCCGTCACTGCCCAGGTTGTCGGTAAACGCCGCACATTGTGCGCCGGGGATGTGCCCGGCAATCGGGTCGATCGGTTCGACTTCGCCTTTGAAGCGCGGCAAGGCGCGGGCATCGAGCAAGGTCAGCGCCGGTTGGCCGAGACGCTGTTGAAGCTGCTCGGCGCCCAAGACCAGCGCACTGTCCGGCGCCCCGGTGAAAGTGCCGCGCAGGGTATCGCACGCATCCAGACTCAGCGGCAAACCCGCTGCATGCCAGGCCTTGAGCCCGCCATCGAGGATAAATACGCCCTCACGCTTGCCCAACCAGGCCAGCAACCACCAGGCCCGCGCCGCAAAGGCACCGGGGCCGTCGTCGTACAAAACCACTTCGCTGTCGGCGTTGATGCCCCAGGCTTGCAGGCGCTCGATCAACTCTTCAGGCTTGGGCAACGGATGGCGTCCGGTCACACCCTTGACCACCGGCCCGCTCAAGTCTCGCTCAAGATCGGCGAACCTGGCCCCGGCGATATGCCCTTCGGCATAGCTGCGCTGACCGTAGTCCGGGTCTTCGAGGGCAAAACGACAATCCAGAATCACCAGCCCTGGCTGGTCCTTTTTCAGGTCCAGTGCTTGCGGGCTGATCAGTTGCGCAATGGGCATAGCGGGCTCCTGTGACTAAGACGGTTTCAAATCCTACTGCACTTCTTCAAGGGCCTGGGCCAACGGCACGTAAAACTCTTCGTACAGCGCATTCACGGCATCGCGAGCCTGGTCCGTGACGAACCCGGCCTCAAGCACCAGCACCTGATACACGCCACGCTTGATCGCCTGCTCGCTCAGGTGATTGGAATTTTCCCGAGTGGTGCACAGGAAACGCACCCAGGACGTCAGGATGATCCAGGCATTGAGCGTCAGGGATTCGATCTGAACCTTGTCCATTTGCAGGATGCCAGCCTCGACGAAGCCCGCGTAGATGTGCGTGCCATGGATCAGGCAGCGCTGGGAAAAACGCCGATAACGGGCAGCCAGTTCCGAATCGCTATCAAGCAGGTGCTCAAGGTCTCGGTGCAGGAAGCGGTAGCGCCACATCGCGGCCAGCAGTTCCTGAAGGTAGAAGCGCTTGTCCTCGACCGTGGCGGCACGGCCCTGGGGCGGGCGCAGGAAGCTGTCCACAAGGCTTTCGTACTCACTGAACAACACGGCGATGATCGCCTGCTTGTTAGGGAAGTGGTAGTACAGGTTGCCCGGGGAAATTTCCATGTGGGCAGCAATGTGGTTGGTGCTGATACTGCGCTCACCCTGCTGATTGAACAGCTCCAGGCTGTTCTGCACGATGCGCTCGCTGGTTTTGATCCGAGGGGCCATGGCTTGAGCTTTAATTCAGAGTGCGTTGACGGGCATCTTACGACCTATCCGCGGGTGGATAAACAAAGCTGCACCAGGATGTCATTTGACTTTATAGAGCATAGACTCTAGAAAGTGCTGATTACAATAAATCCGGAGCCGATCATGACTGCTGACATTGCCTACCTGCAGAATCCGCAGCAGCCCCTGGAGGCTCTCCAAACCCTGTTCGACGCGCAACGCGCAGCCTACGCCGCCAACCCGATGCCGCCGGCTGCCCAGCGCCAGCAATGGCTCAAAGCCCTGCGGGATATGTTGAGCAATGAGCGCGAGGTGCTGATCGATGCCATCAGCCAGGACTTCAGCCACCGCAGTGCCGATGAAACCCTGCTCGCCGAACTGATGCCCAGCCTGCACGGCATTCACTACGCCAGTCAGCACCTCAAGGGCTGGATGAAACCTTCGCGGCGCAAGGTCGGCATCGCTTTTCAACCGGCGTCGGCCAAAGTTGTCTACCAGCCGCTGGGCGTGGTCGGCGTGATTGTGCCGTGGAACTACCCGCTGTATCTGGCCATCGGCCCGTTGGTGGGTGCGCTGTCGGCAGGCAATCGGGTGATGCTCAAACTCAGCGAGTCGACACCTGCGACCGGTTTGCTGCTCAAGGATTTATTCGCCCGGATCTTTCCCGAAGACCTGGTTTGCGTGGTGCTGGGCGAAGCCGATGTCGGCGTGGCCTTCTCCAGATTGCGTTTCGATCACCTGCTGTTCACCGGTGCCACCAGCGTCGGTAAACACGTGATGCGCGCGGCGGCCGAGAACCTGACCCCGGTGACCCTCGAACTCGGCGGCAAATCCCCGGCCATTGTTTCGCGCGATGTACCGCTCAAGGACGCTGCCGAGCGCATCGCTTTCGGCAAAACCCTGAACGCCGGGCAAACCTGTGTGGCCCCGGATTATGTGTTGGTGCCGGAAGATCGCGTAGGCGGGTTCGTCGAAGCCTATCGTCAGGCGGTGCGCGGGTTTTATCCGACACTGGCCGACAACCCGGACTACACCGCCATCATCAACGACCGGCAACTGGCGCGGCTCAACGGCTACATCAGCGATGCCACCAGCAAGGGCGCGTTGCTGATTCCGCTGTTCGATCAAGGCCAGGGTCGACGCATGAGCCATAGTCTGTTGCTCAACGTCAGTGACGACATGACCGTGATGCAGGACGAAATCTTCGGCCCAGTGCTGCCCATCGTGCCGTACGCGGATCTGGATCAGGCATTTGCCTACATCAACCAGCGCCCTCGCCCGCTGGCGTTGTATTACTTCGGCTACGACAAACGCGAACAACAGCGCGTGCTCCACGAGACCCATTCCGGGGGTGTTTGCCTCAACGACACGCTGCTGCATGTCGCGCAAGACGATATGCCGTTCGGTGGCATCGGCGCCTCGGGCATGGGCCATTACCACGGTCACGAAGGTTTCCTGACCTTCAGCAAGGCCAAGGGTGTGCTGATCAAACAGCGCTTCAACGCGGCGAAACTGATTTATCCGCCGTACGGCAAAGCTATTCAGAAATTGATCCAGAAGCTGTTTATCCGCTAACGCTCACCTCTGCCGGGTAATAACAATAATGAGCCCAAGCCTGCCTGCAACACCCGCGCTGTCCCGGCGCGGCCTGCTTAAATTCAGCCTCGGTGCGAGCGCTTTTCTGGCCACGGCCGGATTGGGCGCAAGCCTCAGCGGCTGCTCGTCCAGTATTCCTGCCGACGGTTTTGCGATCCTGCGCCGCGCCGACCTGCTGTTTCTTCGGGCGCTGGTGCCGGTGATGCTCAACGGCGCGGTGGCCGTCGAGAAAATGCCGAATGCCGTCGCTGACACCCTGCACAGCCTGGATAACTCCCTAAATCACTTGTCGCCGGAAATGCTCAAGCTGACCCAACAGTTGTTCGATGTGCTGGGGATGGCCGTGACGCGCGGGCCGCTGACCGGGATCTGGGGCAGCTGGGAAAACGCCAGTGCCGATGAGATCCGGCACTTCCTCGATCGCTGGGAAAACAGTTCGTTGAGCCTGTTGCGCATGGGACATAGCTCCTTGCTGCAACTGGTGATGATGGCGTGGTACAGCCGCGCGCAATCGTGGGTGCACTGCGGGTATCCGGGGCCGCCTACGGTCTGAAACCGAGTCGACTCCATCGCGGGCAAGCCCGCTCCCACATTGACCGTGTTCATCCAAAAAATAACAAGAGAACCTGATAATGCCCGTACCCGATCCGTTCCGCGAAGGCATGGCCCGTGGCTGGAAAACCCACAACGGCTCGCAATTGACCCAGGACCTGACCCTGGAAGCGGACGTGGCGATTATCGGCAGCGGCGCCGGTGGCGGGACCACCGCCGAAATCCTCAGCGCCGCCGGCTACAAGGTGCTGCTGATCGAAGAAGGCCCGCTCAAGACCAGCAGCGACTTCAAGATGCTTGAAGACCAGGCCTACACCAGCCTCTATCAGGAAGGCATCGGGCGCATGAGCAAGGACGGCGCGATCACCATCCTTCAGGGCCGTGCAGTGGGCGGAACCACGCTGATCAATTGGACATCGAGCTTTCGCACCCCGGACCCGACCCTCGAACACTGGGCCAGGGAACATGACGTCAAAGGCCACAGTTCCGCCGAGATGGCGCCCTGGTTCGAAAAAATGGAACAACGCCTGGGCGTCGCGCCGTGGAGGGTGCCGCCCAATGCCAACAATGACGTGATCCGCAAAGGCTGCGAAAAGCTCGGATACAGCTGGCATGTGATCCCGCGCAACGTCCGCGGCTGCTGGAACCTTGGCTATTGCGGCATGGGCTGCCCGACCAACGCCAAGCAATCCATGATGGTGACGACCATTCCGGCGACCCTGGAAAACGGCGGCGAGCTGCTTTATCTGGCCCGCGCTGAAACGCTCTCGATCAAGGATGGCAAGGTCTCGGGGCTCAAATGTGTCGCGATGGATGAGCGCTGCGTTGCGCCCACCGGCAAGACGATCATGGTCAAGGCGCGGCATTACGTACTGGCCGGCGGCGGAATCAACAGCCCGGCGCTGCTTCTGCGTTCAGACGCACCCGATCCGCACAAACGCTTGGGCAAGCGCACGTTCCTGCACCTGGTGAACATGTCCGCCGGGCTGTTCGACGACGTCATCAACCCGTTCTACGGCGCGCCGCAGTCGATCTATTCCGACCATTTCCAATGGCAGGACGGCACCATCGGCAAGATGTCCTACAAACTTGAAGTGCCGCCGCTGCACCCGGCGCTGGCGACCACTTTGCTCGGCGGTTTCGGCGAGGAAAACGCCCGGCACATGGAAAACCTGCCCCATACCCACGCCATGCTGGCGTTGCTGCGCGACGGTTTCCATCCTGACAGCCCCGGCGGCAGCGTCGAGTTGCGTGGTGACAACACGCCGGTGCTCGATTATCAGGTTTCAGCGTATGCCTGGGACGGTTTGCGCCGGGCCTTCCACAGCATGGCCGAGATCCAGTTCGCCGGCGGCGCCAGCGCCGTCATGCCGATGCACGCCGACGCTCGCTACGTGAAAACTCTGGCCGAAGCGCGCACGCTGATCGACGGTTTGAGCCTGGAGTTGTATCGCACGCGCTTGGGCAGCGCTCATGTGATGGGCGGTTGCGCCATGGGCGAAGACCCGAAAAACGCGGTGACCGACAGCCTCGGTCGTCACCATCAACTGAGCAATCTGTCGATCCACGATGGCTCGCTATTCCCCACCAGCATTGGCGCAAACCCGCAATTGTCGGTCTACGGGCTGACGGCGCAACTGGCGACTTCGCTCGCCGAACGTTTGAAAAATCCTTGAAAAGGGCGAATATTCCCATCGTCTATAGTGCTTTGTTACCCAACAGGCGACTTGGCCGACCGGGAAGGCTGCGATACCATCCGACTCCCCAACGGACTCCCGCCAGGACGACGCGATGAACCGAGTGTTGTACCCAGGTACCTTCGACCCTATTACCAAGGGCCATGGCGACTTGGTCGAACGCGCCGCGCGCCTGTTCGATCATGTGATCATCGCCGTCGCTGCCAGCCCGAAGAAAAACCCGTTGTTTCCCCTGGAACAGCGTGTGGAGCTGGCCCGCGAGGTCACTAAACATTTGCCGAACGTTGAAGTCGTCGGTTTCTCGACGCTGCTCGCGCACTTCGCCAAAGAGAAGAACGCCAACGTGTTCCTGCGTGGTTTGCGCGCGGTGTCGGACTTCGAGTACGAATTCCAGCTGGCCAACATGAACCGTCAACTGGCGCCAGATGTGGAAAGTCTGTTTCTTACTCCGTCCGAGCGTTATTCGTTCATATCCTCGACGCTGGTCCGTGAAATTGCGGCGTTGGGTGGTGATATCACCAAGTTCGTCCACCCTGCGGTGGCGGATGCTCTCACCGAACGCTTCAAGAAGTAACGACCGCTGAAGCGGCGCCCGCGTGCACTGCGGGCGCCAATGCGGCACAATTGCGCGCATTGGTTTATTGCGCCAGGGCTCTGCGCCCCGGCTGGAGTTAGCATGTCCCTGATCATCACCGACGATTGCATCAACTGCGACGTCTGCGAACCCGAGTGCCCAAACGCCGCCATTTCCCAAGGCGAAGAGATCTACGTGATCGACCCGAACCTGTGCACGCAGTGCGTTGGTCACTACGACGAACCTCAGTGCCAGCAGGTCTGCCCGGTGGATTGCATTCCGCTGGACGAGGCGCATCCGGAGACTGAAGAGCAGTTGATGGAGAAGTACCGCAAGCTTACCGGCAAGGCTTGAATTTTGTGGTGTCTGGCCTGACGCCATCGCGGGCAAGCCCGCTCCCACAGGATTTACACGATCCTTGTGGGAGCGGGCTTGCCCGCGATGAGGTCTTCAACAACACCGAAGATTCAACTGGATTCACTCCCGCTGCTCAAACCCTTCCCCGATACACCCCAGGCACCGCACGAACGCCGCTTTGGCCGGATCTACCACCAACGCCTGCCCCGCATCGCCCACACCGCCACCCAGCGCAGTGAACGGCAACGACACGACAAACACCCCGGCACCGATCACCGTCGCCACGACCAGCAAAGGTCGGGCGATCAGCAAGTCACCGATCATGGCGTACGCTGGGGGATTCTGGATGGTGTACCGAGGGTCTCCGCTGCCGTTGCTGGCCGCCAGCGCGGGTGCACCGATGCTCAGCAGCAGCGCAACGACAAGGGTTCGAAACGAATTCATGGCACGGTCCTTCGGCTAGGCAGTGAGAACACTGACTATAGACCCTGAGACGTATCAGCTCTGGCAACGCGGGCAAAAGACGCTGGCGCGCTGCCCCAGTTTCACTTCCCGAAGTTCTGTGCCACAGACTTTGCACTGTGCGCCGCCACGGCCGTACACAAACAGTTCCTGCTGGAAATAACCCGGCTGACCGTCGCCGCCAATGAAGTCGCGCAGCGTGGTGCCACCGCGCTCGATAGCGGCGGCCAGAATGCGCTTGATCTCGATCGCCAGCTTCAAATAGCGCGCCCGGGAAATGCTCTTGGCCTCGCGGCGCGGATCGATGCCGGCGGCGAACAACGCTTCGGTCGCATAGATATTGCCGACACCCACTACCACAGCGTTGTCCATGATGAACGGCTTGACCGCCATGGAGCGTCCGCGCGATTGCTGGAACAAGCGCTCGCCATCAAACAGGTCGGTCAACGGCTCCGGCCCCAGGCGAATCAGCAGTTCGTGATTGAGCGGATCAAGGCTCCAGAGCATCGCGCCAAACCGTCTCGGGTCGGTGTAACGCAGGGCCAGGCCCGACTCCAGCTCAATGTCCACATGTTCATGCTTGGCCGCCGGCATGCCGACTTCCACCAGCCGCAAATTCCCCGACATGCCCAAATGGCTGATCAGCGTACCGACCTCGGCATTGATCAACAGGTACTTGGCGCGTCGTTCTACCAGCACAATGCGCTGGCCGGACAGCCGCACATCAAGATCCTCCGGAATCGGCCAGCGCAAGCGACGGTCACGCACGATCACCCGGCTGACGCGTTGGCCCTCCAGGTGTGGCGCAATCCCGCGGCGAGTGGTTTCGACTTCTGGCAGTTCAGGCATGCTGTTCTCGAATCAGGCTGTCCAACGCTCAGCGGTGAGTGCTGAGGTCGCGGATCGTTTGTTTGAGGGTGTCGAAGTCGTAGTCCGAGAGGCCGACATAATCGAGCACCAGAGGTGCGATGCTATTCCATTCATGGTCTTCGGTCTGATTACCCAGCACCCGGTACGACGCACAAATGTGCTCGGCCATTTTCAGGATCGCCAACAGGTTCTTGAGCTGGGCGTTACGCGAAGACTCGTCGCTGAAAATCGCCAACGCATTGTGGTGATTGGCGATGGCCGCACTCACATGCTCCGGCAGGCGCCAGGATTTGGCGGTGTAGTACCCGACCACGGCATGGTTGGTATTGAATGCCCGATTCTCGGTATCCACTACCCGGCACTCGGCACTGGCGTTGGCGTAAGCCTCCGCCACCACAGTCATGTAATTGGGGAAGCGCTGCAGCATCAGGGGCACGCCGCAGTCGTGGAACAGACCCAACGCATACGCCTCGTCACCTGCCTGGGCGCCGATACGCTTGGCCAGGGTCAGGCACGTCATTGCCACGTCCTGGGACGTATCCCAGAACCGGTTCAAGGCAACGATGGTGTCGTCGTTCATCTCGCCCTTGATCGACTGCGCGTTGATCAGGTTGATGACCGAACGGCTGCCCAGCAGATTCACCGCACGCTGGATCGAGGCAATCTTGTTGCTCAAGCCGTAATACGGCGAGTTGATGATCTTCAGCAGAGCGCCAGAGAGCCCCGGGTCCTGGGAGATCAGCTTGGCGATCACCTCCAGGTCAGGATCGGGCATGTACTGCTCCATCTGCAAATCCACCATGATCTGCGGCTGAGCCGGCACGCTGATGCCTTGCAGGGACTGTTGAATCTGTTCGGTCGTCAGCTCTTGGGACATAAGTACACACTCTGGGTCAGGCGGCGATTCTAACCCTTATAAAGTTTGATCCGACACCTTGGCGGCGACATCGCCCGAAGTTTAATCAAATGCCCGGCGGCCTCACCGCATGTCCATCCGCCAAACCGTGGCCTTGCGCAACACGCTATACTCCCGCTCTTTTTTCCGGAGCGACGTCATGTCCCTGCCTAGCCTGCGCCTCAAAGCCAACGCCGACCGTCGCCTGCGAAACGGCCACCTGTGGGTCTACAGCAATGAAATCGATGTAGCCGCCACCCCGTTACACGCCTTCAAGGCCGGTGACCAGGCGATCCTCGAAGCGGCCGGCGGCAAGACGCTGGGCATCGTTGCCATGAGCCCGAACAACCTGATCTGCGCCCGCCTGCTGTCGCGCGACATCAAGCTGCCACTGGACAAGTCGCTGCTGGTGCATCGCCTGAACGTCGCCCTGTCCCTGCGCGACCGCCTGTTCAACAAGCCGTTCTACCGCCTGGTCTACGGTGACTCCGACCTGCTGCCGGGCCTGGTGGTCGACCGTTTCGGCGACATCCTGGTGGTGCAGATCGCTTCGGCGACCATGGAAGCCCATAAAGAAGACGTGATCGCGGCGCTGACCCAAGTGCTCAAGCCAAGCGGCATTCTGTTCAAGAATGACTCCGCGGCCCGTGACGCCGAAGGCCTCAACCGTTACGTCGAAACCGTGTTCGGCCTGGTGCCGGAGTGGGTGGCGCTGGAAGAGAACGGCGTGAAATTCGAAGCACCGGTCATCCAGGGCCAGAAAACCGGCTGGTTCTACGATCACCGCATGAACCGCGCGCGCCTGGCGCCTTACGCCAAAGGCAAACGCGTACTGGACCTGTATAGCTACATCGGCGGCTGGGGCGTGCAAGCGGCAGCTTTCGGTGCCAGTGAAGTGTTCTGTGTCGACGCCTCCGCCTTCGCCCTCGACGGCGTGGAGCGCAACGCCGCGCTGAACGGTTTCGCCGAGAAAATGACCTGCATCGAAGGCGACGTGTTCGAAGCCCTGAAAGAGCTGAAAGCCAGCGAAGAACGTTTCGACGTGATCGTGGCCGATCCTCCGGCGTTCATCAAACGCAAGAAAGACATGAAGAACGGTGAAGGCGCTTATCGTCGCCTGAACGAGCAAGCCATGCGCCTGCTCAGCAAGGACGGCATCCTGGTCAGCGCATCGTGCTCGATGCACCTGCCGGAAGATGACTTGCAGAACATCCTGCTGACCAGTGCCCGTCACCTGGATCGCAACATCCAGATTCTGGAGCGTGGCGGTCAGGGCCCGGATCATCCGGTTCACCCGGCCATCGCCGAAACCCGCTACATCAAAAGCATTACCTGCCGCCTGCTGCCAAACAGCTGATCGAGCCGGTTTTGAAGAGGGGAGCCAATCGGCTCCCCTTCTGTTATCTGCGATTAAATCCTCAAGCGTCCTACCCTGGCAGTCTTACTGGGTTGCAGGAAGTTTCCCTGTGTTTCTTGTTTTACCGGATAGAACTTACAAAATTCATTGTTTTGTAGGATGCATCCGACACAATTACTAGAAGCCTCTTACCTAATATCTCCTTGATAAGCCTCCATTACTATCTATGATTGAGTTGTCACCACGAGGTGGCGCTCACTTTCAATTACAAGGAGTTCCAACATGAAAGCAATTACTCTGGAAGCTAACAAAATCGCCAACCTGGCTTTTCTGGTTGCTCCAAAAGCCCGCTAAGTAGATAGAACGCTGGGGAGTGCCGGCTACCCAGCGTTTCCGACGCAGTGTCCAGAGAAAGAGCACGAGCCTCATGCATATAAACCCTCATTTATTCATACTTCCGCGCACGCCCGGACAAATTGTCTGGGATTACAAGAACCACAAACAATTTGAACTCGACCTCAAGTATTCAACCCGACTCGCGGAACTTATCGACAACCCGAGCAACTTCAACAACCAGCATACAATTGATGCACACTTTCTAAGTGCAGGCATCATGACAACTACAGCACCCATCACTATTGAATGGGGCTGGGATGAACTGTCGAAGATATTTCATATCGGCACCAAGAACATCCCTTGCGATCATGTTCCACGCGATATTCATGAATGGTCGAAACAGTATCTCGACCATTGCACCGAGGTGTTGACCACACCTGCACCGCCAGCCCGGGCCTGCGAACGTTCGGCAGACGCGCTGACGGTCCTGCCAAAACCTTGCAGCCTGCCGCAAAGCTCGCTGGCAGAGGCTCTACTCGATCGAAAAACCTGTCGAGCCTTCACCGGTGAAGCCGTTTCCCTGGAGGCGGTCAGCACGCTTTTATACCTGTCTCTTGGCTACCTGCATGAACGTGAAAACGACATCGACGACAGCGTTATCGAAGGCCTCGGCGCACGGCGAAGCAGCCCCTCCGGCGGCGGACTGAATGCCTGTGAAGGTTTCCTTCTGGTACAAAACGTCATTGGCCTCGAACCCGGCCTCTACGCCTATCAGCCCGCCGAACACGCGCTGAGTTTCCTCAGACCGTTGTCTGTTCAGACTTTGGGGCAGCTGCTTTGCGGGCAGCATTTCGTCAACAACTTGCCCGTCGGGCTGTTCATCACCAGCCGCTTCGACAAGCTGTGGTGGAAATACGAACACTCGCGCGCTTACCGAATGGCCTACGTGGAGGCCGGTCATATCTCCCAGACGTTTCAATTGGTGGCCACTGCGCTGGGTTTACACACCTGGTTAACGGGCGCATTGACGGACAATCAGGTCGAAGCACTGCTGGGGCTTGAAGACAGCGCAGAGCAGCCGCTGTTTTTTGTCGGCTGCGGCCAGAGCAACGGGCAGGTGATGTGCACGGAGTTGAAAGCACTGTTAGGTGTTCAGGGGCAGGAACAATGAGCGGCTCGCATAGCGCGCCCGCCTACGCCCCCGCCTCGTGGGCCCAGCGCTTCACCCTCGGCGACTGGAATACCCGAGCCTCGGTAAGAACCAGCGAACACTGCTACCGATTACCTCTGGATCTGGCGCAACAACTGGAAACCCGCCACTGGTTTCCACCGGCCTTTCTGCCTTACCTGAACCACCCGGCGGTCAAGGCAGCCGGTAAAACGCTGGCTCATCGCTTGTCCGCCAACCATTTGGTGTATTTCCTCGACTACACCACCCTGCTCGAGCACCGGATCGTCAACCGATCCGTTGAAACCATCATTCACAATGAGCTCGGCGTCTGCATTCCTTCAAAAATGAAAACGGCCGCGCTTCAGCTCTACACGGATGAGGGTTACCACGCACTGTTCTCCCATCAACTCGCCGAACAGATTGCCGACTGCTATGGCATCACCGATCGACCGGTCATGCCTAAACGGATAGTCCGGTTGAACACCCTGCTCGATGGCGCGCCGGACAAACACAAAGCGCTGGCCTGGTTTCTTGTCGGGTTCGTCTCGGAGACGATCATTGCCAGGGAATTGCTCGACGTTTGTCGCGACGAACTGGTGTGCAGCGTTCAGGCGATGCTCAGGGACCATCTCACCGATGAGGCGCGACACAGCCGTTATTTTTGTGAGGTGTTCCACTTCCTGTGGTTGCAGCTCAGCAGCGGCCAACGCACGTTCACCGCCAGGTTGCTCCTGGAAATCCTGCTGGTTTTCTTTGAAGCGGATGAACGCTGGCTTGGCGAAAGCCTGCGCAGCGCCGGCCTCGGTGAGGCGTTTGTCGTAGAGATACTGTGCGAGCTGACATCCCCGTCCGCCTGCCGGCGCCGTGCTCGATCAGGTGCTGGCGCCACGTTGAGCGCATTGAACAAAGCGGGATTCTTCGACCTGCCCGCCAACCGCCAGCTGTTCTCCAGGGCAGGGCTTTTCGATGAGTGAAGGGGAAGAGACCGCTGGTGTAAAAAAACGTCGAGCGGCGGTCATTCTGTTGCTGACGATGGTGTTGCTTGGTGTATTTCCCCTCGATGTATTGCTGCCTTCCTTCCCGGCGCTGGCTGACCACTTCCGGACCACGCCAGCCGACATTGCCCTTTCCATCAGCCTGTTCGCGATCGGCATGTCGCTGTCTCAACTGCTGATCGGACCGCTCTCGGATGTCATCGGGCGCAAGGTTTTGCTGCTGACGGGTATGGTGGTTTCGATCATTGGCGCGCTCGGTTGCGTGATGTCGAACGAGTACACCTGGTTCCTGATGTTCCGGTTAGTCCAGGCCATCGGCTGCGGTTGTTTCGTTCTCGCGCAGGCGCTGGTTCAGGACCTGTTCGACGGCAAGGAGCGCGACCAACTGCGGATGCTCATGGTCACCGCCAGCGGCATCTTCATTTCAGTTTCGCCACTGGCGGGCACGGTGCTGCACCACGCCATGGACTGGCCGGGGAGCTTTATAGCCTTTATCGCGCTGGCCGCGGCGGTGTTCCTCAAGGCCTGTTTCTTTCTAGAAAACCAGCGTCCTGCAGCAGCTCCCAGCAAAGGCATGCTCCAGTCGTACCGAATGATCTGTCGCGACGCAGGTTTCCTCGGCTATTGGCTGATCGCTGCCATCGCCTTCACCTGCCACTTTTCCTTCATTGTCATCTCGCCGCTGATCTTCATGGAGCAGTTGCAACTTTCGCCATACGAATTCTCCCTGACCCTGCTGTTCTACGGCGTGGCCTACCTGTTCGGCGGAGTTGTCGCTCGAGTGCTTGCCAACCGGATCGCACCCAACACCCAAATCATTGTGGGTCTTGGCCTGATCTTCCTCTCGGGGATATCGATGCTCTGGCTGTCGGCAATGCTGGGGCTTTCGACTCAGACAATTCTCATCCCGATGGTTGTCTGCACCGCCGGCACAACCATCGCCCGTCCGGTCGCGACATCCAAAGCCATGGACATATTCCCGGACAACGCCGGCACATCGGCCTCGGCCGGCAACACCCTGGTATTTGTCTTCGGTGGGCTGGTCAGTGCGCTGATCAACTTGAGCGCAAGTCATCTGCAGGTGACGCTTGCCATCAGTTTCCTGGCATTGAGCACCGTGGGAATAGGCGTCAATGCACTGATCAGCCAACGGCATCAGGCAATGAATACTGGCTGAAACCTGCCAGTCGTCATCCCACACGTGGTGTCAGCGCTGGATCAACGCTTCCCGGCATTCCCTCCTGACGCCAGCCGTGTAGAATCGCGACATTCATCGCCAGTCATCCCCCGGCGGGTTTATGAGCTCAAGCTGAAGCGCGCGGCGATCCCGCAAAGTTATCGGCAACTTCCGGACACACGGCCATTTCTGGGTGTTCCAGACGTCAATAGAAGCTCACTTCCCTTTTGATACCTGATTAGCCGCCCGGAGTGCTTCATGCCTGATTACCGCTCGAAAACATCCACCCACGGCCGCAACATGGCCGGTGCCCGCGCACTGTGGCGCGCCACGGGGATGAAAGATGACGACTTCAAAAAGCCGATCATCGCCATTGCCAACTCCTTCACCCAGTTCGTACCGGGCCATGTCCACCTCAAGGACCTCGGTCAACTGGTCGCCCGCGAGATCGAACGCGCGGGCGGTGTCGCCAAAGAATTCAACACCATCGCCGTGGACGACGGCATCGCCATGGGCCACGACGGCATGCTGTATTCGCTGCCGAGCCGCGAGATCATCGCCGACTCCGTCGAGTACATGGTCAACGCCCACTGCGCCGACGCCATCGTCTGCATCTCCAACTGCGACAAGATCACCCCCGGCATGCTGATGGCCGCCCTGCGCCTGAACATCCCGGTGATCTTCGTTTCCGGCGGCCCGATGGAAGCCGGCAAGACCAAACTCGCCTCCCACGGTCTCGACCTGGTCGACGCCATGGTGATCGCCGCCGACTCCAGCGCTTCTGACGAGAAAGTCGCCGAATACGAGCGCAGTGCTTGCCCGACGTGCGGTTCGTGCTCCGGCATGTTCACCGCCAACTCGATGAACTGCCTGGTTGAAGCCCTGGGCCTGGCATTGCCGGGCAACGGTTCGACCCTCGCCACCCACAGTGACCGCGAACAGCTGTTCCTGCAGGCCGGCCGCACCATCGTCGAGCTGTGCAAGCGTTACTACGGCGAGAACGACGAGTCGGTCTTGCCGCGCAACATCGCTAACTTCAAGGCGTTCGAAAACGCCATGACCCTGGACATCGCCATGGGCGGTTCCACCAACACCATCCTGCACTTGCTGGCCGCGGCCCAGGAAGCCGAGATCGATTTCGACCTGCGCGACATCGACCGTCTCTCCCGTCACGTGCCCCAACTGTGCAAAGTCGCGCCGAACATCCAGAAGTACCACATGGAAGACGTGCACCGTGCCGGCGGGATCTTCAGCATCCTCGGCTCGCTGGCCCGTGGCGGCCTGCTGCACACCGAACTGCCGACCGTGCACAGCAAGACTCTGGCTGAAGGCATCGCCAAGTGGGACATCACCCAGACAGACGACGAAGCCGTGCATCACTTCTTCAAAGCCGGTCCTGCGGGCATTCCGACGCAGACCGCGTTCAGCCAGTCGACCCGTTGGGAAACCCTGGATGACGACCGTGAAAACGGCTGCATCCGCAGTGTCGAACACGCTTACTCGAAAGAAGGCGGCCTGGCCGTTCTCTACGGCAACATCGCGCTGGACGGCTGCGTGGTGAAAACCGCCGGCGTCGACGAGTCGATCCACGTCTTCGAAGGTAACGCGAAGATCTTCGAAAGCCAGGACAGCGCCGTACGCGGCATCCTCGCTGACGAAGTGAAGGCCGGCGACATCGTGATCATTCGTTACGAAGGCCCGAAAGGCGGCCCGGGGATGCAGGAAATGCTGTACCCGACGTCTTACCTGAAATCCAAAGGCCTGGGCAAAGCCTGCGCCCTGCTCACCGATGGCCGTTTCTCCGGCGGCACCTCGGGCCTGTCCATCGGCCACGCTTCGCCAGAAGCAGCTGCCGGCGGTGCAATTGGTCTGGTGCAGGACGGCGACAAAGTGCTGATCGACATTCCGAACCGCTCGATCAACCTGTTGATCAGCGACGAAGAAATGGCTGGCCGTCGTGCCGAGCAGGATCAGAAAGGCTGGAAGCCTGTGGAAAAACGTCCGCGTAAAGTGACCACGGCACTGAAAGCCTACGCCCTGCTGGCGACCAGCGCAGACAAAGGTGCTGTGCGTAACAAGGCGATGCTCGACGGGCTGTAAGCGTCGATCACTGCTATAAAAATGCCCCGCCAAGTGCGGGGCTTTTTTATGATGACGAGAACTCGCTTTACGGCCCCGCCAGCTGTGATTGCAGATATTCGTAAAGTTCGCCGGCGCTTTTTTTATAACCTTCACCATTCAGGTGAATCAGATCATTTTGAGCCAAATGCGCTGCCTGCCAGTGCTCAATTGAGCAGGCGCCACCCATGTAACCTTGCCAGTCCCAGAACAAGGCCGCGGCCTTCAGTGCTGCTTGTCTTTGAATTTGAATGATCTGAGCCAGTTTTGCCGGTTGGCGCCCTGCGCATGAGTCAGCGGACCGTTGTTTTATCGAGTCTGCTGGCCCGACCAGCAAGATCACGGTATCAGGCAAGGCGCGTCGCAACAGGGCAAGCTTTTCGCTCAGGTCAGCCTCATAAAATGTCAGGTCCAGATCGTCATCAAATGCCTCATTACCCCCGTACGCGAGTACCAGCAAGTCCGGGCGCAAGGCTTGCAGCGTGCTTAGCCAGCCGTCTTGCCACTTGTCGAGGATCTTCAACATCGCACCATTAACACCTAGTGCAGAGTACGTGACGCCATTCTCCGTCAAAGACTCGATGTTCCAGCCTCCCAGTTCTACGTCCTGATTCGAGGCTATCACCAGGTCCATCGGCAGGTTTACGGGTTGGATAACCGGGCTGAAACGCCACTGTCCGGATGTCGGCAACAACTCGACACTGGTCGAGCTCCCTCCAGCGCTGGCGATCAGTTGGCTATTGGAGAGCGCACGATACAGCGCCGAAATTCGATATACGCCTTCATTCGACGCTCGTGATTCGATATGTACCCCTGCTTTCGGGCCCATGGGTAGCGACAGATAACCCCCCAATGGAAACTCGCCGCTGTACTGATTGCGACTGGAAACCAGACGCCATTGCCCATCTACAGTCGACAGAACAATTTGATCGTAACGAGTGCCTGGTACAGGCATCGCCGCGATAAAGCCTATGCCGCCGGCGCCGTATTGTTGCTGGAACAGGCGGCGCATTTCGCCGGTGAACAAATCGGCAGCCGTGTGAGAGTCGCCCAGTTGCACAATACTGATCGACGTATTGCGCGAGGCCTTTAGTTTGCCCACCAGGTTACTCAAGTTCAGGGGCGCGGCCCCTTGAGGCACGCCTGGTGAAATGACGTGATTATTTCCCGGCATCAACTCAGCCGCCGCACTAGTGCACAGCCAGCCATATCCGCTCAACGTGGCGATAACCCACGCGATAAAGACCCGATGTAATCGTCGCATGCCCCCGTTCCTTCGGTCGTCGCCCGAGCGAACTGCCCAGCGCCATATCACCCAGTGATTAACCAATGAATATAGGCAGCAGACCGCCACTGCGCGTCGTTATTGCGAACAATAAAAAGCCCCGCATTGGCGGGGCTTGTCGCGTCCACACACTGTGCGGGTGCAATTATCGTGGCCGTTACTGAATCTCTTCCGGCTTGACGATCACCCAGTTCTTGTCCGCCGTCACCGGCAACCCTTCCTTGGCCTGGGCTGCCGCGTTTTTGGCCATCATGCCGTTCATCTGGGTCATGTATTTGTCTTTGCGGTTGACCCACAAATGGATGCCGCCCTTGGCCACGTCAACACTGTGGAACAGCATGTAACCGTCGCTGCTTGGGGTGTCGCCGCCGACCAATACCGGTTTTTTCCACTCGTCGATGTAAGTCAGGATTGCGGCCTGCTTGCCCGCCATCCAAGTGGCGGGCGTCCACAGGTACGGCGTCAGTTCCAGGCCCAGGTTGGCCTTCTCGTCATACTTGCCCGCGGTGATTTGCTTGCGTGCGGTGGTCAGCTCGCCGGTCTTGCGGTCCTTGAGCATCGTGGTCACGCCGATGACGTTTTGAGGTTTGACGTTGTAGCCGTACTTCGGATCGGCAGCGACCATGCGCACCAGCTCTTCGGAAGCGGCGGTCATCACGTAGACCTCGATGCCGTTCTCCATCAACTTGTTATACAGCTCAGCCTGGCCGGTAAATACTTTCGGCGGGTTGACGTCGAGGGTCTTGACCACGTCGCCGTCGTAATACGTGGTAGGAACGGGTTTGCCGGAGGCCATCAACTCATCGACATACCCTTTGAGCTCGGTGAGGGTGAAGCCGGAGAACACCTGGGCGACCCATGGGTAGCAGACCATGTCGTCGATTTCGCAGAGGCGATAGTAGTAGCTGAACAGGCTTTCCTTGTGGTCGGCGGTGTCTTTGAACGGAATCAGTTTCAGGGAGGGATCGAGTGTCTCGCGGGTGATCAGGCCCTTGTTTTCCATGAACGGCAACAACGATTCTTCGAGGTCGTAGCGGTAACTGGTGTTGTCCATGTCGAACACCGCGAAGTTACCTTTGTTGGCGTTGGCCGCAATCATCGCGTCCAGTGCCTTGGCCTGATCGGCAGGCCAATGCTTCAAATCCGTGGCGAAAGCCTGACCGGCGAGGCCAAGGCCAAAACTCAATCCCAACGCAGCAGCCAGAAATTTCGGTGCGAACTTCATCGGCATGATTCCCTTATTAAAAGTCCTGATGTAGAGGCATCGACGCTAACAAATAAGTGTGACAGTCCTCGTCTGCCAGCGACCGCTTACGTCCCTATTGCGCCAGTTGCATCCCCGAGAGCGACGCGTGCTTATTCCAAAAACGACGGATTCCATACGTTTTTGATATTAATTCATTGGAAATCAAGCTGTTAGGCTTGCCGGTCGCAGTCATCCCGGAAGGTGACTGGCACACGTCTTATCGGAGCTTTTCCATGAATCTGCCGCTGATCCTCAATCTGCTGGTGTTCCTCGCCCTGCTCTTTGGCCTGGCGCAAACCCGTCACACGAACTGGAGCCTGGCGAAGAAAGTCCTGCTCGCACTGGCATTGGGCGTGGTGTTCGGTGTTGCCCTGCACGGCGTTTACGGCGCTGGCAACCCGGTGCTGAAAGCCTCGATCGGCTGGTTCGATCTGGTGGGCAACGGTTACGTGCAGTTGCTGCAAATGATCGTGATCCCGCTGGTGTTCGCCTCGATCCTCAGCGCTGTGGCGCGGCTGCACAACGCTTCGTCGTTGGGCAAGATCAGTTTCCTGACCATTGGCACGCTGCTGTTCACCACTGCCATCGCGGCGCTGATCGGCATCGGCTTGACCAACGTGTTCGGCCTGACCGCTGAAGGCCTGGTGGCCGGCACTCAGGAAATGGCCCGCCTGCAAACCATTCAGACTGACTACGCCGGCAAGGTGGCCGACCTGAATGTACCGCAGCTGCTGTTGTCGTTCATTCCGCAAAACCCGTTTGCCGATCTGGCTCGCGCCAAGCCGACTTCGATCATCAGCGTGGTGATCTTCGCGGCGTTCCTTGGTGTGGCCGCCTTGCAACTGCTGAAAGATGACGTGGAAAAAGGTCAGAAAGTGATCAACGCCATCGACACCCTGCAAGCCTGGGTGATGCGCCTGGTGCGTCTGGTGATGAAGCTGACGCCATACGGCGTATTGGCGCTGATGACCAAAGTGGTCGCTGGCTCCAACCTGCAAGACATCATCAAGCTCGGCAGTTTCGTGGTGGTTTCTTACATCGGCCTGGGCCTGATGTTTGTGGTCCATGGCCTGTTGGTGTCGGCGGCAGGGATCAATCCGCTGCGCTTCTTCCGCAAGATCTGGCCGGTACTGACCTTTGCCTTCACTAGCCGCTCAAGCGCGGCGACGATCCCGCTGAGCATCGAAGCGCAGACCAGTCGCTTGGGCATCCCGCAGTCCATCGCCAGTTTCGCCGCTTCGTTTGGTGCAACCATTGGCCAGAACGGCTGCGCCGGCTTGTACCCGGCCATGTTGGCGGTGATGGTGGCGCCGACCGTGGGCATCAATCCGCTGGACCCATTGTGGATCGCGACGCTGGTGGCGATTGTGACGCTGAGTTCGGCGGGCGTGGCGGGCGTGGGCGGTGGCGCGACCTTTGCGGCGCTGATCGTACTGCCGGCAATGGGCCTGCCGGTGTCATTGGTGGCGTTGCTGATTTCGGTAGAGCCGCTGATTGATATGGGTCGTACGGCGTTGAACGTGAGCGGTTCGATCACGGCCGGGGCGATTACCAGTCAGATGATGCAGCAGACCGATAAAAACTTGCTGGATGCGGATGAGCATGCGGAGTTGGCTCACGCTTAAGTCTTTCAGCGGCTGAGCGGGCCTCTTCGCGGGCAAGCCCGCTCCCACAGGGTTCGGCGGTGTTCACACAATGTGAGCCTCACCACAAAACCACTGTGGGAGTGGGCTTGCCCGCGATGCTTTTAAGCTTTTTCCCACACCTCGAAGTTGTATGCCGGCTTGTCATCTACAGCTGGATTCGGAGTGTTGGACACCAGCTTCCACGCCTTCAAATCAAACTCCGGAAACCACGCATCCCCTTCCGGGCTGAGCGCGACGCGCGTCAAATACAACCGATCCGCCTGAGCCAACCCCTGCGCATACAACTGCGCCCCGCCAATGAGCATCAACTCATCGACGCCCTGCTCCTTCGCCCAGGCTTCGGCGCGAACTACCGCGGCCTCCAGCGATGGATAAATCTCCGCGCCTTCCAGCACCAGATCCGCCTGACGGCTGACCACGATGTTCAAGCGGCCCGGCAGCGGACGACCGAGGGAATCCCAGGTCTTGCGACCCATGATGATCGGCTTGCCCAGGGTGGTGGCCTTGAAGTATTTGAAGTCCCCCGGCAAGTGCCAGGGCATGCTGTTGTCGACGCCGATCACACGGTTTTCACCGAGGGCTGCGATCAGGCTGAGGGGGAGTGATTTAGTCATGTCGGCGAGGATACCAGAGCCTCCCGTACCCCGATAAGCGCCACAGCGGTTATGCTCACACCTCAAATGAGCAACGGAATGTCGCGTGACTGAACTGACGCCACTGCAAAACCTCTGGTTGACCGAAACCGTGCGCCTGCGTGAAGAACACGCCGGGCCCCTGGAGGATCTGGAAGCCAACCGACTGGCCCGCAGCGCCGGTGGCGATCTGCCGACGCGGATTCAGCATCGGGCCCTGTGGCTGGCTGAACGCGACGGCCTGGCCACAGCCCTCAAACATTGGCTGCAAGGTGCGCGACTGGCGCTGATCGTCCTGGCTGTGCTCGCCGTGGTCAGCGGCGCCGGCCTGGCGTTTGCCGCTCTGGGCGACGGGCAAACGCCGGTCAATGTGTTCTGGGCCTTGGGCAGTCTGCTCGGGCTGAACCTGATTCTTTTGCTGAGCTGGGCGCTGGGCCTGATGTTCGCTGGCGAACACGGCGACACCCTTGGGCGCTTGTGGTTATGGCTCAGCGAGAAACTCGCCCGCGACGCCAAAGCAGCGCAACTGGCGCCGGCCCTGCTCTTGTTATTGCAACGCCAGAAACTCAATCGCTGGGCCATCGGCGTGCTGGTGAACAGCCTGTGGTTGCTGGCAATGCTCAGTGCCCTGGCGATTCTGCTGACGTTGATGGCGACCCGGCGTTACGGGTTCGTTTGGGAAACCACGATCCTCAGCGCCGACACTTTCGTCGCCATGACCCAGGCCCTCGGCACCCTGCCGGCACTGCTCGGTTTCAGCGTGCCCACCGTGGAGATGATCCGCGCCAGTGGCGAGGCCGCGTTGAACATCGAAATCGCCCGTCAGGCGTGGGCCGCCTGGCTGGTCGGTGTGTTGCTGGTCTATGGCGTGTTACCGCGCCTGTTGCTGGCGCTGTTTTGTGGGTGGCGCTGGAAATCCGGGCAAGCCGCCTTGAGTCTGGATTTGAACCTGCCCGGCTACGCCCAATTGCGTGAACGCCTGATGCCCACCAGCGAACGCCTGGGCATCAGCGATGCCGCGCCGGACAACCTTCATCAGATCGAAAGCAGCGCCAGCGAATTGCAAAGCGATGGCGCGCTATTGGTGGCCATCGAGCTGGACGATCAACGCCCGTGGCCGCCGCAACTGCCCAAGAACGTGAACAACGCCGGCATTCTCGACAGTCGTGAATCTCGCCACAAACTCCTCGAACAGCTGAGTCGCTTCCCTCCCGAGCGATTGGCCATCGCCTGCGATCCACGGCGTTCGCCGGACCGTGGCAGCCTGGCACTGATTGCCGAACTGGCGCGCAACGCCACCGCGACGCGGGTCTGGTTGCTGCAAGCGCCCAACGGTGAAGCGCTGGATTCCGAACGCTTGGGCGACTGGCATGTGGCATTGCAACAACTGAACCTGCCTTTCGCCGACTGCGCGCCGATGAACTGGCTGGAGAGCGGCCATGACTAATCCGTGGAAAGCGCCGTTGAAGCTCGCCGTGGTCGGCCACACCAATGTCGGCAAAACCTCATTGCTGCGCACGTTGACCCGGGATGTCGGGTTCGGCGAAGTGTCCCATCGCCCCAGCACCACGCGCCACGTCGAAGGCGCACGGTTGTCGGTGGATGGCGAGCCCTTGCTCGACCTCTTCGACACGCCGGGCCTGGAAGACGCCATCGCCCTGCTCGACTACCTCGAACGCCTGGAACGTCCCGGCGAACGCCTCGACGGCCCGGCACGCTTGGCGCGTTTTCTTGACGGCAGCGAAGCGCGGCAACGGTTCGAACAGGAAGCGAAGGTGCTGCGACAACTGCTCACCTGCGACGCCGGTCTCTACGTGATCGATGCCCGGGAGCCGGTGCTGGCCAAGTACCGCGACGAATTGGAAGTGTTGGCCAGTTGCGGCAAACCGTTGCTGCCTGTGTTGAATTTCGTCAGCAGCGCCAATCATCGCGAACCGGACTGGCGTGAAGCGCTGGCGCGTCTGGGGCTGCACGCCTTGGTGCGTTTCGACAGCGTGGCACCGCCGGAAGATGGCGAACGTCGCCTCTATGAAAGCCTCGCCCTGCTGCTGGAAGGCTCACGGGAACAACTGGAACGCTTGATTGCCGATCAACAGGCACAGCGCCTGGCCCGGCAGCAAAGTGCGGCGCGGCTGATTGCCGAATTATTGATCGATTGCGCGGCGTGCCGGCGTAGTGTGGTCAGCGATGCCGAGCAAGAACAACACGCCATCAGCGAATTGCGCAAAGCGGTTCGACAACGGGAACAACGCTGCGTCGAAGCGCTGCTCAAGCTGTACGCCTTTCGTCCACAGGACGCCGCAGCCAGTGACCTGCCATTGCTCGATGGCCGTTGGGGCGATGATTTGTTCAACCCCGAAACCCTCAAGCAACTGGGCGTTCGGGTCGGCGGAGGTATTGCGGCGGGCGCGGCAGCCGGCGCTGGCGTCGATTTGCTGGTGGGTGGTCTGACTCTGGGGGCGGCAGCCTTGGCCGGCGCAATTGCCGGCGGCGCCCTGCAAACCGCGCGCAGTTATGGCAGTCGGTTGATGGGCAAGATCAAGGGCCAGCGAGAGCTGACCGTTGACGACAGCGTGTTGCGCCTGTTGGCGTTGCGCCAGCGACAGCTTTTGCAGGCACTGAACGCGCGAGGCCATGCCGCGATGGACAGCATCAAGCTCGCCACGCCCCAGGACAAGACCTGGCGCGAAGGCAAACTGCCCGAAGCGCTGAACAAGGCTCGGGCGCATCCTCAGTGGTCGTCGCTGAATAAGCAGTCCAGGTTGAGCCAGGCTGAACGGCAGGAGCAAATCGAGGTGTTGGCGCAGCAGCTTTAAAGGCCTGAAATGTGTGGTGTCAGCTCTGGCCTCATCGCGGGCAAGCCCGCTCCCACAGGGATCGTTGTTGTTCATACATTTGCTGCATCACCCAAGACCTTGTGGGAGCGGGCTTGCCCGCGATGGCCGCGACTCGGTATCGCGAGGAACGTTACCAGTCGAGCTTCAGATACTCCCGCGCCAACGACCTGACCCGATTGCGATCGGTGCGATCCGCACGCCCGTCATTGTCGACATCCGAGCTCAACATCAGCTCAAACTCCCCATCGTTATCAAGATCGCGAGCCGCTGCCTTGTAGGCAATCGTCGGTCCTTCATGAAAATGCAGTCGTACAGCTTCCGGCGTACCGTCGCCGGTCGGGTTTTCAGCAAAGATCCGCAAATGCCGCTCTTCACTCCCCCCGGCGTTGAACCAGGCACATTTCAAATACGTTTTACCGAGAGCCTTGAGCCGATGACGATCAGTCTCGATTGCCTCGCGCAGCACGTATTCATCTTCATGAAACCGAAAATGAAGCGTGTCTACCTGACCCTTCCCGCTCACATCCTGTGCAATCACTTTCAAATAACGCATCCATGCGCTCCTGTTCGAAACGTTCAGACTGAGCCTTTGTTGCAGGCGGCTCCATCAACCGTTTCCCTGTCCTGTGTGAGACAACTCAGCGCGCCTCGCCAGACAACAGCGTGACGGCCTTGCGCTTCAAGATCTCAAGATCAATCACCGGCACCCACATCTCCTTGGCCCGTTCATCCCACTGACGCATCCGCAGACTGACCTCGCACAACGGATCCTGCTCGAACGCCTCGGCCTCGGACTCGCTCATCACTCCACCCTGATATGCCAGCGTGCGGCGACTGGCTTCACTCAAGCGCTCGTAGTATCCAGGCTCCTTGAGTGTCAGATAACGCTTGGCCTGCACGTGATATTCCACCAGCCGCGCCAGGCGTTCACTGAATCCTGCGCGCCGCAGGTAATCGGCGCCCAGACGCTCGTGACTGACCACGCCGAAGCCTTCCATGTTCTCGGCGTTCTTGGCGCAGATATGCCCGATGTCGTGGAAAAATGCGGCCAGCACCACTTCATCATCGAAACCTTCGGCCATCGCCAGTTCGGCGGCCTGGGACATGTGCTCGATCTGCGACACCGGTTCACCGATGTAATCACTGTCGCCAAAGCGCTCGTACAGTCCGAAGACTTCGGCGATCACTTGCTCATGACGCTCCATCAACCTTCCCCCAACAACTGTGCAATGTTGCGATCAGCCATTGCCGGCCCGACGCTCATGCCGACACCGGTGTGCATCAGCGCCACACTCACACCTGGCAGCGGACGCAGGAACGAGAACGGCCCCGGCCCCCGTGAACCATAGACGCCCTGCCAGCGCTCGACCACTTGCACCTTGCAGCCCAATGTCTGCTCGGCCAGTTCAAGCATCCAGTTGTCCACTTGCTCGGCGTTGAACGGTGACGGGTCGCTGCCGTAATGGTGGGAATCGCCGATGATCAGTTCACCGTACGGCGTCGGGCTGATCAGCAGGTGGATGCCGTTTTCATGCAGGTGTGGTTCGTCTCGCAAGATATGCGCCTGCACGGCCGCCGCTTCCGGCAGATCGGCGAAGGCGCCGTAGTGCACGCAACTCAAACCGGTGAGCAACGCGTGTTGCAGATTGAGGTTGATTTGCGGGCGGGCCCGGAGCATTTGCAGGCGGCAGATTTGCGGATTGAGCTCGGCGATCGGTTCGGCCAGCAAGGTCTGATAATCGTGGCCGGAGCAGACAATGATCTGCTCGGCGCTGAAGCTGCCGGCGGTGCTGTGCAGGCGGCCCGGCTCGATGTCGCGCACCAGTGTGGAAAAGTGAAACTCGACGCCGAGTTCGCGGCGCAGGAAGTCGATCAGTGCCGGAATCGCTTCGCGCGAATACAGCTGCTGATCGTCCATGCCGTGCAACGCGGCGCGGTGATGGCTGAACTGGCCGCCGTAGAGATCCCGCAACGCCGCGCCGCGCAGAAGCTCGACGTTGTAGTTGTGCTCCACGGCGCGACCGTTGCAAAAGGCTTGCAGCAGATGTTCTTCAGCTTCGGTGCGGGCGAACAGGTATGAGCCGTTGCGCTTGAGTTGCAGGCCCGCGAGTTGTGCCCACTGGCCCCAGATCTCACGGCTGGCCTTGGCCAGTTCGAGCATGACGCCTGGGGGTTGGCCGGTGACGAGTGCCTGGCCGAAGTTGCGCACCGAGGCGCCCAAAGGCGTTTCGCTGCGTTCGAAGACGGTGACTTTCAGACCGCGTCTGGCGGCGGCATAGGCGTGGGACAGGCCGAGAATGCCGGCACCTACGATCAGCATGTCGTTGTGTTGTGTCATGGGATTTTCCCTGGACTCGAGACCGCTATCGCGGGCAAGCCCGCTCCCACAGGGGTTGCGTGGTGGACACAGGTTTGGTGAACACCACGGACACTGTGGGAGCGGGCTTGCCCGCGATGGGGCCCTGTCAGCCAATAAAGAGCTTACTTGGCAACCACTTTCTCGGACTTGCCGTCATAGCGCTTGCGCCACTCGGTCAGGATTTCGTCGCGGTTTTTCGAGGCCCAGGCAAAGTCGTTCTTGATCAGGCGCTGCTCATAATCCGCTGGCAATTCGGTCTGCGGCTTGGCAATGCCCGGCTGCGCAAGGACGGCGAAGTTCTCTTTGTAAAGCTCCATCGCCGCTGGGCTGGCAGAGAAGTCAGCCAGTTTTTTCGCTGCGTCTTCGTGGGGCGTGCCCTTGATCACAGCCGTCGCTTCAATCTCCCAACCCAGGCCTTCTTTCGGCAGGATGATGTCCAGCGGCGCACCTTGGCGCTTCAGCTGAACAGCCGGGTATTCGAAGGAAATACCAATCGGGAATTCACCCGCCGCTGCCAGCTTGCAGGGCTTGGAACCGGAGTGAACATACTGGCCGATGTTCTGGTGCAGACCGTCCATGTACGCCCAGCCCTGCTTCTCGCCGAAGGTTTGCAGCCAGGCGCTGACGTCGAGGAAACCGGTGCCGGACGAGGCCGGGTTGGGCATGACGATCTTGCCTTTGTACTCAGGCTTGGTCAGGTCCTGCCAACTGACCGGTTTGCTCAGGCCCTGCTTCTCGGCTTCGACAGTGTTGAAGCAGATGGTGGCGGCCCAGACGTCCATCCCGACCCAGGCTGGCGGATTGGCGGCATCGCGGTAGTTGCCGCCGATCTTGCCGAGGTCCTTCGGCGCGTAGCTTTGCAGCATGCCTTGCTGGTCGAGGATCGCCAGGCTGGAGGCGGCCAAACCCCACACGGCGTCAGCCTGCGGGCGGGCTTTTTCGGCCAGTAGCTTGGCGGTGATGATGCCCGTGGAATCGCGTACCCACTTGATCTCGACGTCCGGGTTGGCCTTTTCGAAGGCCTCCTTGTAGGTCTTCAGTTGCTCGGCTTCGAGGGCGGTGTACACCGTCAACTCGGTTTTCGCCGCGAAGGCGTTCAGGCTGAAAGCGGTGAGGACAGCAGCGGCCAGGGCCAGGGGCTTGAACATGATCTTTTCCTGTTTTTGAGTTGAGGGGTTGTACGGAATCAATGACCGGGCGCGGTCTGCCGCCAGGCCTGGGAGCGGCGCAGCAAACCGCGCGAAGCCCAGGCCAGCAGCAGGGACACGCCCGCCGAGGTGAACAGAATCAGGGTCGACATCGCCGCCGCGCCGCCGACGTTGCCGGCGTCGTCCATGTTCAGCACCGCCACCGCCGCGAGGATGGTGTCGGGGCTGTAGAGGAAGATCGCCGCCGAGACAGTGGTCATGGCCGAGACGAACAGGTAGCGCACGATGTCCAGCAGCGCCGGCAGGCAGATCGGCACCGTGACGCGCAGGTAATGCCGATACAGCGGCGCCTTGAGCGACAGCGCGGCAGCTTCGAACTCGGCATCGAGTTGGCGCAGCGCGGTGGTGGCCGTCATTTGCGCGGTGGTCAAATAATGCGCAATGGTGCAGACCACCAGCAGGGTCATGGTCCCGTAGAGCACATGCAGCGGGTTGCCGTTGAGGTTGAAGAAGAAGACGTAACCCAGGCCCAGCACCAGACCCGGCACCGCCATCGGTACGAAACTGAGCATGCGCAGCGTCAGATTCAGCCCGCGCTGGCTCCTGGTTTTTTCCATCAGGTAGGCGCCGGTGAAGATCAGCACGCTGCCGATCAACGCCGTGCAAACGGCCATCTTCACGCTGTTGCCGTAGGCCAGCCAACCGCCGCCCGCCGTGTCGTTGAACTGGTAATGGTTGAGCGACAGCGACAGGTTGTACGGCCAGAATTTCACCAGCGATGAAAACACCGCCATGCCGAACACCAGCAGCAACACCGCGCAGATCAGCAGCACGATGGCCAGGTAGCAACCGTCGCGCAGCTTCGACGGTGCCGGTTGGAAGACTTGCGCGCGGCCGCTCATGGAGTCGCCGTGACGCCGACGCAGCCACGCATCGACTCCGAAACTGAACAATGCCGGCAGCAACAAGACCATGCCGATCAACGCGCCCCGTCCAAACTGTTGCTGGCCGACCACGGCTTTGTAGGCTTCCAGCGCCAGGACTTGATAGTCACCACCAACCACCACGGGCACGCCGAAGTCGGTGATGGTCAGGGTGAACACCAGACAAAACGCCGCGAACACTGCCTGACGGGTGGCCGGCCAAGTGATGCTGCGAAAGGCTTTCGCAGGGCTGGCGCCCATGCTTGAGGCGGCATCGAACAGTCGCGCATCCGCCAAGGACAACGCCGACAGCAAAATCATCAAGGCGTGTGGGAAGGTGTAGATCACTTCACCGAGCACAATGCCCCAGAACCCGTAGATGTTGTCCGAGAGCAAACCGCGCAGCATGCCTTGATTGCCGAACAGATAAACCAGCGCAATGCCCGGCAGCATCGACGGCGCCATCAACGGCAATAGCGACATGCCGCGCCAGATGCCTTTGCCGGGGATCAATGTGCGTTGCAGCGCGTAGGCAAACAGATAAGCCAGCGGTACGACGATGGCCGCGACACTGAGGGAAACTTTCAGGCTGTTGCCGAGCAACCAGTGGAAGTTCGCACTGGTCACCAACTCACGGGCGGCGACCAGGCCACCGCCCTGCCCGGCTTCGGAACTGAAGCCGCGCCAGAAGATCGCCAGCAACGGCATCAACACCGCGACGCCCAACAACACCAGCAACAGAACCTTGCCGCCGACCACGAACACCCGGTCACCAATCTCGGCACGGGAGGTCTGCCGAACCTGCTTGTGCGGTATCGGCAGCGCGATGTTCGCGCTCATCAGGCAAACACCTGCAGGCTGCGTGGCGGCAAGGCGACCATGATCTGCTGCGCGCCCAGACGCGGCATGTCTTGCGGTGCCAATTCCGCCAGCAGTGCATGACCTGGCAATTGATCGAGCTCGAAGCTCATGCGGCAGCGGTTGCCGAGGAACGTGATTTCGCGAACCTTGGCCGGGAACAGGTTTTCTTCATGCACCGGCGGGTTGACGTTGATGGCTTCCGGACGGCAGAACAAACGGCCCGACGCGGTTTTGGCGCTGCCTTCGGCCAGGCGCATGTTCATCCCGCCGACCTGGGCATGGCTGTCGCTGCTGCGCTGGAATGGCAGCCAGTTGCCCTGACCGACGAACTCAGCCACAAACGGTGTGGCCGGGCGATCATAGATTTCCTGTGGCGTGGCGTATTGCTCGACCTTGCCGTTGTTCATCACGGCGATGCGGTCGGCCATCAGCATGGCCTCGTCCTGATTGTGAGTGACCATCAGGGTGGTGACGCCGAGGTTGCGTTGCAGTTGGCGCAGTTCGGTGCACAGGTGCTCGCGGACCCGGGCGTCGAGGGCGGACATCGGCTCGTCCAGCAGCAACAAGGACGGTGCTGGCGCCAAGGCGCGGGCCAGTGCAACTCGCTGCTGTTGGCCGCCGGACAATTGGCCGGGATATTTTTTCTCACTGCCGATCAGGCCGACCAGTTCCAGCATCTGACCGACACGCTGACGCACTTCATCGCGACCACTGCCGGCAAGGCCGTAGGCAATGTTCGCTTCGACGGTGAGATTGGGGAACAACGCGTAGGACTGGAACAGAATGCCGTAGTCCCGGGCTTGCGGCGCCAGGTGGGAAACGTCGCGATCACCGAGGTACAACTCGCCGCTGTCCTGCTTTTCCAGACCGGCGATGCACCGCAGCAACGTGGTTTTGCCGCAGCCCGACGGGCCGAGCAGGCACACCAGTTCACCGGCTGCCACGTCGAGGGAAACGTTATCCAGCGCGGTGAACGCGCCAAAGCGTTTCTGCACGCCACGCACCTTCATCGGGGCACCGGGGTTGGTCAGGGCAGTTGCGATCGAGTGGTTCATGGACAGGCCTCATCAAGCAGATGAAGGCCATCCTAGGGATGTAATGCGTCCGTCATGTGGCAGTGAGGCAAAAACGGCTGATAGTGGTATTCAAGGATTTGGGTTCAAGACTTGCGCAGCCTGACCTGACGCCATCGCGGGCAAGCCCGCTCCCACAGGGGTCGGTGGCGAGCAGCAGATTTTTGAACACCATTGCCCATTGTGGGAGCGGGCTTGCCCGCGATGAGGCCGGTACTAGCACTGAAGATTTTCAGGCCGGCGCCATTTCCTGCGCCACCCCGAGAAACGCCGCCGGCAGCCGCGCGCCCTTCCTTTCCTTGAGGCAATACAAATACTCGGGAATCTGCGGTGCATTCTCGAGGGTCAGCACGCGCAATTGCGGGTCGTGCGGCACTTCCTGCCGGGCAATGATGCTGATGCCGATGTTGCGCAGCACCGCTTCACGAATCGATTCACGGCTGCCGATTTCCAGCAGCGGCCCGAAACTCACGCCTGCATTGGCCAGTAATTCCTCAGTCAGGCGCCGGGTGGTGGAGCCCGGCTCCCTCATCAACAACGTATGCCCGGCCAGTGCACTGAGCGGCACATGGTCATGCACCGCCAGCGGATGATTGCGATGCACCGCGAGTACCAACGGATCACTGCCGAGCACCCGGCGAATCAAGCGCGCATCGTCGAGCAACTGTGACGATGCGGCGACATCCACCCGGTATTCCTCCAGCGCTTCGAGTACCTGCTGGGAGTTGCCGATTTCTACCGACACTTCCACGTGCGGCAAACGCTCGCGGAAGGTCTTGACCAGATCAAGGATGTAATACGGCGCAGTGGCGGCGATGCGCAAGGTGCCCTGGACCTGGCCGCTGTTGCGCAGGAAAAACTCGATGTCGGCTTCCTGTTGCAACAGCGCCTTGACCATCGGCAGCAGGCGCGCGCCTTCATCGCTGACGCTGAGGCGACGACCGCCCCGGTAGAACAGCTCAACCGAGTACTGGCTTTCCAGGTTGCGGATCTGCGTTGTCACGGTGGGTTGGCTCAGACCAAGCTTTTTCGCCGCCAAAGTGATGCTGCCCAGACGGGCCACCATGTAAAACGCCTTCAGCTCGGCACTCAGCACACCCTTCCCCCATCGATTATTTGCGCAACAGGCGCAAACCGTTGAACACCACCAACAAGCTCACGCCCATGTCGGCGAAAACCGCCATCCACATGGTGGCGATCCCGGCGAAGGTTACCCCAAGAAAGATCACCTTGATGATCAACGCGAGGGCAATGTTCTGTTTGAGGATGCTCGATGTTTGCCGCGACAGTCGGATAAACGTTGGAATCTTGCGCAGATCATCGTCCATCAGGGCGACATCAGCGGTCTCGATGGCGGTATCGGTGCCCGCAGCAGCCATGGCGAAACCGATCTCGGCACGGGCCAGCGCCGGCGCATCGTTGATGCCATCACCGACCATACCGACGTGGTGACCTTGTGCATAAAGCGCTTCGATGGCTTGCAGTTTTTCAGCCGGCAGCAGATCGCCTCTGGCTACATCGATGCCTACTTGCTCGGCAATCGCCTGCGCGGTGTGGACGTTGTCGCCGGTCAGCATCATGGTTTTGATGCCCAGTTCGTGCAGCTGCCGAATCGCCTCGCGGCTGGACTCCTTCACGGTGTCGGCCACGGCGAACAGCGCCAACGGGCCAGACTTGTCGAGCAGCAACACCACGGACTTGCCCTGTTTCTCCAGCGCAAACAGCTTTTCTTCCAGCGCGGGTGAGCACAGGTTCAGTTCTTCCACCAAGCGGTGATTACCAAGATGGTAGACCTGACCGTTGATTTCGCCCCGTACACCACGTCCAGCCAGCGCCTCGAAGTTATCCACAACGAGCGGCAAAGGGTATTTATCCACGGCCGCGTTGGCGATGGCCAACGACACCGGGTGATCCGAGCGACCGGCCAACGCAGCGGCAATCGCCGGGGCTGTTTCCTCGGCGGTCGGATCAAGTGACAGGTAGTCGGTCTGCACCGGTTTGCCGTGGGTGATCGTGCCGGTCTTGTCCAAGGCCAGATAATCGAGCTTGTAACCGCCCTCCAGATAGACGCCGCCCTTGACCAGAATGCCTTTACGCGCCGCCGCGGCGAGACCGCTGACAATGGTTACCGGCGTGGAAATCACCAGTGCACAAGGGCAGGCGACCACCAGCAACACCAGCGCCCGGTAGATCCAGTCGAACCAGACGGCGCCCATGAACAACGGCGGGATGACCGCGACAGCCAAGGCAAGGATGAACACTGCCGGCGTGTAGATTTTCGAGAACTGATCGACGAAGCGCTGGGTCGGCGCACGCGCGCCCTGGGCCTGTTCGACGGCGTGGATGATCCGCGCCAGGGTCGAGTTATTGGCCGCAGCGGTCACGGTGTATTCCAACGAGCCCGACTGGTTGATGGTGCCGGCGAAGACTTTGTCACCGACGGTTTTCTCCACCGGCAGGCTTTCGCCGGTGATCGGCGCCTGATCGACGGTCGAACTGCCCGACACCACTTCGCCGTCCAGGCCAACCCGCTCGCCGGGACGCACTCGCACTCGCGCGCCCAGTTCGATGGTTTTGACGTCTTGCTCGACCCAGTTCCCGTCGGCCTGGAGCACCGTGGCCTGTTCCGGCGCCATTTGCATCAGGCCGCCAATGGCATTACGGGCCCGGTCCAGCGACTTGGCTTCGATCAACTCGGCCACGGTGAACAGGAACATCACCATCGCCGCTTCCGGCCATTGGCCGATCAGGATCGCGCCGGTCACCGCGATGCTCATCAGTGCGTTGATGTTCAGGTTGAGGTTCTTGAGCGCGATCCAGCCCTTTTTGTAAGTGGTCAGGCCGCCGCTGAGGATCGAGACCAGCGCGATGATTGCCACGACCCAGGTCGGCGCAGCGTTGGTGAAGTGGATAACTTCGGCGGCGAGCGCAGCGACACCGGACAGCGCCAGGGGCCACCAGTGTTTTTTCTCAGGAACCGGTGCCGGCGTTTCGGTGCCCTGATCCATCGGCTCGGCGACCATGCCCAGCGACTTGATCGCCTCGATAATCGGCGCCGTGCTCGGCAGGTCGTGGGTGACGCCCAATACGCGGTTGATCAGGTTGAATTCCAGCTGCTGCACACCCGAAAGCTTGCCCAGTTTGTTCTGGATCAGCGTCTGCTCGGTCGGACAGTCCATCGCGTCGATGCGAAAACTGCTCAGCCGCGCGCCGGCGGTCGGGGTTTCGCTCAGCAAGACCCGCGACGGTGCTGCCACTTTGGCCGAACAGCAGGAGTCCCCGTGGCCGCCATGCTCATGCTTCTGCACAGGCTGCAGCTTGTGGCTGTGATCGTGATCGTGATCGTGATCGTGATCGTGATCAGCCTCGGGTTTGTGGGTGTGAAGGGAATCGCTCATTGGTCGCGTCCATAAAGGTGCCTGTTGCCAAGTAAAGACCCTGTAGCCACTATAGGGTCAAGCAACCTTTTGGAGATTGTCGCAATGAAGATCGGAGAACTGGCCAAACTGACCGACTGCGCTGTCGAAACCATCCGCTATTACGAGCGGGAAAACCTGCTGCCGGAGCCGGCCCGCAGCGATGGCAACTACCGCGTCTACACCCAGGCCCACGCCGAGCGCCTGACCTTTATCCGCAATTGCCGCACCCTCGACATGACCCTCGAAGAAATCCGCAGCCTGCTGGCCCTGCGCGACAGCCCGCAGGATCAGTGCGAAAACGTCAACGCACTGATCGATGAACACATTCATCACGTCAAGTTGCGGATCGATGGGTTGTTGGCATTGCAGACGCAATTGCTCGACCTGCGCCAACGCTGTAGCGAAGGGCCGGACATCGATCAGTGCGGGATTTTGCAGCGGCTGGAGGTGAGTGGCGGGGTTGTGTCGACGGACGTAGAGCATTCCCATGTGGGCCGCAGCCACGGCCACTAAGAACACCACACACCCTGTAGGAGCTGCCGAAGGCTGCTCCTACAGGGGATCGGGACGAGGCTTCAGACCGCCATCGGCGCGGTCATTGGGGCGTGGTGCTGATAACCCTCAAGCGAGAAATCGCTCGGTTCGATCAACTCCAGCCACTCCGGCTGATAAACACCGGTCTCGGCAAATTCCGGCACACGATCGCTGATCACCAGTTTCGGCATCGGGAACGGCTCGCGCTTGATCTGTTCGTTGAGCATGTCCAGGTGGTTTTCGTAGACGTGGGCATCACCGATGAAATAGGTGAACCAGCGCGGCGTGTAACCGGTCAGGCGACCGATCAGGCTCAACAGCGCAGCGCCTTCGGTGAGGTTGAACGGCGTGCCAAGGCCCAGGTCGTTGGAGCGGATGTAGAGCGTCAAAGAGATCTCTTTGGTCTCCACATTCGGGTGGAACTGGTAGAGCAAGTGGCACGGCGGCAGGGCCATTTCGTCGAGCTGCGCAACGTTCCAGCCGTGGAACAGGATGCGCCGGCTGCCCGGGTCCTTGATGATGGTGTCGACGCACTGGCGGATCTGGTCGATGGCCTTGTACAGCACCACATAGGCTTGACCGTTTTCTTCGCCTTCAGCGATCTGACGATAACCCTGGCTCAGGGTCTGCTCGATGGCGGCTTTATTGCTGACCGGAATCTGTTTGTACGCCGGCCATTTACGCCATTGCACGCCGTAGATCTCGCCGAGGTCATCCTCGCCCTGACGGAACGGGTTGGCCAGCCACTGGGCGTTTTCGTTGGCGTTCTGATCCCAGACCTTGCAGCCCAGTGCACGGAATTCGGCGGCGTTGTTCACCCCACGCAGGAAACCACACATCTCGCCGATGGCCGACTTGAAGGCCATCTTGCGGGTGGTGATCGCCGGGAAACCTTCCTTCAGGTCATAGCGCAACATCGCGCCGGGGAAGCTGATGGTGTTTACGCCAGTGCGGTTGGCCTGCTTGGTGCCGTTCTTGATGACGTGGGCGACCAGTTCGAGATATTGCTTCATGAGTTACCTGTGTCCTTGAACCCGGGGCCAAAGCCCCGGGATCGAATTTATACTGCCGCCGCTGGGGCCGCCGGGGCGCGATGATAGGCCAGCCAGATCAGGAACAGCCCGGCGACGATCATCGGAACGCAGAGCACCTGGCCCATGGTCAGCCAGTTCCAGGCCAGATAGCCCAGTTGCGCATCCGGCACGCGGACGAATTCGACGATGAAACGGAAGATGCCGTAAAACAGCGCGAACATCCCAGACACGGCCATGGTCGGCCGCGGCTTGCGCGAGAACAGCCAGAGAATCAGGAACAGCGCCACACCCTCCAGTGCGAATTGATACAGCTGCGACGGGTGACGCGGCAACTGCGCCGGATCGCTGAACGGCGGGAAGATCATCGCCCACGGCACGTCGGTCGGCTTGCCCCACAACTCGGCATTGATGAAGTTGCCGATACGCCCGGCACCCAAGCCAATCGGCACCATCGGCGCCACAAAGTCCATCAGCTGGAAGAACGACTTGCCGTTCTTTCTCCCGAACCACAACGCCGCCAGCATCACGCCGATAAACCCGCCGTGGAACGACATGCCGCCCTTCCACACTTCAAAAATCAGTGTCGGGTTGGCGAGATAAGCGTGCAGATCGTAGAACAGCACATAACCGAGGCGGCCGCCGACAATGACGCCCATCGACATCCAGAAGACCATGTCGGAAAGCTTTTCCTTGGTCCAGGTCGGGTCGAAGCGGTTGAGCCGGCGTGACGCCAGCAGCCACGCACCGCCAATGCCGATCAGGTACATCAAACCGTACCAGTGGATTTTCAGCGGACCGATGGCCAGGGCCACCGGGTCGATCTGCGGGTAAGGCAGCATTGCGACTCCTTGTTAGAGTTGAAACCTTCAAAATTCCCGGGCAACGCTGTCACGCCAGGATTAAGCCAGGATTGCGGTAAGGCTCAGAGCAGAAAATTCAGGCCCACGCAGAACAGCAAAGCGGCGAACAGTCTTTTCAGCAACTTCGGCGACAGCCTGTGGGCCAGTCGCGCGCCAATGCGGGCGAAGAACATGCTGGTCAGGGCAATCCCCAACAACGCCGGCAAATAAATGAAACCGAGACTATGGGCCGGCAGCAACGGATCGTGCCACCCCAGAATCATGAAACTTAAAGCACTGGCCAGGGCAATCGGCAGCCCGCAGGCTGATGACGTCGCCACGGCTTGCTGCATCGGCACACTGCGCCAGGTCAGGAACGGCACGGTCAGCGAGCCGCCGCCAATGCCGAAAATCGCCGAAGCCCAGCCAATCACACTGCCGGCCACGGTCAGACCAACTTTACCCGGCACCGTTCGGCTGGCCTTGGGTTTGACATCCAGCGCCAGTTGCGCGGCGATGACCAGGGCGAACACGCCGATGATCTTTTGCAGGTTCGGGCCGGAAATAGCTTCCGCCGTCAGCGCGCCGAAACCGGCCCCCATCAGAATACCAACGGTCAGCCAGACAAATATCGGCCAGCGCACAGCCCCGCGACGATGGTGTTCGCGTACCGCGTTGACCGACGTAAAGATAATCGTGGCCAGGGACGTACCGACCGCCAGGTGGGTCAAGATCGATGGATCGAAGCCTTGCAGGGTAAAACTGAACACCAGCACCGGGACAATAATGATCCCGCCACCAACCCCGAACAGCCCGGCCAGCACGCCTGCGCAGGCGCCCAGCGCCAGATAGAGCAGAAATTCCATGACCTTCCCTATGTGCTTCTCAAAAAAAGCTGCGGCATGGTAACGGATGCAGGGGCCAAGGCTCCACTGGATGGCGATGGATAGAAGCAAGATGTCTGCGTAAAGTGAGCAAAAAACACACAAGGACCACCTTATGTGCCTGATTGTTTTCGCCTGGCGGCCGGGTCACGCCCAGCCGCTGATCGTCGCGGCCAACCGCGACGAATTCTATGCCCGGCCCAGTCAGCCGCTGGCGCAATGGCCGCATGCGCCCCATGTCTATGCAGGTCGCGACCTGGAGGCTGGCGGTACCTGGCTCGGCATCGGCGCCAATGGACGGTTCGCGGCGCTGACCAATATTCGCGATCCGCATCAACCGCCCTCGCGCAAATCCCGGGGTGAGCTGGTGGCGGGTTTTCTGTTGGGCGAACTGTCGATTGACGACTACTTAGACGACGTTGTCAGACGTTCGCTGGAATACGCCGGTTTTAACCTGCTGATCGGCAACGCCAATGAGTTGTGGCACTTCAATGCCCGGGAGACTGAAGCGGTGATGCTGCCACCGGGTGTCTATGGGTTGTCGAACGCCGGGCTGGATACGCCGTGGCCAAAATTGCTCAAGGCGCGAGCGGCACTGGAGACAGTGCTGGATGATCCGCAGCCCCAGGCTTTGTTGGCCTTGCTGAATGACCCGCAGACAGCGCCCTTTGCCGATTTGCCGGATACCGGGGTGGGTTTGGCGACTGAGACGTTGTTGTCGAGTGTGTTTATTGCCAGCCCGACTTATGGGACGCGGGCGAGTACAGCGTTGATAGTCCAGGCGGACGGGACGCGACATATGGTCGAAAGGAGTTTCGGGCCGTATGGCGGACACTTGGGGGAAGTGGAGATCAGGATTTAGATCGTTGTTGTCTGGACTGGCCCCATCGCGAGCAGGCTCGCTCCCACACTGGAATGCATTTCAATTGTGGGAGCGAGCCTGCTCGCGATGGGGCTATCAGCCTTCTAAAGGGTTTTGACCGAAGCCGGATTGATCATCCGCGCCAACCCGAGGTTCTTCAGCGCCAGTTGCAGCGAGCTGTGGATAACTTGCGGGTTGTCGATGGTCATCAGCTCGGCCAGCAATTCCTTGGCCTTGCTCAGGTTGATCTGACGCAGCATCCACTTCACTTTCGGCAAGTTGGTGGCGTTCATCGACAGGCTGTCGAAACCCATCGCCATCAACAACACGGCAGCCGCCGGATCACCGGCCATCTCACCGCAGATACTCACCGGCTTGCCTTCGGCGTGGGCATCGCGCACCACGTTCTGCAACGCCTGAAGCACTGCCGGGTGCAAGTAATCGTAGAGGTCGGCCACTCGCGGGTTGTTACGGTCCACCGCCAGCAAGTACTGGGTGAGGTCGTTGGAGCCCACGGAAAGGAAGTCCACTTGCCGCGCCAGTTCCTTGGTCTGGTACACCGCCGCCGGAATCTCGATCATCACGCCAATCGGCGGCATCGGCACGTCGGTGCCTTCGTCACGGACTTCGCCCCAGGCCCGGTGAATCAGGTGCAGGGCTTCTTCGAGTTCGTGGGTGCCGGAGATCATCGGCAGCAGAATCCGCAGGTTGTTCAGGCCTTCGCTGGCCTTGAGCATCGCGCGGGTCTGGACCAGGAAGATTTCCGGGTGGTCGAGGGTGACGCGAATGCCGCGCCAGCCGAGGAACGGGTTGTCTTCCTTGATCGGGAAGTACGACAGCGACTTGTCACCGCCGATGTCCAGGCTGCGCATGGTCACCGGTTGCGGGTGGAAAGCGGCGAGTTGCTCGCGGTAGATCGCCAACTGCTCCTTTTCGCTGGGGAACCTCTGGTTGATCATGAACGGCACTTCGGTGCGGTACAGACCGACGCCTTCAGCGCCGCGCTTCTGTGCCCGTGCCACGTCCGCCAGCAGGCCGGTGTTGACCCACAGCGGCATGCGGTGACCATCGAGGGTCACGCACGGCAGGTCGCGCAGGGTGTCGAGACCGAGCGCCAGTTGTTTCTCTTCTTCCACCACCTCGGCGAATTGCTTGCGCAACACTTCGCTTGGGTTGGTATAGACCTCACCGCGGGTGCCATCGACAATCAATTCGATGCCGTCGACCTTGGCGTACGGCAGGTCGACCAGACCCATCACCGTCGGGATGCCCATCGCCCGGGCGAGTATCGCGACGTGGGAGTTACCCGAGCCGAGGACCGAGACCAGACCGACCAGCGTGCCTTCCGGCACCTCGCCGAGCATTGCCGGCGTCAGCTCTTCGCTGACCAGAATGGTTTTTTCCGGGTAAACCAGATTCTGCTGACGCTCTTCCTGCAGATACGCCAGCAAACGCCGGCCAAGGTCCTTGACGTCCGAGGCGCGCTCACGCAGGTAGGCGTCGTCCATCAATTCGAAACGGTTGACGTGCTCAGTGACGACTTGGCGCAACGCACCCTGGGCCCACTGGCCAGTCTTGATCACGGTCGTGACTTCGTTGCCCAACGCGGCATCGTCGAGCATCATCAAATATACGTCGAACAAGGCCCGCTCTTCGGGACGCAGCTGCGAGGCCAATTTGGCCGACAACGCTCGCATGTCGGCGCGCACGCCTTCGATGGCGGTCTTGAACAACGCCAGTTCGGCGGCGATGTCGGTAATGGTCTTGTCCGGCACCACATCCAGATCAGCTGGCGGCAGCATGACCACCGCGGTACCGACCGCCGCACCCGGCGAACCCGGCACGCCGATGAACTTGGCTTCCTGTATGCCTTTGCCCTGACGGCCCAGGCCACGGATCGAACCGGTGGCCTCGGCATGGGCGATTACACCAGCGAGCTGCGCGCTCATGGTCACGAGGAAGGCTTCTTCACCCTCATCGAACTGGCGGCGTTCCTTTTGCTGAATGACCAACACGCCGACGACGCGGCGGTGGTGGATAATCGGCGCCCCGAGGAATGAGGCGTAGCGCTCTTCACCGGTCTCGGCGAAGTAACGGTAGCGCGGGTGATCCGCGGCGTTTTCGAGGTTCAGGGGTTCTTCACGCGTGCCGACCAGGCCGACCAGACCTTCGTTGGGTGCCATGCTGACTTTGCCGATCGAGCGCTTGTTCAAGCCCTCGGTGGCCATCAGCACGAAGCGGTTGGTCTCAGGGTCAAGCAGGTAGACCGAGCAGACCTGGCTGCCCATGGCCTCTTTGACGCGCAATACAATAATGCCCAACGCCGCCTTGAGATCCTTGGCGGAGTTAACTTCCTGGACGATCTTGCGCAGCGTATTGAGCATGGCTCGGGGTCGAACTCCGTCGTCAGTCGCGCGTTAAAAGGCGCGGGGCAAGCTCTTTGAGAGCGCGTCGATACACCTCGCGCTTGAATGTCACCACCTGGCCCAACGGATACCAATAGCTGACCCAGCGCCAGCCATCGAATTCCGGTTTACCGGTCAAATCCATCCGCACCCGCTGCTCGTTGGAGATCAGGCGCAGGAGAAACCATTTCTGTTTCTGGCCGATGCACAGCGGTTGGCTGTGCGTCCTGACCAGACGTTGCGGCAAACGATAGCGCAACCAGCCCCGGGTGCAGGCGAGAATTTCAACATCTTCGCGCTCAAGCCCCACTTCTTCGTTCAACTCGCGGTACAAGGCGTCTTCCGGCGTCTCCTGAGGGTTGATCCCACCCTGTGGAAACTGCCAGGCATCTTGATTGATACGGCGAGCCCATAGCACCTGTCCGGCATCATTCGTGAGAATGATCCCGACATTGGGGCGGAAACCATCGGGGTCGATCACGGCAACAACCTCGCAAACGCATGTCGCCGCATTGTTCCACAAAGGTTGTGAAGGCAGCAACGAGCCGACCGAGCTTATGTGCACTCTTGTGAAAAGTCCGTATTCTGGGCACCTTTCTACAGACTTTTCAGCGAGTAACTGCAATGCGCCTGGCTTTATTCGACTTGGACAACACCCTTCTGGGCGGCGACAGCGACCACGCCTGGGGCGATTACCTGTGCGAGCGCGGCTTTCTCGACGCCGTGGCCTACAAGGCTCGCAATGACGAGTTCTACCAGGATTACCTGGCCGGCAAGCTGGACAACGACGCTTACCTGAACTTCTGCCTGGAGGTCCTCGGCCGCACCGAGATGACCACGCTGGACCAATGGCACCTGGATTACATGCGCGATTGCATCGAACCGATCGTGCTGCCCAAGGCCATCGAGCTGCTGGATAAACACCGTGAGGCCGGCGACAAACTGGTGATCATCACGGCCACCAACCGTTTTGTGACCGGGCCGATTGCCCAACGACTGGGCGTCGAAACCTTGATCGCAACGGAATGCGAAATGGTCGACGGACGGTATACCGGGCGCAGCACCGATGTTCCGTGCTTTCGCGAAGGCAAGGTGACGCGGCTCAATCGCTGGCTGGAAGAGACTGGGCATTCGCTGGAAGACAGCTACTTCTACAGCGACTCGATGAATGATTTGTCACTTCTGGAGGAGGTGGCGAATCCGGTGGCAGTCGATCCTGATCCTAATCTGCGCGCTGAAGCCCAGAAGCGTGGCTGGCCGGTGATTACTCTGCGCGACTGATATCGCCATCGCGGGCAAGCCCGCTCCCACACGAAATCTGTGAACTCCACAAATCCCCCGTGGGAGCGAGCCTGCTCGCGATTGGGTCGATGCGGTCCCAAGCCTTAAACCGGCTTGGCGCCCATCAATCCGGCAATAGCGATCAAACAGACAAAGCTGAACAGCGCGAGGGCGAAAGTGAACTTGCCATTACCGCCCGGCGCCTTGCGCAGCTTGTTAAGCCGCACCAGCAGCCAGAACCAGCCCAAGGCCGCCACGGTGTAGAGCACGCTGGACGCCAGCAACCAGGTCTGCCCCAACGGCCAGCCCACCAGATGCACCATCCACCATCCCGTGACCGGCATGCTCAGCAATGCCAGCCCCATCAGCAGCCAGATAAGCACTCGCGGCCGCTGCAATGTGCGCGCGGGAGCCGTCGGATCGCCATTACGCCGCGTGCGCCAGACCCAGATCCCCATGCCCAATGCACACAGCAGCAAAACGACTGTTGCCACGATGTGAGCCACTTTCAGGGCGGTTAACGTTTCCATTGTTCGATTTCCTTATGGGCTGCCCATCAGCGTAGCCGCTCAGCCGAGAAACAGCTGATAGGCCGGGTTGTCGCTTTCGTCCCAGTACGGGTAGCCGATTTCCTCAAGCGCTGCCGGCACCAAGTGACGCTCATCGTGCGGCACTTGCAGACCCGCGACCACACGGCCATCCGCCGCGCCGTGGTTGCGGTAGTGGAACATCGAGATGTTCCAGCGCCCGCCCAGCTTGTTGAGGAAGTTGAACAGCGCACCCGGACGCTCCGGGAATTCGAAACGCAGAATCACTTCATCGACCACGTGGGCCGCACGACCGCCGACCATGTGGCGAATGTGCAGTTTGGCCAGTTCGTTGTCGGTCAGGTCCAGTACCGGGAAACCCTGCTCGCCGAGGCTGGCGATCAGCGCGCTGCGCGGGTCGGTTTCCGGATGCGTCTGCACGCCAACAAAGATGTGCGCTTCGCTGCCGGTGTTGTAGCGGTAGTTGAATTCGGTGATCTGGCGCTTGCCGATCGCTTCGCAGAACGCCTTGAAGCTGCCCGGCTTCTCGGGGATGGTCACGGCGATGATGGCTTCACGCCCCTCGCCCAGTTCGGCGCGCTCGGCGACATGGCGCAAGCGGTCGAAGTTGACGTTGGCGCCCGAGTCGATAGCCACGAAAGTCTGCCCGGTGACACCATTGAGCTCGACGTACTTCTTGATCCCCGCCACGCCCAACGCGCCGGCAGGTTCAGTGATCGAGCGAGTATCGTCGTAGATATCCTTGATTGCCGCGCAGATCTCGTCGGTACTGACGGTGATGACATCATCGACATAATCTTTGCAGATATCGAAGGTGTGCTGACCGATCTGGGCCACTGCAACGCCATCGGCAAAGATACCCACGGTCGGCAGAATCACGCGCTCGCCGGCCGCCATGGCGGCTTGCAGGCAGTTGGAGTCGTCCGGCTCGACACCGATGATCTTGATCTCCGGGCGCAGGTATTTCACATACGCCGCGATGCCGGCGATCAGGCCGCCGCCGCCGACCGGAACGAAAATCGCGTCCAGACGCCCCGGGTGCTGACGAAGAATCTCCATTGCCACCGTGCCTTGCCCGGCGATGGTGTGGGGATCGTCATACGGGTGGATGTAGACGTAGCCTTTTTCGTCGACCAGTTTCAGCGAGTAGGCCAGGGCTTCGGGGAACGAATCCCCGTGCAGCACCACTTTGCCGCCACGGGAGCGCACACCTTCGACTTTGATTTCCGGGGTGGTCTTGGGCATCACGATGGTGGCTTTCACGCCCAACACTTTCGCCGCCAGGGCCAGGCCTTGCGCGTGATTGCCCGCCGAGGCGGTGACCACGCCGCGTGCGCGTTCTTCATCGGTCAGTTGCGTGAGCTTGTTGTAAGCGCCGCGAATCTTGAACGAGAACACCGGCTGCAAGTCTTCGCGCTTGAGCCAGACACTGTTGCCCAGCCGCTCGGAGAGCTGACGGGCAGTCTGCAATGGGGTTTCTACGGCAACGTCATAAACGCGCGAGGTGAGGATCTTTTTGACGTACTGTTCGAGCATCGGAAAGCATCACTGAGCGGTTGGGCAAGGCCAAGGAGTCTAACCCGCCTTTCGGCCGGGCGACCATACGAATCAAGAGGTTTTAGCCGGGTAAGGGGCTATAATGCTGGCCTTTCCGTTCCCCCTTGCCCGCTTCGGAGCCCGCATGACCCAGGATCAACTCAAACAGGCAGTGGCTCAGGCCGCCGTCGACTTCATCCTCCCGAAACTCGACGACAAGAGCATCGTCGGGGTCGGCACCGGCTCCACCGCCAACTGCTTCATCGATGCCCTGGCCCAGCACAAGGGCGCGTTCGATGGCGCCGTTGCCAGTTCCGAAGCCACCGCTGCCCGCCTCAAGGGCCACGGGATTCCGGTGTATGAGCTGAACACTGTCAGCGACCTGGAGTTCTACGTCGACGGCGCCGATGAAAGCGACGAGCACTTGCACCTGATCAAGGGTGGCGGCGCCGCCCTGACCCGCGAGAAGATTGTGGCCGCCGTGGCCAAGACCTTTATCTGCATCGCCGACGCCAGCAAACTGGTGCCGGTACTCGGCGCGTTCCCGCTGCCGGTCGAAGTGATCCCGATGGCCCGCAGCCACGTGGCCCGCGAACTGGTGAAACTGGGCGGCGACCCGGTTTACCGTGAAGGCGTCCTGACGGACAACGGCAACATCATCCTCGACGTCTTCAACATGCAGATCACCAACCCGGTAGAGCTGGAGAAGCAGATCAACGCCATTGTTGGCGTGGTCACCAACGGCTTGTTCGCGGCACGTCCGGCGGATCTGCTGCTGCTGGGCACCAGCGAAGGCGTTAAAACCCTGCGCGCCAAGTAAGTGAAATCGCCTGGACTTATGGGCGAATGAATTACCTGTGGGAGCGGGCTTGCCCGCGATGGCGGTCTATCAGTCACTATCTTTATCGACTGACACGGCCTTATCGCGGGCAAGCCCGCTCCCACAGTTGTTTTGGGGTGTTGGTTAGTTCTGCGGTGGTTTCTTGAAGACGTAGAACAGGTTTGGCTCGCTCACCAGGTACAGGTTGCCGTCGTCGTCCATGGCGATGCCCTCCGCTTGCGGCACTGACTTTTGCAGCCCCTGACGCCCCCTGCTCAGGGACAGGGTGCTGAGCGGTCGCCCATCGACATCCAGCTCCAGAATCAATCGCGACTCGTCGGACAGCGCCAGCAAATGGCCGCTGCGCTCGTCGTATTGCAGGCTCGACAGGTCTCGCACGAACATTCCGGCATCACGCTTGGGGTTGTTGACCACGTGCACCGCGTAGGATTTCTCCGGGTTGTAATGGGGGAAGCCCTGCACCTCATAGATCAGCATCGGATCGCGCTCCTTGGCCACAAACAGGCGCTTGCCCACCGAGTCGTAGGCCAGGCCTTCGAAGCCCTTGTTGCTGCCCATGTGCACGCCGAGGGTCATCTGCTCGGCATCCGCCGCATCGAGGAACGCCGTGTCCTGCTCAAGGTGAACCTTGATCAGCCGTTGCTGGCTCTCGTCGGTGATCACGTAGGTGTCGGCGCTGATGAACTCCACCGCCTCCGGATCGCCGAAGCCGATCAGCGCAATGCGCCGGATGATCCGCCCATCCAGCGACAGCTCGATCATTTCGGAGTTTTTATTGGTGACCGTGAACAGGCTTTTGCGCACCGGATCGTAGGTCAGCGCCGACACATCGTCGTCCAGCCCTTCGATCACCCGGGCCTCGACCTCTACCCGGTATTGAGCCAGGCCGATGGACTCGCTGCTCAGCGGCTGCCATAGCGTGCTCACGTTGAACCAGGCCCGCTCGAACAGGCGCATGTATTGGCCGACCGCTACCAGAACGATCAGTGCAATGCCTGTGAGAATCAGAATGAGGGGTTTGGGACGGACAAATCGGCGCATTCAGGGGAAGCTCGAAAACAAACAGGCGGATGAAATATCACGCCTGTATGAACTCAAGCTTAATGGCCAGTAGCTTGCGACCACAACAGCGGGTTTGCGGCGATTATTTCTTCTTTTCGAAGCGGTAGAACAGGTTCGGCTCACTCACCATGTACAAGTTGCCCGCCTCGTCCATGGTCACGCCTTCGGCACGCGGAATGGTGTTCTTCAGGCCGTTGAAGCCGCCCAACAGGGCAATGAAACTGACTTGCTCGCCCTTTTTGTCCAGTTCCATCAGCAAGTGAGAGTCCGCGGACAGCACCAACATGTGGCCGGTGCGCGGGTCGATGGCCAAGGCCGACAGGTTGCGCATGTCCAGCGCATGGCTGGCCAGCTTCAGCTTGTCACCGGTAAGGACTCGGCCGTCACCTTTCCAGGCAAACAATGCCGGCGGACGCTCTTCGCCCAGCAGCAGCTGCTGGTTTTGCGAATCCCAGGTGACACCTTCAAAAGCCTTGTTCTGGTCTTTCGAAGGCCCAAGATCGTACTTCGCAAAATTGGCGATGTTCAATTCACGGGTGTCGGCATCGACCTTGACGATGGTGACCAAATGCGAGCGCTCATCGACAATCGCCAGCAGGCCATTGCCCAGCACGGTGACGCCTTCCGGGTTGCTCCAGCCCACCAAGGGCATTTTGCGCAGCACGTCGCCTTGCAAGGTCAGCTCGACGAGGAACGGATTTTTGCCCATGACCGAAAACAGAGTCTTGGTCTGTGGGTCGTAGGCCAGGTCCGAGGCTTCGTCCTTTTCCATACCCGGCAGCAATTTGCCGTCGATCACCGCCCGGTAATCCGGGAGCCAGACACTGGCCTGACGCTCGGCCGGGCTCTTGAATTGCTCTTTCACCCAGAGCACGCCGCGATCATCCCAATGCATCGCAAAGGCGACGCCGTATGCGATGGCCGCCACCAGGAGCAGCCAGGTATACCAACGCAAGGCGAACCGTGAGCGACGGGCAGTTTTGAACGTGGGCAGCGGTTGGGTGGCCATTCGGGGTGCGTTCCAGAAATTCAGGCTAAAGGTAATAGCACAAGTGGGGCTGGCTGGTAGGCCAGGACCCGCGGAATTATCCAGAGACGATGTGAAAAAAACGGTAAATAGCGGGATGACCCAACGGGGGTCGCCTACAAAAACAAATGTGGGAGCGGGCTCGCTCCCACAAGGGTTTTGCGGTGTTTCAGTTAGCGCACGCTGCTGGTGAAGCGGCTGGCGCCTGGCAATTCCAGCACGATGTCATCACCGACATTCAGCGGACCCACGCCCACCGGCGTGCCGGTCAGGATCACATCACCGGCCTGCAGCGAGAAGCAGCCGGCCATGTACTGGATCATCGGCACGATCGGGTTGAGCATGTCTTTGCTGTTGCCATCCTGGCGCACTTCGCCATTGATGGTCAGGCGGATGCCGATGTCGGTCAGGTCGGCAAAAGTGCTGCCGGCCACGAACGGCGCAATCACTGCCGCACCGTCGAAGGACTTGGCGATTTCCCATGGCAAGCCTTTGGATTTCAGCTCGGCCTGCTTGTCGCGCAGGGTCAGGTCCAGGGCCGGGGCAAAACCGGAAATCGCATCCAGCACTTCTTCACGGCTTGGCTTGGTCGACAAAGGCTTGCCGATCAACACGGCAATTTCCGCTTCGTAATGCACCGAACCGCGCTCGGTCGGAATGCTGAAACTGCCTTCCAGCGGCACCACGCAACTGCCCGGCTTGATGAACAGCAGCGGCTCGGTAGGCACCGGGTTATCCAGTTCCTTGGCGTGTTCGGCGTAGTTGCGGCCGATGCACACCACTTTCCCCACAGGGAAATGAATTCGCGTGCCGTCGACATACTGGTGCTGATAGCTCATTGACCGACTCCTGGTTCGTGGCTCTTAAGTTCGAAAGTCAAACAGCGAAAATTTTGCCCGGGTTCATGATTCCGTTCGGGTCGAACACCGCTTTGACCGCTTTCATGTACTCGATCTCGACCGGCGAGCGGCTGTAGGTCAGGTAATCACGCTTGGTCATGCCCACGCCGTGTTCGGCGGAGATCGAACCGTTGTACTTCTCGACGGTTTCGAACACCCACTTGTTCACGGTCGCGCACTTGGCAAAGAACTCGTCTTTGCTCAGGTTATCCGGCTTGAGGATGTTCAAGTGCAGGTTGCCGTCGCCGATGTGGCCGAACCAGACGATTTCGAAATCCGGGTAGTGTTCACCGACGATCGCGTCGATTTCCTTCAGGAACGCCGGGACTTTCGACACGGTGACCGAAATGTCGTTCTTGTACGGCGTCCAGTGCGAAATGGTTTCGGAGATGTATTCGCGCAGCTTCCACAGGTTCTGCAGTTGGGTTTCGCTCTGGCTCATCACGCCGTCCAGCACCCAGCCCTGCTCGACGCAGTGTTCGAAGGTTTCCAGGGCGTGGTTGGCCACTTCTTCGGTGGTCGCTTCGAATTCCAGCAGCGCGTAGAACGGGCAATCAGTTTCGAATGGCGCCGGCACGTCACCGCGCGCCATGACCTTGGCCAAGGCTTTATCGGAGAAGAATTCGAAGGCGGTCAGGTCGAGCTTGCTCTGGAAGGCGTGCAGGACCGGCATGATCGAGTCGAAATCGGTGGTGCCGAGGACCATCGCAGTGAGGTTTTTCGGGGCGCGGTCCAGGCGCATGGTGGCTTCGACCACAAAACCAAGGGTGCCTTCAGCGCCGATGAACAGCTGACGCATGTCGTAGCCAGTGGCGTTCTTGATCAGGTCTCGGTTTAGTTCGAGCAGGTCGCCCTTGCCGGTAACGACCTTCATGCCAGCCACCCAGTTGCGGGTCATGCCGTAGCGAATCACCTTGATCCCACCGGCATTGGTGCCGATATTGCCGCCAATCTGGCTGGAACCTGCCGAAGCGAAGTCCACCGGGTAATACAGGCCTTTCTCTTCGGCGACGTTCTGCAAGTGTTCGGTGACCACGCCAGGCTGGCAGACCGCGGTGCGGTCGGTCATGTTCACTTCGAGAATCTGGTTCATGTAGTCGAAGGACACAACAACTTCGCCGTTGGCGGCAACCGCCGCGGCGGAAAGCCCGGTGCGACCACCGGATGGCACCAGCGCCACCTTGTGTTCATTGGCCCAGCGCACAATGGCCTGGACCTGCTCGGTGGTCTTGGGGAACACAATGGCAGTCGGGGCCGGGGCGAAATGCTTGGTCCAATCCTTACCGTAAGCATTCAGGGAGTCGGCATCGGTCAGCACCTTGCCAGGCTCAACCAGGGTCTTCAGCTCTTCAATCAAGGCAGGATTGGTCATCGACAGAACTCTCGAACAATTCATGGTCATCCTGAGAACGCTTCACGTCGCAGGAATGAGTGTTTAGCGGGGTGCATATGCTAGCATACCGACCCCGCAGCATAGTGCCCAACGGCCTTCTGCGGCGACGGCATTCTTGCCGTCCGGGTCAGCGTCTGCTGGCTTCCTGCCATTTTTCTCCGGGATACAGGTTTACGCAGATGAGCAAGACTTCTCTCGATAAGAGCAAGATCAAGTTCCTTCTTCTCGAAGGCGTCCACCAATCGGCTGTCGACGTCCTCAAGGCGGCGGGCTACACCAGCATCGAGTACCTTACAGGTTCTCTGCCGGAAGCCCAGCTCAAGGAAAAGATCGCTGATGCGCACTTCATCGGCATTCGCTCCCGCACTCAACTGACCGAAGAAATCTTCGATCACGCGAAGAAACTGGTCGCTGTCGGCTGTTTCTGCATCGGCACCAACCAGGTCGATCTGAACGCTGCTCGCGAACGCGGTATCGCGGTGTTCAACGCGCCATACTCCAACACTCGCTCCGTTGCCGAGCTGGTGCTGGCCGAAGCGATCCTGTTGCTGCGCGGCATCCCTGAGAAGAACGCTTCCTGCCACCGTGGCGGCTGGATCAAGAGCGCTGCCAACTCCTTCGAAATCCGCGGCAAGAAGCTGGGCATCGTCGGTTACGGTTCGATCGGTACTCAATTGTCGGTCCTGGCTGAAGGCCTGGGCATGCAGGTGTACTTCTACGACACCGTGACCAAGCTGCCACTGGGTAACGCCACCCAGGTCGGCAACCTGCACGAACTGCTGGGCATGTCCGACATCGTCACCCTGCACGTTCCGGAAACCGCTGCGACCCAGTGGATGATCGGCGAGAAGGAAATCCGCGCCATCAAGAAGGGCGGCATCCTGATCAACGCCGCGCGCGGCACCGTGGTCGAACTGGACGCCCTGGCGGACGCGATCAAGGACAAGCACCTGATCGGCGCGGCCATCGACGTATTCCCGGTGGAGCCTCGCTCCAACGACGAAGAGTTCGAAAGCCCGCTGCGTGGCCTGGACAACGTGATCCTGACCCCGCACATCGGCGGCTCCACCGCAGAGGCGCAAGCCAACATCGGTCTGGAAGTGGCGGAAAAACTGGTCAAGTACAGCGACAACGGTACGTCGGTATCGTCGGTAAACTTCCCGGAAGTGGCCCTGCCGGCTCACCCTGGCAAGCACCGTCTGCTGCACATCCACGAGAACATCCCGGGTGTGATGAGCGAGATCAACAAGGTCTTCGCCGAAAACGGCATCAACATCTCCGGTCAGTTCCTGCAGACCAACGAGAAAGTCGGCTACGTGGTAATCGACGTCGACGCCGAGTACTCGGACCTGGCGCAAGAGAAGCTGCAGCACATCAACGGCACCATCCGTTGCCGCGTTCTGTTCTGACAGTAACTTGAGCGACAAAAAAAGGAGCCCCTCGGGGCTCCTTTTTCATGGGCGCTACACTGTCATTTAACGTTGACGGTGATTTTCTTCGACACGATTGGTGGATCGAACGGCATGTGGCCGCTGTCACCGAGTTCCAGTTGCAAGGTGTGCTTGCCCGGGGCCAGTTTAACCTCGGCTTGGGTCTGAGCCTTGCCGAAGTGCATGTGGTTGGCATCATTCGGAATCGGCGCGCCAGCGGCAGGCATGTTGTCGACATCGATCAGCAGATGGTGGTGACCGGTATTCTTGGTCACGTCACCGGCCGGAGCCAGCGAGACATCCTTGACGCCGAATTTGACGGTGAAGGTTTGCGAGACGGTGGCGCCGTCTTCGGGAGATACGATGAACACTTCTGCACCCTTGGGGGCCGGCGTAGACGCCGTCGCCAGCATCGATGCACTCAGCAATAGCCCGGCGAATGCTGCTCGTGACATAAACGTTTTCATTCTCTTCTCCAGTTTTTCCGTAAAATCGGCGTGGCCATGACAACTTCACGGCCATTTGTTGTCGAAGGCACTCGACAACCATAGCAAAGCGAGCCTGAATCAGAGCATCGCAATAAATGTATTCAAAGGAGTAACCATGCGCTTTTTGCCTGGCCTGATCTGCCTGCTACCCCTCTTGAGCCCTTTGGCTCATGCCGAACTGATTGACGATGTAAACGACCGTGGCGAGTTGCGCATTGCCCTTGAGGCTAATACACCGCCGTTCAATTTCAAGGACGATGGCAAACTCACAGGCTTCGAGGTCGAACTGGGGCAACTGTTGGCCAGCGAACTGGATGTGCGGCCCGACTTCGTCGTGACTGACTCCAGCGATCTGTTGTCCGGCGTGGAAACCGGCAAGTACGACATCGCCATCAACCACATAGCAATGACCCCGGATTTGAAGGATCGTTTCGACTTCACCGAACCTTACATCCGCACTCATGCGCAATTGATCGCGCAGAAAGACGAGACACCGCGCTCAATCCTGCTGGTGCAGTCGCTGACGGAAGAAAAGCCCAAAGTGGCCCCGGCCGTGAGCCTGGCGATTCCGTTTCAGAAGGGTAACCCGGCGTTTCACGCCAGCCTGGAAAACGCCTTGCAGCGGATCAAGACGGATGGGCGACTGCAGACGCTGGAGCAGAAATGGTTTGGGGCTGAGGCGAGTGTGGCGCCCAAACCCTGACCTCAGGGCTGATGAGTAACCTTGTAGAAGCTGTCGAGTGAAACGAGGCTGCGATCTTTTGATTTTGCCTTTTAAAAACAAGATCAGAAGATCGCAGCCTCGTTTCACTCGACAGCTCCTACAGGGGTTTTGTGTGGGTCCGTTAGTCTTGTGTGGCTAACGCTGCCGCCGCTTCGGGCAGCTCCAACTCACTGAAGACTTGAACGCCATTGCGCTTGAGCAACGCCGCCGTCACCCCCTCGCCACTGACTTTCACGCCGCTGAAGCTACCGTCATACGTCAACAGATTCCCGCACGAAGGGCTGTTGGCCTTGAGCACCGCAATCCGGATACCGTGCTTTTGCACCAGTTCCAATGCCTGATAAGCCCCCGAAAGAAACTCGGCGCTGACGTCCTCACCCTCGGTGGTGATGACAGAGGCGTGACCATCGAGCACTTCAGCGCCCTGCCCGCCCGGGATTTCCGCCGCCGCTCTGGGCGTCGGCAAGCCTCCAGCGACTTCCGGGCACAACGGCACGACCCGACCTTCGTCGAGCCACTGTTGAAGCTGATCAAACGGCCCGCTTGCCCCGCCGTCGTAACGTACGCGGTGGCCCAACAGGCAGCGGCTTACCAGAATTTTCTGCATGCTCAGAACGGCTCGTTACCACGACGCCGGAACCAACCCGTCAACGACAGGCGATCCCGGGTCGCGGGCAGGACTTCATGGGGCACCTCGCCCGACAGAAACACCACCAGGCATCCGCCGGTGGGTACCACATCGTGTTCGACGCCGCCCTCCAGGTACATGCGTAACTGACCACCGTGCTGGGGCAACCAGGCGTCATTGAGGTAGATCACCGCCGACACCATGCGCCGATCGTCATCGCGAAAACGGTCGACATGCTTGAGGTAGAAAGCGCCGGGCGGGTACAGCGCGAAATGGCTTTCGAAGTCTTCCAGGCCCAGAAACAACCCGCGATTCATCGCCTCGCGCAGGCTGTCCATCAAGCTCAGATAACGGTCGCAGGCCTCATTCTCACCGGGTTCAAGCCACTGAATATGGTCGCCACGAATCCCCTCGCGAATCTCCGACGTCGGCCCGCGCCCGACGGCCGCCGGAGCCAATTCGCCTTCGGCAGCACGTTTACGGCACTCAGCCGCCAGTGCTCGGGTCAGATCCAGAGGCAGGAAGATATTCTGCTGCGACCAGCCATGTTCGGCCAGGTCGTCGACGATACGTAACAGCAGCGGGTGATCAGAGGATATTTGCATGGCGCGCATAGTATTCCTGTGCCTGCAAATCCGACAGAGCCGCGCAGCGGAGGATTTGTCGGATTACTGATACGAATTCTCGACAAGTACGAAAGCCGCACGGAGAATAGTCGCCTGCTGACAGGAGTCCCTATGCGCCGTTTGCTTTTTTCACTGCTGATACTCTGTGTTTTGCCCGCATGGGCAGACGGCCACGACCAGTTGTACAAGGTCGCCGGTTGGCCAGATCAGCGCGCGCATTTCAACGACGCGCTCTCGGCGGCGCAGCAGCGCTACCAGAACAGCCTGCCGCCGGCGGTGTTTCAGGCCCTGGTCAACAATAGCAATCAGCGTTTCGCTCCTCAGGCAGTGGATCAGCGCGCCGAAGCACAATTGCGCAAAAGCCTCAGCGATCCGAAACCCGCACTGACCTTCTTTCAATCCCCCTTGGGCAAAAAAATCGTCGCCGCCGAACTGCTGGCGACCCGTCGCGATCAGCTGGCGAAAAATGCCAAGGGGTTACCCAAGATTCAAGCCAGTGACAGCCGCACACTGATCATCGGCCATCTGGCCCAGGCCCTGCCCGCCCGCGAGGCCGGTGCCGAGGTCAGTCTGGCGATTGCCGGCGTCGCGGCGGACAGCCTCAGTTCGATGATTCCCGGATTGCTTGGCAATGGTCAGGCGCAAGGGATGCTCAATGGTCAGCGCCAGCGCTTGATGGACCAGATCGGCGCTGACCTGAACAATACGCTGCTGTATGTCTATCGCGATCTGTCGGATGAAGAGCTGGAAGAATTCGCCACGTTTGCCGAGTCTACCGAGGGCAAGGCTTATTATCAGGCAGCGTTGGCGGCGATTCGGGCAGGGCTGGCGGTGGGACAGGAGACGTCGAGTCTTTCCCAGTAGTCTTCGGCGCCTGATAGATCGCTAAAGATTCCGCCCTTTGATCCGCTTGCTCAAGAACCCGAAATACTCCTCCCGCAACGCCAGCGTCTCATTCGCCAGATGATGCCGCGCCTCAGGCAGCATCAGCACCTGCGGCCGATCGAACTTGGCCTTCAACACCTCAAGGTTATGCTCCCAGTCCACCGTCATGTCCGATTGTCCCTGCACGATCAATGGCCGTCGCGGACTATTGGGTGCGGCCTCGATGCGTTTGATCCACCGCGCCAGTGCACCGACCCAGGCAGTAGGCAGTCGTAACGGCTGCAACGGATCGGCTTGCAGGAACGGCAAGAAGTCAGGGTCGTTGGAGTTCTCGCTGAAGCGTCGGGCGATCGCTTTGACGAAGGGTTTGAGCAGGTAATAGCTGAGCTGCGACCAGCCCCAGGCACGCGGCCGAACCAGTGGCGAGAGCAAAATCACTTGCCCCTGGGCCGGGCTGCTCGCCCCCTGATTCAGTACATGATCGATCACGATCGCCCCGCCGGTACTTTGCCCGCACAAGTGCCACGGCTGCGGCAAATCGAGGGCCACGGCGTCGGCAAACAACCCTTGCAGGGTGTGCTGATACTCGGCGAAATCCTTGATGCTCGCCCGCTCGCCACTGGACAGGCCATGGCCTGGCAAGTCGCAGGCAATCACCGCAAAGCCCTGATCCAGGGCCCACTCGATCACATGCCGATAGAGCCCGGTGTGATCGTAGAAGCCGTGGAACAGAAACAGCGTCGCCTTCGCTTGCTCGGGCCACCACACCTGGCTGACCACTTGATAGCCATCGACCTCAAAACGCCCAAGACCACGGCGCAGCGTTCGTCCGGAAAATTCCAGCCCGTAAAACCGCTGGTACGCCAGGGCTTCTGCCGAAAGCGGCTGCCACTCGGCCAATGGCCGCAAGCTGGCGCGCAGATGATCGGGGTCGAAAGTGGCAGGCATGTACTATTCCAGACGCTAAACAGACTTTATGGGCCTGCGATATTCATCTGTCGCGGCAAGCATGGCAAGCATGGCAAGCTAGCCGACCTTCGAGGATTGAAACCCATGCGTCCGGCCTATCGCACCACACTGCTTGCCAGCCTGCTCGCCCTCGTGTGTGCCGGCGTATTGTGGGCTGCGTATGACTGGTTTCAAGGTCGCTACCTGCGCGCGTTCAGCTCGCACACCGCTGTATTCTCCGGCGATCCGCTGCGCCTGCCCGACGAACTCGCCGGCCCGGGCGCCATTCGCGTGGTGCATTTCTGGGACCCAGCCTGCCCGTGTAATGTCGGCAACCAACAACACCTGACCGAACTGGTTGAGCAGTACGCGCCACACGGCGTCGAGTTTTATTCGGTACAAAAGCCCAGCAGTCATGGTCAGTTGCCCAGCACCCTGAGCCACCTGAAAACCATCACCGTACTCCCGGGTTCCGAACAGATCCCCGCAAGCCCTGCGGTGGCGATCTGGGACCGCAGCGGCAAACTGGCCTATTTCGGCCCGTACAGCGAAGGCCTGACCTGCAATTCGAACAACAGCTTCATCGAACCCATTCTGCAAGCACTGAGCGAAGGTCGCACAGTAGGCGCGACCCATACGCTGGCGGTCGGCTGCTACTGCCCTTGGCAAGCGGATGTGAAGTAAGGCATTCCTGACTTTTCCAGGACCGCGATGCCCGGCACAGGAGGTCTGTGCTACATGTTGCTGCCCGCGAGGGCGGCAATCCCGAAGAACAAGGAGTCTCCATGAAACGCGTCCTGACCGTACTTGTATTGCTGATCGTCACACTCGCCATCGGGGTTGGCGGGTACGTGTACATCAAGCAGCCGACGCGCCAGGGCCAAGTGGAACTTCAGCGCCTGCAAGGATCGGTAACGGTGCGCTACGACGAGCGCGGCGTGCCGCACATCCGCGCCGAAAACGAAACCGATCTTTACCGCACCCTCGGCTACGTGCAGGCCCAGGACCGGCTGTTCCAGATGGAAGCCATGCGCCGCCTCGCCCGGGGCGAACTGGCCGAGGTACTCGGCCCGAAACTGCTGGACACCGACAAACTGTTCCGCAGCCTGCGCATTCGTGAACGCGCCGAAAGCTATGTGGCCGGCCTGGATCGTCAGTCACCGGCGTGGAAGGCGCTGGAAGCCTATCTGGATGGCATCAATCAATATCAGGACACTCACGCGGCGCCCATCGAGTTCGACGTGCTGGGCATCCACAAGCGTCCTTTCACGGCGCAGGACACCATCAGTGTTGCCGGCTACATGGCTTACAGCTTTGCCGCAGCGTTTCGCACCGAACCGTTGCTGACCTACGTGCGCGATCAACTGGGCGCCGAGTACCTGAACATTTTTGACCTCGACTGGCAGCCCAAAGGCGTGCTGGCCAAGACCCGCTCAGCGGCCGCCCCCGCGCTTGCCGCCACTGACTGGAAAGACCTGAACGCCCTCGCCCGCCTGAGTGAACAGGCATTGGCCGAGAACGGCTTGCCGCAATTTGAAGGCAGTAACGCCTGGGTGATTTCCGGCAACCGCAGCAAAAGCGGCAAACCGCTGCTGGCCGGTGATCCGCACATTCGCTTCTCGGTGCCGTCGGTGTGGTACGAAGCGCAATTGTCGGCACCGGGCTTTGAGCTATACGGTCATCATCAGGCGCTGGTGCCGTTCGCCTTTCTCGGCCACAACCTGGATTTCGGCTGGAGCCTGACCATGTTCCAGAACGATGACCTCGACCTGATCGCCGAGAAGATCAACCCGGACAACCCGAACCAGGTCTGGTATCGCGGCAATTGGGTGGACATGGTCAACACCGAGCAACAGATCGCGGTGAAAGGTCAGGCGCCCGTCACGCTGACGCTGCGCCAGTCACCCCACGGCCCGATCATCAATGACGTGCTCGGCACAGCCGCCGGCAAGACACCGATCGCCATGTGGTGGGCGTTCCTTGAAACGCCCAATCCGATCCTCGATGGCTTCTACCAGCTCAACCGCGCCGACACCCTGGCCAAGGCGCGCGCCGCAGCGGCCAAGGTTCAGGCGCCGGGATTGAACATCGTCTATGCCAACGCCAAGGGCGATATTGGCTGGTGGGCCTCGGCGCTGCTGCCCAAGCGTGCAGCCGGAGCGAAGCCCGGGTTCATCCTCGACGGCAGCACCAGTCAGGCGGACAAGGAAGGTTTCTACCCGTTCAGTGCCAACCCCCAGGAAGAGAACCCGGCGCGTGGCTATATCGTTTCGGCCAACTTCCAGCCTGTGTCGCCAACCGGCATGGAGATTCCCGGTTACTACAACCTCGCCGATCGCGGCCAGCAACTCAATCGCCAGCTCGGCGACAAGAACGTGAAGTGGGACAACGACGCCAACCAGAAACTACAACTGGGCACGACCACCGCCTATGGCCCTCGCTTGTTGGCGCCGTTGTTGCCGGTACTGCGTGAAGTGGTGAGCGATCCGGCCGAGCTCAAACTGGTCGAGCAACTGGCCCGGTGGCAAGGCGATTACCCACTGGAGTCCACCAGCGCCACGCTGTTCAACCAGTTCCTGTTCAATCTGGCCGACGCGACGATGCACGATGAACTGGGCAACGATTTTTTTGAAACCCTGCTCTCGACCCGAGTGATTGATGCGGCGTTGCCGCGGCTGGCGGCCAACCCCGATTCGCCGTGGTGGGACAACCGCAACACCCTCGGCAAGGAAACCCGTGCCGATACGGTCAAGGTCGCGTGGCAGGCGAGCATCGCCCACCTCAAGACTGTCCTGGGACCTGACTTCACGCAATGGCAGTGGGGCAAGGCGCACACCCTGACCCATGGCCATCCGCTGGGGACGCAAAAGCCGCTGGACCGGATTTTCAATGTCGGCCCGTTCGCGGCGCCCGGCACCCACGAAGTCCCGAACAACCTCTCCGCCAAGATCGGACCGGCGCCATGGCCGGTGACTTACGGACCGTCAACGCGGCGACTGGTCGACTTCGCCGACCCGGCCCACAGCCTGACCATCAACCCGGTTGGCCAGAGCGGCGTGCCGTTCGACAGCCACTATGAGGATCAGGCCGAGGCGTATGTCGAAGGGATTTACTACCAGGCGCATTTCAATGAAGAAGAAGTCATGGCCAATATGCGCAGCACGTTGAAGTTTTTGCCGGCGCGGGCAGCGCCTTAGATTTTGTTGGCTGGGCTGACGCCTTCGCGGGCTTGCCCGCGATGATGCCCTCAAGAACAATGCAAATACCTGCTCAAACCATCGCCGAAAAATTCTGCCTGAATTGCTGCGGCGTCACTCCCAGCCTGCGATTGAACACGCTGCGCATGTGCTGGGCGTCGCGAAATCCGCACTGGTACGCCACGGTTTTCAGGGGTGAGCGGGTGCTCTCAAGCAGCACCCGCGCCGCATCCACCCTCGCCCGCTCGACGAACTCCGCCGGGGTGACTTTCGCTTCCTTGGCGAACACCCTGGAAAAGTTGCGGGCGCTCATGTTGGCCGCGTTCGCCAGATCGGCGATGGTCAGGTCGCCAGTGAGGTTGGCCAGCACGTAAAGCTGAACCAGCGCCACCGCCGAGGTCGGTTCGGCGTGCGGCGTGAGAAACGGGCTGAATTGCGATTGCCCGCCCGAACGCTGGGTAAACACCACCAGGCGCTTGGCCACGCTCAAGGCCACTTCCGGTCCGTAGTCTTGAGCCAGCAGATACAACGACAAATCGATCCCGGCCGTGACACCGGCCGAGGTGTAGAGCTCACCGTCCTGCACGTACAGACGATCGGCTTCCACCTGCGTCGACGGGCATAACGCAGCCAACGCTGGCGCATCGTTCCAATGCGTGGTGACGGTTCGTCCCTCAAGCAATCCGGCGCGAGCGAGCATGAACGCGCCATTGCAGATCGAACCAAAGCGCTGCGCCGCCCCGCACGCATCGCGTAACCAGGCATCGAACGCCACGCCGAAATTCATGAAGGGCAACTGCGGGCCGCCGGCCACCAGCAGCAAGTCATAGGCCTGCAGCGCTTCGCTGAAATGCCGATGGGCATTGAGCGACAAACCGTTCGAACACGACATCACCCCGCGCTCGACACCAATCACCTCCAACCGGTAATGGTCTTGCGGCTCAAGGAAGCGATTGGCCTCGCTAAACACATCCATGGGACCGGTGACGTCCAGCGACTGGACGCCTGCGAACACCACGATGGCAACGGTTTTACTCATGGCAAGAAACGCCCTCAAGGGGTGGACGCCGCAGTCATGGCAAACACAAAACCTGTGGGAGTGAGCCTGCTCGCGATGAGGTCTGATCAGTCGACAGCTATGTTGAATGATGGACCGAAATCGCGAGCAGGGTCGCTCCCACAGGGACCGCAATTACCCTGCAACCCTAGCCAATCCGCGCGCAACAAGCGAGGTTGGCGCGATATGCATGCTCATTGGCCGGGATCGCAGCCATGGATCGATTGTCCGGCCCGGGGGCCGGGAACAGACTTGTTCCATCAGCGCCGCCAAGGCGTTCCCCACGAGGAAAGCACCTATGAGCAGCACCATCGCCGGTATCAAAATCCCCGACAGCGCATTAGCCAAGGCCACCACTGAATACATTCGCGACGCAGAGCCTGACCTGCTTTACCACCACTCACGCCGGGTGTTTCTGTTCGGCGCCTTGAGCGGTGAGCGCAAGCAGCTGGCCTACGATCCAGAGTTGTTGTACGTCGGCGCCATGTTCCATGACCTGGGCCTGGTGGAAGGCCATCGCACTGACGACGAGCGCTTCGAAGTCGACAGTGCCAACGCCGCCAAGGCATTTCTCAAGCCGTATGGTTTGTCCGACGACGATATCGAGCAGGTGTGGCTATCGATCGCTCTGCACACGACACCGGGCGTGCCGCAACACTTGCGGCCTAACGTTGCGTTGGTGACTGCCGGCGTCGAGATGGACGTGCTGGGTATCGATTACGCGGCGTTTCCGACTGCACAGCGTGAGGCGGTGGTCCATGCGCATCCACGGGGAGAGGGTTTCAAGGAATGCATCCTGTGTGCCTTCGCCACCGGCTTCAAGCACAAACCGGACACCACGTTCGGCACTGTGAATGCGGACGTGCTGGTGGACAGCGAGCCGGGGTTCAAGCCAATGAACTTCGTCGAGATCATCCGCAAATCCCCTTGGGTTTCCTGACCACCCAAAAAACCTGTGGGAGCGGGCTTGCCCGCGATGGCGTCATCACAGTCAACATCTATGTTGAATGTGACATCGCAATCGCGGGCAAGCCCGCTCCCACATGGGATTTGGGTTGGCCACGTAATTGTGGCCAGCCTTTATGCCGCTTCCGGCGCCGGGGCGCGACGTACGTCCGGTTGTTTCCAGGAGTCGGCAGCGCCTTCTTCGATCGCTTGCTGAATCGCACGCTTGCGGCTTTCTTCGGCACGGCGGCTGAAGAACCAGACCAGGAACGTCATCAGCGAAACCGCCAACAGAATCAGGCTGGCCACGGCGTTGATCTCGGGTTTCACGCCCAGGCGCACCGCCGAGAACACTTCCATCGGCAAGGTCGTCGAGCCCGGGCCCGATACGAAGCTGGCCAACACCAGGTCATCCAGCGACAGGGCGAACGACATCATGCCGCCCGCGCCCAGGGATGGCGCGATCATCGGGATGGTGATCAGGAAGAACACCTTCCACGGCCGCGCACCGAGGTCCATGGCCGCTTCTTCGATGGACAGGTCCAGCTCACGCAAGCGCGCCGACACCACCACCGCCACATACGCCGCACAGAATGTAGTGTGGGCGATCCAGATGGTGACGATGCCGCGTTCCTGCGGCCAACCGATCATCTGCGCCATGGCCACAAACAACAGCAACAGCGACAGACCGGTGATCACTTCGGGCATCACCAATGGAGCTGTCACCAGTCCACCGAACAGCGTGCGACCCTTGAAGCGAGTGATTCGCGTCAGGACAAACGCCGCCAAGGTACCCAGCACCACCGCTGCTACCGCCGTGTAGCAGGCGATTTCCAGCGAGCGCACCACCGAGCCCATCAGTTGGGTGTTGTCCATCAAGCCGACATACCACTTGATCGACCAGCCGCCCCACACCGTCACCAGTTTGGAAGCGTTGAACGAGTAGATCACCAGGATCAGCATCGGCGCGTAGATGAACAGCAGACCCAACACCAGCATCAAGCTTGAGAAACGAAAGCGCTTCATTCTTTGCCCTCCATTTCTTTGGCCTGACTACGGTTGAACAGGATGATCGGCACAATCAGGATCGCCAGCATCACCACCGCCAAGGCAGACGCCACCGGCCAGTCACGGTTGTTGAAGAACTCTTGCCAGAGCACTTTACCGATCATCAGGGTCTCCGGACCGCCCAGCAGTTCCGGGATCACGAACTCGCCCACTACTGGAATGAACACCAGCATGCAACCGGCGACGATGCCGTTCTTGGACAGCGGAATGGTGATTTTCCAGAAGCTGTTGAACGTGCTCGAACCCAGGTCCGACGCGGCTTCCAGCAAGCTGGCATCGTGCTTCACCAGGTTGGCGTAGAGCGGCAGGATCATGAACGGCAGGTAGGAGTAGACGACGCCGATGTACACCGCAAGGTTGGTGTTGAGGATCTGCAGCGGTTCGTTGATCCAGCCCATGCTCATCAAGAAACCATTGAGCAGACCGTTGTTGCTGAGGATGCCCATCCACGCGTAAACGCGGATCAGGATCGCGGTCCAGGTCGGCATCATGATCAGCAGCACCAGCACCGTTTGCAGCTCTTTACGGGCGCTGGCGATGGCGTAGGCCATCGGATAGCCGATCACCAGGCAGAGGATGGTGCTGATCAGCGCCATCTTCAACGAGCCGAGGTAAGCGGCGATGTACAACTCGTCATCGCCAAGCATCGCGTAGTTGCCCAGATTCAACAGCACCTGGAGCTTCTGGTCGATGAAGCTGTAGATTTCGGTGTACGGCGGGATGGCCACGTCGGCTTCGGCAAAGCTGATCTTCAAGACGATGAAGAACGGCAGCATGAAGAACATAAACAGCCAGATGAACGGAACCCCGATGACCAGCTGACGGCCACCGGGAATTATTCGATTGAGACGGCGTTTCAATTTGCGCATGTTCATGAGCGAAGTACCACGCCGCTATCGTCTTCCCAATACACGTACACCTGGTCACCCCAGGTTGGGCGCTGGCCGCGGCGCTCGGCGTTGGCGACGAAAGACTGGACGATCTTGCCGCTCGGCAGTTCGACGTAGAACACCGAGTGGCCACCCAGGTAGGCGATGTCGTGCACCTTGCCGCTGGACCAGTTGTATTCGCAAGTCGGCATGGTCGGCGTCACCAGCAGTTTTTCCGGACGGATCGCGTAGGTCACGGATTTGTCCTGCACCGAGGTGCTGATGCCGTGGCCCACGTAGATCTGGCGATCCAGGTCCTTGCAGGTGATGGTCGCGTGGCCTTCGGCGTCGTCGATCACCTCACCGTCGAAGATGTTGACGTTGCCGATGAATTCGCAGACCAGGCGACTGGTCGGGGTTTCGTAGATGTCGATCGGGCTGCCGATCTGCGCGATCCAGCCCAGGTGCATGATCGCGATGCGCTCGGCCATGGTCATGGCCTCTTCCTGGTCGTGGGTCACCATGACGCAGGTTACGCCGACGCGCTCGATGATCTCGACCAGCTCGAGCTGCATTTGCGAACGCAGCTTCTTGTCCAGTGCGCCCATCGGTTCGTCGAGCAGCAACAGCTTCGGACGCTTGGCCAGGGAACGCGCCAGGGCGACACGCTGACGCTGGCCGCCGGACAGCTGGTGCGGTTTGCGTTTGGCGTATTGCGTCATCTGAACCAGCTTGAGCATGTCCGCGACACGGGCGTCGACTTCAGCGGAAGGGATTTTGTCCTGCTTGAGGCCGAAGGCGATGTTCTGCGCCACGGTCATGTGCGGGAACAAAGCGTACGACTGGAACATCATGTTGATCGGCCGCTCGTAGGGCGGCATGTCGGTGATGTCTACGCCATCGAGGAAAATGCGCCCCTCCGTGGGCCGTTCGAAGCCTGCGAGCATGCGCAGCAACGTGGATTTGCCCGATCCCGAACCGCCGAGCAGGGCGAAAATCTCGCCTTTCTTGATTTCCAGGGACACATCGTCCACGGCAATCGTCTCGTCGAACTTCTTCGTGACCCGGTCGATTTTGACCAACACCTGTTTAGGTGACTGGTCGCCCTCGAGGGCTTTCTTATAGGCGCCGGAGGCAACTGCCATTTACGAAACTCCCAGAAAAAAAGAGTGCAGTTCGCTCAAGGTGAGCCAACCTTGGATAGTTTGAGCCTTGCAGCTATTTACCCGTCTTGACCTTGGTCCAGCTGCGGGTCATCAAACGTTGAATGTTTGGTGGTAACTCGACCGACACGTAGGTCTTGTCGAGGATTGCTTGCGGTGGATAAACCGACTCGTCAGTGCGGATGGACTGTTCCATCAATTTGTCCGAGCCAGGGTTGGGGTTCGCATAGCCAACAGAATCACTGACCTGTGCGATCACCTCGGGTTTCAACAAGTAGTTGATGAAGGCGTGGGCTTCCTTGACGTTGGCCGCATCCTTGGGGATCGCCAGCATGTCGAACCAGAGCGCGCCGCCCTCTTTGGGAATGGTGTAGGCGATGTTCATGCCTTTGCCGGCCTCAGTTGCCCGGGCCTTCGCCTGAAACATGTCACCGGAGAAGCCGATCGCGATGCAGATATCGCCGTTGGCCAGGTCTGCGATGTACTTGGACGAGTGGAAGTAGGTCACGTAAGGCCGCACGGCCAGCAACTTGGCTTCGGCCTTTTTGTAATCTTCAGGGTTGGTGCTGTTGGCGTTGAGGCCCATGTAGTTGAGGACCGTGGGCATCATTTCATCGGCGGAGTCGAGGAACGCCACGCCACAGCTTTGCAGCTTCTTGATATTTTCCGGTTCGAACACGGCGCTCCAGGAATCGATCTTGTCGACGCCCAATACTGCCTTGATCTTGTCGACGTTGTAACCGATGCCGTTAGTGCCCCAGAGGTACGGTACGGCGTATTGGTTACCCGGATCGTTTTGCTCCAGGCGCTTGAGCAGCACCGGGTCGAGATTGGCATAGTTGGTCAGCTTCGACTTGTCGAGCTTCTGGAAAGCGCCGGCCTTGATCTGCTTGCCAAGGAAGTGATTGGACGGCACGACCACGTCGTAGCCGGTGTGCCCGGCCAGCAACTTGCCTTCCAGGGTTTCGTTAGAGTCGAAAACGTCATAAACCGGTTTGATGCCGGATTCTTTCTGGAAGTCGGCCAGGGTGGTCGAGCCGATGTAGTCGGACCAGTTATAAATATGCACGGTACCCGCGGCCTGGACGCTGACAGCCAGTGTCAGTCCGGCGCCGGCCAGTACGGCATTGCGCAACAAAGAAAAAATAGGCAAGTGGAGGTCCTCTAAAATTAGTTGGGCCCAAGTTGCCCCGCGTTACATGACAGCCATGGCTGCCCAGCAACAAACCGGCGCGCAACTTACCCTCGAAAAACCGTTCCAGCAAACTTTATGAAGATCTGTAGCAGCTGCCGCAGTCTGCGTTCAACTGCGAAGCCGTTGTGCTGTCGTAAAGCGCAGGTCCCTGGGACCTCAACGCAGCCTTCGGCAACTGCTACAGATTGACTACTTATTTACCCGATTTGATCTTGGTCCAGCTGCGCGTCAGGATCCGCTGGGTCGCGGCCGGCAAGTCGGCAATCGCGTACAGCTTGGCCTGCACTTCCGCCGACGGGTAGATGCCCGGGTCGCTGGTGATGTCTTTATCAACCAGTGGGGTGGCGGCCGCGTTACCGTTCGGGAAGCGCACGGCGTTGGTGATAGCAGCCATGACTTCCGGCTTCTGCAGGTAGGTCATGAACTTGTAGGCGCCTTCGACGTTTTCGGCATCTTTAGGGATGGCGACCATGTCGTAGAAGCTGCCTGCACCTTCTTTCGGAATGTTGTAGCTGACTTTCACCTTGTCACCAGCTTCAGCGGCACGGGACTTGGCCTGATAGACGTCACCCGAATAACCGACTGCAACGCAGATGTTGCCGTTGGCCAGGTCGGAGATGTACTTGGACGAGTGGAAGTAAGCGATCGAAGGACGGACTTTCAGCAGCAGCGCTTCAGCCTTGTCGATGTCTTCTTTCTTCTGGCTGTCGGTTGGCAGGCCCAGGTAGTGCAGCGCAGCCGGAATCATCTCGGTTGGCGAATCCAGCAGGCTGATACCGCAAGACTTCAGCTTGGCGGCGTTTTCAGGCTTGAAGATCAGGTCCCAGGAGTTGGTTGGAGCGTCGGCACCCAATGCAGCCTTGACCTTCTCGGCGTTGAAGCCGATACCGATCGAACCCCACATGTAAGGGAAGGCGTGTTCGTTGCCCGGGTCGCTCACCGATACCGCTTTGAGCAGGTCAGGGTTCAGGTTCTTCCAGTTAGGCAGTTTGGACTTGTCCAGCTTCTGGTAAACGCCGGCCTTGATCTGCTTGGCCAGGAAGTTGTTCGACGGTACGACGATGTCGTAACCGGACTTGCCTGCCAGCAACTTGGCTTCCAGAGTTTCGTTGCTGTCAAAAACGTCGTACACCACCTTGATCCCGGACTCTTTTTCAAAGTTCGCGATGGTGTCCGGTGCAATATAGTCGGACCAGTTATAGACGTGCAGGACCTTGTCGTCCGCCTGCACCGCGCCCGCCATCATGCCCATCAGGGACATGGCGAGGAGAGTCTTGCCAGCAAACTTTTTTCCTAATGCCTTCATTCGTAATGCTCCAAATTTTTCTTTTTTGAACCACTTTGTTCAGCGGCCGAACCCGGACAACTGGAACCGCGACTAGTCTGGCAAGATCCGAGGCGGTCTTTCAAGGAAAGCCCGCCCTTCTAGACTGCTCTGAGCGAAAGTTTCATGAGCTCCGCCCAGAGCCTAGCACTTAGCCCTGCAACGCACTCAGGGTCAGGTCCAGACACTTGCGTGCCTTGGTCACCAACTCATCGATTTCTGCCGGTGTAATCACCAGCGGCGGAGCAATGATCATGGTGTCGCCCACGGCGCGCATGATCAGGCCGTTGTCGAAGCAGAACTGGCGGCAAATCATGCCGACGCCCCGGCCTTCGTAACGCTTGCGTGTGGCTTTGTCCTGAACCAGTTCGATGGCCCCCAACAGGCCCACCCCACGCACTTCCCCCACCAACGGGTGATCGTTCAGTTCCCGTAGACGCTTTTGCAAATAGGGTGCCGTTTCAGCATGAACGCGCTCGATAATTTTTTCTTCGCGCAGAATGCGGATGTTTTCCAGCGCCACTGCAGCGGCCACCGGGTGTCCCGAATAGGTGAAACCGTGGTTGAAATCGCCGCCTTCATTGAGCACCGCGACCACTTCGTCACGCACGATCAGGCCACCCATCGGGATGTAGCCGGAAGTCAGGCCCTTGGCGATGGTCATCATGTCGGGCTTGAGGTCGTAGAAATCGGTACCGAACCACTCACCGGTGCGGCCGAAACCACAGATCACTTCGTCAGCCACGAACAGAATGTCGTACTTGGCGAGGATTTCCTTGATGCGCGGCCAGTAGGTTTCTGGCGGAATGATCACGCCACCGGCGCCCTGGATCGGCTCGGCAATAAAGGCACCGACGTTGTCGACGCCGATCTCGAGAATTTTCTTTTCCAGCTGATTGGCCGCCCACACACCGAACTCTTCCGGTGTCATGTCGCCGCCTTCAGCGAACCAGTAAGGCTGGGCGATGTGGACGATGCCCGGGATCGGCAAGTCGCCTTGTTCGTGCATGTAGGTCATGCCACCCAGGCTCGCGCCGGCCACGGTGGAACCGTGATAACCGTTCTTGCGGCTGATGATGACTTTCTTCTTCGGCTGGCCCTTGATCGCCCAGTAGTGACGAACCATACGCAGCATGGTGTCGTTGCCTTCGGAGCCGGAACCGGTGAAGAACACGTGGTTCATGCCTTCCGGCGCGATGTCGGCGATGGCCTTGGCCAGTTCCAGCACAGGCGGGTGAGCGGTCTGGAAGAACAGGTTGTAGTAAGGCAGCTCGCGCATCTGTTTGCTGGCAGCATCAGCCAGTTCATCGCGACCGTAGCCGATAGCGACACACCACAGGCCAGCCATGCCGTCGAGGATCTTGTTGCCTTCGCTGTCCCAGAGGTAAACCCCCTTGGCATTGGTGATGATGCGCGGGCCTTTCTCTTTCAACTGTTTAAAGTCGCTGAACGGGGCCAGGTGGTGATCGTTGCTCAGGGCCTGCCATTCACGGGTTTGCGGATTGTTGCTAGTCATACAAATCTCCTAAAAAAAATCAGGTGAAAGCGCCGTCGACAGCACGGCGCCCGGCGCATCAGACGGCGAAGAGCAGGAATTCCCGCTCCCAGGAGCTGATCACGCGCTTGAAGTTTTCATGCTCGGCCCGCTTGACCGCGACGTAGCCAGTGATGAATTTCTTGCCCAGGTATTTCTCGACGGTCGCGCTGCTTTCCATGCGTTCCAGCGCGTCTTCGATGGTCAGTGGCAGGCGCAGGTTGCGGCGTTCATAGCCACGACCCACCACCGGCGCACTCGGGTTCAGGCCTTCGACCATGCCGATGTAACCGCAGAGCAGGCTCGCGGCAATCGCCAGGTACGGGTTGGCATCGGCGCCCGGCAGGCGGTTTTCCACCCGACGGTTCTGCGGCCCGGCATCCGGAACCCGCAGGCCCACGGTACGGTTCTCTTCGCCCCACTCCACGTTCACCGGCGCCGAAGTGTCCGGCAGGAAGCGGCGGAACGAGTTGACGTTCGGTGCGAACAGCGGCAACAGCTCGGGGATGAGTTTCTGCAGGCCACCGATGTGGTGCAGGAACAGTTGGCTCATGGTCCCGTCTTCATTGGAGAAGACGTTCTTGCCGGTCTCGATGTCGATGATGCTCTGGTGCAAGTGCATCGCGCTGCCTGGTTCGCCGGTCATGGGCTTGGCCATGAAGGTAGCGGCCACATCGTGCTTGAGCGCGGCTTCACGCATCGTGCGCTTGAACACCAGGATCTGGTCGGCCAGGGACAGGGCGTCGCCGTGACGGAAGTTGATTTCCATCTGCGCCGTGCCGTCCTCGTGGATCAGCGTATCGAGGTCCAGCTCCTGCAATTCGCACCAGTCGTAGACGTCTTCGAACAGCGGATCAAATTCATTCGCCGCTTCAATGGAGAACGATTGACGACCGGTTTCCGGACGACCTGAACGGCCAATCGGCGGTTGCAGCGGATAGTCCGGGTCGTCGCTGCGCTTGGTCAGGTAAAACTCCATTTCCGGCGCCACGATCGGCTGCCAGCCCTTGTCGGCATAGAGCTTGAGCACCTTTTTTAGCACGTTGCGCGGCGACAGCTCGATCGGGTTGCCTTGCTTGTCATAGGTGTCGTGGATCACCTGGGCGGTCGGCTCGATGGCCCACGGCACCAGGAACACGGCGTTCGCATCCGGGCGACAGATCATGTCGATGTCGGCCGGGTCGAGCAGTTCGTAATAGATGTCGTCTTCGACGTAGTCGCCAGTCACGGTCTGCAACAGAACGCTCTCGGGCAGACGCATGCCTTTTTCGGCAATGAACTTGTTGGTCGGCGAAATCTTGCCCCGGGTGATCCCGGTCAAATCGGCGATCATGCATTCGACTTCTGTGATCTTGTGGTCTTTCAACCAATCGGTGAGCTGGTCGAGGTTGTGACTCATAAATGCCTCTAGGCTTTGAGTTTCCTGACTCTTGCAAGTCAGGCGATGTTTGACGCATCGGCGTCGCGTTGAAATGGGTGTCTACGACAAGCTATCGTGTTTTTCGAACCGCGCGGCAAATGCCAGGCGTGCAGAATCACGAGCGGTGCCCTGCGCCATCGCCGAGCCGCTATTGTGAATTGGTTCTATATTGAATGAAGTAACCGTAATGGGGGTGTCATCGCGCCTGTCCAGAATATCGGACGGGGACACGTCATCCATCAGCATCGGGAGGATTGCCGGGAAGCCCGGGACCGCCGAGGCCACGGCATGGGCGCCAGTGTCGCCACTGATGTGATAAGCATGCAGACCGATCTGCCTAGAGCAGATGGCGACGCCGATTAACGGCAGGCGAGACATGAAACACCCCGGTATTATTGCTGTTATGGGTTTGATTCGAGCTTAGCCTTGTTCATTTTTTTACACAACACCCCCGTAAAAAATACAACACGGCCCGCTCAAGCCTGCGGTCGCCAAAGCGTTGAACAGCATAAAAACGCCCCAAATTGCCTCAAAAAAGCTCTACGGGCGCTTTTTTAGGGCAAAAAAGGCCTCGCTTGACTTCGGCATGCCGTTCGGGTTGACTGGAATCCGAAGAGATCAATGATTGATATTTTTAACAACAAAGGTGTTGCATCATGTCGGTACCCCCGCGTGCCGTTCAGCTTAACGAAGCGAACGCGTTCCTTAAGGAACATCCTGAGGTTCTGTACGTTGACCTTCTGATTGCGGATATGAATGGTGTGGTGCGCGGCAAGCGCATCGAACGCACCAGCCTCCACAAGGTTTACGAGAAAGGCATCAACCTGCCGGCCTCTCTATTTGCTCTGGATATCAATGGCTCGACGGTGGAAAGCACCGGCCTGGGCCTGGACATCGGTGATGCTGACCGAATCTGCTATCCAATCCCTGACACCCTGTGCAACGAGCCTTGGCAGAAGCGCCCTACCGCGCAACTGTTGATGACCATGCACGAACTCGAAGGCCAGCCGTTCTTCGCCGATCCTCGGGAAGTGCTGGCCAATGTGGTTCGCAAGTTCGACGAAATGGGCCTGACCATCTGTGCCGCGTTCGAACTGGAGTTCTACCTGATCGACCAGGAGAACGTGAACGGTCGTCCGCAACCGCCACGCTCTCCAGTGTCCGGCAAACGCCCGCATTCGACACAGGTTTACCTGATCGACGACCTCGACGAATACGTCGATTGCCTCCAGGACATTCTGGAAGGTGCGAAAGAGCAAGGCATCCCTGCCGACGCGATCGTCAAGGAAAGTGCCCCGGCGCAGTTCGAAGTGAACCTGCACCACGTGGCCGACCCGATCAAGGCCTGCGACTACGCGGTCCTGCTCAAACGCCTGATCAAGAACATCGCCTACGACCATGAAATGGACACCACCTTCATGGCCAAGCCTTACCCGGGCCAGGCGGGCAACGGTCTGCACGTCCACATCTCGATTCTTGATAAAGACGGCAAAAACATTTTTGCCAGCGAGGATCCCGAGCAGAACGCCGCACTGCGTCACGCGATCGGCGGTGTGCTCGAGACCCTGCCGGCGCAGATGGCTTTCCTCTGCCCGAACGTCAACTCATACCGCCGTTTCGGTGCACAGTTTTACGTGCCGAACTCGCCGTGCTGGGGCCTGGACAACCGTACCGTAGCGATCCGCGTTCCAACCGGCGCCGCCGATGCCGTGCGCATCGAACACCGTGTGGCCGGCGCCGACGCGAACCCGTACCTGCTGATGGCTTCGGTCCTGGCAGGCGTGCACCACGGTCTGACCAACAAGATCGAACCCGGTGCACCCGTAGAAGGCAACTCCTACGAGCAGAACGAGCAAAGCCTGCCGAACAACCTGCGCGACGCATTGCGCGAGCTGGACGACAGCGAAGTCATGGCCAAGTACATCGATCCTAAATACATCGATATCTTCGTGGCCTGTAAGGAAAGCGAGCTGGAAGAGTTTGAACACTCCATCTCCGACCTTGAGTACAACTGGTACCTGCATACCGTGTAAGCGGTTGCAGTAAAAAAAACGCCGCAAACCTTACAGCTTGCGGCGTTTTTTTATGGCCGCCTGCGGCGGATCGCTAGCAGGCTAGCTCCCACAGTTGATCTCCAGTGAACATAAATTCTGTATACACCGCAAATCCCTGTGGGAGCTAGCCTGCTAGCGATGGCGTCCTGGCAGACAACATGGATGCCTGCTCGTACAATGCCCGCTGCCCCGCAGGAGGACTTCAATGACGCGCCCCGCCACCATCCGCAAACCCCGCGCACGCAGTCAGGCCCGGATCGACTCGATACTCGATGCCGCCCGCACGCTGCTGGCAGCCGAAGGCGTGGCGAGTCTGTCGATCTACAGCGTCGCCGAACGCGCGCAGATACCGCCCTCCTCCGTCTACCATTTCTTCGCCAGCGTCCCGGCGCTGCTTGAAGCGCTGACCGCCGACGTTCACGCCGCGTTTCGCGCCTGCCTGCAAGCGCCCATCGATCACAGCGCGCTCAAAGACTGGCGCGACCTGTCGCGACTCGTCGAACAACGCATGCTCGACATCTACGATCACGACGCGGCCGCTCGCCAACTCATTCTCGCCCAGCACGGGCTGACCGAAGTCACCCAGGCCGACCGTCAGCACGACATCGAGTTGGGCGACCTGATGCACAAACTGTTCGACCACCACTTCGAATTGCCAAAGCTGCCGAGGGACGTTGACGTGTTTGCGCTGGCAATGGAGTTGGGTGATCGGGTCTATGCACGCTCGGTGCAGCAGCACGGGCAGATCACGCCGCGCATGGCTGAAGAAGGGATGCGGGTGTTTGATGCGTATCTGGGGTTGTACTTGCCACCCTACTTACACAAGCGCGTCATGCCTGCCTGATGATCGTTCCCACGCTCTGCGTGGGAATGTCTCTACGGACGCTCCGCGTTCGGCCTTTGGGACGCAGAGCGTCCCGGGCTGCATTCCCACGCAGAGCGTGGGAATGATCTGACTGCCGACCTCACTGACTGACTTACAACTTGGCGATCGACACCTCGGTGGATTTCACGAAGGCGATCACTTCGCTGCCAACCACAAGTTCCAGCTCTTTGACCGAGCGCGTGGTAATCACCGAAGTGACGATGCCGGAAGCGGTCTGCACGTCGATTTCCGACAGTACGTCCCCCAGCACGATTTCCTTGATCGAGCCTTTGAACTGGTTACGAACGTTGATGGCTTTGATAGTCATGCGATTTCTCCTCGAGTCGAAATGAGCTGCAGGCTCCAAGCGACAAGCTGCAAGTAAAAGCGCATTGCTTCCGCTTGCCGCTTGAAGCTTGCAACTTGCCGCTGCTTCTATTGCGCCCAGCGCAGTTGCGTAGGCAAGGGTGAAACAGGTTCCGGTTCCGGCGGCTGGCCGGGCAGCGACAGCACGCGATTAAGGACTTCGGTTTCCAGCGCCGCCAGCCGATGAGAGCCGCGCACGCGAGGGCGCGGGAGCTCAACGTGCAGGTCGAGGCCGACTTCGCCCTCTTCGATCAGGATCACCCGATCGGCAATCGCCACCGCTTCACTGACGTCGTGGGTTACCAGCAACACGGTGAAGCCGTGCTTCTGCCAGAGCCGTTCGATCAGTTGCTGCATTTCAATACGGGTCAGGGCATCCAGTGCACCCAGTGGCTCGTCGAGCAACAACAAGCGCGGTTGATGGATCAGCGCGCGGGCCAGGGCCACTCGTTGCTTCTGGCCACCGGACAGGGCCGCCGGCCATTCGTTGGCACGATCCGCCAGGCCGACCGACTCCAACGCTTCCAGCGCTTGCGGCCGCCAGTTGCCCTTGAGACCGAGACCGACGTTGTCGATGACCTTTTTCCATGGCAGCAGACGTGCTTCCTGGAACATCAATCGAGTGTCTTCCCGCGCATCGCTCAGCGGCGCGGAACCGGCCAGCAGTTCGCCGCCGGTGGGTTTGTCCAGACCGGCGAGCAAGCGCAGCAAGGTGCTTTTGCCGCAACCGCTGCGACCGACCACGGCGACAAACTGACCCGCCGGGATGTGCAGATCGATCTCGCGCAAGACCTGCCGCGAACCAAACGTCTTCTGCAGTTTGCGCACCACCAGCGGAATACCGCGCAGCAGGCGTGGAGGTTGTTGAGCCGTCATGCCGCACCTCCCTTGGCAACCTGATAAGCCGGATGCCAGCGCAGCCAGACGCGCTCAAGACCACGGGCTGCGAGGTCGGCGAGTTTGCCGAGCACCGCATACAAAAGAATCGCCAGCACCACCACGTCAGTCTGCAAGAACTCCCGCGCATTCATCGCCAGGTAGCCGATGCCGGAACTGGCGGAGATGGTCTCTGCCACGATCAGCGTCAGCCACATGAAGCCAAGGGCGAAACGCACACCGACCAGAATCGACGGCAGCGCACCCGGCAGGATCACCTGACGGAACAGGCTGAAACCGGACAAGCCATAACTGCGCGACATTTCCACCAACGCCGGATCAACGTTGCGGATGCCGTGATAGGTGTTCAGGTAGATCGGGAACAACGTGCCCAGCGCCACCAGAAAAATCTTCGCCGACTCGTCGATGCCGAACCACAGGATCACCAGTGGTATCAACGCCAGGTGCGGCACGTTGCGGATCATCTGTACCGAACTGTCGAGCAGGCGCTCGCCCCATTTCGACAGGCCGGTGATGAAGCCCAGCACCAGACCGATGCTGCCACCGATGGTGAAACCCAGCGCCGCGCGCCAGCCGCTGATTGCCAAGTGCGTCCAGATTTCGCCGCTGCGCACCAGGCTCACACCGGCTTCAATGACCGCGATGGGTGCCGGCAGAATCCGTGTCGACAACCAGCCCGCCGACACTGACAACTGCCACACCGCCAGCAGCAACACCGGCAACGCCCAAGGTGCGAGGTTGTGGATAATTTTCTTCATGGCGCGCCTCAGCTCTGGGACGCGGCTTTGGGAAGAATGTCGTTGGCGACCATCTCGCCGAACGGGCTGACGTAACCGGCACTTTTCGGCAGCTCTGGACGTTCGATGTCCAAATGCGGGAACAGCAATTCGGCGACGCGATAGGATTCTTCCAGGTGTGGATAACCGGAGAAGATGAAGGTGTCGATGCCCAGGTCGGCGTATTCCTTCACGCGAGCGGCCACGGTCGGACCATCGCCCACCAGCGCCGTACCCGCCCCGCCTCGTACCAGGCCGACCCCGGCCCACAGGTTGGGGCTGACTTCCAGGTTGTCACGGCTGCCGCCATGCAACGCGGCCATGCGTTGCTGGCCGACCGAGTCGAAGCGCGCCAGAGAAGCCTGGGCGCGAGCGATGGTGTCGTCGTCCAGGTGCGAGATCAACCGATCCGCCGCTTGCCACGCTTCGGCATTGGTTTCGCGCACGATCACATGCAGACGAATGCCGAAGCGCACGGTGCGTCCGAGCTTCGCGGCTTTGGCACGCACTTGTTCGATCTTCTCGGCAACGGCGGCCGGCGGTTCGCCCCAAGTGAGGACCATTTCCACCTGCTCTGCCGCCAGGTCTTGCGCCGCTTCCGACGAGCCGCCGAAATACAGTGGCGGACGTGGTTGCTGAATCGGCGGATAGAGCAACTTGGCGCCCTTCACGCTGATGTGCTGACCGTCGTAATCGACGGTTTCGCCTTCCAGCACCCGGCGCCAGATGCGGGTGAATTCCACCGAGGCTTGATAGCGTTCTTCGTGAGTCAGAAACAAACCGTCGCCGGCCAATTCTTCCGGATCACCGCCGGTGACCAGGTTGAATAGCGCACGACCTCCCGACAAACGATCCAAGGTCGCGGCCTGACGTGCGGCCACCGTCGGGGAAATGATCCCGGGGCGCAGTGCGACTAGAAACTTCAAACGCTGGGTCACCGGGATCAGCGACGCGGCCACCAGCCACGAGTCTTCGCACGAGCGGCCGGTGGGAATCAGTACCCCGCCGAAGCCCAGTCGATCCGCCGCTTGCGCGACCTGTTGCAGATAACCGTGGTCGACGGCGCGAGCACCTTCGGCGGTGCCAAGGTAATGGCCGTCACCGTGGGTAGGCAGGAACCAGAAGATATTGAGGCTCATGGAGTGGTCTCCTTGGGGAATCGAGTGACTGGGCTTTTGGTTGCTGGGCTTTTGGTTACGGAGCTTTGGCAACGGCTGCCGAGGGCGTCCAGATCACGTCTTTGATGCTCAGCGGCTTCGGAATCAGCTTGAGCTGGTAGAAGCTGTCGGCGATTTTCTGTTGGGCGGCGACCACTTCAGGCGTGAGGAACACCGCGCCGTAGCCCTGGCGTTTCACCGAGGTCAGGGTGATGTCCGCAGGCAGGCCGAGCAGTGGCGATACCTGTTTGGTCACGTCTTCAGGATTGGCCTTGGACCATTCGCCGACCGCGCGCACTTCTTCCACGAGGGTCTTGATCACCTCAGGGTTTTTCTGTGCGTAAGGCTTGGTTGCCAGGTAGAACTGATGGTTGTCGACGATGCCCTGACCATCGCGCAGGGTGCGAGCTTGCAGTTGTTGTTCGGCAGCGGCCTGGTACGGGTCCCAGATCACCCAGGCGTCGACGCTGCCACGTTCGAACGCGGCGCGGGCATCGGCCGGCGGCAGGAAAACGGTCTGGATGTCGGTGTATTTGAGGCCGGCGTCTTCAAGCGCGCGGACCAACAGGTAGTGAACGTTGGAGCCTTTGTTCAGGACGACTTTCTTGCCCTTGAGGTCCTGCACCGATTTGATCGGCGAGTCCTTTGGCACCAGGATCGCTTCGCTGTGGGGTGCTGGTGGTTCGTAGGCGACGTAGAGCAGATCGGCACCCGCCGCTTGAGCGAATACCGGCGGAGTTTCGCCGGTGACACCGAAGTCGATGGAGCCGACGTTCAGGCCTTCGAGCAATTGCGGGCCTCCGGGGAATTCAGTCCATTGCACGTCAACGCCTTGGGCGGCGAGGCGCTTTTCGAGGGTGCCTTTGGCTTTGAGCAGCACCAGGGTGCCGTATTTCTGATAACCGATCCGCAGCGTCTCGGCTTGAGCTTGAGTGATGGCGCCGAAGGACACAGCCGCAATAAACAGAGCGACCAGACCACGACGCAAAATGACAGTGCGCATAGCGCTCTCCTTTTTGCAGTAGGGTTTTGGCTGCACCTGCTTGGCCGTTGGCGGCTGAGTAAGGTGGAGTGAAGCAAATTCAGGGGTGGCTTGAGTGCTGGCTCAAATGCTCCAGCGAGCACTCAACAAACGCTCATTCAACAGGTTCGGATCAAGCGGCTTGGGCCGTCGGGCCATGGCGCTGAAAAACAATTCCAGCGATTCATTCAGTCGTTGTTCCAGCTCTGGCGCCAACTGCGCCTGGGCGCTGCCTTCGCCATACGCGATCTGGCTGTCTACGGCGAAAATCCCGTGCAGCATCTCTTGGGCTTTCAACGCCGACAGCACCGGTTTGAGCGCGTAATCCACCGCCAGCATGTGGGCGATGCTGCCGCCGGTAGCCATTGGCAAAACCACCTTGTGGGCCAAGGCGCGTTCGGGCAGCAGGTCCAGCACGGTTTTCAGAGCGCCGGAGAACGATGCCTTGTAAACCGGCGTGGCAATCAGCAGGCCATCCGCGTTTTCGATCTGTTGCAGCAAGTCGATCACCTTTGGGCTGTCGAAGCGTGCGTGCAGCAAGTCTTCGGCCGGGAAGTCCCGTACCTGATAACTCACCACTTCCACACCTTGCTCCTGCAACCAGCGTTGGGAGCGCTCCAGCAGCACCCCGGAACGGGAGCGTTGGCTCGGACTGCCACCGAGTGAGACGACCAGCATTCAGACGATTCCTTGAAGGGTGGTGGCGATTCGCGGTTTGCGATCTCGCTTGGATGGAAGTGACCTTAACAGGTGATTGTTATATCCATAAATCATATTTATTCATTTGGTTATGCACTTTGGCGATATATGAATTCACTTCTTCCGGGCAAAAAAACAGGCCGTCGAAACGGCCTGAAATCCCCTGCTGATCGTTCCCACGCTCTGCGTGGGAATGCATCCATGGACGCTCCGCGTCCAAAGTGACGCAGAGCGTCACGGGCGGCGTTCCCATGCAGAGCGTGGGAACGATCTAGTGTTGATGGCTTACCGGTTTGGTTGTGGCGTCAGGCGCAGGTACGGCTTCACCGCGCGATACCCCTTGGGAAAGCGTTTGTTGATTTCGTCTTCGTCCTTGAGCGACGGCACGATCACCACCTCATCACCGTCCTGCCAGTTGGCCGGTGTGGCCACCTTGTAGTTGTCGGTGAGTTGCAGCGAGTCAATCACCCGCAGGATCTCGTGAAAGTTGCGCCCGGTGCTTGCCGGATAGGTAATCGTCAGCCGAACCTTTTTGCTCGGGTCGATCACAAACAGCGAGCGCACGGTCAGGGTGTCGTTGGCATTCGGATGAATCAGGTCGTAGAGGTCCGAGACCTTGCGATCAGCGTCGGCAAGGATCGGGAAATTGACCAGCGTGTTCTGGGTTTCGTTGATGTCCTCGATCCACTTGTGGTGCGAGTCCACTGGGTCCACGGACAGGGCAATGGCTTTGACGCCGCGATTGGCAAACTCATCCTTGAGCTTTGCAGTGAAGCCCAGTTCGGTGGTGCACACCGGAGTGAAGTCCGCCGGATGGGAAAACAGCACGCCCCAGCTATCGCCCAGCCATTCGTGAAAACGGATAGTGCCGGCGCTGGAATCCTGTTCGAAGTCGGGGGCAATGTCGCCCAGTCTGAGACTCATGGTGCTGCTCCTGGTGAGTGCTTGTTGAGCTCAACTGTGCCTAAGTTTCTTATGGATTAAAAAGAATAAATATCAATTTGTTTAGATCGTAAATGAATATTAAAGATCTGTTCACTGGACCTTGGTGAACATCGAGACGACTATCGCTCACAAGGTTCGAGAAGGCCTTGAGTTGCTGCAAAGAGGGAAAAATCAAGGCGGGATTACGGGGGTGAGCTCGCCTTGAAACGTAAAAGCCCCGCCCGGCGAGATGCCGGGCGGGGCTTTTTTTGCAGCCGTTACGCGGGCGCTGTTACATCAGCGGGATCGAGTAGCTGACGATCAGACGGTTTTCGTCCTGGTCGCGCTGGCCTGGGACATCGTTGCGCCACATGGCGTTTTTCCACATCAAGCCCAGGTTCTTCAGCGGGCCTTGTTGCACGACGTAGGCCAGGGTCAGGTCGCGTTCCCACTCGGAACGGCCGGAGCCGGCCACAGCGGTGCTGGTGCTGCTGATGGTGTCGATATTGTCACCACGCAGGTAGACGATGCCGGCAGTCGCGCCTGGCAGGCCAACCTTGGCGAAGTCATACGAGTAGCGAGCTTGCCAGGTACGTTCACCGGCGCGGGCGAACTTGGCGATCTGCGAGTCGGTAATGATGTAAGCCGACGAGCCGTCACCCTGGTTCAGCCAAGGAAAGTCGCTGCTACCGTTACTGACCTGGTAACCGCCACCGAAGGTGTGACCGGCAACGGAGTACAGGAACAGGCCGCTGTACAGGTTGTTGTCGACCTTGCCTTTACCGGCACGGAAGCTTTGATAGTTACCGCTGCTGAAGTAAGCCGAGTCGTGACCGTTGGCGCCGTCATCGGAGCTGTTGAAGTAACGCAAGTCAGACTTCAACACGCCCGGGCCGATAGCCCAGTTGTGAACCAGACCCAGGAAGTGCTGCTTGTAGAAATCTTCCAACTTGCCGTAGTAGTACTGAGCAGTCAGGTCTTTGGTGATTTTGTAGTCACCGCCGCCATAGATGAACTTGTTGCTGTCACGGCCAGTAGCAGTAGGAGAGTTCGCACCGGCAATAGACAACTCTTCGTTGTTGCTGGAGTTACGACCCTTGGCGTGCTCGATCTGACCACCGACCAGTGTCAGGTCCTTGATCTCGTTCGAGGTGATCTGGCCACCCTGAAAGGTTTGCGGCAGCAGACGACCATCGTTGGTCACGATCACCGGCAGTTTTGGCTGCAAGGTGCCCAGCTTCAGTTCGGTCTGGGAGATCTTGGCTTTGGCGGTCAGGCCCAGGCTGGAGAAGTTATCAACCGCTTCGCCGTTGGACTTGCTTGGAAACACCGTGCCGCCGTAAGAAGTGGCAGTGGCGCCGTTGGTGCCGCCGCCCGAATCCAGACGTACGCCCAGCAGGCCGATGGCATCGATACCGAAGCCGACGGTGCCCTGGGTGTAGCCGGAGATGAAGCGCAGGTCGAAGCCCTGGCCCCATTCTTCGTTCTTGCTCTGGACACCGGCAGCCTTGTTGGCCGCAGTGCCGGCAGCGCTGTCACGGTTATCGTTGTTGATGTAGAAGTTGCGCAGCCCCAAAGTAGCCTTGCTGTCTTCGATGAAACCGGCGGCGCCTGCCTGCTGCGCCAAAACCCCTACGGCCACAGCCAGGGCCAAGGTGGACTTGTTCATTGTTTCGCTCCTATCGTTTCTAATTTTTTGGTCCTGGGTCGAATGCCCTGGATCCTGAAATGCGCGTTTAGCGCCAGACCGCACGTCAACTGGACCGTGCGCGTCTAGGGTCGTGGTCCGACCACATGGTTTCGGGCCGGCATGTTAAACCTAAAAATATCTATTTAATTTATTTTTCATGCCATTCAGGAATATAGATAGGCGCCGTGACACAGGCTATCGGCGCAACTGCCGCCCACTTTAGGCGCTTACGCTAAAAGCCAAAAAGAATATAAAATTACTAACTGATATCTATTTGGAATATACCAGGACAAAAAAAAGCCTCGCCCGAAGGCGAGGCTTTTTTTGATGGCAATTACAGGAAGCTGTAGGTGTAGTTGAAGATCAAACGGGTCTGGTCTTGATCAAGGGTGCTGGTGTTGCCACGGTAAGTACCGTGACGCAGCGTTGTACCAAACCCTTTAAGTGCACCAGTTTGAATCACGTAGTCGATACGCGCGTCGGTCTCGTGCTCACTCAGGTCTTTACCAGTACCGTTGGTAGCCTTGATGTCCTGGCCATTCAAGTAAGCAATGGATGCTTTCAGACCTGGCACGCCCAGAGAGGCGAAGTCATAGGAGTACTGACCGAACGTGGTGTTTTCACCGGCACGGATAAAGCTGCCAACCGTGGCGTCGGTAAACGAGTAGAAGCTCGCGCCGCCAGCACCTTCTTGACGACCTTTGTCATCAACAAGACTGCCCTGGTTCAGGAAAACGAAGCCGCCGTCATCGTTGACACGTTGATGCCCGAGCAGGAACGCGTTACCGCCCAGGGTGTACGTGAACATGGCGCTCCAGGTCTTGTTATCAACTTCGCCCGGGGTCTTGGCATAACCGTTGTTGTTGTTGAAGCGGTAGCCCGCATCGCCGTTCTTACCGTCAGAGCTGCTATCGAAATAGCGAATGTCGGTCTTGAAGGATTGGTTAGGCGCGATCGGGTAAACGTGCACCAGGCCGAGGAAGTTCTGCTTGTAGTAGTCTTCCAGGTTCGCATAGTAGTACTGCAACAGAAGGTCTTTGGTAACTTTCCAGTCAGCACCTGCGTAACGGAACTGGTTGCTGTCCTGAGTACCGCCAGCCACCGCCATACCGGTGTCGTTGGAAGAGGCGCGACCCGACGCGTGCTCCAGTTGACCCAGGTTGAAGGTCACGTTGTCGATTTCCTTCGAGGTGATGGTGCCACCTTCAAAGGTCTGCGGCAGCAAACGGCTGTCGTTCGATAGCAGGATCGGCAACTGAGGTGCCAGTCCCCCACCCAGGTGGGCTTCGGTCTTCGAGAAGCGCGCCTTGACGTTGCCATCCAAACGGCTCCACTCATCCGCCGAAGCATTGCCATCGCTAGGGAAGAAGGAGTTGGCGTTACCAATCGGGTGATGACCCTTGCCACCATCCAGATGGATACCCACGAGCGCCTGGGCGTCGATACCAAAACCAACGGTACCTTGGGTGAAACCAGACAGGTAATCGAACTTGAGCCCCTCAGCGGTTTCTCGCTGTCTGTTAGCAGCTGTGCTCGCACCTTCACGCACATCTGCGTCGTAATACATGGTGCGGGAGCTAACGGAAGCCTTGCTGTCTTCCAGGAAACCCGCGGCGCCTGCCTGCTGCGCCATAACCCCTACTGCCACGGCCAGGGCCAAGGTGGACTTGTTCATTGTTCAGCTCCTCTCGTTTCTAATTCTTGTGTTCCTGGCCCTGAGTCGAATGCCCGGGATCCTAAGATGCGCGATTAGCGCCAGACCGTGACCCACAAGTCAATCGTAACTATGTGTGTCTACGACCATCGTCTAACCCCCATTAAATTTGCTCCTGCCGGGACGTCCGCCCAAAAAGAAATCACCCAATTCTTTTTAATACCCTTTAGGAATTTAGCTCCGCGCTTTCCCCTTGAACCGAGGCGCAGCACCGGCTCATAAGCTAATTCCTAAATGGTATTTGTTAGCCGTTTTTTAGATCGATTAGCTTTGACGCATCCGCAATCAAACCCTATCGAAAGGCAGCGCCATGACGACCAAACGCGCACTATCCAGCTTAATTGTTACAGTTTATGTATTGCTAGTAGTTTCTTCGAACGCTCACGCGCAGAACCTCACCGTCGGCTATCAAACCGGCATCGACCCCAGCAAAGTCGCCCAGGCTGACGGCACTTACGAGCAAACCATAGGCCAGAAAATCGACTGGCGCCGGTTTAATAGCGGTCCTGAAGTGGTCACGGCGATTGCTTCGGGTGACGTCCAGATCGGCAACCTCGGTTCTAGCCCTCTGGCAGCAGCCGCTTCGCGCAATCTGCCGATCGTGGCGTTTATCGTTTCCGCCCAGATCAACGCGGCGGAAGCACTGGTGGTGCGCAACGGCAGCGGCATCGAGAAACCGCAAGATCTGATCGGCAAAACCATCGCCACGCCATTCGTTTCAACCTCCCACTACAGCTTGCTCGGCGCGCTGAAGCATTGGGGCCTGGATGCCTCGAAAGTTAAAGTGGTGAACCTGCAACCGGCGGAAATCGCGGCGGCGTGGAAGCGTGGCGACATTGATGGCGCGTTTGTCTGGTCGCCGGCATTGGGGGAAATCCGCAAGACAGGCAAGACTTTGACCGACGCAGCACAGGTCGGCCAGTGGGGTGCGCCGACGTTCGAGGTGTGGGTGGCGCGCAAGGATTACGCAGAGAAGCATCCAGACGTTGTGGCCAAGTTCGCCAAGGTCACCCTGGACTCATTCGCCGACTATGCCGCGCATAAAGACAGCTGGACGGCGGACTCGGTACCCGTGCAGAAAATCGCCAAACTGACCGGTGCCAATGCCGCTGATGTGCCGGAGCTGCTGGCCGGCTCCGCGTTCCCGGATGCCAAGGCGCAACAGACCAGCGCGCTACTGGACGGCGGCACGGCCAAGGCCATTGGCGAGACGGCGAAGTTCTTGAAGGAGCAAGGGAAGGTCGAGACGGTGCTGCCGGATTATTCGGCGTATGTCAGCGCGAAGTTCGTCACTGAATAACACACGTAAAGATCGTTCCCACGTCGAGGCGTCGACGTGGGAACGATCAGGTTACAAAGCCTTTTCGAAGATCTTCGAATTACGCTGATAGTTGTACAGCGAGGCCCGCGCCGACGGCAGGCGCTCGACGCTGCTTGGCTCGAAACCACGCTCGCGGAACCAGTGAGCGGTGCGGGTCGTCAACACGAACAAGGTTTTCAACCCCTGGGCCCGGGCACGGGTTTCTATGCGTTCCAGTAGCTCGTCACCGCGACCGCCATGGCGATACTCCGGGTTCACCGCCAGGCAGGCCAACTCCCCGGCATCCGAATCGGCAATCTGATACAGCGCCGCACACGCGATGATCATGCCTTCGCGCTCAACCACGCTGAACTGTTCGATCTCACGCTCAAGGACCTCGCGAGAACGACGCACCAGAATGCCCTGCTCCTCAAGCGGACTGATCAAGTCCAGCAAACCGCCGACGTCTTCGATCGCCGCTTCGCGAACAACCTCGAATTGCTCCTGGGCGACCAGCGTACCGCCACCGTCGCGGGTGAACAGTTCGGTCAGCAGCGCGCCGTCTTCGGCGTAGCTGACGATATGGCTGCGCGCCACGCCGCCCCGGCAAGCCTCTGCCGCGGCATCCAGCAGTTCAGCCTGATAGTTGCTGCCCAAGCGCTGCAAATGCGCTGGCACCTGTTGTGGGCGCAGTTCGCGAACCAGACGACCGTTTTCATCGATCAGCCCCAAGTCAGCGCCGAACAGCAGCAATTTATCGGCCCCCAGATCGATAGCCGCGCGGGTGGCGACGTCTTCACACGCCAGATTGAAGATCTCACCGGTCGGCGAGTAGCCCAACGGCGACAGCAGCACGATGGAGCGCTCGTCCAGCAGACGATTGATACCCTTGCGGTCGACCCGACGCACTTCGCCGGTGTGATGATAATCGACGCCTTCAAGCACACCGATCGGCCGTGCGGTCACTAGGTTGCCGCTGGCCACCCGCAGACGCGAGCCCTGCATTGGGGACGAGGCCATGTCCATCGACAGTCGCGCTTCGATGGCGATGCGCAGTTGGCCCACCGCATCGATCACGCACTCAAGCGTTGCGGCATCGGTGATGCGCATGCCGTGGTGGTAATGCGGGATCAGGCCGCGTGCGGCAAGACGAGTTTCGATTTGCGGGCGGGAACCGTGAACCAGCACCAGTCGCACACCCAGGCTGTGCAGCAACACCAGGTCGTGGACGATGTTGCCGAAGTTGGGGTGCTCGACGCCGTCGCCGGGCAGCATGACGACGAAGGTGCAATCCCGGTGGGCATTGATGTAAGGCGAAGCGTGGCGAAGCCAATTAACGTATTCGGGCATGAACCTGGGCCTGTAATAAATAGCAGCCAAAAAATGGGCGAAACTGAAATGCACAGCGGGCTGATGGTTATCGTCGGAACAGGCTTGGCGACACGCGCGCTCTCCTCATGAATACGGGTTGGACAAGGGCAATCTATACCGTTTAACCAGTTGAAACACGCAACCCTGTGGGAGCGGGCCTAACTCACAGGCGTTTTGGCCGGTGTCAGACAGTAATGTTCAATCAATGAACGTAATAGATGCACGGTAGGCTGCAAACGTGACATTTCGAGGTATTCCCCCGGTTGGTGCGCACAAGCGATATCACCCGGGCCCAGCACCAGCGTTTCACAGCCAAGGCGCTGAAGATAAGGCGCTTCGGTGCCGAACGCTACTGCTTCGGCTCGATGGCCGGTGAGCTTTTCCGCGACCCGGACCAATTCGGCGTCCTCGGCCTGCTCGAACGGCGGCACTTCGGGGAACAGCGGCGCGTAGTCGATCTTCACCTGATGGCGCTCGGCAACCGGCTTGAGCCGCTGCAGAATCTCCGCCCGTAACGCTTTGGGGTCCATGCCCGGCAACGGCCGCAGGTCGAACTCCAGCGAGCACTGGCCGCAGATCCGGTTGGGATTGTCGCCGCCATGGACGCAGCCAAGATTCAGGGTCGGCGTTGGCACCCCGAACTGTGGATTGCGGAATTCGCGCTGCCACAACAGGCGCAGGCCACGCAGTTCGCCGATGGCATCGTGCATGGCTTCGAGGGCGCTGTGACCCAGTCGCGGGTCCGAGGAATGGCCGCTCTGCCCGAGGATGTCGATGCGCTCCATCATGATGCCTTTGTGCATGCGGATCGGCTTGAGCCCGGTCGGCTCGCCAATCACCGCTGCGCGCCCCAACGGACGCCCGGCTTCGGCCAACGCGCGGGCACCGGACATTGAGCTTTCCTCATCGCAAGTGGCGAGGATCAGCAGTGGCTGCTTGAACGGCTGGTCGAGCAGCGGAATGACGGCTTCAATGGCCAGGGCAAAAAAGCCCTTCATGTCGCAACTGCCCAATCCGACCCATCGGCCATCGACTTCGGTCAACTTCAGCGGATCGGTCTGCCACAGGGCGCCATCAAAAGGCACGGTGTCACTGTGGCCCGCCAGCACCAGGCCGCCGGGGCCGGAACCGAAACTGGCCAGCAAGTTGAATTTGCCGGGGCTGACCTGCTGGATGTCGCAGGCAAAACCCAGGTCGCCAAGCCACATCGCCAGCAAATCGATCACAGGACGGTTGGTCTGATCGAGGCTGGGCTGTGTACAGCTGACGGACGGTGCGGCGATCAGCGCAGCGAACTGATCTTTCATGGACGGCAAAGGCATCGCTGACTCCCACTCCCGAATTGAAGTCCATCATAGAACCATCTGGCGACAGGAATAAACCGCCGCGGCGCGGAGGATGATCGAGTCCTGTACACTGCACGGCCTTGGCAGCCACACATTCCCCCCGGCTGCGCTCCCGATCCTGGATTTTCCGGCCATGCAGAAAGAAACCGAAATCAAACTCCGCGTCAGCCGCGAAACCCTCGCCGCCCTGCGCGAGCACCCGCTCCTGAAAAAACGCAACAAAAGTGGCTGGGAACGCCGTGAGTTGATGAACCAATACTTCGACACGCCTGAGCGCGACCTGGCCCGCGCCAAGGTTGCCCTGCGCCTGCGCAAGGATGGCGAAGAAGTGATTCAAACGCTCAAGACCCGCGGCCAGAGCGTCGCCGGTCTGTCCGAGCGTAACGAATACGACTGGAACCTGCCCAAAGCCAAGCTCGACGTGAAAAAACTCGACGGCGAATGCTGGCCCGAAGAATTGGCCGAGCTGGACAAGAAAACCCTGAAGCCGATTTTCACCACCGACTTCGTGCGCGAACGCGCCGAAATCGCCTGGGGCCGCGGCAAGACCAAAGTGGTTATCGAAGCCGCGCTGGACCTCGGCCACGTGGTGGTGGGCAAGCAGAAAGAAGAAATCTGCGAGCTGGAACTGGAACTGCGTGAAGGCGAACCGGCCGCGTTGCTGGAACTGGCCGCCGAACTGGCTGCGACCCTGGCCCTGATGCCGTGTGACATCAGCAAGGCCGAGCGTGGTTACCGCTTGTACGACGCCAACAGCTACTCGCTGAGCCTGCCCGCGCCGCAGATTGCTGCCGAAACCCCGCTGGACGATGCCTTCGCTGCGCTGGCCTGGCACTTGCTGAGCAGCAGCCAGCGTCTGGCCGAACAGTATCGTTTCAATGGCCATTGGCGCCTGTTGCTGGACTGGGTCGAAAACCTGGCTGAGTTGCGCGCACTGTTGAGCAGCCTGGGCCAGGCCGCACCACGTCAGTCGACTCACGATCTGCGCGTCGCGCTGGATGCCTTGCTCGAAGACTGGCGTCCATTGGTGCAAGCCGGTATCGACGACGAAGACGTGCGCAAAGCCGCGCCGGAGCAGTTTCTTGAGGAACTCGAAGACCCGCGCTGGGGCTTGTTCTCGCTGAACACCTCGCGCTGGTTGCTGGCCCGCACCTGGGCAGCCGACCGTAACGTGCGTGGCAATCGCCAGGGCGCTGCGCAACTGGGCAGCTGGCTGCCGCGCCTGCTGGGTGAAGAAGCCACATCCCTGCAGTTGCAGCGTTATCAGCAGCAGCCGGAAGACCTGGCTGAGCAATTGCCGCGCATCGAGCGCATCCAGGCCTGGCTGCATCACGCCCGTAACGTGCTGGACATCCCGGAAATGGATCGCCTGTACGGTGAGCTGAAGCTGTTGGCGCAACTGGCCAACGAGCCGATCACCGATGAATCGCTGGATGCGCGCAAGCAGCAGGCGATTGCGGTGTATCAGAATCGCGCATGGAAGATGCTGCTGCGCATGTAATAACGCCATCGCGGGCAAGCCCGCTCCCACACTGGACCGCGTTCGTTCAGACAACTCGGTCTACTGTGGGAGCAGGCTTGCCTGCGATGAGGCCCGCTCATTCAGCGCATATCCTCAGACCGGCAAACTCGTCGTCGACTTGATCTCCGACAACGCCACAATCGAGTTCACCTCCTGTATCCCCGGCACCATCGACAGCTTCTCGAAGAAGAAGCGCTCATACGCCTCGATGTCCGCCGTCACGATCCGCAGCAAGAAATCCACCGACCCCATCAGCACGTAACACTCCAGCACTTCGGGAAAACCGCGAATCGCTTCGGTGAACTCAGTGAAGTTCGAACGCCCGTGCGCGTTGAGTTTGATCTCGGCAAAAATCTGCGTGTTAAGCCCGATCTTCTTGCGATCAAGCAGCGTCACCTGACCGCGAATGATGCCCTCCTCTTTCATGCGCTGAATCCGCCGCCAGCACGGCGACTGCGAGAGCCCCACCTGTTCGGCGATCTGTGCACTGGAGAGCGAGGCGTCCTCCTGCAGCAACGCCAGAATCTTGCGGTCGTAGCCATCCAGCTCACTGTGCATAACAAAACCTTTAATTGATGCAGTATTGAATTAAACGATTCGATAAATCGCCAATACGGCCAATCATAGATAAGAAATGCCCGGCAACGAATGTAAAAATTCCTCCAGAGAATTTGGAGATCGACCATGCCCCCTTTGGAAGCCGTCAACACCCTGCCCACCCGCGCCGATGTCTGGAACGTCAGCGACGCTCACTGCCGCGTCCACTATCAATTGCTGGCAGAGGCCGAGCCGGACCTGCTGTGCAGAGCCCTCAACTTTTTTGCGTTGCAGTGCCTGACGCCGCAACAGGTCAATGTGCAGCGCACGGACGATCGGCTGGCGATCGATATCGTCATGGACGGCCTGAGCTGGCATCGGGCCGAAGTGATCGCGGAAAAACTACGTAACTTGATCAGTGTGTTTTCGGTAGACCTGCAAACCGCTGATGCGGCCTGGAATGAACCGGTTCAAGCGGCTGGCTGACAAACCTCGACACGGCTTCGTCGAGTAGTGGCCCAACGGTCGGTGGCTGCGCGACTATCCTTTGCGCACCGTTGTTCATGAGGAGCCCGCATGTCCGTTCAACTCGCCATTCAGGACCGCTGGCTGGATCTCAATGATTTGCTGCGCGAGCTGGTCGCCCAAGGCTTTATCAGCCAGGACTCGGCCGAGCACGCGCTCAATGCCCGCCGCCGCCACGCCACCAGTGGCCAGATGCACCCACTGGAATTCATCGCCAGCCAGCACCTGGACGACCTCAGCCGCCCCGGTAAACACCTGGACCTGGAAAGCCTGACCCTGTGGCTGTCACAACAGGCCGGTCAGCCTTATCTGCGCATCGACCCGTTGAAGATCAACGTCGCGGCCATCACACCGCTGATGTCCTATGCCTTTGCCCAGCGTCACAAGATTCTGGCGGTGTCCGTCGACCGCGACGCGGTGACCGTGGCCAGCGCCCAACCGTACGTCAACGGCTGGGAAGCCGACCTGACCCACGTGTTGAAGCTGCCGATCAAACGCGTAGTGGCCAACCCGGTGGACATCCAGCGCTTCAGCGTCGAGTTTTTCCGTCTGGCCAAATCGGTCAGCGGCGCGACCAGCACCGATCAAAAAACCAGCAACCTGGGCAACTTCGAACAACTGCTCAACCTCGGTGCCAGCGACCAGGAACCGGACGCCAACGACGCGCACATCGTCAATATCGTCGACTGGTTGTTCCAGTACGCGTTCCAGCAACGCGCCAGCGATATCCATATCGAGCCCCGGCGCGAGCAAGGCACCGTGCGGTTTCGCATCGACGGCGTGCTGCACAACGTCTACCAATTCCCCCCGCAGGTGACGATGGCGATCGTCAGTCGCCTGAAAAGCCTCGGCCGGATGAACGTCGCGGAAAAGCGCAAACCCCAGGACGGACGGGTGAAAACCAAGACGCCGGACGGCGGCGAAGTCGAGTTGCGGCTGTCAACATTGCCGACCGCATTCGGCGAAAAAATGGTCATGCGGATCTTCGACCCTGAAGTGCTGCTCAAGGATTTCGATCAACTGGGGTTTTCCGCCGAAGACCTGCGCCGCTGGCAAGACATGACCCGCCAGCCCAACGGCATCATTCTGGTCACCGGGCCGACCGGTTCAGGCAAGACCACCACGCTGTACACCACGCTCAAGAAACTGGCGACACCGGAGGTCAACCTCTGCACCATCGAAGACCCGATCGAGATGGTCGAGCCCGCCTTCAATCAGATGCAGGTCCAGCACAACATCGACCTGACCTTCGCCGCCGGTGTGCGCGCGCTGATGCGACAGGACCCGGACATCATCATGATCGGCGAGATCCGCGACCTCGAAACCGCTGAAATGGCGATCCAGGCCGCGCTCACCGGTCACTTGGTGCTCTCGACGCTGCACACCAACGATGCGCCGAGCGCCATCAGCCGCCTGCTCGAACTCGGCGTGCCGCATTACCTGATCAAGGCCACGGTGCTCGGCGTCATGGCCCAGCGACTGGTGCGAACCTTGTGCCCCGATTGCAAGGCCCCGCTAACGTTGGGCGAAGAAGACTGGCAAACCCTGACCAAACCCTGGCAAGCGCCACTGCCCACCAACGCCCAGCGCGCCATCGGCTGCCTGGAGTGCCGCGACACCGGCTATCGCGGTCGCGCCGGGGTCTACGAAATCATGCAACTGACTGACGGCGTCAAGGCGCTGATCAATCCCGATACCGATTTGCTGGCGGTGCGGCGTCAGGCGTTCAAGGAAGGCATGCGCAGTCTGCGATTGTCGGGGGCACAGAAAGTGGCGGCGGGACTGACCACTGTTGAGGAGGTGCTACGGGTGACGCCACAGAGTGAGCAGAAGTAGGCATGGCGTCACGGAACTCGATTGAGGAAATGGCAATCAAATCCCGTAGTTAACCCAGTGGAGTCACCCTATGCGTCTCAAACTTGCTGTCGCTACCCTCGCCTTGTTGTCCCTTCCAGTCGGTTCGGCGATGGCCGATAGCTTTTGGCGTAACGTCATTTCGTCCGGTGCAACCACCGGTTCGACCTACCTGACTTTCAAGGATCACAAGCTGATCGTCGCAGCCCAGGACGATGCCGGCAGCTTTGTTGCCAGTGATGGTGGTATTCGCGGTCCTTATCTGGAAGCCGCGATGCAGAAAGTCCGCGCCGACAACCCAGGCCTGCAGGCCACGGACATGGAACTGGCGAACGCGATCCTGGCGAAGAATGCCGTTGCTTCCGAGTAAGCGTTCCAGCTGAACAAAAATGCCGCTCATATGAGCGGCATTTTTTTGCCCAACATAAGGCCCTGTGGGAGCGGGCTTGCCCGCGATGAGGCCATTGGCTTCAATTGATGTTGCCTGACAGTACGCCATCGCGGGCAAGCCCGCTCCCACAGGGTTTGCATGTGCTTCGCGGTTTTTTAGCGGTAATCGTCCACGGGAACACACGCGCAAAACAAATTGCGATCGCCATAAACGTTATCCACCCGATTCACCGCCGGCCAATATTTGTGCGCCTTGGTGTGTGCATCCGGCGTCACCGCCTGCTCAATGCTGTAAGGCCGCTCCCACACTCCAGTGATATCGGCCAAGGTATGCGGCGCACGTTTGAGCGGGTTGTCTTCGGCTGACCAGTTACCGTTCTGCACTTCGGTGATTTCGGCGCGAATACTCAGCATCGCGCCAATAAACCGGTCGAGTTCGGCCTTCGATTCACTCTCGGTCGGCTCGACCATCAACGTTCCCGGTACCGGGAAAGACATGGTCGGCGCATGGAAGCCGTAATCCATCAAACGCTTGGCGACGTCCTCTTCGCTGATACCGGTCAGCGCCTTCAGCGGCCGCAAATCCAGGATGCATTCGTGAGCCACACGTTCGTTGCGCCCGGAGTAGAGCACTGGAAACGCGCCGGACAAATGCTGCGCCAGATAATTTGCGGCAAGGATCGCCACCTCGCTCGCATCCGCCAGTTGCGGCCCCATCATCGCGATGTACATCCAGCTGATCGGCAAAATGCTCGCACTGCCCCAAGGCGCCGCACTGACCGCGCCGTTCTGCGCCAGCGGTCCATCGATGGGCACCACCGGGTGATTGGCGACAAAGGGCGCCAAGTGCGCGCGCACCCCAATCGGCCCCATCCCTGGCCCTCCGCCTCCGTGGGGAATGCAGAAAGTTTTGTGCAGGTTCATGTGCGACACGTCGGCGCCAATGTCCGCCGGCCGCGCCAATCCGACCTGGGCATTGAGGTTGGCGCCATCCATGTACACCTGGCCGCCGTGACTGTGGATAACTTCACATATCTCGCTGATGCCTTCCTCGTACACGCCATGGGTCGAAGGATAAGTGGCCATCAGGCAGGCAAGTTTGTCACCCGCCTCCGCGGCTTTGCCTTTGAGGTCATCCAGATCGACGTTGCCCGCCTCATCGCACTCGACGATCACCACGCGCATCCCGGCCATCTGCGCCGAAGCAGGGTTGGTGCCGTGAGCCGAGGACGGAATCAGGCAGATATCCCGCGCCCCCTGCTGACGACTCTCGTGGTATTTGCGAATTGCCAGCAACCCGGCGTACTCGCCTTGAGCGCCGGAGTTGGGCTGCATGCAGATCGCATCGAAACCGGTAATCGCGCACAGCCAACGTTCCAGTTCTTCGATCATCAGCGCATAACCCACCGCTTGCTCCCTCGGCGCAAACGGGTGCAGGTTGGCAAATTTCGGCCAGGTGATGGGAATCATCTCGCTGGTGGCATTGAGTTTCATAGTGCAAGAACCCAGAGGAATCATCGACTGGTTCAACGCCAGGTCTTTGTTCTCCAGTTGCTTGAGATAGCGCAGCATCTCGGTTTCGCTGTGATGGGTGCTGAACACCGGATGGCGCAGATAAGTCGAGGTGCGCAGCAGTTCGCCGGGAATGCCGCAGACCAGGGTTTCAGCGTCCAGTTCGTCGACGTTAAGTCCATGATCGGCACCGAGGAACACATCGAACAGCTTGGCTACCGTGGTTTCGTCGCAGGTTTCGTCGAGGCTGAGCCCCAATCGCCCGCGCCCCAGAATCCGCAGGTTGATCTGCGCGGCCTGAGCGCTTTCGATGATAGCGGTCTGCGTGCCTCCGACCTCCAGAGTCAAGGTGTCGAAGAAGTGTTTGTTGAGCCGGGTGACGCCGTGGCGTTCAAGACCGGTCGCGAGGATGCAGGTCAGCCGGTGCACCCGCTGGGCGATCCGCTTCAAGCCTTCGGGGCCGTGATAAACCGCGTAGAAACTGGCGATATTGGCCAGCAGTACTTGCGCGGTACAGATGTTCGAATTGGCCTTCTCCCGGCGAATATGCTGCTCGCGGGTTTGCAGGGCCATACGCAACGCAGTGTTGCCCCGAGCGTCCTTCGAGACGCCGATGATGCGCCCGGGAATGGCTCGTTTGTATTCATCGCGACTGGCAAAAAAGGCCGCGTGAGGACCGCCGTAACCCATGGGCACGCCGAAACGCTGAGATGAACCGAACACCACATCGGCCCCCAGTTCTCCCGGAGGCGTCAGCAACAGCAGGCTCAGCAAGTCTGTGGCGACGCACGCCAGGGCTTGCTGGGCATGCAGGTGATCGATCAATGGACGCAGATCGCGAATGTCGCCGTGGGTGTCGGGATATTGCAGCAACGCACCGAATACCTGGTGTGCTTTCAGGTTATCCAGCGCATCGATGATCAACTCGAAACCGAAGCCTTCGGCGCGGGTCTGCACCACGGAAATAGTCTGCGGGTGGCAATTCTCGTCGACGAAGAACACATTGCTTTTGGACTTGGCGACACGTTTGGCCAGGGCCATGGCTTCAGCGGCGGCCGTGGCCTCATCGAGCAACGAAGCATTGGCCAGTTCGAGGCCCGTGAGGTCGATGGTCAATTGTTGGAAATTGAGCAGCGCCTCGAGCCGGCCTTGAGCGATTTCCGGTTGGTAAGGCGTATAGGCGGTGTACCAACCGGGATTTTCCAGCACGTTGCGCGCAATGACGTTCGGCGTGAGCGTGCCGTGGTAGCCCATGCCGATCAGGCTGGTCCAGACCTGGTTCTGTTCGGCGTAGCCGCGCAGCTTGGCCAGCGCGGCTTCTTCGTCGAGAGCGGGCGGCAAGTCGAGCATCCGGTTCAGGCGAATTCCCGGCGGAACCGTTTGCTCGATCAGCTCCACTCGACTGCCCAGGCCGAGACTATCGAGCATCGCCTGCTGTTCGGCGGCATCGGGCCCCAGATGGCGGCGAAGAAAGGCATTGGGATCGCGTAACTGGCTCAAGGACGGCAACTGGGACATGACGGGCTCTCTCTTGACTGGCGCTCAACGTCGATGCAACACGGTCAAAGCAGCATAGCAGTCGATAATCATGCGGAGGGCGTAGCGCGGTTGGCCAATTCGCATCATCATGTTCGGCGTATGCCTTACGTCCGCTGATCGGTGTCCATACTTATGAGCCAACTGCCTTTTCTGCCCTTCTCCAAACCCACCATTGATGAGGCCACAATCGCCGCTGTCGGCGATGTCTTGCGTTCAGGCTGGATTACCAGCGGCCCCAAGGTTCAGGCCTTTGAAGCGCAACTCTCGGAATATTTCGGTGGGCGCACAGTGCGCACCTTCAACTCCGGCACCTGCACCATGGAAATCGCCTTGCGCATCGCCGGGATCGGACCGGGCGATGAAGTCATCACCACGCCGATCTCCTGGGTAGCCACCGCCAACGTGATTCTGGAGGTCGGTGCCACGCCAGTGTTTGCCGACATCGACCCGATCACTCGCAACATCGACCTGGATCAGCTTGAAGCCGCCATTACCCCGCGCACCAAAGCCATTATCCCGGTGTACCTCGCCGGGCTGCCGGTGGACATGACGCGCCTTTACGCTCTGGCTAAAAAACACGGTTTACGGGTAGTTGAAGACGCGGCCCAGGCGCTGGGCTCGAGCTGGAATGGACAGCGCATCGGCGCAACTGGCGACTTCGTGTCCTTCAGTTTCCAGGCAAACAAAAACGTCACCTCTTCGGAGGGCGGTTGCCTGGTGCTGAACACGGCCGAAGAAGTCCGACTGGCGGAAAAGTACCGATTACAGGGTGTTACCCGCACTGGTTTCGATGGGCTGGACGTGGATGTGTTGGGCGGCAAATTCAACATGACCGATGTCGCAGCGGCTATTGGCCTGGGTCAGTTTGCTCACATCGAGGCGATTACGGCTCATCGCCGTGAGCTGGCCAAGCACTATTTCGCCTGCTTTGGCGAGGACTTCGAAGCCCAATACGGCGCTCAACTGCCCCCGGCAGATTTCGAGAACAGCAATTGGCATTTATTCCAGCTGGTGCTGCCGGAGCGTAAGGATGGCCTCGCGGCACGGGCCACGTTCATGGAGCAGATGCAGGCATTGGGTGTCGGTATTGGCTATCACTACCCGCCGATTCATCTGCTGAGCCTTTACCGCGAGCGCGGATTCAAGGAAGGCATGTTTCCGGTAGCAGAACGGGTTGGGCGCCTGATTGTTTCCCTGCCGATGTTTACGGCCATGAGCAAAGCGGATGTCGAGCGATCGGTGGCAGCGGTGAAGACGGTTTTGCGAGCCGCCTGAAAAAAATCCAAAAAAAAGCCTCGAGTGATCGAGGCTTTTGTTTGTCTGGAGGTTACTCGCCGATGGCGGCTTTGTAGCCTGCAGCATCGAGCAGCTTGTCCAGATCGGCGGCGTTGTTTGGCTTCAGCTTGAAGATCCAGGCGCCGTACGGGTCGGAGTTGAGCAATTCAGGCGACCCGCTCAGTTCTTCGTTGACCGCGATCACTTCACCGGCAATCGGTGAGTAGATGTCAGAGGCGGCTTTAACCGACTCCACCACGCCGGCTTGATCTTCGGCAGCAAACACTTTGCCGACTTCGGTCAGTTCAACGAATACCACGTCGCCCAAGGCTTCCTGAGCGTGATCGCTGATGCCCACGGTAACGGTGCCATCGGCTTCCAGACGGGCCCATTCGTGACTTTCGGCAAAACGCAGGTCGGCAGGAATATCGCTCATGTTCTGTGTCCTCAAGAAAATTGTCAGCGGTCGTTGCCCGCCAAAAAAGGTTAGATCAAGGTTTTGCCATGGCGTACGAAGGTCGGTTTGACCACTCGGACCGGGTACCACTTGCCACGGATTTCCACTTCTGCGCGGTCGGCAGTTGCCATCGGCACGCGCGCCAGTGCTATCGACTTGCTAAGCGTAGGAGAGAAACTACCACTGGTGATCTCTCCTTCGCCAACATTGGCGATGCGGACCACTTGATGAGCGCGCAAAACACCACGCTCCTCAAGGACCAGACCGACCAGTTTGTGCTGAACGCCACCCGCCCGCTCGGCTTCCAGGGCAGTGCGACCGATGAACTGGCGCGTGGCCGGTTCCCAGGCAATGCTCCACGCCATGTTCGAGGCCAGTGGTGAAACGTCTTGATGAATGTCCTGGCCGTACAGGTTCATGCCGGCTTCCACGCGCAAGGTGTCGCGCGCGCCCAAGCCGATTGGTGAGATCCCGGCGCCCACCAGATCGTTGAAGAAACCCGGTGCCTGATTGGCCGGCAGGACGATTTCCAGCCCGTCTTCGCCGGTGTAACCGGTGCGCGCGATGAACCAGTCACCGTCGGCCAGCCCTTCGAAGGGCTTGAGCATCTGGATCAGGTTGCTGCGGGACTGGGTCACCAGTTCGGAGATTTTATGCCGGGCATGGGGGCCCTGAATGGCCAGCATTGCCAATTCGGAGCGCTCGTTGAGCTGCACATCGAAACCGTCGAGATGAGCCTGCATCCAGGCGAGGTCCTGATTGCGGGTGGAGGCGTTGACCACCAGCCGATAACCGTCCTCGAGACGGTAGACGATCATGTCGTCGACGATACCGCCACGCTCATTGAGCATGGTGCTGTACAAGGCACGGCCGGGGCTGTGCAGGCGCGCGACATCATTGGCCAGCAAATGCTGGAGCCAGGCTTTGGCCTGGGCGCCGCTGACATCGATCACGGTCATGTGGGATACGTCGAATACCCCGCAATCGCGGCGCACCTGATGGTGTTCCTCGACCTGCGAGCCGTAATGCAAAGGCATATCCCAACCGCCAAAATCGACCATCTTCGCGCCGAGGGCGAGATGAAGGTCATACAGAGGCGTACGCTGTCCCATGGGTTTCTCCTTCCGGGCGTGGCGAAGGTGCGGGAAGGTGCTTGACCACTGAAAGCCTTGAAATACAAGGCTTGCAGCCGATCTCAGCTACCGGGTCCGAAGGACGGACCGCACCGAATGCCGCGCATTGTAGCCTCAAGGTGTAGGACTGGCACCTAGGCGTTTCGATGCGCCGAACGTCGAATCAATCCGATGACCGGTAGAAGCCCGACCAAAACCAGGGTCAAGGCCGGCAGCGAAGCCCTCGCCCACTCCCCTTCGCTGGTCATTTCAAATATCCGTACGGCCAGCGTGTCCCAGCCAAACGGGCGCATCAGCAGGGTCGCGGGCATTTCCTTGAGCACGTCGACGAACACCAGAAGCGCTGCACTCAAGGTGCCGGGCAGCAATAACGGCAGATACACTTTGAAAAACAGTCGTGGCCCACTGACCCCAAGACTACGTGCTGCTTCGGGCAAAGATGGCCGTATTCGCGCCAGGCTGCTTTCCAGCGGCCCATAAGCCACGGCAATGAAACGCACCAGATAGGCCAGCAATAAGGCCGACAGACTGCCCAGCAGCAGCGGCTTGCCTGCTCCGCCGAGCCAGCCTGATAGCGGAATCACCAGTTCCCGGTCCAGATAACTGAACGCCAGCATGATCGACACCGCCAGCACAGAACCCGGCAGCGCATAGCCGAGATTGGCCAGGCTGACCCCGATACGGATCGCCCGGGTCGGCGCCAGGCGTCGGGCAAACGCCAGCACCAGGGCAACGCTGACGGTGATCAACGCCGCCATGCCACCCAGGTACAAAGTGTGAACGATCAGTGCGGCGTAGCGCTCATCCAGATCGAAGCGTCCGCGCTGCCAGAACCACACCATCAGTTGCAGCATCGGAATGACGAAGGCACAGGCGAACACCAAACCGCACCAGCTCATGGCAGCCACGGCTTTAAAACCGCGCAGGTGATACAGCGCCTTGACCCGTGGCCGTTCGTTACTCGCCCGATTGGCCCCGCGTGCCCTGCGTTCGCCATACAGCACCAGCATCACTACTAACAGCAACAGGCTGGCCAGTTGTGTGGCGCTGGAGAGGCTGAAGAACCCGTACCAGGTTTTGTAGATCGCGGTCGTAAACGTATCGAAGTTGAACACCGACACCGCACCGAAATCCGCCAGGGTTTCCATCAACGCCAGCGCCACACCGGCGCCGATGGCTGGGCGCGCCATCGGCAAGGCGACGCGCCAGAAGGCCTGCCACGGGGATTGTCCCAAGACCCGCGCCGCTTCCATCAAGCCTTTGCCCTGGGCCAGGAACGCGCTGCGCGCCAGCAGGTAAACATAGGGATAGAACACCAGCACCAAAACGATGATTACGCCGCCGGTGGAGCGCACTCGCGGCAGCCGCAGGCCGCTGCCGAACCATTCGCGCATCAGGGTTTGCACGGGGCCGGCGAAATCCAGCAGGCCGACAAAGACAAACGCCAGTACGTAGGCAGGAATGGCGAAGGGCAGCATCAATGCCCAATCCAGCCAGCGCCGGCCGGGGAATTCGCAGAGGCTGGTGAGCCAGGCGAGGCTGACGCCCAGCAGCGTTACGCCGACACCGACGCCAAGTACCAGGGTCAGCGTGTTGCCCAGCAAGCGCGGCATCTGGGTATCCCAGAGGTGGGACCAGATTTGATGATCGATGGTCTGCCAGGAAAGAAACAGAACACTCAGTGGCAGCAGGACCAGCGCGGCGATGGCGAAGACCAGGGGATACCAGCGGCGTTGGGCGGGGTGGGCCAAGAAAGGTCTCTCGCGGAAAATCGTGGAGTGTAGGGGTGACGCAAAAGATCGCAGCCTCGTTTCACTCGACAGCTCCTACATCGGGATGGTGTACCCCTGTAGGAGCTGTCGAGTAAAACGAGGCTGCGATCTCTTGATCTTCAGTTCCAGCCAGCCCGATCCATCATGCGAATCGCTTCGGCCTGGCGCTTGCCGGCAATTTCCACTGGCAAGGTATCCGCCACAAACTTGCCCCAGCTCGCGACTTCCGTGGAGGGCTGAACCTCAGGGTTGGCCGGGAATTCCTGGTTCACGTCAGCGAAGATCCGCTGCGCTTCAGGTGTGGTCATCCACTCGACCAAGGCTTTGGCGGCTGCTGGATGCGGTGCATGCTTGGTCAGGCCGATGCCCGACAGGTTGACGTGCACGCCACGATCACCCTGGTTCGGCCAGAACAGCTTTACCGCCAAGTCAGGTTTCTGCTTGTGCAGACGGCCGTAGTAGTACGTGTTGACGATGCCGACGTCGCACTGGCCCGCATTGATGGCTTCCAGTACCGCGATGTCGTCGGAGAAGACGTCGGTGGACAGGTTGTTAACCCAGCCCTTGAGGATCTTCTCGGTTTTGTCGGCGCCATGCACTTCGATCATGGTGGCGGTCAGGGACTGGTTGTAGACCTTCTTCGCCGTGCGCAGGCATAGGCGTCCTTCCCAGTTCTTGTCGGCCAGACCTTCGTAGGTCGTGAGCTCGCCCGGCTTCACCCGATCAGTGGAATAAGCGATGGTCCGCGCGCGCAGGCTCAAGCCGGTCCAGGCATGGGCGGAAGATCGGTATTGCAGCGGGATGTTGGCGTCGATCACCTTGGAGGTGAACGGTTGCAGGATACCCATCTGCTCGGCCTGCCAGAGGTTGCCGGCATCAACGGTGAGCAACAAGTCGGCGGTGGCGTTCTCGCCCTCGGCCTTGATGCGCTGCATCAGCGGCGCTTCCTTGTCAGTGATGAACTTCACCTGCACACCGGTTTTCGCGGTGTAGGCATCGAAGACCGGTTTGATCAGCTCGTCGATACGCGAGGAGTAAACCACCACCTCGTCAGCGGCCTGGGCAGCGGTGCTGCCAATCAGGGTCAGGGCGAGTGCGGTCAGTAGACGCTTCGGTGCCAACATGGGAGCGATCTCACGATTGAAATAATGAAGCCAAATGATAAGGACTCACATTTAGCTTCTCAATCGAACAGTTCGCGGAGGAGTTACCAGATGTTGCACGGCCAGGACAAGGAGGCACCTTCAGCCACGCAAAAATGTCAGGCCTTGGCCAGCGCCGGCAAGTCCCCGATCAACCCCAACGCCTCGCGCACAAACAGTGCCTTTGCCTCGGGCATTTGATCGACCATCTTCAAGCCAGCGTTACGCAACCAGCGAACCGGCAACGGATCGGCCTGGAACAAGCGCTCGAAGCCTTCCATCGCCGCCATCAACGCCAGGTTGTGGGGCATGCGCCGACGCTCATAGCGACTGAGCACTTTCACATCCGCCAACCGCTCGCCACGTTCTGCCGCCTGCAACAGCACTTCGGCGAGGACGGCGGCATCGAGGAAGCCCAGGTTGACGCCCTGCCCGGCCAGCGGGTGGATGGTGTGGGCGGCGTCGCCGATCAATGCCAGGCCCTCGGCCACGTACCGCTTGGCATGACGCTGGCGCAGCGGCACGCACAGACGCGGATCGGCGCTTTGGACCGTGCCGAGCCGGCCTTCAAAGGCTCGCTCAAGCTCAAGGCAGAACGCATCATCGTCCAGCTTCATCAAGCGCTCCGCTTCGCTTGGCGTGGTCGACCAGACGATCGAGCACCAATCCTGTTGACCGTCGCGGTCCAACGGTAGAAACGCCAGCGGGCCGTTGTCCGTGAAGCGCTGCCACGCAGTCATTTGATGCGGTCTGGAGCTGCGCACGCTGGTGACGATCGCGTGATGCAGATAATCCCACTCCCGCGTTGCCACGCCCGTCAGGCGCCGCACGGCTGAGTTGGCGCCATCGGCCGCAATGACCAGTGGCGCACGCAACGTACGGCCATCGGCAAGGGTCAGCAGCCAGTCATCGCCGGAACGACGCATCTGCTCAAGTCGCGCATTGGCCAGCATCCCCAGGTCGCAGTCGTGCAAACGATCGAGCAAGGCGTCCTGAACCACGCGGTTCTCGACGATATGCCCGAGCACATCGGCATGCACGCTGGCAGCCGAGAAATGGATTTGTCCGGTGCCGCTGCCGTCCCAGACATGCATGTCGGTGTACGGGCTGCTGCGCCGGTTGGCGATGCCGTCCCACACGCCGAGGCGCTCGAGAATCCGTTGGCTGGCAGCCGACAAGGCGCTCACCCGCGGCTCGAACGGCGCTTGCCCGTCGAAGGGTTTGACGCTCATCGGGCTGCCATCGAGCAGCAACACTTCCAGCCCGCTGTCCTGCAACGCCAGCGCCAAGGCGCTGCCGACCATTCCGGCCCCGACAATCAGCAGATCTGCGCGCATTTCCATGCTTTAAGCCTGTCTCGCTTGCGGCTTGCGCCGCACGTAAAGGGTTTTTCCGACACGCGCCACCAGTTGACCGGCGCCGTCATGAATATCGACCTGCAATTGCGGCAGGTATTTTTCGCCATTGGCCGTCTGCCGGCGGATCTCGTCGAGCAAGGTGTCGTCGATCGTGAAACGGGCGAATACCGGGCCTTTGCCCGGCGTGATGAAATCGATGTCGGCGGCCTTGTCCCAGACGATGTAACGGTGCCCGAGGTTTTCCATCAGCATCAGCATGAAAAACGGGTCGACCATCGAATACAGGCTGCCGCCAAACTGGGTGCCGACGTAATTGCGGTTGTACCAGCTCAAGCCCATGGACACTTTGATGTCCCGAAAATCATCACTGATGTGCTGAACCCGAACCCCGGCCCCCAGATACGGCGGGTAGAAGGTCATGAACCAGCGCATCAACCGCGCTTTGCCGAACGTGTCGGTCAGCCACTTAAGCATCGGGACGCGTACCCAGCCCCATGGCTTGTCGAGCGAACCAGCGCTTGGCCGGAGGCAGCAGATCGAGGCCGAGCAAGCCGATGTTGCGGCCCAGCGAAACCAGCGGCTGGGTGCTGCCAAACAATCGGGTGACCTGATCGGAGAAACCCACCGTGAGGTTCTGATCCAGACGCTGGCGCTCGCGGTAAGCCTGCAAGGTCGCAAAGTCGCCGGGGGCTGTCTCGCTGGCCAACAAGGCATCGGCCAATGCCTGGGCATCGCGCAGGGACAGGTTGAAACCCTGGCCGGCAATCGGGTGCAGGCTGTGGGCGGCGTTGCCAAGAATTGCCAGGTGCGGGCGCACCTGCTCTTCGGCCTCGATCAGCGTCAGCGGGTACAGATGCCGCGCGCCCACCTGTTTCAAGGTGCCCAGGCGATAACCGAACACGCCCTGCAACTCACTGAGAAAGCTGCGCTCATCGAGCGCCGCCAACCGTTGCGCGTCCATCCCCTGGCGGGTCCAGACCAGGGCGCAGCGGTTTTCCGGCAGCGGCAGCAATGCCATCGGACCGTCGTCGGTAAAACGCTCGAACGCCATGCCGTTGTGGGCTTCACTCGGGGTGATATTGGCGATCAGGGCGCTCTGGTTGTACGGGCGCTTCCTGATGCCGATCCCCAACTGCTCGCGCAGGCCGGAACGGCCGCCATCGGCCAACACCGCAAGGTCGCATTCCAGGGTGGTTTCGTCGTTGAGGGTCAGGCGATAGCCGTCGGTCAACGGCTCCATGCGTGTCACTTCTGCCGGGCAACGCCAAGTGACCACGTCCTTGTCCAGGCCTTGCCAGAGGCATTGGCCTAGCCAGGCGTTTTCCACCACATAACCTAGCGCCGGAACGCCTTCTTCCATCGCGGACAAGCGCGCGGTGGAAAAACGTCCACGGTCGGAGACATGAATCTGCTTGATCGGCTCGGCGCGACGGGAGATTTCCTGCCACACGCCCAACCGTTGATAAATCTGCTTGGCACCGTAGGACAACGCCGAAGAACGGGCGTCATAGCTCGGCTGATAAGTGTGGCCGGGAGCAAACGGTTCGATCAGTACGATCTTCCAGCCGCGTGCCTTGGCTCCGGCCTGCAGGGCCAACGCCAGACTGGCGCCCACCAGGCCGCCACCGATAATCGCCAGATTGACTCGACTCATGCCGCGTGTGCCCGTGCAGCGGCCATCAAGGCCTCGATCTCGGCGACGGTTTTCGGCACGCCGTTGGTCAGGATTTCACAACCGGTTTTGGTCACTACCACGTCGTCCTCGATGCGCACGCCAATGCCGCGCCATTTCTTCGCTACGTTCTGGTTGTCCGGAGAGATGTAGATCCCCGGTTCAACGGTCAGCGCCATGCCGACTTCCAGCACGCGCCATTCGCCGCCGACCTTGTAATCGCCGACGTCATGCACATCCATGCCCAGCCAGTGGCCGGCGCGGTGCATATAAAATGCTTTATAGGCTTCGCTGGCGATCAGCTCGTCGACGTCGCCTTGCAACAGGCCCAAGTTCACCAGACCGGCGGTAATCACCCGGACCGTGGCTTCGTGCGCCTGATTCCAGTGTTTGTTCGGGGCGATCTCGGCGAATGCGGCTTCCTGGGACGCCAGCACCAACTCGTAGATCGCCTTCTGCTCAGGTGAATACTTGCCGTTGACCGGCCAGGTGCGGGTGATGTCGCTGGCATAGCAGTCGATCTCGCAACCGGCATCGATCAGCACCAGATCGCCATCCTTGAGCACCGCGTCATTCTCCTGGTAATGCAGGATGCAGCTGTTGCGCCCCGACGCAACGATCGAACCGTACGCCGGCATCTTCGCCCCGCCCTTGCGGAACTCGTAATCGAGTTCGGCTTCGAGGCTGAACTCGTGCAGCCCGGCCCGGCTGGCCTGCATGGCGCGGATGTGCGCCTGGGCGGATATCCGCGCGGCTTCGCGCATCACCTTCACTTCTGCCGCCGATTTATACAGGCGCATGTCGTGAAGCAGATGATCCAGGGCAACGAATTCGTTCGGTGGCTGCGCGCCGAGGTGCGCTTTAGAGCGGATCACGTTGATCCAGTCCATCAGGTGACGGTCGAATTCCGGGTTGCTGCCCATGGCCGAATACACCCGGTCGCGCCCTTCGATCAGGCCCGGCAGGATGTCGTCGATGTCGGTGATCGGGAACGCGTCGTCAGCGCCGAAGTCGCGGATCGCGCCTTCCTGACCGGCACGCAGACCGTCCCACAACTCGCGCTCGGCGTTGCGTTCACGGCAGAACAGCACGTATTCGCCGTGCTCTCGGCCAGGCATCAGGACGATGACGGCTTGAGGCTCGGGGAAACCGCTGAGGTACTGGAAGTCGCTGTCCTGGCGGTAGACATGCTCGACGTCGCGGTTGCGGATGGCCACCGCGGCGGCGGGCAGGATGGCAATGCTGTTGGGTTCCATCTGCGCCATCAAGGCCTTGCGGCGACGGCTGTATTCCGATTTCGGGATATGAATCATGGGCAGATGGCTTTCCCTGGCAAACGATTAATGCAGCGACGGTTTGGCCGCGGCCGGCGCATCTGCTTTTTTGGTCTCGGAGAACAGCAGCAACGGTGCAACCCGCAGGTATTCCATCACTTCCATGTAGTCGCTTTCACCGTCCTCGGACTCTTCCAGGGCATCTTGCACCTGGGAAATCGCTGCCAGGTCCTGCAACACTTCGGTGGCCTCGGTGCTCAGCATGCTGCTGTCACGGCAGTTAAGGCCGAAACCGCTGAGGAAACCCTGGCACCATTGGCCCAGTGCAACGGCACGGTCAGCCAGCGGTTCGTCATCGGTCGGCAGCAGCAGAACAACGGTCACGTCGTCGCCTGTGAGCTCACCCTTGACCATCTCCTGCAAGCCGATCAGGGCGTTGCGGACATTGTCCTGTGGCTCGTTTTCGAGCAGTTCGGCAGCATCAACCAGCCATCCTTCGGCGTCGAAGCCTGCACCGGCGCAACTGCGACCGAGCAACAGGCCGTGCAGTTCGGCAGGCGAGACGTTATGACCGCTGGAAGTCAGCAGGGTGGCGAAGGCTTGATACGGAGAATTCTGAATGGGCATGGGCAGCTAGGCGCCAGACGGCGCTATGTCTAGAATGAAGGCCTTGTATCCTACATCGACAGACTCGCCAAGACTATTAAAGGCTGTCCGCCCGTTACCACCCATCAGACTATTCAGTGGACACAATGGAAGACACCGACCTGCAAGCGCTGATGGCAAGACTCGAACTGCTAATTAATCGGGTCGAGCAACTAAAGAGTCAAAACGGACTCCTATTAGCTCAGGAAAAAACCTGGCGCGAGGAACGCGCTCACCTCATTGAAAAGAACGAAATCGCCCGGCGTAAGGTCGAATCAATGATTTCGCGCCTCAAGGCCCTGGAGCAAGACTCATGAGTTCAAGCAATAGCGTTACCGTGCAGATCCTCGATAAAGAATATTCGATCATCTGCCCGCAAGAGGAGCGCAGCAATCTGGTGAGCGCCGCCCGTTATCTGGACGGCAAGATGCGCGAAATCCGCAGCAGCGGCAAAGTCATCGGCGCCGACCGTATTGCCGTGATGGCCGCACTGAACATCACCCACGATCTTCTGCACAACAAAGAAGAACGCCCGGATGTGCAGGCCAGCGGCTCGACCCGCGAGCAGGTTCGCGACCTGCTCGATCGCGTCGATCTGGTGCTCGCCACTGATCCGGATGTCACCAAGGGCTGATTCGGCGGACGGCTTGGGTTATACTCGCATCACTCCCTGGGGTGCTTGCCAGTTGACCACGTCCCTGAGCCGATTCGCACTACCCTGGAAGTTGCACGTTGGGCTGGTGTGCATGTCCGCTAGACGGAAAGCCTTAAAGCCTACTGCTTCTTCCACCTTGAACTTTCGGGTTCAAGGGCTAAGTCAGCAGCGGTTCATCCGGGGAGCCTGATTTGTGTCCGATGCCGGTTTAATTACCGGCATCGGCTTTTTTACGGGTACGCTTTATGTACTCGTCCTGCCGAAGCCTGAATCCATGAACGAACCTGCGCTGCTACCCCGCCCGCAACTTCGACGCATGCTGCGCAAGGCCCGCCGCGCACTGACGCCCAGTCAGCAACGCCAGGCAGCTCGCGGGTTGTACAAGCAACTGGCCCAGCAGCCATTGTTTCGCCGCGCAAAACACATCTCCCTGTATCTGCCCACCGACGGTGAAATCGATCCGCGCCTGTTGCTGCGCGCCGCGCAACGCCGGGGCAAGGCGACGTATCTGCCGGTGCTCAGTGCCTGGCCGCGGACCAAAATGGTGTTCCAGCGAATCCGTCCCGGCGAGACACTCAAACCCAACCGTTTCCGCATTCTTGAACCCCGGGCCAATATCGCCCGGCAACGCAAGGTATGGGCGCTGGACCTGGTACTGCTGCCATTGGTAGGGTTTGACGACGTCGGCGGACGTCTCGGCATGGGCGGTGGCTTCTACGATCGAAGCCTGGCCTATATGGCGCGCCGCCAAACCTGGCGCAAGCCAACGCTGCTGGGACTGGCCCATGAATGTCAGAAAGTCGAACGATTGGCTCAAGCGAGCTGGGATGTGCCGTTGCAAGGAACGGTGACAGACAGGTCGTGGTATTTCGCAGGCTAGACGCCACTGGTATCAGCGGCGTCCAAAGACGGGTTCAGCGCTTGAATGCCGAGGGTGTTTTTTGCTGGGCGATTTCGATTGGCGCGTCAGTCTTGTTGCTCCACAAGCTTTGGGCATAGCCAGTGGTCACGACGCCGAGGCCGAACAAAATAACCAAAATCCATAGTAAATCCGGTTTGCGTTTCATCGATAGCCCCCCAAAGGCACATCAACACGATGACAGCAGCGGTTTCCGTTGTAGGCCGTGCAGCAGCGTCAAGCTTAGAAGGCCGGCATTTTGCGACAACGTGAACTGACACGCAAACGCTGGCGTCAACCGACCGTCGGTTTGTCATAAAATTGCCGGACAACTTGCCCACCGACCTCGCAAGGAGCAAAAACGATGGCCTACTGGCTGATGAAATCCGAACCCGACGAGCTCTCGATCAAAGACCTCGAGAAGCTGGGTCGAGCGCGCTGGGACGGGGTTCGCAACTATCAGGCGCGCAACTTTTTGCGTGCAATGGCGGTGGGCGACGAGTTTTTCTTCTATCACTCCAGCTGCCCCGAGCCCGGGATTGCCGGAATCGGCAAGATTGTCGAAGCCGCGTATCCGGACCCGACGGCACTGGAGCCCGAAAGTCATTACTACGACCCGAAGGCCAGCGCAGAAAAAAACGCCTGGAGCGCCATTGATGTCGCGCATGTCGAGACGTTCGCCAAGGTGTTGAAGCTCGATTATCTGAAGCAGCAGACGGCGTTGGAGCAGATGCCGCTGGTGCAGAAAGGCTCTAGATTGTCGGTCATGCCGGTGACCGCCGAGCAGTGGGCGGCCGTTCTCGATCTACGCTAAAAAATCTAAACTACTTCGCCATCACTTTTGCGCGCGGAACCGGGTTAGCCTGTGTCCCAGTTGACTGGCATCAACTCGCCCCGGCGTTTGCTCTGCCAGACTAGGACGCTATAGCCGCAGGATGCCAGCATGTCGACACACAGCCGCTCTTCGATTCTTTTCGCCAGTTCTTTGCTGGTTTTACTGCTGGCCGCCGGGGGCTTCGGTTACTGGAAGTCGATGCATGACCGGTTGCCCGAAGGTTTGTATGTCGGCAACGGCCGGCTCGAGGCCACGGAAGTGCAGATCGCCAGCAAAACACCTGGCCGACTGGCCGAAGTGCTGGTCAATGAAGGCGATAAGGTCAGCAAAGGCCAACTGCTGGCCCGGATGGACACCCGCACACTAGAAGCCCAGCGTGATCAGGCGCAAGCCGAGGTGTTGCGCGCCCGGGAAAACCTCTCCGCCGCCCAGGCCAACGTGCAACTGCGCCAGAGTGAGCAACTGCTCGCTCAACAGGAACTCAAACGGTCTCAGGAACTGTTCAAACACGGTTTCGTAAGCGGCCAGATCATTGATCAGCAACAAGCCCGCCTGGACACCGGCGGTGCAGCCGTCGCAGCGGCCCGAGCGCAAGTCTCGGCGGTCGGCGCAGCGATCGGAGCGGCGCAGGCCCAAGTTGCCATGTTGACCAGCGAAATCGATGACAGCAGCCTGCGCGCGCCCATCGACGGGGTGATCCAGTTGCGCATGGCCGAACCCGGCGAAGTGCTGGGCGCCGGCGGACGGGTGCTGTTGCTGATCGACCCCAGCGACCAATACATGAACCTTTACCTCTCGGCCTCCATCACCGGACGCCTGGCGGTCGGCGAAGAAGCGCGGATCCTCCTCGACGCCCTGCCCGACCATCCACTGCCGGCAAAAATCAGCTTCGTCGCGGCCAAGTCGCAATTCACCCCCAAGGAAGTCGAGACGCGCGACGAGCGGCAAAAACTGGTGTTTCGCGTCAAGTTGCGCCTGACCGATCCGAGCGCCCTGCCCCAGGCTAAACCGGGCATGCCGGGCGCCGGTTACGTGCGCACTGCGCCGATCAACTGGCCGGCCAACCTGCAATGACCGTCCTGGCGCTGCAAGCGACCGGCATCAACCACCGTTACGGCAAGCAGCACGCGCTCAGTGACATCCAGTTCAGCCTGCCGGCGGGCACCCGCTGCGGGTTGATCGGGCCCGATGGGGCCGGCAAGTCGAGCTTGCTGGGACTGATCGCAGGCGTAAAAACCCTGCAGGACGGTCAACTGGAAGTGTTGGGTGGCTCGATCCAGGATCGCCGTCACCGCACAAGTCTCTATGCCCGAATCGCCTTCATGCCCCAAGGCTTGGGCGGCAACCTTTACCCTGATTTGTCGATCAGCGAAAACATCCACTTTTTCGCCACCCTGTTCGGCCTGTCGAAAGCCGAATTCGATGAGCGCATGCACAGCCTGTTGCTGGCCACCGATTTGCTGCGGTTCGCCGATCGCCCGGCGGGCAAGCTGTCAGGCGGCATGAAACAGAAACTCGGGCTGTGTTGCGCGTTGATCCATGAGCCGGACCTGCTGATTCTCGACGAACCGACGACCGGCGTAGACCCCTTGTCCCGCCGACGCTTCTGGGAGTTGGTCGACGACGTTCGCCGCCAACGCCCGCAACTGACGTTGCTGGTCGCCACCGCGTATATGGAAGAAGCCGAGCAATTTGAACATTGCCTGATGCTCGACGGCGGCAAACTGATTGCCACGGGACTGAGCAGCGAATTGGCCGCCGCGACGCCCAGCGGCAAACTCGACGAAGCGTTCACTCACTTTCAAGGCGCCAGCGGCCACGACAATCTGCCGCTGGTGATACCACCCAGGACCGGCGCCAGCACGGACATCGCCATCGAGGCCCACGGCCTGACCTTGCGTTTCGGCGATTTCACCGCAGTGGATAACGTCAGCTTCGCCATCGGGCGCGGTGAGATTTTCGGATTTCTCGGCTCCAACGGCTGCGGCAAGACCACTACCATGAAAGTCCTCACCGGGTTGATGCCCGCCACTGAAGGCAGCGCCACCCTGCTGGGCAATCCGGTAAACGCCAAGGACCTGGCCACCCGCAAACGGGTCGGTTTCATGTCCCAGAGTTTCTCGCTGTATGGCGAACTCAGCGTGCGACAGAACCTGGACTTGCATGCGCGACTGTTCGATTTGCCCAAGACCGACAGCGCCCGACGCATTGATGAACTCATCCAACGCTTCAACCTGGACAGCGTCGCCGATCAGCCGTCCGGCGCGCTGCCCCTGGGTTTGCGTCAGCGACTGTCGCTGGCCGTGGCGGTATTGCATCGCCCGGAAGTGCTGATCCTCGACGAACCAACTTCCGGCGTGGATCCGGCCGCGCGAGACGACTTTTGGCGGTTGCTGATCGAACTGTCTCGCGAGCAAGGCGTGACCATTTTCCTCTCCACGCATTTCATGAATGAAGCCCAACGCTGCGACCGTATCTCGTTCATGCACGCTGGCAAGGTGCTGGCCTGTGACACCCCGGCGGCTTTGCAACAACAGTTCAAGGGTGAAACGCTGGAAGCCGCGTTTGTCACTTGCCTGGAACAGGCCCAAGGTTCAAGCGAAACACCGACGCCTGCGGCGCCCGCCGAAGCCACCGTCGCACCACCCCCGCCGATGAAGGAGCGTGGTTTCAGTTTCGCACGCCTGGTGGCAGTGGCCAGCCGTGAAGCCAAGGAGTTGCTGCGCGATAAAGTGCGGATGGCGTTCGCCTTGCTCGGGGCGATCTTCATGATGGTGATCTTCGGCTACGGGATTTCCCTGGACGTGGAGAAACTCGCTTTCGCCGTGTTCGATCAGGACCAGACGCCGCAAAGCCGCACCTATCTGGAAGCGTTCCGCAGCTCGCGATACTTCGCCGAACAAGCGCCGATTCGCGACACGAAGGAGCTGCATCGACGCCTTCAACGCTCGGAAATCAAATTGGCGCTGGAAGTACCGCCAGGTTTTGGCCGGGACTTGTACGCCGGACGTCAACCGGCCGTGGCAGCCTGGCTCGATGGCGGCATGCCGTTTCGGGCGGAGACCAGCCGCAATTACGTGGAGGCGGTGCATCAGGCCAACATTGAACAGCTGGCCGAACAGAGCAGCCCTGCGCTGAATCGACAAGCCGCGGCCTCACTGCAAACCCGATTCCGCTACAACCAGGATGTCGTCAGCGTTAACGCCATCGGTCCCGGGGTGATGGCGCTGATTCTCGCCTTCATTCCGGCCATGCTCACTGCACTGGGAATCGTGCGGGAAAAAGAGCTGGGGTCGATCACCAACTTCTACGCCACGCCGCTGACACGCCTGGAGTTCCTGCTCGGTAAACAAGCGCCCTACCTGGCGGTCAGCCTGATCAACCTGGCCGTGCTGACGGCCATGAACCGCTGGTTGTTCGGCGTACCGTTCAAGGGCAGCGGCCTGACCCTGGCCTTCGGTGGGCTGCTGTATGTGCTGGCAACCACTAGCATGGGCCTGCTGATCTCGGCATTCACCCGCACCCAGATCGCCGCCATCCTCGGCACGATGATCATCACCAGCCTGCCGACTATCCAGTTTTCCGGGCTGATCGTGCCACGCTCCTCCCTGGAAGGCGCCGCCGCAGTGATGGGGATGTTGTTTCCGGCCGGCTATTTTCTCGATATCGCCGTCGGCACCTTCACCAAAGCGCTCGACCTGCGACAGTTATGGCCTCAGTGCCTGGCGCTGTTCGGGTTCTTTCTCGCCTTCACCGGGCTGAGCCTGGTGATGCTGAAAAAGCAGGAGGCCTGATGCACAAGCTTGCGCATATTTTTCGGCTCGGCCTCAAGGAGCTGACCAGCCTGCGGCATGACAGCGTGTTGCTGGTGTTCCTGTTCTATGCCTTTACCGTGGCGATCTACATGCCGGCCGCCGGTTCGGTGATTGGCGTGCACAACGCCAGCGTCGCGATGGTGGACGAAGATCACAGCCACCTGTCACGCCAACTGGCGCAAGCCCTGCAACCGCCGGAGTTCCAACGACCGGTGCTGCTGCCTTACGGGCAACTCGATCAGGTCATGGACAGCGGGAAATACACCTTCGTGATCAATGTGCCGGTGAATTTCCAGGCGGATCTGTTGGCCGGTCGCCAACCGGCGGTACAAGTGAACGTAGATGCCACGGCCATGAGCCAGGCGTTCATGGGCGCGGGTTACATCGGGCGGATCTTCCAGCGCGAGCTGCTCAATTACGGTGGGCAAAACGATCCCGCCAGCCAGGCACCGGTCCTGCTGACTACTCGCTCGCTGTTCAATACCAATCTGGAGGGTGGCTGGTTCCTGGCGGTGATTCAGATCGTCAACAACATCACCATCCTGGCCATCATCCTGACCGGCACGGCACTGCTGCGCGAGCGTGAACATGGCACCCTCGATCACTTGCTGGTGCTGCCGTTGACCGCGTTGGAAATCATGCTGGCGAAAATCTGGAGCAACATGCTGGTGGTCGTGGTATGCACCTGGATTTCGCTGGAAGTGATCGTCAAGGGCGCATTGGGCGTGCCATTGGCGGGCTCGATGAGCCTGTTTTTGATGGTCACCGCGGTTTATCTGTTCGCCAGTACGGCGCTGGGAATTTTCCTCGCGACCCTGGCCCGCTCGACGCCGCAATTCGGCCTGCTGGCCATTCCGGTAATCATTCCGATGCTGTTGCTGTCCGGTGGCAGCACGCCGCTCGACAGCATGCCGCAATGGCTGCAATGGGTGATGCAGGGTTCGCCATCAACGCATTTCGTCAGCCTTGGCGCCGCCATTCTGTTTCGCGACGCCGGGCTGAGTGTGGTCTGGCCGGACCTGTTGGCATTGACTGCTATTGGGCTGCTGTTCTTTGCGATTGCGTTGATGCGGTTTCGCAAGAGCCTGGCGTCTTGAATGGTGGCGGTTTTGGGGTTGGGGTTGGGGTTGGGTACATATCCGTTTCTGCGGTCACGGCGGCTATTGGTTCCGCCTTTACGGCGGGTCACTTGGAAGAGCGCCAAGTAACCAAGCGCCAGCGCCCCTGACGTACGGTGCCTCGCTGTGGCTCGGCATTCCCGCACTCCGGTCCTGCTCCGTGGGCCCGCCGCCATCGGCCATCCATGGCCGGGGGCGGCTAACCCGGCATCCATGCCGGGTTGCCCACTGCGCAGAACCTGCGTTCGGCCTTCCGATGGGGCAGATCAAGATCAAGATCAAAAGCGGAAGGCGAGCTAACGCTCGGCCTGATGAGTGGTGAGGAGCAAAAGCCGTGCGCCGGTCCGCTTTATGTGGGAGTGAGCCTGCTCGCGATGCTGTTGATCTTGTCGTTGATCGTTCCCATGCTTCGCGTGGGAATGCCGCCGGGGACGCTCTGCGTTCCGCTGTCGACACCAGACTTGAGTCTTGCGCAAGGGTGACGCGGAGCGTCACGGGATGCATTCCCACGCAGAGCATGGGAACGATCAGGACGCGCAAGCGTTGAAGAACCAGGCCGGCCGGTAGGCCGCCTCGCTTTGCTTTGGCGGTACACGCCCCCTCGTGAGGCCGAGTGGAGGTTCTGCGCAGTGGGCACCGCGGCAAGGATGCCGCGGTAGCCGCCCCCGGCCATGGATGGCCGATGGCGGCGGGCCCACGGAGCAGGACCGGAGCGAGGGCATGCCGAGCCTAGGCGAGGCACCGAACGTCAGGGGCAAAAGCGCTTGGTTACTTGGCGCTTCTCCAAGTGACCCGCCGTCAGGGCGGAACCCTAAGCCGCCGTTACCGCAGAAACGGATATGTACCCAACCCCAACCCCAACCCCAACCCCAACCCCAAAACCATCTTAAGTGAACAGCACTACTCGCAAACCGGAGGGCTTACTGAATGATCAGGTTGTTGAACAACAAATCCTCAACCACCGGCTTGCCGGTTTCATCGTTCATCACTTGCTGAGTCTGCTTCAGCGCTTCCTGGCGCAGCTTCTCCTTGGCTTCGACATTGTTCATCGCCTCGGTAGTCTGCTGTGCGAACAACGCGACCAACTGATTGCGGATCAACGGCTCGTTGGCCTTCACCGCTTTGGTGGCCTCCTCACCGGTCACGCGCAACGCCACGTCGGCCTTGTAGACCTTAAGCTTCGGCGTACCGTCCAACCCGTAATTGCCCACGAACGGCGGGCTCAGGGTGATGTAATTGACCTTCGGAGCTTCACCTTCTTTGGCTTCTTCGGCCATCGCTGCCACAGGCAGAGACAGGGCCAGCAACAACATGATCCACGCTTTCACAATTCGCTCCTTATCCGGTTTGCGGCCTAGCATAACGACCCGCCGCTCAAGCACAAGCTTATGGCTGACTATCAGGGTCGGGCATGCTCGTTGACCCATCGACTCACACACCTACACTTATCGGCCATCACTCCCAAAGGAATAGCCCTGATGAAAGCCGTGCTGTGCAAAGCCTTCGGCCCTGCCGAATCGCTGGTGCTGGAAGACGTCGCCAGTCCTGTCGCGAAGAAGAATGAAATCCTGCTGGACGTGCACGCCGCCGGGGTGAATTTCCCGGACACGCTGATCATCGAGGGCAAATACCAGTTCAAGCCGCCCTTCCCGTTCTCGCCGGGCGGCGAGGCAGCCGGGGTGGTCAGTGCGGTGGGTGAGAAGGTCAGCCATCTCAAGGTCGGTGATCGGGTCATGGCCCTGACCGGTTGGGGCAGCTTCGCTGAACAGGTCGCGGTGCCGGGCTACAACGTGCTGCCGATTCCGCCGTCGATGGACTTCAACACCGCCGCCGCGTTCAGCATGACCTACGGCACTTCGATGCACGCGCTCAAGCAACGCGCCAACCTGCAACCGGGCGAAACCCTGCTGGTGCTCGGTGCTTCCGGCGGTGTCGGCCTGGCTGCGGTGGAAATCGGCAAGGCCATGGGCGCCCGCGTGATCGCCGCCGCCAGCAGCGCCGAGAAACTGGCCGTGGCCAAGGCTGCCGGCGCCGATGAGCTGATCAACTACAGCGAAACCAGCCTCAAGGACGAAATCAAGCGCCTGACCGACGGCCAGGGCGCCGATGTTATTTATGATCCGGTCGGCGGCGATCTGTTTGACCAGGCCGTGCGCGCCATCGCCTGGAACGGCCGCCTGCTGGTGGTCGGCTTCGCCAGCGGACGGATCCCGGAATTCCCGGTGAACCTGGCGCTGCTCAAGGGTGCCGCCATAGTCGGAGTTTTCTGGGGCTCCTTTGCCCAACGCCAGCCGCAGGACAACGCGGCGAACTTCCAGCAACTGTTTGGCTGGTTTGCCGAAGGCAAGTTGAAGCCGTTGGTGTCTCAGGTGTATCCGCTGAACAATGCGGCGCAGGCGATCAATGATCTTGGCCAGCGCAAAGCGGTCGGCAAAGTGGTGGTTCAGGTTCGCTGAGCCAAAAAAAAGCGGCCTGGTTTAGCCAGGCCGCTTTTTTATTGTCCGGGGTCAGAGCAACCCGCGAATTTCCAACGGTAGCAGAACGTCGCCAGTCAGAGCCGTGAAGCGATTGCCTGATCAGCTTTTGACTTGCAGCGCTTGAGCCGCGCCTCCAGATTTCGGTCTGGCATGGCGTGGCTACGCAGGGCGTTGGCGGTCTGCTCGACATAATCGCGAGTGGTGCCGTAACGCCCGCAAGCGTTTTCGAACACATGACTCAGCACGTGATCCGGCAAGTTGCCGGCATAGCTGGGCAGGTGTCGCTCCAATACAAACCCCAACGCCTGAACCTGGCTTCCATCTTCGAGACGGCAGTTGAGCCAGTGTGGGCGATAGGACGGGAATGGCATTTCGCGTTGCCACAAGGCATAAAGCGACGCTTCAAGTTGTTCTTCAGGCAAGCGATAAGCGAAGCCGCTGCAAGAACCACCCCGATCCAGACCAAAGACCAGCCCTGGCACTTCGGGGGTGCCGCGATGTTCGTGGGACCACAGGTACAAACCGCGATGGTAGCCATGCACTCGGCCGCGAACACGCTCGACCGCCGGACATTCGGGGCGCCAGATCAGCGAACCATAAGCAAACAGCCAGACCGGCCCGCCCTTGTGGCGCGCCATGGTCGATTGCATCGAGCTGAGCAATTGTTCGTGCGTAAGCTGCGGCCCCAGATCGAGCCGCGGAGGGTAAGCCAGATTCAAAAATCCAGATTCGATGGCACTCATGGCGAATAGCGTTCAGCTCCCCGCGAATAAAGAATTACTTAATAGAACGCACCGCTGTAACAATAAGGCACATATGTTTTAAGGCAATTTAAGTGCCATGCACTGTTTTTAAGTAATTGCCTGAACGAGTTATAACCTACCGGCATTTATATAAATTTATAAATACCGATCGGCTATATGGGGAGTTATAACGATTTAAAATCGCGGATCAGACCGCAAATCAAAATCGCAAATCAAAATCGCGGATCAAGATCGCGGCGCATACGCAAAAACGTCTGCGCGCATCTGGTGAGCATCCATCCCGGCTTCGACCAACGCATCCAGCGTGCCGTAGACCATGGCCGGTGAGCCACTGGCGTAGACATGCAAGGCTTTGAGGTCCGGAAAGTCTTCACACACCGCCTCATGCAGCATCCCGCAGCGCCCCTGCCAGCCACATTGATCGCTGACGACTTTATGCAGGAACAGGTTGGGCAGCTTCAGCCACTCATCCCAATGTTCGATGGCATAAAAGTCTTCAGGTCGACGCACGCCCCAATACAGATGCACAGGGTGCTTGAAGCCGGCGGCGCGGCAATGTTCGATCAGGCTGTGGATTTGCCCCATGCCGGTGCCCGCGGCAATCAGCACCAGCGGACCGTCAGGCAATTCAGCCAGATGGGTATCGCCGAACGGCATCTCGATTCGCACCATCGGATTGCGCCGAAGTTGTTCGATCAGATTCAGCGCACTGCTTTCGCGCGCCAGCACATGGATTTCCAGGTCGCGCCCCGAGTGCGGTGCCGAAGCCAGGGAGAAGGCGGATTTCTCGCCGTTCTCGCGCTCGATCATCAAATACTGACCGGCGTGATAACGCGGCGGCTTGCCGGCCGGCGCTCGCAGATGCACGCGAAAGGTATCCCCGCCGACGTCCCTGCATTCAATGACCTGACACGACAAGCTGCGCACCGGCAATTCTCCCAGCGCAAGCACGCCATCCCACAGCACGATGCAGTCTTCCAGCGGCTCTGCTATGCAAGTGTAGAACTCGCCATGATCGCGCACACCGCCGGCCTGTTCGACCCGCCCTTCCACCAGCAAGGCCGCGCACACATGGCAATTGCCGTTGCGGCAGCTTTGCGGGCATTCATAGCCCAGGCGCCGCGCGCCATCGAGAATCCGCTCGCCGGGCAATATCTCAAGCACTGCTCCGGAGGGCTGCAAGGTTACACGCATCAATCTATTCCTAACTGATTCCAGATGGCATCGATCCGTTGGGTCACGGCTTCGTCCTTGACGATGACCCGGCCCCACTCGCGAGTGGTTTCGCCCGGCCATTTATGCGTGGCATCGAGCCCCATCTTCGACCCCAGGCCGGAGACCGGCGAGGCGAAGTCGAGGTAGTCGATCGGCGTGTTGTCGATCATCACCGTGTCGCGCTTGGGGTCCATGCGCGTAGTGATAGCCCAGACCACGTCGTTCCAGTCTCGCGCGTTAATGTCGTCGTCCGTGACGATAACGAACTTGGTGTACATGAACTGTCGCAAAAACGACCAGACACCGAGCATTACCCGCTTGGCATGGCCCGGATACGACTTCTTCATGGTCACGATGGCCATGCGGTAGGAGCAGCCTTCGGGCGGCAGGTAGAAGTCGGTGATTTCGGGGAATTGCTTCTGCAGGATCGGCACGAACACTTCGTTCAACGCCACGCCCAGAATCGCCGGCTCATCCGGCGGACGGCCGGTGTAGGTGCTGTGATAAATCGGTTTGATCCGGTGGGTGATGCGCTCGACGGTGAACACCGGGAAGCTGTCGACTTCATTGTAATAACCGGTGTGATCGCCATACGGACCTTCATCGGCCATCTCGCCCGGATGGATTACGCCTTCCAGGATGATCTCGGCGGTGGCCGGCACTTGCAGGTCGTTGCCACGGCACTTCACCAGTTCGGTGCGGTTGCCGCGCAGCAGACCGGCGAACGCATATTCGGAGAGGCTGTCCGGCACCGGCGTCACGGCGCCGAGAATGGTCGCCGGGTCAGCGCCCAGTGCCACGGACACCGGAAACGGCTGGCCGGGATGCTTTTCACACCACTCGCGGTAATCCAGCGCGCCGCCACGGTGGCTCAGCCAGCGCATGATCACTTTATTGCGACCAATCACTTGCTGGCGGTAGATGCCGAGGTTCTGGCGATCCTTGTTCGGGCCTTTGGTGACGGTCAGGCCCCAGGTGATCAGCGGGCCGACGTCGCCGGGCCAGCAGGTCTGCACCGGCAGCATCGCGAGGTCGACGTCGTCGCCTTCGATCACCACTTCCTGGCACACCGCGTCTTTGACGACTTTCGGCGCCATGGCGATGATCTTGCGGAAGATCGGCAATTTGGACCAGGCATCCTTCAAGCCCTTCGGCGGTTCGGGTTCTTTGAGGAACGCCAGCAACTTGCCGATTTCGCGCAGTTCGCTGACCGCCTCGGCCCCCATGCCCATGGCCACCCGCTCGGGGGTGCCGAACAGGTTGCCCAGGACCGGGATGTCGTACCCGGTCGGGTTTTCGAACAGCAGCGCCGGGCCTTTTGCCCGTAACGTGCGATCACAGACTTCGGTCATCTCCAGCACTGGAGAGACGGGGATCTGGATGCGTTTCAACTCTCCGCGCTGCTCGAGCTGCTGCACGAAATCCCGAAGGTCCTTGAATTTCATTGACGATGGCACCCCTAAAATAGGCGTACATCCTACCTGCTCTGCCGCCCGCTGGCAGCTTATCGCTGCTTACTTGGCCGCATTCACATTGCCGTTGCGCAGCGATGCCAGGGTTTGCAAGCGCTTGAAGAATGGCTCAAGCACCGGCGCGATGAAGCGCGCACCGACCTCGGACAGGTGATTGTCATCGGTATAAAGCGAATGACCATCGAGCTCGACGCGGCAAAGTCCTGCGTCATCACACAGCGCCGGCGCAGGGTCCACTACGGCCACGCCCGGATGATCAGCTGCGATTTTCGCGAATAGCTGGCTGATGAATGCTTGACGCTTGAAGTGCTCGGCCACCGCCAACCCCACATCATCGGTCGGGCGATGCAAGATGGCGAGCCGGGTAAGACGGTAAGGCGGGCTGAACGTTTGCAGCGGCACTTCCTTGACCAGCCAGACGCGATGGCCGCGACTGCGCAGCTGCCGGACCGTCGCCTGTAAACCTTCGGCCAGTCGTTGCTCAGCGATGGCTCGGTCATAATGACCATGGGGATCCCTCAAGGCGTACCCGAGATCCCCTTTCACATCGCCATACAAATACAGACTCCAGCGCGCCACCAGCACCACATCACCCACCGATTGCGCGTTCATGGCCTGCTCGATCCGGCGATTGAACCGGGCACATCGCGCATCGTGTTCCAGACCTTCAACCGGAATGCAGCCGGGAGAACTGGCGAGAATCACGCTGACACCATGCTCTTGCGCGCCATCGTCGAACACAGGAATCAGCGCTGTGGCATGACTGTCACCCCAAACCAGTGCCTTTGTAGCCGTCGACGCTGGCGCCCCGTAATGACAGAAAAGCTTGTCGTCAGGCGTTTTGTCGTCGGCCAGGCAGCGCATCAACTCCGGCCGCCACTCCTTGCCTTTGGCGTATTGCAACGCCTGATCAGACAGGCGCGAAGGCAAGCCGTCGGTCCAGCGCAACGCTTGACCGGCCAGCCCCAGCACCAGCACGCCGCAACCTGCCGCCAGCAAAATCTGCCGACGCCCGGCCAACAGCCGCCGTTCACGGAACGGTGTCTCGACGAAACGCCACGATAAATAACCCAGCGCGAGGCTGAGCAGGATCAAGCCAGCGATATCGAACGCGCCCGGTTCGTCGACGCTGGCATAACTGGAAAACACAAACACCGGCCAGTGCCACAGGTACCAGGAATAGGAAATCAGCCCAAGGCCGACCAACACACGACTGGCCAGCAGCCCGCCGATCAGGGTCTGGCGATGGCCGTTGGACCAGATCAGCACGACCACGCCCAAGGTTGGCAATAACGCCGCCGCACCGGGGAATGGCGTGCTTTTGTCGTAGCAGAACACCGCCAGCAGAATCAGTCCGAACCCGGCCAGGCTGATCAGTTGAGCGCCAGTGGTTGTCAGGCGCCACTTGCTTCTGGGTGCCACGGCCAGCATGGCGCCGGCCAACAACTCCCAAGCGCGCATCGGCAACAGGAAAAAGGCTTTTTCGGGGTGATGCTCAACCGCCCAGACACTCAACCCGAACGACACCAGCAACACTGCGAACAGCGCGAGACGCCAATGTTTGAGGCGACTCGACAGCAGTGTCAGCAGCAGTGGGAAGACGATATAAAACTGTTCCTCAACCGCCAGCGACCAAGTGTGCAGCAACGGTTTCAGATCGGACGCAACGTCGAAATAGCCGTCCTGGCGCATGAACAGGATGTTGGAAACGAACATCACCTGGTAACGCACAGAGCGTCCCAGCTCTTCGTAATCCTTAGGCGCCAGCAGAAACCAGCCCACCACCAGCACAGCAAGGATCATCACGAACAGCGCAGGCAAGATGCGTCGAGCCCGACGAGCCCAGAAATCGACAAAGCTGAAGCGCGCGGCTTGGCGCTGGTTCCAGATGATCGACGTGATCAGGTAACCGGAAATAACGAAGAAGATATCCACACCGACGAAACCGCCGGTAAACCCGGGAACACCGAAATGGAACAACACCACCGCAATGACGGCGATTGCCCGCAAGCCGTCGATATCTCTTCGATAAGCAAGAGTGCTCATAAACAGTAAGGCCAGTCAGATGATTTGGAGAATTGATTTTTCACTCCGTTAACTGACCGAAACCAATCGCAAACCTCCCATTTTTTTCAGGCAAAAAAAATGGCGCCCCGAAGGGCGCCATTTTTGGCGGCTGAAAAACAGCCTTACTTGCGCTTCATCGACAAGAAGAACTCGTCGTTGGTCTTGGTCGTTTTCAGCTTGTCGACCAGGAACTCGATGGCAGCGATTTCGTCCATCGGGTGCAGCAGCTTGCGCAGGATCCACATACGCTGCAACTCGTCGTCGGCGGTCAGCAACTCTTCGCGGCGGGTGCCGGAACGGTTGATGTTGATGGCCGGGAAGACGCGCTTCTCAGCGATACGACGATCCAGAGGCAGTTCCATGTTGCCGGTGCCTTTGAATTCTTCGTAGATCACTTCATCCATCTTCGAGCCGGTTTCAACCAGCGCGGTAGCGATGATGGTCAGCGAGCCGCCTTCTTCGATGTTGCGCGCAGCGCCGAAGAAACGTTTCGGTTTCTCCAGGGCGTGAGCATCGACACCACCGGTGAGCACTTTGCCGGAGCTCGGGATCACGGTGTTGTAGGCGCGGGCCAGACGGGTGATGGAGTCGAGCAGGATCACCACGTCTTTCTTGTGTTCGACCAGGCGCTTGGCCTTCTCGATCACCATTTCGGCAACCTGCACGTGGCGGGTTGGCGGTTCGTCGAACGTCGAGGCAACCACTTCGCCGCGCACGGTGCGCTGCATTTCGGTTACTTCTTCCGGACGCTCATCGATCAGCAATACGATCAGATGAACTTCAGGGTTGTTACGTGCGATGTTCGCCGCGATGTTCTGCAGCATGATCGTCTTGCCCGCTTTTGGCGGTGCAACGATCAGACCGCGCTGGCCTTTGCCGATCGGGGCGCACAGGTCGATGACACGACCGGTCAAGTCTTCGGTGGAACCGTTGCCGGCTTCCATCTTCATGCGCACGGTCGGGAACAGCGGGGTCAGGTTCTCGAAGAGAATCTTGTTTTTCGCGTTCTCGGGACGATCGTAGTTGATCGTGTCGACCTTGAGCAGTGCGAAATAACGCTCGCCTTCCTTTGGAGGGCGGATCTTGCCAACGATGGTGTCACCGGTGCGCAAGTTGAAACGGCGGATCTGGCTCGGCGAGACGTAAATATCGTCTGGGCCGGCGAGATAGGAAGCGTCAGCGGAGCGCAGGAAGCCGAAGCCGTCCTGGAGAATCTCCAGCACGCCATCACCGGAGATTTCCTCGCCGCTTTTCGCGTGCTTTTTGAGCAGGGAGAAAATCACGTCCTGCTTGCGCGAACGGGCCATATTTTCTATGCCCATCTGTTCGGCCAATTCGAGCAGTTCGGTAATCGGCTTTTGCTTGAGTTCAGTCAGATTCATATAGGAATGACGTAATCATTTATGGAGGGGGGGAAATTAAGCTTTTGGCTTAATGAGGCCGCGCCGCAGAGAAGGCGACAGGATCGCGTACTTATTCGAAAAGGAGTGCGTCGGCGACGGCTAGCAGGGGGCAATGGAGAAACCAGTGCGGGGCCGAATGTACCACCTGAGTTTCGGAGCGTCTAGCCCTGAATAACGAAAAGGCCCCGCAATGTGCGGGGCCTTTTTTTCGGACACTTTACAACGACGCTTAGATGTTGGCGTCGAGGAAAGCAGCCAGTTGCGACTTCGACAGTGCGCCGACCTTGGTCGCTTCAACGTTGCCGTTCTTGAACAGCATCAGGGTCGGGATGCCACGCACGCCATGCTTGGCCGGGGTTTCCTGGTTTTCGTCGATGTTCAGCTTGGCAACGGTCAGCTTGCCTTTGTAGGTTTCAGCAATTTCGTCCAGAACAGGAGCGATCATTTTGCAAGGGCCGCACCATTCAGCCCAGTAGTCGACCAGTACAGCGCCTTCGGCCTTGAGTACGTCGGCCTCGAAGCTAGCGTCGCTAACGTGTTTGATAAGATCGCTGCTCATGGAAGTCTCCAGGTTGTAAGCAAAAAAACGTGGCCCATCATAGCCGCCCTTCCCTCGTTCAGGAAGGTGCAGATGATTGAGTCTCGCTATGGTGGCGCATGAGTTTGGGTATAGCTCAAGTCAGGAGGTGGCGGGAGCGACGAAGGCAATTCCTGTGCGAAGTGCCGCGTTGCGCACATGCTCATGCATGGCCTTCTGTGCCGCCGAGGACGAGCGCCGAGCCAGCGCACGAAGGATTTTGCGGTGTTCCTGCCAGGTTTCCAGGGCCCTTTCGGCCCGGATGAACGGTAGCTTCTGGCTCTCCAGAAAGATCTCGGCGCTGGCCGTCAGGATGCTCAGCATCGCCTGATTGCCGCTGGCGAGCAGGATTCGCCGGTGGAATTCGAAGTCCAGTCGAGCTGCCGCCTCGAAATCGCCGGCCTTTAGTTCGTTGCGCATGGCTGCGACGTTGTCTTCCAGCGCATCAAGCTCATGGGTACTCAACGTCCCAGCAGCCAAACCGGCGGCGAAACCCTCCAGGGCATAGCGCAACTGGAAGATATCCAGTGGCGAGGCCTGGGCCGCGAACGGCCAGCTCAAAGCGGCCTCTGACCGCGACAGGTCCACCGGCGACTGCACGAACACGCCTTTACCGGGCTGGATGCTGATCACCCCCAGTGCACTCAACGACGACAGTGCCTCTCGCAATGACGCCCGGCTGACCCCCAATTGCACCGCCAGGTCCCGTTGCGAGGGCAAGGCATCGCCCGGCGCGAAACCTTGTTCGGTGATGAGTTTGCGGATGGCTTGCAGCGCCACTTCGGGTACGGCTCGGGAGATCGAGTTCATGGTTTTTCAAACGAACCAGGCGAATGTGCCGCTAGTTTTAAAGCTATTCGCGGCGCCCGGCAAGTCGTGCCCCATGGGGGTTCGAAGGTTTAGGCCGATGCGCCATAGGGGTGCGAATCCGGGCGCAACTGTTCAGACCAGTAAGACCGAAGCAGTCCAGCAAAACCGTGGCCTGCAGCCCTCAAAACCGATTCTTGGCATGGCCCGTGCTCTGTCGATCCGCAGAAATTACTTCTCGCCGATCCGGAGATTTGCCATGACCCTGCGTTACAGCGCCCTCCTCGCTTCCCTGTTTGCCAGCCTGATGCTGAGCCAGGTGCCCGCCCATGCCGACGGATTGGAGGACGTAGTCAAACGCGGCGTCCTCAAAGTGGCCGTGCCTCAGGACTTCCCGCCGTTCGGCTCGGTCGGTCCCGACATGAAACCGCGCGGCCTCGATATCGACACCGCCAAGCTGCTGGCTGACCAACTCAAGGTCAAACTCGAACTGACCCCGGTCAACAGCACCAACCGCATCCCGTTCCTGACCACTGGCAAGGTCGACCTGGTGATTTCGAGCCTCGGCAAAAACCCCGAGCGCGAGAAAGTCATCGACTTCTCCAGTGCCTACGCACCGTTCTACCTCGCCGTATTCGGCCCGCCAGACGCCGACATCAAAAGCCTCGACGACCTCAAGGGCAAGACCATCAGCGTCACCCGTGGCGCCATCGAAGACATCGAGCTGACCAAAGTCGCCCCCGAAGGCGTGACCATCAAGCGCTTTGAAGACAACAACTCGACCATCGCCGCCTACCTCGCAGGGCAAGTCAACCTGATCGCCAGCGGCAACGTGGTGATGGTCGCGATCAGCGAAAAAAGTCCAAAGCGCGTACCCGCATTGAAAGTGAAGCTCAAGGATTCGCCAGTCTATGTCGGCGTGAACAAGAACGAGCCGGCGCTGCTGGGTAAGGTCAACCAGATCCTAGCGACCGCCAAGTCCGATGGCGCACTGGAGAAAAACTCTCAGGCCTGGCTCAAAGAGCCGCTGCCGGCCGATCTCTGATCATCGCTCGGGAGATTTGATATGGCCTATCAGTTCGACTTCATACCGGTGGTGCAAAACACCGACCTGCTGCTGCGCGGTGCGCTGTTCACCCTTGAGTTGACGGCCATCGGCGCGGTGCTGGGCGTAGGGCTGGGCATAGTCGGAGCGCTGGTGCGGGCGTGGAACATTCGCCCGTTCTCGGTGATTTTCGGGGTTTACGTCGAGTTGATCCGCAACACGCCGTTTCTGGTGCAGTTGTTTTTCATCTTCTTCGGCTTGCCATCGCTGGGCCTGCAGATTTCAGAGTGGCAGGCGGCAGTGCTGGCGATGGTGATCAACCTGGGGGCTTACTCGACCGAGATCATTCGCGCCGGCATTCAGGCGATTCCCCGTGGACAGCTCGAAGCCGCTGCCGCGCTGGCCATGACCCGCTTCGAAGCCTTTCGCCACGTGATCTTGCTGCCAGCGTTGGGCAAGGTCTGGCCGGCGCTGAGCAGCCAGATCATCATCGTCATGCTCGGCTCGGCCGTCTGTTCGCAGATCGCCACCGAAGAGCTGAGCTTTGCCGCCAACTTTATTCAATCGCGCAACTTCCGCGCCTTTGAAACCTATGCCCTGACCACGCTGCTTTATCTGTGCATGGCATTGCTGATCCGCCAACTGCTGAACTGGATCGGCCGGCGCTACATCGCAAGGAGCAGCCAATGAGCGATTTCACCTTCTGGGACGTCGTGCGCAACCTGCTCACCGGCCTGCAATGGACGCTGGCGCTGTCGCTGGTGGCGTTTATTGGCGGCGGCTTGATCGGTTTGCTGATCATGGTCATGCGCATTTCGAAAAAGTCCCTGCCACGCAACGTCGCACGTAGCTACATCGAACTGTTCCAGGGCACGCCGCTGTTGATGCAGCTGTTTCTGGTGTTTTTCGGTGTGGCCCTGGCCGGCGTGGAGATTTCGCCGTGGATGGCGGCGGCGCTGGCCCTGACGCTGTTCACCAGCGCTTACCTGGCGGAGATCTGGCGCGGCTGCGTCGAGTCGATTCCCAACGGCCAGTGGGAAGCCTCGTCGAGCCTGGCGCTCAACCCGCTGGAGCAATTGCGCTACGTGATCCTGCCGCAAGCCCTGCGCATCGCCGTGGCGCCGACAGTGGGCTTCTCGGTGCAAGTGGTCAAAGGCACCGCCGTGACCTCGATCATCGGCTTCACCGAACTGACCAAGACCGGCGGCATGCTCGCCAACGCGACCTTCGAACCGTTCATGGTCTACGGCCTCGTGGCCCTCGGTTACTTCCTGCTCTGTTTTCCCTTGTCCCTCAGTGCGCGCTACCTGGAAAGGAGACTGCATGCCTCTGCTTAGAATTTCCGCCCTGCATAAATATTACGGCGACCACCATGTGCTCAAAGGCATCGACCTGAGTGTCGAGGAAGGCCAGGTCGTGGCGATCATCGGCCGCAGCGGCTCGGGCAAATCGACGTTGCTGCGCACGCTCAATGGCCTGGAATCGATCAACGATGGCGTGATTGAAGTCGACGGCGAATACCTGGATGCGGCTCGTGCCGACCTGCGCAGCTTGCGGCAGAAAGTCGGGATGGTGTTTCAGCAGTTCAACCTGTTCCCGCACCTGACCGTGGGCGAGAACGTCATGCTCGCGCCGCAAGTGGTGCAGAAAGTGCCTAAAGCCAAAGCGGCCGTGTTGGCGCGGGAGATGCTTGAGCGAGTCGGGCTGGGGGAGAAATTTGACGCTTTCCCGGATCGGCTGTCAGGTGGACAGCAGCAGCGGGTGGCGATTGCCCGGGCCCTGGCGATGTCACCAAAAGTGTTGCTGTGCGACGAGATCACCTCGGCGCTGGACCCGGAACTGGTCAACGAGGTGCTCAGCGTGGTTCGCCAACTGGCCAGGGAGGGGATGACTTTGATTATGGTCACCCATGAGATGCGGTTTGCCCGGGAGGTTGGGGATAAGTTGGTGTTCATGCATCAGGGCAAGGTGCATGAGGTGGGGGATCCGAAGGTGTTGTTCGCCAATCCGCAGACGGCGGAGCTGGCGAATTTCATTGGCACCGTGGAAGCGGCGGTCTGAAGGGCGCCATCGCGGGCAAGCCCGCTCCCACACGGATGTTCGTCGTTCTCCACATCGAGGCGCACATTGAACCCTGTGGGAGCGGGCTTGCCCGCGATTGACCACGCCGCGGTCACCGGTATGACTGCGCTGGATCAAGGCATTGAACGCTACGCGTTGGCGCCAGCGTTTGATCGTGGCACGATGTCGAGGTAATCGACCGAGACCCCCTGATCATGCCGCAATCCCAAGCCAAGAATCTGTCCCTGATCGCCGCGATCGACCTGGGCTCCAACAGCTTTCACATGGTCGTGGCCAAGGCCCAGAACGGCGAAATCCGTATTCTCGAACGTCTCGGGGAGAAGGTTCAGCTGGCCGCCGGCATCGACGAAGAGCGTCAGCTCAGCGAAGAATCCATGCAACGCGGGCTCGATTGCCTCAAGCGTTTTGCCCAACTGATCAACGGTATGCCTCCTGGCGCCGTGCGGATCGTCGGCACCAACGCCCTGCGTGAAGCCCGTAACCGTAACGAATTCATCCGCCGCGCCGAAGAAATCCTCGGCCACCCGGTGGAAGTCATCTCCGGCCGTGAAGAAGCGCGCCTGATCTACCTCGGCGTGTCCCACACCCTTGCCGACACCCCGGGCAAACGCCTGGTCGCCGACATCGGCGGTGGCAGTACCGAGTTCATCATCGGCCAGCGCTTCGAACCGCTGCTGCGCGAAAGCCTGCAAATGGGCTGCGTCAGTTATACCCAGCGTTATTTCAAGGACGGCAAGATCACCCCGGCCCGTTACGCCCAGGCGTACACCGCGGCGCGGCTGGAGATCATGAGCATCGAACACGCCCTGCACCGCCTGACCTGGGATGAAGCCATCGGCTCCTCGGGCACCATTCGCGCCATTGGCCTGGCGCTGAAGGCCGGCGGCCACGGTGCCGGCGAGGTCAATGCCGAAGGCCTGGCCTGGCTCAAGCGCAAACTGTTCAAACTCGGCGACGTCGAGAAGATCGACTTTGAAGGCATCAAGCCCGACCGTCGGGCGATCTTCCCCGCCGGCCTGGCGATTCTCGAAGCGATCTTCGACGCCCTAGAGCTGCAACGCATGGACCACTGTGAAGGCGCCCTGCGCGAAGGCGTGCTCTACGACCTGTTGGGACGTCATCATCACGAAGACGTCCGTGAGCGCACGCTCAGCTCCTTGATGGAGCGTTATCACGTCGATCTGGAACAAGCGGCACGGGTCGAGCGCAAAGCGCTGCATGCCTTTGATCAGGTCGCCGAAGACTGGGAGCTGGACGACGGCGTCTGGCGTGAATTGCTGGGCTGGGCGGCCAAGGTGCATGAAGTGGGCCTGGACATCGCCCACTATCAGTACCACAAGCATGGCGCCTACTTGATCGAGCACTCGGACCTGGCCGGGTTCTCCCGCGAAGACCAGTTGATGCTCGCGCTTCTGGTACGGGGCCACCGTCGCAATATTCCCAAGGACAAATTTGCCGAGTTCGGCGATGACGGCATCAAGCTGATTCGCCTGTGCGTGCTGCTGCGCTTTGCGATCCTGTTCCACCACATCCGCGGCACCCAGGAAATGCCTCAGGTGATGCTGCAAGCCAACGGCGAGAACCTCGATGTGCTGTTCCCGGAAAACTGGCTGGACGAAAACCAACTGACCCAGGCCGACTTCGCCCTGGAAGCGGAATGGCTGACCCGCGTGGGCTTTGTACTCAACGTCCGCTAAAGATTCTGCTCTCCACGGTTCGGCATGATTACTCAGTGAAAAACAAAAAGGGCGATCCACATGGATCGCCCTTTTTTGCATGCTACGCCAGCGTTAACGCACAGCCAGGATCGGGCTGCCCAGACGTTCCAGCAATGTCGCCTGCGCACTGCGCGGGTTCTGGTTGCCGGTCGGTGTGTTGCGGATGTAACGACCGTCCGCCTGCAAGCTCCAGCTGTGGGTGTTGTCGGTCAGGTAAAGTTCCAGCTCCTTCTTGACCCGCATGATCAGTTTCTTGCCTTCAACCGGGAAGCAAGTCTCGACGCGCTTGTCGAGGTTGCGCTCCATCCAGTCGGCGCTGGAGAGGAACATCTGTTCTTCACCGCCATTGAGGAAGTAGAAGACCCGGGTGTGTTCCAGGAAACGACCGATGATCGAGCGCACGTGGATGTTGTGCGAGACCCCGGCGATGCCCGGACGCAGGCAGCACATGCCGCGCACCACCAGATCGATACGCACCCCGGACTGACTGGCCTTGTACAGCGCGCGGATGATCTTCGGATCGGTCAGCGAGTTGAACTTGGCGATGATGTGCGCCGGCTTGCCATCGAGGGCGAACTGGGTTTCCCGGGCAATCATGTCGAGCATGCCCTTCTTCAGCGTGAACGGCGCGTGCAACAGCTTCTTCATGCGCAGGGTTTTGCCCATGCCGATCAGCTGGCTGAACAGTTTGCCGACGTCTTCGCACAAGGCATCATCCGACGTCAGCAGGCTGTAGTCGGTGTACAGGCGGGCGTTGGCCGCGTGGTAGTTGCCGGTCCCCAAGTGAGCGTAGCGCACGATTTCGCCGGCCTCGCGACGCAGGATCAGCATCATCTTGGCGTGAGTCTTGAAGCCGACCACGCCATAAATCACCACCGCACCGGCCGCTTGCAGACGGCTGGCCAGTTGCAGGTTGGATTCTTCGTCGAACCGCGCGCGCAACTCGATCACCGCGGTGACTTCCTTGCCGTTACGCGCCGCATCCACCAGCGCATCAACGATTTCCGAGTTGGCACCGGAACGGTAAAGGGTCTGACGGACCGCCAACACATGCGGGTCCTTGGCAGCCTGACGCAGCAGGTCGACCACCGGGGTAAACGACTCGAACGGATGCAGCAGCAGAATGTCCTGCTTGCTGATCACGCTGAAAATGTTCTCGCTGTTTTGCAGCAGTTTCGGGATCTGCGGCGTGAACGGCATGTATTGCAGGGCGCGCTGACTGTCCAGGCCGGTAATGCTGAACAGCCGGGTCAGGTTGACCGGACCGTTGACCTGATACAGCTCGGTTTCGTGCAGGTTGAACTGCTTGAGCAAGTAGTCGGACAGGTGTTTCGGGCACGTGTCGGCCACTTCCAGGCGCACCGCGTCACCGTAGCGACGGGAGAACAACTCACCGCGCAGCGCGCGGGCCAGGTCTTCGACATCTTCGGTGTCGACCGCGAGGTCGGCGTTTCGGGTCAGGCGGAACTGGTAGCAGCCCTTGACCTTCATGCCCTGGAACAGGTCATCGGCGTGCGCGTGGATCATTGACGACAGGAACACATAGTTGTCGCCAGCCCCGCCCACTTCTTCCGGCAGCTTGATGATACGCGGCAACAGGCGCGGAGCCGGGATGATCGCCAACCCGGAATCGCGACCGAAGGCGTCGATACCTTCGAGCTCGACGATGAAGTTCAGGCTCTTGTTCACCAGCAACGGGAACGGGTGCGTCGGGTCGAGGCCGATCGGGGTGATGATTGGAGCGATCTCGTCGCGGAAATAGCGGCGCACCCAAGTTTTGATCTTAGTGTTCCAGTGACGACGACGGATGAAGCGGACCTGGTGTTTTTCCAGCTCCGGCAACAGGATGTCGTTGAGGATCGCGTACTGGCGGTCGACGTGACCGTGCACCAGCTCGCTGATGCGGGCCAGCGCCTGATGCGGTTGCAGGCCATCGGCGCCCGCCTGTTCACGGGCGAAAGTGATCTGCTTCTTCAGGCCGGCCACGCGAATTTCGAAGAACTCGTCCAGGTTGCTGGAGAAGATCAGCAAGAACTTCAGCCGCTCCAGCAAGGGGTAGGACTCGTCCAGCGCCTGCTCCAGCACGCGGATATTGAACTGCAGTTGCGACAGCTCGCGGTGGATATACAGGCTGCTGTCATCCAGACCGGGAATGGCAATCGCCGGCGCCGCGGCCGCGGCTGCGGCATCGGCCACCACCGCGACGGGAGCTGGCTCCAGCTCAGGCGGGGTCTCGGTGATTTGCTCCACCAGGGGTTGAGCGTCTTTTACGGCAACTTCAGTGAGTCCTTCGGTATTCATGGAATGTTCCTGTGAGGGCTATTTTTGCTCTCGTAACAATTGAGCGGCACGCACGGCAAAGTAAGTCAGGATGCCATCGGCCCCTGCTCGTTTAAAAGCGGTCAGGGATTCAAGGATAACCCCTTCACTCAACCAGCCATTCTGTATCGCCGCCATGTGCATGGCGTATTCACCGCTGACCTGATAAACAAAGGTCGGCACTTTAAATTCTTCTTTGACCCGGTAAAGGATGTCCAGGTACGGCATGCCAGGCTTGACCATGACCATGTCCGCGCCTTCTGACAAGTCCGCTGCCACTTCATGCAGGGCTTCATTGCTGTTGGCCGGGTCCATCTGATAAGACGCCTTGTTGGCCTTGCCCAGGTTCAGCGCCGAACCCACCGCATCGCGGAACGGGCCGTAATAGGCGCTGGCGTACTTGGCCGAGTAGGCCATGATCCGCACGTTGACGTGATCGGCCAGCTCCAGCGCTTCGCGAATCGCCTGGATGCGACCGTCCATCATGTCCGACGGGGCCACCACCTGAGCACCGGCTTCGGCGTGGGACAGGGCCTGCTTGACCAGTGCGTCGACAGTGATGTCGTTCTGCACGTAGCCTTCTTCATCGAGGATGCCGTCCTGGCCGTGAGTGGTGAACGGATCCAGAGCGACGTCAGTAATCACACCCAGCTCAGGGAACTGCGCACGCAAGGCGCGAGTGGCGCGCTGGGCGATACCGTTGGGGTTCCAGGCTTCAGCGGCGTCCAGGGACTTGAGTTCCGGCGGCGTCACCGGGAACAGGGCTAGCGCGGGAATCCCCAGTTCGACCCACTTGGCCGCTTCTTCGAGCAACAGATCAATGGTCAGGCGTTCGACGCCCGGCATCGACGCCACCGCTTCGCGACGGTTTTCACCGTCCAGCACAAATACCGGCAGGATCAGGTCATCGACGGTCAGCACGTTTTCACGAACCAATCGACGCGAAAAATCATCACGACGGTTGCGACGCAGGCGGGTTGCAGGAAACAAACGGTTGGCGGGGGTAAAGCTCACGGCAGACTCCTGAGCCCGCTGGGGGCGAGCGTGACAGTTATAAGCGGCCATTATGACCGTCGTATTACAGTTATGTGCACCCCTGTGACAGGTAGTCGCATTCCATTGTCCTTGTAGGAAATGTTCACGTCGAGACACATTTGGACACTTTCATGAATGTGCACGAAGGGTTAGGCTGCGCGTTCATTTCGCCAGCATCCAGACAATGCTCCAACAATTTCTTCAGGAATTCGGCTACTTCGCCCTTTTTCTCGGTACGTTCTTCGAAGGCGAAACCATTCTGGTTCTCGCAGGCTTCCTCGCGTTCCGTGGATACATGGACATCCAGATCGTAACGATCGTGGCTTTCTGTGGCAGTTATGCCGGCGACCAGCTGTGGTATTTCCTCGGGCGTAAACACGGCCGCAAATTACTGGCGCGCAAACCACGCTGGCAATTGATGGGTGACCGGGCGCTGGAACACATTCGCAAACACCCGGACATCTGGGTGCTGAGCTTCCGCTTCGTCTATGGCCTGCGCACGGTGATGCCGGTGGCAATCGGCCTGTCGGGTTATCCGCCAGGACGTTATTTGCTGCTCAACGGGATTGGCGCTGCGGTCTGGGCCGCCGCGCTGGCTGCTGCGGCCTATCACTTCGGTGCCGTGCTTGAGGGCATGCTGGGCAGCGTCAAGAAGTACGAGCTGTGGGTGCTCGGCGCCCTGCTCCTGCTGGGTCTGTGCCTGTGGCTGCGCCGACGCTTCAAGAATGCCCGTCTGGCGAAGAAGATCTACGCCGACGAGCAGGCTGAACTGGCCAAGGCTGCCGAGACTAAGACGCCAGTCGAGTGAAGCGGTTTCTGCAACAGTAGAGACCGATCCCGCTGAGGAGGCTGTAACTGAGCAAGCCGACCCAGCCCACCGCACTGGCCGGCCACAGCCCGACCAGCGGCGCCAGCCACACAAACGGCACGTTCGACGCCAACCTCAGCAGTTCCAGCTTCAGCGCCTGCGGGCGATTCTCCAGGGCCATGCCCAACGTAAACAGACCCAGCGCCACGGCACTCCAGCCGAGCACCAGCGCTGCGGTCGGCAAACGCGACTCCAAATTCATCAAGTAGCTGCCGAGCGCGATGTAGACACAGAACTGCACCGCCACGTACAGCTGCTGGCGCCCGTCCAGTGGCACCTCGAATTTACGGAACTGGCTCAAGTCCGGCTTGCTCATCGGGTACCTGGCCGCCACATCCGCCGGCCGCCAACCGGTGCGCATGAACCAGATCCGCACCTTGTCCCATTTGCTTTCAGCCCGCCGCGCATCGTCCCAAAGCTGCGCGTAGAACTGCACGTTGGCCCACAACGGATTCCAGCTCGCCAAGGGCGTGGTCACGCCGAAAATCACCGGCTCGTTGTCGTCTTCTTCCTGGAACGAGCCAAATAGACGGTCCCAAATAATGAACACCCCGCCGTAGTTGCGATCCATGTAGAGAGCGTTCTGTGCGTGGTGGGCCCGATGATTGGACGGCGTCACGAAGAACCACTCGAACCAGCCAAGCTTGGGAATATGCCGCGTATGCACCCAGAACTGATACAGCAGGTTCAACGCCGCAACGCTGATAAACACCAGCAGCGGCACCCCGACCACCGCCATCGGCAAGTAGAAAATCCAGCTCAACAGGAAACCGGTACTGGTCTGGCGCAAGGCTGTGGAGAGGTTGTAGTCCTCGCTCTGGTGATGCACCGAATGCGCGGCCCACAGGATGTTGCGCTCATGGCCCATGCGATGCAGCCAGTAGTAACAGAAGTCATAGAGGACAAAGGCAAACACCCAGACCCAGACGCTGTCGGCCGAGAGTTCGAACAGCGCCAGATGCTTAAGGGCGAAGGCGTAGGTGACCAGACCGACACCCTTGGTCAGTAGCCCGGTAGTGGTCGACAACACGCCGGTGCTGATGCTGTTGATCGCATCCGCGACTCGATAATTGCTGACCCCGCGCCAACGATCGGCCAACAGCTCGACGGCAATCAACACAAAGAAGAACGGCACCGCATACAGAATGAAGTCCATGACGCGCCCTGATCGGAATCTTGAGGACAGATGCTAGGTGTAGCCGTGAATTAACCCTATGGCAACGAGTGACAAATTAGTGGACATTTAACGCCATGAATCTGGAGAAAAACCCATGAGCAAAAAAATCGCAGTGATCCTTTCCGGTTGTGGCGTGTATGACGGCGCCGAGATCCACGAAAGCGTGATCACCTTGCTGCGACTGGACCAGCGTGGCGCCCAGGTGCAGTGCTTTGCACCCAATATTGCGCAGTTGCATGTGATCAATCACCTGACCGGCGACGAAATGCCCGAGTCGCGTAACGTGTTGGTCGAATCGGCGCGGATTGCCCGGGGCAACATCAAGGACATTCGTGAGGCCAACGTCGAAGACTTCGACGCATTGATCGTGCCCGGCGGTTTCGGCGCGGCCAAGAACCTGTCGAACTTCGCCATCGAAGGCGCTGGCTGCACGGTTCAACCAGATGTGCTGGCCTTGACCGAAGCGTTCGCCGAAGCGGGGAAACCGGTCGGCCTGATCTGCATCTCGCCAGCGCTGGCGGCGAAGATTTATGGGCCTGGCGTGACCTGCACCATCGGCAATGACGCCGATACGGCCGCCGCCATGAACAAGATGGGCGCGACCCACGCTGACTGCGCGGTGACCGACATTGTTGAAGACAAGGCACGCAAACTGGTCAGCACCCCGGCCTATATGCTGGCTCAATCGATCAGCGAAGCGGCGTCGGGCATCAACAAACTGGTCGACCGCGTCCTCGAACTGACCCACGAAGACGACGACTGATCGCTGATCATTCCCACGCAGAGCGTGGGAATGATCAGGCTCAGGCTTTGCGTGTGAGCCGTGTCAGGATCCGGTCCAGTGCATTGGCGAACGCTTGCTTCTCCCGTTCGCCAAACGGCGCTGGCCCGCCACTCATCTGACCTTGTTCACGCAAATCGGTGAACAGGTTGCGCACCGCCAGGCGGTCGCCCATGTTTTGCGCATCGAACTCCTTGCCTCGCGGGTCCAGCGCTGCGACACCCTTCTTCACCAGTCGATCCGCCAGCGGTACGTCGCTGCAAATCACCAGTTCACCCGGCACCGCATACTCCACCAGATAATCGTCCGCTGCATCCGGGCCGCTCGGCACCACGATCAGCTTGACCAGGGCCAGGCCCGGCTTGATCTGCGGCTGCCCCGCCACCAGCACCACCTCGAACTGGCGCTTGAGCGCAAACTTCACCACCAGGTCCTTGGCCGCCCGTGGGCAGGCGTCGGCATCGATCCAGACACGCATTGTGTTTTCCTCTTTTGAAAAGCATCGCGGGCAAGCCCGCTCCCACAAGGTTAACGCTAAACCTGTGGGAGCGGGCTTGCCCGCGAATATGAGCGTAGCGAATGCTCTTAAGAAGCCGGCACCCGCCGCTTCTCCGCCATCCAGCTACGCCCATACAACACGATGATCGCAATGATCGCCACCGCCTGAGCACTCAGCGAATACGCATCCGCGTGGATCCCCAGCCAATCGAAGTCGAAGAACGCCACCGGCCGAGTGCCAAAGATGCCGGCTTCCTGCAATGCCTTCACGCCGTGTCCGGCAAACACCACCGACAATGCGCAGAGCAAACCGGCGTTGATGCTGAAGAACAACGCCAGCGGCAACTTCGCCGAACCCCGCAGGATCACCCAAGCCAGGCCGACCAGCAGCACCAGCGCCGTCGCACCACCGGCCAGCACCGCGTTATGCCCCGCAGGCCCTGCCTGCAACCACAAGGTCTCGTAGAACAAAATCACTTCGAACAACTCGCGATACACCGAGAAGAACGCCAGCGTCGCAAACCCGAAGCGTCCGCCACCGCCCACCAGGCTGCTCTTGATGTAATCCTGCCAGGCCGCGGCGTGGCGACGGTCGTGCATCCAGACGCCGAGCCAGAGCACCATGACGGCGGCAAACAACGCTGTCGCACCTTCCAGCAATTCCCGCTGCGATCCGCTGACATCGATCGCATAGGCCGCCACCGCCCAGGTCCCCAGGCCTGCGAACAGCGCCAGGCCCCAACCGACGTTGACACTGCGCACCGCCGATTGCTGGCCGGTATTGCGCAGGAACGCGAGGATCGCCGCCAGCACCAGAATCGCTTCCAGACCTTCACGCAACAGAATCAGCAGGCCGGAGATGTAGCTCAGGGACCAGCTCAAGCCATCACTGCCCAACAAACCCGCCGACTGCTTCAACTTGGCCTTGGCCGCGTCCAGACGCAGCTGCGCCTCGGCCGCCGGCAAACCGTCCTGCAACGACTGACGGTAAGCCATCAGCGATTTTTCGGTGTCCTTGCGCACATTGGCGTCGACGTTGTCCAACGAGCTTTCAACCAGCTCGAAGCCCTCCAGATACGCCGCTACTGACAGGTCATAGGCCTGATCGTGATCGCCTGCACGGTAGGCGGCGATGCTCTTGTCCAACGTGGCGGCCGTGTAATCGAGCAACTGCGCCGGGCCGCGCTTGACCTGCGCCGGTTGTGCGCGTTGTGCACGGAAGGTCGCCGCAGCTTGTGGGCCGTCAGCGGCCAGCACTTCGGCCGGGGTCTGACGGGCCAGGTCGGCGATGTTGTAGGTTTTTTCGGCTTTGGTTGCGACCGGGTCGGCACTGAAGCTGGCGATGTAGGTCGCCAGGTCCCAGCGTTGACGATCGTCCAACTGGTCGGCGAAGGCCGGCATGTCGGTGCCTTCGACGCCCATCCCCAAGGTGTTGTAGATCGCATACAAGCTCAGGCGATCCAGTCGCGCGGCATCACGCAGATTGGCCGGTGGCGGCGTCAGACCAACACCGGCCGGGCCATCACCAGCCCCCGCATCGCCATGACAAACCGAACAATGCTGGGCGTACAGTGGCGCACCCCGTGTCGGATCCGGGGTAATGATCGGTGCCTGACTGACTTCATAAGCCACGGCCAGTTTCGCACCGAGCTGGCGGGCCTGGCGGGCGACATCCGCACCATCCTGACGCGCAGCAATGGCATTGCGCAGCGTGCTGATGCCCTGCTCCAGCCCGGCTTTTTCCGGCTTGACCGGCATCGCGGCGATCAAGCCCTCTAACACCTTGATGAACTCCAGCTGCTCGCGGTATTCACCCTCATCAATGACCTTGCCCGCTTGCACCGTGTTCGGGTAATCCGCGCCGATGTAGTCGAGCAAATGCAGCGCTTGCGGCGCGCCTTCTACGGTGTCGGCCAACAGATTGAAGCTGCACAAGGCAAACAACGGAAACACCAGCCAGGCCAGAAATCGGGACGGGGCAGTCATGAATGAATCTCAATTGGAAATACGAAGTAATACATTGTTCACTCCCAATGCCATTCACTCAAGCTTTGTCTGCGGCGGCCGCTGAAGTGCAGGAACAAAGTGCCATCATCCAAGTCTATAATTTGCCGCCTCATGGCGGCTTATTTTCAAGGAAGACACACAGCAAATGGCCACCCGCCTGCGCTTCATGTTTGTACTCAGTGCGTGCCTGCTACTGAGTGGCTGTCCAACCATGCGTGACTACAACGCCGAACTGAACGAGACCCTCGATTATTTCAAGGCCGGTCAGCTCGATGGAGCCGTGGCCGTTCTCGATCGAAACAATCCTTTTCCTCCGGGAGACCTGCTCTATAACTTGGAAAAAGGCGAATTACTGCGGCTCAGCGGCAATTCAACCGGCAGTTACGCAAACTGGGACTACGCCGACCGATTGATTGAAGGATGGGAAAATTCTCCAAGATTCGAACCCTTCAAAAAATTCACCGAATTCAACAGCTACAGCGCCAACGACAAAGTGCGCTTGTACGATGGCTACGACTTCGAAAAAGTTGCCCTGACCACGCAAATGGCCTTGATGCTCCTCTCCTGCTCCGAAACGGAGCTGGCTCGCGTCATGATCAAGAAAACCCACGAGCGTGAAGCCTCCATCGCCGGCAAACGTGACAAGCAATACCTGGCCCTGGAAAACCAGGCGAAGGATCAAGGGAGCGCGTTGAAATACCAGGACCTTCAGGGCTACCCGGTAGCGACCCTCGACGCCTCCGAAGTGATCGCGCTGAAGAACAGCTACCAGAGTGCGTTCAGCCATTACCTCGCCGGTTTCGTCTATGAAACGCTGGACGAGAAAGACCTCGCAGCCCCGGGCTATCGACAGGCCATCGAACTGCGCCCCAGCACGCCGCTGCTCGAACAATCATTGCGCAACCTGGCCAAATCCCCGCTCAAGGCGGGCGAAAGTGATGTTTTGTTGATCGTGCAAACCGGCTTGGCGCCGGCTCGCAGCTCGGTGCGCGTGCCGATTTCGGTGGATGTCGAGGGTGAAACCTACATCACCAATATGTCGTTCCCGATCATCGTCCCCGACACCTCCACGCCCCCCGTGGACTTCGTTATGGTGGACGGCAAAAAACACAAGCTGACGCTGCTCAACAGCTTCGGCGACATGTCGCGACGTACCTTGCGTGACGACATGCCGGGCATTATTCAGCGCACGCTCCATCGCGCCCGGTCCAATGTCGAATACCTGGCCTATCTGAAAAAACACAGGCCCGAGAAGCTTGAGGAAACCATCCTGCAGCAAACGCAACGCGAGGATGCCGACACTCGCGTCTGGCGCACGCTGCCGGACAAGACGCTGGTCGCCCGCCTGCGCCTCAAAAAAGGCGTGCATCAACTGACCCTGCCCAATGCGCCGGACGCAAAACCGGTCAGCTTCAAGGTGGAACAGACACATCAAGCCTTCAGCTTGCGCGCTGTGGGTCAGCGCAGATTCGCCGCTGATGTTGCCTTGCAACTCGCCCCCCTTCCCGCACCGCAGGCTGCAGCCAGCCCTGCCCACCCCTGAACGGAGAATTTCATGGGATTGAAACGCTTCGCCGTTGTCGCGCTGGCCCTGTTGGCTGGTTGCGCCACCCCACCGCCGCCGGAGCCGGGCAGTGCCGCCAGCAAAGTGCTGGCCACTGGACCGATTAAGGACGTGGCAATCGGTCCCATGCGCATGGCCAGGGAGAACGGTTTCCTGACAGTCAGCGCGCAGCTGAGCAACACCGACACCCACAATCGAACGCTCTATAACCGCTATTTGTGGATGGGACCAGAAGGTTTTCCCGTGGCCGAAGCCGACACATGGAAAAGCTTGACCCTATACGCCGGACAAACCAGTTTTGTGCCGGCCATTGCGCCCGTGCCCCAAGCCGTGGATTTCCGCCTGGAGATCAATACGCCGTGAACCGCCCACTTGAGACCTTGCCCATGTTTTTACGCGTTTCGTCCCTGACCCTGGCCGCGCTGCTGATCGGTGGCTGCGCTGAGAATCGCTCGCCTGTGCTGGGCAGTGGCAACATCAGCTACGGCGACCCGAAAGCTGTGGAACTGGTGACCAACGAATTCGGCTCGACCGACCTGCAGATGATCGCTGAAAGCATGACCCGCTCGCTCGCGCAGTCGGGCGTTCTGAAAGGTCGGCCTGTGGTTCAGGTATACGACGTGATGAACAAGACCAGCGAGTACATCGATACCCGCGAAATCACCACGTCGATCAAGACCCAACTGATGCGTTCCGGCACCGCGCGCTTTGCCAGCGACAACACGGACATGCAGAGCCAGGTCGACCACCTCAAATTGCAGAACCAGAGCGGTCTGTACAAAAAAAGCACGGTGGCCAAAACCGGCAACATGATCGCCGCCCGTTACCGCCTGGAAGGCTCGATCAGTTCGATCATCAAGCGCAGCAACGACTACAAGGACGTCTTCTACAAATTCAGCCTGCAATTGGTCGACGTCGAAAGCGGGCTGGCCGAGTGGATGGACGAGAAAGAAATCCGCAAAACCACGGAGCGCTAAGCAATGCGTGCATGGATTGGCATCATGGCCCTGGCCTGCGCCGTTAGCGCCCAGGCGGCCCCGAAAATCGCCGTCACCGACCTTGCCTATGAGGCCAGCGTGGATCAATACGTCCACGTGATCTCGGCCCGGGACAACCATCAGCAGGATTATTACGGGGCCAGCGGCTCGTCCAGCTATGACGAGTACACGACGCAGAATAGCTATCTGGAACAGACCGAAATCCGTCGTTTCAGTGGCGACATCAAAGGCCAGATGCTCAAGACCGGGATGTTCCAGTTGATTCAGGGCACGCCCTACACCGCCAGTGCCAAAAGGGATGTGTACGACGTGATCAAACGCATCAAGGCTGGCCAATTCGAAGGGGCCGACTACGTGTTGTTCGGCACACTGTCGGACATCGATTTCACCCAGGACATGAATGAACTGGCCAATACCGACAGCTATTCAGCGGTGCTGGCACTCACTCTGGTCGCGGATTTCAGCCTGATCAACACCAGGACGTACGAGATCACCTCGGCGTTCACCGCCATGGGTGAAGCCCAGGACACTAAACTGGTGAATGACCGTGATATTCACGTTTCGCTGAACCGCCCGCGAGTGGTGCGGGACGTGTCCAGGTCCTTGGGCGAGGACGTGGCTCGCCAATTGAGCGAACAGCTCGGGGATGGCAGTTATGTGCCATCGGGGCAACCAGAGCCGCGCACTGACCTGCCACCGGATACCGCGCCGGTCATTCTGCGCTGAACCCTGAAACGAAAAAGGCGACCTCTGGAGGTCGCCTTTTTTGTGCCTGAGCGCTTTTACACGGCGGCTTTACGCAGAGTCGCCATAAACGCCGCCGCGCCAATGAACAGCCCGGCAAACGTACGGTTCATGCGTTTTTGTTGTTGGGGCGTGCGCAACAGGCGCAGCACCTTCGACGCCAATCCGGTGTAACCAGCCATGACGATCAGGTCAACGCAGACCATGGTCACGCCGATGATCAGGTACTGAGCGAGCAGCGGCGCATGCGGATCAATGAACTGCGGCAGCACCGCCAGCATGAAGACCAGCGCCTTGGGGTTGCTGATGTTCACCAGGAATCCCCGGAACACTAACGCCATCGGCTTGCCAATCTGTCGCACCGCCGCGTCGTCACTCATGTCGCTGGGCAGCGCGCGCCATTGCTTGACTGCGAGGTACACCAGGTACGCGACGCCGAACCATTTGATCGCGTAAAAAGCTGAAGCAGACGCCGTGAGAATCGCGCCAACACCGGCGCCAACAATCGCGATCTGCACCGCCAGACCTATTTGCAGGCCCAAGGCATTCCAGTAACCACGCCAGAAACCGTATTGCAGACCGCTGGACATCGACGCAATGGCGCCGGCACCGGGAGACAAACTGATCACCCAACAGGCGGCAAAAAACGCCAGCCATGTTTGAAGCTCCATCGCACACCTCGACTCAGACTCGTATCAGACGTCTAAGCTAATGCGGCTTTGGGCCGATGACCACCGATTTTTTGCAGGATGTTGCGGCTGCCGACCAGCGTTTACGGCTTCAGGCTCGCAAATGCGGTCTATCAGAAGACCTACTTCTCAAACCCGCTCGAAGGAATCACATCACTGCCGCGCCAGCGTCGAACCGAACGCTGGAAGAACAGGCTGTTGGGCACTTGCACCATGGCGCTGCCGGTGCCGAGCTCTTGCGCTTCGATCAGCGTGGTGTAAAGCAGATTGATCGCCACCACCCGACCTTTGACGCCAGGCTTGTCGGTGGTGTCCACCAGTTCAACCACATCGCCTAGGCGGAACGGGCCGACGGTGAAAATCAAAATGGCGCACAGCAGATTGGAGAGCACGCTCCACATGGCGAAGAACGCCACTGCCGCGACCGCGACAAACCCGGACAACGCCGTCCAGAGCACCGTCGCCGACACGCCAAGGCGCTCCAGCACGAAAATCAGCGCGCTGCCCATGATCAGCCAGCGCAACCCACCGCGCAGCGGCATGAGCAACTGCGGCGGAAACGGGTAGCGATCGCCCAGGCGGGTCAGGCATTTAGCAACAAAGCGCTGGGCGAAGTAGCCGGCCAGCAGGATCAACAGGATTTGCGCGACGAGCCAGATCGGTTCGACCCACACCGCTGGCAGCGGCAGCCTGAAGGCTTCCATCAGGACAACGCCTCCAGCTCCGCCTGCATGCTTTCCAGCACTTCCAGGGCTTCCATCCAGGCTTCTTCCAGCTCGGCTTCACGCACCTTCAGCTTGGCCTGTTCCGCCAGCAGGTCACGCAAATCGTTCTTGCGCGCCGGTTCGTAAATGTCGCTGTCGCCAAGACTTGTGTCGATCTTCGCCAGCTTCTCGTGCAGCTTGCCCAGCTCGACTTCAAGCTTGTCGGCTTCGCGCTTGTGCGGTGCCAGTTGCTGACGCAACGCAGCAGCGGCCTGGCGCTGGGCTTTCTTGTCAGTCTTGTCCGGATTGACCAGGGTGTTGCTGACCGGGGCATTGCGCTGACGATAGTCGACCAGCCAACGGGCGTAGTCTTCCAGGTCACCGTCGAACTCCTCGACCTTGCCGTCGGCCACCAGGTAGAAATTGTCGGTGGTGCTTTTGAGCAGATGACGATCGTGGGAGACCACCAATACCGCGCCACTGAATTCCTGCAGGGCCATGGTCAGCGCCAGGCGCATTTCCAGGTCCAGGTGGTTGGTCGGTTCGTCGAGCAGCAACAGGTTCGGCCGATCCCAGGCAATCAAGGCCAGGGCCAGACGGGCCTTTTCACCACCGGAGAAATTCAGCACCGGTTCATCGATACGCGCGCCACGGAAGTCGAAACCGCCGAGGAAGTCGCGCAAGGTCTGCTCGCGTTCGGTCGGCGCCAGGCGCTGCAAGTGCAGCAACGGGCTGGCCTTGGAATCCAGAGAGTCCAGCTGATGCTGGGCAAAGTAGCCCACGACGGTGTTCTCGCCGCGCGTCAAGCGACCGGACAGCGGTTCGAGTTCACCGGCGAGGTTTTTGATCAGGGTCGACTTACCGGCGCCGTTTGGCCCGAGCAAGCCGATCCGTGCGCCGGGAGTCAGTTGCAGCTTGACCTTCTCCAGCACCGCTTTGTCACCGTAACCCAGACGAGCGTCCGACAGATCAATCAATGGGCTGGAGATTTTCTGCGATTCGCGGAAGACGAAGTCGAACGGCGAATCGACGTGGGCGGCAGACAGTTCTTCCATCCGCTCCAGCGCCTTGATCCGGCTCTGTGCCTGACGGGCCTTGGTAGCCTGAGCCTTGAAGCGGGCGATGTAGCTTTCCATGTGCGCACGTTGTGCCTGTTGCTTCTCGTAGGCCTGCTGTTGCTGGGCCAGACGTTCGGCACGCGCACGTTCGAAGGCGCTGTAACCACCGCGGTACAGGGTGATCTTGCGCTGATCGACATGGGCGACATGATCGACCACGGCATCGAGGAAATCCCGGTCGTGGGAAATCAGCAGCAAGGTGCCGGGGTAGCTCTTGAGCCATTCTTCGAGCCAGATGATGGCGTCGAGGTCCAAGTGGTTGGTCGGTTCGTCGAGCAGCAACAAGTCCGATGGGCACATCAAAGCCTGCGCCAGGTTCAGACGCATCCTCCAACCACCAGAGAAATCTCCTACCGGGCGATCCATCTGCTCGTTGGTGAACCCGAGGCCGGCCAGCAGCTTGCGGGCACGGGCATCGGCGGTGTAACCGTCGGCGCTGTCGAGTTCCGAGTGCAGGCGGGCCTGAGCCGCGCCGTCATGCGCAGCTTCGGCCGCAGCGAGGTCACGTTGCACCTCACGCAGGCGCAGGTCGCCATCGAGCACGTAGTCGACCGCCAAGCGTTCGAGCGTCTCGATTTCCTGGCGCATGTGGGCGATGCGCCAGTCGGCCGGCAAGAAGCAGTCACCCGAGTCCGGGTGCAGTTCGCCCCGGATCAAGGCGAACAGGCTCGATTTGCCGGCGCCGTTGGCACCGATGAGGCCGGCTTTGTGGCCGGCGTGCAGGGTCAGCTCAGCGTCTTCTAGCAGACGTTGAGGGCCACGCTGTAAAGTCAGGTTCTGAAGTCGAATCATAATGGCGGCGGAGTCTACCAGCTTCGCTCGCAACTGGCGCGAGTAGCACTATGTCCTCTGACCTGTGGAGCTTTTCCCTGACCACCTACGCCCGTCCCGGCGTTGAACGTTCGTGCCTGCACTTGCAGTCGGCGGGGGTGAACGTGTGCCTGCTGCTGTGCGGGTTGTGGCTGGAAGAACGTGGCGTGGCCTGTAACGAACAACGCTTGCAGCAGCTTCGCGATATAGCCGGGCCTTGGGACGCGGACGTCGTGCAACCGTTGCGCGCTTTGCGCCAGCAATGGAAAGCCGCCGCGAGCGAGGACGCCGGGCTGGATGGTTTGCGCGATAAAGTGAAGTCACTGGAGATCGAAGCCGAACGGCTTTTGTTGTCGCGGCTGGAGCTTTTGGCGCAGCGTTGGCCGCAGTGTGAGGCGACCGATCCAACGGCCTGGCTGGAAGGTGTGGCGGCAGGCGCCGCACACCTGGACCGCGACGCGCTGCATCAGCTGCGCGTCGCGGCAACCGGCACTTAGGAAGCGCTGGTTGGGGTGGTGCTGGTGCTCGACGGGGCGGCTGGCGTTGGCGCAGTCGTAGTTGTCGAGGTTGCTGCTGGCGCTGGAGCAGCCGATGCAGCAGGTGCCGGAGCCGACGTCGCTGGCTTTGCAACTGGCGCAGTGGCGGGCTTGGCAGTAGCGACCGGCTTTTTCACGGCAGGTTTTGCAACTGCAGTTTTAGCAGCTGGCTTCGCAGCGGCGGGTTTAGCTGCAGCAGGTTTTGCGGCGGCTGGTTTTACCGCAGCTTTTACAGCCGGTTTGGCTGCAGCGGTTTTTGCCGCGGCTGGCTTGGCAGCAGGTTTTGCAGCGGCAGTTTTGGCAGCCGGTTTTGCAGCGGCTGTTTTAGCAGCTGGTTTTGCAGCGGCAGCTTTGGCGGCTGGTTTTGCAGCAACTGGCTTGGCGGCTGGCTTGGCAGCAGCAGTTTTAGCGGCTGGCTTTGCGGCCGATTTAGCAGCCGGTTTTGCCGCTGCGGTTTTCGCCACAGCCGGTTTGGCAGCAGCGGTTTTTGCAGCAGGTTTAGCGGCAGCTGTTTTTGCAGCAACTGGCTTGGCGGCAGGTTTGGCAGCCGATGTTTTAGCAGCTGGTTTGGCAGCGCTGGCAGCGACTGGTTTTCTCGCCGCCGGTTTTGCAGCAAGCTTGGCTGCAGCTTTCACCGGTGCCTTGGCAGCAGGCTTGGCCGGCGCTTTCACAGCGGCAGGTTTGGCAGCAGCTTTCTTGGCAGGTGCCGCAGCAGGCTTCGCCGAACGCAGGGACAACGCCTTGCTGACAGCCTCTTGTACACGACCGACGCCCTGGGCCAGTTTCAGGCTTTCTTGAGCATCACGCTTGAGTTGCAGAATGTAGCTGCGCGTTTCAGATTGACGATCTTTGAGGGCATCGAGCAAGTCCTCAAGTTCTTTCACCGCACCTTTGGCTTTGGTTTGCGCCTTGGCTTTTCCAGCTGCCGCGGCGTCCTGCAATTTGGTACGGGACTTGTGCAATTTCTCCTGCGCTTTTCCGCGCTGTTTTTCCAATTTGGCGAGCAGTTTTTCAGCATCAGCCAAGGCTTGCGAACAAGCGGTTTCCAAATGCTCGAGCAGACTGCCCGAGAGTTGTTGGAGTAAGTGCAACGGGGTATTTACTGGCTTCTTGGTGGCCGACATGGTTTACCTCCTGGCTGACGTGGGTGCGGCTCATACTAGACCTCTGCAGACACCGCCGCTAGGGCATGTTGACAGTATCGAAAGCGCTGCGTTGCAACGAATCGAAAATCTTCTGCACTTGCGCAAAACCAGTTCACCTTCGAGCGCTTTCACACTGGCATAATCCACCGCATCTCAGGTCGGAGAGTGCCCATGTCGCGCTACCTTTTTTTATCGCTGTGCGTGTTTTTTTCCGTTGCCCAGGCCGCTGAAAAAACCACTGCAAATGACGCTCACGATCTCGCTTACAGCCTGGGTGCGAGCCTGGGCGAACGCTTGCGCCAAGAGGTGCCGGATCTGCAGATCCAGGCACTGCTCGACGGCTTGCAGCAAGCTTACCAAGGCAAGCCGCTGGCGTTGAAAGACGAGCAGATCGAACAGATTCTTGCCGAGCATGAAGCGCAAGTCGCCGAGCAGTCCTCTGTTCCGCAAAGTGAAGCTGCACTTGAAAAGGAGCAGCATTTTCTCGCCGAGGAAAAAGCCAGGCCGGGTGTTCGCGAACTGGCGGATGGAATTCTACTGACGGAGTTGGCGCCGGGCACTGGCGCCAAGGCGGGTCCTAACGGCAAGGTCGAAGTGGTGTATATCGGACGCCTTCCGGACGGCACCGTGTTCGACCAGAACAGCAAGCCGCAATGGTTCAGTCTCGACAGCGTAATCAGTGGCTGGCGCAGCGCCTTGCAAAACATGCCGGTCGGCGCGAAATGGCGCTTGGTGATTCCATCGTCTCAAGCCTACGGCGCAGACGGTGCCGGCGACCTGATCGCGCCGTTCACACCGCTGGTGTTTGAAGTCGAATTGCGCGGCGTTACGAGCTGATAGCCAGAAACGAAAAACGGCGCGCATAGCGCACCGTTTCAGCTTCCCTTTGGGAGGGGATGGTCTTGCAGGGAAAACCTCAGGCCTGGACCGAGTCCTCTTCCTTGTGAGCGGTGTGCAGCACTTCGATCAGACAATCTTCCAGCTCGAAGCGCTCGTGCAACAGCCCGCCCAGCTCCTTGAATTTCTCCGCGACGCATTTGCCTGCATCACACAGGTCGTTGAACGCGAGCAGCTTCTCGGTGATCACGTCGATGCGCGGGTAGATGGTCTCGGCGAGTTCCAGACCACGCTTGTCGTTGAAGGCTTTGGCCTCCCCGGTCAGCTGTTCGTAGATCTCGAAGTGCCCCGCAGACACGTAGTCAACCAGCACTCCGCAGAACTCCTGCAAAGGCTTTCGATTTTCGCCCAAAGCCTCTGGCTTGGCACCGAGAGCATCGTAGGCTCGAACCAGTTCGTGACGCTCCTGCAACCAGCGATCGATCAGCAGATGCACTCCACCCCAGCGTTCCTGAGCATTCTGACAACTTTCGAGCATGGTGATCTCTCTTCCCTTGTGGGTCATGCTGCCCTACACCTGTCGCAGACTTGAAATCAAGAAACGGCCAGGCAGAGCGTCATCGAGCAACATAATTCCAATGACACGTGCGGGCCAGATTATGCCCGCGCGACAATGGCTTCAAGGTACGCAGGAGATAAAGTTCATACAAGTGTTTAATCTCCCGCCGGCGGCCGGTGCGACGACGTGCCGCTGAGCGGTCGTTTGCAGGCAAGCCAGACAATGCGCAGCAACTGATAGACCCCCAGGATCGTCATCGCCATGAACAGCAGCAGACTCCACTCCGGGAGGCTCAAATCGAATAGCGTCCAGGAGATTTCTGCGCAATCCGCGTCTCCGTTGAACATCTTCGTCATTTGGCACAACCACGGTAAGTCCTCGTACAGCCCCTCAGAACGGACCGAACAGGCCGAAGGCTGATGCGACGGATCGCTCTGCAATAGAACCTGCCGCCACGCTGTGACCGTGCCCGCAAGACTGCAGAACAGACCAAGCAGCCAATAGAGGAAATTCCCGAAGCGACCAGGACCATGCACTGAAGCCACCAGGCAGACACCGGCGAACAATGCCAGGCAAAGCCGCTGCAAAAGGCACAATCCGCAAGGCTTGAGACCGACCGCATATTCCAGGTAATAGGAAACACCCAAGGCCAGGGCACCTGCAATGAAAGCCATGAAAAACAATGAGCGTGAGCAGGCCAAAAACATGGCTTATCCGTAACAGTAGAGACAGGCGGTTACGGTAGAGGAAAGCGCGCCAGCCTTTCAAGGCAGGCCAGCACGGACACTTCACCAAAAGTGTAGGGAATTCCCGACAGGAACTAGAGGACTTGGTGTAGTCCTCTGTAGGACGATGCCTTTCAGGGACTACAGCGCCAAACATTCAACCTGTTTTGGGTCGCAGAACAGGCTCAAAAATCAGCTCCCGACCCGGTAGCAGCTGCGCACGGCGGCAGCTACAGAGGACCGGATTCAGGCGTAAACGGGAGCTGGCAGCGGTGCCGCCAACAAACGCTCATCCAGCAGCCCCAGACCTTCCTGAAACAACTGGTTGCTGCGTTCCGTGTCGCCCAGTTGCGCGAGCAACCGTGCCAGTTCGGCACACGCCTCGGGATTGCGCTGCACCCGCAAACTGCTTTCCAGATAGTCACGCGCCTTGCCCCACAGACTGCTTTGCAGACACAAGCGACCCAAGGTCAGTAACAGGCTCGCGTCTGCGGGGTGATCCTTGAGCCAACCTTCGGCGGTGTGCAACTGACGAGCCGGATCGCTACCGCGAACCAGGCCGTAGAGACGCGCCAGGTGACTGTTGTAATCACGCTTGAGGGCCGTGCGCAGAACCTCTTCAGCTTCGACTTGTGCGCCCAACTGCCGCAACTGTTCGGCGTAGGCCAGCACCAGTTGTGGCTCCTGGCGCTGAGCTGAAGTGAGCTGCTGCCAGGCGCGATTAAGCGATTGCAGACCGACCGTGCCGTCCTCTTCCTGACGCGCCGCCAGAGAAAGGTTTTCACCCCAGGCCCGGCGCTCCAGCTCAGTCAGTTCGGCAGGTGGCAATACTTTATCCTTGCGCAGTTCTGGCAGCAGACGAATCACTGCCGACCAATCGCCGCGCTGCTGGTGCAGGCGCTGCAACTGGCGCAGGGTCTGAGCGTTATGAGGATGACGCTCGTGCATCGCTTGCAGCGTCGCCAGGGCGCCTTCAGTGTCGCCCCGATCGGTCTGCAACTGGGCATGGCTCAACGCAATGGCCAGCTCGGCCTGGGGCTGACGCTCGAGGGCGCGCTCCAGCAAGCTGTCGCTTTCCTCGTAAAGACCTTGTTCATTGGCAGCACGCGCCGCGCCGAGGTAGTAGAGCAGCGGTTGGCGCTCGGCTTCGGCGGCGCGATGCAGATGACGCTGCGCACTGGCCCAGCGCCCCTCGGCCAAGTCCAACTGGCCGTGCTCAATCGCCACTTGCACACGACGGCTGCGATTACGCCGCGACCAGGGATTGACCACGCCGCTGGAGGTCGTCACCAGGCCGATCAACGCCTTGACGCCCCAGAACACCAGCCAGAGCACCGCGACCAGAGCCAGGGTCGCCCACAGGCTCGATTCATAGCGAAAGGTTTTGTAGGCGATCAACACGTAACCGGAATGCTCGGCGATCGCCAGGCCCAGCGCAGCGGCCGCCGCGATGACCAGAAACACGATCACATAGAGACGTTTCATGGCGTGGCCTCCTGCACAGTGTTCGCAGCAGGTTTGGCCATTGGCTTGATCGAATCTTCGGCGTTCACATTACGGCGCTCCAGATAACCCTGAACCGCGCTCAGCGTTGCGGTCAGGTCCGGCGTGATGACGGTGACCGGTTGCTTGCTCAACTCGCCCACCTGCTCAAGCATGACTTTGCTTTGCGGGTTGTCCGGGTTGAAATTGCCTTTCAATACGTCACGCGCCTCGGTCAGCGCCTGGGTATAAACCGCTGCCTGGCCGTTGAGAGCGGCCCATTGCGCTTGTTCCAGCGCCAGGCTCAGGGCCAGACGCACCTGACTCAGACTCTGCCCAGCCAGCAACGGACGAACATTCTTGTCGGCATTGAAGTCGATACGGATGTAGCGCGAAATCTGGTCCCACCACTGCGCCCAACGACTGGCGCCATCGCCATCGGCGGTCAGGCCCAACAGCGACTCACCGCGATCCTTGTACTCGGGCGCCAGCTCAGTGAGGCTAATGACCTGATCACGCAAAGCGCCCAGTCGCAGGAACAGTCCGGTGCGATCCGGTTGTTCGGTGCTGCGCAGAGCCACCAGGGTTTTGGCCACTTGCTCACGAGCGGCAAAGGAACCCGGGTCGTTCTGTTCGCGAAGAATTTCATCGGCACCCTGCACCAGGGCCTGAGCGCTGCTGATGTCCTGCAGCGCAGAAAGGCGCAGGCTGGCCAGACGCAACAAGTGTTCTGCTTCAGCCAGACGCCAATCCTTGCGACTGGCACCGAGGACGGTTTCCAGCCGCTGGTTCAGGCGTTGCTGATCAGCTTGAAGCTGAATCACCAGACGGCTGCGAGCGTCCAGTTCCTCGGCTGCGGGCAGTTGTTCCAGGCGCGCACTCAGTCGCTGCTCGTTAAGTTTCAGACTTTGCGCCTGATCGCTCAACGCCTGGACCTGGCTCAATTGCTGTTGAGTATTGGCTTGCAGGTGACGCACTTGCCAGACTCCCCAGCCGCCGACGGCAACACCGGCAGCTCCGAGCAGCAGCGCGACAATTGCCAGCCCATTGCCCCGGCGCTGCACAGCAGCAGGGGGTGGTGTTTGAACCGGTGCATCAACCGGTGCATCAAGTACCGGCTGGACGTCATCTTTAGGCAAGGCTGTTTCGCTCACGTATCCATCCTTTGCATTAAAAAACGGGTTCGGGATGCTCCCGTAACGCCGTCAGCAAAGCCGCGGCACTGGCGCCACGACAATCCACAACTGTCAGGGCCCCGGCGGCATGTGCCAGCTCGGCGACCCTGGGGCTTGGAACAAACAACGGCAACCGCGCCAGCGCAGGCCAGGCATCACCCGCCAATTGGCGCAGGTGCTCAAAACCCTGTCCACTGCTGACCACCAGCCCGTTCAAGCGTTCCGCTTCAATCCGGTCAGGCAATGCCGCCGGCGGGTAATGAGGCAGACCCCGACGGTACAACTCCAGATACTCGACACTAGCACCAAGCTCGCGCAAACGCTCAGCCAGCAACTCACGACCGCCCTCCCCGCGCATGATCAACACGCGTGAAAAGGGTCGAGCGATAGCCTTGCGCAACGAGGGAAGTTCAAGCAAGGCTTCACTGTCATCGCCCTCGGCAGGAAAATTCACATTCAACCCGTTATCCGCGAGGACCTGCGCGGTCGCCGCGCCCACGCTGAACCAACTTGGGCTCGGTGGCTGCGGCCCATATCGATTGAGCAGGTCAACGCCGATTCGGGCGGCTGGCTTGCTGACCACGATCACCGCGTCAAACCGGTTCAGCCCCTGAATGACGTCGCGCATTGTGTCAGAGACCGGGATCGGGGCTATTTCCAAAAGCGGCAAGCTGCTGCTGAAAATCCCCATTTGCGCCAACGCGCCACTCAACGCCGCTGACTCATCCACAGGGCGTGTCAGCAGCAGGCGCCACCCCGTCACTCGTGACCTGCCTCGCCATAGACCGCTTTGAGGATGTCGTTGGCACCCTGGCTCAGCAAGTCTTCGGCGACTTGCACGCCCAAGGCTTCTGCGTCACTGCGTGGCGCACGGGCCTCGGCGCTGAGCAGCAGGCCGCCGCTCGGATCGCCCACCAGACCACGCAACCAGAGCTGCTCGCCTTCAAGCACGGCGTAGCAGGCGATTGGTACTTGGCAGCCGCCATTCAGATGTTTGTTGAGAGCTCGTTCAGCGATCACCCGAGTGGCGGTGTCCTGGTGATGCAGCGGCGCCAGCAGGGAGTGGATTTCGCTGTCGGCGCTGCGGCATTCAATACCGACTGCGCCCTGGCCACCGGCCGGCAGGCTATCGTCGACGCTGATCGCCGAGGTGATGCGATCTTCAAAGCCGAGGCGAATCAGGCCGGCGGCCGCCAAGATGATGGCGTCATATTCGCCAGCATCGAGCTTGGCCAGGCGCGTGTTGACGTTGCCGCGCAGGAAACGGATTTCCAGGTCCGGGCGACGAGTCAACAATTGGGCTTGGCGACGCAGGCTCGACGTACCGACGATGCTGCCCGGCGGCAACGCATCCAGACTGGCATAAGTGTTGGAGACGAAGGCATCACGCGGGTCTTCGCGCTCGCAGATGCAAAACAGACCGAGGCCTTCAGGGAAGTCCATCGGCACGTCTTTCATGGAGTGCACCGCAATGTCCGCTTCGTTTTCCAGCAGCGCGGTTTCCAGTTCCTTGACGAACAGGCCCTTGCCACCGATTTTCGACAGCGGCGAGTCGAGCAGCTTGTCGCCGCGACTGACCATGGGCACCAGCGTCACGAGCAGACCTGGATGGGCCTCGATCAGACGGGCTTTGACGTATTCGGCCTGCCACAGGGCGAGAGCACTTTTGCGGGTGGCGATGCGGATTTCGCGAGAGGACATGGATCAATCCGTACTGAATAGATACGGCGGATAATAACAGCTCAGCCAAATCCACTTTGACTTGTATCAGACACTGCATGGCCTCCCTGGCCTCGAATGTCCAGCAATCGGGTATGAAATCCGCCTGCAAACAGCCGATTAAAGCTGTTGCATCATTTTTCGCACGCCAGCCACATGACGGCGACTGACGATCAGGGCGTCACCGTTCAGGCCTTTGAGGAACAGCTGAAAATGCCCCAGAGGCGTGCGTTGCAGGCGCTCGATACGCTCGCGAGCGACCAGTGCATTACGGTGGATTCGCACGAATCGATCGCCGAACTCATCTTCAAGGGCCTTGAGCGGTTCATCCAGCAGCACTTCGCCGCCTTCGTGGCGCAAGGTCACGTACTTATGATCGGCAATGAAGTACACCACCTGACCCAAGGGGATCAGTTCAATGCCTTTACGGGTACGGGCACTGATATGGCTTCGCGGACCGCTGCCGGTTTCGGCGGCGGGACGGGTCAGGGCTGCGAGCTGGACGCGATTGGGCCGCTCGGCTTTTTTCAATGCTTCTTGTAAATGTTCAGTTCGCACAGGCTTCACCAGATAGCCCACGGCGCTGGCCTGCAGGGCTTCCACGGCAAATTCATCGGGCCCGGTGCAAAACACCACGGCGGGCGGGGTTTCGCGTTCGCACAACCGGGCAGCCACTTGCAGGCCATCAAGGCCTGGCATACGGATATCGAGCAGCACGATATCCGGCTTGTGGCTGTCGATCAGTGCCAACGCCTCTTCGCCGTTCGTGGCGCTGGGCTCCAGGACACTGTATCCCTCAAGTTCGCCAACCATTCGGCTCAGGCGCTCGCGGGCTAAGGGTTCGTCATCAACGATCAGGACATTCATATTGCGCTGGATTCCTGCGTGAGTCTCGCACAAGGATAGCGTAGACAGGGGAAGTGACGTCCGTCACCGCGATCCACGCTAAGACTGGCGCGAGGGCCAAAAAGTGCCGCGAGACCGGCGGCTAAATTTTCAACTGCCGAGTATTTGGAGGCTCTGGCCCGCGTTAGCGAGGTATCGCCGTAGGGTTTGCCGATACACAATATGAACACCCCCTCTTCTTATAGTCAGCGGCAGCGCCCAGAAGTGCGCTGATCCTACTGTCCAACTGTAGACGGTTGCCGAGACGATATTGCTCAATTGAAAAATATCGTTGCGCAATTTCCCACAAGGCCTGTCCTGAGTATGGACCGCAGGATGAGAAAAAAACGTGTCGACCAGTGTCAGCGACAGGATTGGCAACCCTGTTATTATCCGCGACAGCTTCCAACGACATTTTTCTCCAGCCGATACGAGCGAATTCATGAGCACTGACAAGACCAATCAGTCCTGGGGCGGCCGCTTCAGTGAACCCGTCGACGCCTTCGTCGCCCGCTTCACCGCCTCCGTCACTTTCGACCAGCGCCTGTATCGCCACGACATCATGGGCTCGATCGCCCACGCCACCATGCTGGCCAAGGTCGGCGTGCTGACCGATGCCGAGCGCGACAGCATCACCGATGGCCTGAAGACCATCCAGGGTGAAATCGAGGCCGGCCAGTTCGACTGGCGCATCGACCTCGAAGACGTGCACATGAACATCGAGGCGCGCCTGACCGACCGCATCGGCGTCACCGGTAAAAAGCTGCACACCGGCCGCAGCCGTAACGACCAGGTGGCCACCGACATCCGCCTGTGGCTGCGTGACGAGATCGACCTGATCCTGAGCGAAATCACCCGTCTGCAAAAAGGCTTGCTGGAGCAGGCCGAGCGTGAAGCAGGCAGCATCATGCCGGGCTTCACTCACCTGCAAACCGCACAGCCGGTGACCTTCGGGCACCACATGCTGGCGTGGTTCGAAATGCTCAGCCGCGACTATGAACGCCTGGTCGACTGCCGCAAGCGCACCAACCGCATGCCACTGGGCAGTGCTGCATTGGCCGGCACCACCTACCCGATCGACCGTGAATATACCGCTCAGCTTTTAGGCTTCGACGCGGTCGGCGGCAACTCGCTGGACAACGTGTCCGATCGCGACTTCGCCATCGAGTTCTGCTCGGCTGCGAGCATCGCGATGATGCACCTGTCGCGCTTCTCCGAAGAGCTGGTGCTGTGGACCAGCGCGCAATTCCAGTTCATCGATCTGCCGGACCGTTTCTGCACCGGTAGCTCGATCATGCCGCAAAAGAAAAACCCGGACGTGCCAGAACTGGTTCGCGGCAAGACCGGCCGTGTGTTCGGTGCCTTGATGGGCCTGCTGACCTTGATGAAAGGCCAGCCACTGGCCTACAACAAGGACAACCAGGAAGACAAGGAACCACTGTTCGACGCCGCCGACACCTTGCGCGACTCGCTGCGCGCCTTTGCCGACATGATCCCGGCGATCAAGCCCAAGCACGCGATGATGCGCGAAGCGGCGTTGCGCGGTTTCTCCACCGCCACCGACCTGGCCGATTATCTGGTGCGTCGTGGCCTGCCGTTCCGTGACTGCCACGAAATCGTTGGCCATGCCGTGAAGTACGGCGTGGAAAGCGGTAAAGACCTGGCGGAAATGAGCCTGGAAGAGCTGCGCAAGTTCAGCGACCAGATCGATCAGGACGTGTTTGCCGTGCTGACACTGGAAGGCTCGGTCAATGCCCGTGACCATATCGGCGGCACTGCGCCGGCGCAGGTCAAGAAGGCAGTGGCACGCGGTCAGGCGCTGCTCGCCAGCCGTTAAAGGCAAAAGCATCGCGAGCAGGCTCGCTCCCACAAGGATCACACTGAACCTGTGGGAGCGAGCCTGCTCGCGATGACTGACTTCAGAAACTTACAAAACTCACTTCTTGGACGAGACCATCGCCATAAACGCTGGCATCGCCGCTTCCTTGTCCGCTGCAATTCTCTTCACATTCGGATTCTGCTCCAGACGCTCCAGCAGCGCCTTGGCCCCTGGCATATCGGCCAGCAGATCGATATCGAACAGTTTCTGCGCCACAGCACAGGCCAACGGCACGCTGTACAGGAAATACAAATCGGCAAGGCTCAGATGCTCACCCGCCACATAAGGGGCGAATTTGCCGTGCCTGCCCAAGGACGCAAACCCCAGCAACAGCTCAGCCTTGGTCTTGTCCTTGATCGCGTCCGGCACCTGCATGCCGAAAAATGCCTGGGGATAACAAGCGCGAGCAGGCAACTCGATGTACAGCTCGATTTCCTTGGCCATTGCCAACACTTGCGCACGCTCGAACGGATCGCTCGGTAATAGTGGCGTGCCGGCCTGGCTTTGCTCGATGTACTCAAGAATCACGGCTGTTTCGTTGATAAAACCTTGTTCGACGCCCAGCACCGGCACTTTGCCGCGCGGGCTGATGGCCAGTGCCTCGGGGCTGTTGCCCGCATAAAAAGGCACCTCTTCAAACGGCAGTCCCTTCTCCAGCAGCGCCAGTTTCACCATGTTGTAGTAGTTACTGACGGAAAAACCATAAAGCTTGAGCATCACATAGCCTCCAGGCCGTGCGGGGTTGGCAGTCCTGTTTTATAGAACGCCAAGGCGATTCTTGCCAGCAGCATCACAGCGCTGAATGCAGGTAAACTGGCCGCCTTAACTTGAGGAGCCTGCCATGAGCGAGCCAACTGATATCGAGATCGACGAAGAAGAGTTCGCCGAAAACACCCTGATCGAAGCCATCGAAAACCAGATTGAAAGCGACAACCCGCCAGCGGCCAAGGCCACCTTCAACAAGCTGACCCTGGTGGGCTACGAGCGCGAAGAAATCCTCAACCTGATGGCTCACGTGTTGGCGGTAGAAATCGACGCGATCCTGGAAGAAGACCGCGCGTTCAACACCGAATGGTACGAAACGGCTCTGCGTGCGCTGCCGGAATTGCCGCCGGAAAAGAAGTAAATCGGACACCGTTGGGAGCGTGCAACGCGCTCCCAACACAGATTGTCACGAAACATTCCTGCCTTCCCCCAGCCCCTGACTACACTGGTACGCACCCCGCTGCCGCACCACCCGCCGGGGAATGCTTCCCGAGGCGAAAAAACCCTGATGCAGGCACTGGACATGCCGCACGAGTGGGCTCACCTTAGGGGCGCTGTCGTCCAATTCCTAGAAAGTCTGGAGTCCTTATGTCGCTTACCCCTGAGTTGGTTGCCGAACTGGAAGTCCTCGCACTCTTCAACCTGGACAGTTCCCAGGAAGGTTTGAAAATTCATCAGACCGCTGCCCCGAAACACATCGCCGCCGCCAAACGCCTTTTCGAAAAAGACCTGATCGACCAGCCTGATGGCGGTTATCTGACCAGTCTGGGTCGTGACGCCGCGCAAAATGTACAAACCGTTCTGACGATTCTGAGCGTCCAGGAAACAGCCTGAGTATCAGTGCATCGCCCACGGAAACCCCTGTCACGGGATTTCCGCGGGCCACTTTGCTTGCTGCCGTCGCCACACGATAAAAATCTGACGTCAAAGACACAAATCAGCTTAAAAGTCCCGGGCACGAGGCGCTAAACTGCCCCTCATCCGCAGACCCTACGTCCGAGCCAATCGCGCCGGTTTGAGCTGACATGACCCGCACCCATGAAATCCGACCCGATCTGGACGAGGGAATCGACCGCAAGGTTCTCAGTCAACTGCGCGCGCGATTTCTGAAACTCAACGAAGGCCGCATGGCCCGCGCCATGGAAGGGCTGTCGACGCGCCAACAAACCGTGCTGACGCTGCTGCCACTGTTTTTCCACGTCAATCATCCGCTGTTGCCAGGTTACGTGTCGGGCAGCACGCCGGCGGGGCTGGCGAATTTCGAACCTGACGCCAACGCCCTCGCTGAAGCCCAACGCCTGACCCGATCGTTTTCCTATAAGCCGCGCCACGGCAGCAATCCGCCGCGACCGATTCACGGCCTGTTCCTGATGGGCAGCCTGGGCACCCTGGCCCAGGCCGATCAGAGCGACATGGATGTGTGGGTCTGTCACGCGCCGGACCTGAGCGAAAATGAACTCGGTGAGCTGCGTAAAAAATGTCAGTTGCTTGAAGTCTGGGCCGCCAGCCAAGGCGCCGAGGCGCATTTCTTTCTGATCGACCCGACGCGCTTCGTGCTCGGCGAGCGCGACACGCAGCTGAGTTCGGAAGATTGCGGCACCACTCAGCACTACCTGTTGCTGGACGAGTTCTACCGCACCGCCATCTGGCTGGCTGGACGCACGCCCATCTGGTGGCTGGTGCCGGTCTACGAAGAAGCGGCCTACGACCGTTACACTCATACGCTGCTGTCCAAGCGTTTCATCCGGGCTGATGAGTCACTGGATCTGGGCCATCTAGCCTACATCCCGCCTGGCGAGTTCATTGGCGCCGGGCTCTGGCAGTTGTTCAAGGGCATCGAGTCGCCGTACAAGTCGGTGCTCAAGCTGTTACTGACCGAGGTCTACGCCAGCGAACATCCGAAAGTGCATTGCCTGAGCCTGCGCTTCAAGCAAGCGGTGTTCGCCAACCAGCTGGACCTCGATGAGCTCGATCCCTACATCGTGGTTTATCGGCGCATCGAGGAATACCTCACGGCCCGTGGCGAGCCTGAACGGCTTGAACTGGTGCGCCGCGCGCTGTACCTGAAGGTCAACCGCAAGCTCACCGGCAGCAGTCGCACCCAGAGTTGGCAGCGTTCACTGCTTGAGCGCCTGGCTCATGAATGGAATTGGGATCAGCGGCAACTGGCGCTGCTCGACAGCCGCAGCCAATGGAAGGTCCGCCAGGTCAGCGCAGAGCGCCGGGCCCTGGTCAACGAGCTGAACTACAGCTACCGCTTCCTGACCCAGTTCGCCCGCAACGAACAAACCGTCAGCCTGATCAACAAACGCGACCTCAATGTGCTGGGGCGGCGGCTGTACGCGGCTTTTGAGCGCAAAGCGGACAAAGTGGAGTTCATTAACCCTGGCATCGCCCCGGATCTGGCCGAAGACACCCTGACGCTGGTTCAGGCACCCAACAAGAAAGAGCCGGGGAATGTTCAGTGGGGTTTGTACAACGGCAGCCTGGCCGCCCACGAGTGGGAACATTTCGCGCCGATCAAGCGCAGCCGCCAATTGCTGGAGTTGCTGACCTGGTGCCATCGTAACGGTGTGATCGACAGCAGCACCCGTCTCGCCTTGCACCCCGGCACCAGCGACTTGAGCGAATTTGAACTGTTCAACCTGCTCGGCAGCCTGCAACAGACCATCGCCCTGCCCTTGGTAACGGTTGCCGAAGAGCCGTTGCTGCGCGCCAGCGTGCCGAGCGAAGTGCTGATTCTGGTGAACGTCGGCGTCGATCCGCTCAAGCATCACCGCGACCTGAACATCCTGATGACCACCGAGCGCACCGACTCCTTGAGTTACGCCGGGGTCCGCGAGAATCTGGTGCTGACCCTGGACCAGGTCACGCTTAATAGCTGGAACGAAGTGCTGGTCAGCCGCTATGACGGGCCTCATGCGCTGCTCGACTGCCTGCGCGACTACCTCAACAACCTCCCTGGCGGAGCACAACAACCCAAGTTGCGGGTTCGCTGCTTTTGCCACAACCGCGCGCAATTCATCGCACGCCGGGTCGAAGAGGTCCTCGACACCGCGCAGAACCTGCTGTTGAGCAACCTCAATCATCGCTACCTGATTCAGGTCCAGCAGCATTACCACGTGCTGGAACTGGTGCCCGGCCAGGTCAATCACGTCGCCCTCGCCACGCTGCCAGCGCTGCTGGATTACCTCGGCGAAGAACTGGCGAGCTACAGCCCGCTGCAACTGGACCCGAAGGCGCTGGAGGATCACGACCTGGCGTTGCTTCTGCCCATGGGCCAGCCCGAGTGCATTCAGGTGTTCTACCGCGTCTATGAACAGCAGGCCGATGTCTATGTTCTGGACGAGTTCAATGCCTTGTGGCAACAGCGTTTGCCCTATCACGACGAACAAAGCCTGCTGGTGCCGCTGCAACGGTTCCTGCAATCGATTCAGTACCGACGCGACGCGCTGCTACCCATGAACAGCACCCAGCCCCTGAGCCTGGACACGCTGTACTACCAGCTATTGCCGTCAGGGCCAGGACGGGCGCGCCGGGTCGAGGCCCGGCCCGCGCCGCAAACCCCGGTCGACAAACCGTTCTACGACGTACAGGCAATCGTCGGCAAAGCTGCACCGGGGCAGGTGCAGGTCACGTTGTATTGCAATCAGCGGGAGTTTTCGGAGCTTGAATATGGCGACCAACTGTTCAGCGTGGTCGCCCAGGAAATCGTTGAGCAGCGCCGTGAAATCGAGCGCTATCGCTGCTACATCACCGACTTGGACCTGTCGGGCCTGATCGGTGATGGACATGGCTCAAGCAATTTGTATCTGCGCTACAAAGCTGACCTGGAGCGCGCACTGAACGAGGCGCTCGAGCAGGTCTGAGGCAGGGTCATTCCGGGAAGTGGCCGCCATTGGCAGGCTGTGATTCGACTTCCAGCAGGGTCAGTTTCAGGGTTTTTCCCCCCGGTGCCGGCCAGTCGATGTGTTGCCCGACCTTGAGACCCAGCAGCGCGCTGCCCACCGGCGCCAGAATGGAAATCTTGCCTTCATCGGCGTTGGCATCCTTGGGATAAACCAGCGTCAGGTGATAGTCCTTGCCGCTGATTTCTTCACGGCAATGCACACGTGAATTCATGGTCACGACATCGGCGGGCACTTCATCGTGACCGACCAGCGTATCGGCGCGATCCAGTTCGGTTTGCAGCGCGATAACGCCCGGCAGCGTGTCATCCAGGCTGTCGATCAGGCGCTCCAGACGTTGTACGTCCAGACGAGTAAGGGTGATGGAAGGTACGGTCATGATAAAGGCAGACTCCTTTCTTCTGCGCAGAAAAAGCAAAACCCCGCCAGAAAAAGGCGGGGTTTTCACGAGCCTCGATGGGTTGAGGCGTTTCTGGACACTATCACAGCTCAATAAATATACAAGTCAGGCCGACCAAGCCCCGATTTGCCCTTTGCAAGCTGAGTCAGAGGAGACTCTGTGGAAGCGTCAGGCGCAGGATTTGCGCTGGACCGCCTGAGCGCAGATCACTCTCCGGCGATCGTCATCCGCCGAGCGCCATTCGCGGATGTCTTCGACATGGCGAAAACATCCGAGGCAGACCTTTTGCTCGTCCAGCCGACAGACGCCGCTGCACGGCGAAGGCACTGCCGGGCTGACATTGCTGTAAAGCGGCTTGGGTGGACGAACGGGCTGGGTCACGACCTCACAGACCTTCGAAATCGAGTTCGACATCAGCCTGCTGCTTGACGATGCGCTCGAGCATCTCGCCCAGTTGCTCTTCGCTCTTGTCGCACATCCAGCGCTCGCTCTCTTCGTCATAGTCGAAGTGGAAGCCACCGGATACCGCCGCAAGCCACAGCTGGCGCAACGGCTCCTGGCGGCTGAAGATCAACTGACTGCCATTTTCGAACTTGACGGTGAGCACACCGGCCGAGCTCTCCAGATCGATATCCAGATCACTCTCGTCGAAAATATCTTCCAGCATTTGCTGGGTGGTATCGACCAGATCGTGGAAACGGGCTTCGGTCAAACTCATTGCGGCAACCTCAAAAAATGTCTGTTCACGCTCAAGCGCCGCAAGATACGGGCGAGCCCCGACGATTGCAAAGGATAACGATCAAGCGTCGATATAGGTATATCAAACGCAGTGCATGTGGGAGCGGGCTTGCCCGCGAAGGGGTCAGCAGATTCACCATCTTTGCTGACCGACCCACCGCTTTCGCGGGCAAGCCCGCTCCCACAAGGATTGCGTCTGGCCCGAATGCATCCGGAGAAGCCCCGCCGGACGGGAGCTCCGTTACATAGGCAAGCTGACGGGTGGCCGGTATACTCCGGCGCAATTAACGCATTTTCAAGGATTTCGCCATGAAGCGCCTGATCTCTTCCCTTGCTGCGCTCGTCGCGGTTGCTTGCCTTGTGTCGGCCTGCGGTCAAAAAGGCCCGCTGTACCTGCCTGACGATTCCCAGGATCCAGCCGAGCAAGCCCAATCCTCGCAAAAGAGCCCGTCGAAAGCACACAAGCACGACGTCTACCAATAAGGGAACGCCATGGACGCTTTTAACTACCGTGACGGTGAGCTGTTCGCGGAAGGTGTTGCCCTGTCGGCCATCGCCGAGCGCTTTGGTACACCGACTTATGTCTACTCCCGTGCCCACATCGAAGCCCAGTACCTGGCGTTCGCCGATGCGCTGGTCGGCATGCCGCACCTCGTCTGCTTCGCGGTCAAGGCCAACTCCAACCTGGGTGTACTGAATGTCCTGGCGCGATTGGGCGCCGGTTTCGACATCGTCTCCCGTGGTGAGCTGGAACGCGTCCTGGCCGCTGGTGGCAGCCCCGACAAGATCGTGTTCTCCGGCGTCGGCAAGACCCGCGACGACATGCGTCGCGCCCTGGAAGTCGGCGTGCATTGCTTCAACGTCGAATCCACCGACGAGCTGGAACGCCTGCAAGTTGTCGCCGCCGAGCTGGGTGTTCGCGCGCCGATCTCGCTGCGTGTAAACCCGGACGTCGATGCCGGCACCCACCCGTACATTTCCACCGGTCTCAAAGAGAACAAGTTCGGCATCGCCATCGCCGACGCCGAAGACGTGTACATCCGCGCCGCGCAGCTGCCGAACCTGGAAGTAGTCGGTGTCGATTGCCACATCGGCTCGCAACTGACCACCCTGCCTCCGTTCATCGATGCCCTCGACCGCCTGCTGGGCCTGGTCGATCGCCTCGGCGATTGCGGCATTTACCTGCGCCACATCGATCTCGGTGGCGGCTTGGGCGTGCGCTATCGCGATGAAGAGCCGCCGCTGGCTGCCGACTACATCAAAGCCGTGCGCGAGCGTCTCGACGGTCGTGACCTGGCACTGGTGTTCGAGCCGGGCCGCTTTATCGTCGCCAACGCCGGCGTGCTGCTGACTCAGGTCGAGTACCTCAAGCACACCGAACACAAAGACTTCGCCATCGTCGATGCGGCCATGAACGACCTGATCCGCCCGGCGCTGTACCAGGCCTGGATGGACGTCACCGCCGTGCGCCCGCGCACTACTGCCGCGCGCGCCTATGACATCGTCGGCCCGATCTGCGAGACCGGCGACTTCCTGGCCAAGGACCGTGAACTGGCCCTGGAAGAAGGCGACCTGCTGGCCGTGCATTCGGCCGGCGCCTATGGGTTTGTCATGAGTTCCAACTACAACACCCGTGGCCGCGCCGCTGAAGTGTTGGTGGACGGTGATCAGGCAATCGAAGTGCGTCGCCGTGAGACGGTAGCCGAGTTGTTTGCTGGCGAAAGCCTGCTGCCGGAGTAACCCCATGCTGCTGCGTTTTACCAAGATGCACGGCCTGGGCAACGACTTCATGGTCCTCGACCTGGTCAGCCAGCACGCGCACATCCTGCCCAAACACGCCAAGCAATGGGGCGATCGGCATACCGGTATCGGTTTTGACCAGTTGCTGATCGTCGAAGCGCCGAGCAACCCGGACGTTGATTTCCGTTACCGGATCTTCAACTCCGACGGCTCCGAAGTGGAACAGTGCGGCAACGGTGCGCGCTGTTTTGCCCGCTTTGTGCTCGACAAGCGCCTGACCGCCAAGCGGCAGATTCGCGTCGAGACCAAAAGCGGCATCATCGAGCTGGATATCCGCAGCGACGGCCAGATCGGTGTCAACATGGGGGCGCCACGCCTGGTGCCGGCCGAGATTCCATTCGACGCGCCAGAACAGGCGCTGAGCTATAAACTCGACGTCGATGGCACCGCGGTTGAACTGGCCGCCGTGTCCATGGGCAACCCCCATGCCGTGCTACGGGTCAGCGACATCAACAACGCACCGGTGCATGAACTGGGGCCGAAAATCGAACACCACCCGCGCTTCCCGGCGCGGGTCAATGTCGGTTTTCTCCAGGTCATCGACCGGAACCGCGCGCAGTTGCGCGTCTGGGAACGTGGCGCCGGGGAAACCCAGGCCTGCGGCACCGGCGCCTGCGCAGCTGCAGTGGCTGCGATCAGCCAGGGGTGGATGGATTCGCCGCTATTGATCGACCTGCCCGGCGGGCGCCTGTCCATTGAATGGGCAGGCCCAGGCCAACCGGTCATGATGACCGGCCCGGCAGTGCGCGTTTATGAAGGACAAGTGCGTCTTTGAGAGAGTCGAATCCATGAAAGATAAGCCCCAGGTTCCCGCCCTACAGCCCGACGAATCCCCTTCCGAAAGCCTTGAGGCGGCGGCAATTGCCGCGTACCTGGAGGCTCATCCGGATTTTTTCGTCGAGCACGAAGAACTGCTCCCGGCCTTGCGCATTCCGCACCAGCGTGGCGATACCGTCTCGCTGGTCGAGCGACAGATGAAGATCCTGCGCGATCGCAACATCGAGTTGCGTCATCGCCTCTCGCACTTGATGGACGTGGCTCGCGACAACGACCGCCTGTTCGACAAGACCCGCCGCTTGATTCTCGCACTGATGGACGCCAACAGCCTGGAAGACGTGGTGATCAGCGTCGAAGACAGCCTGCGCCAGGACTTCCAGGTGCCCTTCGTCAGCCTGATCCTGCTGGGTGACAATCCGATGCCGGTCGGTCGTTGGGTTACTCATGCCGAAGCACAAACGGCCATCGGCGGTCTGCTCTCGGAAGACAAAAGCGTCAGCGGCAGCCTGCGCGATCACGAACTGGACTTCCTGTTCGGCGAAGAACAGCGCAAGCAGATCGGCTCGACCGCCGTCGTCGCTATCAGCTATCAAGGCATCCACGGCGTCCTGGCCATCGCCAGTCGCGATCCGCAACACTATAAAAGCTCGGTCGGCACGCTGTTCCTGAGCTACATCGCCGAAGTCATGGGCCGGGTGCTGCCACGGGTCAACAGCTCCCTGCGCTCGGTACGCTGATCGTGGAACGGCAACTGGACGCTTACTGCGAACACCTGCGCAGTGAGCGCCAGGTGTCGCCCCACACGCTGTACGCCTACCGCCGCGATCTCGACAAAGTGCTCGGCTGGTGCGTCAAACAGAACATCAGCAGTTGGGCCGCCCTGGACATTCAACGCTTGCGCAGCCTGATCGCGCGCCTGCATTCACAGGGTCAATCGTCCCGCAGCCTGGCGCGCCTGCTCTCGGCAGTGCGCGGGCTCTATCACTATCTGAACCGCGAAGGCCTGTGCGATCACGACCCGGCCAACGGCCTGGCACCGCCCAAGGGCGAACGCCGGCTGCCGAAAACCCTCGATACCGACCGCGCGCTGCAACTGCTCGAAGGCGCGGTGGAAGATGACTTCCTCGCGCGTCGGGATCAGGCCATTCTGGAGCTGTTCTATTCTTCGGGTTTGCGGCTTTCGGAACTGACCGGACTCAATCTGGATCAGCTGGATCTGGCCGACGGCATGGTTCAAGTGCTCGGCAAGGGCAGCAAGACCCGACTGCTTCCGGTGGGCAAAAAGGCTCGCGAAGCGCTGGAACTGTGGCTGCCATTGCGGGCCATGACCAACCCGGCGGACGACGCGGTGTTTGTCAGCCAGCAAGGCCGGCGCCTCGGGCCACGGGCCATTCAGGTAAGGGTCAAGGCAGCCGGCGAACGCGAACTGGGACAGAACCTGCACCCGCACATGCTGCGCCACTCCTTCGCCAGCCACTTGCTGGAGTCCTCCCAGGACCTGCGAGCCGTGCAGGAACTGCTTGGCCACTCGGACATCAAGACCACCCAGATCTATACCCACCTGGACTTCCAGCACCTGGCAACGGTCTACGACAGCGCCCATCCACGGGCCAAACGCATTAAGGGCGATGATTCATGACCATCCAATTGATCACCTTCGACCTCGACGACACCTTGTGGGACACCGCCCCGGTGATCGTCAGCGCCGAAGCCGTACTGCGTGAATGGCTGACCGAGCACGCACCCAATCTGGGCGCGGTGCCGGTGGAACATTTGTGGACGATTCGCGAGCGCATCCTGGGGAGCGAACCGGGCCTCAAACACCGCATCAGCGCGCTACGCCGCCGGGTGCTGTTCCATGCGCTGGAAGAAGCCGGCTACGACCATGATCAGGCTTCTGATCTGGCCGACAAAAGTTTTGAAGTGTTTCTGCACGCACGGCATCAGATCGATGTGTTCCCTGACGTCGAGCCGACGCTGGGCATGCTGGCCAAGCACTACGCCCTCGGCGTGGTCACCAACGGCAACGCCGATGTGCGCCGGCTGGGGCTGGCGGATTACTTCAAGTTTGCGTTGTGTGCCGAAGACATCGGCATCGCCAAACCCGATGCGCGATTGTTTCACGAGGCGTTGCAGCGTGGTGGGGCGACGCCGGAGACGGCGGTGCATATCGGTGATCATCCTGGAGATGACATCGCCGGAGCACAGCAGGCGGGATTGCGGGCGATATGGTTCAACCCGGCGGGCAAGGCTTGGGAAGCCGAGAAGGCACCGGATGCCGAGATTCGCAGCTTGACCGAGTTGCCGGCGTTGTTGGCCCTCTGGAACTCCGCCTCGGCCTGATAAAGAGCCTGTGGAAGCGGGCTTGCTCGCGATAGCTGACGATCAGCCAACATTACTGTTGGATCTGATGGCCTCATCGCGGGCAAGCCCACTCCCACAGTGGCCTCGTCAACTTCGACTTTTTTTCCCGCCCATGAAAAAGCCCGCAGCGACGGCGGGCTTTTTCAGCAAGCAGGTAGCAGGCGCTTAGATAGGCCGGCTGCCGTACTTGTTGTCAGGCTTCTTGGGAGGATCGGCGACCACATTGGCCTCCACTTCCTGCACCTTGCCGCCCCGCGCCAGAAACTCTTCCATGGCCTTGGCCAGGGCGTCGCGTTCCTTGTTCTTGGCTTCAACACTCGGCAGCTCATCAACCGATACCGCAGCCTTGGCTTTGCCTTTGGCGGTCGGAACGGGCGTATCACCGCCGTCGTCTTCAGCGACGTCTTCGGCCGCTGCTTCCAGACCTTCTTCGGTTTCGTCGTCGTCGCCTACTTCGAGGTCGTCGTTTTCCAGATCATCGTCGCTCATGTTCTACCTCATGACTCTTGCGAAAAGCAGATTAGTTATAGCCCAGCTTTACCGTCTGTCGACAGCTGCCGGAAAAATTCAATAACCGTTGGTGACCAGCGGTTCATGCCTCTTCACCGTGCACGGTGGCGAGGACTTTACGGGCACCGCCAAAATCACGGTGCTCGCCCAGATAAACGCCCTGCCAGGTTCCCAGCGCCAGTCGGCCCGCCGAAATCGGCAAACTGAGCTGACAGCCAAGCACACTGGCCTTGAAGTGCGCCGGGAGGTCGTCCAGGCCTTCGTCGTTATGCTCATAGCCGTCTGTTCCTTGTGGGATCAGACGATTGAAAAATCGTTCGAAGTCGCGACGTACCGCCGGATCGGCGTTCTCGTTGATGGTCAACGACGCCGAGGTATGCTGTAGCAACAAATGCAACAGACCGACCCGGCACGCCTTGATTTCAGGCAAACCGGCGAGTAACTCGTCCGTTACCAGATGAAAGCCCCGGGGCCTTGCCCGCAGGGTTATCAGAGTCTGTTGCCACATACAGTTCTCCGCACGTTCGGGGCGCATTCTAGCGCGCTCTGGGAAAAAACAAAGGCCCTAATATTCCTTCAATCATGTAAGCCATTGGCCGCAGAAAATCGCCCGCCGTAAACACTGCCAAACATGTAGGAAAAAACCTTTCAGCAGTTCCTTCATGGACAAATCCCGGACAAAAAAATGCCCGGCAAGCCGGGCAAGTTTTTTATGCGCGTGCTTACAAGTTGTAGCCGCGTTCGTTGTGCAGTGCCAGGTCGATACCGACAGCCTCTTCTTCTTCCGTGATTCGCAGGCCCATGACAGCGTCCAGGACCTTGAGAATGATGAAGGTGACGATCGCGGTGTAGATCACCGTGAAGCCTACGCCTTTGCACTGAATCCAGACTTGTGCGGCGATGTCGGTCACGGTGCCGAAGCCACCCAGGGACGGTGCAGCGAACACACCGGTCAGGATCGCGCCGAGGATGCCGCCGATACCGTGCACACCGAAGGCGTCCAGGGAATCGTCATAACCGAGTTTGCGTTTCAGGGTGGTGGCGCAGAAGAAGCACACCACGCCCGCCGCCAGGCCGATGATCATCGAGCCCATCGGGCCAACCGTACCCGCCGCCGGGGTGATCGCAACCAGACCGGCAACCACGCCCGAAGCGATACCCAGAGCACTTGGTTTGCCGTGAGTGATCCACTCGGCGAACATCCAGCCCAGCGCAGCGGCGGCGGTGGCGATCTGGGTCACAAGCATTGCCATGCCGGCCGTGCCGTTGGCAGCAGCAGCGGAACCTGCGTTGAAACCGAACCAGCCGACCCACAACATCGCAGCGCCCATCAGGGTATAGCCGAGGTTGTGCGGAGCCATCGGGGTGGTCGGGAAACCTTTACGCTTGCCCAATACCAGGCAGGCAATCAGGCCGGCCACACCGGCATTGATATGCACCACGGTGCCGCCGGCGAAGTCGAGCACGCCCCAGTCGCCCAACAGCGAACCCGGACCGCTCCAGACCATGTGCGCAATCGGCGCGTAAACCAGAGTGAACCAGATCCCCATGAACACCAGCATCGCGGAGAACTTCATCCGTTCTGCAAACGCACCGACGATCAGCGCCGGAGTGATGATGGCAAACGTCATCTGGTAGGTGACAAACACCGCCTCAGGGAACAGCGCCGTCGGGCCAGTAATGCTGGCAGGCGTGATGCCCGCGAGGAAGGCCTTGGCAAAGCTGCCGACAAAGGAGTTGAGGTTGACGACGTTGGCTTCCATCCCCGTGGTATCGAACGCCATGCTGTAGCCATAAATGAACCACAGGATGGTGACCAGGCCGGTAATGGCGAAGCATTGCATCATCAACGAAAGAACGTTTTTGGAACGAACCATGCCGCCGTAGAACAGCGCGAGGCCGGGGATGGTCATGAACAGCACAAGGGCTGTCGAGGTCATCATCCAGGCGGTATCGCCGGAATTGAGGACTGGAGGCGCCGCCGGATCTGCCGCCATGGCCAGGCCGGGCATTACGAGGGACAACAGGGCTCCTAGCCCTGCGAATTTACGCAGAGTCATATTGTTTTCTCCTGGGGCGTTGGGTTTGTGGCGGCTTTTAAATCGCGTCGGTATCGGTTTCGCCGGTACGGATGCGAATCGCCTGTTCCAGATTGACCACGAAGATCTTGCCGTCACCGATCTTGCCGGTGTTGGCAGCCTTGGTTATCGCCTCGATAACCCGGTCCAGATCCTTGTCGTCAATGGCGACATCGATCTTCACCTTGGGCAGAAAATCGACCACGTACTCCGCGCCGCGGTACAGCTCGGTGTGACCCTTCTGCCGACCGAAGCCTTTGACTTCAGTAACGGTAATGCCCTGCACGCCGATCTCGGACAGCGACTCGCGCACGTCGTCCAGTTTGAACGGCTTGATGATGGCAGTGACTAGCTTCATGAAAACTCTCTCCCGAATTGGTGGACTTGCCCCAGGAAAACAAACCCGACTCAAGTCTAAGCGCAGTGCCTGGCTTTGTAACGCATCGTCGACCTTACCTGCCCGTCCGACGCCAGCTAACCGCTCCTCACGAAACAACTCCCCGTTCCGCTTGGCGCACTGCATTCGTCACAGCGACTGCATCAGTGCATGGGTTACTACTGACTAAGCAGAAAGCTTGCCATCTCCACAAAACCTACTGAATTCAAGCCTTTGGCCGCAGATACCCACCACATCGCCACAACACCTGACGCGTTACGCACAACAACGGTGCGATGCCGTCCATCTGCATGCGCGAAAAGCGTGCATCCCTGCCGCCGGAATTGACTATAGACACTGCGTGATACACTGCCCGCCATTGTTGACAGGACATTTGCCATGCTCGCACCCAAAGACTTCCTCGACGCCCTGACCGGCACCGCCTCACGCCTCTTCAGCGGCGAAACCCCATTGCCGAAAAGCGAAATCGAAAGCCAATTTAAGGCTTTGTTGCAGAGTGGCTTCAGCAAGCTGGATCTGGTGAGTCGTGAAGAGTTTGATAGCCAGATGGTTGTGCTGGCGCGGACCCGGGCACGGCTGGAAAGCCTCGAAGTAAAGGTCGCCGAGCTGGAAGCGAAGCTGAATCCGCCTGCCGAGTAACACTGCAAATCCCTGTGGGAGCGGGCTCGCCCGCGAATAGCGTCACCTCGGTCTACCAGCCCTCCCACACTGGATAGACCAACCCCTGTAGGAGCTGCCGCAGGCTGCGATCTTTTGATCTTCCGCCCCGCCACAATCTCGGCAACGCCCTACAAAGATCACCACCGCCGTCCGATAGCGCCGCGAAGCCCAGGTTCCTAAGCTCATCCCAGCTGAATAGTCAGCACTGGGTTTGGCGACTTGGAAGCTTAAGGTGCACGACGACCATCTCTCGAGTCATGGCGGCTGTGCGTGGGAGACCTTCGGGTCTGCCGGGTTCCTTTTGCTCCGGTTCGCCAACCCGCGTACAGCTGCCACCCCAATCGTTTGGCGACGATTGCCGGCAGCCCCATTAGCAAAAGGAGCTGTATCAATGAATAGCGATGACGCTTATTTGTCCCCCCACGTCTTCACCCGCCACAAACTCCATCTTCACGCGCTTTTGATTGAAAACCAGCCTTGGTTCAGCGCCCGAGACCTGGGTCGTCTGCTTCGCCTTTTCCTCGACGAACGCGCCGTCCGAAAACTCGATCCCGATCAACATCAAACCGCGCAAGTCGTCATCCACGGCACCCTCGAAAACACCCTGCTGATCAGCGAATCCGGCGTCTACGCCCTGCTCGTCTACCACTACTGCCCAGAATACCGAGGCCTGCGCGAATGGCTGACCCACGACGTAGTGCCAGCACTGAGAGACGCGCAACACCCCACCGCAACCGAACGCCCGATCCTGAGCCTGCTGAACTGGCCCGAGATGTCGTTGAGTTTGCTGCACTGGAATAACCAGCCGTGGATTCGGTTGCAGGATGTTCCGCAGATGCTGGCGGATAGTGAACGGCCGCAGACTGTGGTCAATGCATCGTGGTGGAAGCGTGCTTCGCGGATGTTGCAATCGCTTTAACAACCAATAGCACCACACAAACTGCATATGTATGACTTCTGGCAGCACTGGCCCACGGCTAACGCTGCCATTTCCTACATCTGAAAGCTTTTGATCTAACGCCCTTCAATAATCCCGGTTCGGTCCTACAGAACGCGGCTCCCGCGCCTGATTACGGAGCACTCTCCAGCCCTTTATCTTTCATCGCCTTGATCCCAACAGAACACGAGCGATGAGAAGAAAAGGAAAAGGTACGGAACTGCGCGACCAGACTCTCAAATCGAACGCAAGGAAGCTGGCGCACAAAACCTTCGCCAAAGACTGTGCAGCTCAAGGTCTAGAGATAGATATGTCGGTCATCAGTTTTGATCCTATTACCTCTGCTGCGATAGATGCTTCTCATCTGTGGACAGAAGCAGTCCTGTATCCATGGGATAGCATCCCGGACTGGAAGTGTAAGGACGCCAAGGGTTTCGATTTGGCGATCTGGTATGCACAAATGCTATGTGGCCTGTGCTATGCGACCCCAAGAAGAAGCACTGTTTGCATAAAGATCATCCTTTTGCAGGGGCACCCGGACAAAACCCATCCACTTCGCGGATCGATCGCTCAAATGGCGCTATTGGCGGCAGAATTTTATGCGCGGATGCTGGGGTGCAAAGAGATCGAGATACAAGATCCTGACCCTAACGTTGTCTCCTACTATCAGGAGCTCGGATTCAATTTTGACGAGACCAACCGCCTTGTCATTTACGTGGATGGCCAATAACATCAACTCATGATCCAGACACACGAGGTGTCTATGAACCAAAAAAAACGAAAGGCCAAGCTGCTATTAATTTATGAGTTTCATGTCGAGGCGCTCCGTTTAGCCGGAAACGTGTCTGTGAATCAACGACGTTTTCTTGAAGTCGGTGCAGCTCGAGGCAAAGAGCTTGAGCCTGCCGGCCTGCTAGCCGGAGTAAGAATCTAAACCCGGCTGTGCCCAACAGAGTCACCCGCTTGGTTCGGTAAAGTGAGTGTGTCTGTTGAGGATTTGCAGGTCTTAGCCTCACCGAAGCCCGCACATAAAAAACCGCTTCTTTTAGGCGGTTTTTTTTCGCCTTCGATTCAGATTTCGCCACCGTCCTTCATAGATCCAGGCAACGTCCTACAACAACCTCATCCCGCGACTGATTACGTCGCAAATCCCCACTCCCTTACGCTTCCCCCATCAGAAAGACACTCGCAACATCCTGCGAAAATTTGGCGCCTGCGCCATCACACGCTCCCGACTACCCTTCAAAAAACCGCAGGAAGCGGTTCCCGTAAAGCTCAAGGAACGACCATGTCCCTCTCCATCGTTCACAGCCGCGCCCAGATTGGCGTGGATGCGCCCGCCGTTACCGTAGAAGTCCATCTGGCCAACGGTCTGCCGTCATTGACGATGGTTGGTTTACCCGAAGCGGCAGTAAAGGAAAGCAAGGATCGGGTGCGCAGCGCGATCATCAACTCGGGTCTGCAATTCCCGGCGCGGCGCATCACGCTGAATCTCGCGCCTGCGGACTTACCGAAGGATGGCGGACGGTTTGATCTGGCAATTGCCTTGGGAATTCTGTCCGCCAGCGTGCAGGTGCCGACCTTGACGCTGGATGACATTGAATGCCTGGGAGAGCTGGCGTTGTCCGGCGCGGTACGTGCCGTGAGAGGCGTGTTGCCGGCTGCACTGGCTGCACGCAAGGCCGGGCGCTCGTTGATGGTGCCGCGGGCGAACGCCGAGGAAGCGTGCCTGGCGTCCGGCTTGAAGGTGTTTGCCGTGGACCACCTGCTGGAAGCCGTTGCGCACTTCAATGGACATACGCCGGTCGAGCCCTACGTTTCCAATGGCTTGCTCTACGCCAGCAAACCCTATCCGGACCTGAATGAGGTGCAGGGGCAAATCGCGGCCAAGCGCGCATTGCTGATTGCGGCGGCCGGGGCTCATAACCTGCTGTTTAGCGGACCGCCGGGGACCGGGAAAACGCTGTTGGCGAGTCGTTTGCCAGGTTTGCTACCTCCATTGGCCGAAAACGAGGCGCTGGAAGTCGCAGCCATTCAATCCGTCACCAGTTGCGTGCCCTTAAGCCACTGGCCGCAAAGACCCTTCCGCCAGCCCCATCACTCGGCTTCCGGCCCGGCATTGGTGGGTGGCGGATCGAAGCCGCAACCCGGCGAAATCACCCTCGCCCATCATGGCGTGCTGTTCCTCGACGACCTTCCGGAATTCGATCGCAAGGTGTTGGAGGTTTTAAGGGAGCCGCTGGAGTCCGGGCACATCGTGATTTCCCGCGCCAAGGATCGCGTGAGGTTTCCGGCGCGCTTTCAACTGGTGGCCGCGATGAACCCGTGTCCCTGTGGATATCTTGGCGAACCCAGCGGCAAATGCAGTTGCACACCGGACATGGTCCAGCGTTATCGCAACAAATTGTCGGGGCCTCTGCTGGATCGGATCGACCTGCACCTGACTGTCGCCCGAGAAGCCACGGCTCTGAATCCTGCGCTCAAACCCGGTGATGACACCGCCACTGCTGCGGTACTGGTCGCCGACGCCCGGGAGCTTCAAAACAAACGCCAAGGCTGTGCCAACGCATTCCTTGATTTGCCCGGGCTGCGTCGACACTGCAAGTTATCCACAACCGACGAGGCGTGGCTGGAAACTGCTTGCGAGCGTTTGACCTTGTCACTCAGGTCAGCCCATCGACTGCTCAAAGTCGCACGCACGCTGGCAGACCTTGAACAAGTAAATGCAATCACACGCGAGCATTTGGCGGAAGCGCTGCAATATCGGCCGGCCTCAGCGTAACTGATGACCATCACAGCAAATCATTCAGATCACTATTAAGAGGCCAGAGGGCGTCAATATGCTACCGCCTAGATTTCTCGATTTTATCAAAGCACTCACCGCGAGAACGGAGAGAGGCGAATTCTCCTGGAGTTATGACGACAACAACTCGTTTGTGAAACTCAAGGAAAATGACTTTTCTCTTTCATTGCGTTACAGCTTCAACGCCGACGAGAAATATGCGGAGTACGTTATCTATTACATCGATGAGATCGGAAATAAGGAGCATCGATTTTATACCAACCAAACCTGGAACGACTTCGATTTCATCCGGCGTCTGTTTGATGCGGCACAAGCCTCAGAAATGAGACTTCCTTTTTAACCTTTTGATGAGCGGTGAACACAGAATTCCACCGCTCATCTCGCAAGGCCGCTTACTCTTTGGTCAAATCCACCAACGGCGCCTGCCTTACCTCAGTCTCCCGCCCACCCTGAATCTCGCTCACTCGCTTCAGCGCCTTATCCACAGCCCCTTTATCTGCCAACAGGCTGTAATGAATCTGAAATTGCTTCTGCTCTTTAACCCCAATCATCGGCACCAGACCCAGCGGCCGCTGATACCGGCGGTTGTAGGAAAAGCTCGTCCCAGGCTCCAATCCGGTGACATACCCCTGCCCTTGCGTATCGGTGTTCTTCCACAACGAAAACACTGGCAACTGCTGAGTATTAAACCCAACCGACACCCCAAGGCTCCCGGCCTTGTTATGCAGCACGGTCAGCGTTTCGCCCTTGGCGTCGCCGTAAGGCACGACGTTGTAAACCGTCTCGTCGTAGTCCTTGGTCGGCGCACGGTAAGTCTGCCAATCCGGCAAATCCCCTTTGGCCTTGTCGTTGAATGGCGACACCTGTTTCACCGGCGCCACAAACCTTGCGCCCTGTTCCAGGAACGGCGTGCTGAAGTTGCTGTGGTACAGCGCCTGGTATTCCTTCGGATAGTCGCCGTTGTTGGTCAGCGTGTCGTTGAGGGCGAACGCGACGCTGCCGGGTTCAGTGACCAGCTCGGTGGCGACGGAGAAGTCGACTTTCTTGAACGCCTGCTCTTTCAGCTCGCCGCGCAGGCTGATGGCATAAGGTGGTTTTTCGTCGATGTGCAGGGTGACTTTGCTGGCGGGAATGTTAGCGGCGCGGCCATGCAGGGTCAGGAGTTCGCCGTTGTCGATGCCGGGGTGGCCGACCCATTCGTAACCACAGCGGGCGACCAGTTCGTTGAAGCCTTCGAGCCAGCCCAGTCCGCCTCGGCCGTTGAGTTCGATGAAGGACGGATTGACCACGTCCTTGACCGGCGAATCCCAGCCCATGCGCACATCGCCGACAGATGCTTGCAACACGTTCATCCCGCGAGTTGGCACCACCGAAAGTTTCAGCGCGCCGTTATCGATGTCGACGATGCTGACGCCTTCTTGCCGACCGCCGTGCAAGGTGCGAAGGGTCACGGAAAAAGGTCGGTCGGTCTTCACCCCGAGTTGTTGGCTGGTGATCTGCCAATTCTGGGGAGCCTTGTCGCTGTCGAGCAGCACGTAATCCCAGGCCAGGGCGTGAGAGGCAGCGGTGAGCGCCCCGAAGGCGATAGCGAGTTTAAGCGGGTTCATGGGGAAAGCCTTTCTTGGAGTTGTGCGTTTTTTATAACGCTGATGAAACGTTTCAGCAAGCTTAAAAAAGCCCCCCTCCGAGCCTTCCCAAGTCAAATCAAATTGACCTCATGCAACCTCCGCACACTTACGCTAGTCTCATACGGTTTTGGACCTCCGCTAATTGACGGCGACATCATTATGACATTAAGGTCGCCAGCTAATTGCAGGAGCAAGCGCAGACACCTTTGTCTGTCAATTTTGCGCAACGGAACATATGGAGTTTGAATGCGCGGGGCACTATTACGCAGCGGTAAGAGCGGGTCATTTATTGCCCTGGGCGAAACAGGTCAACCGGTCTACCGGGCTGCCTTGCAATTGCGCGAAGCCATTCGCCGCAAAAATCCCGAGTTGGTCGATCATCTGGCCATCCCTCAAAGCGATGAGCTCGGTAACCAGATCGACTGGTACAGCGGCCTCGACGGCGATGTAATTCCGTGGAGCAGTGCGACCGAAGAAGAACGCGCCCCTGCCCGCCGCCAACTTGAAGCGCTGAAAACCGCGCTCGAAGAGTTGAGCCAGCGTTTCCTGGTGACTGATTCCGGCGAACCGCAGCAAGGCGACAAAGCCGTGTTCGGCAAGCTACTCAAGCGCGTCATTCATTTCCCCGACGAGAATTTCGTCTACCTGGTGCAGGGCAAACCGGTGCTGACCTTTTGGGGTTTCGAGCATGCCGGTAACGGTACTCGCGATCCCCTGCACTGCCTCTATCAGGTTCCGCCCGCGTTCACGCTTCCACCTGAGGTCGAGCCCGCGCCTGTTGTTGCGCCCGTCGTGCCGGTGGTCGCCCGTCCATGGTGGCGTCGCTGGTGGTGGCTGTTACTGCTGCCACTCCTGCTGCTGCTTTTGTGGCTGTTGCTCGGTTTGCGCGGTTGCGTGCCGATTCCGTTGGTCGCGGTAAACCTGCTGCCTGAGGGCATTGTGCCGGCGGAAAAACAACTGGAAGAGCCGCAACTGCCTGGCAAGGTCACGACGTTGAATGGCATTCCAGTGAATGGCACGGTTGTGGGCTCCACTACAGGAACCGGCACCGCCGTGACCGGAACTCATGGCGTGGAAGCGCCGGCGGTCGAAGGTAACGAGGCTGACACAGCGCCCGCCGGCGTGACCCAAGACCCGGCCAAAGACCCTGCGAAAGATCCGGCAGCAGACCCGGCCGCCGAATCGCCAACCGCGCCACCCGAAAACAAAACCGCACCGCCGGATATCACATCGCCCGAGGGCGAAAAACCCGCCGCTGCCACAAAACCCGGCCCTCCCCTGAGCATTCCGCCAGACGCTGCCGACGGTGCCGCCAAGTTCCTCGACGGTCAGTTCCGCGCCGGTGCCGGTATTCAGGATCGCCGAACCGGCAAACCCCTGCGTCTGGAATACCAGCTCAAGGACGGTAAGGGCGAAGTCACCGTACACCAGGCCGACGGCACGAAATGCACCGGGCCGGTGAGCGCTACTATGAAGGGTGGCAGCCTGGCCATCGACAGTCAGGGCCAGGCCGTGTGTGGCGATGGCAGCACTTACGACATGCCCAAGGTCAACTGCCGCAAAGGGGCGACCACAGTCGCAGACTGCACCGGCGGTTATGGCAAAGAACAATTCCCCATGTCCATGCGGCACGTGGCCGAATAAAAACGGAATAACCCGACATGTTGCCTGAAGTCACCCAATTCGAAGACACCGTCACGCTGGTCAGCGACACCGGCATCCAGTTCATGGATTTCGCCCTGCGCCTGGATCCTCGCAAAGAACCGGCGGGCGAGTTCGCGCCGATGATCAGCGGGTTGATCTGCCGCCTGTCGTACAACGAAGAGAAAGACTTCTTTTTCTACGAGCCGGAGCCGGAAAAGGTCGAGAAGGCCAAACCTGCGTTCAGCGTCGACATGAAAAGCAGCCTCGAGCTACTCGATGGTGTCTGGCTGCCGACCCCGTTTTTCCGTTTCATGCCACCGCACCGCTTCGACGAAGGCCCGACCAACTGGTCGCGCATGCGCCTGGTCAAACTGGCGACACCCGACATTGACGGCAACACCCACCGCCTGACGATGGCCTTCGACAGCCGCGTGATGCCCAAGCGTGACGGCACTGCTTACCTGGCGCCAAACGAAGAAGACATCAGCTCCGGCGTGTCCTTCAAATTGGCGACGAAGGCCAGCGAAACCCGTTGGTTCCTGGCCCAGCCGTGGGTCAACGAGTGGCTGTTGGAAGTGTTCAACGAGGGCAATGCCCACCGCTCGCGCGCAGAGCTGGACACCGATATCCGCGCCAATTATCACTTGGCGCACTACCTCAACTTGCTCAGCCTGTTGAGCACGCCGTCAGCTGCCCAGCAATCAACGGTTCGTGCAAAAGTTGAAATCCCCGAACTGAAAGTAGTCGCCAACGACAGCAATGGCCTGGTCAAACCGATTCCGGTGGACCTGGTGCTGGACGTCGGCAACTCGCGCACCTGCGGCATCCTGATCGAAAACCACGGTCAGGCCGGCTCCGGGCTGAAGCAGAACTACGTGCTGGAACTGCGCGATCTGATCACCCCTGAGCACACCTATAACCTGCCGTTCGAAAGCCGCGTCGAATTCGCCCAAGCGTATTTCGGCAAGGACCATTGCTCGGTCAAGAGCGGCCGGCACGATGCCTTCCAGTGGGCGACGATCGCCCGGGTCGGCAACGAGGCCAGCCGTCTGGCCAGCCGTCGTCGCGGCACCGAAGGCTCCACCGGCCTGTCCAGTCCGAAACGTTACTTGTGGGATGAAAACGCCTACGGCCACGGCTGGCGCTTCAACTGCTCGTACATCAAGACCGACAGCGAGCCGTACGCCACTGCCGCGCCCTTCTCGCACCTGATCAACGAAACCGGCGAGGCGCTTTACAGCCTCGAAGAAGACGATCGTCTGCCGGTGTTCATGCCGCGTTATTCGCGCAGCTCGCTGATGACCTTCATGCTCGCCGAAGTGCTGGCCCAGGCGCTGTCGCAAATCAACAGCCCGGCCCAACGCTCGCGCCAGGGTCACACCCGCGTGCCACGCCAGCTCAACAGCATCACCCTGACCGTGCCGCCGGGCATGCCCCAGGCCGAGCGCAGCATCCTCAACGAACGCATGCTGCAAGCCATCGGCCTGGTGTGGAAAAGCCTCGGCTGGCATACCGGCGAGGAAGACCCTCATTTGGATCAGGCCGTCAGCCCGCGTACGCCGATCCCGAGTATTCGCGTGGAATGGGACGAAGCCTCCTGCGGCCAGTTGGTGTACCTGTACACCGAGGTTAACGAGAATTTCGCCGGTCACCCGGAGGAGTTTTTCGACACCATCGCCCGGCCGGACAAGACCGACCGCGAACGCATCACCCTGGCGACCATCGACATCGGCGGCGGCACCACCGACCTAGTGATCACCGACTACCGCCTCGACCGCGCCGGCAACACCGGCAGCGGAAGCAACGTGCACATCGTGCCCGAGCAGCGTTTTCGCGATGGCTTCAAAGTGGCCGGTGACGACATCCTGCTGGACGTGATTCAGGACTTCATCCTGCCAAGCTTCGAAAAAGCCTTGCAGAACGCCGGAGTGAAAGCCCCGGATTCGCTGATGTCGCGGCTGTGCGGCGACGAATCGGTCAGCGCTCAGGATATGATCCTGCGCCAGCAATTGAACCTGCAGGTGTTCGTTCCGCTGGGCCTGGCGCTGCTCAAGGCGTACGAGCACTACGATCCGCAGGTCCCGCAAGAAGTCACCCCGCAAAGCTATCGCCAGTTGCTCGGTGACAACGCGATCAGCCAGACCGTGCTCGACTACGTCAACGCCGCCGTGCGCCGTGATGTCGGTGGTCAGAGCGGTTTCGACCTGTATGCCGCGCCGATCAGCTTCGACCTGCAAAAGCTCCACGCCGCGTTCCTCAACGACCAGATCAACATCACCAAGATTCTCGGTGCGCTGTGCGAAGTGGTCGCGCATTACCCGTGCGACGTCCTGCTGCTGACTGGCCGCCCTTCGCGCCTGCCCGGCATCCAGGCGTTCATTCGCAAGGTGCTGCCGCTGCCACCGGGCCGCATTCTGGCGCTGCAAAACTACCGCACCGGCGGCTGGTATCCGTTCCACAAGAACGGCCGGATCGACGATCCGAAAAGCACTGCCTCGGTTGGTGCGATGCTCTGCCTGTTGTGCGCCAACCACAGCGTGCCGAACTTCTACTTCCGTGCGTCGGCGCTCAAGCCGTATTCGACGGTCAAGCACATCGGCGTGATCGACCTGAACAACGTGATCAAGGATGCCGACGTGCTGTACCGCGACATCCAGTCCGAAGACTACAAAATCAAGCTGCCGGAAATCGGCGTGGGTGAAGCCGCCGACACGCCACAACTGGAAATGCGCGGCGATCTGCGCCTCGGTTTCCGCCAACTGGCCGCTGACCGCTGGGCCGCCTCGCCGCTGTACACCTTGCGGTTCACCAAGGCCGGTCGGGAGAAGTTCTCCCGCGCGGTGGGTGAAAACGGCAGTGCGCCGTTGCTCAAGGTACGGTTCGAGGTCAAGCCGGCGGACAAGTACACCCGCAAGCAGGATCTGGTCAGCGACCGCCTCTCGGTTCGCAACATCGAATCCAACTGTAACAACGTCAACTTCAACCCGCGCAGCGACCTCGAGCTGGAACTCAACACCATGCTCGACGCCGGCCTGAGCGAGACCAAGTACTGGCTCGACAGTGGAAGTGTGAAACGCAAATGAATGACCTGACCCCCGATCAAACTCAGCTCTCTGCCAGTTGGGCCGCTGTTTATGAAGGCGCCGGTCAGGCGCTGGACTGGATTGCCCAGACGCGCGGCAATGCGCCGCGCCTGGACAGCGAAGCCGACAACCTGAACATCCGCCTGCACCGTGCCCGCAACCTGGCTCACAGCCTGGGTCGTGTGGCCTGCACGCCGATGACCATCGGCTTTTTCGGCTTGTCCCAGGCCGGCAAGTCCTACCTGATCTCGGCGCTGGCGGCCGGTCAGAACGGCAAACTGGAAACCGATTTCGGTGGCCAACGCCTGGACTTCATCAAGCACATCAACCCGGTGGGTGGCGGCAAGGAAGCCACCGGCCTGGTGACGCGCTTCAGTCGTCGCGCCACGCCTAGCCAGGATCCGCAGTTCCCGGTCGAGCTGACGCTGTTCAAGGAAATCGAGCTGGCGAAGATTCTCGCCAACTCCTGGTTCAAGGATTTCGACCTTGAACGGATTTCCTACGAGATCGACGAAGAGCGCATCCAGCGTGTGCTGAAACCGTTCGAAGGACGCGAGACCGGGCCGCTGCAACCGGGCGTCAGTGCCGACGACCTGGTTTCACTGTGGGATTACCTGCGGGACAACTTCCGTAACTCGGTGAAAAAGCTTGAGCACCTGTATTGGCCGACGGCTTTGCAACTGGCGCCGCGCCTGAACTTCCAGGAACGCGCCGAGCTGTTTTCGATCCTTTGGGGTGAGCAAAGCGAGCTGACGCGTGTGTACCAGCAATTGGCTGGCGCGCTGCACAAACTGGGCCTGCCCGAAACCGTGTTCGCCCCGCTGCACGCCTTGGTGAGTTTCGAAAACGACACCTACAGCCAGCGCGATAGCATCATGAACGTCGACATCCTTGAGCGCTTCGGCAGCCCGCAGGACTTGCCGATTGACGTGCGTCCCCAGGTCGACGGCCGCCTGCAAAACAGTCAGGGCATCCCGGTCGCGCAACTGGCAGCACTGACCGCCGAGATGACCTTCGGCCTGATCGAGGCTCCGGCGGACGACATCGTCAACCAGGTCGACTTGCTGGACTTCCCCGGTTATCGCGGACGCAAGAAGCTGCACGAGATCGCCGACTCCCGCGACCCGGAATCCAGCACCAAGGACAACTCCGTCTCGCAGTTGATCCTGCGTGGCAAGGTCGCTTACCTGTTCGAACGCTACACCGATAATCAGGAAATGAACGCGCTGGTGGTCTGCACCGGCTCGACCAAGCAGAGCGACGTCAATGACGTCGGTCCGGTGCTGACGCGCTGGATCGAGAAGACTCAAGGCGCCGATGCAGCCGCTCGCAGCAAACGCGACACCGGCCTGATCTGGGCGCTGACCATGCTCGACCTGCGCATCACCAACTCCCTGAGCCTGACCCCTGATCAGTATGACGAGAGCTGGAACGGCATGGTCAAGCTGACCATGCTCGAGCGTTTCGGCAGCTTGAGCTGGATGAACGATTGGGCCGGCACGCCGTTCCAGAACACCTTCCTGGTGCGCAAACCGCGGATGGACGCGGCGTTCATCGTGCAAGACGAAAGCGGCGCCGAGACCGGCCTCAATGCCAGCTACCAGGATCGTGTCGACGCCCTGGGCGTGAGCTTTGCCGACAACGAACTGGTGTGCAAACACATCAACAATCCGGCCAATGCCTGGAAAGAAATGCTGCGCAACGATGACGGTGGCATCAGCCACTTCAGCAGCAGTTTCAAGGGCGTGGCCAACATCGAATTCAAGTTGCAACGCATCCGCGAGCAATTGAGCGAATGCCTCGAAGGCCTGACCACTCACGGCCTGAGCACCTGGTACCACGCCGACGCCGATGGTGCCGCCGCCGCGAAGAAAGCCCAGGCACAAATGATTCTGACCGGCCTCGGCCGTCGCCCGGCAGTGCTCGGCGAGCTGATCGATCAACTCGACATGCCCAGCGAGGAGGTGCGCGACCTGTACCTCAGCGGCGTGTACGAAACCGATGACGAGCCGGCCGCTGACAATGAACCTGTCGCCCCGACACCGAGCCAGAGCCTGTACGGCAACGACGCCGGGTTCGATTTCGATTTCGGTGACGACACAAGTCCTGAAGCGCCGGTCAGCAACAACGCCGGCGCCCCGGCGCCCGAGTTGCAAAGCAACGAGCACCGGTTCGCCAAAGCCGCCTTCAAGGCCTGGATCGCGCATTTGCGTGAACTGACCACCCGCCAAAGCCTGCTCAACCTGCTCGGTCTGGAAAAGGCCTTGCTCGAAGCGGTGGTCGACGAACTGATCACCGCCGGCTATCGCCAGGACTTGCCGGGGCAACTGAGCCGCGCCGTCCTCAAGCGTGCACAAAGTGGCGCGCGCCGCGATCAACTGGTCGAGCGTCAGGTATTCGAAGTGCAACGTGTGCTGCGTGATTTCGTGTCCTGGTTCGGCTACCTGCAGAAGCCGGTGAGCGAGCGTCCGAACAGCCGCGCCGGTGCCAAGGCGCCGCTGTTCTCGTTCTACACCGACGTTGGTCCGGGACAAGTGCCCGTGCTGCCAGCACAACCGGCGAACCAGGCGCAACGCTACCTCGGCGACTGGCTCTCGGGCCTGGCCTATATCACGCAGGACAATGCCGGCCATGGTGCCGGACGTGAAATCACCCCTGAACAGAACGAACGGCTGGGCAAAGTGCTCACAGCCTTCGTAGCGAGATAAGTAATGCCAATTCGTGTCGACCTGCTCGCCTTAGAACCCAATGTGCCTGGCAAGGCCCGCCTTACTGTGAAGAAGTGGCAGGGTGGCGAGGAACAGCTGGAGTTTTCCATTCAGCGTAACCAAGACGGTTTTTACCTCCAGGACCACAAGGCCTGGAGCAACAATCCATTCTGGTTCAAGGTCTCGCGTTTCAACGTCACGGCCAGCGGCGATGGCTTGGAAGCGCAGGTCGGCCCGGACGTGGTCGACCCGCTGCTCGAAGGAGGCGCCAACTCGCAATTCCAGATCGAACTACGCGAACAGAGCCAAGGGCATGCAGACAAAGGCGTGGTTCGGCCCGGCGTTGGTGTGCTGCCGTCCACGGCCGGAGGCCAGACGCGCTCGACGTATGGCGGCGCCGAACTGACCGCGCCGAGTGCACCGGCACCGGAAATCCTGGAAATCCCGGAGCTGCCTGAGCTGGTCCTGTCCACCGCCGAGCCCGAAGTGGAGCTGGAGTCAGTGCCCCACGAGCCCGACTACGCACCACCTCCTCCTCCGGTGAAGAAAAGCAACAAAGGCCTGATCGGCCTGCTGATTGTCGTGCTGTTGCTGCTGGCCGCGGGTGGCGGATTCTGGTTCTACAAACGAACCCCGGCGCCTGCCCCGGTGGCCGCCAACCCTGCCGCCGCACCGGCCGGCGCTGATGCTCAAGCCTGTACCGTGGAGAGCATGAACAGCCTGCCTGAATTGACCTTCGTCCAGACCTGCATCAAGGCGGCACCCGACAGTGCCAAGTTGCTGGAGATCATCAACCAGGCCAAGGCCGGCAAACACTGCGGCGTCGCCCAACGGCTGTACGCCAACCGTGCCCAGGCCGGTGACGCGCTGATCGCCAACGCTTACGCCCGCGAATACGACCCGAAATACCTGAAGGCCAGCGAGTGTTTCCCGACCGCCGACAACGCCACCGCCGCCTATTGGTACGAAACCATCCTCACCCAGGACCCGAACAACGCCGAAGCCAAGCAGCGTTTTGAGGAGTTGCAGAAGTGATGCGCTCTCGAGTAAGTCGATTCCTGCTGAGCGGCGCCGCCCTCTTGGCGTTGTGCATCAGCCCGCTGTCCCAGGCCGATGACAAGCCGCTGATCCAGGCCGGCAAGAAGACCCTGTTCCAGCGCGTTCTGACCACGCCGGGCTGCAAAATCAGCCCGACCGCAGGTGGCGCGGCAGGTGATGAGCAACCGGTCTTCAGCCGTTTTTATGTGTACGAACGCGCGCAAGCCGCCAACGCCGAGTGGCTGAAAGTCGGCCCGGACAGCTATGGCAAAACCATTGGCTGGTTGCCCGCCGGCTGCACCACCGACTGGAAGATGCAGCTGACGCTGGCCTTCACCAACCCGGCCAACCGCGACCGCCTGCTGTTCTTCAAGGAACGCGCCACGGTCGAAGGCATCCTTGACGCGCCGGACCCGGTCAGCAAGGTCGCTCCGCTGCGGGCCGCCCTGAAAAAAGGCCAGCAAGCCCCCGGCGTGCTGGCCCAGGAACCTGAATACTTCGTCGACCTGCAAAAGCAGTTCTACCTGCTGCCCGTATTGAGCGGCGAAGAAGTCATGACCGAAGGCGGTTTCCGCACGCGCCTGCTGAACGTCGCGTCGGTCAGCAAACCGGATGACAAGAACGCCAAGGGCGGTGCAGCCAACAACGCGGCCGGCGGCAAGGACCCCGAGGACAAAACGTCCAGTCAGTTGAAGGAATTCAGCGCGGCGGTGGTGTTTGTCATTGACTCGACCATCTCCATGGACCCGTACATCGACCGCACCCGCGAGGCGATCCGCAAGGTCTATCAACAGATCGAATCGCAGAACCTCGGCAAGCAAGTCAAGTTCGGCATGGTTGCGTTCCGTTCCAACACCCAAGCGGTTCCGGGGCTCGAATACACCACCAAAATGTATGCCGACCCTACCAAGGTGAAAGACAGCGCCGACTTCCTCGCCAAGGTCGCCGACCTCAAGCAGGCCAAAGTCTCCAGCAGCAGCTTCGATGAAGACGCCTTTGCCGGCGTCATGGAGAGCATCGACAAGGTCGACTGGAGCCAGTTCGGCGCACGTTACGTGGTGCTGATCACCGACGCCGGCGCCATTGAAGGCGACGACAAATTGTCGAAGACCGGTTTGAGCGCCTCGCAGGTTCGCCTCGAAGCGGCCAATCCGGGCGTGGCGATTTACACGCTGCACCTGAAAACCCCGGCCGGGGTTAAAGACCACGCCAAGGCCGAGGCGCAGTACCGGAACCTGTCGACCTACCCAGGCACCAACACCTCCCTGTATTACCCGGTGAACGCCGGTGACATTCAGGAGTTCGGGCGCAAGGTCGACGCTTTGGCCACCGCGATCACCTCACAGGTGAAAGCCGCCTACATGGGTGAAGACGCCATCGGCAGCGCCGCGAACGCCAAGCAGGACCCGGCCGAGAAGAAAATGCTCGAAGACGCGGCGCTGATCGGCCACGCCATGCAACTCGCCTATCTCGGCGAGAAGACCAACAGCAAGGCCCCGCCGGTGTTCAAGGCGTGGATCAGCGACCGTGACCTGATCAAGCAGAACATCCCGACCACCGACGTGCGGGTGCTGCTGACCAAGTCACAGCTCAGCGACTTGAGCGACGTGATGAAGAAGATCCTCGACGCCGCCAACGAAGGCCTGATTTCGCCAACGGAAATGTTCGATCGCCTGCGTTCGGTAGCCGCGACCATGGGCGCCGATCCGAATCAGCTCAAGCAGAACAGCAACGCCAAACTGGCGGAGATGGGCGTCCTTGGTGAATACCTCGAAGACCTGCCCTATCAGAGTGAAGTGCTGAACCTGGATGAAGAGACCTGGAAGAGCTGGGACGGTCTGGCGCAAGAGAAATTCATCCGAACGCTGAACACCAAACTTCGGCATTACCAGCGTTACAACGCTGACGTCGACCGTTGGGTGGCTTTAGCCAAGGACAGCGATGCGCGGGACAACGTGTATCCCGTGCCACTGGAAATGATGCCTTAACGAGACGCTGATGCTCGATATCAAGAACCTGCTGGTGCGCCGTGGTAAAGGCGCGCTGGCCCATCACGTGCGCCTGCCGCACTTGCAGGTCGGGGCCGGGGAAATCCTCGCCATCACCGGCGAAAGCGGCAGCGGCAAAAGCACACTGCTCGAAGCCATCGGCCTGTTGCTGGCGCCGATGGAGCTCGAGCGGTTTCGGCTAGGCGCGGCGCAGGGTCAGGATATCGCCCAACTGCTTGCCAACGACGACCAGCCAGCCTTGGCGACCGTGCGCTCGCGACACTTGGGGTTCATTTTGCAGAGTGGCGGCTTGCTGCCGTTCCTGAGCGTGCGGGACAACATCAGCCTGCCGCGCCGGTTGCTCGGGATGCCGGCAAAGAGCGAGCACATCGACCATGCGGTTGACGTGTTGCGCCTGCAAGGGCTGCTGGACAAACACCCTCAGGCGTTGTCCATCGGCGAGCGTCAGCGCGTTGCCTGCGTGCGAGCAATTGCCCATGAACCGCTGTTGCTGTTGGCCGACGAACCCACCGCCGCGCTCGACCCCCACAGTGCCCGGCGCTTGTTCGAGTTGCTACTGAGCCTGGTGTCGAGCATGGGTTTGAGCGCGCTCGTTGTGTCCCATGACTGGGCCTTGCTGAAGGATTTCGGCTTGCCGCGACTCGGTGCGATCAGCCGTGAGGGAGAGACATCGTTTGAACCGATGGACTGAACGACTGCGCTTGCTGGTCTCACTGGCCCTGCAAGACCTCTGGCACGACCGCAAGGTTTCGCTGTGCATCGCCGCGTCGCTGGTGGCGGTGATTGCGCCGTTGTTGCTGCTGTTCGGGCTCAAGCACGGGGTGGTCAGCCAGTTGCAGGACGAACTGCTGCGCGACCCGCGCAACCTTGAAGTGAAGATGCTCAGCAACGGCAACTACGACACGGCCTGGATCGAGCGTTTGCGCCTGCGCCCCGAAACCGGTTTTGCCCTCGGCCAGACGCGCTCGCTCAATACCCAGGCTGACCTGCTGATCGGCATGCAACGGTTTGTCGAAGGCGCCGAGATCATTGCCACCGAACCGGGCGATCCACAGCTGAACCTGTCGTCTCTCACCCCTGTCGGCAATCAAGTGATCCTCAGCGCCAGCGCCGCGCAACGTTTACAGGCCAAGGCCGGCGACAGCGTGCAACTGCGTGCATTGCGTCGTCTGGAAGGTGTCAATGAACGAGGAGAGATGACCCTGACGGTGCTGGCGGTGCTCGACGGCGCTCGCTTCGGCCGCGCAGCCGGGTTTGTCGCCCCGCCGCTGCTGCTGGATCTGGAGCACTTTCGCGACGGTTATCAGGTCAGCGCATTCGGCATCGAAACCGGCAAGCCTCTGGGCGATCTGCAACCGCTGTATGCCCGCGCTCGCGTCTATGCCCGTGACATCGATCAAGTCGCACCGCTGGAGCATTGGCTCAACGAACAACACATCGAAACGTCGAGCCGGTTGGCCGACATCGACAACGTCAAAGCCATCAACCATGTGCTGGGGCTGATCTTCGGCGTGATCGCCATGGCGGCGCTGATTGGCTGCGTGGCGTCGATGGTCGGCGCGTTCCTGGCCAACATCGACCGCAAACGCAAAAGTCTCGCGGTCCTGCGTCTGTTAGGTTTCAAGCGTCGTGCTGTTGGCGGTTTCGTGGTCCTGCAAGCGCTGGCACTGAGCTTGGCCGGCTACGTTGGCGGGTTGGGGTTTTATGCCGTCGGCAGTCATTTGTTCGACTACCTGCTCGGCAGCAGCCAGGCCACCGGCAGTTTCGTTTGCCACATCACAATCTGGCATGGCCTTGCCGCCCTGCTCCTGACCTTTGTGGTCGCTGCAATGGTGGCCGTGATCGGCGCCGTGCGAGCGATCAACATCCAACCTGCGGAGAGTCTGCGTGAGCTATAAACGTTTTGGCTTGCTGTTGCCCCTGAGCCTCGGCTATGTGCTCGACGCCTCGGCGGCGGGCTGGGAAGAGAAGTTCTACAACCCGATGCCTGATGCTGCCGACGTGGTGCTACCGATGCCCTGCGAAGGCTCGATGGTGTTTCGCAAGGTGTTCATCCCGGTGGCCGGGCCGCTCGACGACTACCCGATCAACATCGGTCAGGACGGCGCGGAATACGGCTACGTCGAACAGACTCGACCGACGTTCATCGCCGGTAGTTTTACGGGCGGCAAGAACGACAAATCCCGCTATTACCTGATGGCCAAGTACGAGATGAGTCAGCTGCAATACGCCGCGCTGACCGAAGCCACCTGCCCCACCGCCGCCACCAAACTGCGTGTGCCGCAGACGGCCGTGAGCTGGGTGCAAGCCATCGAAGCCGCCGACAAGTACAACCTGTGGCTGCGCAAAAACGCGGCCGACAAGTTGCCCAAGGAAGACGGCGCGCAGGGCTTCTTGCGCTTGCCGACTGAAGTCGAGTGGGAGTTCGCCGCACGTGGTGGGCTGGAAGTCAGCGCCGCTGAATTCCGCGATACGAACTACCCTATGCCGGAAGGTATCAATGCTTACGAGTGGTTCGCCGGGGCGCAATCGTCCAACGGCAAAGTGCAGTTGTCCGGCCTGCAAAAACCCAATCCGCTGGGCCTGCATGACATGCTCGGCAACGTTGACGAAATGATGTTCGAGCCCTTTCGCCTGAACAAACTCGACCGTCAGCACGGTCAGGCCGGCGGCTACGTGGTGCGTGGCGGCAATTACCTGACTGCTCAGGCCGACCTGCGCACGGCATTGCGCAAGGAAGAGCCGTATTACAACGCAGACGGCCAGGTGAAGAACAAAACCACGGGCCTACGCCTGGTCATGGTCTCACCGACCCTGACGTCTCGCGAACGGGTCGCCAGCATTGAATCCAGTTGGAAGAAACTCGGCACCGGCAGCAAGGAAACCGAATCCGCCGACAAAGGCACGGTGCAATCCCTGAACAGCCTCGCTTCGGGCGTCGAAGACAAAGCGCTCAAGGAAAAACTCCAGGCCCTGGAGAACCAGTTGCGCGCCAGCAACCAGCAGCAGGAAGAAACCCGCGACCAGGCGATTCGCGCCAGCCTCAATCTGGGCGCATTCTTGTGCACCAAGATGCTCGACGACGGCCAGTACGTGGACTTCCTGCAAAAGAACTACAAGCTCAATTGCGAAAGCGCGGACAAAGACGCGAGCTGCGACATGCGCAAAACCAAGCTCGACGAGCAGAAGGATCGCCTGCACAAACTCAGCCGTTACTACGCCAGCAGCCTGGTGGAATCGGCGACCTTATACGGCCAGCCATTGCTTGAAACGCAGGTCCCGGTGATGGAAGAAATCATTACCCGCAACAAACAGCTACAAGACCTGAAACCTTACTTGCGCACCCACTGGGCCAATCAGAAAGCGTTCCTGCAAAAACAGAAGATCGACACTGAAGCCTGGCTGAGCAGCTGCAAAGCCGTTTCTCAATAGCTCACTTCCATAAAAAAACGTCAGCACCGTCATCAGGAGTTTCACCATGTCGCGCAGCCTTTGGACTCGCTTCAAGCTACAGATCGCTTTCGTTGTTGCCGGCAGCCTGCTGCTGACCGGTTGCGCCAACACCGGTAGCTCCATGCTCGGCGAAAGCGGCGGGGCCGATCCGCGCCTGACCCAGGGCCAGGATGCAGAGTTCTTCAGCAAATCCGGCTACCAGGCCTGCGCCATGGGCGCGGGTGTCGGCATCCTCGCTTGCGCGCTGTCCAACAGCAACAACAAAGCCGTGTGCGCCGTCGCCGCCGGTATTACCGCGTGTGGCGTGGCCATGGGCGCGAACTACTATCTGGATCAGCGTCGCAGCGAATACGCCGACACCTCAACCCGCCTGGCTAAAATGAACAGCGACGTCGAACAAGACACGCAGAACGTGATCGCCCGTACCGCGACCGCTCAGCAAGTGATCAATGACGACCAGGCGCAGATCGCCCAGATCAAAAAGGACATCGCCAACAAGAAAGTCGACAAAGCCAAGGCCCAGGTGCAAATCGCCGAGATTGATTCGAACATCGCGCGCCTGCGCAAAGACCTCGGCAACATGCGCACCAAAGTCACCGAGTACACCAAAGTGGCAGACGCCGAGCGTGCACAAGGTGCCAGCGGTGCCGAGATCAAGCAGGTGGACATGAACATTAAGAAAATGAACCAGAAAGTCGCCGCCCTGCAGAAGGAAGTCGACGGTCTGTACAGCCAACGCTCCGCTATCACCCTGGGCTAAGCACATGACGCTACGACCACTGGCGCTCCTCACCGCCGTCCTGGCTTTGAGCGGTTGCGCGACCAAGCCCGGCGAATGCGATGCGACCAATCGCGACAGCAGCATGCTGACCAAAATGAACTGCGACTACTCCGGTGGCTACAGCGATCAGGTCAAGCAGAAAGAACAGGCCCTGTCTGCCTCTCGCCAGGAAAACGCCATGTTCCGCCAGGTCTACGAGAACATTCAGGCCCAGCAACTAAGCACCAAGACCGACCTGGCCAGCCAGCAGAAATCCCAGGCGGCGCTGAACCAGTCCCTGAGTCAGTTGCTGTCCTCCTTGAAAGCCCGGCATGCCAATGAAAGCCAGGTCCAGAAGCAGATCGCCGGGCTTGAGCAGCAGCTCAAGGCATCGCAGGCGGCGCCCGCGACCAAGGCGTCACCGGCGACGCTGGCCGCCAAGCAGGAGCAACTGAAGGCCTTGCAGAAGAAGGTTAACCAACTGCAATTCAGCCTCGGTTACGAAGAGTAACTTTTCACCCCGCAGGCCTCCCGATGGAGGCCAGCACCTTTTTCAGGAATCGTCGTCATGCAGCGGGTCATCAGGGATGCGCAAGCCACACCGGAGGGGATGAGTGCGCTGCAAGCCAAAGTCGCCCTCATCCAGAAACACTTTCCGCCGACCGTCGCCAGTCTCTTCGCCATTCCGCGAATGGGCAGCGGTGACGTGCTGGAATGGTGGACCGAACTGGGTGGCCAACCCACGCCCTACGCCGACCTCAACGAGGACGCGCAACGACGCTTGCTGGAAACCTATGAAGTGCGTCAGACGTCCCTCGGACAGCTGGCGGACGAACTGCAAAAACGCGGTCAACCGACGGAAGCGCAAGACCTGCGCAGCCTGCTCGGCACGCCCGAACTGGACAAGCTTTACAGCCTCAATGGTGAGCCGCTGGTGGTGCGCTGGAACCAGCGTCCGCCCAAACCAGTCGTGCCGCCGGTGGTTCCGGTCGTGCCGGTCGTACCGCCTTCGCGCCGTGGCTGGTGGATCGCGGCGGCCCTGCTGGCGCTGCTGTTGTTGCTTCTGGCGCTGTGGCTCTGGTGGTTCCTGCACCGTGAGCCGGTGGTCGTGGTTCCACCGGTAGCGCCGGTGGTGACGCCTGTGGAGAAACCGGTGGAGAAACCGGTTGAACCGGCTCCCGAGCCTGTCGTGGAACCGGAGCCTGCCCCGGAACCAGAACCGGTGCCCGAACCAAAACCAGTGCCGCCGCCCAAGCCGGTCCCACCACCAAAACCGGTCGCGCCGCCACCTCCGCCACCTCCAGCCCCGACGCTGGACAACTACGCGTGCCGTAAAAAAGCGCCGGATGCCGTGCCCCCGCAATTTGTGGTGGTACTCGACACTTCGGGCTCGATGGATTTGAACATCAAGTCGGTGAAAGCCGACGAGGACTGGTTCTTCGGCAATGAGATGAACAAGTACCTGGACCCGAACCGCACCATGCAGATCTTCGCCAAGCCCAGCCGCATGGACGTCGCCAAGGAATCGCTGGCCGGCATGATCAATGGGCTGGACCCGAAAATCGACACGCGCCTGATCACCTTCGCCGGTTGCGAAAGAACACCGGACCAGGGCGTGTTCAAGCTTGGCGACCGCCCGCGGTTGATCAACGGGATTCGCGGCCTGGTTCCCAACGATGGCACACCACTGGCCGACAGCCTGGCCTACGCCGCCAGCAAGGTCGACGGGCGCAATAACGATGCAGTGATCGTGATGTTCGTCGACGGCGAGGACGGTTGCAATAAAGACGCCTGCGCGGTATCCCGTCGCATCGCCAGGGAACAACCACGCCTGCGGGTCAACGTAGTGAAAATCGGCACCGGTGGCCCGTCACGTTGCATCGCTGAAAATACCGGTGGCCGAGTTTACAGCAGCACCAATGCGGCTGAGCTGGGTAGCCAGTTGAAACAGGCGACGAAGGAAGTGTCGAGTAATGCCAAGTGTGATTGATCGCTCGACTTGAGGATTGAGGTGAGGCCAATCGCGAGCAGGCTCGCTCCCACAGGATATGTGTTGTTCACAAATCCAGTGTGGAGCCTGCTCGCGATAGCTGCTTCGGCCGCCTCAACGAAACCGGTCAACCTCTTGCCGCAAGTCAGCCGCCAGCTTCTCCAGCTCTTTGGCGGTAACGGCCAGGTTCGACACCACTTCACGCTGCTCGCTGTTGGCCAGCGCAATGCTTTGCAGGTTGCTGCTGAGCAAGGTCGCGGTGCTGCTCTGTTCCTGAGTCGCCGTGGTGATCGCCGCGAATTGCTCGCCGGCCGAGCGGCTCTGCTCGTCGATGCGCGCCAGGGCCGAGGCCACGTTGGCGTTACGCGACAGGCCTTCCTGCATTAACAGGTTGCCTTGCTCCATGGTGCTGATCGCGTTGCCGGTTTCCTGCTGGATGCTTTGAATCATCCCGGAAATTTCATCGGTGGCCTGGCGAGTGCGTGAAGCCAGGTTGCGCACCTCATCGGCCACCACCGCAAAGCCGCGACCCTGCTCGCCGGCACGGGCCGCTTCGATGGCCGCGTTCAACGCCAGCAGGTTGGTTTGTTCGGCGATCGAGGTAATCACGCCAACGATGCCGCCGATTTCCTGGGAGCGCTGACCGAGGGTGTTGATCACGGTGGCGGTGCTGTTCAAGGCGCCAGCGATTTGCTCCAGAGACGAGGACGCTTCGTCCATCGACGTGCGACCAATCTGGGTTTGCTGTGCGTTTTCCTGCGCTAGGCGCTGGGTGCTGCCCATGTTGTCGGCAATGTTCAGGGACGTGGCGCTGAATTCTTCCACGGCACCGGCCATGCTGGTGATTTCGCCGGACTGCTGCTCCATCCCTTCATACGCACCGCCGGACAGGCCGGACAAGGCCTGGGCACGACTGTTGACCTCGCCCGAGGCCTTGCGGATGTGCTCGACCATCGTCGACAACGCCTGGCTCATCTGGTTGAAGGCGCGAGCCAGTTGACCGATCTCGTCATTGCTCGACACGTTCAGGCGCACGCTCAGATCACCGGCGCCCAGCGCTTCAGCCTGGCGCACCAGATCGCCCAGCGGCGCGAGTTTGCTGCGCAGCAACCAGACCGCCGAACCCACGGCAATCAGCGTCGCCAGCAGACTGCCGATCGCCAGTTGAATGCCAACGCTCCAGGTCACGGCGCTGATTTCGGTTTTTGGCATGCTCGCCACCACCGACCATGGGCCGCCGTCGAACGGCACGGCCACACTGTAGAAGTCTTCAGACTTGTCGCTCCAGAAATCGCCCTTGCCCTGAGTTTTCGCCAGGCCGGTGATGGCCGGGACTGCTTTATCAAGCGCCTGCACGCCCGCAATCGGAACCAGCCACTTGTTCTGCTCATCCAGCAGCGCCAGGGAACCGGTCTGGCCGATGCGGAAGCGTTTGAGGTTCTCAAACTGCGCATTCTGCGCATCGGTGTAATCGAACCCCACGAATAACACGGCAATCACCTTGCCGCTGCTGTCGCGTACAGGGGTGTACTGAGTCATGTAGGAGCGATCAAAGAGCAAGGCGCGGCCGACGTAGCTCTGCCCCGCCATCAACCGCGCATAGGCCGGGTTGGCATGATCCAGCAAGGTGCCGATGGCCCGGTTGCCATCCTGCTTGGTCAGGGAGGTACTGACCCGTACAAAGTCTTCGCCACTGCGCACGAACACCGTCGCGACGCCCGCCGTCATTTGCTTGAACTCGTCAACTTCCTTGAAGTTGTTGTTCAACACTTCGCTGCCCAGGTGCAAGCCCGGTGTCTGCGTGCCCGCCACGGTCACCGGCTCATCCGGGTGTAAGTTCAGACCCGCACTGAAGCGTTTCTCGAACAGGCCGGCCAGACGCTGGGTGCTTTCACGCAACGTGCCGTGAAAGGTGCTCAATTGGTCAGCCAGCAACCGGGCTTCGCTGGCCAGGTGCTCCTCGCGGGTGGCGAGGTTGGCACTGTCCAGCGAACGCAGGGCGAATACGGTACTGCCAGTGATGACAATCGCCAGAATCACGGCGAGCGCAAGACCTAGCTGTGAGGCGATCCGGGCACGGGGTTGAGACATGACAGCTCCTGGCTGAGCGACCGGATCATCCTGATCACGATGCACACTCGGCAATATTCAAAGGGAATTGCAACGAACCTGCACGAAGGTTCCATCTGCAGATATTCGGCGGCAAACCTGAATACTTGAGTAAAAAACGAGGATATGGCTCAAGGCCTCTAACACTGGGGCTCTATCGATTCAGCTCAGGCGCTCGACATCCGGTAAATCCATGGCCCGGACCTCCCCGAGCAGGAAATCGCTGAGGCGGCGCAAACGTTCACCTCCCGGACGGGTTTTCGGCCAGACCAGGTAATAATTCTCACCGCTGGCCACTGCGGTCGGCCACGGCAGACTCAGACGACCCTGCGCGACATCCTCCGCCACCATCAACAAATCGCCCATGGACACACCGTAACCTCGGGCTGCCGCGATCATGCCCAGCTCCAGTGTGTCGAATACCTGCCCGCCCTTGAGCGACACCTGATCATCCAGGCCCATGCGCACAAGCCACGTGCGCCAGTCTCGGCGGTCCGGCGTCGGGTGCAGCAGTTCGGTGCTGGCCAGACGCGCAACGTCCCACGGCTGATCCTTCAGCAGATTCGGCGCCCCCACGGGAATCAACTCTTCTGGAAACAACCGCGTCGCCTCCCAGTCCGGCGGGAAATGTCCGTTGCTGAGGATCACGGCGCAGTCGAACGGTTCGTGATTGAAGTCCACCGAGTCGATGTCCATCCAGGCGCTGGTCAGTTGCACCTCGTTGCCCGGTTGCAGATGCCGAAAACGGCTGAGCCGGGCCAGCAGCCAGCGCATGGTCAGCGTCGACGGAGCTTTCATACGCAGGATGTCGTCTTCGGCGCGCAAGGTATTGCAGGCACGTTCCAGCGCGGTAAAGCCTTCGCGAATGCCAGGAAGGATCAGCCGCGCCGACTCGGTCAATTGCAGGTTGCGTCCGCTGCGGTGAAACAGACGACAGGCGAAATGCTCTTCGAGTGTACGAATATGCCGACTGACCGCACTTTGGGTGATCGACAGCTCTTCCGCCGCACGGGTAAACGAGCTGTGCCGCGCCGCCGCTTCAAATGCGCGCAGGGCATACAAGGGTGGAAGACGACGGGACATCGGAAAAGCTCCTGAAGCGCGGTTAGGCAACGTTAGCAGAAATCTGCCAGCATGAGTTTGACTCATGCCACCCATCCTTTTTATCCCTTTGTGCAATTCCCGTGAAGCGCCGAGAATCGGCGTTCTCCTGATTTCCCTGGGGTTTCCTTTTTCTCTTCGATAGACGAGCGTGATGATCATGCAGCATCCAGCACGTACCGAACTCTGGGCCATCCTGCGGCTGGCGGGGCCGTTGATTGCCTCGCAGTTGGCGCACATGCTGATGGTCCTCACCGATACCTTGATGATGGCGCGCCTGAGTCCTGAAGCGCTGGCCGGTGGCGGCCTGGGCGCGGCGACGTATTCGTTTGTGTCGATCTTCTGCATCGGCGTGATCGCCGCCGTCGGCACCCTGGTGGCGATCCGTCAGGGCGCCGGCGATATCGTCGGTGCTGCGCGACTGACACAGGCCGGGTTGTGGCTGGCCTGGCTGATGGCGCTGGTGGCCGGGTTGCTGCTGTGGAACCTCAAACCGGTGTTGCTGCTGTTTGGCCAGACCGAAACCAACGTCCACGCCGCCGGCCAGTTCTTGCTGATCCTGCCTTTTGCCCTACCCGGCTACCTGAGCTTCATGGCCTTGCGCGGATTCACCAGCGCCATCGGCAGGGCGACGCCGGTGATGGTCATCAGCCTGGGCGGTACCGTGGCCAACTTCCTGCTCAACTATGCGTTGATCACCGGCATGTTCGGCCTGCCAAAACTGGGCCTGATGGGCATCGGCCTGGTCACGGCCATTGTCGCCAACCTGATGGCCGTGGCGCTGGCGCTGCACATCCGTCGGCATCCAGCCTACGACGCTTATCCGCTGCGCCAGGGCCTGTCGCGGCCCAACCGTCAGTACTTGAAAGAGCTGTGGCGCCTCGGCCTGCCCATCGGCGGCACTTACGCGGTGGAAGTCGGGTTGTTTGCATTCGCGGCGCTGTGCATGGGCACCATGGGCAGCACGCAGCTGGCCGCACACCAGATCGCCCTGCAAATCGTCTCGGTCGCGTTCATGATTCCGGCGGGGCTTTCTTATGCGATCACCATGCGCATCGGCCAGCATTACGGTGCCGGACAGTTGCTGGATGCGCGGCTGGCCGGCCGGGTCGGGATTGCCTTTGGCGCAGCAGCGATGCTGGGGTTTGCGATGGTCTTCTGGTTCCTGCCGAATCAGTTGATCGGCCTGTTCCTGGACCACAACGACCCGGCGTTCCGTCCCGTGATTGAACTGGCTGTGAGCCTGCTGGCGGTCGCCGCATGGTTCGAACTGTTCGACGGTACGCAAACCATCGCCATGGGCTGCATTCGCGGGCTCAAGGACGCCAAGACCACCTTTCTGGTCGGGCTCGGTTGCTATTGGCTGATCGGGGCACCGGCCGCATGGTGGATGGCGTTCAACTTGAACTGGGGGCCAACGGGCGTCTGGTGGGGGTTGGCGTTGGGCCTGGCGTGTGCGGCGGTGAGTCTGACGCTGGCGTTCGAGTGGAAGATGAAAGGGATGATTCGGCGCGAGCCTGCGTCGCAGCGTTTCGAGGCCATTCAGACCGAATGACGTCCTTGTGGGAGCGAGCCCGCTTGCTCCCACCGTTGTTCGCGTTTAGCTCACGACACCCAGCGCCGGCTGCTGGTCGCAGTCAAACGTCAAATACTCAACCAGTTCCGTCAGTGGCAGCGGCTTGCTGATCAGGTAACCCTGCACCTGATCGCAACCAAACCCACGCAACAAATCCAGTTGTTCTGGCGTTTCCACGCCTTCAGCCACCACTTCAAGATTGAGGTTGTGCGCCAGGTTGATCATCGCGTGGACCAGTTTGCGATTCTCTTCACGTTCTTCCATGCCGCCGACAAAGCTTTTGTCGACCTTGAGCAAGGCAATCGGCAGGCTGTTGAGGTGCACGAAGGACGAGAACCCGGTGCCGAAGTCATCCAGAGAGAAGCGCACGCCCAGTCGCCCGAGGGCATCCATGGTCTGCTTCACCAGATCGCTGCGGCGCATCACCGCGGTTTCGGTCAGCTCAAACTCCAGCCATTGCGCCTCGACGCCGCGCTCGGCAATCAGCCGGCTCAGGGTCGACAACAATTGGCTGTCCTGGAACTGACGGAACGACAGGTTGATCGCCATGTGCAACGCCGGCAAACCGAGCTCGCGCAGGGCTTGCATGTCGCGCAGGGCGCGGGAGATCACCCAGTAACCAAGCGGCACGATCAAACCGCTTTGCTCGGCCAGCGGCACGAATTCGCTGGGCGCCAGCAAACCACGCTCGGCATGGCGCCAGCGCACCAGGGCTTCGAGGCCGACGATTTTGCCGTCCTCAAGGTTCAGGCGTGGCTGGTAATGCAGCTCCAGTTCGTCACGACGCAAGGCCCGGCGCAGCTCGCTTTCGAGATCGGCCATGCTGCGGGCGTTGCGGTTGATGCGTTCGTTAAAGATATGAAAGGTGCAGCCCTGAGTGCTTTTGGCTTGCTGCATGGCGATGTGCGCGTGCCACATCAGAGGGTCGGCGCCTGCCTGAGCCCGCGCATGGGCGATGCCCAGGCTGGAACCGATCAACAGGCTTTCGCCATCGACCCAGTAAGGCTCGGCCAGGGCTTCGGTGATGCGTTCGGCCATCCATTCGGCGCGTTGCGGCGCACGACGGGTGTCGATCAATAGGGCGAATTCGTCGCTGCCCAGTCGCGCCAGTTGATCGCCGGCCTCAAGCTGACTTTTCAGGCGCGCGACCACTTGCAGGATCAACCGGTCGCCGGCCTGATGACCGAGGGCATCGTTGGCGTGACGGAAATTGTCGAGATCCAGGTGACCGAGGGCCACGCCGCGGCCGTCGTTTTCCGCCAGACGCGCTGCCAGCAAGGTCTGGAAACCCTGACGGTTGGCGATGCCGGTGAGCGGGTCTTGCTCGGCCAGACGCTGCAACGTGTTTTCCAGCACACCGCGCTCACGCACGTGGCGCAAGCAACGGCGCAGCATGCCGGGATCGAGATGATCGCGCACCAGCCAGTCGCTCACGCCATCGGGCGGCGACGTCGGCTCGTGCTCGAGCAGCAACACCGTCGGCAGGTTACAACGGCCGGGCGCAGGCTGAAGGGCAGGAATCGTCAACAACACCGCACCGCGGTTGTCATCGAACAGACTGCTGACCGAGTCCCAACTCGGAGCGCTGATGAGCACGGCCGAGCTCCCCATCGGAGCCAGACACTCGCGCAACAACGCTGCCCACGCTGGCTCTTCGGCCAGTAGCAGCAAACGCAAGGGTTCGACAGGCGTAGACAAGCTAGCTCCCTAGACTCTGCAAAGATGTAGGCGGCAGGCATTATGCCGCGCTGCTAACCAATGACCAATGACCAAATGACATCAGTTATCAAGCGAGGCTTTGTGTCTGGAATACGAACATTAGCCGCAAATTCACCGCGCATCCTGCTTGAAAGTATCAAAACCGGCAAATAGAGATAGCGCAGTACGTCACAAGTCGGAGAGAGCAGCACAATTCGCTGAGCCTGTTAAAATGCCGGCCCATTTCATAAATGACTCCCTGACTACGCATGTCCCGACTCAATCCCCGGCAGCAAGAAGCCGTGAGCTACGTCGGCGGCCCTCTTTTGGTGCTCGCCGGTGCAGGCTCCGGCAAGACCAGCGTGATCACTCGCAAAATTGCGCACTTGGTCCAGAACTGCGGCATCCGCGCCCAGTACATCGTCGCCATGACCTTCACCAACAAGGCCGCGCGCGAGATGAAGGAACGGGTCGGCACCCTGCTCAAGGGCGGCGAAGGCCGTGGCCTGACCGTGTGCACCTTCCACAACCTGGGCCTGAACATCATCCGCAAGGAACACGTGCGGCTGGGCTACAAACCGGGCTTCTCGATTTTCGACGAGACCGACGTCAAAGCCCTGATGACCGACATCATGCAGAAGGAATACGCCGGCGACGATGGCGTCGACGAGATCAAGAACATGATCGGCTCGTGGAAAAACGACCTGATCCTGCCGGCCGAAGCCCTGGAAAACGCACGCAACCCCAAAGAACAGACCGCCGCCATCGTCTACACCCACTATCAGCGCACGCTCAAGGCGTTCAACGCGGTGGACTTCGACGACTTGATCCTGTTGCCGGTGAAGCTGTTCCAGGAACACGCCGACATTCTCGAAAAGTGGCAGAACAAAGTCCGCTACCTGCTGGTGGACGAATACCAGGACACCAACGCCAGCCAGTATCTTCTGGTGAAGTTGCTGATCGGCACGCGCAACCAGTTCACCGTGGTGGGCGACGATGACCAGTCGATCTACGCCTGGCGCGGGGCGCGGCCGGAAAACCTGATGCTGCTCAAGGACGACTACCCGTCCCTGAAAGTGGTCATGCTGGAGCAGAACTATCGCTCCACCAGCCGCATCCTGCGGTGCGCCAACGTGCTGATCTCGAACAACCCGCACGAATTCGAAAAGCAACTGTGGAGCGAAATGGGCCACGGCGACGAGATCCGCGTAATCCGCTGCCGCAACGAAGACGCCGAAGCCGAGCGCGTGGCCGTGGAACTGCTGACCCTGCACTTGCGCACGGACAGGCCATACAGCGATTTCGCGATCCTGTATCGCGGTAACTACCAGGCCAAGCTGATCGAGCTGAAGCTGCAACACCACCAGATTCCGTATCGACTGTCGGGCGGCAACAGCTTTTTCGGCCGCCAGGAAGTGAAAGACCTGATGGCCTACTTCCGCCTGATCGTGAACCCGGATGACGACAACGCCTTCCTGCGGGTGATCAACGTTCCGCGCCGGGAGATCGGTTCGACCACGCTGGAAAAACTGGGCAACTACGCCACCGAACGCAAGATCTCGATGTACGCCGCCACCGATGAAATCGGCCTGGGCGAACACCTGGATGCGCGCTTCACCGATCGCCTGTCGCGCTTTAAGCGCTTCATGGACAAGGTGCGCGAACAGTGCGCCGGGGAAGACCCGATCTCGGCGCTGCGCAGCATGGTCATGGACATCGACTACGAGAACTGGCTGCGCACCAACAGCTCCAGCGACAAGGCCGCCGATTACCGCATGGGCAACGTCTGGTTCCTGATCGAAGCGTTGAAGAACACGCTGGAGAAGGACGAAGAAGGCGAGATGACCGTCGAAGACGCCATCGGCAAACTGGTACTGCGCGACATGCTGGAACGTCAGCAGGAAGAGGAAGACGGCGCCGAAGGTGTGCAGATGATGACCTTGCACGCCTCCAAAGGCCTGGAATTCCCTTACGTGTTCATCATGGGCATGGAAGAGGAAATCCTCCCGCACCGCTCCAGCATCGAAGCCGACACCATCGAAGAAGAACGCCGACTGGCCTACGTCGGGATTACCCGGGCGCGTCAGACCCTGGCCTTCACCTTCGCCGCCAAGCGCAAGCAATACGGCGAGATTATCGATTGCGCGCCGAGCCGCTTCCTCGATGAGTTGCCGCCGGACGATCTGGCCTGGGAAGGCACCGACGACACGCCCGTCGAGGTCAAAGCCGTTCGCGGCAATACCGCATTGGCGGATATACGCGCGATGTTAAAGCGCTAGAATCGACTACTTTTTAACCAGCCTTGGACGCACAGCCGTCCTTAGAGGAAAGCTTCATGGAAGCACTGCACAAGAAAATTCGCGAAGAAGGCATCGTGCTTTCCGACCAGGTCCTGAAAGTCGACGCCTTTCTGAACCACCAGATCGACCCGGCCCTGATGAAGCTGATCGGCGACGAATTCGCCACGCTGTTCAAGGACTCGGGCATCACCAAGATCGTCACCATCGAAGCCTCGGGCATCGCTCCGGCGATCATGACCGGTCTGAACCTCGGCGTGCCGGTGATCTTCGCCCGCAAGCAGCAGTCCCTGACCCTGACTGAAAACCTGCTGTCGGCGACCGTCTACTCGTTCACCAAGAAGACCGAAAGCACCGTGGCGATCTCCCCGCGCCACCTGACCAGCAGCGACCGCGTGCTGATCATCGATGACTTCCTGGCCAACGGTAAGGCATCGCAAGCGCTGATCTCGATCATCAAACAGGCTGGCGCTACGGTTGCCGGTTTGGGGATCGTGATCGAGAAGTCGTTCCAGGGCGGCCGTGCGGAACTGGATGCGCAGGGTTATCGGGTTGAATCCCTGGCGCGCGTTCAGTCGCTGGCCGGCGGTGTCGTCACTTTCATCGAATAACCCCGCTGAAGATCGTTCCCACGCTCTGCGTGGGAATGCAGCCCGGGACGCTCTGCGTCCCATCCAGAGCCGAACGCGGAGCGTCCGAAGAGGCATTCCCACGCAGAGCGTGGGAACGATCAGGTTTGCGTGGTGGCTTTCAGGCCGGTGAGCAGCAGTCGCTGAAACAGGTCCTCTTTCAGCCCTTCAGGATTGGTCAGCTGCATCCGCTCCAGATGCTCGGGGAACGCCGCAGGCTCCGGCGCATCCAGCGCGGCCTTGCCCAGTTCGAGAATCTCCGTCAGCTTGAATTTGCTCTTCAGCCAGTTCAGCGCCCGCAACAGATCCCGCTCCACTTCAGTGAAATCACACCCCAGCGGATATTCCGGAAACAGGTTCGGGTGCTGTGCCCGGATCTCCTGCAAACGCTGCGGACTGTTGTCGGCAAAACGCGGATCGATACGGAAATTCTTCGGCAACTTGCCAACGCTTTGCGCCTGCTCGATCAACCCCGGCTGGAAGCGAGAGTCGCTGATGTTGAGCAACGCCTCGATCACCGCCGCGTCGGTCTTGCCACGTAAATCGGCGATGCCGTACTCGGTCACCACGATGTCGCGCAAATGCCGCGGGATCGTGCAGTGGCCGTATTCCCAGACGATGTTCGAACTGACTTCACCCCCTGCCTCGCGCCAGCTGCGCAGGATCAACACCGAACGCGCGCCTTCCAGCGCATGGCCCTGGGCGACGAAGTTGTATTGCCCGCCAACGCCGCTGAGCACCCGACCGTCTTCCAGTTGATCGGCCACGCCTGCGCCGAGCAGGGTCATGGTGAACACGGTGTTGATGAAGCGCGCATCGAGGCGCTGCAAGCGTTTGAGTTCTTCCTGACCGTAGAGCTCGTTGATGTAGCTGATGCGGGTCATGTTGAATTCGAGCCGCTTGTTTTGCGGCAGTTCGCGCAAGCGCTCGTAGTAACTGCGCGGCCCGAGGAAGAACCCGCCGTGCACCGAAATGCCGTCGTTTTGCGCGGCCTCGTCCAGGGTGCCGGCATTCGCCTGTTGCTGGGTGGGCACATCCGGGTAGACCTTGCGCCGCACGATCCCGGCGTCGGCCAGCACCAGCAAACCGTTGACGAACATTTCACTGCAACCGTAGAGGCCTTTGGCGAAGGGCTCGACACCGCCTTCGCGGTCAATCAATTGCGCCCACTGGCTCAGATTGATATCTGCCAGCAAGGCCTTGTAGCCGTCATTGTCAGCCTGCCGCGCCAATAAGGCGGCGGTCAGGGCATCGCCCATGGAGCCAATGCCGATCTGCAACGTGCCGCCATCGCGCACCAGTGTGCTGGCGTGCAGGCCGATGAAGTGATCCTGGAACCCGACCGGCATGTTCGGCGTCGAGAACAACGTGCTGTTGTCCTTCTCGTCGATCAGCAGGTCGAACGCGTCGATGCCGACTTCCGCATCCCCCGGCATGTAGGGCAGGTCGTTGTGCACCTGGCCGACCAGCAGAATCGTCTCCCCCGCCGCCCGCCGTTTGGCGATCATCGGAAACAGGTCGAGGGTGATGTCCGGGTTGCAGCTCAGACTCAGGCGATCGGGATGCTCGCCATGGCTGGCCACCAATTGCGCCACCAGATTCAAACCGGCGGCATTGATGTCCCGCGCGGCATGGCTGTAGTTGCTGCTGACGTAATCCTGCTGGGCCGACGCGCTATGGAGAAGACTGCCCGGTTGCATGAAGAATTGATGCACATGAATGTTGCTCGGCAGGCTGTCGTGTTGCAGTCCCGCGAGGAAATCCAGTTCCGGATAGTCGCCAAACACCCGCTCGATGAACGGTTCGAGAAAGCGCTTTTGCAAACCGTCGCCCAAGGCAGGACGACCCAGGCACAGGGCGGTGTAGATCGTCAGCTGCCGCTCGGGCAATTGCGCGACGCGCTGGAACAGCGCATTGACGAAATGGTTGGGTTTACCCAGACCGAGTGGCAGACCCATGTGGATATGCGCTGGCAACCGCGCCAACACATCATCGACCGCTTGCTCGATAGAACACAGCTGCACCATCTGATCTTCCCTACATTCCGTGAATTGGGGTTGGACCGAGCTTGCCGTGTCTTTGCTGCAATGAATAGCCTGTGAGGCTCAATTGCGGGCACAAAAAAGCCGCTCGCAAGCGGCTTTTTGTTGAGGAGGCAGGCTTATTTCAGGCCGGACATCTTCTCGATCGCGCCTTTCAGCTCGGGATCGGAGCAATCGGCACAGGTGCCTTTTGGCGGCATGGAATTGATACCGGTGATGGCTTTGGCCAACAGACCGTCAAGGCCGCCTTGCTCTTTGGCACGTTTGCCCCAGTCCGCCGCGTCGCCGATTTTCGGCGAGCCCAACAGGCCGGTGCCGTGGCAAGCGTTGCAATGTTTTGCAATCACTTCGTCAGGGGTTTTGGCACCGCCGCCGCCAGCAGAGGCAGCCACTTCCATCCCCTTGCACTCTTGACCTGTCACACAGACCTGGCCGACGGGCTCAAGGCGCTTGGCAATATCGTCGGTCGTCGCAGCTTGAGCGCTGACAGCCCATAGGGCCAATACGGTTGCTGGTGCAGCCAGCATTTTCATAATTAGGTTCACGCGTTCACCCTCAATGGTGGCTAGTCACGCCCACGGCCACGGTTCGCAGGCGGGCGCAAGTATAACGGTAAGCCCGCCGCACTGAAACAACCCCAAAGTCGAAGGGGTCTTGTGACGCGGCGGAAAAACGCTTCGGGTGCCGCCGCCATACTGGCAGGACGCCTCTTCTCTTAGAAATTGGCTGGCGTGGCTGCGCTGATTAGTCGCGCCGGCGCATCGAACGGATTACGGAAACGGTGTGGCTTGGTACTTTCAAAGTAGTAGCTGTCGCCGGCTTCGAGCACAAAAGTTTCGAGTCCGACCACCAATTCCAGTCGCCCTTCGAGCAAAATCCCGGTTTCCTCGCCCTCATGGGTGAGCATCTCGTCACCGGTGTCGGCGCCAGGCGGGTAGATTTCATTGAGGAATGCAATAGCCCGGCTCGGATGAGCCCGGCCGACCAGTTTCATGGTCACTGCGCCATCGGAAATATCGATCAGCTCGTTGGCTTTGTAGACGATCTGCGTCGGTTTTTCCTGCAGGATTTCTTCGGAAAAGAACTCGACCATGGACATGGGAATCCCGCCCAGGACTTTCCTCAGCGAACTGATCGAGGGACTGACGCTGTTCTTCTCGATCATCGAAATCGTGCTGTTGGTCACACCCGCGCGCTTGGCGAGCTCACGCTGGGAAAGTCCTTTGAGCTTACGGATGGATTGCAGTCGTTCACCGACGTCCAATGCTAGCGCCTCCAGGGATTCAGGTTGTTTGAATATTGAGCGTTATCATGGCGAGAGCGTTCAGTATTTACAACACTTGGACCTGAATCCTGTTTAGCAAGGCGACTTCCGGTTCGCAGCGTTTGGCCTTAACCCTCGGAATAGAGCATTGGCACCCGGCGCAGGTTGCAGAAGATCTGGTAAGGAATCGTCCCGGCAGCTGCCGCGACATCACTGGCGAGGATGTTTTTGCCCCACAACTCGACAGTCGAGCCCAGACCGGCCTGCGGCACATCGGTCAGGTCGATACAGAGCATGTCCATCGACACCCGGCCGATCAACTGACTGCGTTGCCCGGCAACCAACACCGGCGTGCCGGTCGGCACCTGGCGCGGATAACCATCGGCATAACCCATGGCCACCACGCCGACACGCATCGGCTTTGGCGTAATGAATTTGGCACCGTAACCAATCGGTTCACCGGCCGGCAGTTCGCGCACGCAGATCACCTTCGATTCCAGCGTCATCACCGGTTGCAGGCGCGATGCCACGGCGTTGGCTTCCTCGAACGGCGTCGCGCCGTAGAGCATGATGCCGGGACGAACCCAATCGCTCGGAATCTGTGGCCAACCCAGCACCGCTGGCGAGTTGCGCAGACTGATCTCGGCCGACAAGCCTTTACGCGCTGCTTCAAACACCGCGACTTGCTCGGCACTGGCCTGATCGTGCAGCTCGTCGGCCCGGGCGAAGTGGCTCATCAGCACAATCTTCGCCACCTTGCCGCTGGCCAGCAGCCGTTGATAGGCCGCCTGATAATCCTTTGGGTGCAGCCCCACGCGGTGCATGCCCGAATCGAGCTTGAGCCAGACCGTGATCGGCTGGCTCAGCGTGGCTTTCTCGATGGCTTCGAGCTGCCACAACGAATGCACCACGCACCAGAAATCATGCTCGACGATCAGCGACAGTTCATCGGCTTCGAAAAAACCTTCGAGCAACAGTACCGGCGCACGAATACCGGCGGCACGCAGCTCTAACGCCTCTTCGATACACGCCACGGCGAATCCGTCCGCCTCGGCTTCCAGCGCCTGGGCACAACGCACCGCGCCATGGCCGTAGGCATCGGCCTTGATCACCGCGAGGGCTTTGGCCCCGGTGATTTCACGGGCGATCTGGTAGTTGTGACGCAGGGCTTGAAGGTCGATCAGGGCACGGGCTGGACGCATGGCGGCAGACTTCTAGGCGGTCATGGGAATAAAAAACCGGCGCTGGCTGGCGGCGTGAACCGCCACCAGCACCGGAAGAGGGATCTTTCTTGCAGGCTTATGGCAGAGCGGCGACAACCGACAGCTCAACCAGGATCTCGGGTTCACACAGCTTCGACTCGACAGTCGCGCGGGCCGGGGCGACGCCTTTTGGCAGCCACTTGTCCCACACCGCATTCATGCCTTCGAAGTGCGCATCAATGTCTTTCAGGTAAATCGTCACCGACAGCAAGTGGTTCTTGTCGGTCCCGGCCAGATCCAGCAAGCGCTCGATGTTGGCGAGGGTTTCACGGGTCTGCTGTTCAATCCCGGCGCTCATATCGTCGCCGACTTGCCCTGCCAGATACACCGTACCGTTATGGTTGACGATCTGGCTCATGCGCTCATTGGTGAGCTGGCGCTGGATTGACATGTTTTGCGGACTCCTGGGTTTTTTTACCGTAACGGGAAATATCGAGGCCTTCGGCGCTGATCTGCGGCGTTTTCTTCGCCATCAGGTCAGCCAGCAAGCGGCCGGAGCCACAAGCCATGGTCCAGCCGAGTGTGCCGTGACCGGTGTTCAGGAACAGATTCTTGAACGGTGTGGCGCCAACAATTGGGGTGCCGTCCGGAGTAGTCGGGCGCAGACCGGTCCAGAAACTGGCCTGGGCCAGATCGCCGCCCTGAGGATAGAGGTCGTTGACGATCATCTCCAGGGTTTCGCGCCGACGCGGGTTCAGCGACAGGTCAAAACCGGCGATTTCAGCCATGCCGCCAACGCGGATGCGGTTGTCGAAACGGGTAATCGCGACCTTGTAGGTCTCGTCGAGAATGGTCGACGTAGGGGCCATCGCCGGGTTGGTGATCGGCACGGTCAGCGAGTAACCCTTGAGCGGGTACACCGGCGCCTTGATCCCCAGTGGCTTGAGCAATTGCGGCGAGTAGCTGCCGAGGGCCAGCACGTAGCGGTCTGCGGTTTCGAGCTTGCCGTCGATCCACACGCCGTTGATGCGGTCACCGGCGAAATCGAGCTTCTGGATATCCTGGCCGAAACGGAATTCCACGCCCATTTTGACGGCCATTTCGGCCAGGCGAGTGGTGAACATCTGACAGTCGCCCGTCTGATCGTTCGGCAGACGCAGGGCACCGGCGAGGATGTCGGTGACGTTGGCCAGTGCCGGCTCAACGCGGGCAATGCCGGCGCGGTCGAGCAGTTCGAACGGTACGCCTGACTCTTTCAGCACGGAGATATCTTTCGCCGCGCCATCAAGCTGGGCCTGAGTGCGGAACAGCTGGGTCGTGCCCAGGCTGCGGCCTTCGTAGGCAATGCCGGTTTCAGCGCGCAATTCGTCGAGGCAGTCACGGCTGTACTCGGACAGACGGACCATGCGCTCCTTGTTCACCGCATAACGGTTGGCCGTGCAGTTGCGCAGCATCTGCGCCATCCACAGGTATTGATCGATGTCGGCAGTTGCCTTGATCGCCAGTGGTGCGTGGCGCTGCAGCAGCCACTTGATGGCCTTGAGCGGCACGCCCGGCGCGGCCCACGGCGAGGCATAACCCGGCGAGACCTGCCCGGCGTTGGCGAAACTGGTCTCCATGGCAGCGGCCGGCTGACGGTCCACCACCACGACTTCGAACCCGGCACGCGCCAGATAATAAGCACTGGTGGTACCGATGACGCCGCTACCCAAGACCATAACGCGCATTTTCATATCCCTCATCGCGGCTTGCCGCTGACGTTCGTAGTTGTAGAGCATTGATGTGCGCAGTGTAAAAAAGATTAGGCAGTGCATTTCACTATATAACTGCCTATATTTGGCGAGAATTCTCGGCAAAAACCCTTTTCACGGAGGCGCATCCCCTATGCGTACCAACACTCAAACCAAACGTGAGCTGGACAAGATCGACCGCAACATCCTGCGGATCCTGCAAGCGGACGGACGCATCTCCTTCACCGAGCTTGGGGAAAAGGTCGGGCTCTCGACCACGCCGTGTACCGAACGGGTGCGGCGCCTGGAGCGTGAAGGGATCATCATGGGCTACAACGCCCGGCTCAATCCGCAGCACCTCAAGGGTAGTCTCCTGGTGTTCGTCGAGATCAGTCTGGATTACAAGTCGGGCGATACTTTCGAGGAGTTCCGACGCGCGGTGCTCAAACTGCCCCATGTGCTGGAATGCCACCTGGTATCAGGGGATTTCGACTACCTGGTGAAGGCGCGGATTTCCGAGATGGCCTCGTACCGCAAGCTGCTGGGCGACATTCTGCTCAAGCTGCCGCATGTGCGCGAATCCAAGAGCTATATCGTGATGGAAGAGGTGAAAGAGAGCCTTAGCCTGCCGATTCCGGATTGAGCCCACAAAGATCGTTCCCACGCTCTGCGTGGGAATGCAGCCCGGGACGCTCTGCGTCCCATCCAGAGCCGAACGTAGAGCGTCCGGAGAGGCATTCCCACGCGGAGCGTGGGAACGATCAAACCTCGGTCTTCCCTCAGACGAGGACCTGCCGGGTAGACGCCATGTACTCATGAATCTGCTTCTCCACCCGTGGATGAATCAACTCCACCGGTCCCCGCCCATTGGGGCAAGGCAACGTCTTGGTCGTACCGAACAGCCGGCAAATCAGCGGCCGTTCGTCATACACCGTGCAGCCGTTGGGCCCCAGATGCACACAATTGAGTTCGTCCATCGCCGCATCCTGCTCGGCCCGGGTCTTGCGCGGCAGGCGCGACATTTCTTCCGGTGAAGTGGTGACCGGGCCACAGCAGTCATGACAGCCGGGTACGCACTCGAACGAGGGAATCTGTTGGCGCAGCGTGCGAATTTTCTGACTGTTGCAACTCATCGAAGCGCTAACCAATGGCGGGATAGACCGGGATTCTGACGCAAAAGCCCCGATCCAGACAGCAGCAACCGACCAATGTTGCCCGTGCCGGAAGGTCCGGCTTATGCTCCGTCAAATTTTCTAGACACAAGAATCAGGACGACGCACATGAATGCCCGTGCCCAGCAACCTGCCCCAAGCCACCGGCACGCCGCCTCTTATTACGCGGCCAGCAGCCTGCCGCAACCCGATCATCCGGTGTTGCAAGGTGAGCAGGTGGCCGATGTGTGCGTGGTCGGCGGCGGTTTTTCGGGGCTCAATACGGCGCTGGAGCTGGCCGAACGCGGCTTCAGCGTGGTGCTACTGGAAGCGCACAAGATCGGCTGGGGCGCCAGCGGACGCAATGGCGGGCAGTTGATTCGCGGCGTCGGTCACGGCCTCGATCAGTTCGCCAATTTCATCGGTGTGGACGGTGTGCGTCAGATGAAACTCATGGGCCTGGAAGCGGTAGAAATAGTCCGACAACGGATCGGGCGTTTTCAGATCCCCTGCGACCTGACCTGGGGCTATTGCGATCTGGCGAACAAGCCTCGCGATCTCGAAGGTTTTGCCGAGGACGCCGAAGAACTGCGCAGCCTCGGTTACCGCTACGAGACCCGTCTGCTGCAAGCCAATGAAATACACTCGGTGGTGGGTTCCGACCGCTACGTCGGCGGCTTGATCGACATGGGCTCCGGCCATCTGCACCCGCTGAACCTGGCTCTGGGCGAAGCGGCGGCTGCGCAGCAGCTGGGGGTGAAACTGTTCGAACAATCGGCCGTGACCCGCATCGAGTACGGCCCCGAGGTCAAGGTCCATACCGCCCAAGGCTCGGTGCGTGCGAAGACACTGGTGCTGGGCTGCAACGCCTACCTCAACGAACTCAATCCCGAACTCAGCGGCAAGGTGCTGCCCGCCGGCAGCTACATCATCGCCACCGAGCCGTTGAGTGAAGCGCTGGCCCACTCGTTGCTGCCGCAGAACATGGCTGTCTGCGATCAGCGGGTGGCGCTGGATTACTATCGGCTTTCGGCGGATCGGCGTTTGTTATTCGGTGGCGCTTGCCACTATTCGGGCCGCGACCCGAAGAACATCGGTGCCTACATGCGCCCGAAGATGCTGGAAGTTTTCCCGCAACTGGCCGAGGTGAAGATCGACTATCAATGGGGCGGGATGATCGGCATTGGTGCGAATCGATTGCCGCAGATCGGTCGACTCAAGGATCAGCCGAATGTGTATTACGCCCAGGCGTATTCGGGCCATGGGGTAAATGCCACGCACTTGGCGGGCAAGTTGTTGGCTGAAGCTATCAGTGGTCAGCAGAGTGGAGGGTTTGATCTGTTCGCCCGGGTTCCCCATGTCACCTTCCCCGGGGGCAAGCATTTGCGTTCGCCATTGTTGGCGTTGGGGATGTTGTGGCATCGGCTTAAAGAGTTGGTCTGAAAGACTTGCTGCGCTCATGCGGACGCCATCGCGGGCAAGCCCGCTCCCACAGGGTTGGGTGGTGAACACAAAAGTTGTGGACACCAAAAACCACTGTGGGAGCGGGCTTGCCCGCGAAGAGGCTCGCAAGAACACCGCAAAACTCAGATCCGCCAGAAGGGTTTCAGCCCCTCCTCCCGCGCCTGCTCGCGACTCAACCCGACATCCCTGAGTTGCTCCGGCGTCAGCTCAAGCAACATCTTGCGCGTGTGCAGGCGATGCCAGAACAGACCCCAGCGACTCAGGCCGCACGGTGCGTTGCGCATGACCGCAGCGCGCGCACCGTTGTATTGCCCTGCCGCCAGTTCCTGACTGTGTAACGTCAGCCGCACATCGCTCAAGCCGTTCATTTTGATTGCTCCTGTTTACTTGGGTAGCGAGAGCTTTCATGATGCGCGGACGGCGAAAAGCATTACAGATTCAACACAACTGTATTAACTCCATACAGATAAGGTGCTTCCACCACTGAATCCTGTATTTTTGCCCCATCTGTACTGGTTAACCGAATCATCCAAACCGAGACTGCGCCATGACCCTTTACGTAAACCTCGCCGAATTGCTCGGCACGCGTATCGAACAGGGCTTCTATCGCCCCGGTGACCGGCTGCCCTCGGTGCGGGCATTGAGTGTTGAACATGGCGTCAGCCTGAGCACGGTCCAGCAGGCGTATCGCATGCTGGAAGACAGCGGGCTGGCGACGCCCAAACCCAAGTCCGGCTATTTCGTACCGGCGGGTCGCGAGCTGCCCGAGTTGCCGGCGATTGGCCGCCCGGCCCAGCGCCCAGTGGATATTTCGCAATGGGATCAGGTGCTGGAGCTGATCCGCGCCGTGCCGCGCAAGGATGTTGTGCAATTGGGGCGCGGCATGCCGGACATCACCACGCCGACCATGAAACCACTGCTGCGCAACCTTGCGCGAATCAGTCGCCGCCAGGACATGCCAGGCCTGTATTACGACAACATCTACGGCACCCTCGAACTGCGCGAGCAGATCGCCCGCCTGATGCTCGATTCCGGCTGCCAATTGACTGCCAGCGACCTGGTGATTACCACGGGTTGCCACGAAGCGCTGTCCACCAGCATTCGCTCCATTTGTGAGCCCGGCGACATCGTGGCCGTGGACTCGCCGAGCTTTCACGGCGCCATGCAGACCCTCAAGGGCCTGGGCATGAAGGCCCTGGAAATCCCGACCGACCCGATCACCGGGATCAGCCTCGATGCACTCGAACTGGCCCTGGAACAATGGCCGATCAAGGCCATACAGTTGACCCCAAACTGCAACAACCCGCTGGGCTACATCATGCCGGAGTCGCGAAAACGTGCGTTGTTGACGCTTGCACAGCGTTTCGACGTGGCGATCATCGAAGACGATGTGTATGGCGAACTTTCCTACAGCTATCCACGCCCGCGCACGATCAAATCTTTCGACGAGGACGGCCGCGTCCTGCTTTGCAGCTCTTTTTCCAAGACGCTGGCGCCGGGCTTGCGTATTGGCTGGGTTGCTCCCGGGCGGTATCTGGAACGGGTGCTGCACATGAAATACATCAGCACCGGCTCTACCGCGCCGCAGCCGCAGATTGCCATTGCCGAATTTCTCAAGGCTGGGCATTTCGAACCGCATTTGCGGCGGATGCGCACGCAATACCAGCGCAATCGCGACCTGATGATTGACTGGGTCACCCGCTACTTCCCCGCTGGCACCCGCGCCAGCCGTCCGCAAGGCAGCTTCATGCTGTGGGTTGAACTGCCGGAAGGCTTCGATACCCTGAAACTGAATCGTGACCTGCACGATCAAGGCGTACAGATTGCAGTCGGCAGTATCTTTTCCGCCTCGGGTAAATACCGCAATTGCCTGCGCATGAACTACGCTGCCAAGCCAACGCCGCAGATCGAAGACGCGGTGCGCAAGGTCGGCGCGGCCGCCATCAAACTACTGGCGCAAAACGACTGAACGCCAGACTGACCTTTCTCGCAAAACCAGCGTCCATATGCCGACAACTGCCGCCACTCGGAACGATCTCACGTGAGATTCAGACAGCCACTGCCCGCTCTTCTGTTACTCGCCTCGTTTCTTGGTGGCTGCGCAACTCTCGACGTTCCTCGCGAACCGAGCCAGGCGTTGCCCGCCAGCGACTCGGCATTCGGCCGCTCGATCCAGGCCCAGGCCGCGCCCCACCAAGGGCAGTCAGGCTTTCGCCTGTTGTCCAACAGCACCGAAGCTTTCACCGCCCGCGCCGAGTTGATCCGCAACGCTCAAAGCAGCCTCGATTTGCAGTACTACATCGTTCATGACGGCATCAGCACGCGGATGCTGGTTGAGGAGCTGCTGAAAGCTGCCGACCGTGGCGTACGCGTACGGATCCTGCTCGATGACACCACCAGCGATGGCCTCGACCAGATCATCGCGACACTGGCGGCGCATCCGCACATCCAGATTCGTCTGTTCAACCCGCTGAACCTTGGCCGCAGCACGGGCGTGACACGCACCGCCGGACGGGTGCTCAACCTCTCGCAGCAGCACCGACGCATGCACAACAAGCTGTGGCTGGCGGACAACAGCGTGGCCATTGTGGGCGGACGCAATCTGGGGGATGAGTATTTCGATGCCGAACCCAATCTGAATTTCACCGACATCGACATGCTCAGCGTAGGGCCGGTCGCTGAACAGCTCGGGCACAGTTTCGACCAATACTGGAACAGTGCGCTGAGCAAGCCGATCGACGAGTTTCTCTCAAGCAGGCCCACCGCAAAGGACCTGGAAAACACACGCACGCAGCTGGAAGAGTCACTGCGAGAAACCCGCAAACAGAATCACGCGCTCTATCAGCAACTCATGAGGTTCACCACCCATCCGCGTCTGGACATTTGGCGCCGGGAGCTGATCTGGGCCTGGAACCAGGCGCTATGGGACGCGCCGAGCAAGGTATTGGCCAAGGGCGAACCTGATCCGCATTTGCTGCTGACCACGCAGTTGGCGCCCGAGCTCAAAGGTGTCAGCAAAGAGCTGATCATGATCTCGGCGTACTTCGTCCCCGGACAGCCGGGGCTGGTGTACCTGACTGGCCGCGCCGACGCCGGGGTGTCGGTGAAGCTGCTGACCAACTCGTTGGAAGCCACTGACGTGCCGGCCGTGCACGGCGGTTATGCGCCGTATCGCAAGGCGTTGCTGGAACACGGCGTGCAGTTGTTCGAACTGCGGCGCCAGCCTGGTGCGGGTGGCGGCAGCGGTCCGCATGTGTTTCACAGCAAGGCCTACCGAGGCTCCGATTCCAGCCTGCACAGCAAGGCGATGATCTTCGACCAACAGAAGTCCTTTGTCGGTTCGTTCAATTTCGACCCGCGCTCGGTGCTGTGGAACACCGAAGTCGGCGTGCTGGTGGACAGCCCCGAGCTGGCAGCCCGTGTTCGCGAACTGGCGATGCAGGGCATGGCGCCGGCCCTGAGTTATCAGGCGAAGCTGGAAAACGGCAATGTTGTCTGGGTCACCGAAGACAACGGCAAGCTGCACACCCTGACCAAGGAGCCGGGAAGTTTGTGGCGGCGGTTCGAGGCTTGGATGAGCACGACAGTAGGTTTGGAGCGGATGCTCTGACAGGGCGATTAGCTGACTGGAAGTTCAGCGTCAAGCAGGCTCAGTCACCGCGCCAAACGCGCCTTGTCGCGACAACAGAATCACCAGACCCAATGCACCCGCCGCCATCAGCAACGGCAACGCATGTCCGCTGATCCATTGGCTGCCGGCGCCAGCCGCCAGCGGTCCGACCAGGCAACCAATTCCCCACAACTGCGCGATATGCGCATTGGCCCGCACCAGCGCATCGTCACGATAGCGCTCGCCGATCAGGATCAGTGACAAGGTGAACAGCCCGCCGGCACTGGCACCGAACAACACCCAAAGCGGCCAGATCAGCAACGTATCGATGAGCAACGGAATCGCCAGGCTCGACACCAGCAACACCACAGCGCACCCGGTGAACAGCGTGCGACGGGACAAGCGATCCGCCAGCGCGCCAATCGGCAATTGCAGCAAGGCATCACCGACCACCACGGTGCTGACCATCGCCAGTGCGATGTCCGTGCTGAAGCCCTGACGCAGGCAATAGACCGGCAACAAAGTCAGGATCATCGCTTCAAACGCCGCGAACAACGACACCGCCCAGGCAATCGCCGGCAAGCCACGGCAGAAGCCCAGCAAGTCGCTGAAGGTCACGCTGCAGGCTTCGCTGGTGGGCGCGCCGCTGCGACCCAGCAACAGGAGCGGAGCCGCCATGAGCAAGCCGACGCCGACCCAGAATCCGTAATCGTGATCCGTGCCCAACACGCCAAGCAGCAGTGGTCCGGCCAGCTGGCTCAACGCATAACTGCTGCCGTACAACGCCACCAGCCGCCCGCGCCATTGCTCGACCACCAGTTGATTGATCCAGCTTTCACCGAGGATAAAGACCAGTGTCAGGATCACCCCGATCATCAACCGCAACAGCAACCAGATCGGATAGCTTGGCAACAGCGCCAGCAAACCGATGGACAAAGCCCCGCCCCACAGGCACATACGCATCAGATTGGCCGTGCCCAGACGCGCCGCCAGATGGCTGGAGATCTTCGCGCCCAGCAGCACGCCAATGGCCGGCATGGCTGCCATCACACCAATGGCAAATGAACCGTAGCCCCAGCTTTCCAGGCGAAAGGACACCAGCGGCATGCTGACGCCCAAGGCCAGGCCGACACTCAAGACAGACGCCAACACGGCGAAATAAGTCGCCCAACGCATGTTCCACGCTCCTGTGGATTATTTTTTGGCACCACACAAAACAATGTGGGAGCGAGCCTGCTCGCGATGACGGAACAACATTCAACATTGATGTCGACTGTCACACCGCTATCGCGAGCAGGCTCGCTCCCACAAGGGATCTACGTCGTTAAGAAAACCGACTTACAACTTGATCCAGGTCGCCTTCAGCTCGGTGTACTTGTCGAACGCGTGCAGCGACTTGTCGCGGCCGTTACCCGACTGCTTGAAGCCACCGAACGGCGCGGTCATGTCGCCGCCATCGTATTGGTTGACCCAGACGCTACCGGCACGCAGCGCACGGGCGGTCAGGTGAGCCTTGGAGATGTCCTTGGTCCACACCGCTGCGGCCAGGCCGTATGGCGTGTCGTTAGCGATCGCAACGGCTTCTTCGGCGGTATCGAAAGTGATCACCGACAGCACTGGGCCGAAGATTTCTTCCTGAGCGATTTTCATCGCATTGCTGACGCCGTCGAAAATCGTCGGCTCAACATAGGTGCCACCGGTTTCCTGAAGAATGCGCTTGCCGCCCGCCACCAGTTTGGCGCCGTCGGTGTGGCCAGACTCGATGTAGGACAGCACGGTGTTCATCTGCTGGGTATCGACCAGAGCGCCGACGTTGGTCGCCGGGTCCAGTGGGTTGCCCGGCTTCCAGGTTTTCAGCGCTTCGATTACCAGCGGCAAGAAAGTGTCCTTGATTGAACGCTCGACCAGCAGACGCGAACCGGCGGTGCAGACTTCGCCCTGGTTGAAGGCAATGGCGCCGGCGGCGGCTTCGGCTGCGGCTTGCAGGTCCGGGGCATCGGCGAACACGATGTTCGGGCTCTTGCCGCCGGCTTCAAGCCAGACGCGCTTCATGTTCGATTCGCCGGAGTAGATCAGCAGTTGCTTGGCGATCTTGGTCGAACCGGTGAACACCAAGGTGTCGACATCGTTGTGCAGGGCCAGGGCCTTGCCGACCGTGTGACCGTAACCCGGCAGCACGTTCAGCACGCCTTTCGGGATGCCGGCTTCAACGGCCAGGGCCGCGATGCGAATAGCCGTCAGCGGCGATTTTTCGGATGGCTTGAGGATTACCGAGTTGCCGGTGGACAGCGCCGGGCCGAGTTTCCAGCAGGCCATCATCAGCGGGAAGTTCCACGGCACGATGGCGCCAACCACGCCGACCGGTTCGCGAGTTACCAGACCCAACTGATCGTGCGGGGTGGCGGCGACTTCGTCGTAGATCTTGTCGATGGCTTCACCGCTCCAGCTCAGGGCTTGCGCCGCGCCGGGAACGTCGATGTACAGGGAGTCGCTGATCGGCTTGCCCATGTCCAGGGTTTCAAGCAGGGCCAACTCTTCGGCGTGCTGTTTGAGCAGGCCGGCGAAACGGATCATGGTGGCTTTGCGTTTGGTCGGCGCCAGGCGCGACCAGACGCCGGAATTGAAAGTGGCGCGGGCGTTTTCAACAGCGCGCTGGGCGTCGGCGGCGTCACAGCTGGCAATCTTACCCAGCAGACGGCCATCGACCGGGCTGATGCACTCGAAGGTCTCGCCGGAGACGGCATCGGTGTATTCGCCATTGATGTAGGCACGGCCTTCGATCTTCAGATCGCGAGCCCGTTGTTCCCAATCGGCACGAGTCAGGGTGGTCATTCGAGTATCCTCCTCTTGTTGAATACGAGCGCCCCGCGTTCTTCGCGGGCGTCCTCAGGAATTCTGCCCGGCCAGCCTGCATTTTCGGCCCAAGGCAACCGCCACCCTAAACCAGCCACCCCTCATGTTTCAATATATTTGACATAAGGCCGTCAAACGGCCTTGCGATGTTCATTTTAATAAACATAGACTTTGGGCTTTCCAGCCATAGCGCCGCAATCACGGGGGATTAGAACAATGAATATCCAGGATGTCGTCGACTTCAGCCAAGCCAAAACCGAGCCCGAACGCTATAAACCGGACCAGGCGAAAATCCTCAAAGGCGACCCGGAGCAAGTGGTTTACAACCACTACAACAGCCCTTGCGGCCAGTTGAACGCGGGAGTTTGGGAAGGTGCGGTTGGCCAGTGGCTGGTGAATTTCACCGAGCACGAATACTGCGAGATCGTTCAGGGCGTCTCAGTGCTGCGCGACAGTGACGGCAACAGCAAAACCGTGCGCGCGGGTGATCGCTTCGTAATTCCGGCCGGGTTCCGGGGCACCTGGGAAGTGCTGGAAACGTGCCGCAAGATCTATGTGGCGTTTGAACAGAAGGCCTGAGGACTAGCGCTGTTCGGGCCCGCGATGAGGCCCTGACAGGGACCACGAAAACCAGGCAACAAAAAAGGCCCGTATCTCGCGATACGGGCCTTTTTCGTAAGAGGGAAAAATCAATTACTTGATTTTGCCTTCTTTGTAGATCACGTGCTTACGAACAACCGGATCAAATTTCTTGATCTCGATTTTGTCCGGAGTAGTGCGCTTGTTCTTGTCGGTAGTGTAGAAGTGACCAGTACCGGCGCTCGAAATCAAACGAATCAATTCACGCATGATTAGCTCCCTTAGATCTTGCCAGCGGCGCGGATTTCGGCCAGCACGACAGTGATGCCACGCTTGTCGATGATACGCATGCCTTTGGCAGATACGCGCAGACGCACGAAACGTTTCTCTTCTTCAACCCAGAAGCGGTGATGCTGCAGGTTCGGCAGGAAACGACGACGGGTTTTGTTGTTTGCGTGGGAAATGTTATTCCCAGTCACCGGACCCTTACCGGTAACTTGACATACTCTCGACATGCCTCAGCCCTCTAAAACCACATGCCCAACCCGGCATGGGTTGGCCGCTTAATCTCTCAGTCATTTGGCGCCAGGCGCCGCGTTTCTTTAGAGGTCTTACCGGCTACACCTACAAGTGAAGGAACCGGGCCCCTAGAAAAGAGCGCTGCTTTATACCAGAAAGACTAGAGAGCAACAACTTTCCGTGTGCACAGACTTTATAAAAACCCGATTTTTCTGGCTCCAAGCGCCTTGAATAAAGGCTATCGTCGATAAAGACCGCTCGTCGCAGAAATCGGCCAACAGGCCAATCCAGGGATTTCCTCGGTCCGCGCGCACCGAAAACAATCGCACATACTCCCCTTAAAATGAAAAAGGGGATAGTCATTTGCAAAAGAGCCCTCTAGGGTAAGCCTTTTCCAGACTGCACTTGCAGATGGGCCTTCGATCTGTAAAGGAATCCGACCATGCGCCTCGCTGCCCTACCGCTGCTGCTTGCCCCGCTTCTATTGAGCCCGCTGGCCCATGCCGCCGCACTGACCGTCTGCACCGAGGCCAGCCCTGAAGGGTTTGACGTGGTGCAATACAACTCGCTGACCACCACCAATGCCTCGGCCGATGTGCTGATGGATCGCCTGGTGGACTTCGATACCGCCAGCGGCAAAGTGGTCGCCAGCCTCGCAGACAGCTGGGAAGTCTCGCCCGATGGCCTGACCTACGTATTCAAACTGCACCCGCAGGTGAAATTTCACCGCACTGAATATTTCAGCCCGACGCGTGAGCTGACCGCCGAAGACGTGAAGTTCAGTTTCGACCGCATGCTCGACCCGGCGCATCCTTGGCACAAAGTGGCTCAAAGCGGGTACCCGCACGCCCAGTCGATGCAGTTGCCGGCGTTGATCAAGAAGATCGATGCACTGGACCCGCTGACCATACGCTTCACCCTAGACCACCCCGACTCGACCTTCCTCGCAACTTTGAGCATGGGCTTCGCTTCGATCTATTCAGCTGAATACGCTGACAAGCTGCTCAAGGCCGGCACCCCGGAGAAATTTAACAGCCAGCCGATCGGCAGTGGTCCGTTCGTGTTCACACGGTTCCAGAAAGACGCTTCGATTCGCTACAAGGCCAACCCGGACTACTTCCGCGGCAAGCCTTCGGTGGACCCGCTGATCTTCGCCATTACACCGGATGCCAACGTGCGGCTGCAGAAACTGCGCCGCAATGAATGCCAGATCGCCTTGTCACCCAAGCCTCTGGACGTACAGGCCGCGCTGAAAGAGCCGACGTTGAAAGTGGAAAAGACTGATGCCTTCATGACCGCGTTCGTCGGCATCAACAGCCAACATCCGCCGCTGGATAAACCTGAAGTGCGCCAGGCCATCAACCTCGCCTTCGACAAGGCCAATTACGTCAAAGCCGTTTTCGAAGACACCGCCGAGCCCGCCAATGGCCCGTACCCGCCCAACACCTGGAGCTACGCCAAAGGCTTGCCGGGCTACCCCCATGACGTCGAGAAAGCCAAGGCATTGATGGCCAAGGCCGGACTCAAGGACGGCTTCCAGACCACCATCTGGACCCGCCCGTCGGGCAGCTTGCTGAATCCGAACCCGAGCCTGGGCGCCCAATTGCTGCAGTCCGACCTTGCGGAAATCGGCATCCAGGCTGAGATTCGCGTGATCGAGTGGGGCGAGCTGATTCGCCGCGCCAAGGCTGGGGAGCATGACCTGTTGTTCATGGGCTGGGCCGGCGACAACGGTGACCCTGACAACTTCCTCACGCCGCAGTTTTCCTGCGCCGCGGTCAAGTCCGGCACCAACTTCGCGCGCTACTGCAGCCAGGACCTGGACAAGCTGATCAGCGCTGGCAAGACCACCGGCGAGCAAGGTGTGCGCACCAAGCTCTACGAACAGGCCCAGGCGCAGATCCAGCAGCAGGCGCTGTGGCTGCCGTTGGCTCACCCGACGGCCTTCGCGCTGACGCGCAAGGATGTCGAGGGTTATTCGGTGAGCCCGTTTGGTCGCCAGGATTATTCCAAGGTCAACCTCAAGTAATCCGACACAACACAAATCCCTGTGGGAGCGAGCCTGCTCGCGATAGCGTCAGCACAGTCAGCATCTTTGTTGAATGTGCTGACCTCATCGCGGGCAAGCCCGCTCCCACAGGTCCATCGCCTCGCTTTACCTCTCTCACATCCACCCGTACTCAGCCATCGACAGCGGCTCCCCGTCCCCGATGATGAAATGGTCAAGCACCCGCACATCAATCAGCTCCAATGCCTCTTGCAGGCGCTTGGTCAGCGTTCGGTCGGCTTGACTGGGGTTGGTATTGCCTGACGGATGGTTGTGACAAAGGATCAACGCGGCAGCGTTGTGGGCCAGCGTGCGTTTGACCACTTGCCTCGGATAGACACTGGTGTTGTCGATGGAGCCGCGAAACAGCACCTCAAAGGCCAGGACTTGATGTCTGGAATCCAGAAACAGGCAGCCAAACACCTCGTGGGGCTCGTGGCGCAGCATTGATTTCAGGTAATCGCGAACGGCCTGTGGATTTTCCAGCGCCGACTTTTGCCGTGCGCGCTCGGCCAAATGCCGCCGGCCCATTTCCTGGGCGGCTTGCAACTGCGCAAATTTCGCGGGCCCGAGCCCCAACTGACTGCTGAACGCTGCTTGATCAGCCTCAAGTAATGAACGCAGGCTGCCAAACTGATTCAACAGGTGTCGCGCCAGATCCACCGCACTTTTACCCGATACACCGGTTCGTAAAAAAATCGCCAACAGCTCGGCGTCCGAAAGGCTCCCCGAGCCCAACTCGAGCAACCTCTCCCGCGGCCGCTCGGCCGCCGGCCAATCACGAATACTCATAGCACCTCCCTGGAATGTGGGCGCCGCTGTTCCATAGCGGTCGCTGTGATATCGTAGCCCATCTTTTTTGCGGGCGATTTCATCCCTGGGGAGGGGGTATCGCCATGCAGCCACCATCGAAATGAAAGGCAGACCTATGCAGCGGCTGTATCGGAAACGCATCGTTCTGGGCGTCGGCGGCGGCATTGCTGCCTACAAAAGCGCCGACCTGGTTCGCCGCCTGATCGACCAGGGCGCTGAAGTGCGCGTGGTCATGACCCGTGGCGGCAGCGAGTTCATCACGCCGTTGACCATGCAGGCGCTGTCCGGCCACCCGGTCCACCTCGACCTGCTGGACCCGGCAGCTGAAGCCGCGATGGGCCATATCGAGCTGGCCAAATGGGCCGACATGGTGCTGATCGCCCCTGCCACCGCGGACCTGATCGCCCGCCTTGCCCAAGGCATCGCCGACGACTTGCTGACCACGCTGGTGCTGGCCACCGACGCTGTGGTCGCCATTGCCCCGGCGATGAACCAGGCCATGTGGCGCGACCCGGCGACCCAGGCCAACCTGAAAACCCTCGAGAGCCGCGACATCAAAGCCTTCGGCCCAGCCTCCGGCAGCCAGGCCTGTGGCGACGTCGGCCTGGGTCGCATGCTCGAAGCCGTCGAACTTGCCCAATGCGCGGCGGACTGCTTCAAGCGTCAGGCATTGACCGGCAAACACGTACTGATCACCGCCGGCCCGACCCAGGAAAACATTGACCCGGTGCGCTACATCACCAACCACAGCTCCGGAAAAATGGGCTTTGCCCTGGCCGAAGCCGCGGTGGAAGCTGGCGCCCGTGTGACGTTGATCACCGGCCCTGTGCACTTGCCGACCCCGGACCGCGTCACCCGCATCGACGTGGTCAGCGCTCGCGACATGCTCGCTGCCTGTGAAGCTGCGATCCCTTGCGACCTGTTCATCGCCTCGGCAGCGGTCGCGGACTACCGCCCGGAAGTCGTCGCCCCACAAAAACTCAAGAAAGACCCTACGAACGGCGACGGCTTGTTGCTACAGATGGTGCGTAACCCGGACATCCTGGCCACCATCGCCACGCGTCCCGACCGTCCGTTCAGTGTCGGTTTCGCCGCCGAAACCGAACACCTGCTCGATTACGCTGCCCGTAAGTTGAAAGACAAGAACCTCGATTTGATCGTCGCCAACGACGTCGCCAACCCGAGCATTGGCTTCAACAGCGAAGAAAACGCCTGCAGCGTGATCGACCGTGAGCTTCACGCCACACTCTTCGCCCAGACCAGCAAGAGCAAGATTGCTCGCCAGCTGATCACCTTTATCGCCGAACGTCTGAACCAGGTTTAACTTACATGCACGCTTTGCAAGCCAAGATCCTCGACCCTCGCATCGGTACCGAATTCCCGTTGCCGCAGTACGCCACTCCAGGCTCCGCCGGCCTGGACCTGCGCGCCATGCTGGAAAAAGACACCGTGATCAAGCCGGGCGAAACCGTGCTGATCCCGACAGGCCTGTCCGTCTACATTGGCGATCCCGGTTTGGCGGCGCTGATCCTGCCGCGCTCCGGCCTGGGCCATAAGCACGGCATCGTGCTGGGCAACCTGGTCGGCTTGATCGACTCCGACTACCAGGGCCCGCTGATGGTGTCGTGCTGGAACCGTGGCCAGACCGATTTCAACATGGTGGTGGGCGAGCGCCTGGCCCAACTGGTGCTGGTGCCGGTGGTTCAAGCGCACTTCGAGATGGTCGAAGAGTTTGTCGAAACCGAACGTGGTGCGGGCGGTTTCGGGCATTCCGGCAGCCACTGATTACAGGTGTTCAGGCTGGGCGCCCTGCCCGGCCTCAACCTTGTCTTCGGTCTGCCAAGGCAAAATTCGCACAAAGTTCATCTGGAAGGTTTAGTGCCCAAAATCAAGGCATTGACCGGTCATTACCTCGTAAACGCAGGTGGCATGGCCTTTACACACCACGAACTCTCAGTGGAAAACGCCGTCATACCCTTCAGTTTGAGCCGGCCGACGCATTTTTCGCAGGCCTGTCCAGTCACTTTCGAGATGGAGCATTCCTACAGATGAGCAACCCAGCCCAAGTCCCACCCAAGTTTCCGGACAGCATCTTCCGCGCCTACGACATTCGCGGCACCGTCCCGGAATTCTTGAACGCTGAAACCGCTTATTGGCTCGGTCGTGCAATCGGTGCCCAGAGTCTGGCCCAGGACGAACCGAACGTTTCAGTCGGTCGCGACGGTCGCCTGTCCGGCCCGGAGCTGGTCGAGCAACTGATCAAAGGCCTGGCCGACAGTGGTTGTCACGTCAGCGACGTTGGCCTGGTGCCAACGCCTGCGCTGTATTACGCCGCCAACGTGCTGGCCGGCAAATCGGGCGTGATGCTCACCGGCAGCCATAACCCGTCGAACTACAACGGCTTCAAGATCGTGATCGCTGGCGACACCCTGGCCAACGAACAGATCCAGGCCCTGCATGACCGCCTCAAGACGAACAACCTGAGCAGCGGCAAGGGCAGCGTCACCCAGGTCGAGATTCTCGATCGCTACAACACCGAAATCGTCCAGGACATCAAACTGGCTCGCCGCCTCAAAGTGGTGGTCGACTGTGGCAACGGCGCGGCCGGCGTGATCGCCCCGCAACTGATCGAAGCGCTGAACTGCGAAGTCATCCCGCTGTTCTGCGACGTCGACGGCAACTTCCCCAACCATCACCCGGACCCGGGCAAGCCTGAAAACCTCGTCGACCTGATTGCCAAGGTCAAGGAAACCAACGCTGACCTGGGCCTGGCTTTCGATGGCGACGGCGACCGCGTGGGTGTTGTGACCAACACTGGCAGCATCGTCTACCCTGACCGCTTGCTGATGCTGTTTGCCCGCGACGTACTGGCGCGCAACGCCAACGCGGAAATCATCTTCGACGTCAAATGCACCCGCCGCCTGACACCGCTGATCAAGGAATACGGCGGTCGTCCGCTGATGTGGAAGACCGGTCACTCGTTGATCAAAAAGAAAATGAAGCAAACCGGCGCCCTGTTGGCCGGCGAAATGAGCGGGCACATCTTCTTCAAGGAGCGCTGGTTCGGTTTTGACGACGGCATTTACAGCGCTGCGCGTCTGCTGGAGATCCTCAGCAAGGAAAAATCCACCGCGGAAGAGCTGTTTGCGACCTTCCCGAACGATATTTCTACGCCGGAAATCAATATCCATGTGACCGAAGAGAGCAAATTCAGCATCATTGATGCATTGCACGATGCGAAGTGGGGCGAAGGCGCCGACCTGACCACCATTGACGGCGTGCGAGTCGACTACGCCAAAGGCTGGGGCCTGGTGCGCGCGTCCAACACCACACCGGTGCTGGTGCTGCGTTTCGAGGCCGATGACGAGGCTGAACTGCAGCGCATCAAGGACGTATTCAAAGTCCAGTTGAAGCGTGTTGCACCTGATCTCCAATTACCGTTCTGATTTGACGAAGCACCCGGAGCCCTGAATGACCCTCGAACGCGAAGCCGCCGCCCACACCGCCCAGGTTCTGTCCGAAGCGTTGCCTTACATCCGACGCTATGTCGGCAAGACTCTGGTGATCAAATACGGCGGCAACGCGATGGAAAGCGAGGAGCTGAAAACCGGCTTCGCCCGTGACATCGTGCTGATGAAAGCCGTGGGCATCAACCCGGTGGTGGTTCATGGCGGCGGCCCGCAAATCGGCGACCTGCTCAAGCGTCTGTCGATCGAAAGCCACTTCGTCGACGGCATGCGCGTCACCGACGCCGCAACCATGGATGTGGTGGAAATGGTCCTCGGCGGCCAGGTCAACAAGAGCATCGTCAATCTGATCAACCGTCACGGCGGCAGCGCCATCGGCCTGACCGGTAAAGACGCCGGCCTGATTCGTGCGAAGAAACTGACCGTCACCCGCCAGACCCCGGAGATGACTCAGCCGGAAATCATCGACATCGGTCAGGTGGGCGAAGTGGTCGGGATCAACACCGAGCTGCTGAACCTGCTGGTCAAAGGCAACTTCATCCCGGTGATCGCGCCAATCGGCGTCGGCGAGAACGGCGAGTCGTACAACATCAATGCTGACCTGGTGGCCGGCAAGGTCGCCGAAGCGCTGAAAGCCGAGAAGCTGATGCTGCTGACCAACATCGCCGGCCTGATGGACAAGTCGGGCACGGTCCTGACCGGCCTGAGCACCCAGCAAGTCGACGACCTGATTGCCGACGGTACGATCTACGGCGGCATGCTGCCGAAGATCCGTTGCGCACTGGAAGCGGTACAGGGCGGCGTGGGCAGCTCGCTGATCATCGATGGCCGGGTGCCGAATGCGATTCTGCTGGAGATTTTCACCGATACCGGTGTGGGTACTTTGATCAGCAATCGCAAGCGTCCCTGATTCAAGAACGACAAAAGACCGCAGCCTTCGCCGGCACCTACGGAAGTACGAATATTCTGTAGGCGCTGGTGAAGACTGCGGTCTTTTTTATGCGCGCCGGAAGCGTCCTACCTGACTCAGCGAAACATCCGACATCGTGCCAGCATCAATCTGCATAGGATCTTCCCTGTATCCACAGGAGAGTTACCCATGCAAAAAGATTACGTTCCTTACGGCAGTGATGTTTCAGCAGGCACCTTTGAATGTGTGGACTGCGGGCATCGGTATTCGAATCAGGCAAAGACCTCGATTCCACCGTGCCCTCAGTACCAGAAATCGACACACACGCGTAATGGCTGGAAGGTTCTGACCGGCCAAGGTGACGCGGTGAAAGATCCGTATCCAAACAGGTAAAACAAAGTTTGGTTTTCCAATGAAAAAAGGCCCTGTTCTCACAGGGCCTTTTCTTTAGACGCCGAACTGTGCCCGGTAGGCTTCTACAGCAGGCAGGTGCTGCTTGAGCTGTGGATCGTCCGCCAAGAACTCAAGCACCTGGTTCAACGAAACAATGCTGATCACCGGAATGCCGAAGTCGCGCTCCACTTCCTGGATCGCGGACAGCTCGCCATTGCCACGCTCCTGACGGTTCAGGGCGATCAGCACGCCCGCCGCCTTGGCGCCGTCCTGGGAAGCGATGATCTGCATCACTTCACGGATCGCGGTGCCGGCAGTAATCACGTCGTCGATGATCAGCACATCGCCGGTCAATGGCGCGCCAACCAGACTGCCGCCTTCGCCGTGGGCCTTGGCTTCTTTGCGGTTGAAGCACCAAGGCAAATCACGGTCATGATGCTCGGCCAACGCCACCGCGGTGGTCGCCGCCAACGGGATGCCTTTGTACGCCGGGCCAAACAGTACGTCGAACGGGATTCCGCTCTCGACGATGGCAGCCGCGTAGAAACGACCCAGCTGTGCAAGGGCCTTCCCTGTGTTGAACAGGCCGGCATTGAAGAAGTAAGGACTGGTGCGTCCGGACTTCAGGGTGAACTCACCGAAGCGCAAAACGCCGCGATCGATGGCAAAACGAATGAAATCGCGCTGATACGCTTGCATGAAAAAAACCCCAAATACCACGGATTTAGCTAATTAGGTTGACGCCGTGTATCATACACGCACGCGATTTTTGGGGCCATTTATGCGGATCATCAGTGTGAACGTCAATGGTATTCAGGCTGCAGTGGAGCGAGGGTTGCTCAGTTGGCTGCAAGCACAGAATGCCGACGTCATCTGCCTGCAGGACACCCGCGCCTCCGCCTTTGAACTGGACGATCCAGCCTTCCAACTGGATGGCTACTTCCTTTATGCCTGCGAAGCCGAAGTTCCCGCCCAGGGTGGCGTGGCTTTGTATTCGCGGTTGCAACCGAAGGCAGTCATCAGCGGTCTCGGGTTCGAGACGGCCGACCGCTACGGGCGCTACCTGCAAGCCGATTTCGATAAGGTCAGCATCGCGACCTTGCTGCTCCCTTCGGGGCAGAATGGCGATGAAGATTTGAACCAGAAGTTCAAGCTAATGGACGACTTCGCCCGTTATCTGGATAAACAGCGGCGCAAACGTCGCGAGTACATTTACTGTGGCTCGCTGTACGTCGCGCAACAGAAGCTGGATATCAAGAACTGGCGCGACAGCCAGCAATCGCCGGGCTTCCTGGCGCCTGAACGTGCCTGGATGGACGAGATTGTCGGCAACATGGGTTATGTCGATGCCCTGCGCGAAGTCAGCCGTGAAGGCGACCAGTACAGCTGGTGGCCAGACAACGAACAGGCTGAGATGCTCAACCTGGGCTGGCGTTTCGACTATCAGCTGCTGACCCCAGGCCTGCGCCGTTTTGTTCGCAGCGCACGCCTGCCACGTCAGCCGCGGTTCTCGCAGCACGCGCCACTGATCGTGGACTACGACTGGACGCTGACGATCTAAGCGTCGTTTCGCAGATAAAAAAATGCCCGTATCGAAAGATACGGGCATTTTTTATGCGCCAGCGAACATGACCCAAACCTCAGGCAACGGCAAAAAACGGCAGCGCCAGATACAGCTTGATCACGATGACATTAACGACGTCGATGAAGAACGCCCCCACCATGGGCACCACCAGAAACGCTATCTGCGAAGGCCCGTAGCGCTGCGTCACCGCCTGCATGTTAGCGATGGCCGTGGGTGTGGCACCCAACCCAAAACCGCAGTGCCCTGCCGCCAACACCGCCGCATCGTAGTTGCTGCCCATGATTCTGAACGTCACGAAAATCGCAAACAGCGCCATGACCAACGCTTGCGCAGCCAGAATGATGAAGATCGGCAAGGCCAGTGCCGCCAGATCCCAGAGCTTGAGCGACATCAAGGCAATCGCCAGAAACAGCGACAGGCTGACATTCCCCAGCACGGAAACTTCACGCTCGAATACCTGATACAAACCCAACGCTGAAAGCCCATTGCGCAATACCACACCCACAAACAAGACGCACACGAACGTCGGCAACTCAAGTGCAGTTCCTTGCAGCCAGCCATTCAGAAGATTGCCGGCCAATAAGCTGACCGCAATCAAAGCAAGTGTCTCGATAAACGTAAATGGCGTAATAGAGCGCTCTTTGTTCGGCTGCTCAAAGCCCTTTGGCAACCGTGGCGTTTCCTGAGGGTGGCAGCCGGGTACTTGAACACGCTTGATCAGCAGGCGAGCGACCGGCCCCCCAATCAAGCCACCCAACACCAGGCCAAATGTCGCAGAGGCAATCGCAAGCTCGGAGGCAGAAGCCAGACCGTACTTCTCACTGAAAACCGTCCCCCACGCGGCGCCTGTACCGTGACCGCCCGACAACGTAATCGAGCCTGTCAGCAGGCCCATCAAAGGATCGAGCCCCAGCATTTTTGCGAGGCCGATGCCCATGGCATTCTGGACGATCAGGAGTCCGACCACTGCCAGTAGAAAAACGCCCACTACGCGACCGCCCTTCTTCAGGCTGGCGAAATCCGCACTCAAGCCGATAGTGGCAAAAAAAGCCAACATCAACGGCGTCTGTAATGAAGTATCGAAGCGGACTTCAATATCAAAAGTTCGCAATGCCAACAGAGCCAGAGCAACCAACAGACCGCCGGCGACGGGCTCAGGAATATTGTAATTACGTAAAAAACCAACACGAGCAACAAGTCCGCGCCCCAGCAAAAGCACTAAGGAGGCGGCCACAAGCGTTCCATAAAAATCGAGCTGAATCATTGGGATTATTCTTGGCTATATATTCAGAGGCGGACTTTTTACCTGCGCACGCCTCTTGAACCGGCTGAGTGTCTCAACACTGATTGCTTGAAATTCAAGGACCTTCGATGGCTTGAATATGTCGAAATATTTCTGAATGAATATAACGTGGGGCAACTCTATCAACCGCAAAGTCTCATTGCCAAGGACGCAGCCGATGCTGAGCCATTGCAGTTGTGACTAAAGATGTAAGAGTGATGTTTAATAAAGAGATTTGGCACGGATATCACCGATATCACACGCCTTATACGCAGATACTTAATTGAACCGCAAAAATACAAATGCCCTGACAAGTCAGGGCATTTGTTTTAAAGCATCCAATGTGAGAGCAAGCACTCTCACAAGAGGGTTTACGGTGTTTATTTGATCAACCGCCAAGTGAACGGATACCGATACGGCACCCCTTCATTGGCTTTCACGCCAGCGATGATCGTCAGCACCAACGCGCCAATCGCCACCAGCCCAAACAGGAAGAACCCGATGATCACCACCATCAGCAGGAAGCAGATGGCCGACGCAATGGCGACGGTGATCTGAAAGTTCAGCGCCTCCTTGCCCTGTGCATCGACAAACGGGTCCATCTCGCGCTTCATCTGCCAGAGAATCAGCGGGCCGATCAGCGTGCCAAATGGAATCCAGATCCCCAGCAAGGCGGACAGGTGACAAAACATCGCCCACTGCCGAACGTCTTTGCTCGGGATGGGAAGTAGCTGCTGCTCGTCACTCATGGTGTCCTCCTTGCGTGGAACATCCGATCAGTCGGCCAGTGCGGCCTTTTGCAGTTCGAAGATCTCGGTCATGCCTTTCTTCGCCAGCTCAAGCATAGCGTTCAGCTCTTCCGGCTGGAACGGTGCGCCTTCGGCAGTGCCCTGGACTTCGATGAAGCCGCCGGTGCTTGTCATCACCACGTTCAGGTCGGTCTCGGCAGCCGAGTCTTCCAGATAGTCGAGGTCGAGGACCGGCTCGCCCTGGTACATGCCAACCGAAACGGCAGCGATCATTTGCTTGAGCGGGTCGCCGCCTTTCAGGCCGCCACGTTTCTTGATCACTTTCAAGGCATCGACCAGCGCAACCATGGCGCCGGTGATGGACGCGGTGCGGGTGCCGCCGTCTGCCTGAATCACGTCGCAATCGACGTACAGGGTGACGTCGCCCAGCTTGGACATGTCCAGGGAAGCGCGCAGCGAACGGCCGATCAGACGCTGGATTTCCAGGGTGCGGCCGCCTTGCTTGCCGCGGCTCGCTTCACGCTGGTTACGCTCGCCGGTGGCGCGCGGCAGCATGCCGTATTCGGCGGTCAACCAGCCCTGGCCCTGACCTTTGAGGAAACGCGGCACGCCATTTTCAACGCTGACGGTGCAGATGACTTTGGTATCACCGAACTCGACCAGCACAGAACCCTCGGCGTGTTTGGTGTAGTTGCGGGTAATGCGGATCGAGCGGAGCTGATCGGCAGCGCGACCACTTGGACGTTTCATAGGGAATACCTGTACTGGGGACGGAAAACTGCCGAGCATTATAGAGCCGCCGGCCGAGACTGGGCACGTCTAAAAAATCTGCCCGACGATTGAAGGCCCTGACCAGAGCTTGGGACACCGCTTTACCGACGGCCTGCAGCCCTTTGTCACGCCGTGTGTTTGGGCGCATCCGCCCCACTGCGCTACAATCCTGCGCCTTTGCTGCCTCTGGGCTTAAATTCATTTAGATCGGGTCTGCGAAACCTTTGGTAACGCATGAACCTGCATTGCGAGGTACCTCCATGGTGCACAGCATGACCGCCTTCGCCCGTGTCGAAAAAGCCGGCGCCCAAGGCACGCTGAGCTGGGAACTGCGCTCGGTCAACAGTCGCTACCTGGAGCCGCACTTGCGTCTGCCGGAGTCTTTCCGCGACCTCGAGGGCGCCGTACGCGAAGCGCTGCGCCAGGGCATATCCCGAGGCAAACTCGAATGCACCCTGCGCTTCACCGAAGAAAACACTGACAAGCCTCTGCAAGTTGACCGCGAGCGTGCCGCCCAATTGGTCGCCGCCGCCGAGACGATCGCCAGCCTGATCAAGAACCCGGCCGCGCTCAATCCTCTGGAAGTCCTGGCCTGGCCGGGCGTGTTGGTCGGCGATGCGACAGACCCGCAAGCCTTGAATGCCGAGGCACTGGCACTGTTCAACGAAGGCTTGAAAGAACTCAAGGCCGGCCGCGAGCGCGAAGGCGCGGAGCTGGCGCGACTGATCAGCGATCGGCTGACCGCCATAGAAGCAGACGTTGTCACCCTGCGTGAATTGGTGCCGCAAATGCTCGCGACCCAACGCCAGAAAGTCCTCGACCGCTTTGCCGACATGAAGGCCGAGATGGACCCGCAGCGGCTCGAACAGGAAATGGTCATGCTCGCGCAAAAGAGCGACGTCGCCGAAGAACTGGATCGCCTGAGCACTCACATCATCGAAGTTCGCCGGGTGCTCAAGTCCGGCGGCGCTGCCGGTCGGCGCCTGGACTTCCTGATGCAGGAACTCAACCGCGAAGCCAACACACTGGGCTCCAAAGCCTTCGACCCGCGCAGCACGCAAGCGGCGGTCAACCTCAAAGTGTTGATCGAGCAGATGCGCGAACAAGTGCAGAATATTGAGTAAGGCAAACAGACATGACCCACAGCACCGGCACCCTGTACATCATTTCCGCCCCTTCGGGCGCGGGCAAAAGCAGCCTGGTCAAGGCCCTGACCGACACCAACCCGGAGATTCGCGTATCGATTTCCCACACCACCCGCGCCATGCGTCCGGGTGAAGTGGACGGCGTGAACTACCACTTCGTGACCCGCGAAGCCTTTGTGAAGATGGGCGAGCACGGTGATTTCCTGGAGCGCGCCGAAGTATTCGGCAACTTCTACGGCACCTCGCAAAGCCACCTGCAGCAGACGCTGGACGAAGGCCACGACCTGATTCTGGAAATCGACTGGCAGGGCGCCGAGCAAGTGCGCAAGCTGATGCCCCAGGCGCGTTCGATCTTCATTCTGCCGCCATCGCTGCAAGCCTTGCACCAGCGCCTGACCAACCGTGGCCAGGACAGCGACGAGATCATTGCCGGCCGGATGCGTGAAGCCGTCAACGAAATGAGCCACTATGTCGAGTACGACTACCTGATCATCAATGACGATTTCTCCCACGCGCTGGATGACCTGAAAGCGATTTTCCGTGCCAATCAATTGCAACAGAAGCGCCAACAGGTGCGTTTCGGCATGTTGCTGGCTGAATTGCTGGGCTGAAACAGCGCTTCCCAAAACCGCTGCAAGGGCTTTACATTGGCACTTGCAGCGCGTTGAAGGGCTTGGTCAAAAAATCAGCGCTTCCCTAAACGCTGGTGATTTTTTAAACTGTTGAGTCCGCTCGCCCAACCGGGCAGCGCGCATATTGCATTCGCTCCGAGGAATACCATGGCCCGCGTAACCGTTGAAGATTGCCTAAACCACGTGGAAAACCGCTTTGAGCTGGTCATGCTGTCTACCAAGCGTGCCCGTCAACTGGCCACCGGCGGCAAAGAGCCACTGGTTCAGTGGGAAAACGACAAGCCTACCGTCGTAGCGCTGCGTGAAATCGCTGAAGGCCTGATGAGCTACGAGTTCATCGCCAATGCTGAAATCGTCGAAGACGAACCGCTGTTCGCAGCGTTCGAGGACGAGTCCAACGAGGCCGTCTAAGCCATGCCTGGTCGACGTAGCACGGCGCGGGGTCACAGCGAACGGCAGGATTCATCATGCCGAGCATAGACGCCCTCGCCGATCGCTTATCGACCTACCTCGGCAAGGACCAGGTCAATCTGGTCCGCCGAGCGTACTTCTACGCCGAACAAGCCCACGACGGCCAACGCCGCCGTAGCGGCGAGGCGTACGTCACGCATCCTCTTGCGGTGGCGAACATTCTTGCCGACATGCACATGGACCATCAGAGTTTGATGGCTGCGATGCTGCATGACGTGATCGAAGACACCGGTATTGCCAAAGAAGCGCTGCAAGCGCAGTTCGGTGAAACCGTGGCCGAACTGGTCGATGGGGTCAGCAAACTGACCCAGATGAACTTCGAGACCAAAGCCGAAGCCCAGGCCGAAAACTTCCAGAAAATGGCCATGGCCATGGCGCGCGACATTCGCGTGATCCTGGTCAAGCTCGCCGACCGCCTGCACAACATGCGCACGCTGGAAGTCCTGTCTGGCGAAAAACGCCGACGGATCGCCAAGGAAACCCTGGAAATCTATGCGCCCATCGCCAACCGGCTGGGCATGCACGCCATCCGCATAGAATTCGAAGACCTGGGCTTCAAGGCCATGCACCCGATGCGTTCCGCGCGGATCAACCAGGCCGTCAAACGCGCCCGGGGCAACCGCAAGGAAATCGTCAACAAGATCGAGGAATCCCTCAGCCACTGCCTGGCCATCGATGGCATTCAGGGCGAGGTCAGCGGTCGTCAGAAACACCTCTACGGCATCTACAAGAAAATGCGCGGCAAGCGTCGGGCCTTCAACGAGATCATGGACGTGTATGCGTTCCGGATCATCGTCGACAAGGTCGATACCTGCTATCGCGTGCTGGGTGCTGTGCATAATTTGTACAAACCGTTGCCGGGGCGCTTCAAGGATTACATCGCGATCCCCAAGGCCAACGGCTACCAGTCGCTGCACACCACGCTGTTCGGCATGCACGGTGTTCCGATCGAGATCCAGATCCGCACCCGTGAAATGGAAGAGATGGCCAACAACGGCATCGCTGCCCATTGGCTGTATAAATCCAGCGGCGACGAGCAGCCCAAAGGCACTCACGCTCGCGCCCGGCAGTGGGTCAAGGGCGTGCTGGAAATGCAGCAACGCGCCGGCAACTCGCTGGAATTCATCGAGAGTGTGAAGATCGACCTGTTCCCGGACGAGGTCTATGTGTTCACGCCCAAAGGCCGGATCATGGAGCTGCCAAAAGGCTCCACGGCGGTCGACTTCGCTTACGCGGTACACACCGACGTGGGCAACAGCTGCATCGCCTGTCGGATCAACCGCCGTCTCGCACCGCTGTCCGAACCGCTGCAAAGCGGCTCCACGGTCGAGATTGTCAGCGCACCTGGCGCACGGCCGAACCCGGCGTGGCTCAACTTTGTGGTCACCGGCAAGGCGCGAACCCACATCCGCCATGCGCTGAAACTGCAACGCCGCTCCGAATCCATCAGCCTGGGCGAACGCCTGTTGAACAAAGTGCTGAATGGCTTCGATAGCTCGCTGGAAAAAGTCCCGGCAGAGCGCGTCAAGGCGATGCTCACCGAATACCGCCTGGAACTGATCGAAGACCTGCTCGAAGACATCGGCCTGGGCAATCGCATGGCTTATGTGGTCGCCCGCCGCCTGCTCGGCGAAGGCGAACAGTTGCCAAGCCCGGAAGGCCCGCTGGCGATTCGCGGCACCGAAGGCCTGGTCCTCAGCTACGCCAAGTGCTGCACACCAATCCCGGGCGACCCGATTGTCGGTCACCTGTCAGCAGGCAAAGGCATGGTTGTGCACCTCGACAACTGCCGCAACATCAGCGAAATCCGCCACAACCCGGAAAAATGCATCCAGCTCTCGTGGGCCAAGGATGTCACCGGCGAATTCAACGTCGAGCTGCGCGTCGAGCTGGAACACCAGCGTGGCCTGATCGCCCTGTTGGCCAGCAGCGTCAACGCGGCCGACGGCAATATCGAAAAAATCAGCATGGACGAACGCGATGGTCGTATCAGCGTGGTCCAACTGGTGGTCAGCGTGCACGACCGCGTGCACCTGGCCCGCGTGATCAAGAAACTGCGCGCACTGACCGGGGTGATTCGCATCACCCGCATGCGCGCGTAAGCCAACCTATTACAAGGAGTCATTCATGACCAAGACTGTTATCACCAGCGACAAGGCCCCGGCCGCTATCGGTACTTACTCCCAGGCGATCAAGGCTGGCAACACCGTTTACATGTCGGGGCAGATTCCTCTGGACCCAAAAACCATGGAACTGGTTGAAGGCTTCGAAGCCCAGACCGTCCAGGTGTTCGAGAACCTCAAAGCCGTCGCCGAAGCGGCTGGCGGTTCGTTCAAGGACATCGTCAAACTGAACATCTTCCTCACCGACCTGAGCCACTTCGCCAAGGTCAACGAGATCATGGGCAAATACTTCGACCAACCTTACCCTGCCCGCGCCGCCATCGGCGTTGCAGCCCTGCCAAAGGGTTCGCAGGTCGAGATGGATGCCATTCTGGTCATCGAGTAAATGCGTACGGCGCAGCCTTTTGAGGTTGCGCCTACCGATCTTGTAAAAAAGGGTTCTGAAAGGATTCCAAAATGCGCAAAGCGCTAGCTCTCTCGCTGGTCGCCCTGTTCTTGGGCGGTTGTGCCAGCAATCCGGCCGATCGTGATATCAGCGGCACCTGGATCAATCAGGCGGCAATCGACGCTGCGGCCAAAGGCGGCCCCCTGCGTGAAGCGCTCCAGGCCTATGGTCCGAACCTTGAGTGGAACGTCAACACCAAGGCCGCTCAGGCTCGCTACACCAACGGTTTTGAAAATGTCGAAGGCAAGCTGCTGGGCGAAGAGTCCGGCGGATGGAAAGTCGACTTTTATGGCAGCTCCGCGAGTGAACTCAAGCGAGACGGCAAGCGACTGAACCAGGCCGCCAACGACAACGAACCGGAGCAGGTCTTTGACCGTGCGCTGATTCAGGTGCCGGACGGCGCACCGATTGGCGCGAGCTTCGAACGTGCGCTGTACACCGCCTACATGGGCGGCAGCTGGAAAATCGTCAGCGGTCCGGGCGAAGGCAGTGCCGTGCAGTTCCAGGCCGATGGCCAGGTTGCCGGTCTTCCGGGTGCCGATCGATATGCCTTGTGCCTGGCGGGCGATTGCGCCTCGATGAGCGGCGGCAATGACAACATGTGGCTGCAACTCAGTGGCCAGGGCAACACCTGGATCTTTGCGCGCAAGGGCAAGGAGATGGAAATTCTGCAGGCGGTGAACACCGCACAGGCAGACGAAATGCCTCAGTTCACACCAGGCGAGCGCAAGTGGTTGCTGGAAAAGCAGTAACCCGGCCCTAAAGGTCAACGCAAACCCAATGTGGGAGCGAGCCTGCTCGCGATGAGGCCGTAACATTCAACATCATCGTTGACTGTTATGCCGCCATCGCGAGCAGGCTCGCTCCCACAGTTGTTTGGGGTAGCTGGAAGTCAGCAGCGCCCTTCGATAATCGCAGCGTAGCCTTCACGATAACTCGGATATTTCGGAGCCCAGCCCAAGGCCTTCGCCCGGGCATTACTGCACTGCTTGCTGCCAGTGCGGCGCACGCTCGCATCTTCAGACCATTCGGTGACACCCAGATACTCGCGCAACCAGCCCACCACTTCCGCCAGTGGCGCAGGCGCATCGTCGACACCGATATAGACGTCATCCAGCGCCACGCCGCGTCGATCCGCTTCGAGCAGAAACGCCATCAGTCCCGCCGCGTCATCGGCGTGAATGCGATTGCCGTACAGCGGCGGATCAACAGCCACGCGATAACCGCGCCGAACCTGGGTCAGCAGCCATTCGCGGCCCGGGCCGTAAATGCCGGTCAAGCGCACGATGCTGGCCGGGATGCCGCTGTTGAGCGCAATTTGCTCGGCCTCCAGCATCAAGCGACCGGAATAACCTGTCCCCGCCTCGGCCGGCGAAGTCTCGTCGACCCATTCGCCATCCTGCTGGCCATACACACTGCTGCTGGAAACAAACAGCAGACGATTAGGCACCTGACCGTAATCGTCCAGCCACTCCAGCACATGTTGCAAACCCTCGACATAAGCGGCGCGGTAACCGGCCTCGTCGTGATCGGTAGCGGCCGCGCAATACACGAGGTAATCCACCGCACCAATGGGCCAAGTCTCGGGACAGTCCTTATTGAACAAGTCGCCGGCAACGCCAATGACCCCCTTGGGCAGACGTGAGATGTCACGCCTCAGGCCATGAACCTCCCACCCGGAGGCCAGCAATTGCGTGGCCAGACGACTGCCGACATCACCACAGCCGGCAATCAAAACAGAAGGCGCGGACATCAAAAAACTCCTCTTGGAAAGCCACAGACTAGCGCCAGCAATGGACGAGCGGCTAGCGATGAAGGAAAAAAGAGACTCTTTCACTTTTGTTAACAAGAATTAATTGCAATAATACCCGCCACTTTTGTTCTCGGCCTCTCGAGGCCTGGAAGAACATTTACCCTATTTTCTCTCTCAGGTCCGGCCAGCATGACATGCAATCAATTCTCCGCTTCGCCAACCAAACGACCTCGCGCCTGGAGCGTTGCGGCCGCCCTGCTGCTCAGCCTGATGCTGGCGCCCATCGCCGCTTTCGCTGATGCACAAGCGCCTGGGACTCCGGCCACCAGCGCTGCTGCTCCAGCGCCCGCCGATCACGCCGCACCAACCGTAGCGCCAGCCGCGACCGACCCGGCACAGGCAGTAGACGCCGAGGATGCTCCCGAAGCCCTTGAAGCCGACAACAGCCTGGGCATGGCGCACGACCTGTCGCCGTGGGGGATGTATCAGAACGCCGACATCATCGTGAAAATCGTGATGATCGGCCTGGCCATCGCTTCGATCATTACCTGGACCATCTGGATCGCCAAGGGTTTCGAGTTGATAGGCGCCAAGCGTCGTCTGCGCAGCGAAATCGTCCACCTGAAAAAAGCCACCACCCTTAGAGAAGCCAGTGCGACCGCCACCCAGCCAGGCACCCTCGCCAACCTGCTGGTCCATGACGCCCTCGAAGAGATGCGCCTGTCGGTCAACAGCCGTGAGAAAGAGGGTATCAAGGAACGTGTTGCCTTCCGTCTCGAGCGTCTGGTTGCAGCCTGCGGTCGCAACATGAGCAGCGGCACCGGCGTCCTCGCCACCATTGGTTCCACCGCGCCATTCGTGGGTCTGTTCGGTACGGTGTGGGGCATCATGAACAGCTTCATCGGCATCGCCAAAACCCAAACCACCAACCTCGCCGTCGTCGCCCCCGGCATCGCCGAAGCCCTACTGGCCACTGCGTTGGGCCTGGTCGCGGCGATTCCTGCGGTAGTGATCTACAACGTCTTTGCCCGCTCGATCGCCGGTTACAAGGCGCAAGTGTCCGATGCCTCGGCTGAAGTCCTGCTGCTGGTCAGCCGTGACCTCGATCATCTGCCGACCGCCGAGCGCTCTTCGCACCCCCATGTGGCCAAAGTAGGGTAATCAACCATGGGCTTGCATTTGAAAGAAGGCGCAGACGACGATCTGGCCGAGAATCACGAAATCAACGTCACGCCATTTATCGACGTGATGCTGGTGCTGCTGATCATCTTCATGGTGGCGGCGCCATTGGCCACCGTGGACATCAAGGTCGACCTGCCGGCTTCCAGCGCCAAACCGGCGCCGCGGCCAGAGAAACCGGTGTTCCTCAGCGTCAAGGCTGACCAGCGTCTGTACCTCGGCGAAGAGGAAGTGAAGGCCGAAGCACTCGGCGCCACCCTCGACGCCAGGACCAAAGGCAAGAAAGACACGACGATCTTCTTCCAGGCCGATAAGGGCGTGGATTATGGCGACCTCATGAGCGTGATGGACAACCTGCGCTCCGCCGGTTACCTGAAGGTGGGCTTGGTCGGACTCGAGACGGCAGTCAAGAAATGATCACGACGCGCCATAAGCTGACGCGTTATAGCGCGAGCCTGGCCGTGGTGCTGGGCGTTCATGCGCTGGCCATTGCGCTGGCGATGAACTGGACTGCGCGCCCACCCGTCGAGCTGCCTCCGCAGGCAATGATGGTCGAGCTGGCACCGGTGCCCGCCCCGCCACCGCCGGCACCACCGAAGGTCATAACGCCGCCACAGCCACCGGCCCCGGTGGAAGAACTGCCGATCCCGAAACTGGCTGAAGTGCCGAAGGCCGAGATCGCCGTGCCGAAACCGGTCAAACCAAAGCCCAAGCCGCAACCGCCCAAGCCTGTGGAGAAAAATCCGGAGCCGCCGAAGGAGAAACCGTCCGAGGAGAAGCCTAGCGACGCGCAACCGACTCAAGCACCAGCGGAGAAATCCGCCCAACCGGCACCGGGACCATCGCCAGCGCAACAGGCCGCCAAAGCCAGCTGGGAAGGTACTTTGCTTGCGCATTTGGGCAAGTACAAAAAGTATCCATCCAGCGCACAGTCGCGGGGCAAGGAAGGTGTGAACCGTCTGCGCTTCGTGGTGGATGGTGAAGGTAATGTGTTGTCATTCGAACTGGTGGGCCTTTCGGGCAATGCCGATCTGGACCGGGCCACCCTGGAAATGATCAGACGCGCCCAGCCGCTGCCCAAGCCCCCGGCCGACATGCTGAAAAACGGCCCCATCGAAATCGTTGCGCCGTTTGTTTATTCGCTGGAAAAACGTCGACGTTAAAGCGAACGCCAATAAAGGCACCGAAAGGTGCCTTTTTCGTACCTGCCAGCGGCAAACCGACATTACCCAGTGTCACTCACCACACCCAGTCTGATAACGTGCGTCTATCGATTGCAGCCGGTATGCTTGGCCCGCAACTTCATGGACGCTTGCTATGACCCTCACAGAATTACGCTACATCGTTACCCTCGCCCAAGAGCAGCACTTTGGCCATGCGGCCGAGCGTTGCCACGTCAGTCAACCGACCCTGTCGGTGGGCGTGAAAAAGCTTGAAGACGAACTCGGTGTGCTGATTTTCGAGCGCAGCAAGAGTGCCGTGCGCCTGACCCCGGTCGGCGAAGGCATCGTGGCCCAGGCGCAGAAAGTCCTGGAACAAGCCCAAGGCATCCGCGAACTGGCCCAGGCCGGCAAGAACCAGCTGACCGCCCCGCTGAAAGTCGGCGCGATCTACACCGTCGGCCCGTACCTGTTCCCGCACCTGATTCCGCAACTGCACCGGGTCGCCCCGCAGATGCCGTTGTACATCGAAGAAAACTTCACCCACGTGCTGCGCGACAAACTGCGCAACGGCGAGCTGGACGCGATCATCATCGCCCTGCCGTTCAACGAAGCCGACGTCCTGACCCTGCAGCTCTACGACGAGCCGTTCTACGTCCTGATGCCGGCCCAGCACCCGTGGACGCAAAAAGAGTCCATCGACGCTGCCCTGCTCAACGACAAGAGCCTGCTGCTGCTCGGCGAAGGCCACTGCTTCCGCGATCAAGTGCTCGAAGCCTGCCCGACCCTGGCCAAAGGCAACGACGGCGCCAAGCACACCACGGTGGAATCCAGCTCCCTGGAAACCATCCGCCACATGGTTGCGTCCGGCCTCGGCATTTCGATCCTGCCGCTGTCGGCAGTGGACAGCCATCACTACGCCCCCGGCGTGATTGAAGTGCGCCCACTGTCGCCGCCAGTGCCGTTCCGCACCGTGGCCATCGCCTGGCGCGCGAGCTTCCCGCGGCCGAAGGCGATTGAAATCCTCGCTGACTCCATTCGCCTGTGCTCGGTGGCCAAGCCGTCCGCGCCGGTGGTTGCGGCGTAAGTCGCGATGACTGAGTTGTCGCAAGTGTCGGTAACGGCACTCAAGGGCGTCGGCGAGGCCATGGCCGAGAAACTGGCCAAGGTCGGCCTGGAGAATCTCCAGGATGTGCTGTTCCACCTGCCCCTGCGCTATCAGGACCGCACGCGTGTCGTCCCGATCGGCCATTTGCGACCGGGGCAAGACGCCGTGATCGAAGGCACCGTCAGCGGCGCCGACGTGGTCATGGGCCGACGCCGCAGCCTGGTTGTTCGGCTGCAGGACGGCACCGGCGGGCTCAGCCTGCGCTTCTACCATTTCAGCAACGCCCAGAAAGAAGGCCTCAAGCGCGGCACGCGGATTCGCTGCTACGGCGAAGCACGGCCCGGCGCGTCAGGGCTGGAAATCTACCACCCGGAATACCGCGCCATCACCGGCGACGAGCCGCCGCCGGTGGATGAAACCCTGACCCCGGTCTACCCGCTCACCGAAGGCCTGACCCAACAACGCTTGCGCCAGTTGTGCATGCAAACCCTGACGCTGCTCGGCCCCACCAGCCTGCCCGACTGGTTACCGACAGAACTGGCCCGCGACTATCAACTCGCGCCGCTGGCCGATGCGATCCGCTACCTGCATCACCCGCCCGCCGATGCCGACGTCGATGAACTTGCCCTCGGTCATCACTGGGCGCAGCACCGTTTGGCCTTCGAAGAACTGCTGACCCATCAATTGTCCCAGCAACGCCTGCGCGAAAGCATGCGCTCCCTGCGCGCGCCAGCGATGCCGAAAGCCACCAGGCTGCCGGCGCAATACCTCGCCAACTTGGGCTTTACGCCAACCGGCGCTCAACAACGAGTCGGCAACGAAATCGCCTACGACCTGAGCCAGCACGAACCGATGCTGCGCCTGATTCAGGGCGACGTTGGCGCGGGCAAAACCGTGGTCGCCGCCCTCGCCGCGCTTCAGGCGCTCGAGGCGGGCTACCAAGTGGCGCTGATGGCGCCCACCGAAATCCTCGCCGAACAGCACTTCATCACCTTCAAGCGCTGGCTCGAACCGCTGGGCATCGAAGTCGCGTGGCTGGCCGGCAAGCTCAAAGGCAAGAATCGCGTGGCCGCGCTGGAACAGATCGCCAACGGCGCACCGATGGTGGTCGGCACGCACGCGCTGTTCCAGGAAGAAGTGCAGTTCAAAAACCTCGCGCTGGCGATCATCGACGAACAACACCGCTTCGGCGTGCAGCAGCGTCTGGCGTTACGGCAGAAAGGCGTCGGCGGGCGGATGTGTCCGCATCAATTGATCATGACCGCCACGCCGATCCCACGGACGCTGGCCATGAGCGCCTACGCCGACCTCGACACATCCATCCTCGACGAACTGCCACCCGGCCGAACCCCGGTCAACACCGTGCTGGTCACAGACACGCGGCGCGTGGAAGTCATCGAACGCGTGCGCGGTGCCTGTGCCGAAGGGCGCCAGGCCTATTGGGTGTGCACGCTGATCGAAGAGTCGGAAGAGCTGACCTGCCAGGCGGCAGAAACCACTTACGAAGACCTCACCGCCGCCCTCGGCGAGTTGAAGGTCGGCCTGATCCACGGCCGCATGAAGCCCGCCGAAAAAGCCGCCGTCATGGCTGAATTCAAGGCCGGCAACCTGCAACTGCTGGTCGCCACCACGGTGATCGAAGTCGGCGTCGACGTACCGAACGCCAGCCTGATGATCATTGAAAACCCCGAGCGTCTGGGTCTTGCGCAATTGCACCAGTTGCGCGGCCGTGTCGGTCGAGGCAGCGCCGCTAGCCATTGCGTGCTGCTCTACCATCCGCCGCTGTCGCAGATCGGTCGTCAACGCCTGGGTATCATGCGCGAAACAAACGACGGTTTTGTCATCGCCGAAAAAGACCTCGAACTGCGCGGCCCCGGCGAAATGCTCGGCACGCGCCAGACCGGCCTGCTGCAATTCAAGGTCGCCGACCTGATGCGCGATGCTGATTTACTGCCCGCCGTGCGCGACGCCGCCCAGGCGTTGCTGGAGCGCTGGCCGGATCACGTCAGCCCGTTGCTCGACCGCTGGCTGCGTCATGGGCAGCAATACGGCCAAGTGTGAGCACCGTCGCAGTTTGTAGACGATGCTTTTAAACAAGCTGGTTATACTCCTGCAATTGTTTGAATACGGATACAGACTATGACTGAAGCTGCCCTCGCCCCGGAACCCCTGCACGCTCCGTCTGTTATTCGGTTGCTGCTGGGCAAGATGGGCATTGCCTACGAAGAAGTCCTCGATCACCACGGCCTCAACGCCTCGCGCAAAGTGCAGGCGGTGCTGGTGGACGATGCGGTCGGCGCCTTGATGGTGCTGTTCCCACAAAGCCAATTGCTGGACCTCAATCGCCTCGCCGAACTGACGGGCCGACGCCTCACTGCCGTGCCCACCGAACGCCTGGTCAAAATGCTCGGCAAACATAACCTGAGCATGCTGCCCGGCCTGCCGGCGCTGACCAGCTCGCCATGCCTGTACGAAGAATGCCTGCTGCGCGAACCGAAGTTGCTGATCAACTCGGGCGAGCCAGGCGTGCTGCTGGAAATCACCAGCGAAGATTTCAAGAGCATGCTGACCAAGGCCAGCGCCGCCAACTTCGGCGAGAACCTGACCAGCATCCGCCCGAACCTCGACCGCCCCGACGATGACCGCGAGGAAATCACCCAGGCCGTCCAAGCGTTCACCGCGCGACGCATCCAGCAACGCCTGGAAGCCACTATCGAAATTCCGCCGCTGGCCGAGACCGCGCAGAAAATCATCAAACTGCGCGTCGACCCCAACGCCACCATCGACGACATCACCGGCGTCGTCGAAACCGACCCGGCGCTGGCCGCTCAGGTCGTCAGCTGGGCCGCGTCGCCGTACTACGCCTCGCCGGGCAAGATTCGTTCAGTAGAAGACGCCATCGTGCGCGTGCTGGGTTTCGACCTGGTGATCAACCTCGCGCTGGGCCTGGCCCTGGGTAAAACCCTGAGCCTGCCCAAAGACCACCCGCAACAAACCACGCCGTACTGGCAGCAATCGATCTACACCGCCGCCGTCATCGAAGGCCTGACCCGCGCCATGCCCCGCGCCCAGCGCCCGGAAGCAGGCCTGACCTACCTCGCCGGCCTGCTGCACAACTTCGGCTACTTGCTGCTGGCCCACGTCTTCCCGCCGCACTTCTCGCTGATCTGCCGTCACCTGGAAGTCAACCCGCACCTGTGCCACAGCTACGTCGAGCAACACCTGCTCGGCATCAGCCGCGAACAGATCGGCTCCTGGCTGATGCGCTATTGGGACATGCCAGAAGAACTGGCCACCGCGCTGCGCTTCCAGCACGACCCGGGCTACGACGGCGACTACGCCGAGTACCCGAACCTCGTGTGCCTGGCGGTGCGTTTGTTGCGTAGCCGCGGGATTGGCTCCGGTCCGGATGAAGACATCCCCGACGCATTGCTGGAACGCGTCGGCCTGAGCCGCGACAAAGCCAACGATGTCGTCAGCAAAGTGCTTGAGGCTGAAGTGCTGCTGCGCGAACTCGCTTCGCAATTCACGCAGCCCTAAACGCATCGCGAGCAAGCTCACTCCCACAAGGATCACCTAAATCCCTGTGGGAGCGGGCTTGCCCGCGATGAATCCAACTCGGTCTTTCAGCTTTAGATCGTTCCCACGCTCTGCGTGGGAATGCATCCCTTGACGCTCCGCGTCACCCCATCACACGAAACTCAAGCCTTAGCCTTAGCCTTCCTCGGCTTCAAATACTTGGTCAATCCCTGAAACCAGATCACCAGCGCCGGATTCCCCTTGATCTGAATCGACTTGTCCTGAATCCCCGTCATAAACGCCAGCTGCTTGTTCTTCGCCTGCATCGTGGCAAAGCCATACGACGCATCCTTGAACGCAATCGCAAACGCCGGCTCGGCATACACGCCCGACTTGCTGGTAATACGCCGATCCTTCACAAAGAAATGCCGCGCCACTTTCCCGTCCAGGGTCTGTAGCTGGAACACCAATTCCTTGTCACCCAACTGCTGCTGAAACGCAGGATTAGTCCGACTGGCCTTACCCATCAACAAACCCAGCATCCACAGAAGAAAACGAAATTTCATGCGCACAGCCTCAAGAGAAAAGTGAACGGCCGGCGCAGTGTAGCGGCTTCAAGCGAGAACGCCACTGTTGTGCAGTGATAGCGGAAGATGCCATAGTTTTTGACGCTGATGACTACCAAGTCATTGACGAAACGCCTGTGTTTAAAAGCGAAGATCTTTTGAAGTTTCTACGTTCGACGCTATCGGAAGTTTCCTGCAACACGCGGCGCTGTTCGTGAACTAGGCAGCCCTGGGCTTCGCCGATAGTCTTTGTTCGTTACCGCAAAATCGGTGACACGGACGTGCAAGTCCGGTACATATCGCCGCACGGTCGCCAAACCGAACATCGAGCGTCTTTCTGCTCGTTGTAAATGCTTTATGGCGGCTGTGCGTGGGAGGTCCCTTTGGGGTCTGCCGGGGTCCGATATGCCCGGTCTTGCACACCTGCGCACGGCTGCCACCCTTATTCGAATGCAAGCGAAGAGGAGGCAGCTACATCCCAAACACATATCGGATATACCAATGATCAAGCCAACGCCCAATCCACCAGAACACGAAGACACATCCCCATACGAATCCAGCGATTCGAAGAAATTCCACGAAGCAGCCGAACGCGCCCTCGACCACCATTTCGCCCCCTCCAGCGATAAACCCAAGCCTCGCAAAGGCAACCTCTTCGCAGTCTCCCCCAACATAGACACCGAAGCCCTCCTGGCCAACGCCTCGGAAGAGCTGCTGTCCATCAGCGCCATCGCCGTTAACCTGGCGGATGATGTTGACGGCGCACGACGCTCCTTAGCCTTGGCGCTAAGCCGATTGGCGGATGGGGTTCGGTTGTTGGTGGAGCGAGCGCTGGACCACATTGATTCGCCGAATCCGGCGGAGCATCGGGCTAAGGTGTAGCGGGAGCCGCGAATAGAAAAAGGGGACGCTGAGTCCCCCTTTCTGCAACTATTTTTACAAGCCATCTAAACTAGCGAAAATCTTCCGCACTTTTAGGACGCGACTCCATCCCCTGCATCGCAGCCCGACTAATAAAGGCATGTCTACCCGCGCCACAGGACTGCCGGAATATAACCTTGTCGCCCTTGAGCACCGTCAAAAAACTCACAAAGGCCTGGTTAACGAGGTAGGTATAAGGCCCCTTTTTGAACTTGATAATATTCAGGTTAACACTGCCTTCCGATGCATTGACCACGAAGAATTTATCCTTGGGAGCTGCTCTGTTCTGCGGGTAGAGCATTTCTATTTTTCCCGGCATACCGTAACGGTATTGAACAGAGCCGGCAGTGGGTTTGTTATTTCCCCACGCACAAACGGAAACCGTCTTTCCTCCCGTCAACGGGCAGCTGAAATAAATGTCTTCGTCTGCAGAACATAACGTTTCATTCTGCTCGTCAGTCAATAGTGCAGGCTGTACTGCAACGCGCTCTTGCCATTGTGTGCCGGAGACACAATTCGATAGACAAGCCAACGTCGCGATCTCCGGTTCCTCGCTTCCAGCAAACAGATAAGTCGCGGAACCAGCGCGGATGCGAGCTTTGTAAACGGGGACACTGACGGTCAGTCCTTTGGCGGGCGCAGTCACGCTGGAGCTCTGCCCCGAGACAACCATACCTTCCGCATCACCGCATAATGCACGCAAAGCGGCATCACTGAACGAATCATCTGAAGGGCGGGCGAACAGCTTGGTATCGGCACGGCAGTCGTAACCGTGCCAGTACGGCCCCATACCCGGGTTGATATCCATCGAGAAAACATAGGCTCCCTCGAGCGCCACTCTTCCATTGTCATAGTCAAAAATCAGCCATCGACGAGACTTCGCTTGGGAGAAATTTTCGTTCTCCAAAATGTACCGATCACCATCGCGATACAGTTCGAAGGAATTCATGGCCCCGACCGACTCTGCTGTGTCTGATAGCTTGTCACCGGAATTGGCATCCACCAGATAGTTGTTAGCGTCTAACACCAATGCGCAATCGCTACCGGCCTGCCCACAGGACTTGAGTGACGGGAACACCGGTTCTGCGGCCGCAGGCAAAGAAACCAGCAACAAGGCCGCCAACAAACGTCTTTTCAACATACCTCCCTATTTATGAATACGGCCCTGACGGCACAAAAAAAGGACCGCAAAAAAGTGGCAGCTGTATTTACCGACAGCTAACCTACCTTAAATAAATCCGTCCCCTTTTTTCTTACTTTTTGTCGGTCTCGCTGTCGCAAATGTCCGCGGCTATGACCGTCAGCGGAAGCCATCCCATCCATAACAGCAACAGCCTTATCATTTCATACCCATTGAATTAGCCCACCCACAAACACCCCTTATCGCCTACTTAGAAACTACCACTTGCAGCCTTCCTCCAAAGAAGACTCAACATTTACATTGTTCTCAAATGTAAATTTTTTACTATTTGTATTTTTTGTATACGTCATTGATAACACATTCCCACCTTGGCTCATCATTTCATATTCCCCAGTAATCTTCCCTTCAGACACCTCAAGCCAAGTAGTAGTTGTTTGTTCTGGGGTTTGTGAATCTATTTCTTCAGACTGACGGTCTTTCAGAACCAAAGAAATAGGTGTTTTGGATTTTGCATATTTAACGAATGCTCCAGCCCACTTGGTCAAAGGATCAAAATACGTACGAAGCTCAAAATTAATAGATTTTTTATCAGGCAGACTGAAGCACAATGACTCCGCCACCACTTCACAGCGTGCAGACATTGGGAGTAAGAATACAAATGCGAGCAATATTTTTTTCATTTCGAACTCCGCCTTATGGCTTTTGGTGCTCAAGAGAAGCGTCTATAGTGTGTGTAGTACGGTAAAATTTCTTTTTAACTTTCGGCGGAGTACCCACCATGACAACGTTTCCATTATTATCAAGAACAGGCTCCTGCGCGCTATTTCTGCGCCAATCAAACGTGAGACTCAGGCTATCAGATGTTTTAACGAAGTCTGTCAGTATAGTTTTTAGATAAAGGACTGATTGAAGTCGAGCGTCAAGGCCGTTCAATTTTTCAATATCTACATACCCATTAACGTCCTTACTAGCCGTAATAGCGTTACTCTGCTCAGCCCCTGCATCCAAATGGCTCAGCATTTTGTTTCTTTTAGCGACATAAAAACAAGCACTGTCTGCACAGTTCTGATAATTATGATGCCCATTATTATCAAGAGCAATTAACACGTCAGGATCCCATCCTAGCCCTGAATATTTTTGTGGCACGCCAGTTCCTGAGAAGCGTCTAAATTTACCGTACAATTTATAATTATCTAAGTGCGTAAGCTGAATAAGTCCCCGCCCGTAATATGGGCTGTAGTTTTTTTCCTCACCATTAATTTCCTTTACAAATTTCAAATTCCCCGTTTCTGGCACAACGTGTGCCAGGAAATGCAGTATCCTCAGTTTATTTGCAGAGATACCATATCTTCTTGTAGCGATATTAAACGACAGAGCCCAATTTTTTACTTTATCGAAGGCAGACGCCCACGTGGTAGTAGTCGCGTGGAACTGAGTTGCACGCAGATGCAGCAAGCTTCTTGGGAAACACTGTGTCATTTCTTCAGCTTTGAGCCAACCACACTTCCTAAAAATTGCAATAAATTCTTTAGGCGAAAAATGCCAATGTTTACTTTCTATCCCCTCAAGAGCAGCTTCCTCCCAAAAGCCTAATGCTTGCTGATGACTTTTTAATTTATTATAAACATCTTGAGGCATAGGCCCATTCTCAGCTACTTTTAGCAGCCAGCCATATCGCGTATCGAAATCACTTTTACACCATTCGCTCGGGAATTTACAAATCAGACGCTTTATACGACTTTGGACTTCCAGGGATTCTAGTTTCGCCTTACTCACAGTACGTTCTGAGACATATCGCTCTGACAACTGCATTCGTTGTTCTTGTGTTAGACCAGAGTAAGCCGGCGAGGTTGCTATACCAACAGCATCGGTATTATCAGAAACTACCTTACTGGCATCTAAACTCAAAAACTCTCTGATGAATGGAGACTGACAATGACTATCCATATCTTTGTCATCATCAATCAGCTGCCATCCTTGCCAATGGGGAAAATCCGCATCACTGAATTTAGTAATTGTGGGGGCATTCAAGTTAACCCAACCGGCCTTACTATCTTCGCCTACCTTCCCAGGAAACTTTATTTGGCGCCAGTGTGCGGCGTCAGCTGGTTGAAGACGATCTGTCCCTAGCACACGTCCAAACCTCAACAGTTCAAGACCTGCGCTAGGAGACTGTGGAAAGGTTTCTTCTGCTATCTTGCAAAGCTTGTATTCGTATTCCGGTTTCTCGTTAATTGCTCCCAGTTCGAAACCTGAAAGCGTAAAGGAGGTGAGCTTACACTCCCCGTTAGCATAGCTCATACGTACAAAGATACCGTTCTGCAATTCTGACGCTAGAGCCCACTCATAACCTTGAACTAAATTCGAATCAGTTGTAGGTGAAGCCTGCGATCCAGCCTCTTCAATTGGAGCGGGCCCCGCAGGCATGGCAGGACAGCGGTATACAATTGGAAAGTTGTTCTGGGGCGATACTATGTTTTGTGGTGGCTTTTCGTATATATGAACTTCAGATGGAACAAAAAAATATGTATCGCCCCAAAAACTATCCTTTCGCCCTTCACTCGCTTGGAATTTTAGATCCCGCTCCTTCCTTCCCACAAGATTTTCTATTTGGCTATCATCTGTAACTATTTCAAAGTGAATTTTACCTTTTTCACCATAGATGCTTCCTGCATCGCCAATAGAATCTTTTCGATAAACGGCCTTATCCTTTTGTGGATCTACCAAATTAATTTTCGAGAGATGCATATAAATAGAATAGAAAACGACTTTAGCTTTCGCACCTTCACCTATCTCCGTCTCATGTCTAATAACAACGCACCCATCATCAGTCCATTTATCACGGTAGCGTAACGGGTGATTCGGGTCTGTACTCTCAGGAGTCGGTTTACGGAAGTATGCCAATATTCCGTCAGAAATCGCTCGCACAGGCAATGCGCTCTGACCTTCTTTTGGAGCAGTCAGATGCATACCACCGTGCCAGTTGAGGTCGAAACTCAGTGGATAACCGCCATCACCAGGAACGCCGCCAACCATGGCTCGCGCCAAAAATGCCTCGTCGGTTTCTCCCGCAACTGGAGCAGGAATAAAGGGAGGGCTAATGATCATTTTGAAAATTCCTTGTCCATGTTGGCGCTTGTTATTCCGTTCATAGCGAGAAAGGGTAATCGACTGTAGGTTTGAGTGTTTCCTGCGGCGCATTCCCCAACGCCTGATCCATCAAACTCCCCGCCTTATCCTTATCCGCAGCCCCCGGCAGCACCGGCGGTTTGATCCCGATCCCCGTCCCATTCCCCGCCGATCCACCCGCATTGATCTTCACCACCGGCCCAACAACCGTCACCCCACCGGCATCCAGCTTGATAAAGCTCCCGCCCCCCAAAATGGTGAGTTCGCTGCCAGCCTCAATAACAATCTTCGCCCCAGCCTTCAGATGAATCTCTTTCCCAACGCTGGTCAGCTGCGCAGTCCCCAGCTTCACATGCTGGTTCTGCCCAATCGTCAGGTGATCATCCGACCGCGTTTCAGTCTTGCGGTCGGCGATGGTGGTGCGGTGTTCTTCGGCTTTCAGTTCGGTGTAGGTGTTCTTGACCACTGTGTCGTGGCGTTCGTTACCTACTCGAATCTTCTGATCATGCTCGATGTTTTCATCCCAATCCCGCTGGGCATAAATGAAGATCTGCTCCGCGCCTTTCTTGTCTTCAATGCGCAGTTCGTTGAACCCGCCGCCCCCCGGTGAGCTGAGGGTTTTGAAGACGGTGCGGGTTTTATTGGCCGGCAGTTCGTAGGGAACCTGGTTTTCCTTGTGGTACAGGCAACCGGTCACCAGTGGCTGATCGGGGTCGCCTTCGAGGAAGGTGACGAGCACTTCCATCCCAATGCGCGGAATGACAATGGCGCCATAGCGATCCCCGGCCCAACTCGAAGAGACGCGCATCCAGCAGCTGGTTTTGTCATCCGCCAGCCCTTCGCGGTCCCAGTGGAATTGCACTTTGATGCGGCCGTACTGGTCGCAGTGGATTTCTTCGCCCTTGGGGCCGGTGACCATGGCGGTCTGGCTGCCGAGGACACGGGGTTTGGGGTGTTGCAGCGCCGGGCGGTAGAACACGTTCCACGGGGTGGCGAGGAAGCGGTTGCGGTAGCCCTGGTGGAAGTCGTCTTTGTTGTCGGTGGTGTCGCTGGTCACGGACTCTTCGAGGACTTGCGGTTGTTTGCCTTCGTGGACGATTTCGGTGAGCAGCCAGAGGTCGTTCCACTCGGTGCGCGGGTGGTCGGACATTTCCAGGAAGTGGCCGCTGACGAGGGTGGTCTGGTCGCCACGGCCTTCGGCTTGCTGGTAGTCGGCGCGGTGGCGTTCGAGGGCACGTTGGCTGAGGAATTTGCCGCGCGCGCGGTCGAGGAAGCGGCCGGGGTAATCGTAATCTTCCAGATCCGGTTCGGTGCTTTCGCCGTCGGGCTTGTAGGCGGCTTCAAGTTGCAGGCGTGGTTTTTCGAAGTCGTAGTCGCGGCGGGTGACGCGGCCGGTGCGGGTTTCCAGGCGCAGTTTGAAGCCTTTGATCACTGGCTCGTCGGCGACCATCCCGCTGCCTTGCACATAAGCCGTTGGCTGGCCGAGTTTCGGGAACACGGTCTGGTCGTCGCCGAATACCAAAAGATGACCTTGGGAACTGTGCTGGAAGTGGTAGTGAATGCCTTCCTCTTCGCACAGGCGCTGGACGAAGTGCAGGTCGGTTTCGTCGTATTGCACGCAGTAGTCGCGGTCCGGGCAGGGCTGACTCAACTGGAATTTGTAGGCGTTGCCCTTGATCCCGTGCTCATCGAGGATCAGTGCGATGATTTTCGGCGCGGACATCTGCTGATAGATGCGCTGGTTAGTGCGGTGATGCAGGTATTGCAGCCGCGGCACCAGGGAGATTTTGTAGCGGGTCAGGCGCTTGCCAGCATCGCCTTGGGCGACGCGGTAGATCTGGCCGTGGATGCCGGAACCTTTCGGGTCGAATGCGAGGAACGCTTGCTTGTGCAGGAGCTTTTCCAGGTCCAGGTCGGGGTTTTCGCTGACCAGTTCCAGGTCGAAGCGATACGGCTGGCTGATGCCTTCGGTGCCGGTGAACGACAGCACTTGCAGGTCGCCAGCATAGTCTTCGACTGTGAGGCTGAAATGCGTTTCGTTAGCTGAGTTGAACATTGCTTGCTCCCTGTTCGGTAGTCATCCGTTACGCCCGCAGTCGAAGGCGTTGCAGCAAAGACGAAGTGGCGCCCATGGCGTCACGCAATTGAGCGGCGGTGATGGTGCGCTTGGCCGCATCGAAAGCCAGCGCCGTTCGCAGGGCTGGCCAGCAGTGTTTCGGAAGATTGCGCGGTGCGTGCAGCTCGCGGTCGAGTTGACCGTCGCGGGCCTCGACCGACGACATGCGGCGGAAGGGGTGTTTGCCGCCCGCCAGTTCGTAGAGCACGCAGGCCACGCCATACACATCAGCACTGGCCGACAGCGGTTGGCCTTCAAGCAGTTCCGGGGCGGCGTAGCCCGGGGTCCAGGCGTTGAAGCGGTCGCGACTCAGGTGTGGCAGGCCGGGCAGGATGCCCTCTTCGGCCTGGCCCAGGCCAAAGTCGAACAGGCGCACGCCTTCTTCGCTGAGCATCACGTTGCTCGGTTTCATGTCACCGTGCAGCACACCGCGAGCGTGGGCGTAGGCCAGCGCGTCGAGCAGCGGCAGCGCGATGTCGCGCAGTTCTTTCCACGGCAGGCCCAAGGGCCGCTCGCAGAGCAGTTTGTCCAGGGTCAGCCCACGCATGAGTTCCATGGTGATGAAGGCGCGCTGGCAATCGGTGTCCACTTCAAAGCTGTGCAAGCGCAGCACGTTGTCGTGGCGCAGGCGCCGGATCAGGGCGAACTCGCTGTAGAGCAAGGCGCTGGCATCCGGCGATTCGGCAAATTCTTCGCTGAGGATTTTCAGCGCGATGTAAGGGTCGGGATCGCCGAACTGTTCGCTCAGCAAGTCCCGTGCGCGGTAAACCGCACCCATGCCACCAGCACCGAGCAGGCGCTCGATGCGGTAACGGCCTGCAAGCACGTCGGGCATTTCACCGATGCTGGCCTTGGTTGGCGCCAGCGCGGGTTCTGCCTTGTGCGGCTTTCCGTTCAGAGGCTTGGCGAACGCAAAGTAAGTCAGGTTACTGTCCTGCTCTTCGCTCACCAGCAGGTCGTCGAGCGGTGGCATGAGTTCAGTCATTGGCGGATCACCACGGCAGTCAGGTTGTCCCGTGCCGAGCCACGCAAAGCGCCGTCGAACAGACGCTCCAGCGCAACATGCGGCGCGGTCAGGCTCAGGGCGTTGCCCAGGGCATCGCTGCTGAGCCCTTGGTACAAACCGTCGCTGCACAACAGGAACGTATCGCCGGGATAAACCTGGAGTTCAAGCACGTCCAGCGTCAACACATCAGCCGCGCCGACCGCACGGGTCAGTGCATGGGCGGAAGGATGCGCACGGGCGTCTTCGAGGCTCATCTGTTGCTCGTCCATGAGTTGCTGTTGCAGCGAATGGTCCTTGGACAGCTGATACAAACGCTGGCCGCGCCACAGGTAGCAACGGCTGTCGCCGGCCCAGATACAGGCCGCGCGACTGCCTTCCACCAGCAGCGCCACCACGGTGCTGCCCATGATGCTGTCGTTGCGCCCGGCAGTGACGGTCAACTCCTGGCCCAAGCGGCGGTTGAGCCAGTGCAGGCACTGGCGAATGCCTTTGAGTCGTTCGTCGAAGCCGTCCTGCGCTGGCAATTCCGCCAGGCTGGCGACGATCAACTGGCTGGCGATATCGCCCCCCTGATGACCGCCCATGCCGTCCGCGACCACCCACAGCCCCTGCTGTGGACAGTCGAGAAAAGCATCTTCGTTGCGCGCCCGAACCTTGCCGGCATCGGTACGCGCAGCGCTGCGCCAGGGACTGGCAACCAGCATCAGAGCTGCACCGGCATACGGAAGGTACGCAGCACGCCCATGTCGAACGGGTTCGGCGTGCGTTGGCTCGACAGCAAGTAGTTGGCGCGCAGGCCGCCCACGTCGGCCTTGAGCACCATCACGTCGCGACCGTTCAGGTACTCGGTCTGCATCAGGTCGAACAAGCGGAACAGCGACCAAGGGCCGGTGTTCTTCTCGATGCCGATCGGGCGGCCGGCCATTTTGTCGAGGACCAGGCTGGTGCGACCGTCTTCAGCGTCGGTCGGCCATTTGAACGAGACCGGCACGATCGGGCCGTGGCGGTATTCGATGGTCTTGTCGCCAAACTTGAACTCGGAGCGGCTGACAGCAGGGTCGAGGGTGTACGGCTCCAGTTTGAACTGCACTTGCGGCTCGGCCGGGTTGGCCGAGAAGAAGCTCTGGCGAATCACTTGGGCCGCGGCCATCTGGTCGAGGTAGACCTTGGAGATCGGCATGCTGTGACCGTCAATGCTACGCAGGCGGTAGTTGCCTGGATCGCCACTGACGAACGGACGCATGTAGGTCTCGAAGAAGCGATCGTTGATGCCCTGCGCCTTGAAGAACTCGCGGAAGTCGCTGATCGCAACGTCGCTGGTGCTGTGGGCGCTGAACGGATAACGCTTGTTGATCGCCTTGCCGTAGAAGCTGTACAGCTCGCTCTGATAGCGCTGGTTCAGGTACTGGTAGGAATCGTTGAGCACCAGACGCCAGGTGTCTTCGGCCAACACGTTGAACCAGACGCTGACCGGACGCGGCAGACGATTGGAGGCATTGCGCAAGTTGCTCAGCGCATCGCGCTGGCCGCTCATGCGGGTCTTGGCCATTTCGAACGCGGCCTGATCCGGCGAACTGGCACGCGCCAGGCTCGCCAGTTGCAGTTGCAGTTCGTTGAGCGCCGTGAGTGCCGGGGTCAAATCAGCGGCCGGGCCGTTATTGTCGTCCAGCAGACGGTGCAGCGGTTCGAAGCGACGTTGCAGGGATTTCTTCGCGGTGTCCGGCAGGTTTTTGATCGCCGCCATTTCCGAGGCTTGGCCCGCGGCGGCAGACGCCAGTTTGCCCAGCTTGCCCAACTTGCCTTTCTGACCTGCCAGCGCTTCAGCGGCATCAGCCGCTTGATCAGCCGGTTCGGCCTCTGCCGGGAAACGGGTGTTCTCGCGCACTTCCACCAGCAGTTGCAGCACTGGAGAATTGGCCGAGGTCAGGCCCGCCAGTTGCTCGGCGCCCTCGCCCGCGTCGTTGATCGGTGGCAAGGCCACCTGGCCGACCGCTTCACTCCAGAAGTTGGCGTAGTCGCGGAAGTACAGTTGCTCGAGTTCAACCATCAAGCGACGCAAGTCCATGCCGCTGATGCCCGAGCCTTCGCCCAGCACCCAGTTGTCGCGCAGGATATCGCTGACCAGCGCACTGCCCTGGACCGAGAAATACTGCTGGTAACCCTGTTGGGTGTAGAAGCCCGGAATCGCGTAATCGGTACCGACAAACAGCGAGGCCTGTGGACCGATGTGTTGGCTCAAACGGTATTCCGGCAGGTTACGGGCCTGCTCGCGCAGCATCCGGTAAACCACGTTGGCCAGCGACTCGCTGCGCAGCACCTGGCGCGCTTGGGCCACCAGTTGATCGTTCAGCGGGTAGATAAACGGCTGCTTCAACAAGCGTTCGAAGTGCGTGTTCAAACCGTTCTGCACCGCGGTGTTGCCGGCGTAACGCTGGGACCACTCGGTGGCAACCCAATCCTTGAGCCACGGACCGTCGCGGCGATCCTTCATGTTCAGCATCAGGTACGCACGCAGGCTGTTGAGCAGGCGTTCGCGGTCATTCATGTTGGCGCGGATCTGCCCTTCCAGCAGCGTTGCGACCTTCGGCAGCAGTTGCGCTTCAAGCTCTCGCTCGTAGGCGTCCTTGACCACCGGATTGACCTCTTCGCCCTGATACAAACCACCGCGCTCGTGATACGACACGTCACCCTTGTTCGGGAAAACCTGAGTCGCCGCGTAGCTGCTGTCGAGGGGTTTGAGCACCGCCATGGAGTCATCACGCGCGGTCAGGGCCGAACGTTGTTGAGTCCAGTTGGTCGCCAGGTTGCGCAGGTTTTCCAGACGCTCGTAGTTGGCGGAGAAACCGCCCGCCCACAACATGCCGAACAGCGCCAGTGCCGCCAGCGCACCCACGTACAGGGCACGTTGGCCCCAATGGATGCGGCTGCGTTCGCGCTTGTCCAGACCGGCCAGATCGGCCTCGGGGAAAATCACGCGGCTGAGCAAATGGTGAATGAATCGCGAGCGGCCGCTGCGCAGGGTCGGCAGCACGCCGGCGCTCATGCCCAGGCTGGCGCCGATGCCGGCGGTGGTCTGGTCCATTTCCTGGGTCAGGTGCGGTGCGCTGGTCAGGTAGAAACCGCGCAACTGGCTGACACGCTGGTAGCGGTTGCCGGTGAATGCCATGTCGACGAACAGGCACAGGCGCTCGCCGATCTGCCCCAGTTGATGCGGGAAGTCGAGGATGCGGCCACGGCGCTGTGTGTCGCGCTCCTGGTGCATGCGCATGATCACCTGGCTGTTCAGGCGACGCAGCAGCTCTTCGAACTCGGCGCGCAGGACGGCGACGTCGGTGCCGCTCTGCTCTTTGCGGAAACTGGTGCCGAGCACCTGATCGCTTTCTTCGCGGGTCAGCTGATCGAAGAACTCGTCGAAACCGAGCAGCTTGTCAGCCTTGCTCAACACCAGGTAAACCGGCACATCGACGTGCAGTTTCTGATGCACGTCCTGCAAACGGGCACGCACCTGGCGCGCCAACGTGTCCAGATCCTGTTCGGTGTTGCCCAGCAGCATTTCCACCGGGATGGTCACCAGCACGCCGTTCAACGGACGGTTGCGGCGACGCTTGCGCAGCAGGTCGAGCAACGTGCTCCAGGCACTGCCATCGACTTCGGAGTCCGGCTGGGTCAGGTAGCGCCCGGCGGTGTCGATCAGCACCCCGTGATCGGCGAAATACCAGTCGCAATGCCGGGTGCCGAGGGTGTCGCGGGTCAGTTTGCGGTCGATCTTGTTGATCGGAAACTCAAGGCCCGAGAAGTCCAGCAAACTGGTCTTGCCGCTGCCCTGTGGGCCGATCAGCAAGTACCACGGCAGGTCACTGCGCCAGCGCTCACTGCGACCGCGATAGAGGCTCGAAGTCTTCAGGGTTTTCAACGCATCCTTGAAGCGCACGCGAAGCTCTTTCTGCTCCTCGTCGATCAGCTCTTCACGGCGGATACGGTCCTGGCCGTCTTCGGTGTCTTCGATAGCTTTCTTGCGCACGCCAGCGCGCCAGCTGACGAAGACCATGGTCAGGCCCCAGATCAGAAACAGCACACTGATGGTCAGCAGGCGGGAGGTCGAACCTTCCCAGAACTTGTAGTCATCGACGGCCAGCAGCGGCCCGACGAACCACACCAGCAGTGCCAGAAACAGCACCACCAGCAAGGTCCAGACCCAGGTCTTGCGCAGGAATGCGCCGACTTTCTTGAAAAACTTTTTCATCACACGTCCCTGTTTACGGCTGCGACTGCGGCTGGACCGCGGCCGGATCTAGCTGCTGAAAAGGTTGCAGAACGGTTTCGCGTTGTTCGCCCAACACCCAGGCGAAACCCGAATACATCACCACCAGGCAGACCACGGTGAACAGCACCACCATCCACGCCGGCACGATGCGCACCAGGCTGCGGCGCTGATCGTTCAAGCCTTCCCAATGCGGCGAAAGCTCGCGCGGCACGTCACCACGCAGTTGACGAATCTGGCGATACAAGGCGTCGCGGATGCCTTCGAGTTCGAGCATGCCGCGCGCTTGCACGCGGTACTTGCCTTCGAAACCGAGGGACAGGCACAGGTACATCAGCTCCAGCATAGGCAGGTGCTTGACCGGGTTTTTCGACAGACGATCCAGCAGCTGGAAAAACTTCTCGCCGCCGAAGGTTTCGTTGTGGAAGCTGCTGAGCAGGCTCATCTGCGACCACTCGCTTTCGTTGCCCCACGGCGTGGTCACGACAGCTTCGTCGACCACGGTGCAGAGCACGTAACGCGCGGCCATCACCTGGCTGCTTTCGGCGCCGTTGTGCAGGGCGCGTACTTCAAACAGTTTCAGCCCGGAAGTCAGTCGCTCGTTGAGCGCGTACATGTCTTCGCGGGTATCGCTGTGCTTGAGCCGTACCACTTCCGACAACAGGTCGGAGGCCGCAGCCACCAGCGAATTGAGGCTGATGTTGAACGCTTCGGCCGGGCGCAGGCGCGCGGCGTAGATCATCCGTTCTTCGAGCTGTTCGAAACGCGGCGGTGCGGCGAAATCTGTCAGCGGACCCTGCGCCGGGCCGTGGCCCTGGCGGTCGAGCAGGACGGTTTTGTCGTCCTGGTTATGTTCCATGTCCTTGATCATGTCGGTCAGTTCCTGATGGCCCAGAATTTCAGTTCAAGCTCGGCAAATTCGCCCGACACATGGAACGCGAAGCCGCCGGAGCGCTCCAGTTGTGCCAGGTCTTCGGAACTGAGTTCGAGAATGAAATAGGTTTTGTTGGAGTGGAACGCGATCTGCCGCGGGGCCACCGGCAACGGTTTGACCTTGATGCCCGGCAGGTGCAGGTTGACCAGTTGGCGGATGCGTTCCACCGGGCCGACCTTGAGGTGCGCCGGCAAGCGGTGGCGCAGTTCTTCGGAGTCGCAGTTGGCACTGGCGGCGAGCACGAACGAGGCCGAACCCAGCAGTTTGTGGTCGTGCAACGGCGAAACGATGATCCCGTACTGGCGCGCTTGCAGGACCAGTTCGATGGCGTGCTGTTCGAGCACCATCGACAGCACCTGACGAATCGCTTCCATCAGTTTGCGAAAGCTCGCGCCCTGGTCGCTGTGCTGGTAACGGCTGTCCAGGCGCGGGCGTTTGGTGTCGCTGGAGAACGTCGCCAGATCACCCAGCATGGTCAACAGCGTGCGGTACAACTCTTCCGGGTGAACCTGTTCCAGACCGAGGTAGTGACGCAGCAGCAGTTCGGTGCGGTTGATCAGTTGCAGCATCATGAAGTCGCCGACTTCGGCGCCACCGACCTTGCCGTTGGAACGAATCCGTTCGGCAATGGTGTCGCCCCGGTGACCGAGCATGCTGATCACTTCTTTCAGGCACGACAGCAGGTAGCTGGAGGCATGCGCCTGAATGTAGGTCGGCACAAAGTCCGGGTCGAGGCTGATCACGCCGTCGGGCGTGGTGTCGAGCACTTCGCAGACCTTGAGCTTCACGTAAGCCTGATCGCTTTGCTGTTCGCCGAGCAACAGTTTGAAGTCCGGGCGACCGCAGCTGACCTGGCTGGCGGAATCGTCGCCGGCATTGGAGTCGGCGACTTCGGTTTCATACGCGGTGTAGCGCGCCAGCACATCGGATTGCTCCGGGCGACGGGCTTCGATGTGGTTGCCGGTGACCAGTGGCAGCGCCAGGTAAATCGGCGTGTTACCGGTGTTCGGCGGCACGTCCAGCGCCAGCGGCTCGGTGTTGCCGCCGAGTTCGAACAGGCTGCCGTCCGGCAGAATCCCCGAGGCCTGGCTGATCACCAGTTTGCCCATGTTGAGGAACTGCAAATCGATTTCCAGATTGAGGAAGCCCCAGGTGTAGCTGCCCAGCAACTGGGTACGGGTCTTCATCTGGTGTTCGTAATAGCGGTCGTTATGCTGGAAGTGCTGCGGACGCAGCAGCATGCCTTCCTGCCAAATGACTTTATGGGAATTCATGATCAGTCATCCGCCTTGGCGAGCTTTTCGTTGCTGTTGCGGATGCCGGCCTGGTCGAGGGTCAAATCAGCGTCAGTGACTTCCACCGGGGTGACTTGAACCGTGTAGCGCCATTTGGTTTCCGGCAGGTCACGGTAGGCGGCGAGGATGCCGACGTAGCGACTGCCCTCCTCCACGCTGAGTTTCATTTCCACGGTTTCACCCGGGCGCAGTTCGATTTCTTCGCTGGCCACCAGGTCCGGGGCCAGGGATTCCTTGGCGCGCTCGTACAGGCTGAAGAAGTCGGCGTTCTCGAAGGTCACCGGGTGCTTGAGTTCGAACAGACGCACGACGATCGGCGACGGACGCCCGTTGAGGTCCGGGTTCAACTGATCGCTGGCGGTGAGCTTGAGGTTGAGCTTGGTGACGTGGGAGTACGGCGACAGCGACGAACAGCCGGCCAGCAGCACCAGGGCCGCGAACGCCGTCAGCGTCTTGAAAAAAGCGGTCGAGCAGCGAGACATGCGCATCATCCTTGGTGGTCGGTATGAAGGGTGGAAATCAGGCGGATCTGTTCTTCGTAGGCCTGGGCGAAATCGCGGGCCAGCAGGCGTTCGCTCCAGTCATCGTCCTGACGCAGGGCCTGGTGATAACGGCCGTAGGCTCTCCAGCGGCTGCCGGAGGTGGCCAGCAACGGCTTGTTGTCGCGCTCGAAACGCAAGGTCAATTGCTGCGGCGAGAAGTGTTCCAGCGTGCCGCGAACGGCGGCGCGGCTGGCGGTCAGCAAAGCCACCTGATGCGCCTGCAAATCGCGGAACGCCCGGGAGATCGCTTGCTCGGCCGGCAACTGCCCCGGCTTGTTCGGCTGCAACAAGATGCCCAGCGCTTCACCGGCATCGACGGCGAATTTCAACGGGTTCTTTTGCGTGCCTTGCACGGTGGTCTGGGCCAGGCGCAGTTCGTTTTTCAGTTCGCTGCGGGTGCGCAGGCTCTGCTGCAAACCACCGACGCTTTGCTTGAGCAAACGGGCAGCGTTCAGCGCCAGGGCTTCGCGAGCATCGTGGTCGAGGCCTTTGAGGTCCACGCCCAGCGCCGCGCCGAAGTGCTCCCAGAAACCTTCGCTCTGACGCTCAACCGGTTTCGGCGGCGGCGCGGGGGCTGGCTCAGCCGGGGCGTTGATCAGCTCCGGGACCAGCAGGCTTTCCATGTCGATGCGCGCATAGTCGGCGCGCTGACGGGTGTCCTGTGGAGCGTTGTTTGGCGAGATCAGTTCGTCGATTTCCGAATACACGCGCTCTTGCTGATCGAGGGCGTTCAGCGGGTCGAGATCGAGGAACGCGTCGTCTGGAATGATGCTGCCCGCCGCTTGCGGACGGCCGACTTCCACGTCGAAGGTCGCCGGGTCGCGCACCAGCCGTGCACGGATCTCGAAATCACCCAGCACGTAGACGCTGCCGTGTTCGATGCGCATCGCTTCGCCCTTGCGCAGGCGTGCGCCGCTTTCGCTGTCCGAAATACCGTTGCTGCTGGTATCGGTCAGGAAAAACGTGCCTTCGCGGTAGCTGATCAACGCGTGGTGGTTGGACAGGTGACGCTTGCGGTCGGGAATGATCCAGTCGCAATCCTCGCCCCGGCCGATCACGCCACCGGCCTGCTTGAAGGTCTTCTGGCACAAATCCGTGGGCACGAACTGCTTGGTGTTGAGCATTTCGAAAACCAGTTCCATGGTGATACTCCTTGCGGTCACTTGCCGCGATTGACCGCCTGCGGATCACCCAATGGGCGATAGGTGTTGTCGTTGTATTTGTAATTGCCGCTACAGCCGCCGAGGCCGCATAGAACGACGAGGGTCAGCAGGACGGCTTGCCAGTGACGAACAGGCATCAGAGGGTCTCCAGGGATAGACAAAGCACAAAGCGCCGACCCGTTTGGGCGGCGCTGTTAAAAGCGGTTGAGGTGAAATCGACGGTCATTTGCCTACCCATCGAAGTCGCCCAGGTTGATATTCAAGCGGCCGAGGCGGTACAGCAGCGTGCGGCGCGGCAGCCCGAGTTCGCGGGCGGCGAGGGTCTGGTTGCCGTCGTTTTTGCGCAGGCAATCGAGCAGCAGACTGCGCTCGACCTGCTCCAGGCGTTCGCGCAAGTTGAGGCTGTTGTCTTCCGGCATGGCTTCCATGCGCAGGGAGAAATGCTCGGCCAGCAACTCGCCGCCCTCGCACAGCAGAACCGCACGCTCGACCAGGCCTTTGAGTTCGCGCACGTTGCCGGGAAAGGCGTAACCGGACAGGTGATCCAGCGCCGCATCGGACCAACGCACTGCATCGCGCTGCAAAAACGAGCACGCCTTGTCGGCGAAATGCCGGGCCAGATCGAGGATGTCGCCTTCGCGCTGACGCAAGGCCGGCAACTCGATCGGGAATTGCGCGAGGCGGTAGTACAAGTCCTCGCGGAACTTGCCTTCGCTGACCAGCACCGACAAATCCCGGTGCGTCGCGGCGATGATGCGCACGTCGATCTTGTGGGTGTCGTTGGAACCCAGCGGGCGGATCTCGCCTTCCTGCAACACGCGCAACAATTTTGCTTGCAGCGACAACGGCATATCGCCGATTTCATCGAGCAACAAAGTGCCGCCGTTGGCCGCATCGAACAGGCCGGCACGGTCGCGGTCAGCGCCGGTGAAGGCGCCTTTGCGGTAGCCGAACAGCTCGCTTTCCAGCAGGTTCTCCGGGAATGCCGCGCAGTTCTGCACGATAAACGCCTGGGAACGGCGCGGGCCGCAGTCGTGAATCGCCCGTGCGACCACTTCCTTGCCGGTGCCGGTCTCGCCGCGCAGCAGCACGGTATACGGGCTGTGCAGGACTTTGCTGATCAGCGAGTAGGTCTCGCGCATGGCCTTGCTCTTGCCGATCAGGCCGTAACCACTGGCGCTCGGAACACTGGCCTTCACCGGTCGAGACTCCCCGGTCGGCTGGCGTAAACGCTGCAGCAAATGCAGTTGACCGAGCACGAACGAACCCAGCTGTGCGAGGGAGTCGGCGAAGCCTTGCAGGTCGATGTGCCGGCGACTGGCGCACAGCAGCAAGCCTTCGACGGCCTTCTGCTGATTGACCATTGGCACGCACAGCAGCGACTGCCAAGGCGTGGCCTGGGGCGGCAGAAAACTGGTTTCGTGCAGGCTGCCGCTCAGTTCGCTGAGGCTCACCACGCGGTTCTGGCACAGGGCGAACTGCAGCAGTTGTTCACCGTTGTAATCCGCCGGCAGACTCGCCGCTTCCCGGGGTTGCAGGATGCCGTTGAGGCACTCGGCGTTCATCCCCAGGCACGTGTGGGTCGCGTCCAGCAGGTACAACTGCGTCAACTCGCAGCCGCTGAGCTCGGCCAACCCGCGCACGAAGTCACCCAGCAGCGCAGCGCCGTCCGCCGCCCGCGACAGGCTGGCGAATTGCGCCAGCAAGGCTTCGGCATAAACCAGCGGCTGTGGCACTTGAGTGAACATCACACCCACCTCAGGCGAACTCGCAATTCACGCTGGCGTTACCGTCGAGCGTCGCGTGGACACGCTTGAGGCTTTCACCGGTGGCCATCGCATCGAGCAAGCGGTCAGCCACCAGCGGCAGGACGTGCAGGTCGAGCAAATGGTCGATCAGGCGCGCGCCGCTGTCGCTTTGGGTGCAGCGTTCGGCCAGGTGATCGACGAGGTCTTGCGAGTAGGTGAAGTCCAACTGACGACGGTTCAGGCGTTCGCCCAGACGACCGAGTTTGATTTCGATCAGCTCGCGCAGCACTGGGCCGCCGACCGGGTAGTAAGGCACCACGCGCATCCGCGCCAGCAATGCTGGTTTGAAGTGCTTGCTCAGCACCGGGCGAATGGTTTCTTCAAGCACTTCGGCGCTCGGACGTGCGCCGTTTTCACAGAGTTCGCTGATGCGGTCGCTGCCCAGGTTCGAGGTCATCAGGATCAACGTGTTGCGGAAATCGATCTCGCGCCCTTCGCCGTCGTTGGCCACGCCTTTGTCGAAGATTTGGTAGAACAGGTTGAGCACGTCCGGGTCAGCCTTTTCGACTTCATCGAGCAGCACGACGGAGTACGGCTTCTGGCGCACGGCCTCGGTGAGCATGCCGCCCTCGCCGTAACCGACGTAGCCCGGCGGCGCACCGATCAGGCGCGAGACGGTGTGCTTCTCCTGGAACTCGGACATGTTGATGGTGGTGATGAAACGATCACCGCCGTACAGCAAATCGGCCAGGGCCAGTGCGGTTTCGGTCTTGCCGACGCCGCTCGGGCCGACCAGCAGGAACACGCCGACCGGTGCATCCGGTTTGTTCAGGCCGGCAGCGGTGGCGCGCATCGAGCGGTCCAAGGCGTGAACGGCTTGTTCCTGACCACGGATGCGGGTGCGCAGGTCGGTGGCAAAACTGGCGACCTTGGCGTTGTGTTCCCGGGCCAGCTGCGCCAACGGCACGCCGGTCCAGGCGCTGATCACCTCGGCGACCAGACGCGGGCAGACTTCAAAGCTCACCAGACGCTCTTTGACTTGCAGCTCGGTCAGGGCTTTGTGGGTTTCGTTGAGCGCCGCTTCAAGGGTTTCGACGCTATGCGCTTCGTCTACGGGCAGCGATTCGATCACGGTGCCTTCGGCGTCTTCCTCAACCGTGATGGTTGCCGGGGCGGCGGCCACTTCGCGAGCCTTGGCCAGTTGCTGACGCAGGTCCAGCAGGCGCTCGGCCAATTCTTTCTGTTCGATCCACAGTGTTTCCAGTGCGACCCTTTCGTCTTCGGCGGCGGCCAGGCGATCTTCCAAGGCGTCGAGCGCTTCGTGATCGATCAGCAAGCCAGCTTCGGCATCCCGGCGCAGAGCCTGGCGCTGACGACCACCTTCGGCCAGTTCGCCACGCAGGCGCTCAAGGCTTTCCGGGGCGGCGGCGAGGCTGATACGAACGCGGGCGCAGGCGGTGTCGAGCACGTCGACGGCCTTGTCCGGCAGCTGACGGCCAGCAAGGTAACGCGCGGACAATTCTGCTGCCGCCACCACGGCGTCATCGCGCAGGTAGATGTCGTGGCTCTTCTCATAAACCTGAGCCAGGCCACGCAGGATGGTCACCGCTTCGCTGACAGTCGGTTCGTGCAGTTGCACCGGTTGGAAACGACGGGCCAGGGCCGGGTCTTTTTCGAAGTATTTTTTGTACTCAGCCCAGGTGGTGGCGGCGATGGTGCGCAACTCGCCACGGGCCAGGGCGGGTTTGAGCAGGTTGGCCGCGTCGGAACCACCGGCATTGCCGCCCGCACCGATCAGGGTGTGAGCTTCGTCGATGAACAGAATGATCGGCTTCGGCGAGGCTTTGACCTCATCGATCACGCCTTTGAGTCGGCGTTCGAATTCACCTTTGACGCTGGCCCCGGCCTGCAACAGGCCCATGTCCAGGGACAACAACTCGACGCCTTTCAACACTTGCGGCACTTCACCCGCGGCAATGCGCGAGGCCAGGCCTTCGACGATGGCGGTTTTGCCGACACCGGCTTCACCGACCACGATCGGGTTGTTCTTGCGGCGACGGGCAAGGATGTCGACCATCTGCCGGATCGCGCCATCGCGGCACAGCACCGGGTCGAGTTTGCCGTCACGGGCCTGTTGGGTCAGGTTGTGGGTGAAGCGCTCCAGCAGCGACTCGCCCGGCACGGCCGGTTTGCCGGTGGCCGGTTGCTCTTTCTGCGACAGGGCAAATTCTTTCAGGCGCTCGATGTTCAGCTTGGCCAGCAACGACTGGTAGCGGCTGCCGGCGTAACGCATCGGGTTGCGCAGCAGCGCGAGAATCAACGCAGCTTGCTCGACCTGGCTCTGACCCAGTTCAAGATTGGCCACCAGCAACGCATCTTGCAGCCACTGCACCAGCTCCGGGGCGAACACCGGGTTGCGCGAAGCGCTGTGCTCGACCCGCGATTGCAATGCGGCGCTCAGTTCACCGGCATCCACTTCGGCGTCTTGCAGCGCGCGTGCGAGCAAGCCTTGCGGGCGCTCCAGCAGGCCGAGCAGCAAGTCTTCGACGAGGATCTTGCTGCCGCCACGGGCGACGCAGCGCTCGGCAGAACTTTCCAGATCACGACGGGTTTCGGCGTCCAGCGCCTGGATAAGTTGTTGCAGGTCTACGTTGATCATTGGTCATCTGTCCTTAATGAATTTTGCTGCCCAGGGTCACCACGCCGTCCGCTTTTTCGCGGCCCAGCCAACTGGTCCATCCCAGGCGACAGGCGTTCTGCTCACCGATGCGCAGTTCGCGGATTTCTTCCTGGCGCAACACCAGGCGAATGTCGTAATCGAGCGGGTCACGCAGGGTGAAGCGCACCAGCGCGCACAACGGCTGGTAGCCGAAACCGATCGGCAGGAATTCGTGGAAGCGTTGCCAGTCGAGCTCGCGGATGTGGATGCGGAACTTGCCGCTGCGATCGCGCACGTGTTCGCCCAGCACCAGGTCTTCACCGAGCAGGCTGTTGGCGCGGCCCAAACGATTGCGCTGCTCGTCGAGAATCTCCACGCGGCGCTCGATGCACTGCTCGATGGTCAGTTCGGCGTGTTTGAAGTAGTAACGCAGCACCGCTTCGATCAGCGCCGCCGAGTGCGCGCGCAAGCTGAGCAGACCGAGATACGGCAGCAGGCGTTTCCAGTTCAGTTCCTGAGCCTTGCGGATCTCTTCGCCGCCCAGACCGATCAACGCAAAAAGCTGCGACGAGAATGGGTCGAGGGCGCCACTTTCGAAACTGGCGCGGTAGCGGTACTTACGCCAGATCGGCAGCATCAGCCGTTGCAGGCGATGGTGAAACAGATCGAGGAAATTGCGGGTCGGGTTACCGTCTTCGCTGTCGCCCAGGGCCTGCTCACCATAGAACGCCGGCAGCGGCGAGCCGGAGCCAACCAGGCCGATCAGGTTGAATCGCAGGCGCGCACGCATCTGCCCGTGCTCGTGGAAAAACTCCACGCGATCGACGTCGCTGCCCGGAAAACCCAGGCTCGGGTTGGCCTGGAATTCCAGCTGGTCGTACAAATCGTCCTGGCTCAGGTGCGGGTGGGCCTCGCGCAGCCGGTCAACCACCAGCAGCACGGCCTGAAACAGCGAGTACTCGCGTATTCCTCGGGTCAGTCCGCTTAAAGAAGCGGCTGAAGGCCCATACGTGGTGTCCATTGGTACACCTCTCCCTGTGTGCTTTTTACCCGCAGCTCGTGGTACGAATTGAGACTGGCGTAAAGCGCGAAAAACTCGTTAAGAACCGAGGCGAAAACGAACAGGTCGCCCTCGCCGATATACCCTTCCGGGTCGATGGTCAGCTCGGTACGCAACCCGCGAACCGGCAACCCTCGGTGCAACCGATCAACGTGCTGGTGCTTGATTGACTTGAGCCCGCCCAGCAAACGCTTACTGACTTTTTCTGCGTGTTGGTCGTAGTAGCGCGGCAGGTCGTAGGTTTCGAGAATCACCTTCAACGCATTGACGTCGGCCAGGGACAGGTAGTTGAGCGACATGTTGCTGATCAGCTTCCAGAGGAAGTCGCGGTTCAGCGGTGGCGCATAACTTGGGGTGGCCGGGGTGATGTTGCGGAAACTCAGGAACTCCGGCGTGTCTTCGCACGCTTGGCTGATGTCGCCGAGCTTGAGTTTTTTGGGCAGGTTCTGGTTGGTGCACATCAGCTCGATCGACAGGGTTTCGTGGGCTTCGGTATGGCGGATGCCGAAGCTCAGGTAGGTGTCGAGGCCGTTGTGCAACGAAGACGAACGCTGGCGGATGCTGTAATGCGGACGGCTGTTGGGCACGTCGAAACTCGGATCGTGCTCGAAGGATTCGAACGGCACGTATTCCTGGTAACCGAGGCCGCCGGGCTTCCAGCCGGTGACGGTTTCCACCGAGAACACGCCGCAGTTTTGCAGATCGAATTCGGCGGGCAGCAGCAGGTATTCGTCTTGCTTGCCGTCGAGGCGGATCGGCAGTGCGTCGTGCTTGAACAAGTTGACGACGGGTGTGCAGTAGAGCTTCACGTTGTCCAGCGTCGGGCGCATGCGCATGATGCCGCTCTTGCGAATATCAAAACGCAATTCGAGGCCACGCACCTGCTTGAGCGTGTCCTCCGGCAGCGCCTTGAGCAAGTCCAGGCCGTTGATATCGACAAAGAGGAACTTGTCCTGGAAGGCGAAGTATTCCTGCAGGTAGCGATAGCCACGGAAGGTGTTCAGCGGATAGGGGATCAACGCTTCTTCTTCGGCAAAACCTACCGGCTGCACACGGTCGCCGGGCATCTTGAACGCCATCGGCGTGCCGTTGACGCCGTTGATGGGTTTACCGGCGCCATCCAGCGGGATCAGTTCGATGCCTTCCAGATTGCGCAGCAGGCTCAGGTAGAGCATTTGACTGATGTAGCGCTCACCGGCGAAGTGCAGACGCAAACGGCTCAGTTCCAGTTCGCCGAGGTGACCGTCAGCGCTCATCTCCAGACGCAGGCTCAACAACGAACCGTCGCCCTTCACCGAGTAATTCAGCGCGGCAAGATCCAGCGGCAACACTTCGGTCGGGTAGCAGGTGCGAAAGCGGCAACGCACGTCATCGATCGGCACGCTCTCAACTGGAGTGTCGCGCTCGACCATCAACGCAGGACCCGAACGCTTCAGCGGGTCGAACTGCAAAATGCTGAACGCCGGCAGCGGCCGCATGTAGTTGGGCCACAGCAGATGCATCAACGAATGGCTCAGCTCCGGCAACTCGTCGTCGAGCTTCTGGCGCAGGCGCCCGGTCAGGAATGCAAAACCTTCCAGCAACCGCTCCACGTCCGGATCCCGCCCGGCCTGACCCAGGAAAGGCGCCAACGCCGGGCTACGCTCGGCGAAACGACGACCTAACTGGCGCAGTGCGGTGAGTTCGCTTTGGTAGTAGTGGTTAAAGGACATCGTGTGGTTGCCTGATCATAATTTAGAGTAAATTCCCGCGCTGACATAAGCCGTCGTTCACTTAGTGAGCTTAATTCGCGCCAAAGTAGTCATCGAGAGGGATTCATCCGCCTCAATTAGGAATAACCTCATACGGTGTATTACTGATAAAGACATTCAGCCAACTTTCTTCCCATTGCGGCATGGAAACCGTGAACACTTTGTTTTTCTTGTTGAAGTCGATCCAAGTAATACCGACCTCGTTATCATCCTCGTACGCACGCATATCTAGCGATTGAGTATCGTACAACGGGCTTCGATATACTTTGGCTGAATCCTTCGAATCAATAATTCTTAAGTACGCCATACCGCCAAGCATGAAAATTCTGCCGACACGCACATTCTCAATTACGTAATCTCCTGAAGGGCTGGCCTTAGTTGTACTTGCAGGAAATCCAAGCATTGCGTTTACGCAATAAACAAGCAATGCAAACAACAGCACCAACGAGAGACTGATAGACCATAACCACTTTCTGCTAAACGTGATCATTTTTTAACACCCACATTTTCCGCAACCACACCAACGCTAAATGTGCGCATTATTTATTCCAAACGTTAATAACTGTTAATGGAATACTCTGATAGTGCACATCAGATAAAACCTGAAAGTCGCCACCCTTACCGAACTCAGCCCGATACTTCACAAAGTGGGAGTTCGTAATATAAAAATAGCGCGCACTGTCTATTTCGTTAAACATAGCTTGAGAGTCTTCGGCACTGAGATACGGATTCGACGCGATGTCTGACCTCATCTGCGCCGCGCCGGCATTTGCAGTGGCTGCATAGGCAGGGTTGGCTACCCCATCAAAATTCCAAAAACCCAGTGGTTGACTGAAATTATCTTCCGGTGCGTCATTGAAGTCGTAGGCATCCTCAGCATAAAAGCCGATACGCTCAACAAATAGTTGAATGCTATCTACAGAGACGACTAACTTCCCTTCTGGAAATACGCGAACGTTAAAATTTGCCAGCGCAGCCCGGAGCTCATCGGTTTTCTCTATCAAGCCGAATTTGACCGCTCGATTATTACTGTATCCGAACTCTTCAACCTTTCTTGCACTTTCAAACTTGAAAGGGTAAACGCCTGGAGTCGAGCCAAGATACTTATCTTTGACTTTCTTGCTTATATTTTTTCGTCCAGCAGGATTATCCCAAACAGACTTCAACTCTTCAATTACAGCCTTGGCAGGTTCAAACCGCATCAGCCAAGCCATTTTCACGATGGTATCTTCTACATAATTGACGTCTGCAAGAGCGTCGTGGTCTTTGACCTCTTTGCTCATAGCGCCGTCTGTGGTTGGCCATGGCTTGCCATTGAACCAATGGCGCATGAGCTTCGCAGCAACTGGCCATTTCATCTTATCCATCGCGCCAGGTATATCTGTGATTTTGAATTGACGAACAACTGCAGACTTACCAGCCTGATTACTCGCTGGTGTCAGACTTGAAGCTATTGTTGTATCCGCCATATCAAAAACCCTCACTCGTCTTATCCAATTACAACTTCGGATTGCTGCTCAATAATCAACTCATACGTCTCAGCTTCCGATGACGAAATTTTCTGCGTCTTGCCGTCGGCGCCTGTGACACCACTGATTATTTTTCCCGAGGCTGTTTTGAAACTGTATGCAACTCCAGCCAACGGCTTCCCGGTGTCCTGGTAATTGATCACGTAGTGCTCGTTAAACGGCCACTGAATCTCCACCGGCAACGGCGCCACAAACGGCACCGGCGAATGCGAATTCCCGATAATCACCGTCCCGGAACCCGCCGTAACCTTGTTGCCATGAGTCCCGACGGAATCCACCGTTGCCGCCGGTTTGCCATTAATCAAAACCGTCGTCGCCAACCCGCCCGACATCGCACCACCACACGCCGAGGCATCGCCTTGGCGGGCGGCCGCGAGGCCGTCGAAGAAGACGTCGCCGGAACCAGCGGCGATCGGGTTGGTGCCGTGGCCGGGGAGCGGGCAAGCGGTGGGGTCGGATACGCGGGCTGCGGGTTTACCGGACATACGAATCTCCTTAGTTGACCTTCACTTGACCGCTGCCATCCAGGCGCGCGGCGAAACTGACCTGACGTTTGAAACCATCAACTTCCAGCAGGCCTTCGATGCTGAAGGACAGACGAAGCTGATCGTGATCACGCGGCAGGGAGATGACATGCACATTGCTCAAGCGTGGCTCGTAGGCTTCGATGAAATTTTCGATTGCCAGACGGGCCTGACTCAAAGAGTCGTGCAGGCTCAGACGCATGTCATTGAGATCGGGTAGCCCGTAGTCGGACAGCGTTTGCACGCTGCCCGCACGGGTGCTGAGCATCTTAGCCAGATGGGCAGCCACGGACGCCATGGCGGAGACCTCACGGCTCCAGCCGACGCGTTTTTCCGCGTCGCCACCCAGGCGTTCGAAAAGGCTGCCGTATCCAGTCATGACTCAGGCTCCTCTTACTCTTTGTCCAGCTTGCCAACCAGCGACAGGGTGAAATCGGCACCCATGTACTTGAAGTGCGGGCGCACGTTCAGGCTGACGCGGTACCAGCCAGGCTCGCCTTCGACATCGCTGACGATGATCTGGGCAGCGCGCAGTGGGCGACGGCCACGGACTTCGGCGCTTGGGTTTTCCTGGTCGGCCACGTATTGGCGGATCCACTTGTTCAGTTCCAGCTCGAGGTCGGTACGTTCTTTCCACGAACCGAGTTGCTCGCGCTGCAGCACTTTCAAGTAGTGAGCCAGGCGGTTGACGATCATCATGTACGGCAGTTGGGTGCCGAGCTTGTAGTTCAGCTCTGCAGCCTTGCCTTCTGCGCTGATGCCGAAGAATTTCGGCTTCTGCACCGAGCTGGCGGAGAAGAACGCCGCGTTGTCGGAGCCTTTGCGCATGGTCAGGGAGATGAAGCCTTCCTCGGCCAGTTCGTATTCACGACGGTCGCTGACCAGAACCTCGGTAGGGATCTTGGTTTCGATTTCGCCCATGCTTTCGAAGTGGTGCAACGGCAGGTCTTCAACCGCGCCACCGCTCTGCGGGCCGATGATGTTCGGGCACCAGCGGAATTTGGCGAAGCTGTCGGTCAGCTTGGTGCCGAATGCGTAGGCCGTGTTGCCCCACAGGTAGTGCTCGTGGCTGTTGGCGACGGTTTCTTTGTACACGAACGATTTGACCGGGTTTTCTTCCGGGTCGTACGGGTTACGCAGCAGGAAACGCGGCACGGTCAGGCCGACGTAACGGGAGTCTTCCGACTCGCGGAAGCTCTGCCATTTGGCGAACTGCGGGCCTTCGAAGTGATCTTTCAGATCCTTCAGGTCTGGCAGGCCGGTGAAGCTTTCCAGGCCGAAGAATTTCGGACCGGCAGCCGCGATGAACGGCGCGTGAGACATGCAGGCAACGCTGGACACGTACTGCATCAGTTTCACGTCCGGCGAGCTTGGGGACATGAAGTAGTTGGCGATGATCGCGCCCACAGGCTGACCACCGAACTGACCGTATTCAGCGGTGTAGATGTGCTTGTACAGGCCCGATTGCATCACTTCCGGCGAATCTTCGAAGTCGTCCAGCAGATCGTCCTTGGAGACGTTGAGGATTTCGATCTTGATGTTTTCGCGGAAGTTGGTGCGGTCGACCAGCAACTGCAGACCACGCCACGACGATTCCAGGGACTGGAAGTCCGGGTGGTGAAGGATTTCGTCCATCTGGCGGCTGAGCTTGGCGTCGATCTCGGCGATCATGCGATCAACCATTGCCTTCTTGACCGGCTCACCGTTGTTCTGCGGCTTGAGCAGCTCTTCGATGAAGGCCGACACACCGCGCTTGGCGATGTCGTAGGCTTCGTCGTCCGGCGTCAGGCGGGTTTCGGCGATGATGCTGTCGAGAATGCTGTATTCGCCATTCTCTTTACTTTTTTGCTGCGCTGCACTCGTGCTCATTGTTGGCTTCCTTGACTGATGGTGGCTCAGACGTTCTGGGGGGCGTCCTGGGCTGCGGCGTTCAGGCCCAGCTCACCCAGTACGCGACCGCGGGATTCGTCGTCGGCGAGAACGCCTTCGATGGCTTTGCGGAACGCAGGCGCGTTACCCAACGGGCCTTTGAGGGCCACCAGCGCGTCGCGCAGTTCCATCAGTTTTTTCAGCTCAGGCACTTGCTCGACCAGGCTGGCCGGGTTGAAGTCCTTCATCGAGTTGACGCGCAGTTGCACGCCCAACTCTTCAGTGCTGCCCTCTTCCTGAAGACGGTTCGGCACGTTCAACGTCAGGCTCAGCTCTTGCTTGGCCAGCACTTCGTCGAAGGTTGTCTTGTCGATGCTGATCGGCTTGCGATCTTCGACTTTGCGTTCGTCCTTGCGGTGGGTGTAGTCACCGATTGCCAGTAGTTTCAACGGCAGTTCGATCTCTTCCTGTGCACCACCGGTGGCAGGTTTGAACGTGACGTTGATGCGTTCCTTGGGGGCTACCGAGCCTTCTTTGGCCATGGCTTTTCTCCTTGCGGTTGTGGCCCGGGGGCCTATTCGAGTACCACTTCGAGATCGAGGTGGCACAGCCTGCGATAAATCTCTTCCTTGCGTTCACGTACGGCATGGTTCTGCGGCAACAACTCGCAGCAGCTATGCAGTAAATGCAGCACTTCCAGCGCAAGATCGGGCTCCCAGGCGTTCAGGCCTGAGTCCTGTAATGTTTGGTCGAGGGTTTCGAGTTGGGTCCTGGCCAATTCGTATTTCTTGGCCATGAAGCACAGCCGCGCGAGGGCGAACTGCCAGAAAAACCGTACGCGCCCGCCTTGAGCACTTTGCAGGCCCTGCTTGAGGATTTGCACGGCGGCCTTGAGGCCGTCCTTGCGCAAAATCGGCAGGACTTCTTCCAGGGCCACTTCCCAGGCTGGCTGGGTGTCGGCGACTTCAACCTTGCGCGGCGCACTGGCGCTTTGCAGGTGCGGCATGACATGGGCGCTGATCCAGGCGCGGGTCGCCGGATCGGCAAACGGTGCGCCGTCATGGAAACGCAATTCGATGATGCCAGGCAGACGCTGAATCAACAGCGCGAAGTGGATTTCCACTTCGCGCATGGCCATTTCGGCGTTCAGGCCCTGCAGGCACTCCCAGACCATGCGCTGGCCGTCAAACCAGAACGGCGCCTTCGCCAGGCTCGCCTCCAGTTCCACCAACAGGTCGGCGTACTTGGCCTGGTCGTAACGATCCTGATAGGACTTGAGCTTGTCCGCGGGCAAACCGCGCAGAACGGTGATTTGTTCGGCGTTGCGCTCGGGAACAGCGTCGATAGGCAGCCACAGGAGCGTGCGATTGAGGCGCAGGGCGCGCAGGTCAGTGGCTTTCTGCTTGAGCCACCAGGCACACAACGGCCGCGCGCTTTCCTGTTGGGCGCGCAGGGCTTTGTGGGCTTCTTTTTCGTTATCGATCGGTGCGCCAGGGGTGAACAACTGCGTGGCGGCTTGCTTGACCTGGGCGACTGCGGCGCCGACCACACCGGGTTCCGGCTGGTTGTCAGCGGCGCGTTGCACCATGTTTTTCAGGCGGCGAGAGATCGGCAGCAGCAGTGGCGCGTCGTCACCCAAGTGCTCGGTGCAGGCAGCGTCGAGTCCTTCAAGGTGTTCGACCAGGCGCCGGAACATCGGCAACTGCTCTTTGATCGCGATGTTTTCGGTCAACACCTGCTCAAGACGCGGCACCAGCCAACTGATCGCAGCAGCGCGGGTACGGGCCTTGTTCGGGTGGACTTCGGCCCAGTGGCTTTCGCACAGATAGTGCAACAAACCAAGGCCCGCCAGTAGTCCTTGAAAGGATTCGCGCTGGTACAACGCCCAGGTCAGCCAGGCACCGACCCGCAAGTCCTTGGACTGGGTACGCAGCAGGCTTTCGCTGTTTTCACGGATTTTAAGCCAGTCGATCTGACCGCTTTCGTGCATTGAGGAGGCTTTGCCCAGCTCGCTTTCCAATGCCTCATATTCGCTCGAAAAACGAACGTCCTCGCCCGCGAAATTCTCTTTGGAAACAGAGGCTTTTGCGAGATCAAGGTAATGAGCAGAAAGTTTGCTTGAGTAGGACATCCATGGCCTTTATTTAGGATTACGGTCATACGCCCAATGAAGATTCCAAGGGGCCAGGACAGTATCAAAGAGCTGCGATGAGTCTCATCCAATTGAGTTCGTGCTCTTTCAAGTGCGCGCATCGTAATCACTATGATGGCCACTAGCAAGCATCTGATTAAACAACAAGACGAAGTGATCTTTATTGCACGTAGGAGATCTCCCTATATGTGTAAGGGGATTCCCTGATGTCGATTTAATATTGAAGCCTCGCGAACACACGCCCAAAACCATTGAGCCAGAGCCTCCCGTCAAACTTTCAAAAAATCTTGGGCGAGACCTTTCGATGCAGGCGCGCAGCATGCCAATAATCAGAGGGAATAAATGTAGGAATCGTCCGAAAGGTCATGGTCACTTTGGAACAGCGCGGTGCGCGACAACAAAGAACCAAAAAAGTGCCATTACAGTGATGGCACTTAATATATGAAGGTAATCTCGGAAACGCTTGCGAACAAATGAGCTAAATGAACAATCAATTTCCAGAGTGTATTAATCAGTCCAATCCAGACTTAATACAGAACCACATTACGCGCATAAAAAATGGGCACCCGATTTAATCGGCATGCCCATTTTTCAATACGGTTCTCCCCTTTATTCAGGGAGTTCGCCGCAATTATGGATTAACGCTATCTTTCAACGATTTGCCTGGCTTGAACGCAACTGTGTTGCTGGCCTTGATTTTGACGGGCTCACCGGTTTGCGGGTTTTTGCCGGTACGGGCACCGCGGTGGCGTTGCAGGAAGGTACCGAAGCCCACCAGCGTGACGCTGTCTTTGCGGTGAAGTGCGCCGGTGATTTCTTCGAGAACGGCGTTGAGAACGCGGTTTGCCTGCTCTTTGGTGAGATCTGCTTTTTCAGCGATTGCAGCGGCGAGTTCTGGTTTACGCATTAGTGAAGCCCCTTTGACGGTTTTTTGTTGTTATGTCCGTGCTGTTCTCGTTGGAACAGCGCCCAAAGCGCCGCAGGTGCTCTACTCTGCGGCAGACGGGAGTGAGAATGGCACGCACGGAAGAGCCGCGCCAGTCTCGGCGCGACCTTTGTAGGGGCAAAAGAGGGGTGATTCCGACAGAACGACCGGTATTTACGCCAGCAGTGCCGGAAGCTCTTTGTTGAGAGCCAGTTTTTCCATCACCGCCGCGCCTGTCAGGGCATAACCGAGCAGTTTTCCGCTGGAATCGCGGCACAAAACCTTGACGTCGGCGCCCTGCCCTTCGACCGTCCAGACGCCCTCCACACCCCGTGGCGGCGGCGAAACCACCAACGGGCAGACGGGGGTTTTCACCGTGATCGGCATCGGGCCGTAGTTCACAGCGGTAGGGTTTCCGGCGAGGGTTTGCGCCAGCGCTCTCGCACAGCTCATCAGGGGCATGACGTACAGCAGATTCAGCCCATCGACCTCGGCACAATCGCCCAGGGCGTAGATATTGGCGTGAGACGTTTTCAGGTGACGGTCGACCACCACGCCACGGTTGACCTGCACGCCGGCTGCTGCCGCCAGGTCGATACGCGGACGCAGGCCAATGGCCGACACCACCACATCGCAAGGAATCACCTGACCATCGGACAAATGCGCCTCCAGGCCATCATCCACACGCTGCAAGCGATTGAGCACCGGCCCCAGGTGGAAGCGTGCGCCCAGGCTTTCCAGCCCAGCCTGAACCGCTGCGGCCGCCGCCGGGTGCAGCAAGGTCGGCATGACTTGTTCGCACGGTGCAACCAGTTGCACCTCGTAACCGCCCAGGATCAAGTCATTGGCGAATTCACAACCAATCAACCCGGCACCCAGCAACAGCACCCGACGTTTACCGGCCGCGGCTGCACGAAAGCGCGCGTAATCTTCCAGATCGTTGATCGGGAAAACGGCGTCGGCGGCGTCCCCTTCGATCGGCACTCGCACGGTTTCCGCGCCCCAGGCCAGGATCAAGTCGCGGTAAATCACCGACTCTTCGCCGATCCACAAGCGTTTGTGGCCAGGATCGATACCGCTGATGCGCGTGTGAGTACGCACTTCGGCCTTCAGTTGCTCGGCCATCGCGCCAGGTTCGGCCATGCTCAGGCCATCGGCGTCTTTGTTCTTGCCGAAACCGGTGGAGAGCATCGGTTTGGAGTAGGAGCGCCCGTCATCGGCGGTAATCAGCAGCAGCGGGGTTTCGCCATCGAGTTTGCGAAACTCCCGGGCCAGGTTGTAGCCGGCCAGCCCGGTGCCGACGATCACGACAGGTGCGTTCATTCCTTACTCCTTTAAATGTCTTAGTTGATTTCGATCATTTCAAAATCCATCTTGCCTACGCCGCAGTCCGGGCACAGCCAGTCTTCCGGCACGTCTTGCCACAGGGTGCCCGGCGCAATGCCGTCGTCCGGCCAGCCGTCGGCTTCGTTATAAATCAGGCCGCAGACCACACATTGCCACTTTTTCATTCAGGTACTTCCTCAGGATTCAGGCTTGATGCCGGCGCGAACGGCCGATAGATAGAGCGCTGCCGTTCGGCTCAGGGGCGTTTTGTACTGATCGGGCACGGCAGATGCAAGCGTGTTCGGCGCAACGGCGGCCCGGATCAATCAAAATCGCTGGCCGACATGTTAAGCTCGCCGCCTCATTTGCTGCCAATAATGACTCACTGTGCCGCACTCAAAATTCCCCTCCACGACCCCGTTATGGCTCCCTCACAGCCAACTGACGCCCCTCCCCGACACGTCTACCCTCGACTGGTTGTTTGACGAAGGCTCGCTGACCCGACGGCTGATCCGTTTGTCGAATGATGCTTTCAGTGTCACGCCGCTGTTTGAAGGCTGGCAACCACTGCGCGCCGACGAATGTGCCGCGCTGGAACTGGACGAAGGCAGTGAAGGCTGGGTGCGCGAGGTGTATTTGCGTGGCCACGGCGAAGCGTGGGTGTTTGCCCGCAGCGTGGCGGCGCGCAGTGCGCTGCAGGGCGATGGCTTGCACATGGACGAATTGGGCAGTCGCTCGTTGGGTGAGTTGCTGTTTTGCGATCAAGCGTTCCAGCGTCGGGCTATCGAGGTTTGCCACTATCCTCAGGAATGGCTGCCGATGGAGGCTCGCGCTCCTGAGCTGTGGGGCCGCCGCTCGCGGTTCGACCGCGGTGCCTTGAGCGTGCTGGTAGCCGAGATTTTCTTGCCGACCTTGTGGCTCGCCACCCGCGCCCATCCGGAGAATTGCTGATGTATCAGAGCCTGCTCAAGTCCCTGAATCGCTTGAATCCACGGGCCTGGGATTTCATTCAACTGACCCGCATGGACAAGCCGATCGGCATCTACCTGCTGCTGTGGCCAACGTTGTGGGCGCTGTGGATTGCCGGCAAAGGTTCGCCATCCTTGGCCAACATCGTGATTTTCGTGCTGGGCGTGGTGCTGACCCGGGCCGGCGGTTGCGTGATCAACGACTGGGCGGACCGCAAGGTCGATGGCCACGTGAAACGCACCGAACAGCGGCCACTGGTGAGTGGCAAGATCAGCTCCAAAGAAGCCTTGGTGTTCTTCGCGCTGCTGATGGGCGCCGCCTTCCTGCTGGTGCTGTGCACCAATGCGACAACGGTCTGGCTGTCGTTCGGTGGCCTGGCGCTGGCCCTCACTTACCCGTTCATGAAGCGCTACACCTATTATCCGCAAGTGGTGTTGGGCGCGGCGTTCTCCTGGGGCATGCCGATGGCGTTCACCGCCGAAACCGGTGAGCTGCCTGCTGCGGCATGGTTACTGTGGATCGCCAACCTGTTGTGGACGGTCGGCTATGACACTTATTACGCCATGACCGACCGCGACGATGATTTGAAGATCGGGGTGAAATCCACCGCGATTCTGTTTGGCGATGCGGACCGGGCGATCATCCTGACGTTGCAAGGGTTGGCGCTGGGTTGCCTGTTGCTGGCCGGGTCGAAATTCCAGCTCGGTGGCTGGTTCCACCTTGGGTTGCTGGCGGCGGCGGGCTGTTTTGCCTGGGAGTTCTGGTACACCCGAGGCAAGGACCGGATGCGTTGCTTCAAGGCGTTTCTGCACAACCACTGGGCCGGGTTGGCGATTTTTGTCGGGATTGTGCTGGATTACGGGTTGCGTTGACGTTTGCAAAAGATCGCAGTCTTTGGCGGCTCCTACGCTTTTGTGGGCGCTGCCGAAGCCTGCGATCTTTTCACAGCATCAGCGAATCACTTACTTATGCTCGTGAACCACGTGCCAGACATCTTTCATGCCGTCACCTTTCATTTCTCCAGGCTTTTCGTCCTTCATAAAGGTGTATAGCGGCTTGCCGTCGTAAGCGTATTGCATCGTGCCGTCATCACGCTTAATGACGGTCCATTTGCCCTCGGCCTTGGCACCCGCCGGAGCCATCATCGGCGGCCAGTTTTTAGCACAATCACCGTTACACATTGACTTGCCGCCAGCGTCCTTGTCGAACGTATAAACGGTCATGCCTTTGTGATCCACCATCATCCCGTCTTTCATCATGGCGGGTTCGGCAGCGAAGGCCATTGTTGGCAAAGCAAGGGCAGCGGCCAACATCAGAGCCTTAAGTGAGAACGTGTATTGAGTCATGGAAACCTTCTTTTGTGGTTGTCAGGATTCGGACTTAGAGCTTAGTTCAGGATCATGACAATCGCCGAGCTGCTAAATTGTTGTCACACGACTGCAATAATTCCGTTATCTAATGCGGCGCAAGACAGTTAAATGACAAGAGGATTAATGGCATGGTTGGCAGGAGCATTCTGATCGTCGACGACGAAGCGCCCATTCGCGAAATGATCGCCGTTGCGTTGGAAATGGCCGGCTATGACTGCCTGGAAGCGGAAAACTCGCAGCAGGCGCATGCCATCATCGTCGACCGCAAGCCGGACCTGATCCTGCTCGACTGGATGCTGCCGGGCACGTCCGGTATCGAACTGGCCCGCCGCCTCAAGCGCGACGAGCTGACCGGGGACATCCCGATCATCATGCTCACGGCCAAGGGCGAAGAGGACAACAAGATTCAGGGCCTGGAAGTCGGCGCCGACGACTACATCACCAAACCGTTTTCACCGCGTGAACTGGTAGCGCGCCTCAAAGCCGTGCTGCGCCGTGCCGGCCCGACTGATGGCGAAGCACCGATCGAAGTCGGCGGCCTGCTGCTGGACCCGATCAGCCACCGCGTGACCATCGACGGCAAACCCGCCGAGATGGGCCCGACCGAATACCGTTTACTGCAGTTTTTCATGACTCACCAGGAACGTGCCTACACCCGTGGCCAGTTGCTGGATCAGGTCTGGGGCGGCAACGTCTACGTCGAAGAACGCACCGTCGACGTGCACATCCGTCGCCTGCGCAAAGCCCTCGGCGATGCCTACGAAAATCTGGTACAAACCGTGCGCGGCACCGGTTATCGCTTTTCAACCAAAGCATAGAAGCAGCGGCAAGCTTTAAGCTATAAGCGGCAAGCAAAAGCACAGCCGCTCTAACTTGCGGCTTGCAACTTGATACTGGAAGCTGCGTTAAGGACGCCCCGTGAACCAAAACTGGCATGGCACCCTGATCCGTCACATGCTGTTGCTGGTCACCGGCTGCCTGGTCATCGGCTTGATGACCGGCTACTACGGCTGGAGCCTGGCAGCAGGATTGGGCATTTACCTGGGCTGGACCCTCAAGCAACTGCTGCGGTTGCACGAATGGCTGCGCCTGCACAAACCCGATGAGGCACCGCCGGACGGCTATGGCTTGTGGGGCGAAGTGTTCGACAGCATCTACCACCTGCAACGACGTGACCAACGGGTACGCGGGCGCCTGCAAGCGGTGATCGACCGCGTCCAGGAATCCACGGCCGCGCTGAAAGACGCGGTGATCATGCTGGACAGCGACGGCAACCTGGAATGGTGGAACCGCGCCGCTGAAACCCTGCTCGGTCTCAAGACCCCGCAAGACAGTGGCCAGCCGGTCACCAACCTGGTGCGCCATCCGCGCTTCAAGGAGTATTTCGAGCAGGACACCTACGCCGAGCCGCTGGAAATCCCTTCACCGATCAACGATCGCCTGCGCATTCAGTTGTACATCACCCGCTACGGCAACAACGAACACCTGATGTTGGTGCGCGACGTCACGCGCATCCATCAACTGGAGCAGATGCGCAAAGACTTTATCGCCAACGTTTCCCACGAGTTGCGCACGCCGTTGACGGTCATCTGCGGTTACCTGGAAACCTTGCTCGACAACGTCGAGGAGGTGAACCCGCGCTGGACCCGTGCCCTGCAGCAAATGCAGCAGCAAGGGGGGCGCATGCAAACCTTGCTCAACGACTTGCTGCTATTGGCCAAACTGGAAGCCACCGACTACCCCTCGGACAATCAGCCCGTGGCCATCGAAGGCTTGCTGCAATCGATCAAGGGAGATGCCCAGCAGTTGTCCGGCCAGAAAAACCAGCGCATCACCCTGGAAGCCGATCCGACGATACTGCTCAAGGGCAGCGAGGCTGAGTTGCGCAGCGCGTTTTCCAATCTGGTGTTCAACGCGGTGAAATACACGCCGGCCGAAGGCAACATCCGCATTCGCTGGTGGGGCGACGAGCAAGGTGCGCACCTGAGCGTCCAGGATTCAGGGATCGGGATCGACAGCAAACACCTGCCGCGCCTGACCGAACGCTTCTACCGCGTCGATTCCAGCCGCAATTCCAACACGGGCGGCACCGGCCTCGGCCTGGCGATCGTCAAACACGTATTGCTAAGGCATCGCGCACGGATGGAAATCAGTAGCGTGCCGGGGCATGGCAGCACGTTTACCTGCCATTTCGCGCCGGCTCAGGTCACCAAATCCCGGGTCATCAGCGCCGCCGACTGATACCGGCCAGCACTCCCCTCTAGGCAATCGCCCGGTCAGCCGCTACATTGGCTGACTTGTGCCTGCCTTTCAGGTGCACTTTTTTCTTTCCTTTCGAATACACGGAAACCGCAAAACTCCATCATGGACCCTTCCCCTGGCTTGACCCTCGCGACACTCTTTGCCGACTTCGGCATGATTCTTTTTGCTCTGATCCTGGTTTTGCTCAACGGATTTTTCGTTGCGGCGGAATTTGCCATGGTCAAATTGCGCTCGACCCGGGTCGAAGCCATCGCTGAGAAAAACGGCTGGCGCGGACACATCCTGCGCACCGTTCACAGTCAGCTCGATGCCTACCTGTCGGCGTGCCAGCTGGGTATTACCCTGGCCTCGCTGGGTCTTGGCTGGGTCGGTGAACCCGCGTTCGCACATATTCTGGAGCCGATGCTTGAAGCTGTCGGCGTGCAGTCGGTCGAAGTGGTCAAAGGCGTGTCGTTCTTTGCGGCGTTCTTTGTCATCTCGTACCTGCACATCGTGGTCGGCGAACTGGCGCCGAAATCCTGGGCCATCCGCAAACCCGAGTTGCTGTCGCTGTGGACCGCCGTGCCGCTGTACCTGTTCTACTGGGCCATGTACCCGGCGATTTACCTGCTCAACGCCAGCGCCAACACAATCCTGCGGATCGCTGGCCAGGGTGAACCCGGCCCCCATCACGAACACCACTACAGCCGTGAAGAACTGAAACTGATCCTGCACTCCAGCCGTGGCCAGGACCCGAGCGACCAAGGCATGCGTGTGCTGGCGTCCGCCGTGGAAATGGGCGAGCTGGAAGTGGTCGACTGGGCCAACTCCCGGGAAGACCTGGTGACGCTGGAATTCAACGCACCGCTCAAGGAAATCCTGGCGATGTTCCGTCGCCACAAATTCAGCCGTTATCCGGTGTACGACAGCGACCGTCAGGAGTTCGTCGGCCTGCTGCACATCAAGGATCTGCTGCTGGAACTGGCGGCCCTGGACCATATTCCCGAATCGTTCAACCTCGCCGAGCTGACCCGCCCGCTGGAGCGCGTGTCGCGGCACATGCCGCTGTCGCAGCTGCTGGAGCAGTTCCGCAAGGGCGGCTCGCACTTCGCGCTGGTTGAAGAGGCCGATGGCAACATCATTGGCTACCTGACCATGGAAGACGTGCTGGAAGTGCTGGTCGGCGATATTCAGGACGAACATCGCAAGGCGGAACGCGGGATCCTCGCCTATCAACCGGGCAAACTGCTGGTACGCGGCGACACGCCGTTGTTCAAGGTTGAACGCCTGCTGGGCATCGACCTGGACCACGTCGAAGCCGAAACCCTCGCCGGGCTGGTCTACGAAACACTGAAGCGGGTGCCGGAAGAGGAAGAAGTGCTGGAAGTCGAAGGTTTGCGGATCATCATCAAGAAGATGAAAGGGCCGAAGATCATTCTGGCCAAGGTGTTGATGCTCGATTGATGCGCTGATTCGCAACCGGGTCGAACCCATCGCGGACTTGCCCGCGATGGCATCAGAACAGGCAACCCATCATTGCTTGCCCAACGCAAAGTTGGGCAATGACCCGACCGGTTGATTGAACTGGTACGGAATCGATACCAACCCCAGTCCCGTATTGCGCTGTACCACAAAATGCAGGTGCGGCCCGCTGCTGTTGCCGGTATTGCCCGACAGCGCCAGCGCACTGCCCACCGACACTCGCTGTCCTTCGCGAACGCTGACCGAACCTTGCTTGAGGTGCAGGTACACGCCCATGGTTCCATCATCGTGCAGCACTCGCACGAAGTTGCCCGATGGATCGGTGCCACGCCCGGTCTGGGCATTCTCGGTTTTCACCACCACTCCGCCCCGCGCCGCAATGATCGGCGTGCCTTCGGGCATGGCGATGTCCATGGCGTAACGATTCTTGGCGCCGAAATGGCTGTATTGGCCGTTCGCTCCCTGGCTCAGGCGAAACGGTCCGCCGCGCCAGGGCAAAGGGTATCGATAGGCCATGGCCGCGCCTGAGGGGTCGCCCAGGGAATATTCGAACCTTGGGGTATACGCCAGCGGCCTTCCAGACTGCGTCGCCGTGAGCAACGCCAGACGAAGGTTGCTGCGGGCCGGCATCACCCGACGGATCGGCCGGCTCGGTGCGCCACTGACATTACTCAGCCCGGCGAAACTCAACTCGATCTCGACGGGCGCATACAGATCGTTGCGCACGAACACGCTGTCTGCGCCCTTCTGCTTTTTGATGTCCAGATAAACCTGACGCTCGAGGTGCTCGTCCATGCGATCCCGAAAAACGAACACCTGGGAGCCCTTGCTGGGGCGGTCGCTGTAGGAGACCACGCCATTGGCATCTTTGGACTTGTAGATCGTCATGGCCACAGCCGAGGTGGAGGCCATGAAAAGACCACAGAAAAACAGCAGGCGCGCGAGCATGGGCAAAGAGTCTGTCGAGTAAGGCCTGGGAAGGAGCCTAGCAGCTGCAATGGACCCGGGTAGTCGGCAGATGTTTCAAATGATCGTTCCCATGCTCTGCGTGGGAATGCAGCAAGGGACGCTCCGCGTCCCACCGAAGCGGACGCGGAGCGTCCCGGGAGGCATTCCCACGCAGAGCGTGGGAACGATCAGCGGTACGGATTACGCACCGGGTACGAAATGCTTCTGTGCCGTACCACGTGCTATCAAGCGGGAAATGTAATCGAGCTTCTGCGCGTCCTTATCGACGAAGCGGAAGGTCAATTGCAGCCATTCGCTATCGGGTTTCTGCTCGTGGGCGACGATGGCGTGCAGGTAGCCGTTCAGGCGGGCGGTTTCAGCGTTATCGCCCTGCTCGAGGTCGAGCACGGCGCTGTCGAGCACTTGCGGCAGGTTATCGGTGCGCTTAACCACCAGCAGTGCTTCCTTGAGACTCAAGGCCTTGATCACACACGGTTGAATGCCGTTCGGCAGGCGCAACTGACCCTGGCCACGACCGCCAGCTGGCGCTGCGGAGGACGCTACCGGCTTGATCGGCGGGCTATTGAGCAGGCCACGGGACACCGCAGCTGCAGGAGCCGGGGCTGGCGCGGCGGCGGCCGCAGGTTTGGCGAACGGGTTGACCGGTGCCGCTGCAGGCGCGACTACGGCAGCCTTGCCGCCAGTCAATGCGCTCAGGGAATCGTTGCCGAACGCCGAGTTCATTTTGGTCGGCGCGCCGCTCATCAAGGCGTCCAGCTTGCCAACCTTGTTCAGCGCCTGCTTGACCTTGGTCAGCAGTTGCTCGTTGGTGAACGGCTTGCTGACGTAGCCGGAAACGCCGGCCTGAATCGCCTGGACCACGTTCTCTTTGTCGCCACGGCTGGTCACCATCACGAAAGGCATGGTCTTGAGGTTGTCCTGCTCGCGGCACCAGGTCAGCAGTTCCAGGCCAGACATTTCCGGCATTTCCCAGTCGCACAGGACCAGGTCGAAAGCTTCCTTGGCCAACAGGGCCTGAGCCTTTTTGCCGTTGATAGCATCTTCGGTCCGGATGCCGGGGAAGTAGTTACGCAGGCACTTCTTTACCAGGTCACGAATGAATGCCGCATCGTCCACCACCAACACACTGATCTTGCTCATCCACCACCCCTCGAAAAAATCCCGGCAAGCATACCGTCTTACTGATGGCACATTGCCAAAAACCTTCAGTCACGCCGGGACTTTTCGTTCGCGGGTGCTGCGTTTAAAGTCGTCAACCCCACACAAAAACGCCCGGCCAAAGGACCGGGCGTTTTTCTTGGGCAGTCTTACTTATCGTCAGCTTTGCCCGGAACATTAGCGGTTTCGCCACTTGTACCTTCAACTTCTTCTTTCATGCGCTTGAGGCCCAGGTGACGCACATCGGTGCCGCGCACCAGATAAATCACCAATTCCGAGATGTTGCGCGCGTGGTCGCCGATGCGCTCCAGCGAACGCAGCACCCAGATAATGCTCAAGACCCGCGAGATAGAGCGTGGGTCTTCCATCATGTAAGTGGCGAGCTCGCGCAGCGCGGTCTTGTATTCGCGGTCGATGATTTTGTCGTACTGCGCCACCGACAACGCCAGGTCAGCGTCGAAGCGGGCAAAGGCGTCCAGCGCGTCGCGCACCATGTTGCGCACCTGGTCGCCGATGTGGCGAACCTCGACGTAACCGCGCGGCGCTTCGCCTTCTTCGCACAACTGGATGGCGCGGCGGGCGATCTTGGTCGCTTCGTCACCGATACGCTCCAGGTCGATCACTGATTTGGAGATGCTGATGATCAGGCGCAAGTCAGACGCCGCAGGCTGACGACGGGCCAGAATGCGCAGGCATTCTTCGTCGATATTGCGTTCCATCTGATTGATCTGGTCATCGATATCACGCACTTGCTGCGCCAGGCCGGAGTCGGCCTCGATCAGCGCGGTCACCGCGTCGTTGACTTGCTTTTCCACCAGCCCGCCCATGGCCAGGAGGTGGCTGCGCACTTCCTCAAGCTCGGCGTTGAACTGCGCAGAAATGTGATGGGTAAGGCCTTCTTTACTAATCATCTGTTTCGCTCCGCGAAAGTTGCAAGCTTCAAGCTGCAAGCTTCAAGCAGTTATGTACAAGTCCTGATATCGCACCGCTTCTCTCTTGCCGCTTGAAACTTGCGGCTTGCAGCTGTACGGCTAGCCGTACCGCCCCGTGATGTAGTCTTCGGTCTGCTTCTTCGCCGGATTGGTGAACAGGGTGTCGGTGTCGCCGAATTCCACCAGCTTGCCCATGTACATGAACGCCGTGTAGTCAGACACCCGCGCGGCCTGTTGCATGTTGTGGGTCACGATGACGATGGTGAACTTCGATTTCAATTCGTAGATCAGCTCTTCGACTTTCAGCGTGGAGATCGGGTCGAGTGCCGAGCAGGGTTCGTCGAGCAGCAAGACTTCCGGCTCCACGGCGATGGTGCGGGCGATCACCAGACGTTGCTGCTGACCACCGGACAGGCCCAGCGCCGACTCGTGCAGACGGTCTTTGACTTCGTCCCACAGCGCCGCGCCTTTCAATGCCCACTCGACGGCTTCATCGAGGATGCGCTTCTTGTTGATGCCCTGGATGCGCAGGCCATACACCACGTTTTCGTAGATGGTCTTTGGAAACGGGTTCGGCTTCTGGAACACCATGCCGACGCGACGACGCAGTTCAGCCACGTCCTCGCCTTTACGGTAGATGTTGTTGCCGTAGAGGTTGATCGCGCCTTCGACGCGGCAGCCGTCGACCAGGTCGTTCATCCGGTTGAAGGTGCGCAGCAGCGTGGACTTGCCGCAGCCGGACGGGCCGATGAAGGCGGTCACGCGCTGCTTCGGGATGTTCATGCTGACGTCGTACAGCGCTTGCTTGTCGCCATAGAACAGGCTCAGGCCCGGCACTTCGATGGCCACGGTTTCCTGCTCAAGGCTCAGGCTCTGTTTGTCGCGGCCCAGGGCAGACATGTTGATGCCGTGGGTATGTGTTTCGTGCTGCATGGGAGGCTCCCTGTGCTAACAAATTCGGTTTTTTGAACCACTGGCATGGTGTTCAGGCCAGGGGCTTACTCAAAATCTTTGTCTGGCGCCGGTCCCTGTGGGAGCTGGCTTGCCTGCGATGGCATCACCACGGTGTCTCTGATACACCGCGTCGTTCGCATCGCAGGCAAGCCAGCTCCCACAGGGGACAGCGGCGCCCATGAATTTAACTATCCAGCGCTTTGTACTTCTCGCGCAGGTGGTTACGGATGTAGACGGCCGACAAGTTAAGCGTGGCGATCACCAGGACCAGCAGCAACGCCGTGGCGTACACCAGCGGTCGTGCGGCTTCGACGTTCGGGCTCTGGAAGCCGACGTCATAAATATGGAAGCCCAAGTGCATGATCTTCTGGTCCAGGTGCAGGTACGGGTAGTTGCCGTCCAACGGCAGCGACGGCGCCAGCTTCACCACACCCACCAGCATCAGCGGCGCCACTTCACCTGCGGCACGCGCCACGGCGAGGATCATGCCGGTCATCATCGCCGGGCTGGCCATTGGCAGCACGATCTTCCACAAGGTTTCAGCCTTGGTCGCGCCGAGGGCCAACGAGCCTTCGCGCACGGTGCGAGGAATTCGCGCCAGGCCTTCTTCAGTGGCGACGATCACCACCGGCACCGCCAGCAACGCCAGGGTCAAGGACGCCCAGAGCAGACCCGGCGTACCAAAGGTCGGCGCCGGCAATGCTTCAGGGAAGAACATCCGGTCAACCGAACCACCCAGCACATAGACGAAGAAGCCCAGGCCGAACACGCCGTAAACAATTGCCGGGACGCCCGCCAGGTTGTTCACCGCGATGCGGATCAAGCGCGTCATGGTGTTCTGTTTCGCATACTCACGCAGGTAAACCGCCGCCAGCACGCCGAACGGGGTCACGATCATCGCCATGATCAGGGTCATCATCACGGTGCCGAAAATCGCCGGGAAGATCCCGCCTTCGGTGTTCGCTTCACGCGGATCGTCGCTGAGGAATTCCCAGACCTTGCTGAAGTAGAAGCCGACCTTGGTGAAGGTGCTCATGGCGTTCGGCTGATAGGCGTGAACCACTTTGCCGATGCCGATCTCAATCTCTTTGCCGTTTGCATCGCGGGCCGTGAGGCTGTCGCGGTTGAACTGGGCATGCAGGTCGTTCAGGCGTGCTTCGATATCTTGATAGCGAGCATTCAGCTCGGCGCGCTCGGACTCCATGTCTGCTTGCGCCGTGGCGTCGAGCTTGCCGGCCAGTTCCAGTTTGCGACCGTGCAGGCGGACCCGCTCCAGACCGGCGTTGATCGCGCCGATGTCAGTTTTTTCCAGGCTCTTGAGCTGAGCGGCCAGCTTGTTCACGCGATCGACACGGGCCTGCAACTCAGGCCATGCGGCTTCACCTTCAGCGATGACCTTGCCGTCCTGTTTGACGTTGACCAGGTAGCCGTAGAAGTTGCCCCACTCGCGACGCTCGATGGTCATCAGCTCGGGTGGCGTCTTCTGGTTGGTCAGCCACTCGCCGACGATCCAGGTGAAGTCGTTGCCGTTCAGGTCACGGTTGCCGACCTTGATCAGCTCGCGAGTCATGAACTCGGGGCCCTGATCGGGCACCGGCAGGCCCGCGGTTTTCAGGCGCTCGCGTGGCACTTCTTCCTTCTGCACGACTTCGCCGATCACCAGGTGATTGGCCTGGCCTGGCACGTCGTAATTGGCGTGTACCAGGTCTGCCGGCCAGAAGTGGCCCAGACCGCGCACGGCAATCACCGCCAGCAAGCCAATGGTCATGATGACCGCGATGGACACCGCGCCACCGCTGATCCAGACGCCTGGGGCGCCGCTCTTGAACCATCCTTTCAGGGAGTTCTGTTTCACAGACTTCTACCTTTCTTAAAGCGACGAGTATTTCTTGCGCAGACGCTGACGAATCAGTTCCGCGAGGGTGTTCATGACGAAGGTGAACAACAGCAGCACCAACGCCGAGAGGAACAGCACGCGGTAGTGGCTGCCGCCCACTTCCGATTCGGGCATTTCCACCGCAACGTTAGCCGCCAAAGTCCGCAGGCCTTCGAACAGGTTCATTTCCATGACCGGGGTGTTGCCGGTGGCCATCAGCACGATCATGGTTTCCCCGACCGCACGGCCCATGCCGATCATCAGTGCCGAGAAGATCCCCGGGCTGGCGGTGAGGATCACCACACGAGTCATGGTTTGCCATGGCGTGGCACCGAGTGCCAGGGAGCCCAGCGTCAGGCCACGAGGCACGCTGAACACGGCGTCTTCGGCGATGGAGTAGATGTTCGGGATCACCGCGAAGCCCATGGCCAGGCCGACCACCAGAGCGTTGCGCTGGTCGTAGGTGATGCCCAGGTCGTGGGAGATCCACATGCGCATGTCGCCGCCGAAGAACCAGGTTTCCATGTACGGGCTCATGTACAGCGAGAGCCAGCCCACGAAGAGAATCACCGGGATCAGGATCGCGCTTTCCCAGCCATCCGGCACCTTCAGGCGGATGGATTCAGGCAAGCGGCTGAAGATGAAACCGGCCACCAGGATGCCGATCGGCACGAGCATCAGCAGGCTGAAGATGCCCGGCAAATGCCCTTCTACATACGGTGCGAGGAACAGGCCGGCGAAGAAACCGAGGATCACCGTCGGCATGGCTTCCATCAGTTCGATCACCGGTTTGACCTTGCGGCGCATGCCCGGAGCCATGAAGTAAGCGGTGTAGATCGCCGCGGCAACAGCAAGAGGCGCGGCCAGCAGCATCGCGTAGAACGCGGCTTTCAGCGTACCGAAGGTCAGCGGCGACAGGCTCAGCTTGGGTTCGAAGTCGGTGTTGGCGGCGGTCGATTGCCAGACGTATTTAGGCTCGTCGTAGTTTTCGTACCAGACCTTGCTCCACAACGCGCTCCAGGACACTTCCGGGTGCGGGTTGTCGAGCAACAGCGGTTGAATCTTGCCGCCCGCCTCCACGATCACGCGGTTGGCCCGTGGCGACAGACCGAAGATACCTTGGCCGTCGACCACCTGATCCACCAACAGGGTGCGGTGAGCGGTGCTGTGGAATACGCCAAGCTTGCCAGACGCATCGAGGGCGATGAAGCCTTTGCGGCGCTCTTCGGCGGTGATTTCAACGATTGGCGTGGTGCCCATCTGGAAGGTGCGGATCTGCTTCAGTCGCAGTTCGCCGTCGGGGTCGCGGGCCATGAACCACTGGGCCAGGCCACCCTTGGAGTCGCCAAGGATCAACGAGATACCGCCCACCAGTTGAGTACTGGCAGTGATTTGCGCTTCACCATCTTCGAGCAGCTTGTAGCGACCATTGAGGCTCTTGTCGCGCAGGCTGAATACGTCGGCTTGAGCGCGACCGTTGATCACGTAGAGCCACTGCTGGCGCGGGTCGACGAAGATGTTCTTCACCGCCTCAGTCATCTGCGGCAGATCGATACGCTTCTGCTCGTTGGTGACTTCGCCGGTCATCATGTTTTCTTCGCTGGTCAGCGACAGCACATTAAGTTGCGCACCGGTGGAACCGACCAGCATCAGCGTCGTATCCGTGGCGTTGAGGCTGACGTGCTCCAGGGCACCGCCCGCCTCGCTCAACGCAATCGGAGTTTCGCCGTACGGATATTCAATAGCCGGCGAGATGGTCTTCTTGCCGTCCGGATAGCTGACTTTATAAGTGTGACGGAACACCAGTGCCTGACCGTTGGACAAGCCGACCGCCACCAATGGATGACCTGGCTGGTCTTCGGCGATGGAGGTCACCGTGGTGCCGGCCGGGATCGGCAGATCGACGCGCTTGAGTTCGGCGCCACTGTCGATGTCGAAGAATAAGGCCTGGCCCTTGTCGGAAACCCGCATGGCGACCTGGTTTTGCTCTTCCAGAGAGATCATCAACGGCTTGCCGGCGTCTTGCATCCAGGCGGGCGTGATGGCGTCTTTGGCGGTCAGGTCGGCACCCTGGAACAGCGGCGCGACAACGTAAGCGAGGAAAAAGAAGATCAGCGTGATCGCGCCGAGAACGGCGAGGCCGCCCACGAGGACGTACCAGCGGGTCAGGCGATCCTTGAGCGCGCGGATGCGGCGCTTGCGTTGCAACTCAGGCGTATTGAAGTCAATTCGCTTGGGGGGATTCGTAGTCATGGTGGAATTGGCCAGATCATTCATGCGCACACCCTAGCGATCCTGTATGACAGAAAGATGACAATGCAGTGACGCAACAAATCCGCCGCCAGCGGGGACTGGCAGTGGACCGGAAATTTGGGGGTTGCAGGAGCTGTCGAGGGAACCAAGGCTGCGATCTTTTGATCTTGCCGTTAGAAGCCAGATCAAAAGATCGCAGCCTCGTTTCACTCGCCAGCTCCTACAAGGCCGGGGCGAACCCCGGACCTACGGTGTTACTTTTTTGCGACTTCAGCGCCGCCTTCCGCCAGACCCAGGTCAGCCAGTGCTTTTGCAGCAACCTTGGCTGGCAGCGGGATGTAGCCGTCTTTCACTACAACTTCCTGGCCCTGTTTGGACAGAACCAGTTTCACGAACTCGGCTTCCAGCGGGGCCAGAGGCTTGTTCGGGGCTTTGTTGACGTAAACGTAGAGGAAGCGCGACAGCGGGTATTTGCCGTTCAGGGCGTTTTCTTCGCTGTCTTCGATGAACTCGGTGCTGCCTTTCTTCGACAGAGCAACGGTTTTCACGCTAGCGGTTTTGTAGCCGATGCCCGAGTAACCGATGCCGTTCAGCGAGGAGCTGATCGACTGCACGACCGAAGCCGAACCTGGTTGTTCGTTGACGTTTGGCTTGTAGTCGCCTTTGCACAGGGCTTCTTCTTTGAAGTAGCCGTAAGTGCCGGATACCGAGTTACGACCGAACAGCTGAACCGGCTTGTTGGCCAGGTCGCCGGTCACACCCAGGTCGCCCCAGGTTTTGACTTCGGTTTTAGCGCCGCACAGACGAGTGGACGAGAAGATCGCGTCGACTTGTTCCATGGTCAGGTGCTGGATCGGGTTGTCCTTGTGTACGAAGACAGCCAGGGCGTCCACGGCAACCGGGATAGCGGTTGGCTTGTAGCCGTACTTCTGCTCGAAGGCAGCCAGTTCGGTGTCCTTCATCTTGCGGCTCATCGGGCCCAGGTTAGAGGTGCCTTCAGTCAGCGCAGGTGGCGCAGTGGCGGAGCCAGCGGCCTGAATCTGGATGTTGACGTTCGGGTATTCTTTTTTGTAGTTCTCAGCCCACAGGGTCATGAGGTTGGCCAGGGTATCGGAGCCGACGCTGGACAGGTTGCCCGACACACCAGTGGTCTTGGTGTAGCTCGGGATAGCAGGGTCAACAGCGGCGAACGCGTTGGCAGTCGCAACGCCAGCAGCGACAAAAGTCATTGCCGCCATCAAACGCTTCAGTTTCATGCCTTACTCCTAGCAGATAGGGTGTGTTAAGTCGGGGCCAAGTATCAGCAGGCCGTGTGAACACTCTATGGCTGAAATATGACAATTGGATGAAAGGCCAGCATTCGGTTTTTTACAGGATGATTCGCAGCGCCTTCATCGCGGGCAAGCCCGCTCCCACAGGGGGTCTGCGGAAAACACAGAACCACTGTGGGAGCGGGCTTGCCCGCGATGAGGCCAGCTCAGTCGATGAAAGAAGTCGGTTTAACGACCCTTCTTCCAGAGGTACGCACCGACCAGAACCCCGACCCCGCAAATGATCGCCACGTAATACGCCGGCCCCATCGGGCTTTCCTTGAGCAGCAATGTCACCACCATCGGCGTCAAACCACCGAAAATCGCGTAGGCCAGGTTGTAGGAGAACGACAACCCGCTGAAGCGCACCACCGCCGGGAAGGCTTTGACCATCACGTATGGCACCGCACCAATGGTGCCGACCAGCAAACCGGTCAGGGCGTACATCGGGAACAGCCAGTCCGGGTGGTTGAACAGGCTGTGATAGAACGTCCACGAACTGAGTAACAGCGCCGCACTGCCAAACACGAACACACGGCCAGCACCAAAGCGGTCAGCCAAGGCTCCGGACGCCACGCAGCCCAGGCTCAGGAATACGATCGCCAGGCTGTTGGCCTGCAACGCCGTGGTCGGCGAGAAGTGGTAGACGGTTTGCAGCACGGTCGGTGTCATCAGAATGACCACGATGATGCCGGCGGACAGCAGCCAGGTCAGCAGCATGGAAATCAGGATCGCCCCACGATGGTCGCGCAACACAGCGCGCAGCGGCACTTCTTCGGCCAGCGCTTTGCGCAGTTGCAGTTCGGCGAACACTGGCGTTTCGTGGAGCCAGCGGCGCAGGTAAACCGAGAACAGACCGAATACGCCGCCCAGCAGGAACGGGATCCGCCAGGCGTAATCCGACACTTCCACCGGGGTATAAATGCTGTTGATCGCGGTGGCGACCAGCGAGCCCAGCAGGATGCCCGCCGTCAGACCGCTCGTCAGCGTGCCGCAGGCATAGCCGATGTGCCGCTGCGGCACGTGTTCGGAAACGAATACCCATGCACCCGGCACTTCACCGCCAATCGCCGCGCCCTGAATTACCCGCATCAGCAACAACAGGATCGGAGCCCACATGCCGATTTGTGCATACGTCGGCAACAAACCCATGATCAGGGTCGGCACCGCCATCATGAAGATACTCAACGTGAACATCTTCTTGCGACCCAGCAAGTCACCGAAGTGTGCCATCACGATGCCGCCCAGCGGGCGTGCGAGGTAGCCGGCGGCGAAGATGCCGAAGGTCTGCATCAGGCGCAGCCACTCGGGCATGTCGGCAGGGAAGAACAGCTTGCCCACCACCGTGGCGAAGAACACGAAGATAATGAAGTCGTAAAACTCCAGCGCGCCGCCAAGGGCAGACAGGGACAAAGTCTTGTAGTCGTTGCGGGTCAAAGGACGTGCGGGTTGAGCTGGCTGCGCGATGCTCGAGGGCGCTGTGGTCATGGCAAGGGCTTCTCTTATAGTCGGATCTGCAACCCCAACAACGCTGGCGGAGGCTTGGGCAGGTCCGGCACGATAGCAAATTGTTCGAAAAAGCACATAGATGAGCGTATTTGACGGTCAAAATGAGAACCGGACGGTCGTCTCGGAGTCTACCGACCGATATACTCGCAATCCTGGACCTGTTTGTAAGGGGTTGCTGTGCGAAAACGTCGTTGGCACTTGTCAGCCGATTTCGCAGAGTTTCCCTTTAGGCGCCTTACGAAAAACGTGACGAACAGAGTATGTTCGGGGTTGAATCGTTTTTCCTGGAGACGGCTATTCACCTGAAGTACTTATGAAGAGTCACGGGTCAGAGGCACCCCCGGCATGATAGAGCTCGAACAAGAAGATCCAATTCCGCAAGGCGACCTCGCCCTGCAAATCACCGCGCTCCCTCGCGAAACCAACGGCTTTGGCGATATTTTCGGCGGCTGGCTGGTAGCGCAGATGGATTTGGCCGGCACCGCAATGGCGAGCAAAGTCGCTGGCGGACGCGTCGCGACCGTTGCGATCGATCGCATGGCGTTCCTGGTCCCTGTCGCAGTGGGCGCACAGCTTTCCTTCTACACCCAGGCCCTGGAAATCGGCCGCAGCTCGATTCAGATGATGGTCGAAGTGTGGAGCGACGATCCGCTGTCCAGCGAGTGGCGCAAAGTGACTGAAGCCGTATTCGTGTTCGTCGCCATCGACGGCAGCGGCCGCACTCGCTCGGTTCCACCACGAGCGCGTTAAACGCTGCGACTGTTTTGCGGTCCATTGCAGTCCTGTTAAAGATTGAGAGTTGCCCATGAGCACGCCCAACGTTGAAGCCGTGAAACTGGATGAACTGAACTGCTGGCGCATCCGCCACGGGCAGGCCGAATTGCTGGTCGCCCAGCAAGGCGCGCACATCCTCAGTTATCAGTTGGCCGGCCAGCCGCCGCTGATCTGGCTCAATGACGAGGCGGTGTTCAAGACCGGCAAGAGCATCCGCGCCGGCGTGCCGGTGTGCTGGCCGTGGTTCGGTAATTTTTCGCGCAACCCGCCAAGCGTCCAGGCGATGCGCGTCAGTCAAGAACCACCGACGGCCCACGGTTTTGTGCGGGCGATGGATTGGGAGCTCGGTGGCATCGAAGCCGAGGGCGAGAGCCTGAAAGTGGAATTCATCCTGCCCTACCCCGAAGGCGGCTTCCCGGGCTGGCCACATCAAGTGGATTTGAAGCTGAGCATCCGCCTGGATGAACAGTTGCACATCAACCTGACCAGCCATAATCAGGGCACCGAAAGCGTCACCCTCAGCCAGGCGCTGCACAGCTATTTCGCCGTCAGCGATGTGCGCAACGTGCACGTTGAAGGGCTGGATGGCTTGAGCTACATCGAGACGCTGGACGACTGGAAAACCGTTACTCAGCGCGGCGATCTGCGGTTTAGCGGCGAGACGGATCGCATCTATCAGAAGGTCCCGGCGACACTGAGCATCGTTGATCCGGCCTGGGAGCGGCGCATCGAGCTGACCAGCAGCGGATCGCGCTCGGCGGTGATCTGGAACCCGTGGATTGATCGCGCCGCGGCGTTCAGCGACATGGCCGACGATGGTTGGCAGCGCATGCTGTGCATCGAGACGGCAAACGTGATGGATGACGTGGTGACATTGGCGCCAGGTGCCAGCCACACCCTCGGCGTCAGCATCGCCAGCAAATCGCTCTAACACCGTAAAACCAATGTGGGAGCGAGCTTGCTCGCGATGGCGGTATAACAGTCAACATAGATGCTGAATGTTATGACCTCATCGCGAGCAAGCTCGCTCCCACAGTTGTTATGCCAGGCCCATTGGCGTTGTTACAGATCAGACTCTTTGACTACCCGTACATTCGCCGCATCCAGCGCATACGCCGCATCAGCCAGATCATTGTTGACCTTCTCGATCTTCAACGTGCCGGTGACCCACAGCGGGGTGTAGATATCGTTCAGCTTCAACCCTTTCGGATACCGCACCAGCACCAACTGGTTAGGCGGCGGAGGCGGCACGTGGATGCAAGCGCCCGGATAAGGCACGAGGAAGAACAGCGTGCTGCGGCCCTTGGCATCGGACTCCAGCGGCACCGGATACCCGCCGATGCGGATGTTCTTGTCGTTCATCGACGGCACGGTCTTGGTCGAATACATCACTGCCGGCAGGCCTTTGCTCTGCTTCATGCCACCCTTTTGGGTAAAGGTGCCATCGCTTTCGGGTGAGTTGTGGTCGATTTCAGGCATGGCCTCGAGGGCTTTCTGATCCGACTTGGGCATCAGTTCGAGCCAGTCGGTTTCCGGCAGTTCGCCAGCGTGGGCCAAACCACTGCCCAGTAAGAGGAGAGTCAACAAAAGACGGCGCATGGAGGAGCTCGGTAAAGGAAAGGACTGTGTAACGCCAAGCATTCTAGCCCTCCCCGCGCGCCGCGCAGAGAGGGCTTTGTCGCTTAAATCAGTTCTTTCTGATCAAGCCGTAGATCACCAGCAATACCACCGCACCGACCAGCGCACCGATGAAGCCCGCGCCTTGACCGGCCTGGTAGATGCCCAGAGCCTGACCGCCATAAGTGGCCGCCAGCGAACCGCCGATACCGAGCAGGATGGTCATGATCCAACCCATGCTGTCATCGCCCGGTTTCAGGAACCGGGCCAGCAGGCCGACGATCAAGCCGATAAAGATGGTTCCGATAATTCCCATGGCATTTCCCTCTGATTTGGACACCTAGCGAAAGCCTAGTCAGACTTTCGCATCCTGCCATGAGAGAACGGCAGCCCCTGAATGGTTCCGCCGCTGCTACATGAAACTATTTATTCGGCGATCAGTGCTTCGACCTTGAGGATCTGTGTAGCCAGCGTCTCGCGGTTTGCACAACGCAGGTTGGCGTGACCAACTTTGCGGCCGACCTTGAACGCCTTGCCGTAGTGATGCAGATGGCAATCGGCGATGGCCAGGACTTTTTCCGTCTCAGGCACTTTGCCGATGAAGTTGAGCATCGCGCTCTCGCCGACCTTGGCCGTCGAACCCAGCGGCAGACCGGCAATGGCCCGCAGGTGGTTTTCGAACTGGCTGCATTCAGCACCTTCGGTAGTCCAGTGCCCGGAGTTGTGCACACGCGGGGCGATTTCATTGGCCTTGAGGCCACCGTCGACTTCAAAGAACTCGAACGCCATCACGCCGACGTAATTCAACTGCTTGAGCACGCGACTGGAATAATCCTCGGCCAGCGCTTGCAGCGGGTGGTCGGTGCTGGCCACGGACAGCTTGAGGATGCCATTTTCGTGAGTGTTGTGAACCAGCGGGTAAAACTTCGTTTCGCCATCGCGAGCACGCACGGCGATCAGCGAAACTTCGCCGGTGAATGGCACGAAACCTTCCAGCAGGCAAGCAACACTGCCCAGCTCGGCGAAGGTGCCAACGACATCTTCAGGCTTGCGCAGGACTTTCTGGCCCTTGCCGTCGTAACCGAGCGTCCGGGTTTTCAGTACCGCCGGCAGACCGATGGATGCCACGGCGGCATCAAGGTCGGCTTGCGACTGAATATCGGCGAACGCCGGGGTGGGAATCCCCAGGTCCTTGAACATGCTTTTCTCGAACCAGCGATCACGAGCGATGCGCAGGGCTTCGGCACTCGGGTAAACCGGGACGAATTGCGACAGGAACGCCACGGTTTCGGCCGGGACGCTTTCGAATTCAAAGGTCACCAGATCGACTTCATCAGCCAGCTGACGCAGGTGATCCTGATCACCGTAATCGGCCCGCAGGTGTTCGCCCAATGCGGCTGCGCAAGCATCCGGCGCCGGATCCAGGAAAGCGAAGTTCATGCCCAGCGGAGTGCCCGCCAGTGCCAACATGCGACCCAACTGGCCGCCACCGATTACACCGATCTTCATCGTCAAAAACCTCAGGCGATGCGTGGGTCTGGATTGTCCAGGACGCTGTCTGTCTGCTCAGCACGGAAAGTTTTCAGCACCGCATGGAACTGCGGGTGCTTGGCGCCCAGGATGCTCGCCGACAGCAGGGCGGCGTTGATCGCGCCAGCCTTGCCAATGGCCAGGGTAGCAACCGGAATGCCAGCGGGCATCTGCACGATAGAGAGCAGTGAATCGACGCCCGAAAGCATCGACGACTGCACCGGGACGCCCAGCACTGGCAGGTGGGTCTTGGCCGCACACATGCCAGGCAAGTGGGCCGCGCCACCGGCACCGGCGATGATCACCTCGATGCCCCGCGCCTCGGCCTCTTCGGCGTACTGGAACAGCAGGTCCGGGGTGCGGTGGGCAGAGACCACTTTCACCTCGTAAGGAATGCCGAGCTTTTCCAGCATATCGGCGGTGTGGCTAAGGGTGGACCAATCGGACTTGGAGCCCATGATCACGCCAACCAGTGCACTCATCGTCGTGCCTCTTCTCTCTGGGCGCCCGCAGGCGCGTCAAAAACAACAAGCCACGCAGAAATGCGTGGCTTGATTGTACGAAAAATGGCCGGACGAACCGGCCGAAGGCCGCGCAGTATACCTCAATGAGGCAGATAAACAGCCCCTTGGCCGACCATCTGTCATAGATCACTAAAAGCCCGGGTTACTGACTCGAAAGTCAACCAAAGAACCTCTTGGCCGTGACAGGCAAACTGGCCTCTATAGTGTAAAAGCCCATAACTATTTTGGGCTCCGAGTTCTTACGGAATTAACACCCAAGACACATTACAGAACAACTTGAAACTTGCCACGCCAAGCGACCAAACTTAACTTACAACTTCAAATAGAAACACCGCACAAACTATACGCCCGCATCAGCACAACAATAAACATCGCCAACAGACAAACAACACCAACCCCTCTCCAGCGGGAAGTACATAAAGGACTATGACGTGAACAAAGGCAAAGCAAGTCAGATTATCGACAATCTGAAAGATGGCACAATTGAAAACAATCACAGCGTGCAACACAGACGCTCGCTGATAAATGATGGGCAACCTGAGCGCCTCAAAAAGCCCATTCTTTTACTCGTCTTTATCCACGACGATCTTGATGAACACGATAAAGGCAAGCTCTACGACAACTACTTTTCTTGGCTGGAGACCGAGCTTGAAGACATCTCCGGCCGCGCGGTTACGGTTATTTTCAACTCTCAATCCACAGCTCCGAAAATGACCAATTACAACTACAGAAATGAAAACGCTGCAGAGGCCCTTCGGGGCTGGGAAAACAAGGTTAAAGACTTGCAAGCGAAAGCGGATACAACATTCCCTTTCAATCCTAACCTGGACAAATTTCTGTTACTCACTCGTCACGGGATGAACAGCCGCGTCGCGGGAATCGCTTCCAACAGAGGTCAGAGCGCAATGGCTACGATCGATTCCTACCTGACGCCTGCTCACGAAATAGGTCATATGTTCGGTGCCACCCATGAAGATTCGGATATCGTCTACAACGGCTGGTGGCATGACACGATTATGAAATATGACGTCAACTCTCCGGTCCGAGGTAATTATTACCATTTCAGCGAAAAGAACCGCGACAATATTCGAAACTATCTCAGTCAATTCGACTGACATCCGCAAAATCATTTCCCTGGGCGAGAGGCATTGACTTGCCCTTCACCCATCTCAGCAGCAAGGCCAGCAGCGCCGCCCTCAAGTTTGCGACGGGATGAGCGATGGCCGCCAGGATCTAGCCCTCTTCTACGGCAGAAACGACAGTCGCCCACTGTTATAAATCAAGAAGCGTTGGTTATCTACACGAAGGTCAAGCACGTACCGCCTTCGCAAAAAACACCAAGTAATGCCAAGCCTGTTTCAGCATCACTAACAATAAACTGTCATTGCCCTCTTAAATTTACCGAGAGCGATACCATCACGAGACAAATCCATGTACGCATTATTAAAACCAATCATTACTTTCATCCTTACACTCATGATTAGCTTGAGTGCACACGCTATCGATCCTCCAGACAAACTTAAAGATGACCCAGCTAATCCCATCCGGCTTTTTGCAATTTTCCACGATGATGTGCCAGCGGCGAAGCGAAGCACAACCTACGCAGATCATATTCGCCCGTTCACCGCCGAATTCGAGAACATCACCGGTCGAAAAATTCACGTTATTTTTGATCGAAGCAGACCGCCCTACACCAACTTCAACTATAAATCCAAAGACCAAAACAACATGTTTGAAGATTGGAAAAAGTTAGCGTGGGAATATAAAAGAGAACGGTATGAGCGTAATGAATTTCCCCTGTCAAGCAATGACCGAATACTGTTGATCACCAACGACTTCATTAACGGTGGCCCGGTATTTGGCGGCGTGGGTGGTATCGCAAATGGACCCGGATTGACGGCTATCGCTTCGCTCGACTTTAAGCAGGTGATCGGGCATGAGCTGGGACATTCTTTCAATGCCATTCATGAAGAAGGCGAAGTGCTTTATAACGGCTGGTGGTGCGAAACGTTCATGTTCGAACCCTTGCCCCTTCGATCGAACTGTTTCGTCTTTAGCGAAGGCAACAGGAAACGCATAAAGGACTATGTCGACAGCCGGTACTGAAACTTGCCGTAGGGCGCGAGATAACGCTCGCGCTCTTCGGGACCTCATGCGCTCGCTGCGGCGCCACCTTCAAGTTTGCGCCACAACAACCGCACATTCGCCTTGCGCACCAATGCGCAGCGATACAGGCGAATCTCCAGGGGCACATGCCATTGCGGGCCGCCGCAGACGACCAGCTCACCGCGAGCCAGTTCGGCGCGTACGCTGAGTTGCGGCACCCAGGCGATACCCAGCCCTTCCAGCGCCATGCTTTTCAGGCTGTCCGCCATGGCGGTCTCGTAAATGGTGGTGAAGCGCAGCGCCCGTTGGCGCAGCAACATGTTCACCGATCGTCCCAGAAACGCGCCGGCACTGTAGGCGAGCAACGGCACACTGCCTTCCCCCTCCAGATCGAACAGCGGTTTACCGTCGGCATCGGCGGCGCAAACCGGCAGCATCTCGGTATCGCCCAAGTGCAGCGACGGGAAAATCTCAGAGTCCATCTGCAACGCCGCGTCCGGGTCATAGAACGCCAGCATCAAATCGCAACCGCCTTCGCGCAAGGCATGCACCGCATCGCCGACGTTGGTCGCCACAAGGCGCGTCGCAATGTTCAGCCCCTCGTTGCGTAACTGGGCGATCCAGCGCGGAAAGAATCCCAACGCCAGCGAGTGAGCGGCGGCCACCTGCATCACCTCGCCCTGCCCGCCTTCCAGGTGATGGAGATGGCGCAGCACTTCACCGAGCTGCTCGACCACGGTGCGCGCCGTGACCAGAAAGAGCTGTCCCGCCGCCGTCAGTTCGATGGGCGTGCGCGAACGGTTGACCAGTTGCAGCCCGAGCGCCGCTTCAAGGCTGCGGATTCGCCGACTGAATGCGGGCTGGGTCACGAAACGTCGTTCGGCAGCCTGGGAGAAGCTGCGGGTGGCGGCCAAGGCACTGAAGTCCTCAAGCCATTTACTTTCCAGATTCATCACGCCCTCCCGGACACGCACCAATTTAGGTCACACGTTCGCCACAGACGTGGCGTCACATGGGCATTATGCCGAATGTGCATAGGCCAGTGTTTAACAGCATTGGCCGAAAATTATCCACAAGCCTAGCATTTGCAGTGTTCCGGCACAGACCGGGTCCATATCGAGATGATTTCTATCATGTCCTCCGCTGCATCTTTCCGCACAGAAAAAGACCTGCTTGGCGTACTCGAAGTACCGGCTCAAGCGTATTACGGCATCCAGACCCTGCGAGCGGTGAACAACTTCCGTCTCTCCGGCGTTCCGATTTCGCATTACCCGAAACTGGTTGTCGGCCTGGCGATGGTCAAACAGGCCGCCGCTGACGCCAACCGCGAGTTGGGTCACCTGAGCGAAGCCAAGCACGCTGCCATCAGCGAAGCCTGTGCACGATTGATCCGCGGTGATTTCCACGAAGAGTTCGTGGTCGACATGATTCAAGGCGGCGCCGGCACTTCGACCAACATGAATGCCAACGAAGTGATCGCCAACATCGCCCTGGAGGCCATGGGTCACCAGAAAGGCGAGTACCAATACCTGCACCCGAACAACGACGTGAACATGGCGCAGTCGACCAACGACGCCTATCCGACAGCGATCCGTCTGGGTCTGCTGCTGGGTCACGACGCACTGCTGGCCAGCCTCGACAGCCTGATCCAGGCGTTCGCTGCCAAAGGTCAGGAATTCGCTCACGTCCTGAAAATGGGCCGTACCCAACTGCAAGACGCCGTGCCGATGACCCTCGGCCAGGAGTTCCGCGCCTTCGCCACCACGCTGGGCGAAGACTTGGCCCGTCTGAAGACGTTGGCCCCTGAGCTGCTGACCGAAGTGAACCTGGGCGGCACCGCGATCGGCACCGGCATCAACGCCGACCCGCGTTACCAGCACCTGGCCGTTCAGCGCTTGGCCTTGATCAGTGGTCAACCGCTGGTTCCAGCCGCCGACCTGATCGAAGCCACCTCCGACATGGGCGCCTTCGTGCTGTTCTCCGGCATGCTCAAGCGCACCGCGGTCAAGCTGTCGAAGATCTGCAACGACCTGCGCCTGCTGTCCAGCGGACCACGCACCGGCATCAATGAAATCAACCTGCCGGCACGTCAGCCTGGCAGCTCGATCATGCCCGGCAAGGTCAACCCGGTCATCCCGGAAGCTGTGAACCAAGTGGCGTTCCAGATCATCGGCAACGACTTGGCTCTGACCATCGCGGCCGAAGGCGGTCAGCTGCAACTGAACGTGATGGAGCCGCTGATCGCGTTCAAGATCTTCGACTCGATCCGCCTGCTGCAACGCGCCATGGACATGCTGCGCGAACACTGCATCGTCGGCATCACCGCCAACGAAGAACGCTGCCGCGAATTGGTCGAGCACTCGATCGGCCTGGTCACCGCGCTGAACCCGTACATCGGCTATGAAAACGCCACCCGCATCGCCCGTATCGCTCTGGAAAGCGGCCGCGGCGTGCTGGAACTGGTGCGCGAAGAAGGTTTGCTCGACGAAGACATGCTCGCCGACATCCTGCGCCCGGAAAACATGATTGCTCCGCGTCTGGTGCCTTTGAAGGCTTAACCGAACGCAACACCGGCTCTTGCTCTTTTAACGAAGAGCACCGGGAGACACGCTCACCAGGTCGAGGGACTAGACACCTCTCACCTTTTGAGGGCTTGGGGATTTAACTCCCCGAGCCCTTTTTTTTAACTCTTTGGCAGTAAGACAGAATGTCTGGAAGCTGAAAACGTAAGAGCAGCTTCTGCATAAGCCTGGCGCCGGTAACGTCAGGTGCTTCAAAGGCTTCGTTTCATCGCTTGCACCACAATCGTGCAGACGGACGTCACTCTGGTAGGTATAGTGCCGCCCCTCTTCGCGTGAGCGGTCGTCGGTAACGAGGCTCAAACCCATGCGAAACCCGAACTAATAACAAACCCGCAATATGAAACCGGGACGAATGTTCGCCTCACCTGTCTTGCCAAGTGCAAACCGGTGTAACGCGATGTTTCGACTCGTCCAGCATTTGCCTAAACAAAAAACAGCGAGGAATAATCCATGCTCGAAGTCATCAACGACTTCCTCTCAGGGAAAGTACTGATCGTGCTCATTGTCGGGCTCGGTAGCTACTTCACGATCCGCTCGCGTTTCGTTCAACTGCGTCACTTCTTCCACATGTTCTCGGTGTTCCGCGACAGCCTCAAAAGCAGCGCCGGGCAACTCAGTTCATTCCAGGCCCTGATGCTCAGCCTCGCTGGCCGCGTTGGTGCGGGCAACATCGCCGGTGTCGGCATCGCCGTGACCCTGGGTGGTCCGGGTGCAGTCTTCTGGATGTGGGTGACCGCGCTGGTCGGCATGTCCAGCAGCTTCTTCGAATGCTCCCTTGGTCAGCTGTATAAACGCGCCGATGCCGATGGCACCTACCGTGGCGGTCCGTCCTATTACATCCAGCACGGTCTGCAGAAACGCTGGTTGGGCATGATCATGGCCTTCCTGTTGCTGGTGACCTTCGGCTTTGCCTTCAACGGCCTGCAATCCCACGCCGTGACTCACTCGCTGAACAACGCGTTTGGCCTCGACACCACCTGGACCGGCCTGGCCCTGGCGGTATTGCTGGGCATGGTATTCATTGGCGGCATCAAGCGTATCGCCAAGGTCGCTGACCTGCTGGTACCGGTGAAAACCCTGGTGTACATCGGCGTGACCCTCTACGTGATCGTGCTGCAATTCGACCATGTTCCGGGCATGTTGATGACCATCGTCAAAAGCGCCTTCGGCCTGGATCAAGCCTTCGGCGGCCTGATCGGCAGCGCCATCGTCATGGGCGTGAAGCGTGGCGTGTTTGCCAACGAAGCCGGTTTAGGCAGTGCGCCGAACGTGGCCGCCGTAGCCTCGGTAGAACACCCGGTGGCACAAGGTGTGGTTCAGGCTTTCAGCGTGTTCCTCGACACCTTCGTGATCTGCACCTGCACCGCGTTACTGATTCTTTTGTCGGGTTTCTATACCCCAGGCTTTGAAGGCGATGGCATTGCCCTGACCCAGAACTCGCTGGCCGCCGTGGTCGGTGACTGGGGCCGTAGTTTCATCTCCGTGGCCTTGTCGTTGTTCGTGTTCACTTCGATCCTCTACAACTACTACCTGGGCGAGAGCAACCTGCGCTTCCTGATCGGTGAAAACCGCAAGGCGCTGATCGGCTATCGCGCACTGGTGCTGGTGTTGATCTTCTGGGGTGCGATCGAAAACCTCGGCACGGTGTTCGCCTTCGCCGACATCACCATGACTCTGCTGGCGTTTGTGAACCTGATTGCGCTGTTCCTGCTGTTCAAGGTCGGCATGCGCATCCTGCGCGACTACGATGACCAGCGCGCGGCCGGCATCAAGACACCTGTGTTCGATTCCAGCAAGTTCCCGGATCTGGACCTGGACTTGAAAGCCTGGCCTGCCAATCCGCCCGCTGCCACTCCCAAGGCCGCAGCAGAGCCGCAAGGCGTACCCGCAGCGCAACGCTGATCGGTAAAAACCCGGGCGCCCCTCTGCGCCCGGCGTGACACAGCGTGCGGCCGGCGTCATGCTCGGCCGCATGCTGTCATCGTTCTCGGAGAACCCCCATGAATTCCTCGACCTATCCTGCCGCCCAGCACGTCATGGTGCTCTACACCGGTGGCACCATCGGCATGCAGGCCAGCGCCAACGGCCTGGCCCCGGCTTCCGGTTTTGAAGCGCGGATGCGTGACTACCTGCACAGCCAGCCTGACCTGGTGGTGCCGCAGTGGCGCTTTCGTGAAATGTCGCCGCTGATCGACAGCGCCAACATGTCTCCAGCCTATTGGCAGCAGCTGCGTGAAGCGGTGGTCGACGCCGTTGATGTTCAAGGCTGCGACAGCGTGCTGATTTTGCATGGCACCGACACCTTGGCTTACAGCGCAGCGGCCATGAGCTTTCAGTTGCTCGGCCTGCATGCCCGCGTGGTGTTTACCGGCTCGATGCTGCCTGCCGGCGTGACCGACAGCGATGCCTGGGAAAACCTCAGCGGCGCGCTGGTTGCGCTGGGCCAAGGCCTGCCACCGGGCGTTCATCTGTATTTCCATGGTGAATTGCTGGACCCGACCCGCTGCGCGAAAGTGCGCAGTTTCGGGCGTCATCCATTCAAGCGGCTTGAGCGTCAAGGCGGCGGTGTGAAGGCCACTTCGCTGCCGACGCAATTGACCTACAACCAACCGAAGCAACTGGCCAAGGTCGCCGTGCTGCCGCTGTTTCCCGGCATCGGCGCCGAACAGCTGGACGGTGTGTTGAACAGTGGCATTCAAGGCCTGGTGCTGGAGTGTTACGGCAGTGGCACGGGGCCGAGCGACAACCCCGAGTTTCTCGCCAGCCTTGAGCGGGCGCGGAACAAAGGCGTTGTGGTGGTGGCGGTGACGCAGTGCCACGAAGGTGGCGTTGAGCTGGACGTGTATGAGGCCGGCAGCCGCTTGCGTGGTGCTGGCGTACTGTCGGGTGGCGGCATGACCCGCGAGGCAGCGTTCGGCAAGTTGCATGGGTTGCTGGGCACCGGACTGGATACCGCTGAAGTACGCCGACTCATAGAGCTCGACCTCTGCGGCGAACTGAGCTGACACACCACGCCCCTGTAGGAGCTGTCGAGTGAAACGAGGCTGCGATCTTTTGATCTTGTTTTTTCAAGGGCAAAAGATCGCAGCCTCGTTTCACTCGACAGCTCCTACAGGTTTTGCGCTCGGCATATAACTTGCTGCGTTCCAGTCATTCCACGGCTGGAACCACCCATGCTCCACTCCCACCTCACCACACTCAACGCTGTCTCACTGGTGCTCAACACCTTCAAGGCCGAAGGCCTGTCCAGCGAAGCGCTGCTCGCCGGTAGCGGCATCAGCGCGGCGGATCTGAGCCGGGCGGACACGCGCATCACCACCAACCAGGAGATGCAGGTCTGCGCCAACGCGGTCGCGCTCAAGCGAGACATTGGCCTGGAACTGGGGCGGCGGATGCATGTTTCCTCCTACGGCATCCTCGGTTATGCGCTGCTCACCAGTGCCACCTTCGGTGACGCATTACGGCTGGCGATGCGTTATCCGGCGCTGTTGGGAACACTTTTCGAGTTGAGCCTGGAAAGCGACGGCGAGCGCGTCTGGTTCGTGGCCGCCGACTACCGGGAGAATCCGGCGCTTGCCGTCTTCAATGCCGAATTTTGCCTGGTGTCCTTGAAAGTCATCTGCGACGACTTGATCGGGCATCCGCTGCCGTTGCTGGCGGCACGCTTCGAACATGCCGCCCCTGACTATGAGGCGACCTACGCGGAGCACTTCGACTGCCCGCTGCACTTTGAGGCGCAGGACAACGCCTTTGCCTTCGACAAACGCTGGCTCGACCTTCCCTTGCCGCTCGCCGACGTCATCACCCACCAGGCCATGGCCGATCGCTGTCGCAAACAAAACACTGAGTTCACCGGGCGTCAGGCGTGGCTGGGGCGAATTCGCCAACTCCTCAGCACCCAACTCAATGCAGCGCCCGGACTTGAAGGATTGGCCGAGCAGATGAATTGTTCAGCGCGAACCTTGCGTCGGCATCTCAAGGACCTGGGGTGCAGTTACCAGGAATTGCTCGACGAACTCAGGTTTGAACAAGCCAAACATATGCTGTGTGAAGACCGGATGCCGATCTACCGGATCGCCGAGGCGCTGGGCTTCAGCGAGACCGCCAGTTTCCGCCATGCCTTTGTGCGCTGGAGCGGTGTCGCGCCGAGTCAGTTCAGGCCACACGGATAACCCGCCCCCACAGGCTCAACAGTCAATGCGCTGATCCGGGGCACCATCGCGCCAATAAGGGGCGAATTTCGGTCATGTATTTTGGCCATATTTATCCCCTTTTGGCCTTTCCTGCCGTTCTCCGAATCGCGCCGCGCCGCAAGACTGTGTTCAACCGAATCAGCCTGCGGAGAACAAGAAATGCTGACGATCTACTCGGACGATCACCACCTGCACCACGGCCGTTGTGAATTGATGGACGGGCAATTGATGCCCTGCTTCGAGATGCCCTCGCGTGCCGACCATGTGTTGCAACGTGTGCAAAACCAGAACCTGGGCCCGGTCCAGGCGCCACAGGATTTCGGCCTCGATCCAATTGCGCGCATCCACAGCCGCGACTACCTCGACTTCTTCAAAGGTGCCTGGGCACGCTGGACCGAATTCAACACCGACGGCGACTTGCTGCCCTACACCTGGCCAGCTCGCACCTTGCGCCGGATTCTGCCGACCAGCCTGCACGGCCAGCTCGGTTATTACAGCTTCGACGGCGGCGCCCCGATCACCGCCGGCACCTGGCAAGCGGCGTACAGCGCAGCGCAAGTTGCCCTCACCGCACAAGCCGCCATTCAGAACGGCGCCCGCAGTGCCTTCGCCCTGTGCCGTCCGCCGGGACACCATGCCGCCAGCGATTTGATGGGCGGTTATTGCTACCTCAACAACGCCGCCATCGCCGCTCAGGCCTTCCTCGATCAAGGCCATAAAAAGATCGCGATTCTCGACGTCGATTATCACCACGGCAACGGCACGCAATCGATTTTCTATGAGCGCAGCGATGTGCTCTTCACCTCGATCCACGGCCATCCTGAAGCCGAATTCCCGTTCTTCCTCGGCTATGAAGACGAGCTGGGTGAAGGCGCCGGTGAAGGCTTCAACTTCAACTACCCTTTGCCCGCCGGCAGCGGGTGGGACAGCTGGAGCGCAGCGCTGGAACAAGCCTGCAAGGAAATCGAGAAATACGGCGCCGACATCGTCGTCGTGTCCCTGGGCGTCGACACGTTCAAGGACGACCCCATCTCCCAATTCAAGCTCGACAGCCCGGATTACCTGGCGATGGGCGAGCGCATCGCGGGCCTCGGCAAGCCGACGTTGTTCGTGATGGAAGGCGGCTACGCCGTGGAAGAAATCGGCATCAATGCCGTGAATGTTCTCGAAGGTTTTGAAAGCGCCCAATGAGGAATTAGAACAATGAACAGACTCAAGCGTTTTATCGCCCCGGCACTGTGCGCCACAGTGCTTAGTGGCGCCGTCCATGCTGAAGAGCGAACGTTGCGCGTCTACAACTGGTTCGACTACATCACGCCCAAGGCCCTGGAGGATTTCAAGGCACAGAACACCCAGACCAAACTGGTCTATGACATCTTCGACACCAACGAAGCACTGGAAGCCAAGCTGCTGACCGGCAACTCGGGCTATGACGTGGTGGTGCCGTCCAACGTGTTCCTCGCCAAGCAGATCGAGGCCGGGGTGTTCCAGCCACTGGATCGCAGCAAACTGCCGAACTGGAACCACCTCGATCCCAAGCTGATGAAGCTGCTGGAAGGCAACGACCCGGGCAACAAATTCGCCGTACCCTACATGTACGGCACCATCCTGATCGGCTTCAACCCGGACAAGGTCAAAGCCGCCCTGGGTGACAACGCGCCAGTGGACAGCTGGGACCTGATCTTCAAGGAAGAGAACATCAGCAAACTCAAGCAGTGCGGCGTCGCCCTGCTCGATTCACCATCGGAGATCCTGCCGCTGGCCCTGCAACACCTTGGCCTTGACCCCAACAGCAAGAAGCCGGCGGACTACGACAAGGCTGAAGCGCTGTTGATGAAGATTCGTCCGTACATCACCTACTTCCATTCCTCCAAGTACATGGCCGACATCGCCAACGGAGACATCTGCGTCGCGGTCGGCTATTCCGGCAGCTTCTCCCAGGCCGCCAACCGCGCCAAGGAAGCCAAGAACGGCGTAGTCGTCGACATGCGTCTGCCAAAAGAGGGTGCGCCGATCTGGTTCGACATGCTCGCTATCCCTAAAGGCGCGAAGAATCCGGACGATGCCTACACCTTCATCAACTACCTGCTGCAACCGCAGGTGATCGCACCGGTTAGCGATTTCGTCGGCTACCCGAACCCGAACAAGGACGCCACGGAAATGGTCGACCCGGCCATTCGCAACAACCCGAACCTGTACCCGACCGCAACGGCGATGGGCACGCTCTACACCCTGCAACCGCTGCCGCGCGATGCCGAACGTGCGCGGACCCGGGCCTGGACCAAAATCAAGTCCGGGACCTGATTTGCCCTATCAAGATCAAAGACCCGCGCGATTGCGGGTCTTTTTTTGAAGGCATAAATAGTTACCACCCCCGGCTCCTGGCGCTCCATTACCGTTGGTGCAATCAAGAGGTTCTTCTTGTCCTCTTCCCTGCTCCAAGGTAGCCGTCATGAGCCATATCATTCCATCCGAGTCCCTGGATGACGCCACGCTTTTAGTAGAAAAAAGCGAGCTGATCGGGCAGACCAGTCACGGTCCTTTGCCGGATGAGGTCGCCTCACAGCTGTTGCGCCAGGCATTGGGAACGCTCTATCCGCAACTGAACATCGACCCGGACCAAACCACCATCGCTACACCGCAATGGAACGTCGTGAACGACCAGGTGGAAGCAGGCCCGATCGAATTCGAGTCACTGACCTTCACACTCTTGCAACACAGCCTGTTCGGGACAACAGCCAACTACCTTGAAGGGCAGCATTTCCTGACACTGGAACCCGACGTCAAGAACCCGGTTCACCTCGCGGTCAGCATCGAGGAAATTGCCAAGGTGCTGAACGACACAGCACCGCAGCTGTTCATCGAGCTGCAACGCCAGCAACTGGAATTCTGGAACCAGAAAGGCAGGAAAATGGCTCGCTGGCTGGAGCTCTCCGATTCGTTGCGCAAGGCACTGAACGTGCAGACGGTCAATGGCTGGGACGGCGATGAATGCGCCATGGCGCGTGAAGTATTCAACGAGCCCGATAGAGCCAGCCGTAAACATTCAATCAGCGATCTGTCGGCCATCCAGGCATGCCTGATCGATATTGATACCGTCGAAAACGAGGTCGCCAGCCATCTGTTGATCGGAGGCGCCCTGGTGCTCAGGGCCACCAGCGGTAAACGCGAATTGCTGGTGATGTACACGATCGAGCGCGGTTACGAGTCTTTCACTTCAATGGAACAATTGGGCGACTCGCTCCCCGCTCGCCTGGAAGAACAGCTGGCAGGACGCGCCCTCAGATGGCAGGTGTTCGAGCCTGACGGCAACGTCTTTGACCACATGGCCTGGGCGTTAGTGACGTCACAACTCGATGCCATAGACTCGATGAGATCCCTTGATGCGCCTGCCGGTGACGCCGTTTTGCCAGAGACCGGGCTGGATACCCTCGAATACGCTCGCTTCCAACAACTGAATTCGGCCATTCCCGACTGGTTACGCGAAGCATCGACAACCGACATTCAAGACTATGGTCGTTACATCAGCGCGCTGGGCATGCTCTACCGTGAACCGCACAGCAAGGCCGCCAGAGCCGAGATACCTTCCATTACCGACTACGCGCAACGCCTGATGCGTGAAGCGATCATCGCGGATACACGCGCCATAGGGGCCGCGAGCCTGCCGCTGGATGATTTGCGGATCCGCGTCACCAGCAGCTTCACCACTGATAACCTGACGCTGCCCAATCCCCTCGACCAGCGCATCGAAACCCTGGCCGACTTCGCGCTGGAAAACGAGGCGCCTTACATGGCGACGGCTTTTTTCATCCGCGACCATCCGCTGCCGCAATGGCTGACGCCTGCGTTTCTCTCCAGCCTGGCGGCGCAGGTCAACATCGGCCAAGCGTACCCCGCACTGATCAAACGCAAACTGATCGATGACCCCATCGAATCCCGTCGCCAGGAAACCTTCTACTGCGATCAATTGCGCTTGCTGTTGCCGCTTTTGGCGCTTGAGGGCAAGGTCAAACAAGAGGCGGGGATCGATGAACACGGCTATCGATACGTCAGGGAACTGCTTGACCCCGACAGCGAAAAAACCAGGTCCATTGCCATCTACCCACTCACGATGACACCGCAACATCGCTTGATCAGCGCCAGCGACACGGTCGCAAACATGTTCATCATCAGCCCTCGAAATGCCCACAGCGGCCCTTGTCTGCTTTATCGCCCAATGCTGGACCAGCCCTTGTTGCAGTTTCCCTCCAGGCAAAACCTGCTGTACGCGCTGCACCAACCCGGCGAACTCAGGGACTCGTTACTGGCATGGCTGCCCGACAAAACCCTGAGCTTTGAATACGCTCAGTCTGTTTTCCCGGTGGGCCTGCCTTCCCCCTGGCTGGTGGCCGAACAGTTGGTCAATCCATTGCAGCGCGCGAACCGGTTCGGGCGCGTGGTGTTCGAGAGTGAAGAGATCACCGGCAACGTCCTTTCGATGCTGTTCAAGAGCAATGCGCAGGCATTGGTTGATCTGGCTGACCGCCAGTCACAATCGAATGCCGAACGACGCTGGAGCCTGCTCAAAGACAGCAGTTGGGCTTTGTTCAACGCAGCATCGAATGTTCTCAGCGGAGCCGTCGGAACGGCGGTCTGGGTATGGCAGAGCATCAATGAGATCCAGCAGGCGCTCGACGCCAGCGACAAGGGCGACAGCTTTATCGTATGGACTTCCGTCTCGGACATTCTCCTGACCCGGGGCATTATCCTCAGCCATCACGCCGTGCTGCGGCGCAAGACGTTATCAGGCAAAACACGGCGTTCGACGGAGAAAGAAATCACGCCGAAAATCGAGCCTGGCGCCATTACCTTCAACCCCGTCCCGCTGTCCTCGGAACTAGCTCCGGAGCACTACTCCTCACTTGAAGTCGCGGGTGCAGTGCCACGTCGCACACCTGCGGCGCTGGGCGCCTGGCTGGATACATTCAAAGTCCCGGCAATCGATATCGCTGACGAGAACGTGACGCAGGTAAACGAAGCGCCTCCCCATCTCTACCAGCTCGACGATAAACAGTTTGCCCAGGTCGGCGACCGTTGGTTCCAGGTCCTGGTCAACGGCGACGAACAGGCTTACATCGTCGACCCCAGTCGCCTCAGCCGAACCGGCCCGCCGCTGGTTCATAACAGCAAAGGGCAATGGTTTATCGATCTGCGGTTACGCCTGCGAGGGGGGGCCGGGAATGTGTTCAGCAAACCCCAGGTCGCCGCTGGCGAGGTGCGTAAACATGAATTGGACAAGGTTCTGGAAACCTTCAAAAACCAGGAAACGCTGAGCGAAACCGAGCTGACAGCGATGCAAACCGACATTCAGAAAGCCGATAGCAAAGACTACGATCGCTTGTGCGAGGCTTACACGCAAAAACTGGATACAACCATCGCCGGGTATCAGAAGGTGTTGGAGCAGTTGCAGGAATGGCGCACGTTGGGTGGAACGAAGAACTATGTCTACGACCTGCTGCGCATGAGCACCCTGCTGCAAAAGAATCTCGCGCTGTGGTTTGTCATCAAGAAAAGCCAGTATGCCCAAGCCACCCACATGCTGAGCAACTCAAGTCAGTCAGATCCAATGCCGCTAGGGACCTACATCAGCAGGATCGAGCAGGCGATCGACTTGAGCCACGAAATGGTCGAAAAACTGGCACTGTCGGGCTCGACGCTTGAGGGTATGCGCGCAGCAGGACGAGCCGGTATTGAGCAATCACTAAAAATAAGGAAACTCACGCCCTCCTTCACTGCCCTGGATCTCAAAGCCAATGAAATCGGCATGGCGCAGGAGTTGTGCATTCAAGAGCAAGCCAGCCCGATGATGTCCCAGGCTCGAGACGCCGTCGGCAAGATTGTCGTGAGTGCCGCCCACGCCGCGAATCAAGTGCTGGACCTCATAAAAGCGGCTGATACCCCTCACCCTTTGCAGGTGCCTGTGGAAGTGATGAGCCGTTTGGTCGAAGCGTTCGCCGATGCCGATCAGCGTATTCAGGAACTGCCTGTCACCTACCCAGGCTTGGTCAAGCAACCCCGGCTTAATGATCTGCGAGCGCTTATTGCCGAGTTCGAACAACTGGCACAGGACCGACTCCAGGCGTTGTTGCCAGAGCCGCAGGTGGTGCGAAAACCGGCAGAGCGAGGACAGCAGGGGCCTTCAAGGCAAACGGTCAAAGTGCACAAGACCCGGCCGCGCGCGCCCACCCGGACTGAAGTGGAAACTACTACGGACGAGCCCATCAAGCCCATCGCGTTGACCCGCCAATTGCCACCCTCGGCCCTGGATGACAACCAGATTATCGAGGCCGCCATTGAACTGAACCTCAATACTCGTGAGTTCATCACCCAAACGCGCAAGGATGCCCTGCGTCCAAGGCGCATACCCGCCGACATGCAGGATGTATTTGACCAACAGGCACTCAAGCTGGAACAGGGTGCCAGCCAGGTGGATCGGGCCATCATCCGGATCAACAAAGCAGGTGGCCCCCCTGCTCCAATCGCCACGCTCAGCTTGGAACTGCGGGAGGCGGCACGCCAGATACGTCAAGAAGGTGTCGAGGTGCGAGCGCGCCTGTACCAAAAGCGCAAGCCGACACAAAGCGCCTTCAAATGGCTGCATGAGAACCGACAGGTTGAGATCCGTCGCGACGAACGAGGACGCATCCAGACCAAAGGCTTAGGCGACGTGTTTCAGGAATACCGGATTCTCGACAAGGCAAACAACCTGGTGTTTTGGGTGGCGCATTTTCACTATGACGCCCTCGATAGCCCTGCGGATAACCCCACCGCGGCACACTTGAAAGTCGCGGATGATTTTCTCAAGACCCTCGCCCCGGAACAGCAGCACATCTTGAGCAGCGTAGAGCCGATTGATGGCGTGCTGCGCAAACTACTCGACCCGGACCTGCGCCAACTGTTTCTGGGTCTGGAACCAAAGACCGAGACATGAGGTACCGCGTGATTAACGCCAGACCTTTTCCAGGCGTGCGAGCGCTGCGTTGATCGCCGCTTCGGGCACAGCGGCGAAGCCCAGGACAAGGCCAGCGCGCTGGTCCACCGGTGTTTGTGTATCGGGCAGCCAGTAGCTGCTCAGTGCATTGATCTCGACATCGACACTGGCGGCTTGCTCGATCAGTTCGCGTTCGCGAGCTTGCGAGTTGACCGCCACCGTCAGGTGCAAGCCTGCGGCAACACTCGGCAGGCTGCCAATGCCGGGGATGTTTTGGGGCCAACCGGCCAGCAAGGTGTTGCGCCGGCCAAGGGCCGCACGGCGCATGCGACGGATGTGTCGCTGAAAGTGCCCTGCCCCCATGAACTCGGCCATCACCGCCTGGGTGCTCACTTCAGAATGTCGAACATCCACTGCCCGACGTTGTGAGAAAGCCTGAACCAGGCCGGGTGGCAGCACCAGATAACCCAGTCTCAATGCCGGGAATGCAACCTTGCCAAAGGTCCCGACATACAGCACCCGCCCCTGCCGATCGAGGGCCGCCAACGGTGCCAACGGCGCGCCGCTGTAACGGTATTCACCGTCGTAGTCGTCCTCGACGATCCAGCCTTGGGTACGTTCGGCCCAGGCCAGCAATTCAAGGCGTCGCGCCAGGCTCATCACCACGCCGGTCGGGTATTGATGCGACGGCGTCACATAAGCCAGACGACAATCACTAAGCGCGTTCAATTCGGTGCAATCGATGCCCTCGGCGTCCACCGCCACACCATGCAAACGCGCCCCGGCCACCGCGAACGCATGCCCCGCCGCCCGATACCCCGGATTTTCAATCGCGACGCCATCGCCAGGCTCTACCAGCAGCTGTGCACAAAGGCTAATCCCCTGTTGCGCGCCACTGGTGATCACTATTTGCTCAGCCGAGCATTGCATGCCCCGGGAGCTGCGCAAGTACGCGGCGATCATGCCGCGCAAACGCGCATCCCCTGCCGGATCGCCGTAACACAGTTGCTGCAGATCCGGTTTTCGCCAGAAAGCCGCATTCAGCTTGGCCCAGACCTCGAAAGGAAACAGATCGAACGCCGGAACGCCGACCCGAAATGCCCGGGGAGGACCACTCGGCGGCAGCGCCAAATGATTCTTTTCAACGCGCCCTAAAGGCCCGCTGTGGATAACTTTACTGGATGAAACCACAGGCAAATCCAGCCAATTTGTGGATAAGGTTGTGGGTAACCCTGTTGACAACCCTGTGGATACTTTTGTGGATAGTTTTTTCGTCGGGAGTGCGGCTTGCGGCAATTGCGCCACGTAAGTTCCGTCGCCGACACGCCCTTCGATAAACCCTTCTGCGTACAGCTGATCGTAGGCACGGACCACGCTGTTGCGGGAAATCGCCAGCGCAGTCGCCAGATCCCGACTGGCCGGCAATCGTGTGCCGCTGGCCAGTCGTCCGTCCAGCACCCGCAGGCGCAACGCCTGATAAAGCTGGCGGCTCAAGCCCTGGCGACGATCGAGTTCGATACCGGCGGGGTTGAATGAAAGAGAAAGCGGCGCCTGGCTCATGACAATGGACCCACGAAATTGGTCATTAATGGCTCTTACAACAGACCAATAGCCTGCCTAGGATGCAGACATTCGCCAAGGAATTTTTTCTATGTACAACCCAAACGGCTTTGCCATCAAAGATGTGGATGAACTGCACCAGCAGATACTCGGCACCCGCCTCGCCATGGTAATTACCCACGGTGAGCAAGGCCTGCAGGCCAGTCATCTGCCGTTGCTCTTTCGCCCTGACGAAGGCCCCAATGGCACCCTCTACGGCCACTTCGCCCGGGCCAATCCGCAGTGGAAAGAATTGCAGGACGGGGCCGAGGCGCTGGTGATTTTTGCCGGTGCCGATGCCTACGTCAGTCCGGGATTTTACCCGAGCAAAGCCGAACACGGCAAAGTCGTGCCCACCTGGAACTACGTTGCCGTCCACGCTTACGGCACGGCCGAAGTGTTCAGCGATGCCGATCGTCTGCTTGGCCTGGTCAGCTCGCTGACCGATCGCCACGAGGCCGGCCGCGCACAGCCGTGGAAAGTGGCGGATGCGCCCGCCGACTACATCGACGGCATGCTCAAAGCCATCGTCGGGTTTGCCCTGCCGATCCAGCGCCTGGAAGGCAAACGCAAGCTCAGCCAGAACCGCAGCACCGCAGACATCGCTGGCGTGCGCGAAGGCCTCGCCGCCAGCCCTGACGTCCACGACCAAGCCCTCGCCCACTTGATGCGTTAAGGAAATGAACATGAGTCAGATTGAAATTCGCCAGGTGACCGCCGACGAACACGCTGCCTGGTTGCCGCTGTGGCAAGCCTACCTGCGCTTCTACAACACCGAGTTGCCGGAGGCGGTTACGCACAGCACCTGGCAGCGCATGCTCGACCGCAACGAACCGACTCATTCGGCCTTGGCGTGGCTCGATGGCAAGGCGGTCGGCATGGTGAACTTCATCTACCATCGCTCGAACTGGAGCATTGAAAACTCCTGCTACCTTCAAGACTTGTTGGTAGTGCCGGAAACCCGCGGCACCGGCGTCGGGCGAAAGTTGATCGAATTCGTTTACGCCACCGCCAAAGAGGATGGCTGCTGCAAAGTCCATTGGCTGACCCACGAGACCAACGCGACCGCGATCCAGCTCTACGAGCGCATCGCCGAACGCCCCGGTTTCATCCAGTTTCGCAAAGCCCTTTAACGTTCAAGGAGAACAACATGTCGACTTCACTCGCTAACTGGACAGGCGTCCCGGCGCCATCGGTTCAAACCCTCGAAGGGCGTTTCATCCGCCTGGAGAAACTCGACCCGGCGCGTCACGCCGATGGTTTGTGGAAAGCCCTGCAAGGCCCGGGCTCAGACCCGAAACTCTGGGACTATTTGCCGTACGGGCCTTTTCCTGAGCGCAGCGCGTTCAACGACTGGCTGAACAATCATGCGGCCAACAGCGACCCGTATTTCTTCAGCGTGATTGATCGGGCAAGCGGTGAGGTGCAGGGCATCCTCAGTCTGATGTCGATTGTTCCTGCTCAGGGTCGCATTGAAATCGGCCATGTAACCTTCGGCGCGCCGATGCAGCGCTCGCCAAAAAGTACCGAGGCGATTTACCTGCTGGCCAAGGAGTCGTTCGCACTGGGTTACCGACGCCTGGAATGGAAGTGCAACAACGGCAACGCCCGCTCCAAGTACGCAGCGGAGCGCTTGGGGTTCAGTTTTGAAGGTGTGTTCCGCCAGCACATGGTGGTCAAGGGACAGAACCGGGACACGGCGTGGTACTCGATTCTGGACTCGGAATGGCCGGCGATTGGCGCGGGGTTCGAGCGCTGGTTGAGCGATGAGAATCAGACGGAGTCGGGGCAGGTGAAAACCCTTGCCGAGTGCCGCACCTGACGATCATTCCCACGCTCTGCGTGGGAAAGCATCCCGGGGCGGACTCGGGGGCGATCTTAGGCGAGTTTCTGGGCCAACACTGCGATGTGCTCCGGCCCGATCCCGCAGCAACCTCCCAAATGGCTGGCGCCGCGTTCTTGCCAGTCCGCCGCCCACTGCAGATAACCTGGCGGATCAAGGTCTTCGCGCAGCGGATCAAGACCGTCGTTGGCAGTGGCCTCCTTCGGTTGCGGCGGGAAGGCATTGGCGTACGCGCCAATGTGAATCTTCACCCCCAAACGCTCGAAGGTTTCCCTCGCCGCATCAATTGCAGCGCCGATGACTTCTGGCTGGCTGCAGTTGAACAACAATGTCTCGACACCCAGCTCGGCAGCCGCCTCAGCCGCTTCAGCAACCGGTTCCCCGGAACGTAAACGCGGCACTTCGTCCGTGTCTTCATCCTTCAAGGTAAACGACAGCCAAAACGGTTTGCCGTCCTTCGGCAGACCCGCGTGAATCGCCCGCGCCTCGATAATCGAGCTTTGGGTTTCAGCCAGCCACAGGTCGACATGCGGTGCCAGCCCCTTAACCAGTGGGTCCAGCAATTCAGTCACCCGGGCAGCGTTGAACAGATCCGGACGGTAAGAGCCGAACAGTGGCGGTAATGAACCCGCGACCCGCACAGGCTTGCCCGCGGCATCGACGGCACGTCGGGCCAACTCACCGGCGAGCGCTGCCAGGGCCTGACCTTCAGCGGCAAAACGCTCTTCGCCGATGTGAAACGGCACCACCGCATAGCTGTTGCTGGTGATGACGTCCGCGCCAGATTCGATATAAGCCGCATGCACCGCTTCCACTGCTTGCGGCGCTTCGCTCAAGGCCAGTGCCGACCATTCCGGCTGTCTGAACGGCGCCCCTCGGCGTTGCAACTCACGACCCATGCCGCCATCCAGAATTACTGTGTTCGCTGCGCCCATATGCTTTTTACTCATATGCTTATGAAAATAACTCACTACCAGAGTCGCCCTTATAACTATTTAATACGCACCATCCGGTTAATAACAACCATTTTTTTAGCAGGGATCGATTGTGAAAATTCAACCACTACTGGCCCTGGGCCTGACGATTCTGGCTGCCTCTACCCAAGCCTTTGCCGGCGACACGCTGGATCGCATCGAGCAAAAGAAAGAACTAGTGGGCGTGTTGATGGAAAGCTATCCACCCTTCTCGTTTCTGAATGAGCAGAACCAGCTCGCCGGTTTCGACGTTGATGTCGCCAAAGCCGTGGCGGATAAACTGGGCGTCAAACTGCGCCTCGAAACCCCGTCGTGGGATGTCATCGCCGCCGGCCGCTGGAGCGGGCGCTACGACATTTGCGTCTGCTCGATGACCCCGAGCAAGGCCCGCGCCGAGGTCTTCGATTTCCCGGTCGAGTACTACGCTTCGCCAGCGGTGATCGTGGTCAACGCCAAGGACGACAGCATCCACAGCGCCAAAGACCTGAGTGGCAAGAAAGTCGGCCTTACCAGCGCCTCCAGCTATGAAAGTTATCTGAATAAAAACCTGGTGATTGAAGGCGCCGAAGACACCCAATTGCAGTATCCGTTTGAAGATGTGCAGATCGCGCCGTATGACACCGATAACGTAGCGTTCCAGGACTTGGCGCTGGGCGCAGGCGTGCGGCTCGATGCGATCCTCACCAATCTCGTCACCGCGCAACCACGTCTGACCGAAGACAAACGCTTCAAACTGGCCGGCGAGCCGCTGTATTCGGAACCCAACTCGGTCGCCATCGAAAAGGGCGATGCACAGTGGGACGCCAAGGTGCGTGAAGTCTTTGCGCAACTGAAACAGGACGGCACCCTGAGCAAGCTCTCGCAAAAATGGATCGGCGCCGACATCAGCAAATGACTTCTTTCCCGACACCACCTCAGCCACCACAACCGGTGGCTGAATCCCGGCTGCGGCGAATCTTCGGCTTTCGCACGCGGCTATACCTGACGTGGGCGGCGATGTTGGGTTTGTTCGCCAGTTTCTTCCTGAGCTTCGACCTGAAGTTCTCGATCATCCTCGACAAACTGCCCAACCTGATCGGCCTGCACCTGGCGCCAAACGGCTTTCTGCAAGGCGCGGCGCTGACACTGTTTTTGTGCCTGTGCTCAATCGTGACGTCGTCGCTGCTGGGTTTCATTACCGCTCTGGCGCGACTGTCGAAAAGCGCCGTGGCCTTCGGGATTGCAAGTTTCTACGCCTCGTTCTTTCGCGGCACGCCGCTGCTGATCCAGATCCTGCTGATCTACCTGGGCCTGCCGCAACTCGGCATCGTCCCGGGCGCCATCGCCGCCGGCATCATCGCGCTGTCGTTGAACTACGGCGCCTACCTCAGCGAAATCTTCCGCGCCGGCATCCTCGGCGTTCCCCACGGCCAACGCGAGGCCTCCCTGGCGCTGGGCATGCGTGAAACCGTAATTTTCTGGCGCGTCACCCTGCCCCAGGCCATGCGCACCATCATTCCGCCCACCACCAATCAATTCATCTCCATGCTCAAGGACTCGTCACTGATCTCGGTGATGGGCGTTTGGGAAGTGATGTTTTTGGCGCAGTCGTATGGACGGTCGAGCTATCGGTACATCGAAATGCTGACGACCGCGGCGGTGATTTATTGGGTGATGTCGATTGGGCTGGAGCTGTTACAGGCGAGGATGGAGCGGCATTACGGGAAGGCGTATTTACAGCGCAGCTAGGGGTATCGCCAGGTGATTGGACGGTGGGAAATCAGTTTCTGATTTTGTGATAGCCGGTAATGTCTCGGTGAGTTGTAAGAAACGTCGTCGATTCCACTGGCTAAAAACCGCTGTTACTCGGCGACTCGTCATTTTCGACACCACGATTTGACAACACCTGCACACCCGCCAGAACCGCCTGACATCGGCAATCAAGCGCTCTCTTTAGAGTTTTGCCTCTTATCAATAGAGGCAAAACTCAATGTTCACTCAACACAGATTCCGTCCACACCACTTGGCGCTGGCCATTGCGCTGGCAGTGGGTTGCGTTGATTTTTCTTTCGCCGAGCAGACGTCCGTCGATGCCGGCACTCCTTCTTCTGAAACACCGGAGCAGCTCATCGGACAGCTCGAGGCTTTTATCAGCCACGCCGACACCATCAAGACCTCCATCACCAGAGCAGTCGATGGAAATAATCGGGCTTTCAGCGAAGGAAATGACCTTGTCATAGTCACTGGCCGGGGAGCCCTCACCGGCACGGTAGACGGTCGTGGCGGGACCAATTTCCTGCAACTTGATACGGCAAGTGGCGGCACGTTGGGCGAGAGTCGCAACTTCGAAGGCCTGGAACTCAAACGAAGCACGTGGACCGTGAACAGCCTAAATGACTTCAAAACGGGGGTATGGGTGCGCCCCAAAGCGACCCTCATAAATGATGGGGGTGTCGAAGGAGGAGCGTTGATCCAGGGTTCTCTTGTCAACACAGGCGAGATCGGAGGCGGCGTAACGGTGCAGTCAGGAGGCACCCTGACCAACTCGGGGACTGTCATGGGCGAGGTTCTTGTTGATGAAAAAGGGGCTTTCGCCGGCAATGGTCGAGTCGGGGGCTTGCAGGTCAACGGCAGGTTCTCCGTCGACAAGATTCACGGTGCACCGACAGTGTCGGGCGACCTGAGGCTTTCCAAAACGGCCGAACTGACCTACGAGGTCGACGCCGACCGCAACAGTGCAACGGTTATAGTCGACGGCACCGCCAGTCTGGGGGGCGCCACGCTGAACATCGTTGCGTCACCGGGCGACTATCCATACGTCAGCGCAAACACCATTCTTTTAGCCAATAGAGTCGAAGGGGAATTTGGAAAGGTCCTCAATAACCTTGCGTTTTTAACGCCCAAGGTTGAATACGAAGAGCAGAAAGTCGATCTGATCTTGACCCGTAACGACGTGCCTATCGAGGCTTTCGCAATCACCGAGAACGGGGAGGAATTCGCCCAAAGCGTTGAAGAGCCGATCGACATACCGCAAGCAGAGACTTCATCTGACGTCGCCCCCCTCTTCGCTGAAACCCCGACGCCACCCATAGCCGCTGATACGCCGGTCACCGCTTCAGCACCTGCGACAGCAGCACATCCCGCCCCTTCGCCAGCAAAACCCTCCACGCCCACAAACGTCGCTGTCGCCGCACTTCTCGGCACCGATATTCAAACCGCCTCTCATGCCATCGAACAACTGGCCGGCAGCAACAATGCCAACCTCGCGAAGGCGACACTCAACAGCGACAGCCCAATCAGCACAACCCTGCTCTCAGCCATGCGCCAAATGGACAGCGCAGCAGGCTTCGGCAATCAGAAGAACTCGCCGCGCACAGCCGCAGGCAATGAACAAAGCAGCAGAATCTGGTTGCAGGCACTAGGTCACGGCGGAACGCTGGATCGCGATTACGACCCTCTGAAACATTCCACCCATGGCTTGGTGCTGGGCGCCGATTGGCACATCGATGGGCAATGGCGCATCGGCGTGATGGCCGGCAAATCCGACACTCGCCTGGACAGCCGCGACCTCGACGGCGATCTCGACAGCTGGCATCTGGGCGCCTACGCCCAGCGCCAGAACGGTCCTGTGGCGCTGCGCCTGGGCGCGACCTACAGCAATCACGATGGCAGCACCAAACGCCGTGTTGCCTTCAACGGTTTCAGCGACCGCCCGCAAGGTCGTTACGATGCCAGCACCCAACAGGCCTTCGCTGAAGTGGCTTACAACCTGGGCCGTGCCAACGTCAGCATCGAACCGTTCGCCAGCCTGGGTTACCAGCGCTATCAGCGTGACGGCTACACCGAAAAAGGTGGCGCCGCAGCATTGAAGGTTGAGGGCCAGACTCAAAACAACCTGAACAGCACATTCGGCTTGCGGCTGGCGAAGCTCAACACCCTGGATAACGGCATGCAACTGACCCCACGATTCAGTGCCGGCTGGAAGCACACCTATGGGGATGTCTATATCGATACCCGTCAGCGATTGGTAACAGGCGGGAAAAACTACCGCGTTTACGGTGCACCGCTGGATCGGGACAGTTTGCTGGTCGATGCAGGTCTGGACCTTGGGCTGTCGGCGAACCATACGCTTGGTGTCGGCCTTAATGGTGAGTTCGGCACCGACAGCCGAAACCATGGCGTAACGGGTCAATGGCGGATGAATTTCTAAGCCACAAATCCCGGGCGAAAAAAAAGGGGAGCACATGCCCCCCCGAGGTTAAAGCGGTCAATCGAGGCTGTTAACTCAGCCTTCGATCTCGATCAGGATTTCGCCCGGATTCACCCGGTCGCCCTTGGCCACGTGGATGGCGGTGACTTTGCCGGCGATGGCCGATTGGACTTCGGTTTCCATCTTCATCGCTTCGGTGATCAGCACGGCTTGCCCGGCTTTCACGGTGTCGCCTTCCTTGACCAGCACGTCGACGATGTTGCCCGGCATGGTGGTGCTGACGTGGCCCGGTGCAGTGGCTTGCTTGCGCTTGCTGCTGCCGCCGCTGACGAATTCGTTGAGCGGTTCAAACACCACTTCTTCCGGCATGCCGTCGATGGACAGGTAGAAGTGACGCTTGCCTTCGGCCTTCACGCCAACACCGGTGATGTCGACGCGGTAGGTTTCGCCATGGACGTCGATGACGAACTCGGTCGGCACGCCTTCGCCACCGGCCGAGGCCACACCGCCCGCTTCGGGAATCGGCAACAGCACTTCCGGAGTCAGGGTGCCGGCAGCGCGCTCTTCGAGGAACTTGCGGCCGATGTCCGGGAACATGGCGTAGGTCAGCACGTCTTCTTCAGACTTGGCCACGGCACCGATTTCAGCGCGCAACTTGGCCATTTCAGGCTTCAGCAGGTCAGCTGGACGGACGTCGATCACCTCTTCGCTGCCGATCGCCTGGCGACGCAGTTTTTCGTTCACGGTGCCCGGCGCTTTACCGTAGCCGCCTTGCAGGTAGAGCTTCACTTCGTTGGTGATGGTCTTGTAGCGCTCGCCGGCCAGCACGTTGAAGAACGCCTGGGTGCCGACGATTTGCGAAGTCGGGGTCACCAGTGGCGGGAAGCCAAGGTCTTCACGAACGCGCGGGATTTCAGCCAGCACTTCGCCCATACGGTTCAGGGCGCCCTGCTCTTTCAACTGGTTGGCCAGGTTGGAAATCATCCCGCCCGGCACCTGGTTGACTTGAACGCGGGTGTCGACGGCGGTGAACTCGCTTTCGAACTGGTGGTATTTCTTGCGCACGGCGTAGAAGTACAGGCCGATCTCTTGCAGCAGTTCCAGATTCAGCCCGGTGTCGAACTCGGTGCCTTTCAGGGCGGCAACCATCGACTCGGTGCCGGGGTGGCTGGTGCCCGAGGCCATGCTGGAGATAGCGGTGTCGATATGATCAGCACCGTTCTCGATGGCCTTGAGTTGGCACATTGTGGCCAGGCCAGCAGTGTCGTGGGAGTGGATGAAGACCGGCAGCGACTGCTCGGACTTCAATGCCTTGACCAGTTCGCCGGTGGCGTAAGGCGTCAGCAAGCCAGCCATGTCCTTGATCGCGACCGAGTCGCAACCCATGGCTTCCATTTGCTTGGCTTGGGCCACAAAGGCCTCGATGGTGTGCACCGGGCTGGTGGTGTAAGCGATGGTGCCCTGGGCGTGTTTGCCAGCGGCTTTCACGGCTTCGATGGCCACGCGCAGGTTACGCACGTCGTTCATCGCGTCGAAGATGCGGAACACGTCGATGCCGTTGACCGCCGCTTTGGCAACGAAGGCTCTGACCACATCATCGCTGTAGTGGCGGTAGCCCAGCAGGTTCTGGCCACGCAGGAGCATTTGCAGGCGCGTGTTAGGCAACGCAGCGCGCAGCTGACGCAGGCGCTCCCACGGATCTTCTTTCAGGAAGCGTACGCAGGCGTCGAAGGTCGCGCCGCCCCAGCATTCCAGCGACCAGTAGCCGACTTTATCGAGCTTGTCGCAGATCGGCAGCATGTCTTCGGTGCGCATGCGGGTAGCGAGCAGCGATTGATGGGCGTCGCGCAGGACCGTGTCGGTTACGTGGATACGCTTTGTAGGTTGAGAGTTGCTCATTGTTCTTTTCCTCACAGGCCTGCGTGGGCGGCGATGGCGGCGGCGATGGCCAGGGCCAGCTCTTCGGGTTTGCGCTTGATCGAGTAGTTGGTCAGTTCAGGGTGGCTTTCAACGAAGCTGGTATTGAACTGGCCGCTACGGAATTCCGGGTTACGCAGGATTTCCTGGTAGTACGCGGCGGTGGTCTTGACCCCTTGCAGACGCATGTCGTCGAGGGCGCGCAAGCCACGGTCCATCGCTTCTTCCCAGGTCAACGCCCACACCACCAGTTTCAGGCACATCGAATCGTAGAACGGTGGAATGGTGTAGCCGGTGTAGATCGCCGTGTCGGTACGTACGCCAGGGCCGCCGGGGGCGTAGTAACGGGTGATCTTGCCGAAGCTCGGCAGGAAGTTGTTTTTTGGGTCTTCGGCGTTGATCCGGAATTGCAGCGCGAAACCGCGGTGCTGAATATCTTCCTGTTTCACCGAAAGCGGCAGGCCGGACGCAATGCGGATCTGCTCACGCACAATGTCGATGCCGGTGATTTCTTCGGTGATGGTGTGTTCCACCTGCACCCGGGTATTCATCTCCATGAAGTACACCTCGCCCTCGGCGAGCAGGAACTCCACGGTGCCGGCGTTCTCGTAACCCACGGCCTTGGCTGCACGCACCGACAGGTCACCGATATAGGCGCGCTGTTCCGGGGTCAGTTGCGGGCTCGGGGCGATTTCGATGAGCTTCTGGTTGCGGCGCTGGATCGAGCAATCACGCTCGAACAGATGCACCACGTTGCCAAAGCTGTCGCCGAGGATCTGCGCTTCAATGTGTTTCGGATTGACGATGCATTTTTCCAGGAACACTTCCGCAGAGCCGAAGGCCTTGGTGGCTTCGGAAATGACACGCGGGAAGGCTTGTTCGAGTTCTTCACGGCTGTCGCAGCGACGGATACCACGCCCACCACCACCGGAAGTCGCCTTGAGCATCACCGGATAACCGATACGGTCACCTTCGACCAAGGCTTCGGCGATGTCCGCAACGTTGCCTTCAGTGCCTGGAGTGACCGGTACGCCCGCCTTGATCATGCTGCGGCGCGCTTCGGTCTTGTCGCCCATGCGGCGAATCACTTCAGCCGATGGACCAATGAATTTGATGCCGCGCTCGGCGCAGATGTCTGCCAGCTCGGCGTTTTCCGAAAGGAATCCGTAACCAGGGTGCAGCGCATCGCAACCGGTTTCTACCGCCAGATTTACCAGCTTGCGCGCATTCAGGTAACCGGCCAATGGCTCGGCACCAATGCTGTGGGCCTCATCCGCGCGCTTCACATGCAAGGCATGGCGGTCGGCGTCGGAATAGATCGCGACCGAGCGAATGCCCATCTCGGCGCAGGCACGCACGATTCGTACGGCAATCTCACCACGGTTGGCGATCAGGATCTTTTTTATCACTTGGAGGTTCCCTTGAGCCGGTGGTACCCACGACCTGCTAGACCAGGTCGACGCGTGACTAAATGTTTCAATTTAGTCGCAGCCCCACACTAGCCCCCACAAGGGATTAACAAAAATGATTAATAATTGGGTTAGGCATAAGTAAAGACTTATAGTTGAGTCATCAGCCTGCGAGCAGAGACTACAAAAAATGCGTAAGTCCTTGATGCGTATGACATTGCGTCAATTGCAGATTTTCAATGAAGTCTGTGATTTGAGGTCCTACAGCCGTGCGGCCGACGAAATGTCGCTCACGCAACCGGCCGTCAGCCTACAGATTCGTCAACTCGAAGAGCTGATTGGCCAGCCTCTGTTCGACTATGTTGGCAAAAAACTCTACATGACAGAGGCGGCAGAAGCACTACAGCGAGCCAGTCGGGACATTTTCGGACGCCTGGAAAACCTCGATATGCAGCTTTCGGATATGCAAGGTTCGCTGCAGGGCCAGCTGAAACTGGCAATCGAATCCAGCGCCAAGTATTTCGTGCCGCACCTGTTCGCCGCGTTCAAGCGCCAGCATCCAGAAGTGAATCTGCAACTGACGGTGGTCAACCGAGGACAGGTGATCCGTCGACTGTCGGATAACCGCGACGACCTGGTGATCATGTCCATGGTGCCGCAAGACATGGGGCTGGAGTTTCTGCCGTTCCTCAACAACCCGATCGTGGCCGTGGCACCACCGGATCATCCGCTGTGCCACATGGGGCCTCTGCGCTTGCAGGACCTTGAGCCTTACACATTGCTGCTGCGCGAACCCGGCTCGGGAACGCGATTGGCGTGCGAAGAGTATTTCAAGGAAAAACGTGTGCACTTCAACCAGACGCAGGAGGTTTCCTCGGCTGAAGCCCAGCGTGAATGTGTGCTGGCGGGTCTGGGCGTCGCGCTGTTGACGCGCCACGCCCTGAACCTTGAGTTGGCGACCGGTGGATTGATCGAGCTGCCGGTCGAAGAACTGCCGCTGTATCGCAGCTGGTGCCTGGTGCAGGCCAAGGCCAAACGGCTGTCGCCGGTGGCCCACGCATTCCTTGCGTTTATCCGCAGCGAACGGGTGCAGATCAGCGCGTTGGTTGAGCGCTTCGACGGGAAATTGCGGGAGCTGCCTGCCAGTAGTTGAGTTCCAGATCGGCAGGAAGATCGCCGATCTCGGCCAGCAGCTGGCGGCGTTCGCAGCGGTCTTCGATGGCGCGGCGGAATTCCATGCGGCGCTGATCTTCCTGCTGACGACGGGTTTTGACGGCGCTGTTGCGTTCTTCGTAGGGCTGGGCCATTTCGAGTCTCCCAAGGCGATTACGGGAGTTTCAAGATAGGCGCGGGGGATGACGGTTTGGCGGCGGATGGATTACAGGGATGTGAATCTTCAGCGCTCTAGAGAACGCCATCGCGAGCAGGCTCGCTCCCACAGTTGACCGAGTTGTCCTGACGGACGCGGTCCACCTGTGGGAGCGAGCCCGCTCGCGATTAAGGTCGGAACGACCTTACGACGACGTCAGTCGTCAGTCATCCAGCGCTTTCACCGACTTGGGCGACAGCCGCAAGCTGCGAAGGCTGCGCTTGACGCTCTTGAGGTGATTGACCAGGCTCGGCCCGCGCGCCATGGCCACGCCCATCGCCAACACGTCGATCACCACCAGGTGGGCGATGCGCGACGTCAGCGGGGTGTAGATTTCAGTGTCTTCGTGCACATCGATCGCCAGGTTGACGGTCGACAGTTCGGCCAACGGTGTCTGGCTCGGGCATAAAGTGATCAGCGAGGCGCCGCTTTCGCGTACCAGGTTGGCGGTGATCAACAGATCCTTGGAGCGACCGGACTGAGAAATGCAGATCGCCACGTCGGTCGGTTTCAACGTCACCGCCGACATCGCCTGCATATGCGGATCGGAGTACGCCGCCGCCGTCAGCAGCAAGCGGAAGAATTTGTGCTGGGCATCCGCCGCCACCGCACCCGAAGCGCCAAAACCATAGAATTCGACGCGCTGGGCCTGGGACATCAGCGACACGGCCCGTTGCAATTCCACCGGGTCGAGCTTCTCGCGAACCTCCATCAGGGTGTGCAGGGTGGTGTCGAAGATTTTCAGGCTGTAGTCGGCGACCGAATCGTCTTCATGGATGGCGAACTGACCGAAGCTCGCGCCCGCCGCAAGGCTTTGCGCCAGTTTCAATTTCAAGTCCTGGAAACCCGAGCAACCGATGGCACGGCAGAAGCGCACGATGGTCGGCTCGCTGATGCCCACGCTATGGGCCAGGTCGGCCATCGAGCTGTGCATCACCGCCGCCGGATCAAGCAGCACGTGGTCGGCGACCTTGAGCTCCGACTTGCGTAAGAGGTGGCGTGACTGGGCGATGTGTTGCAGCAGATTCAAAGGGCTGGACTCTTTGTTATTGGCAGGTGCCGGGGATGTAGCAAGCTTGTAGTTATACTACATGAATCGGCTTTTTGCCTGCCCAATGCGTAACTCGATATCCCCATTCCACGCCACATACGCTTCATGTAGCCCTTCGGGACCCTTTAGCAGTTGCCGCAAGCTCTTACAGTGCCGTGTCGTGGCGCAACAGTGCGGCCAAGTCATCAGCCTCCACCGGGCGGCTGATCAAATAGCCCTGCACTTCATCACAGCGCTCGGCTTTTAAAAATTCCAGCTGCTCTGCCCGCTCCACGCCCTCAGCCACGACCTTCAGTGACAAGCCATGCGCCATGGCGATGATTGCCCGAGTGATCGCAGCATCTTCGCTGCCCTGCCCCAGACCGCGAATAAACGCCTGATCGATCTTCACGTAATCCACCGGAATGCGTTTGAGGTAACTCAGGGATGAATACCCGGTGCCGAAATCGTCGATCGCCAGTTTCACGCCCAGGTCACGCAACTGCTGGAACGTCGCAATGATGTGTTCGACGCTGTCGAGCAACTGGCTTTCGGTCAGTTCGAGCTCCAGGCAGTGCGGCGCCAGACCGGTTTCTTCCAGTACCTGCCGCACCAGGCTGACCAACTTGCCTTGGCGCAATTGATGCACCGACAAATTGACCGACACGCGAATCGGCTCAAGCCCCTGGCGCTGCCATTCGCAGGCCTGCCAACAGGCTTGGCGCAAGACGAACTCGCCAATCGAACCGATCAACCCGGTTTCCTCGGCCAGACCGATGAACTCCCCCGGCGGTATGCGGCCCATGGTCGGGTGATCCCAACGCACCAGCGCTTCCGCGGCATTCAGCCGGCCCGTGGCGAGGCAGAGCTTTGGCTGGTAATAGACTTGCAGCTGCTTTTCTTCGATGGCTTTGCGCAGCTGGTTTTCCAGCTGCAGGCGTTCGAGCGTACTGGCCTGCAGGCTTTCGGTATAGAACTGGAAGTTGTTGCCGCCCAAGTGCTTGGCATGTTGCATGGCTATGTTGGATTGGCTGACCAGCGCAGAAATTTCCCGGGCGTTGTCCGGCAACATGCTGATGCCCATGGACGCGCTAACCACCAATTCATGCCCGTCGACGGTGATCGGCAAACGCAATTTGGCGGACAAGCGGGTCGCCACTCGCGCCAGGCTCGACAGGTTGCCGTAGGCATCAAATAGCACCGCAAACTCGTCGCCGGACAGCCGGGCGATGGTGTCCGCTTCTGGTAGTGCATTGATCAGTCGACGGGCCATTTTTTGCAGGAGCTGGTCGGCGACTTCATGGCCCAGACTGGCGTTGAGCAGCTTGAAACGATCCAGATTGATGTGCAGCAGTGCCAGACTTCGACGTCCGCCCTGTCGCACCCGCTGATGAGCGTCTCGCAGCCGTTCACGGAACAACGAACGGTTGGCCAGGCCGGTCAGTTCGTCGTAGTGAGTCAGGTAGCGCATGCGCTCTTCGGATTCGCGCCGGGCAGACAGATCAGCGAAGAAGCCTACAATATGACTTACATTTCCCCGAGCATCTCGCACAGCGTTCAGTTGTAGCCACTGCGGGTAAAGCTCGCCGTTTTTGCGCGTCTCCACCAACTCACCCTGCCAGGTGCCGTGCTGCTCCAGTGCCTGACGGATTGCGCCATAGTGCCGGCGGGCATCCCGACTGCACGGTAACTCGACAACATTACGTCCGAGCATGTCTTCGATGTCATAACCGGTGACACGGCTGAAGGCCTGGTTAATCGCGATCAACGCGTAATTGGGGTCGAAAATCACGATGCCTTCGCTGGCCGCCTCGAACACTGTCGCCGCCAATTGACGCTGTTCTTCCTGCCCCTTGCTCGCGCTGATGTCGCGGCGGGTACCGACCATGCGGATCACCCGACCGTTTTCGCTGCGCTCAACCGCACGACCCCGGTCTTCGATCCAGACCCAGTGGCCGTCGCCATGCCGAACGCGGTATTCGATCTGGTAATCCTCGCTGCGACCCTTCAAATGCTCGACCAGCGCACGTCGAAGCGACGGCAAGTCTTCAGGATGAAGGCGCGGCTTGAGGTGACTGAGCATCGCAGTCACAAACTCCGGTGCCAGGCCAAACAACTCCTGAAGCTGGGTGTGATGGACTTCATCGGTTTGCAGGTTCCAGTCCCACAACCCCAGTTCACTGGCCTTCAGCGCCAGGGCCAGCCGTGCTTCGCTCTTGCTCAAGGCCTGGTTGGCAGCGTCCAGTTCAAGGCTGCGCTGGGCAACGCGGTTTTCCAGGTCGACCTGGGCTTCGCGCAATTTGTCCTCGGCACACCGACGCTGATCAATTTCTTTGGCCAATTCATGATTGAGCTGGTCTCCGCAGCTCTGGGCATGCTGCAAGTGTTCGATCAAGGCTTGATTCTGGAAGCGTCGCAGCAAACCGTTGTCGATCAGTCGATTGACCTGCCAGGCAACCACGCTCAGCGCCCCCAACAATATCAACCCGAACCAGCCCCATCCGTACGCCTGCTCATCGCCGCCCCAGAACAGGTAGGCGATGGCCGGCAATAGACAAGGCAAGGTAAAGGACAGGAACGCCGGAAGGCTGACCGCATAGGCAACGCTGGCCGACAGCGCGGCAGCGCCGATCAGGCCGAACACCCAGGCTTGCTGGATAAAATTGTCAGCGGGCACCAAGGCGATACCGGCGCCGGCCAGGGTCAGGCCCGTCATGGCGGACCCCAGCAGGAACATGCGCCCCCAGACGGGATGCGCCTGACGGTTGGGAATGGCCGAATCAAAGGCGGCGACTTGAATCACGCGCAAGGCCACCAGCGATAACAGCCAGACCAACCAGACACTGACCAGGAAGTAACGCTGCGGACTCCAGAGCAAGCCAGCGCAAACCAGACCATTGATCAGCATGAACAGCGTAGGCAGCAGGGAGCCTTGGTAGAGCAGACGTGTGCGCTCGACCGCCATCTCCATGGCGTACTGTTTACGGATAACCCGGGGCTCCACAGAAGGGCCCGACAGGTCAGAGCTGAGGGTCATAGGCAATGTTCTTGTTCTTATAATGATGAGCATGAGCCCGAAACGTGCACGGAGCATACACAAGCCAATGCCCTTACCAAACAGCTCCGGATCATAAATTCGACAAAATTTCAGCCCCCCGTCGCCCTCTGAAAACCCTTGAAGCGAGCCCCGCCAACGCTTGCAGCGAGTGACCGACCGGTCGTCATCCATGCTTCTTTCATCGGCTAATGCAAAGCTCGGTTTGCCCGGTGTGACGTCGCACCCTAGAATGCCCCGATGCGCGATGATCTCTCCCTTCTGCTGAACTCCCTCAACGATGCCCAACGCCAGGCTGTAGCTGCCTCCGTGGGTCGTCAGTTGGTCCTGGCCGGTGCTGGTTCCGGTAAAACCCGAGTGCTGGTGCACCGTATCGCCTGGTTGATCCAGGTCGAGAACGCTTCGCCCCACTCGATCCTGTCGGTGACCTTCACCAATAAGGCCGCTGCCGAGATGCGTCATCGCATCGAGCAGTTGATGGGTATCAACCCGGCCGGCATGTGGGTCGGCACCTTCCACGGCTTGGCGCACCGCCTGTTGCGGGCGCATTGGCAGGAAGCCGGCCTGAGCCAGACGTTCCAGATTCTGGACAGTGATGACCAGCAACGGCTGGTCAAGCGGGTGATCCGCGAACTGGGCCTGGACGAACAACGCTGGCCGGCCCGTCAGGCCCAGTGGTTCATCAACGGACAGAAAGACGAAGGTCTGCGTCCGCAACACATTCAAGCCAGCGGCGACTTGTTCCTGGCGACCATGCGCAGCATCTATGAGGCCTATGAGGCCGCGTGCCTGCGTGCGGGCGTGATCGATTTCTCCGAACTGCTGCTGCGCGCCCTCGACTTGTGGCGCGATCACCCAGGGTTGCTGGCCCATTACCAGAAGCGCTTCCGGCACATTCTGGTGGATGAGTTCCAGGACACCAACGCCGTGCAGTACGCCTGGTTGCGCCTGCTGGCCAAGGGCGGCGACAGCCTGATGGTCGTGGGCGACGACGATCAGTCGATCTACGGCTGGCGTGGCGCGAAGATCGAGAACATCTATCAGTATTCCGACGATTTCCCGGATGCCGAGACCATTCGTCTGGAGCAGAACTACCGCTCCACCGCCGGCATCCTCAAGGCTGCCAACGCCCTGATCGCCAATAACACCGGGCGCATGGGCAAAGAGCTGTGGACCGATGGCGGCGAAGGCGAAGCGATCAATTTGTACGCCGCATTCAACGAACATGACGAAGCACGCTATGTGGTGGAAACCATTGAAAGCGCGCTGAAAACCGGCTTGGCTCGCAGCGATATCGCGATTTTGTACCGCTCCAACGCCCAATCGCGCGTTTTGGAAGAAGCCTTGCTGCGCGAGCGCATTCCGTACCGCATCTATGGCGGTCAGCGCTTCTTCGAACGCGCGGAAATCAAGAACGCCATGGCTTACCTGCGTTTGCTCGAAGGCCGTGGCAACGATGCGGCGCTGGAGCGGGTGATTAACGTTCCGGCTCGCGGCATCGGTGAAAAAACCGTTGAAGCGATTCGCGATCATGCGCGCCACAGCGATGTGTCGATGTGGGAAGCCATGCGCTTGCTGGTCGCCAATAAAGGCCTGACCGGGCGAGCAGCTGGCGCGCTTGGGGCTTTTATCGAGCTGATCGAGAACCTCGCCGCCAAATGCATGGACATGCCGCTGCACTTGATGACCCAGACGGTCATCGAACAGTCCGGGTTGATTGCCTACCACGAAGCGGAAAAAGGCGAGAAAGGCCAGGCCCGGGTAGAAAACCTTGAGGAGCTGGTCAGCGCCGCTCGTAACTTCGAAAATGCTGAAGAAGACGAAGACTTGTCGCCATTGGCGGCGTTCCTCGGTCACGCGTCGCTGGAGGCCGGAGACACTCAGGCCGATGAGCATGAAGACAGCATTCAGCTGATGACCTTGCACAGTGCCAAAGGGCTGGAATTCCCTTACGTATTCCTGGTGGGCATGGAAGAAGGCCTGTTCCCGCACAAGATGAGCCTGGAAGAGCCCGGCCGTCTTGAGGAAGAACGTCGCTTGGCCTACGTCGGCATCACCCGGGCAATGCAGAACCTGGTGATGACCTATGCTGAAACCCGACGCCTGTACGGCAGCGAGACCTACAACAAAGTCTCGCGTTTCGTCCGTGAAGTGCCCAAGGGCCTGATTCAGGAAGTGCGGCTGTCCAACAGCGTCAGCCGTCCGTTCGGTGGCGGTCAGCAACAGAGTTCCAGCAGCCTGTTTGGCGGTAGCGAAATTCCGGACACCGGGTTCAGCCTCGGTCAGGCCGTACGGCATTCGGTGTTTGGCGACGGCGTGATCCTGAACTTCGAAGGCGCAGGGGCTCAGGCCCGGGTGCAGGTGAACTTCAGTGAGGGCAGCAAGTGGCTGATGCTGGGTTACGCGAAGCTGGAAGCTATTTAAGGCTATCTAATAGCTGATCGTTCCCACGCTCTGCGTGGGAATGCATCCCGTGACGCTCCGCGTCACAGTGGGACGCAGAGCGTCCATGGCGGCGTTACCACGCAGAGCGTGGGAACGATCTATCTACAAAGGCGCGACAACATGGGCTCCGGCTTCTTTTCTTCCTGGACATTCTGGGCCCTGATGTCGGCGGCGTTCGCCGCAATGACCGCCCTTTTCGCCAAGATCGGCATCGAAAACGTCAATTCCGACTTCGCCACCCTGCTGCGTACCATAGTGGTACTCGTCAGCCTGGCCTTGATTTTGTACGCCACGGGCCAATATCAATCATTAGGATCGATCTCGGCCAGGAGCTACCTGTTTCTGCTGCTTTCGGGATTGGCCACCGGCGCCTCGTGGATCTGCTATTTCCGCGCGCTGAAAGTCGGACCGGCCTCTTTGGTCGCGCCGGTGGACAAGCTCAGCGTGGTGCTGGTGGCGGTGCTTAGCGTGGTCCTGCTGGGCGAAAAACTCGACCTGCGCCAATGGGGTGGTATCGGCTTGATTACAGCCGGTGTGGTCATGCTGGCGCTGCGACGCTAGGCATTCGTCCTACAGAAACTATCCACTCATCCTACGAACTAAAGTTAACAGGCCTTATTGCGCTGACCAAAGCTGAACCCAAGCTGTCAGGCAAAAGCCCGAAACACTCTGCCGCTAGCCAGTTACACATTCGCTGTGCAACATGGCGCGCGTGCCATCCACAAATGGGAATTCCCTTTATGAAACGTTTTCTTAGCATCGCCATGGCGTTGTGCATCGGCCTGACGATGAGCCTCGACGCCAACGCCAAGCGCTTTGGTGGCGGCAAAAGCGTCGGCGCCGCGCCGACCCACCAAACCAGCCAAATGGCGCCTTCTTCTGCTGCCGGTGGCGCTGCGGCGACCGCGGGTGCTGCCGGTGCCGCTGGCGCTGCAGCCAAGGCCGGCGGTGCTTCGCGCTGGCTCGGCCCTCTGGCCGGTATCGCAGCCGGCGGCCTGCTGGCCTCCATGTTCATGGGCGGCGGCTTCCAGGGCATGCAGATCTTCGACATCCTGATCATGGCGGTCATCGCCTTCCTGATCTTCCGCTTCATCGCCGCCCGTCGTCGCAAGCAACAGGAGCACATGGCTCCGGCTGGCCACGCACCGATGCAGCGTGAAGTGTTCGAGAACAAGCCTGCTGGCGGTTCGATCTTCGGTGGCTCGCCAGCACCCGCCGCCGCTCGTCCGGTAATCAACGCTCCAGCCTGGTTCAATGAACAGAACTTCATTGAAGCGGCCCGCAACCACTTCCAGTCCCTGCAACAGCACTGGGACGCCAACGAAATGGACAAGATCGCCGAGTTCGTGACCCCGCAAATGCTGGAGTTCCTCAAACGCGAACGTGCGGACCTGGGCGACGGCTTCCAGTCGACCTACATCGATAACCTCCATGTACAACTGGATGGTGTGGATGACCGTGCGGACAAGACCATCGCCACCCTGACCTTCAGCGGTGTGTCGAAAACTTCGCGCTTCGACCAGGGCGAAGTGTTCAGCGAAAGCTGGAACATGGAACGTCCGCAAGGCGAGAACCAGCCTTGGCTGGTGGCTGGTATCCGCCAGAACGGCTGATAACCTCCGCGTTAAACAAGCAGTAAAAAAAACCCCGGACTTGTCCGGGGTTTTCTATTTCGCGGTTGCATCTATAGCGAGCTACTGTATAAACCGCCCCATATAAACACCGCGCCATCAAGCAAGAGGATCCCGGACGTGGAAGAAATTATCGAACAACTGCGTGAAGCCAACGAACCGGTACCGGTCCCCTTGGAATTGCCAGACGAAGACCAGATCGTGGAAATCGAGGAACAACTGTTCATCGACATCCCGTTTGTCTTCAGAGAATTCTTGCTGACCGTCAGCGACGTGGTCTACGGCAGCCTGGAGCCGGTGACTGTCACCGACCCGCAATCCCACACCTACCTGCCGGACGTTGCCGCCAACGCTTGGGATGCAGGTGTAGACCGCAGCATGATCCCGATCTGCCAGGACGGTGACGATTATTACCTCGTCGAAGAAGACGGCACCGTGGTGCTGTGGCAGGCCGAAGAAGAGCTGATCGCTGAAGAAACCTGGGAGTCGGTGTGGCACTGGGCGCGGGACGTCTGGCTGGAAAGCTGAGTAACAAGCGGCGCAGGGTCAATGCCCGGATGAATCCTTGTGGTTGTCCAGGGTTTCGAGCAAGGCCACCTGCATGCGCGTGTGCACGCGAATGAACCAGCGCCAGAGCAAGGCCGCCACGGCGGCCGCGACCACGGCGATCAATACCAGCAACTTGTTGGTCGGCAAAATACTGGCCGACAAGGCTGCCAGCAGCAGGAAGATCACCAGCAGCGAGAGGATCGGGATCACTTCCGCGATCACCCGCCGCACTCGCTGCGTATGGCGGCCGGCCATGTCCGGCTTCACGCCCATCTCCGCCAACAACATCGACAGCGCCTTGAGCTTGCGATAGGCGGCGATCAGGAACGGCAGCGACACCAGCAACGCCCCACCCCAGATCAACGCCTTCTGCCAGCTCGAATCGCTGATCCAGTCTTGCAGGTAAGTGGACATGCGTTCGGCGAAGAACGCGCCCGAAAAGAAGATCGCAATCACCAGCGCCAGATTGACCCCCACCTGCAACAGAATCCGCCGAATCATCGACGCCAGCAGCGCGCCCTCGCCCTGAGGCTGGATGCTGCGCAACCACTCGCCATACATTCCCAACACTCGGCCCAGTCGCTGCGGCATTACTGCGGCAAGCCTGATCGACAGCGGATCAGCCGCGCGGATCAGATACGGCGTCAGCAACGTGGTAATCACCGACACCGCCACGGCAACCGGGTAAAGGAAGTTGCTGGTGACCTGCAGGGTCATGCCCAGCGCAGCGATGATGAAGGAGAATTCGCCAATCTGTGAAAGCCCCATCCCGACCCGTAGAGAGGTGCGTCCGTCATTGCCGGCGATAAAGGCGCCAAGACCGCAGGACAGCATCTTGCCCAATACCACCGCCACGGTGATCACGGCGATTGGCCAGGCGTATTGCAGCAGGATCATCGGATCAAGCATCAGTCCGATGGCGACAAAGAAAATCGCACTGAACAAGTCGCGAACCGGCTCGATCAATCGCTCAATTTTCAGCAATTGGCGGGACTCGGCCATGATCGCACCAATGAGAAACGCCCCCAGGACCATGCTGTATTCGAGCTTCACCACCAGCAGGCAGAAGCCGAAACACAGCCCAAGGACCGTGATCAGCAGCATTTCGTTACTGTCGAACTTCGCCACGTAAGCCAGCAGACGAGGCACCAGCAGGATGCCGATCACCAGTGCAACGATCATGAACAGCGAGAGCTTGCCCACCGTGGAAAACACTTCGCCGGAGCTGACCGTGCCGCTGACGGCGATGCTCGACAGCAAGGCTATGATGCCGATGCCGAGGATGTCCTCGACGATCAGCACGCCGAAGATCAACTGCGCAAAACGCTCGTTTTTCATCTTCAGGTCGTTGAGCGCCTTGACGATGATGGTGGTCGAGGAAATTGCCAGGATCGCGCCCAGGAACAATGAATCCATGGTGTTCCAGTCGAACCAACGGCCGATTTCGTAACCGATCCAGATCATCAGCACGATTTCGAGGAACGCCGCGATAAACGCCGTGGCGCCGACCTTGAACAGCTTTCGCAGACTGAACTCCAGGCCCAGGCAGAACATCAGGAAAATCACCCCGAGTTCGGCGAGGGTCTTGATGGTTTCTTCGTCGTGAATCAGGCCGAACGGCGGTGTGTGCGGACCTATGATGAAGCCGGCAACGATGTAGCCCAACACCACCGGCTGCTTGAACCGATGGAACAGTACGGTCACCACCCCCGCGACCAACATGATCACTGCCAGATCCTGAATAAAACTGATGGCATGCATGGTGTGGGCTCCTTGAGGTGGACTTTTGGAGGGTAACACCGCGACTTCCGCCAGAAAGGCGGTGCAATATATGGAAACAGATCGATCCGGCGTGACGGCAATCACCCGCCCGGCGTCCCGATAACTGTGGTTTGAAAAAACCTACCAGGCCCCCATAGAGGCGCCGCCCTTCCGAAATTCTGCCTTGAACCGTGAGAACGCTATGGAACCCGGAAACGCCCAGCTGTCGATGACGGTATTGATGACCCCTGACATGGCCAACTTCTCTGGCAATGTCCACGGCGGCACCCTGCTCAAATACCTCGACGAAGTGGCCTACGCCTGCGCCAGCCGTTATGCCGGCCGCTACGTGGTGACCTTGTCGGTGGACCAGGTGATTTTCCGCGAGCCGATTCATGTCGGCGAATTGGTGACCTTTCTGGCATCGGTCAACTACACCGGCAACACGTCCATGGAAGTGGGCATCAAGGTGGTGACGGAGAACATTCGCGAGCGCTCGGTGCGCCACACCAACAGCTGTTTCTTCACCATGGTGGCGGTGGATGACGACCGTAAACCGGCTTCAGTGCCGCCGCTGCAGCCACAGAACAGCGAAGACAAGCGACGCTTCATCCAGGCCCAGCAGCGCCGCCAGATTCGTCAGGAACTGGAAAAGCGCTATCAGGAAATCAAGGGCGACATCTGAGCCGTTCAGGCAGTTTGATTGTGTTATTTAGATAGTCATTCGCGAGCAATTCGGATCGGCGCCCCGATCCGGCTTGCTCGTGGATGGCTTGACGCGAATCAGAGGCTGATCGCGGTCGCTTCGAACTTGACCCGTGGATGCGCAATCCGGTCCTGCGCGCGCACCAGCTCCAGCTCATAGCTGGAACACGCCTGGGTTTCCAGCAGCACTTCATGCACCGCAGCCGCAGTGAACTCGAAGGCCGCCAACAGACTGTCGCCTAACAGCACGCGGGCCAGAAACAGACCGGACGTCAGATCGCCAACGCCCACCGGTTGTCGCGGAAACGCCAACAGCGGGCGGCGAAGGTGCCAGCTGCCTTCTGCCGTCACCAGCAACATCTCAAAGCCATCCGCCGGTTTACCGGGATAGTCCAGATGCTTGACCAAGATAGCCTTCGGTCCGCGTGCCAGGAGCGCTCGCGCCATCGCCAGACAATCGAACAGTGACTGCGGCTTGCGCCCCGAGAAGCTATCCAGCTCCAGCTGATTCGGGCACATGAAGTCCGCCACCGACGCCGCTTCCTCCAGCAGGAAATCACTGACCTCGGCCGGCACACTGCAACCCTTCTCCGGATGGCCCATGACCGGGTCGCACATATACAGCGCCTTGGGGTTCACTGACTTGATCCGCGCTACGCCGGTCAGGATCGCCCGGCCCTGGGCGGCACTGCCGAGGTAACCGGACAGCACTGCATCGCAATTGCCCAGCTCGCCAATCGCTGCGATGCCTTCGATCAAATCGGGAATCTGGTGCGGTGCCAGCACTTCGCCGGTCCATTGCCCATACTGGGTGTGGTTGGAGAACTGCACCGTGTTGAGCGGCCAGACGTTTACCCCGACCCGCTGCATCGGGAAGACCGCAGCGCTGTTGCCAGCGTGACCAAACACCACGTGGGACTGAATGGCGAGCAGATGGGGCGTACGTTTCATGCGGTGATTTTTCCGTCAAACGATTGAAATTCGAGCTGCGCAGTATGCGACTAAACGCAGCCTGTACGACAGACCGGCGACACAGTTAAGCTGGCACTACCTTGTTGGAGCAACCCGTTGATGCTGACCCTCGGAAATATCTTCGTGCTGATGCTGCTCGCCACCGGTGGCGCTTGGCTGTGGCACAACCACGGCCTGCGCGAGCGCGCGTTGGAGCGGGTCAAGCAGCATTGCGCCAAGCTCGGTATCGAGCTGCTGGACGGCAACGTCGCCTTGAAAAAAATCGCGTTCATCAAAGACGCCAACGGCCGTCGACGTCTGGCTCGCGTGTATAACTTTGAGTTCACCGTGACCGGCGAAACCCGTCACAACGGCACCATCACCCAATTCGGCGCCCACAGCGCACAGATCGAACTGGCGCCCTACCCGATGCCCTTTGATGACACGCCAGCGGTGGTCGATGTGGTGAAGCCGCGCGCTGAAGTGATCGAGATGAGCCAGTGGCGCCAGGAACACACCAAATGGCGTCCTTAAACCGACCGACAGTCGGCCAGGGCGTTTTGCAGTGAATCAATGTCCTGCGGCTCACTGAAAATCAATTCGATGCGCGAATCCTGACGCCATTCGCTGGGTTGCCATTGCAATGGCGAGTTATCCAACGCATTGGCCGACACCCAGCCATCGACGCGGTGGATTATCAGCTTGGCCCGCCGCCAGGCAAGACTGTTAAGCCATTTCACAACGAGCCCGGCATCGAACGTCTGGCTCGGATGCCAGCGCCAACCAATGCTCCAGATGCCTTCCTGTTGCTGGCTCAAGCATATCGGCAGCGCTGGATCGGTCCAGATCGCCGGCATCTGCGCCAATCCTTTGGGCACGATGAAGTTATCCACACCCGCCACCGCCTGAACCCTGTAACCCGGCAATTTGTTCAACGGCAATTGAGCCAGCTGCGTCCAATACACGTTGCGATCAGGCAACTGCTCGGCGATTCGCTGACGATCATTGCCGTCCAGGCCTTCAGCCTTGTTCAGCAACAACAAACCAGCGCTACTCAGCGCGGCCTGTTGCGATTCCGGCAGCGGTTTGCCAACGGCAAGGGCTTGGGCATCCAGCACCAGAACACTGGGCTGAACCGCCAACACGCCCGCCCATGGAGCTTCACTCAACTGGCGAAGCAACTGCGCCGGATGGCCCAGGCCTGAAGGTTCGATGAACAGCCGATCCGGCCGCGCCTTGCGCAACAACCGCCCGAGTCCGATCTGAAACGGCGCACCGTTCACGCAACACAAACAGCCGCCGGCCACTTCGCCCAGTGCGATACCATCGGCATCCTGGGTCAGCAGCGCAGCGTCGAGGCCGATCTGGCCGAACTCATTGATCAACACCGCCCAGCGTTCACCGATCGGCCGCTGTAGCATCAGGTGCTTGATCAGGCTGGTCTTGCCGGCACCCAAAGGGCCAGCAATGACGTGAGTGGGAATGTTCTGCAACATGGTCGACATTTTCTTGGGAGGTAATGGATGCGGTTGACGGGATTATCGTTGCTCTTGGCTCTCTGTTCCGGCGAGGCACTGGCGCAGGCTTGCGTAGTACATAGCACAGCCGAACGACTCGACGTGAAAGTCTGCCAGCAGAACCGCAACATCCCGGAAAAGCTCTTCGCGGACGGTTTCTGCCAGCCAAACCTCCCAGGTCAGAAAGTCGAGGTGCAGTACGTTGACCAATGCCCCACCGGCGCTTTTGGCGTGTGCAGCAACGCTCAAGTCGCCAATATGCCTTACCGGCAGGATATTCACTATTACGGCGTGGCCACCGACACAGCGTATTTGAAGCCGTTTTGCGAAGCCCAGAGCCAGGGCACTTGGCTCAAGCCCTGAGGCGTTAGGCCAACCAGTCCAGGGTCAGCATCAACCGCCGTGCTCCTGGTGGCAGTTGCGGCGAGCGGTGGATCAAACCAAACCCTTCGTTGCCATGCCACTTCTCCCCTTTGAGCAGCGCGACTTCACCGCTGCCGATGTGTTCGATCAGCGAATCTTGAAGGGGCTCAGCGTCTGGCGTGCCTAAAAATCGTCGATCCATCACCCCTTCTTTCAGCCACTGACTGCCAACGCCAGCGTAGGTGCTGATCAACCGCACCGGCACATGATCGACGTGGAAACGCGGGCACATGGCCTTATCCAGAACCCGCACACGCAAGCCAATGCGCTTGGCGCCCAACAGGCAAGAGAACGCGCTGACCAGCCAGGACACGTCGGCGACGAAACCCTCATACCCCTCCAGGTCGCTGAAACCTGAGGCCAGGCCATGCAGATTGGGCTCGGTGTCATCGTCGGGCATGTCCAGCACCAGCGACTCGGCCAGCGGCTCGTTCAAGGACAGCAGCAAGCGCACAAAATCGCCAATGTGCACGGGGAGCTGGCGTTTCCAGACGGCGAGATTGACGCCGTCCTCAAGAATTCGGGTCAGTGTTTGCGGCGTCTCACCCTGAACCTGTTGAACGATCGTTTGCCGCTTCGGACTGGGCGCCAACATCAGGCCGCCGCCTCTTCGTGCCACGGGCCGAACGGATCGGCCAGTAAACGCCAGCCTTCGACGCCCAAGGCCATTTCATCGTCAGTCAGCAGGCAGTTATCGAGCTCGACGGTCAGTTGCGCGAAGTCGATGTTCTGGCCGATGAAAACCAATTCCTGACGGCAGTCGCCGGTGGCGGCGGTCCAGTTTTGCATGATCGCGGCGGTGCTTTCTTCGTCCTGCGGCCACTGGTTTTTCGGCACGAAACGCCACCAGCGCCCGGCGAAACCATGGCGCATCAAACCGCCGGCCTGGGACCAACTACCAGCGTCCATGTGCTTGCTGGCCAGCCAGAAGAAACCTTTGGAACGCAGCAATTTGCCATTCACCCACGGACGGTCGATGAAGCTGAAAAAACGCTGCGGATGAAACGGTCGACGCGCGCGATAGGCCGTCGAGGCGATACCATATTCCTCGGTTTCCGGCACATGTTCGCCCCGCAACTCTTGCAACCAGCCGGGTGCGAGAGCGGCCTTGTCAAAATCGAAGCGGCCGGTGTTGAGGATTTTTTCGAGAGGAATCTCGCCCATGACCATCGGAATGATTTCGGCCTGGGCATTGAGACGCTCAAGGATTGCGATCAACTCCAGACGCTCGCTGCTGCTGATCAAATCGATCTTGCTGATGAGGATCACATCGGCGAATTCAATCTGCTCGATCAGCAAGTCTGTGATCGACCGGTCATCTTCTTCGCCCAACGTTTCACCACGGGAAGCGAGGCTTTCAGCGGCCTGATAGTCGAGTAGGAAGTTCATGCCGTCTACCACGGTGACCATAGTGTCCAGGCGCGCGATGTCAGCGAGGCTTTGCCCCTCCTCGTCCCGAAATGTGAAGGTTTCCGCCACGGGCAGCGGTTCGGAAATGCCGGTAGATTCGATCAACAGGTAATCAAAGCGGCCGTCCCGGGCGAGTTTGCTGACTTCTTCGAGCAAGTCCTCGCGCAAGGTGCAGCAAATACAGCCGTTGCTCATCTCGACGAGTTTTTCCTCGGCGCGGTTCAGGCTGACATCGCGCTGGACTTCGCTGCCATCGATATTGATCTCGCTCATATCGTTGACGATCACGGCAACGCGCAAGTGTTCGCGGTTACGCAGTACGTAATTGAGCAGCGTGCTTTTACCAGCACCGAGAAAGCCCGACAGGACGGTGACGGGGAGACGATTGGGCATCAGGGATTCCTCACGAGGGATGCCCGGTCGCGGTGGCGGGCTTAATTTGATGTTATAGTATAACAACACAATTTAGCCACTCCCCTCTTGCTCATGACGATAAAGGGACCGATGCTGAAGCCCGTTTGGCCCGAGGGAAATCCTATGCGTATCGCCCTGAAACTGGCGCTGCTGAGCGCTGCGTCGCTGCTGACTATGAATGCCTGGGCGCAAATCCCGAGCCTGGCCAAATGCACCCGAAGCGCCAACTTGCTCGTCTGTGCAGATGCCGATGGCAACGCCTATAGCGTCAACACGGTTGGCAGCACGATCTACCTGCGAGGCTTCGAAAAAACCGGTAAACGTTATTGGGCGCAGACCAACAGCCGCTACGGGCAACTGACATTTTTCACCGGTATCGCTTCCGACGGCGAAGCCTGGGTCGGCTACAACCGCCGGGTTGGCTGGACCACGATCAATCGCTTCTCCAGTTCCGGCGGCAGCAGCGCCAAATTCACCTGTAGCCGGATTGCCGGTTGTTAGGCCTGTAGTTTTTTCTGCGATTGTTGCCAGGCGATATAGCTGTCGGTCGGTGGATTCTTCTGGAAGTAGCGCTGCAAGCCTTCGAACAGGCCGTCCGCTACCGCCTGCTGATGACGCGCGGTAACCAGTCGCTGGCTGTCGCGAGCGTTTGAAATGAAGCCGGTTTCCACCAGGATCGACGGCACATCCGGCGACTTCAATACGGCGAATCCCGCCTGTTCCACGCGTTTCTGATGCAGCGTGGTGATGCCCGCCAAACTGCCAAGGACGGTGCTGCCCAGTTGCAAACTCGCAGCGATGGTGGCGTTCATCGACATGTCGAGAATCACCCCGGCAAGCATCGGGTCCTTGTCCTTGAGATTGAGCAAACGGGTGGCGCCCAGCAGGTCTGCGCCGTTCTCTCGCTGCGCCATGAAACGTGCAGTGGCCGAGGTGGCACCGCCTTCAGACAAGCAATACACCGAAGCGCCTGAAGCAGTTAGACGCGGCGCCGCGTCCGCGTGTACCGAGATAAACATATCGGCGTTGTGCCGACGGGCAATCTCTACACGTTTGCGCAACGGAACGAAGAAGTCGTCGTTGCGCACCAACTTCACGTCGAAACCCTTCTCGCGCTTAAGCCTTTTGGCCAAGAGCTGTGCGATGGACAGCACCACGTCTTTCTCGCGCTCGCCTTTTGCGCCGACCGCGCCAGGGTCTTTGCCACCGTGGCCAGGATCGACCACCACGATGATGTCGCGTTTTGGGTGAGCCTTGTCGAGGCTCTGCCGTGGCGCCGAGGCGATTTGTAATGGCGCAACCGTCTTCAGATCGAGCACCAACCGGTGACCCTGCCCATCCTGTGGCGGCAGAAGAAAACTGTCGAGCTGCACCGGACCGCCAAGGTCGAGCACGATCCGCGTATCTCCTTGGCCAAAATGCCCGGAGCGGATCGAGCGAATCACCGTGTTGTCGACTGCCAACTGACTGAAGTCGCCGCTGAGACTGGCCCCGCTCAAGTCGATGATCAGCCGCTCAGGCGCACTCAGGGAAAACGTTTTGTAGTGCACCGGCCCACTCAGATCAAACACCAATCGCAGCTTGTCATCCGAGCGCCAGAGTCGCGCATTGCGAATCTGCGTGGCCGAAACGCCAAACGGTAAGGCGAAGGCCGCACTGGCCAGAATCCAGTTGAGCAAGTGACGTCTGTGCATGCTGAAGACTCGTTCATGAAAAAGGCGTAGTCGAATTTAATGTAATAACATAACATGCAAATTCAACTTCCACGATGGACCTGCTCATGAACGCGCTGACTCTGCCGGATATCGCCACGCAGGCCTCACGCCAAGCCCTGCCGCTCGATTGGGTGGGTATGTGCGGCATTGCTCTTCCTGTTTTGTTCGATAGCCAAAGGCTGAGTGCAAAGGCTGACGCTGGCGTGAGTCTTGACGATGGCGAGGCGCGTGGCATTCATATGTCGCGGCTATATTTGGCGCTGGAAATGCTCGAGCACGAAACCATGACTCCCGCTCTATTACGGCGAGTCTTGCAACGTTTTCTCGACAGCCATGAAGGACTGTCGCGCAGCGCGTACCTAAAAATTCACACCGACTTGCTGCTCAAAAGACCGGCGCTGATCAGCCCATTGGCTGGCTGGAAAACCTATCCCGTGAGCATTGAAGCGCGTTTGAAAAACGCGATGTTCCACGTGGAACTAAAAATCGATGTTCCATATTCCTCGACTTGCCCGTGCTCCGCAGCCCTTTCGCGGCAGTTGATTCAGCAGCAATTCGTCGATGACTTTGCCAATAGATCCCTGCAGCACGCTGAGGTGTTGGCTTGGCTTGGTTCCACAAAGGGCATCGTTGCAACGCCTCATAGCCAGCGGAGCACCGCTCATTTGTGCTTGCGTCTGGATGATTATCTGGATGACTTTCCACTAATCGCGTTCATCAACGACGCAGAGGCAGCGCTCGGGACCGCCGTGCAAACCGCAGTTAAACGCGCCGATGAGCAGGCCTTTGCTTTGGCGAATGGGCAGAATCTGATGTTCTGCGAAGACGCCGTTCGGCGTTTGAATTTGGCCATGAAACGCTCTCCAGGCCTCAATGCTTTCCACCTGCGCGTCGTTCACGCCGAAAGCCTGCATGCTCACGATGCCGTCGCCGAAAGCCGATGGAACTGGGAGGCAGCATGATCCATTGCCAAGCGCTGCGTTGGGGCGCACCTGGTCAGCCACTGACGCCCGCCGTGGATTTTGAATTGCCGAAGGGCAGCCTGACCGCCGTGATCGGCGCCAACGGTTCGGGTAAAAGCAGTTTGTTGAAAGTCATCGCGGGGCTGCAAAAACCGCTGACCGGAAAGGTCATCCTTGATTTTCCACGCAAGGGTTCGCTCTCCTTCCTGCCTCAGCAACAACATCTGGACCGGCAATTTCCGATCAGCCTCCAAGCGTTGGTTGCCGCCGGTTTTTGGGGCAGCAAGCAATCGCCAGAGATACGCCGCGATCGCCTTAAAGCCGTACTGGAGGATTGGTGCCTCACAGGATTGGAGCAACGCCCGCTGATGGCACTCTCCGGCGGCGAATTGCAGCGCGCCCTGCTCGCCCGTCTGAGCCTCGCCGAAGCGCCAGTTCTATTACTCGATGAGCCCCATGCCGCGCTTGATGAACTGGGTCAGTCGCTGCTCTGGAAACACCTTCACGCCTGGCACGCCGAAGGCCGAACCTTGGTGGTTGTGTGTCATGACCTGGCCGCCGTTCGCCAGCACATGCCCCAAACGTTATTGATCAAAAGCAGCGGCTGCGTCCTTGGCCCGAGCACTGAGCTGATTCGCCAGCAACCGCACACGCAGGTGGCCTGATGCTCGCTGTCGCTCAACTCTGGCAACCGTTCCACGAATTCGTGTTCATGCGCCGGGCGCTGCTCGGCGGATTGGTTTTAGCCTGCAGCACGGCACCGCTGGGGGTATTCCTGATCCTGCGCCGCATGAGCCTGATCGGCGATGCTGTCGCTCACGGCATCCTGCCTGGCGCAGCACTCGGCTTCTGGTTCGCCGGATTGAGTCTGCCGGCACTGACCCTCGGCGGTCTTGGGGCAGGTCTGAGCATGGCCGGCATCGCAGCCTGGATTACCCGCCGGACCGGTTTGCGCGAAGACGCAAGCCTCGCCGCCATCTACCCGATATCCCTCGCGGGCGGCGTGTTGATCCTCGGTATCGCTGGCAAGCGCCTGGACCTTCTCCACCTGCTATTTGGCTCGGCACTGGCAGTCGACGGACCGACATTGACAGGAATGCTATGGGTCTCGGGCTTCAGCCTGATCGCCATGGCCTGCATCTACAAACCCCTGTTACTGGACACCCTCGACCCACTCTTCCTACAAACCGTCAGCCGCCTCGGCCCATTGGCACACGGCGTATTTCTGACCTTGGTGGTGCTTAACCTGGTGATCGGATTCCAGGCCATCGGCGCACTGATGGTCGTCGGTTTGATGATGTTGCCCGCCGCCGCATCGCGTTTCTGCAGCCGCCGATTGCCGGTGTTGATGGGGATTTCTGCCCTGCTCGGCTGCCTCTCGGTGTGGCTCGGATTACTGCTGTCGTTCTACTACTCACTGCCCAGCGGTCCGGCCATTGTCTTGGTGGCGGGCAGTTTGTATGTGCTCTGCGTGGTGTTCGGACCGGTACACGGTTTGCTGCGCCGCCCACCTTTGTTCACATCCCAATGAGGTGTTTCCCGATGCGCGCTCTACTCGTGCTGTTCAGTCTGATGCTGTCGATGTCATTGTCGGCGGCGGAAAAACTACAGGTGGTTACTAGCTTCAGCATCCTCGCCGACATGACGCATCAGGTCGGCGGCGACCATATTCAGATCACCAATATGGTCGGTCCCGACGCCGATGCCCACACGTACGAACCGACTCCGGACGACGCCAAGGCATTGCTCAACGCCAAGCTGATCATCAAGAACGGTTTGGGTTTCGAGCCCTGGTTGGACCGACTGGTGACCAGCACCGAGACCAAGGCGCCCGTGATCAGCGCCAGCCACGGCGTCATCCCGCGTTCCCTGGACGAGGACGGAGAGACAGTGCCGGACCCTCATGCCTGGCACAACCTGGCCAATACCGAGCTGTACATCAGCAACATTTCCAAAGCGCTGATCGCGGCTGACCCGGCGAACAAAGCTGACTACGAGCGCAACAGCCAGGCTTACTTGAAACAGATCTACGCGCTGCTTGCCCAAGCCAAGGCCAAGCTCGGTTCACTGCCACCGGGCAACCGCAAGATCGTCACCTCCCATGACGCCTTCGGCTACCTCGGTCAGGCTTACGGCATCGACTTCATGGCGCCGCAAGGTCTGTCCACCGAACGTGAACCTTCGGCCACCGAAGTCGCTGCGCTGATCACTCAAATTCGCCAGGCCAAGGTCAAAGCCGTGTTCATGGAGAACATCAAGGACGCGCGCCTGCTCAAACAAATAGCCGACGAAAGCGGTGCGCACATCGGTGGCACGTTGTACTCCGATGCCTTGGCGGCGACCGGTCCGGCCAGCACCTTCGCCGGCCTGTTCCAATACAACCTCAATACCCTGTACGACGCGTTGAGCAAGCCATGATTCGCAAGAATCCATCGGGTGATTTACCGCTGATCGCCGAGTCGGCGTACGTGGATAAAACCGCAATTATTTGCACCTGTCGCAGCTCCCCCGGTGAGCGTCAGCGCCTCGGAGTTTTCCGAGGACGTGGCCCGCACCAACGTCGACCTGGTGCGCGGCTACAAAGCCCTGCAGAACGAGTTCTGATCATGAGCAGCGTGTTGATTCGAAATGCCAGACTGGTGAATGAAGGTCGTGAATCTGAAGGGGATTTGCCTTGCCCGCGCTCTTGGAACTGGTGGAAGATGAAATCCGATAACCACCCTCGTGGCCAAGACCAGTCACCGCGTGGCAGATCTGTTCGCCATTTGCGACCGGGGTTATCTTCGAGAAAGCTACCGGGCCGACCTTGTCCTGATCAAACCCGAGCCGCGCAGCTTTTTCCGTTTGCAGACAACCGGTCATGTCTCAATGCAACTGGACACCCTTCGCCGGACAGTTTTTCCGTAACAGCGTCAGCACCACGATCGTATCGGGGCGAATTGCCTGGCACGACAAACGTCTAAATGACAGCTGTCAGGGTTTACCCCCTACGGTTCATGCGCTAACACACGTTTCTTTTGTCCTCGAGTGCACCGACATGATCCACATCACCCTGAGCGACGGTTCATTGCGTGAATACGACCAACCCTTGTCGGTGTATGAATTCGCCGCGAGCATCGGTGCGGGCTTGGCTAAAGCAGCTGTGGCCGGTCGGGTCGACGGGGTGTTGGTGGACTGCAGGTTCATGATCGAGGCTGACGCCCGCGTGAGCATTGTCACGCCTCAAGAGCCTGATGGGCTGGAGATATTGAGGCGCTCCTGCGCGCTGATGCTGGCGATGTCCATCAGACAACTCTATCCAAAGGCGCAATTGCAGACCGGAGCGGCACTGGGTGACGGTTTTTTTTATGAGTTTACGTTTAAGCGTCCCTTAGACCTGTTCGACCTGGCGTGTATCGAAGCGCGCATGAAGATCCTGGCAGCAACCAATCATTCAATCCGGTGCCGCAATCCATCATCCCGGTCCATGCTCACTGAGACCTCCGCGTACCTTATTGGGGACTTCGAGTGCGTGTCAGTGGGCCCGCATGTGCCAGCAACCCGAGTGTTGCAGGCATTCGCCCTCGACCACATCAGCGGAACTGCACCGCAGCGGATCTATGGCACTTGCTGGTCCTGCCAACAAGAACTCGAAGACTGGTTGGCGCCGCCACACGTCATTATCGTCAACATGGATGATCGTCAGGCCGATTATGCGCAATCGGTGACCGAGACCTTGCGTCGAAGCGGTGTGCGCGCTCGTGCGGACTTACGCAACGAAAAGGTTCGCCACAAGATACGCGAGCACAGTCAGCAGGTGCCGTATCTGGTGGTGATCGGGGAAAAAGAAAAAACAGGCGGGTTTGTCAGTGTGCGCAGCCGAACGGGGGAGGATTTCGGCAGGATGGCCGTTGAGGTGGTGTGTGACTGGCTGAGGTCGACAGGCATTGCGGGCACTTGAACCAGCTCGCCCCCTTCAGATACATACCATCTCTGTGGGAGCGAGCCTGCTCGCGATGCTCTTTTAAGCTCTAGGCTTAACGGTCCCGCAATCCTGCCCCAACCAGACAGCACGGGTATCGAGACTGCCCTTCTGCTGTATGCCGGTAGCGTTGAATGTGCCGTTGACCTTGGTGGTGAACTCACGGTCACTGAGGAAAGTCGCTACACCGGCACCCTGCGCTTTCGGACAACTGAAACGGAATTTCCACTGATTGCCGGTACGGTCAGTTATTTCCTGCTTGCAACCCGATTGCGGATCAGTCAACGGAATATTGTCTGACTTCACCTGCTCTGGCGTCAGGCAAGCCCGAATCCCCTTGCCGCCCATGGTGATGCCCTGCTTCTCCAGCTGCGCGCGCTGTTGCGGGGTCATCTGGCCCTGCAATTGGCCGAGGATCAGCTGCAAGTCAGGCAGGTTCTGGTCATCGACCTTCATGTTGCTCGTGGTCAGCTCCCACAAACCTGGCTGCAGCATCTGTGCCTGAGCGGCCACGGGGAGTGCTAAACCAAAAGCCAAGGCCAAACCCAGCAGACGAACGTTCATCGAGTAACTCCTGATCAGTAGTGGCCGTTAGACGTCAGCCATTGGCTTCGGTTCATGCGCCAATTAAATAGCGACATTCTGCACGGAACATGGTCTGTTAAGCATTGAATATTCAGGAGCAAGGCTGCCCCATGGATTACTTTGGACCGCACATTTTCGGCTACATGATTGCACTGCTTCACACGCTGGGCCTGATCGCTGCCATTCACGCCGTGCTCACCGTCCGGACCGCCCAGGGATCTATCGCCTGGGCCCTGTCGTTGATATTCATTCCTTACCTGACGCTGGTTCCGTATCTGGTCTTCGGCCGCAGCACCTTCGATGGTTACATCAAGGCCCGGCGGCAGGCCAACGAGGAAATGCGCAAAGCCATCTCCGAACTCAACTGGCGTCCGTGGGTGGAAGAAGCGCTGACCGCCCGTGCCTCAAGTGCTTACGCATCCTTGAGAGCGATGCCGAAATTAGGGCGCATGCCGTGCCTGGCAAACAACGAAGTGCAATTGCTGATCAATGGCCAAGCCACTTTTGACGGGATTTTCGCAGCCATCGACAACGCAAAGGAAGCGGTGCTGATTCAGTTTTTCATCATTCACGACGACCGCCTCGGCCAACGCCTGCAAAATCTGCTGATCAAGAAAGCGGCTGAAGGCGTGGCGGTTTATCTGTTGTACGACCGCATTGGCAGCCATTCCTTGCCCCACAGTTACGTGCAACCGTTGCGCGATGCAGGCGTCGAGGTCAAAGCCTTTGCCACCCGCAGTGGCTGGCTCAACCGCTTTCAGGTCAACTTCCGCAACCACCGCAAGATCGTCGTGGTGGACGGTGTACTGGGGTTCGTTGGCGGGCATAACGTCGGCGACGAATACATGGGCGAGAAACCACCGCTGGCGCCCTGGCGCGATACCCACGTGCGCGTGCGCGGGCCGGTGGTAGCTTGTATGCAGGAGTCGTTCGCTGAAGACTGGTTCTGGGCGGCGCGTTCATTGCCACCGCTGATCCTGCCGGACGCCTACCCGGACGACGGCGTGCTCTGCCAATTACTGGCAAGTGGCCCGGCCGATTCCTACGAAACCTGTTCGTTGTTCTTCGTCGAAGCCATCCATGCGGCGACAGAGCGGATATGGATCACCAGCCCGTATTTCATCCCCGACGAAGCCGTGTTTGCCGCTTTGAGACTGGCAGTTTTGCGAGGTGTGGATGTGCGGCTGTTACTGCCGTCACGGCCGGATCATCGCATCGTCTATGCGGCCTCTAGCCTGTATGCCTTCGAAGCCGTGCGTGCAGGGGTACGGGTTTTTCGCTATCAGCCGGGATTTTTGCATCAGAAGGTGGTGTTGATCGACAGCGAAATCAGCGCCATTGGCAGTGCCAATCTGGACAACCGATCGTTCCGCCTGAATTTCGAAGTGATGCTGCTGACCGTCGACAGCGTGTTTGCCGCCGAGGTGGAACAGATGCTTAACGACGACTTTGCCCAGGCTCATGAAATCGCCAAAGAAGAAAGCCGGGAGACCCATCGCCTGCAACACGTTGGCATGCGGGTCGCCCGGCTTATTTCGCCGATTCTCTAAAGGTAGATGTCGTCGCGAGTCCACGGCAGTTCATGACTGCCATCTGGATGAGCTTTCACCGCGAGAATCTGGTGCAGATTGATCCAACCCCTGGCGAACGCATAGGCGCATCCCGCCAGGTACAAGCGCCAGATCCGCAATGCCTGTTCAGGGACCAGTTTGGAAGCTGCTTCCAGGTTGTCTTCCAGGCGTTCGCTCCAGTGGTCCAGAGTGCGCGCGTAATGCAGACGCAGACTCTCGACGTCGACGATTTCCAGCCCCGCTTCGCTGATCTCTGCGGAGATCATCGACAGGTGCGGCAGCTCGCCGTTGGGGAACACGTACTTCTCGATGAAATCTCCGGCACCGCGTCCTACCGGGCGCCCATCAGTGTGCTTGGCGGTGATCCCGTGGTTCATCACCAGCCCGCCTTCTTTCACCGCACCGAACAACGTTTTGCAATACTCAGCCAGGTTCGCGTGACCGACGTGTTCGAACATGCCGACGCTGACCACCTTGTCGAAGCGACCATCCTGAGGCAGATCACGGTAATCGAGCAGCTGCAGTTCCACCAGATCGTCCAGGCCTTCAGCGGTCACCCTTTCACGGGCGAGAGCCAGTTGCTCTTTACTGAGGGTTATCCCAAACACTTTCGCGCCGAACTCACGGGCCGCATAGCGTGCCAGGCCACCCCAACCGCAACCGACATCCAGCAGGTAGTCGCCTGGCTGCAGCCGTAGCTTGCGGCACAGATGACGGAATTTCGCTTGCTGGGCTTGCTCCAGGTTTTCACTGCCAGTCTCGAAGTACGCGCAGGAATACGCCATGTCGCTGTCGAGCCACAACTGATAAAACGCATTGGAGAGGTCGTAGTGGTAGGAAATGGCCTTGGCGTCAGTTTCCTTGTCGTGAACAGTGCGCACAGGCTGGCTGTCCCCGTCCTCGCTGAGTAACGCTTGGCTCCATTCATCACAGACGCGAATCACGTCGCTGATTGAGCCTTCGAGCTCGAGTTTGCCTTCGACAAACGCCGCTCCGAGCGCGTCCAGGCTTGGATGAGTGAACTGGGTAACCATTTGTGGGTCCTTGACCACAATTGTGACGCTGGGCGTCGGCCCCAGATTGAATTCATGGCCGTCCCAGAGTCGCAGGCGTAACGGTAGCTGCAGATTCTGTAAGGCCGGTGGAAGTTGCGCGAGCATGGATAATCCCCCTTGTTTCAGACGTCTGATGTGAGGGTAGACCATCTTAGAAAAATAGCTGCCTATCGAATAAATAGCCATTTTCTATGATTCGCGGCGCTTCAACCAACCGTCATGAATCCACTGTTTCAGCCATGTAACAGCTTGAAGTGGCGCGCCCTCACCATAGCTGACTGCTAAATCGGAACACAGTTCAGCAAAATTCCAGCAGTCCTGAAACATACCTTTTAGAGCTCTCGCCTCATCAAATTCGAGGCTTCGGTAATGACAAACCAGCTCGTTGCGCCAGATCACCACTACATTAGGGGTTTTCAACGCTGCGCTGCCGGGAAAACCGGTTTCGTCTTTTACCGAACGCCATAACGCGACACTGTTGTAAGCACATTCACGCCATTGCACGGTAGTGCTCAGACTAACCTGCAGCGTCGGCCAATCCTGCGGCGGCAAAAGGGCCATGTCTTGCAGCGTCAACGGTTTGCATTCAGGTGCATCGAACGCCAGGGTGAATGCCCATTCAAGCGCTGCCAACTCGGCGAGTGCCGCGCTTTGCTCTGGCATCAGATGCTGGCGAATGAAATGCTCAAAACCTTCGCCTAGCCATCTCAAACTGAAATGCACTGAGGGTGATTGGCGAATGTACGTAGCAGCGAGCTGTTCGAATTCAACGTCCCCCAACCAATGCCAGATCACCGGAAAGTCTCCACGCAACACTTCCAAAAGCCGAGCCTGATAGGCGTTGTGATAAATCGCCAGGCCAGTGTTCACGTCCAGTGTCGGACCGCCAATCAGGCGGGAACTCAATGCCGAACAGGCTGCGGACTGCTGCTCTCCCAACAGATAGCTTTCAAAGGCCAGTTGCCAATCGATCAGGCGCATTTCAGTCTCCGGGCCAGCGCGCTATCACCCAGCTCTCGAGCCTTTTGCAATTCGCAGAGCAGGTCTTCAAAGGGCGGTAGATGGTCATCGCGTTCCAACAATGTGGCCACCGGGCCGAGGTGCTCAAGCGTACGCTCATAAAGCGCCCAGACCGGATCGCTCACCGGATGATCATGGGTGTCGATCACGTAATCGCCGTAATCGCTGTGGCCCGCCAGGTGCAGTTGCCGAACCTTGTTTGCCGGCAGCCCTTGAATGAAAGTCCACGGATCGAAGCCGTGATTTCGCGAGCTCACGTACACATTGTTCACGTCCAGCAGAAGCTCGCAGTCGCTCAGATGGCTGAGGGCTTCAAGGAATTGCCATTCGCTGAAGTCATCGTCGGCGCTGCGCACATAGCTGGAAACGTTCTCCAGCACCAACGGCCGTTGCAAAACATCCTGAACCTGCCGCACCCGCTCAGCCACGTAGTAAAGGCTTTCCTCGGTGTAGGGCAGCGGCAGCAGGTCATGCAACTGATGAGCGTTGCCGCGACTCCAGCACAGGTGATCGGAAATCCACGCAGGCTTTACCCGTTTAGCCAGAAGCTTGAGTTGATTCAAATACGCGGGATCAAGGGCATGGGGCCCGCCAATGGACAACGACACCCCATGCATCACTACCGGATAACGCTCGGCAATTGCATCGAGGTAGTACAAGGCTTTTCCGCCCTGAACCATGAAGTTTTCGGAGACGACCTCGAACCAGTCCACGGAGGGTGACTGCTCGAGAATCTGTTGATAGTAGGCACTGCGTAAACCCAGGCCGTAGCCCAGGCAAGGAAGGGATGCAGACATTTTGCGGGCTCCTCGCAAAGTGGCCGCAGCGGCGAAGCCACTGCGGCGGCACGCGGTGGTCGGTTATTCGCCGACCTTGCCACCTGCTTTCATGCATTCGGTCTGAGTCATTGCCTTGAAGCCGTGACCTTTGCAAACGCCCTGACCTTTACAGGCATTCTCCGCAGTCTTGCAATCGTTCATGCCTGCACACGACGTCACGCCGTAGCAGTGCACCTGAACAGCGTCAGCTGCCTGGGCCTGCGTGGCAACACCGGCGAACAAAGTCGCGGCGGCGAAAGCGAGAGCGGCACCGGCAGTGGCGTTTTTGAAGTTCATATTTATATCCTCGGTAATCGTCAGGGTGGTCGGCTGGACGGTTTGTTCAGTCCCGACACAGCTCTAGAGCGCCCTGCCCCCAACGGCGTTACAGAGGAACGAAAAAAGTTTTCGGGGCGCCTAAGGCGCCTCCTCCAACTTCAGCAGTGGCTCTTGAAAACGCAGCAATCGTCCGGCATTACCGAGCACCAGCAACGTGCTGAGGTTATGCAGCAATGCCGCGATCATGGCTCCGGCGGCACCGAGCCAGCCGAACGCCGCGAAGGCAACAATCGCCAGGGTCCAGCCCAGACCGATGATCACGTTGACCTGCAACGTCTGCCGACACTGGCGACTCAACCGCACACAGGTGCCGAGCCGACGCAAGTCGCTGCCGATCAGCACGATATCGGCAGAGGCCAGCGCGATGTCCGCACCACCAGCGCCCATGGCCACACCCACGACACCGGCCTTGAGTGCCAGCGAGTCGTTGATGCCATCCCCCACCACCATTGGCCGGAAACCATTTTCGATTTCCGTCAGCACTCGATTGAGTTTGTCCTCAGGCAAGGCCTGCGCCTCGACATCGCTGATGCCGACATCGCGAGCCAGCGTGTGCGCGACACTTTGCCGATCACCGGTAAGCAGCAACTGACGACCCAAGCCCAACTCTCGCAACTCGCTCAAGGCGAATCGCGCCTCAGGCTTGACGCTGTCGGCGAGCAACAACCAGGCAAGGAATTCACCGTCGAGCGCCAAGCCGGCAATCGGGCCATCGTGTTCGGGAACCGCCGACGTGACGATGCCCAATTGTGCAAACAACTCCGGGCGACCGAGTGCCGCTTCGCCCTGCTCGGTCATCGCCACTACGCCCAGACCCTGGCGTTCGTGAATGTCCGACAGCAGCAGGAAATGTTCCTGCGTGACCAACCCGGCAAGCGCACGACTGACTGGGTGACTGCTGGCCGAACCAAGGCTAGCGGCGAGCTTCATGATATGGCTGCGGTCCTCCAGCGGGCTGTCGATGGACTGCAACCGCAACGTGCCAAACGTCAGCGTGCCGGTCTTGTCGACCACCAGCGACGTCAGGTCCGCCAACTCCTCAAGAAACGCCGAACTGCGGATCAGTATCCCGTGGCGTGCCGCGACCGCGACACCAGCAATCGCCGTCGCCGGTGCCGACAACACCAATGCACAAGGACACGCCGCCACCAACACCGCGAGCATCGCTTGGGCATCGTTGGTGACAAACCAGGTCACTGCCGCCAACAACAACACCAACACCATGTAGCTGCCGGCATAGCGTTCGAGCAGGCGCGTGATCGGCGGCTTGGACCGCTCGGCGCTTTGCATCAGCGCGATCACTTTGCCCAAGGTCGATTCGTTGCCGGTGCGCGTCACTTCGATCCGCAACAGACCGTCGAGATTGATCGCTCCGCCGAAGACCTGCATCCCGACACCCGCCTCTATCGGTACGGACTCACCGGTAATCGATGCCGTGTCGAGGCTCGCCTGCCCCGACAACACTCGACCGTCGGCCGGCACTCGATCACCCGCACGCACCTCCACGATGTCGCCAGCCTTGAGTGTGCCGTTGTCGACTTCGAGGATCGCACCGTCCGCCTGAATCTTGCGGGCATGGCTGCGGGTCAGTTTGCCGAGGGCGCGAATCGCTTCCTGTGAACCGATGACGCTGCGTTCCTCCAACACGTGGCCAAAGATCATGATGATTGGCAGTAAGGCCGCGGTCAGCAGATCTCCCGTGGCCCAGGCACCCAACATGGCCAGGGCAATCAATTGATCGGTGATTCCATGCAAGCTTGGATAACGCAAGCTGTACCAAGCCGAGCGCATGACCGGCACGGCCACCAGTAGCGAAGCGAAGCCCAACAACAACTGGCTGACACCGGTCTGCTGCGGCGACAACCAACGCCAGATCAGCCCGAGACTGAGCAAGCCCAAGGCAAGCATGGCCAGGGTCAATTGACGTGCAGCGCTGCGTTGTTCAGCCGAGGACAACAGGCTCGGCGCCGTGGTTTGGGCAGTCATTGTGCGGCTCCCTGAATGATCAGGCGCGAATCGTCTTTCGGATTGACCGTTGTCACCGAGCCGGCCTGGCCGAGAATTTTCGGCATGCGCTCACGGTAAATGCGCAGCAACATTTGCGGGTCGGTGCCCTGTTGTTGCGCCTTGGCCAGGCTCAACACAGTGGCGGTATCGGCAGAGGCTTTTGCCAGTCGTTCGCTCGCTTGGGCATGGGCGACTTGCAGCGTTCGATCACCTTGCTCATTGGCGGTCTGAGTCAACTTCTCGGCTTCGGTACGCGCATTGGCAACGGCTTTGTCGGCCTGTTGGCTGGCGGTCAGCACGGCGTTGAAGGCGTTTACCGCAGGGCCTGGCAGGCTCGACTGCACGTCGACGCGCACAACTTCGACGCCGATGCCCTGCCCTGTCGCTTTCAGCTCGGCCAGGCGTTGATTGATACCCTGCACCAAATCACCCCGCAGACGTTCGCGGCGTTCGGCCGATTGAGTATCCGTGCCGATCAGCTCCGGACGAGCCACCAGGATCGTGTCCAGGTCCCGGGCAGCCGTCAGTGCAACAGCGCTGCGAGTGACCAGTCGATCGAGTGCCGGCAGCACATGCTCACCTTGAAGCACAAAGGCGTAAGGTTCAGTGACCTTGTAGAAAACCCGTACATCGAGTTGCACCACGCCGGCGTCTCCAGTCAGCAAATAACCAGAGCCTGCGAGCGCATCGCTCAAGGGGGTCGCGAACGACGCCACTCGATCTCCCTGCAACGCTGCATCGCTGCGAAGCAGATTTTCCACCCGCCGTTCGATCACCCGATCTGCTGCCGGCAACAGAATCACTTGCTCAAAAGGTCGCGGCCAAGCCAACAGAAGGCCGGCGTTCTGGATGCGATCCAGCGCGCCGAAATGCAGAACCACTGCACGATTTTGCGGATCGATTTGCCGTACATTGGAAAACGCCCACGCCAACGCAGCCAGAACAGTCACCGCATAAAGCGCGAGAAAAGCCAATCGTCCAGCCTGAATCCATGGGCTACTTAACTCATGTGTTCCACGTGGAACTAATTTCATGGCTGCGACCCGGGTTTGCTATCGAGGGTCGGCGGCCCATCAACCAACACCCGAAAAGGCGCGGCATCGGTGCGCAAAATCAGTTTGGTCCCCGGCGTAACAATCGTGCCCAACGTGTCGAGCGAGCGCAGCAAGTTGTAAAGCTGAGGTGAGCCGGCGTAGGCGCGCCCGTAAATCTGCGCCGCTTCGACGCGGGATTGGGCTTCGATGTCAGCCGCTTTCACCGTTGCATCCGCTTGTACGATTCGTGCGTCACGCTCAGCGGCGGAGCGGATTTGCGCAGCTTCACGTTTACCGATGGCGGTGCGTTCGGTGGCAATTGTTTCACGCTCGGCGCGCATACGGTCAACGGTGGCGGTGAGCGTCACCGACGGCAAGGTCAAGCGTTCGATACCCACTTGCAGCACCCGCACGCCATAAGTGGTGAGCAATTGTTGATCGATCTGCTGACGCAGCTGCGCCTCGAAATCAGCGATGTGAACCTGGTCGGCATCGGTGTTCACCAGGTTCGCCAGATCGAAACTGCTCGCGGTGGTTTCCAGGGCGGAACCCACAAAGGTACGAATCTGCCGCGCCGCTTCGTCCGGCTGATTTTGCACGGCGCGCATAAAACGCTGCACGTTATCGGGATCGCCCTGTACCTGCCACGCCACATACGCCTGAACAATGATGCGCAAGCCGTCGCGCGTGCCGACATCCTGCAAACCGCTGGACGTCGTGCGCAGCCGCAAATCGACAGGAATGGCGGCTTCAAAAGGTGCAGGCCAGCGCCAGCCAAGTCCTGGCTCCAGCAACACCCGCGAAGGATTGCCGAAGCGTGTGATCACCGTCGCCTCACCTGACCGAACTTGGACGAGGCTCGCGGCGGCGATGGCGAACGCCACCAGCAACGCCGCCCAGCCCATGCGCCGCCATGGGAACGGCCCCGCTTCCTCGGGATCACCGTGATGGTGATGATGGTGGCCGTGGTGATGCCCGCCATGGCCGTGATCGTGGCCGGCGTGGTCATCGTGATCGTGAGTGTGCGACGGGCTCAATGGGTAGCTCCTGGTTGAGCGCTGGAACGCGGCGACGCAGGATCAGCCGGCAGCGTGAAAGTACGTAGGTCGATGGTCGGCGCATTGCCGCTGCCGCCCAGACGATGATCGAGCACCAGCAACCTGGCATTGGCCAGGCCCTGAGTCAGCTGGCTGAAATACTGTTCCAGCACGAAAGCCTGGCCCGCACTGGCATACGCCTTCTGCTCGGCAGTGAATTTCAAATCCGCCGCCTGAGCGGTGGCATTGATTTCATGCGCACTCGCGGTCGCTTGATCGCGCGCGATACTGGCTTGCAGTTGCGCCTGATTGGTCGCCTCTGCTGCCGCACCGCGCTCGCGGGAGATCAATGCCTGGGCGCCAATCTGCGCCGCCTGAACACCGTGATAAGCGTTGGCGGCGCCGGCTGGCGGATGAATCGCCTCGACCACGGTGGCCAGAATTTCCACACCGCTGTCGAGTTTTTGCAGGTCCGCCTGTACCGCCCGGCCAATCTCCTCGGCCAGCCCTACCCGGTCTTCGCCGAGTAGACCGTCGAGGGTGCGCGAGGCGAAGTCATGAACCAGAATGCGGCTGGCGGTGCTGCGAATCAGTGTCGGCACATCGGTGCTGTTGTAGGTCGCGGCCAACGCGGCTTGATCGGTCAGGCCGATGCGATAAACGAAGCGCACGTCCATATTGACGATCTGGAAGTTCTGTTTGTCGCCACGGCTGCTGGCAATGACTTGGGATTTATCGTTCACGTGGCTGGCGTCCCACAAGCGATTGGCTGTTGATGGCGCCGGACCTTCCGCAGGATCAGCCATCACCGGTCCCGAGACATCGCCAACGCTGGTCGCCAGTTCATGAACCACACCATTTTCAACGCTCAGCACTCGGCCCAACGGCCACGGCAAACCGGCGTGCAAACCGGGGCCGAACACGTCTACCGGTTTGCCGAAGCGCTCGTAGATGCCTCGTCCTTGCAGGGGAATTTCGCGAATACCGGTCAGCGACCAGCCCACCATTGCCACCACTGCCAATACCGGAAGAAACGCCCGACGCATGTAGGTGAAGGCCCAAATCTGCCGCAGGTCGATGCCAAAACGGTTGTGCAGTTCGTGTTGCAACGCCAGCAAGGGTTGCGGCGGCCAACGCAACAGGTCGGCGACAAAACTGCGCGCCAGCAATCCCGGCTCAAGTGATTCACGGCGAGGACTGAACAACGACAACACTGCGCGCAGCAGCAACTCGACCGCGACCAGTCCCGGCAGCAAGCCGATCAAAACGGCCAGACGTACCGGCCATACCGATGCCTCGCTGGCGAACAACAGACACAAAGCGCTAAGCACCAGGCAAATGATCGCGACCCGGCTTAGCTGCGCCAAGGGCGCTGCTTCCGGCCACTCAGTAACGTTTTCCTGAGCCAGTTGGCGCTCCAACACCAGCAAACCGAACGCCAGCAACAAAGACAGCGCGGCGCCAATGCTCGCCGATACACCCAGCGGACCGGGAGGCAATGTGAGGTTCCAGAATTGACTGAGGCTGTACAACGTCAACAAGGCCCAGCCGCCGAGCCAGAGTGTCGGCGCGCCGACCTGTCCCAGCAGGTGCACTGAACGCTGACCGAGCCGGTCCAGCATCCGCTCATACCAGCCTACAGGAGCAACAGTATCGTCAACCGCCACCACGACCGGCAGTGGTGGGTTTATGGCCCGCGCCCGCCACTGCGTCACCCACCAGGCCGATTGCAGGCCGGCGACCAGCACCAGCAAGCCAGCGCTCTGACTGACCAGCAATGCGGCCCACAGCGACAACGGTGCAAACAGCCCGACGAAAAACGCCAACACCAATCCGACCGCCGCCAAAGCGCTCAGGCCGATGGCGAACTGGCGCAATCGCCGCCCTTGAAAGACCGCCTGCTGAAAGCGCGGCAGCCCTGCTACCGGTGTTCCATCGACTTCGAGATCGACTTGCATACCACCCCATTGCTTATCATTGATCACATCGCAATTCGTTACGATATAACGAAAGTGGTGAAATTTATGTGCTGAAACGCTTTATCTAAAGACGCCCAACCTGTCGCTTGTCTGAAGCCTTGACCGAAATAGGCAGAAACGCACATATTACGCTCGTAATTTTATTTAAAGACTATTTGGACCCTGCCCGATCCCTTTCCAGGAGTGCATCCATGAACACCTACGACGTCGTGATTCTGGGCGGTGGCCCCGGTGGTTATAACGCGGCGATTCGCGCCGGTCAGCTAGGGTTGAAAGCAGCGTGCGTCGAAGGCCGCGCGACTCTCGGCGGCACCTGCCTGAACGTCGGCTGCATGCCATCCAAGGCGCTCTTGCATGCCTCGGAGCTCTATGATGCGGCCATGGGCAGCGAATTCGCCAACCTGGGGATCGAGGTCAAACCGACCCTAAACCTCGCCCAGATGATGAAGCAGAAGGATGAAAGCGTTGCCGGGCTGACCAAGGGTATCGAATTTCTGTTTCGCAAAAATAAAGTCGACTGGATAAAAGGCTGGGGCCATATCGACGGGCCGGGCAAAGTGACCGTGACTGACAACCAGGGCGGCAAGACCGAGCTGAGCGCCAAGGACATCATCATCGCCACCGGTTCCGAGCCCACTCCCCTGCCCGGCGTGGAGATCGATAACAAGCGCGTCCTCGATTCCACTGGTGCGCTGTCATTGGCTGAAGTGCCGAAGCACCTGGTGGTGATCGGTGCCGGCGTCATCGGCCTGGAACTGGGTTCGGTGTGGCGGCGCCTGGGTGCCCAAGTCACAGTAGTCGAATTTCTCGATCGCATCTGCCCTGGCGTGGATGCAGAAGCGGGCAAAACCCTGCAGCGTTCGCTGAGCAAACAAGGCATCAGTTTCAAGCTGAGCTCGAAAGTCACCCGCGCCACTCCATCGGCAAGCGGCGTTCAACTCAGTGTCGAACCCGCTGCCGGCGGTGCCGCCGAAACGATTGAAGCCGATTACGTGCTGGTCGCCATCGGTCGGCGGCCTTACACCGAAGGCCTCGGGCTGGAAAACGTCGGTCTCACCACTGACAAACGCGGCATGTTGACTAACAAGGGCCATCGCACCGAAGCGGCGGGCGTGTGGGTGATTGGCGACGTCACTTCCGGGCCGATGCTCGCCCACAAGGCCGAGGATGAAGCCATGGCCTGCGTCGAGCAGATCGTTGGAAAGGCTGGCGAGGTCAACTACGACCTGATTCCTAACGTCATTTACACCAAGCCTGAGCTGGCCAGCGTTGGCAAGACCGAGGAGCAGCTCAAGGCTGAAGGCCGCGCGTACAAAGTCGGCAAGTTCCCCTTTACCGCCAACAGCCGGGCGAAGATCAACCACGAGACCGAAGGCTTCGCCAAAGTGCTGGCCGATGAGCGCACTGATGAAATTCTCGGCGTGCATCTGGTGGGACCGAGTGTCAGTGAAATGATCGGCGAGTATTGCGTGGCGATGGAGTTCAGCGCGTCAGCTGAAGACATTGCGCTGACCTGCCATCCGCATCCGACACGTTCCGAGGCGTTGCGTCAGGCGGCGATGAATGTGGAGGGGATGGCGACGCAGATGTAAGAAGCCTGCGGATGATCGTTCCCACGCTCTGCGTGGGAATGCCTCCACGGACGCTCTGCGTTCGGCTCTTGATGTGACGCGGAGCGTCACGGGCTGCATTCCCACGCAGAGCGTGGGAACGATCGGATACGACTGAGTTTCAAGTTGGTAAGTGCCCCAACGGCAACGCCCCTGGCGTCTTCACCGTGTGAATCGCGAAGTTGCTGCGGATGTCACTCACTCCCGGCAACTTCAGCAGTCGCTCGGTGAGAAAACGGTCGTACCCGCGCAAATCCGGCACCACCACTTGCAGCAGGAAATCCGACTCCCCGGACACCAGAAACGCCGAAATCACCTCAGACAGCGCCGTCACCGCCAGGCGAAAGGCTTCGGCCTGCTCATCGTTATGGCGTTCAACCTTGACCCCGACAAACACCGTCAGCCCAAGCCCCACCTCGTCACGATCCAGATTGGCCTGATAGCCGCGAATCACCCCGGCCTCTTCCAGCATCCGCACCCGACGCAAACACGGCGAGGCTGACAAGCCGATCTCCTCGGCCAGTTGCACGTTGCTCAGGCGGCCGTCCCGTTGCAGGGCGGCGAGAATCTTGCGGTCGTAGGCGTCGAGTTTCATTGTTTGGCAGATCCTGATGGCTTGCACACCTGTAAGTGGCAGGTTATGCCAAATATCGAGGCTTTAGAAGCGGACAACGCAAGCACCTGCCCCACCCTTGAGCCCTAGACTGGCGCTACCAAATCGACAACGAATGGGGTGCAACAACATGGCGGGACTCTGGCTGTTTTTCATGGCGCTGGCAGTAGTGTATTTGTTGCCGGGGCCCGACATGATTCTGCTGCTACAGACCGGTGCCCGACAGGGCAAAGGCGCGGCGTTGGCGACAGCGGTGGGCCTGGGCATTGCCCGTGGTTGTCATGTGGCGTTGGCCGCCTTGGGATTGGCGGCGTTGTTCAAAGCCGCTCCGTGGACCTTCGATGTGGTGCGTCTGGCGGGGGCCGCGTATTTGCTGTGGATCGGCATTCAATGTCTGCGAACCACGATGCTGCCGAGCCTGAACAGTGCAGACACAACCACCGAGAAACCACGTTGGCGGGACGCGATCCAAAGAGGTTTGCTGACCAACCTGCTCAACCCTAAAGCGCTCTTGTTCTGCTCGGTATTGCTGCCGCAGTTCATTAATCCCCAAGCCGGGCCGGTACTGGCGCAATTTGCGGTGTTAGGCGTAATACTGGTCAGCGTCGGTTTGTTGTTCGACAGCGCCTACGCGCTTGTCGGCGCCGCGCTGGGCCGCTGGCTGCAACGCAGTCCCTCGGCCCAACGCCTGCAACAGTGGTTGTTCGGCAGCCTGCTGATTGGTTTCGCCGTGCGGCTGACCTTTGTGCAACAGGCTTGAGCCTTACTGCGCTTTACGACGGCGGCGCCGATTGATCATTACCAGCGCCGCTGCCGTCACCGCAATAATCCCGCCGATCTGCAACGGCCGCTTATAGGGTCGCAGAGCCGAACGGGTGGAGTCTGTCACCTGGGTCACATAACGTTTGCTGGCATTCTCGAAGTCCGGATATGGACATTGGTGGCCGAAATCCACCGCCCAATCCACGTACGGTCCTTCTTTGATGTAGCGCTGGTAAAGCGCACTTTGGTCTTCAAGGCTGCTGTTCCACCCCGCCGCCGAACATAACACCGCCGCGAAAGCCTGGCTGGTGTGAGGCAAGTTATCGGCGGCGCGATTGGCCAACGCCGTTGCGACGAAACGATAGTGATAGCGCTCGTCCGGCTTGGCGGCACTGGCTTGTTGACGCTGGACTTCACCTTCCGCCACCAACGGCCCGACCTTGAGCTCAGTCGTCTCCAGGCTGTAGTTGCCGCCGAACGTGGCGTAGTCCGGGGCCATTTCATAACCCAGAATGTCCATGCCCCACTCGCGCGCCGTCCAGGCCGCATTGAACAGTGCGGCGGCGCGCTTTGTCGGCCACCATGCGGCATCGGCCAACTGACGTTGTTGCGCATACAGCCGGGCTTTTTTCTGTAGATCGGGATTATCGAAGTACACCAGCGCTTCGTCATACCGCTCTTCGCGCAGCAACCGCCGCCCAAGCAAATTGCGCAGTTGCGCGGCTACCGGCAACGGCACGTAGTTGTCACGGTTCTGCTGGCTCAGCGCTGGCGGTGCCGGCACCTGGGTGTCGACGTAGTGCTTGAGTTCATCGACGGTCAACACGCGTTCGGCAACGGTCGCGGCATCAAACCAGTAGATGCTTTGGCTGCGATAGAGCTGGTCGAACGCTTGCAGGTAGTCGCCGCGTTGCAGCGCCAGAATTGCGCTTTCACCCTCGACCCGGCATTTGGGCTGCAGGCTTTCAAAATCGTAGTCCGGTGTGCGTCGTTCACCCCAGGATTCATTCTGCGGGAAGGCTTGGGCCGCCTTGGCATACGCCGCAGCCGCCGCGTTTTTGTCGCCCTCGCGCAGCGCCAGTTTCGCCCGCAGCCACCACGCCAGACCACCGTCCCCGGCATGCTCAAGGAACGCTTTGGCGCTGGCGTAATCGCCCTGTTGATAATTCATTGCCGCCAGTCGGTCCGCGTTGTCCAGGCTGCCGCGCGTACTGCTTTGCAGAAGTTTGATCAGTTTTTGTTCGTTTGGCGGTTGATCACCAAACGACCAGCCCAAGCGGCTGATCAGCGATGCCGTGACCAGTTGCTGCACCGGTTTGCCTTTGATCAGCTCGGTCAGTTGATCGTCCGGCATTGCCAGCAGATCAGCCATCAACAATTTGAGCGAGGTGTAACCCACCGCCGAACCGTGGAGGTTTTGTGTGGCGTAGAGTTCGACGGCGCTGTTCCAGTCGCCCGCCGTCCGGGCCACGCGAGCCTCTTCGCCGAGGCTGGCGACACCCAGTTCCAACGGGTCGCTGAAGCCGTCAATGCTCAACTGACGGGTCTGCTCGAAGGCCTTTCGTGACTGCGCCAGCAGGTCAGGCGTTGCGTCCGTTTCGGCGCTCATGGCAAACAGTGCACGACCCAACGAGTAGGCCGCCCAGGTGCTGCGCAACGGGCGTTGATCCGCCGGCAATGCCAGCACCTTCTGAAAGTACTCGGCAGCCAACCCATGATCACCCGCGCCGAACGCCACAGCGCCAGCCAGGTAGAGCATGTGCTCGGCCGGCAGGCTCGCGCCTTGAGCCTCGACTTGATGCGCATTGGTCAGCGTGCGCAACTGTTTGACCAGCGCTTGCTGCTCAACCGTCAAACCGGCTTGCTCGGCCTGGTCCCGTTGATCGGCGTAGTTGGGCTCATCGCCGTAGCCGGAGGACGGATTGTTGGTGGCGGCCGTGACATTTTTCAGCCCCGCGATCGCATGTCCGAGGCGATTGATCTCGAACTGGAAGTTGCCTTCCGGCAGCTCCGCCAGCGATTGGGCGCGGTTGTCCAGCAAACGCATCGGGAAGTCCGGCCCACAGGCCAGCGCCGAACCCAGCGGCAGACTGAGGCTCAGGCAGAGCAGATGGCGGGGCCAGTTACGGGTGAACATTCGAACCTCCTTGATCAATGTGTGCGCAGCGTGCCCAACCGATGCCGCGTTGCCCGCCGGCCGGTAACCGGCCCTCGCGCTGGCGGGTGAAGGTAAGCAGATCCGGGCTTTGTTGCAATGCATAACCGGCCAGCGCATCAGCGCCATCACAGCCCTGGACCGCCAAAGTCACGCGTTCGGGCCAGGCACTGTCGAGGTTGCCTGGATTGCTGACGCTGATGTCATAGAGGCCATCCTGTGCGCCGAGTTTCAAACTCAAGCGACTGTCGAGCACATCGCCGCGCGCCACAGCGCCCAGCGTGTTCAGGCTCCAGGCCCGGCGATCCCCCGCCAGCGGCAGGCGAAACCAGATCAAACCAGCCAGATGCGCGGGTGGATCGGCGCGCAACTCGGCGGCGAGCTTGCTCAGCTGCACGGGGTCTGCGAGCAATTCCCGGCGTTTACCGACCCGTTCGACCGGCACTTCACTTTCCACCACCGGTGCACCGCTGGCCCCGGGCAACAGCGCCACGCCATAAGCCGGTAGCGCCAGATAGAAGGGTTTCGTCGTGTTGCCGCTCCAGGTCTTCGCCCATTTCCCGGCCTGAACCGCGTCAAACAAGCCACGACGCGGATCGCTGACCGCATGCACCTGCAACACGCTGCTGTCGACGGTCGCCAGGAGAGTCGGCAACTCAGGGCTGTCGATCCATGCTGGCAGCGCGGTAATACTCAACGGTAAAGAGGCGGGCAAAACCGCGCGTAAATGCGTCAGAAATGCCCGATAAGCCGGTAGCCGAGCGCTACCCGCGTCGTGGTCGATTTCCACGCCTGAGAGGATCAGCCCCTGCCCTTGCCAATCGCTGAGTACTTGCTGAATTTGCGCCGTGACCTCGTCCTGATCCAGCGCCTTGAGCTGGCCATCGAGGCGAATCACCGCAATCAGCGGTCGGCCATCGCGCTTGAGCAGCGCCGGATTGATCCGCGCCCTGCTCCAACCGGCCTGAGGAAACGCCTGCAAAGCCAGCACCCGCAACGTCGAAAAATCCGCGCGGCTGTCCTTCAGTGCGGCTTCATGGGCCGGCGTCCATTGCCGTTGCCAAACGTAGAGTTGCTGATCGAGCGGCGGTGCGGTTTTTTGCTCGCAACCGTTGAGCAGCATCAACGCGGCAAACAACACCGCCAATCGAATTAAAAACATGAAATGCCTAAGCCCTGACAACGCAAAGTGGCAGGGTACACAAAACCCGTGGGTGCTAGGGCTTGCGGGCGATGATCACCTGACTTTTCGCCACGACCGCGTCCAGCGCCTGCTTGATCTGCGCGCCACGAGGCGACGCCAAAACGGCCTGCCAGGTGTCGGCCCAGTGGTTGAGCAACGGGTGATCGGCATTGCTGAAATCGACCTTGGCTTCCCAGAACAACAGCATCCACATCGACCAGTAAAAACCGTACTGGCTATGGCTGAGCACTTCCAGGCCGGCGTCGCTGACCATCGCCTTGAACTGCTCTTCGCTGATGATGCGAATGTGGTTGGGCTTCTGGAAATACTCCGGGGCGGCGATGTCTTTTTGCAGGTCTTCGGAGCTTGGGTGCGGGACGCTGAGCAAGTACAAAGCACCCGGTTTGCCAACGCGGACCAGTTCGGCGAGGAACTGCGCCGGATCGTCGACATGCTCGATGACTTCGGTGGACACCACTCGAGTGGCCGTCGCATCGGCAATCGGCAGCGGGTTGCAGTCGGTGACATGGCATTCGACGTCACGCGCCGGCGTGTCGCTCAAACGCTGACGGGTGGCTTCAACCTTGGCTGCGTCAATGTCGGCGATGATGATTTTGGCCCCGCGCATGCCACAGAAATGCACGTTGCCGCCATCACCACAACCGACGTCCAGCAGCGTGTCCTCAGCGGTCACCGGGAACCCGGTGAACAGCTCGCCGGTTTGCTGATTGAACCAGCCGCTGAGCATCGCATCGTGCAGGCCGAGCATGTACGGATCGACCTTCTCGACCTTGTCCGCCACAGGCGCTGCGGGAGCGGGCGTACCCGCCGTGAGTTTCTTCAAAAGGCTCAGCATGAGGTAGCTCCAGAGGTTTGGGCGGCTGTTCGGGACGTGCCCAGGCGTTTGACCAGCGACGCGCCGCGGTTGCGCATGGGCATTTCGATAAAGCGGTAGTTGAGTTCACTGAGCAAGGCAATCAGCCCGCCAGCCACCAGCAACGTCAGGATCGGATGACCGCCCGGGCTTGGCAGACCGGCAGACTGCAGGCGAAAAGTGAATTCTCGCACCAGCAAATACGCAGGAATGTGGATCAGGTAAATCCCGTACGAACGGCTGCCCACCCACGTCATCACGCTCTTGAACACACCGCGCGGCATCAAATAATCGCGGTTGTAGGAAGCGATCCAGACCAGCGCCGCGCACAGCACGGCAATCGCGCCGATGCGGTAATTAGTGAAGGTGAAGCGGTCCGTCGCCATGAAACTGAGCGCCAGCGACAACGTGATCAACGCCAAAAGACCGGCCCATGGACGGCGTAAGAATGTGGGCTCCCAGCGCAGATATGAAGGTTGTGCACTCCACATCGCCAACAGGATGCCGAGTGCCAGCGCATCGGTGCGAACCACCATCAGGATCGGCGTACGCAGCGTGAACAACTGCACCGCGACCAGCGCTAGCAAGGCCCAGACCAAATGCTTGCGGCACAGCAGAATCAGCAGCGGAAACAGCAGGTAGAACTGCTCTTCCAGCGCCAGGCTCCAGTAGACGAAACTGGTGCCGTACTCATAGTGAAAGAAACTGTCGGCGAAACGGAAGTTCGCGTACTGCGCGACCCCGGCCAGGGTTGCTTGCAGGTTGGCGTGCAACGTACCAAACGCCCCGGAGCGATTGAGGAACAGACAAGCCAGCAACATCAGCGCCAGCCACAACCAGGCCGACGGCAGCAATCGAAACGCTCGGCGCAGCCAGAAATTACGTGTTTGCTGCCAGTATTCCTGACGCGTGCTGCACCCTTGCAACGCCGGGATCAGGCTGCGTGCGATGACGAACCCGGAGATGGCAAAAAACAGATCGACGCCCCACCACGGCTGACCCAGCGCGATGATCGCTTGCAACAGAGGCACCGGAGCGGCAAACAGGCTGTCTTGCAAGTGATGGAACAGCACGCCGAGCACCGCAATGCCGCGCAACAACTCGATGTCCATGATCCGTCTGTCGTTGCTCATGACGCCCTCCCGGCATCCAAAGGCTTGCGCGCAATGATCACTTGGCTCTTGGGCATGAACTGATCGAGCATCTGCTTGATGGCCAAACCGTTCGGTTGCGCCAGCAGGTCTTGCCAGGTTTTCGCCCAGCTCTCCATCAGCGGCGGATACGGTGCCTGGATCCGGTCACGCACCGCGCCACCCAGATCCCTTCCGGCGGCCCGTTCACTGGCCCAGAAGAAAATCATGCCCATCACCCAGAAAAACCCGGTGGCCTGGCGATGCTCAATCACCAGACCGGCGTCCTCGACCAGTGCGGCAAAGCGTTCCGGGGTAAAGATCTGTACGTGATTGGGCGATTGAAAGTAGCTCGCGGGGGCGATGCCCTTCTGCAGATGCTCACCCACCGGCGCTGGAACGCTGAGCAGATACAACGCCCCCGGCCGGCCCATGCGCACCAGTTCGGCCATGAACGGCTCGGGTTGATCGATGTGCTCCAGCACTTCCATGCACACCACTTTGCTCGCGCAACCGTCGGCCAATGGCAGCGGCAAACTGTTGCTGACCAGACCAAGATTGGCCTTGTCCGACTGCGCATCCACTTGCCGGGCCAGGTCGCGGACCTTGTCATGCTCGCTGTCGGTGAAAATCACCGACGCGCCCTGACGCACCGCAAACAAGGTCGCAACCCCTTCGCCGCAACCGACATCCAGCAAGGTGTCGTCGGCGGTGATGGCAAAACCCTTGAGCAATTCACCGCTGTCGCCCGAGAACCAACCGTCGTGCATCGCATCGTGCAAACCCACGTCCCGTGGCGATACGCGGCCCTGCTCCACCGGCACCGACTCCGGCTCGGGTTTCGCCGCTGGAAACAGACGTCTCACCAGGGCGCGGATCATACTTCGGGGGTTTCCACGGCGCGGGTTTCGAACAGTCGGGCAAAAAAACCTTTCAGGCGTTGCTCGGCAGTCGCCTGGCTGCAGAATTTTTCGAGGCTGGCCACCGCATGCCCGGACATCTGCGCGTAGCGCCCGGCATCGTTTCTGGCGACGTCATAGCTTGCCCGATAAGCGCGGCACAACGATGCCCAGTCGGTGACGTAGCGCAGGGTACGGAACGCCCGGCGCGGGTCATGAGGCCAGGCCGTCAACTCGTCGGTCGAGTCGATCAGGAATGCATTATCGGCATCCAGGTAGTCGATCATCGCCGTGGTGCGGGGCGCCACTGCCGGTTTGCCACACGACATGAATTCCATCAGCGGCAGGCATTGGCCTTCGCCGTAGGACGTGTTGACCACGTAGCTCGTCGCCTGCACCAGTTGCTCGTAGTCCGCATCCGCGAGGTAGCCGTAAATCAGCACGATGCGGCAGCGATAAGACTGGTTTTTGTACAAGTGGTGAAGAATGTCGGTCAGCGCTGCTTCGGCATCATGGTGGGTCAGTTTGAGCACCAGCGTTGCATCGTCGACCTCACGGAAGGTCACGCAGAACGCACTGAGCATGTCTTCCCAATTCTTGCGTCCGTCGCCCGGGTTGAACACCGAGGTGTAGATCACACCGTCGAGCAGCAACTCGTGTTCGCTTGGTGGCGCAGCAAAATCGATACCTTCGCCCTCGCGCAGCTGCGCCGGCCCAAAGGCGCGCAAATCGAGGGTGCGGCTGTCCGCCACCAGGCCTTTGATCTTCAGATGCACCTGACTGGCCAGTGGCTGACGTTGCAACTGGGCGCCACGCGCCGAGAATCGGTCCCATACCGGCGCCGGCACCGCGACGATCGGATACTCGGCGCCCATCGCTTCGTGCACGGCATTCACCGTGTAGCTGGAATGAGTAATTGCCGCGCCGCATGCGCGCAACACGGTGCGCCAGTCATTGCGAGGCTCACCGGCGAAAGGTTCGTTGGGAATGGTGCTGAACTCCCACGCGAACACCGGCAAGGTCGGACAGGCCAAGTGCACCGGAGTGCAATGCGGTGGCGAGAACGACAGGAACACACAGTCTTCACCACGGGACAGCGCGTCGAGGTACAAGGCATCGACTTCGGTTTGCGGGTCACTGACTTCCACGACTCGCCCCAGACGTTCCAGCACAGGCCGATATTCCTTGAGCACGAAGTAATAGCTGTACTCCGAACGGCCAAGGTTCTGGGCGATGGTGTGCTGGTTGGTTTCCGAATGAATGATGATCAGCATGAGGCGTTATCCGTCACGGTCGCTGCCGGCAGAACCTGCGGCGTCAGGCCGAAAAAATCCGCCAGGCGTTTCTGCACCGGGGCGAAGGCGCAGTAATCGCGCATGCGCTCGACCGCATCGCGAGACATCCGCTGGTATTCAAGCGGTTGCTCCTTGGCGATTCGGTAGCTGGTTTCATAAGCCGTTTTCAACGAGCCCCAGTCCGGTCGATAACGCAGGGTGCGATAAATGATCCGGGTGTCCTGCGGCCAGATAGTCAGCTCCTCGCTGGACTTGACCACAAACGCCACGCGCTCATCGATGTAATCCTCCATGGCGGTGTGGTCCGGGGCGATTACCGGTTTGCCACTGGCCATGAATTCCATCAGCGGCAGGCACAGGCCCTCGCAGCGCGACGCGTTGACGTAATAACTGGCGGCTTCATAGAGTCGGGCGTATTGCGGATCGTCCAGGTAACCATGCATCACCACCACACGGCAGGCGAACGGCGAGAGTTGTGCGAGCAAGGTCATCAGCTCGTCGTAGTAGGACGAAAGATCGCTTTGGGTAATTTTCAGCACCAGCGTGGCGTCCTCCGTTTCGCGGAAGGCCCAGCAGAAAGCGGTGATCAATTGATGCCAGTTTTTGCGACCGTCACGGGGGTTGAACACAGTGGCATAAACCACTCCGTCAACCTGGGTTTCGACCTGGCCCGTGGTGTCCGGCCAATCGCGCGGTTCAGGCTCGGGCACTGCCATGGTGTTCGGGCCAGCGATGGCCGGCAGGTATTCGGCAAGCCGCGCATGGGCGGCGTCCGACAGCAAGTCGCGAATGCCTTCCCAATACCACTGGCTCAGAAAGTGCGTGCGATGCACCGGAACCGGCAGCGTTTTGCCCATGTTCCGGCGCCACATGTGCAGGTAATGCCGGGCAATGACAAAACGGCGTTTAAGCGTCAGCGGCGGCGGCTTCAATGCTTCCAGCGCTGCCAGTTCCTCGGCGGTCGGCGGTACGGGAATCAGCGCATCGGCAGACAGCCCGAGCGTGCGTGTGTCGAAGATGCAGCCCTTGATGTCCAGGGTCGAGCCGGCATTCACCGGATTACTGGTGTGGCGGCTACGAATGCCCGCGAAGTTTTCCCACAACGGGGTCGGCAAAACCAGCACGGGGAAATCTTCGCCCATGGCCCGACGAATCGCCCGGGCGGTATGGCTGGAGAGCGTGATGACCCGGCCCTGGCGCGCAAGCATCTGCGTCCAGTCCTGGCGCGGGTCGTTGTCCCATTGCTCATCGGGAATCGAGTCAAACTCCCAGGCCACCACGCAGATCGTCGGGCACTCAAGGTCGTCCGGGGTTTTCTGCGGCGGGGTGAAAGACAGGAACAGGCTGTCTTCGCCAGCGGCCAGTAATTGTCGATAGAGGGGATCGACCTCGGCGGTGGAGGACACGACATGCACTCGCCCAAGGCTTTCGAGCACAGGGCGGTAGGCCTTGAGCACGAAGTAGTAACTGTATTCGGGACGCCCCAGGCTCTGACTGATGGAGCTGTCGTTGACGTCCGAGTAAAGAATGAAATTCATGGCATCCCACGATGAGACCGCCATCCCGGCAGCCCCACTCTATGACGGCAAAGCCACGGATCGACCCGGCATTTACCGGTCGTCGTCCATCGTCTTCTTGCCCGTCTACGTTCTTGTTTTAATGGCCAGTTTCGCGGGGTTTGAAAACAACCCGATCGAACCCTGGCTAATCGTGACGAGGGGCATTCTAAACACATCCGTCGAGGATTCGTGAACCGCCCGGCGAGAATAAATAGGGCTACGCTAACGAGAACTGACCGGTCACGGTGGGACCTGTTGAAATTGCCGACTAATTGGCACAGATTGGATACCAAACAACTACAACAACATATTTCGCCTGTCTATCGACCAAGCAATTCACCCGGTCTGTCAGACATCTCCATATAGCCAGTGGGGAATGGGCGAAGTTTTATGACCAAGGGGCGACTGTTTGAAAAAGCGTCTGTTCGTTACGGGTCTGAGTGGATTCGTAGGACAACACCTCCAATCTCGCCTGAAGGCTGATGCCTCGGAATGGGAGCTTCTGCCTCCCGCCTCCCGGTACGACCTGAGCCAGCCACACAGCCTCGAAGGCCTGTGGCCCGAGATGCCCGACGCCGTCATTCACCTGGCCGGCCAGACCTTTGTCCCCGAAGCCTTTCGTGATCCGGCACGCACGCTGAACATCAACCTGCTCGGCACCTTGAATCTGCTTCAAGCGCTCAAGGCGCGCGGCTTCAATGGCACCTTCCTCTATGTCAGCTCCGGCGACGTCTACGGTCAGGTTGCCGAATCAGAACTGCCGATCACCGAGCGCCAACCACCCTACCCGCGCAATCCGTATGCCGTGAGTAAACTTTCGGCCGAATTCCTGAGCCTGCAATGGGGCTTGAGCGAAGGCTGGCCGGTAATGGTCGCGCGCCCGTTCAATCACATCGGCACGGGCCAGAAAGACAGCTTCGTCATCGCCAGCGCCGCGCGGCAGATCAGCCGCATCAAGCAAGGCCTGCAAGCGCCACAACTGGAAGTCGGTGACATCGATGTCACCCGCGATTTCCTGGACGTGGGCGACGTCATTTCGGCTTACCTGGCGCTGCTGGAAAAGGGCGTGGCGGGGCAGGTCTACAACATTTGCTCAGGACGCGAGCAGAGCATTCGCAGTTTGATCGAACAATTAGGCGACCTCGCCCAGGTCGACATGCAACTGATTCAGGATCCTGCGCGTCTTCGCCGCGCGGATCAGCGTCGCGTTTGTGGCAGCTCTGCCAAGCTTGCCCAGACCACAGGATGGACGCCTGAAATCACAACACAACAATCCCTGCGGGCGATCCTGTCCGACTGGGAGAAGCGAGTACGACAAGAATGACTAAAAGTGCACTGATCACAGGGATCACCGGCCAAGACGGCGCCTATCTGGCCAAACTGCTGCTCGACAAGGGCTACAAAGTCCACGGTCTTGTCGCTCGTCGCAGCAGCGACGCGCGCTGGCGCCTGCGTGAAATGGGCGTCGAGGGCGACATCATTTATCTGGACGGTGACATGGCCGACGCCTGCTCCGTGCAGCGCGCGGTGATCAAGTCCGCCCCGGACGAGATCTACAACCTGGCAGCACAAAGCTTTGTCGCCGCCTCCTGGGATCAACCGGTCACCACCGGCATCGTCGACGGGCTGGGCGTGACCCACTTGCTCGAAGCCATCCGCCAGTTCAGCCCGCACACTCGTTTTTACCAAGCCTCGACCAGCGAAATGTTTGGCCTGATCCAGGCCGAACAACAGGACGAAAACACCCCGTTCTACCCGCGCAGTCCTTACGGCGTGGCCAAGTTGTACGGCCACTGGATCACCGTGAACTACCGCGAAAGTTTCAATCTCCACGCCAGCAGCGGGATCTTGTTCAACCATGAATCACCGCTGCGCGGCATCGAGTTCGTCACCCGCAAAGTGACCGACGCCGCTGCCCGCATCAAGCAGGGCAAACAGCAGGAACTGAGCCTGGGCAACATCGACGCCAAACGTGACTGGGGTTTTGCCGGTGACTACGTCGAAGCCATGTGGCTGATGCTGCAACAGGACAAGCCTGACGACTTCGTGGTCGCCACCGGCGTGACCACCACCGTGCGCGAAATGTGCCGTATTGCCTTCGACCACGTTGGCCTCAACTACCGCGACTTCGTAAAGATCGACCCGGCGTTCTTCCGCCCGGCCGAGGTCGAAGTGCTGCTCGGCAACCCGGCCAAAGCCCAGCGTGTACTGGGCTGGAAGCCAAAAACCGATCTGGATACCTTGATCCGCATGATGATGGACGCGGACATGAAACGCGTCGCCAAGGAGTAGGCCATGCTGATTCCAGTGATCCTTTCCGGCGGCGCCGGGACTCGTTTGTGGCCGGTGTCCCGCGAAGGGCACCCCAAGCCGTTCATGACGTTGCCCGACGGCCAGTCGCTGCTGGGCAAGACGTATCGGCGTGCGGCCGGGCTGCTTGATGGCTGGGGCGATATCGTCACAGTGACGAATCGTGAGTACTACTTCCAGAGCAAGGATCACTATCAGGAGGCGCAACTCAATCGTCATCGCGCACACTTCCTGCTTGAGCCGACTGGCCGCAACACGGCCCCGGCCATCGCGGCCGCCGCCCTGTCGCTGCAAGCCTTGCACGGCGACGAAGCGATCATGGTGGTAATGCCCGCCGACCATTTGATCCGCAATGAAGATGCATTGAAATCAGCGGTCGAACACGCCGTGGCGCTGGCCAAGGACGGGTTCCTGGTGACGTTTGGCGTGGTGCCGACTGCCCCGGAGACCGGTTTCGGCTACATCGAAACCGGTGCAGCACTGGACGAAAAAGGCGCGGCCAAGGTGCAGCGCTTCGTCGAAAAACCTGACCTGCAAACCGCCACGCATTACCTGGAAAGCGGCAACTTCCTGTGGAACTCGGGCATGTTCTGCTTCTCGGTCGCCACCGTGCTGGCCGAGTTGCAACTTCACGCCCCCGAACTGCTTGAGCAGACGCAAACCTGCATGGCAGCCAGTGCCCCGGTGGAAACGGCCGGGTGTCTGCAGCAGGAGTTATCCCCTGCGCTGTTCGCCGAGATCACCGACATTTCCATCGACTACGCCTTGATGGAACGCTCCGACAAGGTGGTCGTGGTGCCCGCCGGTTTCGACTGGAGCGACATAGGCTCCTGGGGTGCCGTGGCCGCGCTGGTGCCGGCGGATGCGCAAAACAACCGGGCCAGCGGCGATGCGGTGTTCATCGACAGCCACAACAACTTTGTCCAGAGCGAAGACCGGCTGGTGGCAGCAGTGGGTGTGGATAACTTGATCATCATCGACACCGCCGACGCGGTGCTGGTCGCCCACGCCGATCGCGCGCAGGATGTGCGCCGGGTGGCCAAGCAGCTCAAGGACAAAAAACACGAGGCCTATCGCCTGCACCGCACGGTCAGCCGGCCCTGGGGCACCTACACCGTGCTCGAGGAAGGCCCGCGCTTCAAGATCAAGCGCATCGTGGTCAAGCCCGGCGCCAAGCTGTCGCTGCAAATGCATCACCACCGCAATGAACACTGGGTGGTCGTCGAAGGCATGGCCAAGGTCACCAACAACGGCACCGGCACCCATCTGGTGGCCAAGAACGAATCAACTTTCATTGCCGCCGGTCACAAGCATCGCCTGGAAAACCCGGGCGTGATCGATCTGGTGATCATTGAAGTGCAAAGCGGCGAATACCTGGGAGAGGACGATATCGTTCGCTTCGAAGACCAATATGGCAGGACGGTTTGAATGCTGCTTTCCCTTTACCGCTCGCTGTGGGGCTATCGGGGTTTCATCCTCGGTAGCGTCAAGCGAGAGTTTCAGGCGCGTTATCGCAATTCGTTGTTCGGTGCCCTGTGGACCGTGCTCAACCCGCTGTCGATGATCGTCGTGTACACCGTGATTTTTTCCCACATCATGCGCGCCCGTTTGCCGGGCGTGGATGACGGTATGGCCTACAGCGTCTACCTGTGCGCCGGGCTGCTGACCTGGGGCCTGTTCGCTGAAATCACCCTGCGCAGCCAGAACATGTTTCTGGAAAACGCCAATCTGCTGAAAAAAATCAGCTTCCCGCGGATCTGCTTGCCGGTGATCGTGCTGTTCAATGCCGGCATCAACTTCGCGATCATCATCGGGCTGTTTCTTGGTTTTCTGCTGATAACTGGACGATTGCCGGGCATGGCGCTGTTGGCGCTCATTCCGCTACTGGCCTTGCAAGTGATGTTTTGTGCCGGGCTGGGGATGATTCTTGGCGTATTGAATGTGTTCTTTCGTGATGTCGGGCAATTTTTCGCCATCTGTCTGCAATTCTGGTTCTGGCTGACGCCGATCGTGTACCCGATGAGCATCCTGCCGGATTGGGTTCAGCGCCTGCTGCAACTCAACCCTTTGACCAATCTCATCACCAGCTATCAGAACGTGTTTCTCTACGGCCAGTGGCCGGTCTGGGATTCGTTACTGCCGATCTTCGTCAGCGGCGTGGTGTTCTGTGTGATCGGGCTGCGGTTGTTCCGTCAGCGGGTCGGCGAAATGGTGGATGAACTCTGATGGGGCACATACGCGTCACGGGCCTGGGCAAAGCCTACAAGCAATACCCCACACGCTGGAGTCGCCTGGCCGAATGGCTGATCCCGTTTTCGCCGATCCGCCATCGCCAACACTGGGTGCTGCAAGACGTTGACTTCGAGATCGCCCCTGGCGAATCGGTGGGCATTGTCGGGGTCAACGGTGCCGGCAAAAGCACCTTGCTGAAGATGATCACCGGCACCACGCAACCCACTTGCGGCAACATCCAACTTGAAGGCCGCGTCGCCGCCCTGCTGGAACTGGGCATGGGCTTTCATGCGGACTTCACCGGCCGACAGAACGCTGTCATGGCCGGGCAACTGCTGGGCATGCACGTCGAAGAAATTGAAGCCCTGATGCCAGAGATCGAGCGTTTCGCTGAAATTGGCGAGGCCATCGACCACCCGGTGCGCACCTATTCCAGCGGCATGCAGATGCGCCTGGCGTTCAGCGTGGCCACGGCCCGGCGCCCGGATATCCTGATCGTCGACGAAGCGCTGTCGGTGGGCGACGCTTACTTCCAGCACAAGAGCTTCGATCGCATCCGCAGCTTCCGCAAAGCCGGGACCACGCTGCTGATCGTGTCCCACGACCGGGGGGCGATCCAGTCGATTTGCGACTCGGCGATCCTTCTGGAAAAGGGCCGCGTTGCCATGCACGACAAACCCGAAGCGGTCATGGATTACTACAACGCCCTGCTCGCTGAACGTGAAGGCCAGACCGTGCGCCAGGAGATGCTCGCGGGCGGGCAGGTGCAAACCGTTTCTGGCACCGGTGAAGCCGCAATCCTCAGCGTGCGCCTGCTGGACGAACACGAGCGTTCCATCGATGCCGCCGAAGTCGGTCAACCGGTGGTGCTGGAGGTTCAGGTCGAAGTCCGTCAGGACATCGAAAGGCTGGTGCTGGGTTTCATGATCAAGGATCGCCTGGGCCAGGCCATGTACGGCATCAACACCCATCGCCAGGATCAGGCGCTGACCGACCTGCAGGCCGGCGAACGCGTGACCTACCGCTTTGCGTTCGTCATGGGGCTGGGCAAGGGCAACTATTCCGTGGCGCTGAGCCTGTCACGGCTGGACTCGCACCTGGACCGCAATTTCGAGTGGCGCGATTACGGGTTGGTGTTCCACGTGATCAATAACCGCCATGAAGACTTCGTCGGTTGCTCGTGGCTGGGGGCGAAAACCACCATCACCCGCTCTGCCGAATCGATTGTTTCGGAGGGCACGCCATGACGCGTCTTCTGGTGGAATGCACCCACGTGTTCCAGCACCCCAAAGTCAATTCGGGCATTCAGCGGGTGGTGCGCAACGTCATCAATCAGCTGCCGGAGAGTGTCGACGGTGTGGAGTGCATCCCAGTGGTGATGCTCAAGGGCAAACTCTATCGAGTGCTGAAACTGGGGGCTTTGAACATCCCGTTTTTCGATGGACTGATGACCTTTGGCGGGCGACTGGAACGGCTCGCTCATCGCTTTTGGCAACTGCACCAGCGGCTGGAAACGCGTTGTACAACGCGATTCGCACGGCGGGTGTTGTATGTCGCTTATCGATTGACGGCGCTGGCCTGTTTCAGTGTGCCGCTGCGTCTGATCGATCAGGTCAACCAGTATCAACTGCCCAAACGTTGCTCGCCGTTGCAGCAACAAGCGGGCGATCAACTGGTGTTGCTCGACTCCTCCTGGCACAGCGACTTCTTCCCGTTTGCCGAACAGCTCAAACGCGAAGGCGTGGGCATCGTTTCGGTGATCTACGACCTCATTCCACTGACACATCCGCAGTTCTACGACACGCGATTGGTGCAGGTTTTCACCGAGTGGTTCAACTGGATCACCCAAACTGCCGATGGCTATGTGGCGATCTCCGCCACGGTGCGCGATCAGGTGCATGAGGAAGTGCAGCGACGACTGGGCCCTGCCAAAACCGACAGACTGTGGTTCGACTATTTTCACCTCGGCTCCGAACTAGACCTGAGGGAAGCCACCGCCGAGGTCGAGCCACGCCTGGCGCGGTTGTTCAAAACGCAAGAACCGGTGTTTCTGATGGTCAGCACCATCGAACCGCGCAAAAACCACGATTACCTGCTCGACGCTTTTGAACGCGCCTGGGCATCAGGTTCCAGCGCACGGTTGTGCATCGCCGGGCGTATTGGCTGGAAATGCGACGCCCTGCTCGCCCGCGTGCGCAATCACGCAGAGCTGAACAAACGCCTGTTCATGTTCAATGACCTGAGCGACACCAGTCTCGAACACGCCTATTCCCACGCCAGCGCGCTGGTGTTTCCGTCCTGGGTCGAAGGCTTCGGCCTGCCCCTGGTCGAAGCGATGCAACGCGGTTTGCCGGCCATGGGCAGTGACATTCCGATCTTCCGTGAAATCGGTGGCGAGTTCATGGCGTACTTTGATCTGGCCGAGCCGCAAAGCCTGGCGGACCTGGTTACGGGTTTCGAACGCACCGGACAATTCCCGGCCACACGCAACGTCGCGGATTGGCAGTGGATAGGTTGGCGTGAAGCCAGCGCGCAACTGGCCGAACGCACCCTGCGCAATCTGCAAGAGCCGGTCGTGCCAGAGAGGCAACATGCGAATTGCCCTTAACGCCCGGATCCTCCAGGGCCCGCGCACCGGCATTGGCCATTACGTCGCTGAACTGGCGAACGCCCTCGCCGCTGAGCCCGATGTCGAGCTGGCACTGTTCCATGGCTGGGGCTGGAGTTCCGTTCTCCCTAAGGCGGCCATGCCCGGTTATTCACGACTGACGCCCTTGCTGCGAAAGATTCCTGGGGCCTATCAAGCCCGCCGCTGGCTGGAACAGAAACGCTTCGATCAGGGGCGCACGCAAACCATCGACCTTTACCACGAACCGAGTTTGTGGCCACTGTCGTTCGACGGCCCGACGGTCATCACCCTGCATGACCTGACCCACCTGCACTACCCCGAGACGCAACCGCCCGCACGCTTGCGAGAGATCGAACGGCGGCTGGCCGACGGTGTGCAGCGGGCGAGTCTGATTCTCACCGATTCGCAATACATCGCTGACGAAGCTCAACAACATTTCAACTTACCAGCAGAACGGTTTGTTGTTGCGCCATTGGGCGTGGCATCGCGCTTTCACCCCCGCGAGCCGGCGACCATCGACGCGGTGCTCAAAGCTCATGGCGTCGAGGCGCGGGAGTATTTCCTCTGCGTCGGCACCCTGGAGCCGCGCAAGAACCTGACACTGGCACTGCGCGCCCATGCAAGGTTGCCTGAAGCAATCCGCCAGCGCTTTCCGCTGCTGATTGTTGGCATGGCCGGTTGGCAGCACGACCAGTTCAGTGAAGAACTGCAGCGGGCGCTCGCTACTGGCCATGTCTGCTTGTTGGGTTACCTGCCCGACGAGCAGGTCGCGCAGCTGTTGGCCGGTGCCAGGGCACTGATTTTTCCGTCACTTTACGAAGGCTTTGGCTTACCGGTTCTGGAAGCGATGGCCAGCGGCACGCCGGTAATCCTCACCCGACGTTCAGCCATGCCGGAAGTGGCAAGGGCTGCGGGCAACTATATTGAAGCTGACGATCCCGACGGCTTGCGCGAGGCAATGATCCGTCTGATCGACGATCACGCGCATTGGCAGGCATGCCGGGAAGCCGGATTGCAACAGGCAAGGTTTTTTACCTGGGAGCGCTGCGCCAGTATCACGGCCAGCGCCTACCGCCAGGCACTAGGAGGTTGAATGCGAGTACTCCATTTTTTCAAGACGTACCTGCCTGACTCCGTTGGCGGCATCGAGCAAGTCATCTTCCAGCTCTGCGAAAGCGGTGCCCAGCATGGCGTTGAAAGCCAGGTACTGACACTCAGTGCCGATCCCACACCGCCAGTGGTGCGACTCGGGCAACACGAGGTTCACCGGGCCAAACTCGATATCCAGTTTGCTTCCACGGGGTTTTCCTGGAGCGTCTTCAAGCAGTTTCGCGAAATGGCTGCTGAAGCCGATGTGGTCAATTACCACTTCCCTTGGCCGTTCATGGACCTGGTGCACTTCGCCAGCAGCATCAAAAAACCGAGCGTGGTGACGTACCACTCGGACATCATCCGCCAGAAGCACTTGCTCAAGCTTTATCGGCCCCTGATGAACCGCTTCCTGGCAAGCGCCGACCGGATCGTCGCCGCCTCGCCCAACTATTTGCACACCAGCGATGTGTTGCAACAGTTCCAGGCCAAGACCCGGGTTATCCCGTATGGCCTGAACAAGGCAGGTTATCCACAGCCCGACAGCGAGCGCACGGCTCATTGGCGGCAACAGGTTGGGGATAAGTTTTTTCTGTTCGTGGGCGTGATGCGCTACTACAAGGGTTTGCACATCCTGCTCGACGCGCTCAAAGACCTGGATTATCCAGTGGTCATTGTGGGAGCCGGCCCATTGGAATTGGAACTGCATGCGCAGGCAGCGGCTTTGGGTTTGCGCAATATTCACTTCCTCGGGCGTCTGGGTGATGAAGACAAAGTGGCGTTGCTGCAACTGAGCTACGCCATCGTGTTTCCCTCGCATCTACGCTCCGAAGCGTTCGGGATCTCGCTGCTCGAAGGCGCGATGTACGGCAAACCGATGATCTCCAGCGAAATCGGCACCGGCACCAGCTACATCAATATCCACAACGAAACCGGGTTGGTGGTGCCACCAAGTAATCCACAGGCATTTCGCGAAGCAATGCGCACGCTGTGGGAAAACCCGGTGCGCGCGGCAGGAATGGGCGTGAAGGCTGAGGCGCGTTATCGGCAGTTATTCACAGCCGACGAAATGGGCCGCAAGTGGACCGAGTTGTATGAGGAACTGCTGGAAGAAAAATCCCTGTCCTACGCGTAACTGATGTGGGAGCGAGCAACCCCGCTCCCACAGTGGATCAGCGTTGTGGCGCGGATTTTGGTACGGCAACGTTATCCAGCATCCGGTTCACCGCCAGTTCCGCCAGCATCACAATCTGCTGAATCGCCATAGCCGTGTGCCGATGCGGACCTTCCAGAAACCCCGCAAAATCACTCGCCATGACACTGGCCTGAGCCAACGACTCACAGGTGTGGGCCAGCAGGTCTTCGTCTTTGATATCCGGCGCAACCAGGAACATGGTGCTTGGTTTGCGGTTCGCCGGTGACTTGAGGGCGGTGGGGTTGAGGTAGTGATCCAGCGCGCGTTCGGCGGCGTCGTTGAATTTTTTGGAGTCGGCGGATTCGTAGGGGGAAACGTCGTCGGATTCGGGGGGATTGGGTGTTTCTTTAATCATGGTGAAGCTCCATTCGAGGACTGGAGTTCGCCAACACTGCGACCAAGCAGAAGGGAGGCGAACCGTACGCGGGTTGGTCGACCAGGGAATGGAACCCGGCAGAGCCTAAGCCCTCCCACGCACAGCTCGCCATGAAGCAAGCACAAACGTGCGCCATTCTAAACCTGGGCGACCAAACCCGATCACTGAATTTGCAGTGACCCGCAAAGCCTATCCTCCCGACTTCCGACACGACAACCGCTAGAACATGTCGGAATTCTCCGCCAGAACATCCAATTTTGTAGGATGCACGCAATTGTTTTCAGACCATCCGAGATCAAATGTGGGAGCGAGCCTGCTCGAGATGGCTGTTTAACGTTCAACATTGATGTCGACTGATATGCCGCTATCGTCGGAACGCCGCCCGGAGCAATCCCGCTCCGACAGAGGATCTTCCGTGCTTTGCGGATCGGTCACAAATCCAACACCAACGGCTGCGACCCCTGTGCCGGCACCGCGCAACAAATCAGCACCTCTCCAGCTTCAGGCACCTCCGCCGGGGGCTGTGGATAATTCACTGCGCCGCTGATCAGGCGCGTTTTGCAGGTGCCGCAAGAACCGCCGCGGCAGCTGAATTCCGGGCGCAATCCGCGGCTTTCCGCCAGTTCCAGCAAACTGCCGCCCTCGGGCTGCCAGCGGGCCTCTTTGGCCGAGCGCTGGAAAACGACAGGCACCGAAACAGTGGCGGCCGGTGGTTGCTCGATAACGATGGCATCCGGGTCCGGCGTACGACGCAATGTCGAGGGGCCAAAGGTTTCGGCATGAATCCTCGCGTCGCGGATGTCCAGACTGCGCAGGCTGTCGTACATCCCTTGGGTAAAACTGCCCGGACCACACAGGACAAAATCCACCTGATCGTAGTCGTCCACTTCGAGAACGGTCTTCACCAGGTCGGCGTCGATCCGCCCGGTCAGATCGAAATCTTCACCCTCGTGAGCCTCCGATTCCGGCTGACTGAGCAATCGCATCACGTGTACCGAGTCGCCGAGGCCGTCCAGCAAGCGATCCAGCTCCGGACGAAACGGTTGATCGGCCAAGGTTCGCGAACTCTGGAAAAACCACGTTGGCCGAATGCGCCGGGTGCGCAAACCTTGATAAACCACCTCACGCACCATCGACAGCAACGGCGTGATGCCAACACCGGCAGCCAGCAGCACCAGTGGCCGACGCTCATGCGGTGCTACGGTGAAATGCCCTTGAGGCGCGCGAGCTTCCAGCACATCGCCGACGCGAATGTGTTCATGCAGGTGCGAAGACACCAACCCGTCACGTTTCACACTGATGCGGAAAAAGTCATCGGAGGGGGCGCTCGACAGGCTGTACGTGCGGATATGCACATCGCCCGCGATGTTGAATCGCAACGGCAAATGCTGACCGGCCTGAAACAGCGGCAACCCCGCGCCGTCGCTGGGCTCCAGATAAATAGAACGGATGGCGTGGCTTTCCTGCTCGATGCGCACCACTCGCAACGGCCGCCAGCTGTCGCCCAGAGCCTTGGCTTGCAGCCGCGCGTTCGCCTGCGCCCAGGTGCCGGTCAGCAAACTGGTGGGCGACACCCCATCAAAGCGCCAGCGCAAAGCCAATGCGGCGGGCCGGCGCACCACGCGCTCCACCTCGAACGTCCACAACCGCTCGGCCCCTTGAAAGGCTTCGACCTGCGGGCCTTCGAGAATGACCTGCGCGCGTCCACTGAGATGCAGCAAGTCGCCCGAATTGAAATCGATAAACAGCAAACCCGCACGAGGGTTGATCAGCAGGTTGCCCAAGGTATTGAAGAAAAGGTTGCCGGCAAAATCCGGAATGGTCAGACGATTGCCCTCAACCTGGACGAAACCGGCTTGGCCACCCCGGTGAGAAACGTCCACCGAGCGCTGGCCATCGACGTCCACGTAGCTGGCGACAAAGAAGGTATCGGCGCCGGCGATCATCGCGGTGGCCGCGTCATCCAGCTCATTGAGGTGCTGCGCGGCACGGGTCGACGGGTCCGCCAAGGGCACCGAGCGGAACTGGCGCAGCTGAATGTACTGCGGGCAATTGCCGTACGATTGCTCGACCGTCACCCCGAAGCCACTCGCCGTCACGGAGCCAACCCGGCCATTGATACGGTTGCGACGCCGAGTGTGCAATTCGATCCCCAGCAGGCCAATCGCCGCACCGTCTTGCAACTGCGCAGGGTCGTCGCTGCCGGGCAGGCTATCGAACTGCAACAACGCAGGCTGCGGGGAATGAGCAAAACCTGGCGGCCCTTCCAGAATACTGGCCCAAGGATTGCCATCGGCATCGACCGCGCCGTACAGCATGAACGGCAGTTGCTGATAGAACGTGCGGTGTTGATCCGGCATCTCGCTGCGAATCACCTTACGACCTACGACGTCCATTCGCTCAGCAACACCCACGTGAGCCTGCAACTGTTTCTCGCCAGCGTGCCAAGGTGAACGTTCCATAACGGTTTCTCCCCTGCGCTGATCGCGCAATGTGAGCAGCCCGACTGAGTCGGGCCGTGAGCATCAGGCAGTTTTTTGCAGGCCGGCGATGGTGCGCGGCATGCCGACAAACCCTGGCAACGCTTCAATCCGTGCCAGCCAGGCGCGGATATTGGCGTAGTCGTCCAGCGACACGTTGCCTTCCGGCGCATGGGCGATATAGCTGTAGGCCGAGACATCAGCGATGGTCGGCTCGTTGCCGACGAGGTATTGCGTAGCGGCCAGTTCCTGATCGATCACTTTGAGCACGGCGTGTGCGTTGGCGATGACTTCTTCAGCATTGTAGGACGCGCCGAATACTGTGATCAGTCGTGCTCGGGCAACGCTGTAGGCAATCGGCCCAGCGGCGACCGACAACCAGCGCTGCACCTTGGCTGCACCGACCGGATCGGTCGGCAGCCAGCGCCCGTTACCGTATTTAAGTGCCAGATAGACAAGGATTGCGTTGGAATCGGCCAGCACCACGCCTTGATCATCAATCGCCGGCACTTGACCGAACGGATTGATCGCCAGGTAATCCGGCTGCTTGTGCGCGCCTTTGGCCAGATCGACGAAGATCAGCTCGGTCGGCAGTTGCAGTAGGGACAACATCAACTGCACACGGTGAGCATGGCCGGAACGTGGGAAGTTGTAGAGTTTGATGGCTTGCATGGTCGACTCCGCTGGTGGGTGGCGCCGTTCAGGTCAGCGCCAATTGGAGCTATCTTCCACCCACAACCAAAACAACAGAATAACCAGCAAACGCAATCAATTATTTCATCCAGCGCAATAACCCTTTAGCCCTGCAGTGCCGGGTGATCGCGCAGCGCCTTCACCACGAAGTCGACAAAACTACGGACCCGCACCGGAGCCTTGCGCCCGCCCTGATAGACCACATGAATGGGCAACGGCGGCAGTTCGAAGTCAGCCAATACGATTTCTAGCTCACCAGCGGCAACCTTGCTCGCCACTTGATACGACAGCACTCGGGTAAGACCCAGGCCCATGGCGGCGGCTGTGATAGCGGCCTGATTGGCGGTGACCACAAGACGCGGTTCTGGACGAACGCTGATCGGCTCTCCCGCCTCAAGGAACGGCCAGCTCCTGAGCTGCCCAATGGCCGAGGTAGCAATGATCGGTGCTGCGCTCAATTCGGCAGGATGCCGAGGCCGACCATGGGCTTTCAAGAATTGCGGAGAAGCGCAAATCACCCGCCGCACTTCACCGACCCGGATTGCATGTTGATTGCTGTCCGGCAGCTCGCCGATGCGCACCGCCACATCGACGCCCTCCTCGACCATGCTCACCACACGGTCGACGAGCAGAGCGTTGATGCTGACGTCAGGAAATTGAGTGAGGTAACCGACCATGATCGGCGTGACGAACAAATCACCGAACAACACAGGCGCCGTAATGGTCAGTTGCCCACGAGGCTGGGCATGACTTCCGGCTGCCGAATCTTCAGCTTCCTGCACCTCGGCAAGAATTCTCCGACAATCCTCCAGAAAACGCTGGCCCGCTTCGCTCAAATACACGCTGCGGGTGGTGCGCGTCAGTAACTGAGTGCCAATGCGCTTCTCCAGCGCCGCCACGGCCCGAGTGACACTGGCCGCAGACATCCCCAAAAGCCGCGCCGCCGCCGAGAAACCTTGCTCCTTGGCGACGGCGGCGAAGACTTGCATTTCCTGGAATCGGTCCATGGCGCTTGTCCTTTATTCAGATAAAAAAAATCGCAACCAGAGGCTGCGATTTTTTAAGCTTCGATCACCTGTGGATAACTTATTCCACAGTCACCGATTTCGCCAGGTTACGTGGCTGGTCAACGTCTGTGCCTTTCAACACGGCGACGTAATACGACAGCAACTGCAGCGGGATGGTGTAGAGGATCGGTGACAGGATGTCGTGGATGTGCGGCATGTGCACAACGTGGGTGCCTTCGCCGTTGGTCATGCCTGCCTGCTCGTCTGCGAAGACGATCAGTTGGCCGCCACGGGCGCGGACTTCCTGGAGGTTGGATTTGAGCTTCTCCAGCAGTTCGTTGTTCGGCGCCACGGTGACCACTGGCATGTCGTTATCCACAAGCGCCAACGGGCCGTGCTTGAGTTCGCCCGCCGGGTAGGCTTCGGCGTGGATGTAGGAGATTTCTTTGAGTTTCAGGGCCCCTTCCATTGCCACCGGGAATTGCGCGCCACGGCCCAGGAACAGGGTGTGGTTCTTCTCGGCGAACAGCTCGGCGATTTTCTCCACGGTGCTGTCCATGGCCAGGGCTTCGCCCAAGCGGGCTGGCAGGCGACGCAGTTCTTCGACCAGGGTCGCTTCGACGCCCTTGGCCAATGTGCCGCGAACCTGACCCAGGGACAGGGTCAGCAACAACAGGCCGACCAGTTGGGTGGTGAAAGCTTTGGTCGAGGCCACGCCGATTTCGCGACCGGCCTGGGTCAGCAGGGTCAGGTCGGATTCACGCACCAGCGAGCTGATGCCCACGTTGCAGATCGCAAGGCTGGCGAGGAAGCCCAATTCCTTGGCGTTGCGCAAGGCGGCCAAGGTGTCGGCAGTTTCGCCGGACTGGGAGATGGTGACGAACAGCGTGTCTGGCTGCACAACGACTTTGCGGTAGCGGAACTCACTGGCGACTTCGACCTGGCACGGGATACCGGCCAGTTCTTCGAGCCAGTAACGGGCAACCATGCCGGCGTGGTAGCTGGTACCACAGGCGACGATCTGCACGTTGCGCACTTTGGCGAACAGCTCGGCCGCCTGCGGGCCGAAAGCCTGTACCAGCACGCCGTTAGTGCTCAAGCGACCTTCCAGGGTGCGCTGAACTACGGTCGGTTGCTCGTGGATTTCCTTGAGCATGAAGTGGCGGAACTCGCCCTTGTCGGCAGCTTCGGCGCCATCGCGATACTGGACGGTTTCACGCTCGACGGCTTGGCCGCTAACGTCCCAGATATGCACGCTGTCGCGGCGAATTTCGGCGATATCGCCTTCTTCCAGGTACATGAAACGGTCAGTGACCTGACGCAGGGCCAATTGGTCGGACGCCAGGAAGTTTTCACCTAGGCCCAGACCAATCACCAGCGGGCTACCGCTGCGGGCTGCGACCAGACGATCCGGTTGATGAGCACTGATCACGGCCAGACCGTAAGCACCGTGCAATTCCTTGACGGTGGCTTTGAGGGCCACGGTCAGGTCATGCAGGTCCTTGAGTTTGTGGTTCAGCAGGTGAGCGATGACTTCGGTGTCAGTGTCCGATGTGAACACGTAGCCCAAGGCTTTCAGCTGTTCACGCAAGGCTTCGTGGTTTTCAATGATGCCGTTGTGCACCACGGCCAGGTCGCCGGAGAAATGCGGGTGCGCATTACGCTCGCACGGTGCACCGTGAGTGGCCCAGCGGGTATGGGCGATGCCGAGACGACCGACCAGAGGTTCGGCTTCGAGGGCGTATTCCAGTTCGCTGACTTTGCCCGGACGACGCATGCGTTCGAGCTTTTCGTCGTTGGTGAAAACCGCCACACCGGCGCTGTCATAGCCACGGTATTCCAGGCGCTTGAGGCCTTCGAGCAGGATGGCGGTGATGTTACGTTCTGCGACTGCGCCGACAATTCCACACATGCTATTTCTCCTGACTGACAGCCGCGCATATCAAATTGATGCCGCGGGCCTGAATCTGATCCCTTGCTTCTTGCGGCAAGCGATCATCGGTAATGAGGGTATGGACACTGCTCCAGGGCAGTTCCAGGTTGGGAATCTTGCGGCCGATCTTGTCGGCCTCCACCATCACGATCACTTCACGGGCCACATCAGCCATGACACGGCTCAGGCCCAGCAATTCGTTGAAGGTGGTGGTACCGCGGACCAGATCGATGCCATCGGCACCGATGAACAGCTGGTCGAAATCGTAAGAGCGTAGTACTTGCTCGGCCACCTGGCCCTGAAAGGACTCGGAATGCGGGTCCCAAGTGCCGCCGGTCATCAACAACACCGGTTCGTGTTCGAGTTCGCTCAACGCGTTGGCAACATGCAGGGAGTTGGTCATCACCACCAGGCCCGGTTGCTGGCCAAGTTCAGGGATCATGGCGGCGGTGGTGCTGCCGCTGTCGATGATGATTCGCGCATGTTCGCGAATTCGTTTAACGGCCGCGCGGGCAATGGCCTGTTTGTATTTGGAAACAGGCTGGCCGATGTCGGCGACCAATTCCTGAGGCATGGTAATCGCACCGCCATAGCGGCGAAGCAACAGGCCATTACTCTCCAGCGCAGCCAGGTCCTTGCGAACCGTAACCTCCGAAGTTTCGAAGCGCTTGGCCAGCTCATCCACACTGACTTCGCCCTGCTCAGAGAGCAAGGCGAGAATGTTGTGGCGACGTTGTGGTGTATTGCGCTTCGACATAAGCAAGTAAGTTTCGATTCGAAAGATAACGGAAGCAATCAAAACCTATTACTGAAACTTCGTCAAGCTTGTGTAAGAAAAAATGTCTTTGGATAAATGCATTGCGGGCAAGGTTGCTCCTACAAGATCCAGTGACCTTATAAGAGCAACCTTGCCCGCGATGACGATCAATCAGCCTGTGAATAACTCAAACCGAAAAAAGTTTGTGGATAACTCAGCTTTTCTTGATCTTCTCCGGCCGCTTCCAGCCATCGATGTTCTTCTGACGCGCCCGACCTACCGCCAACTGCGCGTTATCCACATTCTGGGTGATCGTCGAACCGGCCGCCGTCGTCGCACCGGAAGAGATATCCACAGGCGCCACCAGCGAGTTGTTGGAGCCGATGAACACATCTTCACCCAGCACGGTTTTCCATTTGTTGGCGCCGTCGTAATTGCAGGTGATGGTGCCTGCGCCAATGTTGGTGCGCGCGCCAACTTCGGCATCGCCAAGGTACGTCAGGTGACCGGCTTTTGCGCCTTCGCCCAGATGCGCGTTTTTCAGTTCGACAAAGTTACCCACATGCGCACGGGCTTCAAGCACCGTACCTGGACGCAAGCGTGCGAACGGACCGGCATCGCTGCCCTCGCCCAGGATCGCGCCTTCGATATGACTGTTTGCCTTGATCACCACGCCTTTGCGCAGGGTGCTGTCCTTGATCACGCAGTTCGGACCGATCACCACGTCGTCTTCAATGACGACTTTGCCTTCGAGGATCACATTGATGTCGATCAGCACATCGCGGCCCACGGTGATTTCACCGCGCACGTCGAAACGTGCCGGATCTCGCAGGGTCACGCCTTGCGCCATCAATCGGCGACCAGCACGCAGTTGGTAGTGGCGCTCGAGTTCAGAGAGCTGCTTGCGATCGTTGGCGCCCTGCACTTCCATGGCGTCGTGTGGTTGCTCGGTGGCCACCACCAGACCATCGCTGACCGCCATCGCAATCACGTCAGTCAGGTAATACTCGCCTTGGGCGTTGTTATTGGAGAGACGGCTCATCCAGCCACCCAATTGCGCGAAAGGCAGGGCCAGAATCCCGGTGTTGCCTTCAGTGATCGCGCGCTCGACTTCGTTGGCGTCTTTCTGCTCGACGATCGCGGTGACCTTGCCGTCAGCATCTCGGACGATGCGGCCGTAACCCGTCGGGTCATCCAGTTCAACGGTGAGCAAACCCAGTTGCTGTGGCGCGACTTTCTTGAGCAAACGCTGCAGGGTTTCGACTTCAATCAAAGGCACGTCGCCGTACAGAATCAGTACGGTGTCCGACTCGATGAATGGCACGGCTTGAGCCACCGCATGACCGGTGCCCAACTGCTTGTCTTGCAGGACGAAATTCAGATCGTCCGCCGCCAGGCGCTCACGTACGGCTTCGGCGCCATGGCCGATCACCACGTGGATGCGCTGTGGATCAAGTTGCCGTGCGCTGTGGATAACATGGCCGAGCATCGAATTGCCGGCAATCGGGTGCAGAACTTTCGGCAACGCCGAACGCATGCGAGTGCCTTGGCCGGCAGCGAGAATAACGATTTCTAAAGACATGACTGGCTACCAATCCTGGGTGGTCAGCGGCTGCGACCAGGTTATGAAAGTCGAAAAAGAAAAAAGGGTAGCCGAGGCTACCCTTTTTAATCAATCGCGCAACAAGCGATGGCCTATTAGTGGCCAAACTTCTTGCGGATCTGCTGGACGGTGCGCAGCTGAGCTGCAGCCTCGGCCAGACGTGCGGAAGCAGAACCGTAATCGAATTCCGCGCCCCGCTCATGCAAGGCCTTCTCGGCAGCCTTAACGGCTTCCTGAGCGGAGGCTTCGTCCAGGTCGGCAGCACGTTGCACGGTGTCGGCAAGAACCTTGACCATGTTCGGCTGAACCTCGAGGAAACCGCCGGAGATGTAATACACCTCCTCTTCCCCGCCCTGCTTGACCAGGCGGATCGGGCCCGGCTTGAGATTAGTGATCAACGGCGCGTGACCCAGGGCGATACCAAGATCACCCAGTGCACCGTGCGCAATCACCATCTCGACCAGACCGGAAAAGATTTCCCCTTCCGCGCTGACGATATCGCAATGGACTGTCATAGCCATCTGATTGCCTCAACCTAAATTAGCGCCCGTTGCCGGGCGCCGGGATTACAGTTTCTTGGCTTTCTCGATCGCTTCTTCGATGCCGCCGACCATGTAGAACGCTTGTTCTGGCAGGTGGTCGTAGTCACCGTTGAGGATGCCTTTGAAGCCAGCAATGGTGTCTTTCAGGGAAACGTATTTACCCGAAGCACCGGTGAAGACTTCAGCCACGAAGAACGGCTGCGACAAGAAACGCTGGATCTTACGAGCACGGTTTACCAACTGCTTGTCGGCTTCCGACAGCTCGTCCATACCCAGGATCGCAATGATGTCCTTCAGTTCTTTGTAACGTTGCAGAACATACTGTACACCGCGAGCGGTGTCGTAGTGGTCCTGGCCGATTACGTTCGGGTCCAGCTGGCGCGAAGTCGAGTCGAGTGGATCGACCGCTGGGTAGATACCCAGGGAAGCGATGTCACGGGACAGAACGACGGTGGCGTCCAAGTGGGCGAAGGTGGTCGCTGGCGACGGGTCAGTCAAGTCATCCGCAGGTACGTATACCGCTTGGATCGAGGTGATCGAACCGTTTTTGGTCGAAGTGATACGCTCTTGCAGAGTACCCATCTCTTCGGCCAGGGTCGGCTGGTAACCTACTGCGGAAGGCATACGGCCCAGCAGTGCGGATACTTCAGTACCGGCCAGGGTGTAACGATAGATGTTGTCGACGAACAGCAGAACGTCGTTACCTTCGTCACGGAACTTCTCGGCCATGGTCAGGCCGGTCAGTGCTACGCGCAGACGGTTACCCGGCGGCTCGTTCATCTGACCGTAAACCAGTGCCACTTTGTCCAGAACGTTGGAATCCTTCATCTCGTGGTAGAAGTCGTTACCCTCACGAGTACGCTCACCCACACCGGCGAACACGGAATAACCGCTGTGCTCGATGGCGATGTTACGGATCAGTTCCATCATGTTTACGGTTTTGCCTACACCGGCACCACCGAACAGACCTACTTTACCGCCCTTGGCGAACGGGCAAACCAGGTCGATAACCTTAATGCCGGTTTCCAGCAGGTCGTTGCCGCCCGCTTGCTCAGCGAAGGTTGGCGCAGGACGGTGAATGCCCCAGCGCTCTTCGGTGTCGATCGGGCCAGCTTCGTCGATCGGGTTACCCAGAACGTCCATGATCCGGCCCAGAGTCGCTTTACCGACCGGTACGGAGATGGCTGCGCCAGAGTCAGTGACTTCCAGACCGCGCTTCAAGCCCTCGGTGGAACCCATCGCAATGGTACGAACCACGCCGTCGCCCAGCTGCTGCTGAACTTCCAGGGTGGTTTCAGCCGCGCTCACTACTTTCAGCGCGTTGTAGATGCTCGGTACGCTGTCGCGTGGAAATTCCACGTCGATAACGGCGCCGATGATTTGAACGATACGTCCGCTACTCATAGCTGGATCCTCTGAATATTTGAACCGTTAAACCGCGGCAGCGCCGCCGACGATTTCCGAGATCTCTTGGGTGATCGCAGCCTGACGCGCCTTGTTGTAGACCAGCTGCAAATCGCTGATCAAATCACCGGCGTTGTCGGTAGCGTTTTTCATCGCGATCATCCGCGCAGCTTGTTCAGCCGCGTTGTTCTCGACCACCGCCTGGTAGACCTGCGACTCCACGTAACGGACCATCAAGCCGTCAAGCAGCTCTTTGGCGTCCGGTTCGTACAGATAATCCCAGTGGTGCTTGAGTTCCTGATCCGGGGTTGCCACCAGTGGAATCAACTGCTCCACGGTAGGCTGTTGCGTCATGGTGTTGATGAACTTGTTGGACACCACGGACAGGCGATCAATACGGCCGTCCAGGTAGGCATCCAGCATCACCTTGACGCTGCCGATCAGGTCATTGATCGACGGCTCTTCACCCAGGTGGCTGATAGCTGCAACGACGTTACCGCCGAAGTTACGGAAGAAAGCCGCACCCTTGCTACCAACAACACACAGATCGATCTCGACGCCGTTTTCGCGGTTTACCGCCATGTCCTTGACCAGGGCCTTGAACAGGTTGGTGTTCAAGCCACCACACAGACCACGGTCACTGCTCACCACGACATAACCGACGCGCTTTACTTCACGGTCGATCATGAACGGGTGGCGATATTCCGGGTTGGCGTTGGCCAGATGGCCAATAACCTGGCGGATGCGCTCCGCATAAGGACGGCTAGCCGACATGCGCATTTGTGCCTTGCGCATTTTGCTGACCGCCACTTTTTCCATGGCGCTGGTAATCTTTTGCGTGCTTTTGATGCTCGCAATCTTACTGCGAATCTCTTTTGCGCCTGCCATGTAACACCTATCAGGTTAGCAAGCGGGAGCCTTGCGGCTCCCGCTGCGGCTTACCAGGTTTGGGTGGCCTTGAACTTCTCGATACCGGCTTTCATGCCTGCATCGATTTCGTCATTGAAGTCACCCTTCACGTTGATCTTCGCCATCAAATCGGCGTGATCGCGGTTGAAGTAAGAAATCAGCGCTTGTTCAAAGCTGCCGATCTTGGCGATTTCGACGTCAGTCAGGAACCCACGCTCAGCGGCATACAGCGACAGCGCCATGTCAGCGATCGACATTGGTGCGTATTGCTTCTGCTTCATCAGCTCGGTAACGCGCTGACCATGCTCAAGTTGCTTACGGGTCGCTTCGTCCAGGTCAGAAGCGAACTGGGCGAATGCCGCCAGTTCACGGTACTGAGCCAGAGCGGTACGGATACCACCGGAGAGCTTCTTGATGATCTTGGTCTGAGCGGCACCACCCACACGGGATACCGAAACACCGGCGTTCACAGCAGGACGGATCCCGGAGTTGAACATGGCCGATTCCAGGAAGATCTGACCGTCAGTGATGGAAATCACGTTGGTCGGAACGAACGCGGAAACGTCGCCAGCCTGGGTTTCGATGATCGGCAGTGCGGTCAGGGAACCGGTTTTGCCGGTCACTGCGCCGTTGGTGAACTTCTCTACGTATTCTTCCGAAACGCGCGATGCGCGCTCCAGCAGACGGGAGTGGAGATAGAACACGTCGCCTGGGTAAGCTTCACGGCCTGGTGGACGGCGCAGCAGCAGGGAAATCTGGCGGTAAGCCACTGCTTGCTTCGACAGATCGTCATAAACGATCAGCGCGTCTTCACCGCGGTCGCGGAAGAATTCACCCATGGTGCAACCGGAGTACGGTGCCAGGAATTGCAGTGCTGCAGATTCCGAAGCGCTCGCGGCCACGACGATGGTGTTAGCCAGTGCGCCGTTTTCTTCCAGCTTGCGAACCACGTTGGCGATGGTCGATTGTTTCTGACCAATTGCTACGTAGACGCAGAAAATGCCGCTGTTTTTCTGGTTGATGATCGCGTCGATCGCCAGAGCGGTTTTACCGATCTGACGGTCACCGATGATCAGCTCACGCTGGCCACGGCCGACAGGGATCATGGCATCGACAGCCTTGTAGCCAGTCTGTACAGGCTGGTCTACCGACTTACGCCAGATCACGCCTGGAGCAACTTTCTCGACCGCATCGGTCTCGGTGTTGTTCAGCGGACCTTTGCCGTCAACTGGGTTACCCAGTGCGTCGACTACGCGACCCAGCAGTTCCTTACCAACCGGAACTTCGAGGATGCGGCCGGTGCACTTGGCGCTCATGCCTTCAGCCAGAGACTGGTAGGAGCCCAATACAACGGCACCTACGGAGTCTTGCTCCAGGTTGAGAGCCATACCGAAGACGCCGCCCGGAAACTCGATCATCTCGCCGTACATTACGTCGGCCAGACCGTGAATCCGCACGATACCGTCAGATACGCTGACGACTGTGCCTTCGTTACGGGCTTGGGAGGTCACATCGAGCTTGTCGATGCGGCCCTTGATAATTTCACTTATTTCGGAAGGATTGAGTTGCTGCATTGCTCTGCTGCCCCTTCAAACTCAAGATTTCAATGCTTCGGCAAGGTTCGCGAGTTTGCCGCGAACCGAGCCATCGATAACCAGGTCGCCGGCGCGGATGACAATGCCCCCAATAAGGGATTTGTCTTCCTCGACTTGCAGGCGCACTTCCCGGTTGAGTCGTGCACTGAGAACCTTGGCGAGTTTGTCTTGCTGTTCTTGGTTCAATGCAAAAGCACTGGTCACTTCAACGTCTACCGACTTCTCTTGTTCGGCCTTGTACAGGTCGAACAGAGCGGATATCTCCGGCAAAAGCGGGAGACGGTCGTTTTCGGCAACGACGTTGATGAAGTTCTGTGCCTTTTCATCAAACTTGTCGCCGCACACGTCAATGAACGTGGCGGCCTTGTTTGCGCTCGTCAGTCGCGGGGCCTTGAGCACGCGCTGCATGGTGTCGTCTTGCGACACTGCTGCAGCCAGGCCGAGCATGGCTGACCAAGAGGCCAGTTGCTGGTGGGCCTGGGCGTGCTCGAAGGCTGCCTTAGCGTAAGGTCGGGCCAACGTGGTCAATTCTGCCATGATCGCCCTCGCTTAAATTTCAGCAGCCAGTTTGTTTACCAGCTCCGCGTGCGCGTTTTGATCGATTGTGGAACCCAGGATCTTCTCGGCGCCGGAGACTGCCAGGCTACCCAATTGGGCACGCAGCGCGTCTTTGACACTGTTCAGTTCCTGCTCGATCTCGGCCTGAGCCTGAACCTTCACACGGTCAGCGTCGATACGGGCTTTTTCAACAGCCTCTTCAACAATCTGGTTACCGCGTTTCTTGGCTTGCTCAATGATTTCGGCTGCCTGAGCTTTTGCTTCGCGCAGTTGTTGACCCGCTTTATCTTGGGCCAATTCCAGGTCGCGAGCTGCTCGGGCGGCAGCGTCCAGTCCATCCGCGATCTTCTTCTGACGTTCGTGCAAAGCCGCGATGACCGGAGGCCACACGAACTTCATGCAAAACAGTACAAAAATGAAGAACGCAACGGACTGGCCAATCAGGGTTGCATTAATGTTCACGCCAACACCTCGCTCGTTCGTTGCACATCACACCAATTACTCGAAGGTTCGAGTAATTAGCCAGCGAGTTGACCAACGAATGGGTTCGCGAAAGTGAAGAACAGAGCGATACCAACACCGATCATGGTTACGGCGTCGAGCAGACCGGCAACGATGAACATTTTAACTTGCAGCATTGGAACCATCTCTGGCTGACGCGCTGCGCCTTCCAGGAACTTGCCACCCAACAGGCCGAAACCAATTGCGGTGCCCAGTGCGCCCAGGCCGATCAACAGTGCAACAGCGATAGCGGTTAGACCAACTACAGTTTCCATCTTTCCTCCCGACTTTTACGTCGTATGGTTTAGGTTTTTTAGATTTTAAAGCGGTAAAACAAATCGTTTCATAGCCCTGTTCGGGCCCCCACTCGTTTGACCGAGTGGGACATCAGACCAGTCGAGACTGGTCTTAATGGTTCTCTTCGTGTGCCATCGACAAGTAAACGATGGTCAGCATCATGAAGATAAACGCCTGCAGGGTAATGATCAGGATGTGGAACACAGCCCACGCCCACTGCAGAACTATGCCCAGGCCGCTAAGCCAGAGCAGACCGCTGCCGAACATCACAGCAATCAGAATGAAGACCAGCTCGCCGGCGTACATGTTGCCGAACAGACGCAGTGCCAGGGAGATTGGCTTGGCCACCAGCGTCACGAACTCCAGCAGGAAGTTCACCGGAATCAGCAGGGCTTGAACGAAGATGTTCTTGCTGCCGAAAGGGTGCAGGGTCAGTTCGCCGATGAAGCCGCCGATGCCCTTGACCTTGATGCTGTAGAAAATGATCAGCGCGAACACCGACAGAGCCATGCCCAGGGTCGCGTTCGGGTCAGTGGTCGACACTGCACGGAACGGAATGTGATGGTCGCCTGTGATCAGGATGGCCAGCTGAGGAATCCAGTCGACCGGGATCAGGTCGACGGCGTTCATCAGGAACACCCAGACGAAGATGGTCAGTGCCAGCGGTGCAATCACCGGGCTACGGCCATGGAAGCTGTCTTTCACGCTGCCATCGACGAATTCGACCAATACTTCAACGAAGTTCTGCAAAGCACCAGGCTGACCGGAAGTCGCTTTCTTTGCCGCCATGCGGAAAAGAAGAACGAAAATCAGACCCAACGCGACCGACCAGCCGAGTGTATCGACGTGGAAAGCCCAGAAGCCCATTTCTTTGGCTTCTGCTGCGGTGTGGGCAAAACCCCACCCGCCAGTTGGGTGCTGCCCGAAGGTCAGGTTCTGCAAGTGGTGCTGGATATAGCCCGAAGCGGTTGTTTCTGCCATGGTTGCCTCAAACGCCCTAAGGTCTCGAAAGTCTTGTTCTCATCAGCAGGGGCGCGAACCAGCTGACCAGTTGGGTCAACACGAAGACGCCGAATACAGCTAGCGGCGCCAATGGCTTCACACCTGCGAACGTCAATGCAAAGAGCACTGCCGTCAAAATCAGTTTGCCCGCCTCACCGGCATAAAAAGACCGGACGATGGCTTGAGCTGCTCGGGCGCCGGAAAACCGAAATGCCCTGTGAGCGAAATAAACATTGGGCAGCAAGGCTATCAGGCCTCCGCAGAGTCCTGAGTACCCGGCAACGACTCCGTGCCATTGCCAGAGCGCCAAAGCGGCGATCAGCAAAACGACAAATTGAGCCGCTAACACCGGAAAAACTGCCAGGCGATGGAACGGCAAGCGGTTTGGCGTGCGTGTTTCCATCACTATTGCTCTCCAATGGTCGGCTGCCAGAATTCAATAACTTGGCATAATTTGTGCCGACAAAATGCGCGCAGAGTATAGGGGCGGTTCAGCCCCTATTCAACTGTCAGGTAGTGATTTCCGCCTGCACGCTACATGAGGAAATGTTTCAGCGAATATGTGCAAGCACACCTTGTAGCTCATCGAGGGAGTTATAACCAATCACCAACTGCCCTTTCCCCTTCTTACCGTGGCGGATCTGCACCGCAGAGCCTAGGCGCTCAGCCAGGCGCTGCTCAAGTCGTGCGATATCCGGGTCCGGTTTTACCGGTTCAGCAGGCTCCTGTTTGCCACTCAACCACTGGCGAACCAGTGCCTCAGTTTGGCGCACAGTCAGCCCCCGTGCGACAACATGTCGCGCCCCTTCAACCTGTTGATTCTCCGGTAACCCGAGCAAAGCACGGGCATGACCCATTTCCAGGTCACCGTGCGACAGCATGGTCTTGATAACTTCCGGCAACGCGATCAAGCGTAGCAGGTTGGCCACGGTCACGCGGGATTTGCCCACCGCTTCGGCCACTTGTTGCTGCGTCAGCTGGAATTCCTGCTGCAGACGCTGCAAGGCCACGGCTTCTTCAATCGGATTGAGGTCTTCACGCTGGATGTTCTCGATCAGCGCCATGGCGATCGCCGTTTCATCCGGCACATCGCGGACCATCGCAGGGATGGTTTCCTTGCCAGCCTGCTGGCTGGCGCGCCAGCGGCGTTCACCGGCGATAATTTCGAATCGACCGCTACCGATTGGTCGAACAACGATCGGCTGCATCACGCCCTGGGCCTTGATCGACTGCGCCAGCTCTTCCAGCGCCTGAGGATCCATGTCCCGACGCGGCTGGTACTTGCCGCGCTGGATCAGGTCCAGGGGCAGGTGCTGCAGCTCACGCTGGTCGGCTTGCACCGCTTGTTCTTCCAGCGAGCTGACAGTCGGACCACTCAGCAGTGCATCCAGTCCACGTCCGAGACCTCGTTTCTTGACGGCCATGGGGATTCCTTAAGTTGCCTGAGCGGCGGCAGTGCGTGAGTTTTTGCGTTGACGACGAACCAGCTCGCCGGCCAGTGCCAGATAGGCGATAGCGCCACGCGATGCTTTGTCATAAGCCAGCGCCGGCATGCCATAGCTGGGAGCTTCGGCCAGACGGATGTTTCGGGGGATGACGGTGTCGTACAACTGCTCGCCGAAGTGTTCCTTCAGCTGCGCCGAAACGTCGTTCATCAGGCTCAGGCGCGGGTCATACATGGTCCGCAGCAGGCCTTCGACTTTCAGGTTCGGGTTAAGCAATTCAGCGATTCGCTTGATGTTATCCACAAGGTCGCTCAAGCCTTCGAGCGCAAAATACTCGCACTGCATGGGGATAATTACCCCGTCAGCGGCGACCAGTGCGTTAAGCGTAAGCATCGACAGCGACGGCGGGCAGTCGATCAAAATGTAATCGTAGTTTTCGCGGATCGGTGCCAGCGCGCTGCGCAGGCGACTTTCCTTCATCTGCATTTCCAGCAGAACCACTTCAGCCGCGGTCAGGTCACGGTTGGCCGGCAACAGTTGGTAACCACCGTGCTCGGAATAGTGCATGGCCTGAGCCAGGTCGCATTCGCCGATCAACAGGTCGTAGACCGAGTTTTCCAGGCCGTGTTTATCCACACCGCTACCCATGGTGGCGTTGCCTTGTGGATCGAGATCGATCAACAGCACCCGGCGCTTGGTAGCGACCAGGGAAGCTGCGAGGTTGATGCAGGTGGTGGTTTTGCCCACACCACCCTTTTGGTTCGCAATCGCGAATACCTTAGCCATTCTTGCTTGTGTTCCCAATCATGCCGTGCGGCGCAGTATCAGCAGATGGCGTTGGCCTTGGCAACCAGGTACGGCCAGGGCGTGTTCGCTATCGAGGTGGAAGTCTGCCGGCAATGCTACCAGCTCATCGGCCGGATGAACGCCCTTCATTGCCAGCCAGCGTGTATCGGCATCGCCGAGGTGGCGAGTCCAGTTGCTGAAGTTCTCCATGCTGCTGAAAGCCCGGGAAATAATCCCGTTGAAGGGCTGTGCAGGCTGGAAGGCTTCGACGCGACTGTGGATAACTTGCAGGTTATCCAGTTTGAGTTCGAGTTTGACCTGGGTCAGGAAGCGGGTTTTCTTGCCGTTGCTGTCCAGACAAGTCACTTGTGACTCTGGAAACAGGATGGCCAGCGGAATTCCCGGCATACCACCGCCGCTGCCAACGTCCAGCCAGCGGCCGTCTTCGACAAACGACATCACGCTCAGACTGTCGAGCAGGTGACGGGAAACCATTTCGTCCGGATCACGCACGGCGGTCAGGTTGTAAGCCTTGTTCCATTTGATCAACAGGGCCAGATAACCCAGCAGCTGCGCGTGCTGGGTTTCTGTCAGTGTGACACCGAGTTGGCGAGCACCTGTGGATAACTCTTCGGCGTGTTGCGAGGTGACCAACGAACTCAAGCGCTTTGCTCCAACTGACGGCCCGCGCCGCGTTTTTTCAAATGAATCATCAACAGCGAAATCGCTGCCGGGGTAACGCCCGGGATGCGTGACGCCTGGCCCAATGTCTCTGGACGGGTCGCACCGAGCTTGCTCTGGATCTCTTTGGAGAGACCGGAAATGTTCGTGTAATCGATATCCACAGGCAGTTTTGTGTCTTCGCTGGCTCGTAAGCGAGCGATTTCATCCTGTTGACGATCGATGTAACCGGCGTACTTGGTCTTGATTTCGACCTGTTCGGCGACCTGTGGATCTTCTGCACCCCCACCGGTGACGGCGATCAGACCAGCGTAGTCGATTTCCGGACGGCTCAGCAGGTTGAGCAAATTGTATTCGTGGGTCAGCGGCGTACCGAACTTCTCGGAAATCGCATCGCCCTGCTCGGTCCCGGGACGGACCCAGGTACTTTTCAGGCGTTGCTCTTCCAGATCGATACTTTCGCGTTTCTTGCAGAACGCCGCCCAGCGCGCGTCATCGACCAGACCCAACTCGCGACCTTTTTCGGTCAAGCGCAGATCGGCGTTGTCTTCGCGCAGGATCAGGCGGTACTCGGCACGGGAAGTGAACATCCGGTACGGCTCTTGAGTACCCAGGGTAATCAGGTCGTCGACCAATACACCGATGTACGCCTCGTCGCGGCGCGGACACCAGGCGTCTTTGCCCTGTGCACGCAATGCGGCGTTGGCACCTGCCAACAAACCCTGGGCGCCGGCTTCTTCGTAACCGGTGGTGCCGTTGATTTGCCCGGCGAAAAACAGACCGCCAATGACTTTGGTTTCGAGGCTGTACTTCAAGTCTCGCGGGTCGAAGTAGTCGTATTCGATGGCATAGCCCGGACGCACGATGTGCGCGTTTTCCATGCCACGAATCGATTGCACGATCTGCAATTGCACGTCGAACGGCAAGGATGTGGATATCCCGTTCGGGTACAGCTCGTGGGTGGTCAAGCCTTCCGGTTCGATGAAGACCTGATGGCTTTCCTTGTCGGCAAAGCGATGGATCTTGTCTTCAATCGACGGGCAGTACCGTGGGCCGATGCCTTCGATCTGCCCTGCGTCGGAATACATCGGCGAACGGTCAAGGTTAGCGGCAATGATTTCGTGTGTACGGGCGTTTGTGTGGGTAATCCAGCAGCTGACCTGCTTCGGATGCTGCTCTTTGGAGCCCATGAACGACATCACCGGGATCGGCGTATCGCCTGCTTGCTCGGTCATAACCGAGAAATCCACAGAACGGCCATCGATACGTGGCGGTGTACCGGTTTTCAGGCGACCGACACGCAGTGGCAATTCACGCAGGCGGCGAGCCAAGGCAATCGATGGCGGATCGCCAGCGCGACCACCGGAATAATTCTGCATTCCGATGTGGATAAGTCCACCGAGGAAGGTGCCAGTCGTCAATACCACGGAATCAGCCAGGAAACGCAGGCCCATTTGGGTAACCACACCGCGCACTTGTTCCTGTTCGACGATCAGGTCATCAGCGGCTTGTTGAAATATCCACAGGTTGGGCTGGTTTTCCAATGTTTCGCGGACAGCGGCTTTGTACAGAATCCGGTCTGCCTGGGCGCGAGTGGCTCGCACGGCCGGGCCTTTGCGGCTGTTCAACACGCGAAATTGAATACCGCCCTTATCAGTCGCCATGGCCATCGCGCCGCCGAGGGCATCGATTTCCTTGACCAGGTGGCTTTTACCGATCCCACCAATGGCGGGGTTGCAACTCATTGCACCGAGGGTTTCCACGTTATGCGTCAGCAACAGGGTTTTTGCCCCCATGCGTGCTGACGCCAGTGCAGCCTCGGTACCGGCATGACCGCCGCCGATGACGATCACTTCAAAACGGGAAGGGAAATCCACCACGCACCTCGTGCCTGCTTCAGTCAGGTAATCAGGAATAGTTTGAGCTCAGGTTTCTATACCTGGTCGGCAAGTATAGGGACTTCGCCCTTCCTAAAGAACCCTTTGCACAAAATTTAACCAGCTGTGGAGAAGTCGGGGTTATAGAAATTAAAAAGAAAGAAATTTATTAAATCTTTGTTTTTATGTTTATTTCTATTGAGGCACCTTTCTGTGGATAGATCTTTACAGGCCTTTATATTCAATATGTACAGAGATTCAAAACCCTGTGGTCATGTGCCAATGAGGCCCTTGGATAACCGGTTTAAGCCTGTGGATTAAAGGGGTGGTTATCCACAGGGGCGGTTATCTTCAGTTTTGAGGCCCTGTTATCAACTGCCCTTAGTGGCAGTTACTCACAGGGCTTAATCCACAGAAAAGCGCTGATTGAGCGAATTGCGGGCACAGAAAATCCGCTCAAGCAGAAGGAATATGCTCGGCACTGGAGAAAAATTCAGGACAAGGGAGGGAACAGACAGGCTCGAATGGCCTGTCTGTGAATAACGACGGGACTATTTACCGATGCAGAAGCTGGAGAAAATGCGTCCCAGCAGGTCATCGGAGCTGAATGCACCGGTGATTTCACCAAGTGAGTGCTGAGCCTGACGTAAATCTTCGGCCAGCAGTTCACCGGCCCCCGCCAGGGTCAACTGTGCACGGCCATGCTCAAGGGACGCGCTGGCATGTCGCAACGCTTCAAGGTGACGTCTGCGTGCGCTGAAGCTGCTTTCCGAGGTCTGCTCGTAGCCCATGCACGCCTTGAGATGCTCGCGTAGCAGTTCCAGACCCATGCCGGCGGATTTTGCACTGAGGCTGATCGTGACATGGCCATCGTCACTGACTTCCAGGGCAATCGCTTCCCCGGTCAGGTCCGCCTTATTGCGAATCAGCGTCACTTTGGACGGATCCGGGCGAATTTCGAGAAATTCCGGCCATAAAGCGAATGGATCAAGTGCTTCTGGAGCGGTCGCATCAACCACCAACAGCACGCGATCGGCCTCGCCGATGGCTTTCAACGCCCGTTCAACCCCGATCTTTTCCACCTGGTCATCGGTATCGCGCAAGCCTGCAGTGTCGACCACGTGCAACGGCATGCCATCGATGTGGATATGTTCGCGAAGAATGTCCCGGGTGGTGCCGGCAATCTCGGTGACGATCGCGGCTTCTCTACCAGCCAATGCATTCAACAGGCTGGATTTACCGGCATTCGGACGGCCGGCAATGACCACCGTCATCCCGTCACGCAGCAAGGCACCTTGCCCGGCTTCACGAAGCACTGTGGATAATTCGTCGCGCACTTTGTCGAGCATGGCCAGTACGTGACCATCCGCTAGAAAATCGATTTCTTCTTCCGGAAAATCAATAGCCGCCTCGACATAGATGCGCAGGCCAATCAGTTGTTCGGTGAGGTTATGCACACGTTGGGAAAATGCACCCTGCAACGAACGCAGCGCGTTGCGTGCGGCCTGTGCAGAACTTGCCTCGATCAAGTCGGCGATAGCTTCCGCTTGGGCCAGATCGAGTTTGTCATTGAGGAACGCTCGCTCACTGAATTCACCCGGACGGGCGAGACGACAGCCCAGTTCCAGGCAACGCTTGAGCAACATGTCCAGCACGATCGGCCCGCCGTGCCCCTGCAGTTCAAGCACATCTTCGCCGGTGAATGAGTTCGGTCCGGGGAAATACAACGCGATGCCTTCGTCGAGCACCTCTTCGTTTTCACTGAGAAACGGGCCGTAATGGGCAAATCGGGGTTTCAGTTCGCGACCGCTGATGGCTTTGGCTGCAAGGCTCGCCAACGGCCCGGAAATACGGACGATGCCCACACCACCGCGACCTTGAGCGGTGGCGACGGCTGCAATGGTTTCACGAGGAACGCTCATAAACCGGTATCCAGACAAAAGTGACAGATAGCAAAACGCCCCACTAGGGGGCGTTTTGAGTGGTTATCCACAGTGTAAATCAGGCAGCTGCTTTGGTAGCCGCTTCGATTTTACGAGTGATGTACCACTGTTGGGTGATGGACAGGCAGTTGTTCACTACCCAGTACAGCACCAGACCCGCCGGGAACCACAGGAAGAAGAAGGTGAAGATGATTGGCATCAGCTTCATCACCTTGGCCTGCATCGGATCCGGAGGTGTAGGGTTCAACTGCTGCTGGATGAACATGGTTGCGCCCATGATGATCGGCAGAATGAAGAACGGATCCTTGATCGACAGGTCAGTAATCCACAGCATGAACGGCGCTTGGCGCATTTCAACGCTTTCCAGCAGAACCCAGTACAACGAAAGGAAAACTGGCATCTGCACGAGGATTGGCAAGCAACCACCCAGCGGATTGATCTTCTCTTTCTTGTACAGCTCCATCATGGATTGCGACATTTTCTGCCGGTCGTCGCCATGCTGCTCTTTCAGTGCAGCCAGTTTCGGTGCCACCGCGCGCATGCGGGCCATCGATTTGTAGCTGGCAGCCGACAGCGGGAAGAAAAGCCCTTTGATCAGCATGGTCAGGAAGATGATCGACCAGCCCCAGTTACCGACCAGCGCGTGGATATGTTGCAGCAGCCAGAAAATTGGCTGGGCAATGAACCACAGAATGCCGTAGTCGACGGTCAGTTCCAGACCCGGGGACAACTGTTTCAGCACAGCCTGGCTTTTCGGACCTGCGTACAGAACTGCGCTGGTCTCGGCTTTAGCACCTGGCGCAACAGTCAATGCTGGCGCGGTGTAGCCGATGATGTAGTTGCCTTTGCCATCTTTACGAGCAACTACCGCATTGTTCTGGCCTGACTGAGGAATCCATGCGGTTACAAAATAGTGCTGCAACCATGCAACCCAGCCGCCATTCACGTTATAGGTGATGGGTGGCTTGGTTTTGTCTTCGGTCACCTTGTCCATGTCCTTCATGGACACTTTCTTGTACGGCTCGTTACTTGTCCACAGGGCAGCGCCCAGGTAAGTCGCGGTACCGGTGGCAGTGCTGGACGATGGATCGGCGCTGGCGTCACGCTTCAATTGAGCGAACATCGCACCGGACCAAGGCTTGGCGCTTTCGTTGTCGATCAAGTAGGTAACGGTTACGTCATACAGGCCACGTTTCACGGTGAAACGCTTGATGTAGTTGACGCCGTCCTTGCTGAACTTCAGGTCCACGACCAATTGGTCCTGACCGTCAGCCAGTTGGTAGATCTTCTTCTCCGAGGAGTAAACCGGACGACCGGCAGGACTTGCGTCCGGACCATCGGTACCGATCAAACCGCTCTGGGCCAGATAAGTCCGCTCGTTGCCGTTATCGAACAACTGGAATGGAATTTCCGGATGGTCCTGGCGACGTGGATACAGCGGCAGCGTCAGCTGGGCAACATCACCACCTTGTGGATCGATAGCCAGGTTGAGCACATCCGTTTTGATCTGGATGAGGTCTTTGCTTGCAGCTACCGGTGTTTCAGCAGGTGCAGTCGCACTGGTATCGCTTGCGGCGCGTGGAATGTCGTCACTGACAGAAGCATTATTGCCAGTCGCCGTGTCCGGTAGGCCCGGTGCGGAAGTACTGGAAGCAACATTCTGAGTCGGCAGGGCAGCCTGGCCATAGTCCTGGTTCCATTTAAGAACCATAACGTAGGACACGATTGCCAGGGCGACGATCAGGATCGTGCGTTTGATATCCATGATTACTCGGCCATCGAAGAAGAACGGGAGGTAGGGATAGATGGAACCGGGTCATAACCACCGGGATTCCACGGATGACAGCGACCTAAACGACGAAAGGCCAGCCAGCCACCGCGCAGAAGGCCATGATTTTCTATGGCTTCATACGCGTAGCAGGAACAACTGGGGTAGAAACGACAGTGACTGGCCATCAGAGGACTAATGGCATAGCGATAAAACTGGATCGGAACGAGGGCCAGTTTACGCATCGGGACTGTCTACCCCTACAGTTTCGGTGTTGACTGCTGGTACCGGCTTGCTACGTGCCAGACGCTTCCAGAGCTTGCCGAAATGCTGAATCAATTCGGGGTTTTCTACGTCACCCAAACCTTTGCGCGCGACGATTACGATGTCCCAACCGACCAGCGAATCCTGGTTCAGGCGAAACGATTCGCGCATCAGACGTTTGAGGCGATTGCGCTCGACGGAGAGCTTTACGCTCTTCTTCCCGATAACCAGCCCGAGACGGGGGTGATCGAGATCGTTGTTGCGCGCAAGGAGCAGGAGATTTTTCCCCGGAACCTTGCCGGTAGGGGAGTCAAAGACTGCCTTGAAATGCCGGGGAGTAAGCAGACGCTTTTCCCGACTGAAGTCCTGACTCACCTCCAGTGCCGGATTATCAAACTGCCAGACGCGCACGACCTTTGGCGCGACGACGCGACAGGACGGCACGACCGTTCTTGGTTGCCATGCGAGCACGGAAACCGTGGGTACGAGCGCGTTTGATAGTGCTTGGTTGGAAAGTACGTTTCATTGTCGTGTTACCTGGTTCGTCCACAACGGGCCGGAATGGCCCCCGTTTTAAGAGACCGGGGATTCTAGAGAAAGCAAGCCTCTAGGTCAATTTCCAACCAACGTTTCCTTATAAATAGATCTCCAGGCGTTTTTTCGCTCGCGCAGCCTTCGCTAGATATAGAAATAAAGAAGGAAGTTATTTAAAGCTTTTTTGTAAAGCTTATAAAAGCTAGGGACGCCTTCCTCTGTGGATAAGTGGCTTTAGACCTTCTACTCCGTGCTGTACAGAGAATGACAACTACAGTGGAAAACGGTGGTCAGCCTGTGCTGCGCTATCGGATAAGCTGTGTGTGGAACGGCTAGTTATCCACAGGCAGGTTATCCACCGAGTTTAGCCCCCACTTGTCCAGTGTCCTCATGGTCGGTTATCCACAGAGCTTATGCACATACCGTTGGTCGTCTTTATGAGGGGTAACGCGTTGATAATTCATGGCCTGTGCGCAACCTGCATGTGGATAAGTGGACGTCTGGTCGCTACAATGGCCGCTTGTTTTTGCCTCACCGGCTTTCAACTTAGGGGATATCCGTGTCAGTGGAACTTTGGCAGCAGTGCGTGGAGCTTTTGCGCGATGAGCTGCCTGCCCAACAATTCAACACTTGGATCCGTCCACTACAGGTCGAAGCCGAAGGCGACGAGTTGCGTGTCTACGCACCGAATCGTTTTGTTCTCGACTGGGTCAATGAAAAATACCTGGGCCGTGTCCTCGAACTGCTGGATGAGCATGGCAATGGCATGGCGCCTGCGCTTTCCTTATTAATAGGCAGCAAACGCAGTTCAGCACCGCGTGCGGCTCCAAATGCGCCGTTGGCCGCTGCTGCGTCCCAAGCTCAGGCGACCCAAGCGCCAGTGAACGCTCCGGCACCCGCCCCGGCGACCACACCGACCAAGCGTGCGACGCAAAAAGTTGCTGAAGTCAGTGAAGAGCCGTCGCGTGACAGCTTCGACCCGATGGCCGGCGCCAGTTCGCAACAGGCCCCGGTTCGCTCAGAGCAGCGCACCGTGCAGGTTGAAGGCGCGCTCAAGCACACCAGCTACTTGAACCGCACCTTCACCTTCGAAAACTTCGTCGAGGGTAAGTCCAACCAGTTGGCCCGGGCCGCGGCCTGGCAAGTGGCGGATAACCCGAAGCACGGTTACAACCCGCTCTTCCTTTATGGCGGCGTCGGCTTGGGTAAAACCCACTTGATGCACGCTGTGGGTAACCACCTATTAAAGAAGAACCCGAATGCCAAGGTGGTTTACTTGCATTCGGAGCGGTTCGTGGCCGACATGGTCAAGGCTCTGCAACTGAACGCAATCAACGAGTTCAAGCGCTTCTACCGCTCGGTGGATGCGTTGCTGATCGATGACATTCAGTTCTTTGCCCGTAAAGAGCGTTCCCAGGAAGAGTTTTTCCACACCTTCAACGCCCTGCTTGAAGGTGGTCAGCAGGTCATTCTCACCAGTGACCGCTATCCTAAAGAAATCGAAGGCCTTGAAGAGCGCCTGAAATCCCGCTTCGGCTGGGGCCTGACCGTAGCGGTCGAGCCGCCAGAGCTGGAAACCCGCGTAGCGATCCTGATGAAAAAGGCCGATCAGGCCAAAGTCGATCTGCCACACGATGCGGCGTTCTTTATCGCGCAACGTATTCGCTCCAACGTCCGTGAGCTGGAAGGCGCGCTGAAACGCGTGATCGCCCACTCGCACTTCATGGGCCGCGACATCACCATCGAGTTGATTCGCGAATCCCTGAAGGACTTGTTGGCGCTGCAAGACAAACTGGTCTCTGTGGATAACATTCAGCGCACGGTCGCTGAGTACTACAAGATCAAGATCTCCGACCTGCTGTCCAAGCGTCGTTCACGCTCGGTCGCACGTCCGCGTCAGGTTGCAATGGCGTTGTCCAAGGAGTTGACTAACCACAGCCTGCCGGAAATCGGCGATGTGTTTGGCGGCCGGGACCACACCACCGTTTTGCACGCTTGCCGCAAGATCAACGAACTTAAGGAATCCGACGCGGACATCCGCGAGGACTACAAGAACCTGCTGCGTACACTGACCACTTGATGAACACCAGCGCAGCTTATTAAGGCAAGGGACTAGACCATGCATTTCACCATTCAACGCGAAGCCCTGTTGAAACCCCTGCAACTGGTCGCAGGCGTCGTCGAGCGCCGCCAGACCTTGCCGGTGCTCTCCAACGTGCTGTTGGTTGTCGAAGGCCAGCAATTGTCGCTGACCGGTACCGACCTGGAAGTCGAGCTGGTCGGTCGCGTGCAACTCGAAGAGCCTGCCGATCCGGGTTCCATTACTGTGCCTGCGCGCAAGTTGATGGACATCTGCAAAAGCCTGCCGAACGACGCGCTGATCGACATCAAGGTCGACGAGCAGAAGCTGGTGGTGAAAGCCGGCCGTAGCCGCTTCACCCTGTCGACCCTGCCCGCCAACGATTTCCCGACTGTCGAAGAAGGTCCTGGCTCGCTGACCTGCAGCCTGGAGCAAAGCAAACTGCGTCGTCTGATCGAACGCACCAGCTTCGCCATGGCCCAGCAGGACGTGCGTTATTACCTGAACGGCATGCTGTTGGAGGTTTCTGAAGGCATCATCCGCGCCGTGGCCACTGACGGTCACCGTCTGGCCATGTGCTCGATGAAGGCTGATATCGGTCAGCCGGATCGCCACCAGGTCATCGTTCCGCGCAAGGGTATCCTTGAACTCGCACGCCTGCTGACTGAGCCGGACGGCATCGTCAGCATCGTGCTGGGTCAGCACCACATCCGCGCGACCACCGGCGAATTCACCTTCACCTCGAAGCTGGTCGACGGCAAGTTCCCTGACTACGAGCGCGTTCTGCCTAAAGGTGGCGACAAGCTGGTACTGGGGGATCGTCAGGCATTGCGTGAAGCGTTCAGCCGTACCGCGATTCTCTCCAACGAGAAATACCGTGGTATTCGTCTGCAATTGGCCAACGGTCAGTTGAAGATCCAGGCAAACAACCCGGAGCAGGAAGAAGCTGAAGAAGAAGTTGGCGTTGAATACAACGGCGGCAATCTGGAAATCGGTTTCAACGTCAGCTACCTGCTCGACGTGCTGGGTGTGATGACCACAGAGCAGGTTCGTTTGATCCTGTCCGACTCCAACAGCAGTGCGCTGGTGCAAGAGTCCGACAACGATGATTCGGCCTACGTCGTCATGCCGATGCGTCTGTAATCATGCTCAGCAGAAGCTAGATGTCCTTAAGTCGCGTCTCGGTCACCGCGGTGCGCAATCTGCACCCGGTGACCTTCTCCCCCTCCCCCCGAATCAACATTCTTTACGGCGCCAACGGCAGCGGCAAAACCAGTGTTCTGGAAGCCATTCATCTGCTGGGGCTTGCCCGTTCGTTTCGTAGCACCCGCCTGTTACCAGTGATTCAGTACGAGCAATTGGCATGCACGGTTTTTGGCCAGGTGGAGTTGGCGGAAGGTGGGCACAGCGCCTTGGGAATCTCCCGCGACCGTCAGGGCGAGTTTCAAATCCGTATCGATGGACAGAATGCTCGCAGTGCGGCGCAACTGGCAGAGATCCTGCCGCTTCAGCTGATTAACCCGGACAGCTTTCGCTTGCTGGAAGGTGCACCCAAGATTCGCCGGCAGTTTCTCGACTGGGGCGTGTTCCACGTGGAACCGCGATTCATGTCCACTTGGCAGCGCTTGCAGAAGGCCTTGCGCCAGAGAAACTCTTGGCTGCGACATGGTACACTTGACGCCGTTTCGCAAGCGGTTTGGGACAGAGAGTTGTGCCAAGCCAGCGCAGAAATAGATGAATACCGCCGCGCTTACATCAAAGCCTTGAAACCAGTCTTTGAACAGACCTTGAGCGAACTGGTTGAGCTTGAAGGTTTGACGCTCAGCTATTACCGAGGTTGGGACAAGGACCGCGAATTGAGCGCAGTGCTCGCCGGTTCCCTTCAGCGGGATCAGCAAATGGGTCACACCCAGGCCGGACCACAACGTGCTGATTTGCGTCTCAGATTGGGCGCACATAATGCCGCAGACATCTTGTCCCGCGGTCAGCAGAAGTTAGTGGTCTGTGCATTGCGGATCGCCCAGGGGCACCTTGTGAGCCAAGCCCGGCGCGGACAGTGTATTTATCTAGTGGATGACTTGCCGTCCGAACTGGACGAGCACCACCGTCGCGCGCTCTGCCGCTTGCTGGAAGACTTACGCTGCCAGGTGTTTATCACCTGTGTAGATCACGAATTATTGAGGGAAGGCTGGCAGACGGAAACGCCAGTCGCTCTGTTCCACGTGGAACAGGGCCGTATCACCCAGACCCACGACCATCGGGAGTGAAGGCATTGAGCGAAGAAAATACGAATACCTACGACTCAACGAGCATTAAAGTGCTGAAAGGCCTGGATGCCGTACGCAAACGTCCCGGTATGTACATTGGTGACACCGACGATGGTAGCGGTCTGCACCACATGGTCTTCGAGGTAGTCGACAACTCCATCGATGAAGCGCTCGCTGGCCACTGCGATGACATCAGCATCATTATCCACCCGGACGAATCCATCACCGTTCGCGATAACGGTCGTGGCATCCCGGTAGACGTGCACAAAGAAGAAGGCGTCTCGGCAGCTGAGGTCATCATGACCGTACTGCACGCCGGCGGTAAGTTCGACGATAACTCGTACAAGGTTTCCGGCGGTCTGCACGGTGTAGGTGTTTCGGTTGTTAACGCCCTGTCCGAAGAGTTGGTCCTGACCGTTCGCCGCAGTGGCAAGATCTGGGAACAGACCTACATCCACGGTGTTCCGAAAGAGCCGATGAAAATCGTCGGCGAGAGCGAAACCACCGGTACCCAGATTCACTTCAAGCCTTCCGACCTGACCTTCAAGAATATCCACTTTAGCTGGGACATCCTGGCCAAGCGGATCCGTGAACTGTCCTTCCTCAACTCCGGTGTCGGCATCGTCCTCAAGGACGAGCGCAGCGGCAAGGAAGAGCTGTTCAAATACGAAGGCGGCCTGCGTGCGTTCGTTGAATACCTGAACACCAACAAGACTCCGGTCAACCAGGTGTTCCACTTCAACATCCAGCGTGAAGACGGCATCGGCGTGGAAATCGCCCTGCAGTGGAACGACAGCTTCAACGAGAACCTGTTGTGCTTCACCAACAACATTCCACAGCGCGATGGCGGCACTCACTTGGTGGGTTTCCGTTCCGCACTGACGCGTAACCTGAACACCTACATCGAAGCTGAAGGCCTGGCCAAGAAGCACAAGGTCGCCACCACCGGTGACGATGCCCGCGAAGGCCTGACCGCGATCATTTCGGTGAAAGTACCGGATCCTAAGTTCAGCTCCCAGACCAAAGACAAGCTGGTCTCTTCCGAAGTGAAGACCGCGGTCGAACAGGAAATGGGTAAGTACTTCTCCGACTTCCTGCTGGAAAACCCGAACGAAGCCAAGCTGGTCGTCGGCAAGATGATCGATGCTGCTCGTGCGCGGGAAGCGGCGCGTAAAGCCCGTGAGATGACCCGTCGTAAAGGCGCGCTGGATATTGCCGGCCTGCCGGGCAAACTGGCTGACTGCCAGGAAAAGGACCCTGCCCTCTCCGAACTGTATCTCGTGGAAGGTGACTCTGCTGGCGGTTCCGCCAAGCAGGGACGTAACCGCAAAACCCAGGCCATCCTGCCGCTCAAAGGCAAGATCCTGAACGTTGAAAAGGCGCGATTCGACAAGATGATCTCTTCGCAAGAAGTGGGCACCTTGATCACCGCACTCGGCTGCGGCATTGGCCGCGACGAGTACAACATTGCGAAACTGCGTTACCACAACATCATCATCATGACCGATGCTGACGTCGACGGTTCGCACATCCGTACCCTGCTACTGACTTTCTTCTTCCGTCAGTTGCCTGAGCTGATCGAGCGTGGCTACATCTACATCGCCCAGCCACCGCTGTACAAGGTCAAGAAGGGCAAGCAAGAGCAATACATCAAAGACGACGACGCCATGGAAGAGTACATGACGCAGTCGGCCCTGGAAGACGCGAGCCTGCACCTGAACGAGGAAGCACCGGGTATTTCCGGTCCTGCCCTCGAGCGTCTGGTGAATGACTTCCGTCTGGTGATGAAGACCCTCAAGCGTCTGTCGCGCCTGTATCCACAGGAACTGACCGAACACTTCATCTACCTGCCTGCGGTGAGCATGGAGCAACTGTCCGATCACGCAGCGATGCAGGATTGGCTGGCTCAGTACGAAGTTCGTCTGCGCACTGTTGAGAAGTCCGGCCTGGTGTATAAAGCCAGTCTGCGTGAAGACCGTGAACGTAACGTCTGGCTGCCAGAGGTCGAGTTGATCTCTCATGGCCTGTCGAACTACGTCACCTTCAACCGCGACTTCTTCGGCAGCAATGACTACAAAACCGTGGTATCCCTCGGCGCTCAATTGAGCACCTTGCTGGACGACGGCGCGTACATCCAGCGTGGCGAGCGCAAGAAGCCGGTCACCGAGTTCAAGGAAGCCCTTGAATGGTTGATGGCTGAAAGCACCAAGCGTCACACCATCCAGCGATACAAAGGTCTGGGCGAAATGAACCCGGATCAGCTGTGGGAAACCACGATGGACCCTAGCCAGCGCCGGATGCTCAAAGTGACCATCGAAGACGCCATTGGCGCAGACCAGATCTTCAACACCCTGATGGGTGACGCGGTCGAACCTCGTCGTGACTTCATCGAAAGCAACGCCTTGGCGGTTTCCAACCTGGACTTCTGATTCAGCGAAATCCTGCCAAACCCAAAAGGCCAACGCTCAGCGTTGGCCTTTTTTATTGGGTGTTAGCTACCCCGTTAACAACCTGGTACAGCCATTGTTCAGTCACTGAAACACAGAAATTCCAGGCATAAAAAAACCGGCTATATCAGCCGGTTTTTTTGCGCCCGAAAAAAACTTATGCACCTTTTTCGGAATTTTATGAGATTAGGAAATATACATATAAATCATATGCTTACGAACGAAACGAGCCGCTTTCCGGAGAAACGGTACACAGGTTATCCACAGAATCTCAGACAGCCACCTGGTCGTTCGCTGAGGGTGCTTCAGGAGCTGCTGGCAGCGAACCCATCTCACGTTGCATCTGTTCGTTCCAGTGCTGCACACGGTCGTTCAGATCGGCAATGGCGCGCGGCCCGCTACCCTCGGCGTACATAGGTGCGCCAATGATCACGGTGATCACGCCCTGCTTCTTTGCCCAACCGGTTTTCGGCCAGAATTTGCCGGCATTGTGTGCAATCGGCAGCACTGGAAGTGCCGCGTTGACCGCCAACGCGGTGCCTCCGCGGGAGAACTTGCCGATGGTGCCAAAGGGAACCCGCGTCCCTTCCGGGAAAATCAGTACCCAAACGCCATCCTTGAGCAATTCGTCGCCCTTCTTCGCCACATGCTTGAGCGCAGCTTTCGGATTGTCGCGATCGATGGCGATCGGACGCAGCATGGCCATGGCCCAACCGAAGAACGGGACGTAAAGCAGTTCACGCTTCAACACCTGGCTCAAAGGCTCGAAGTAAGCCGAGAGAAAGAACGTCTCCCAGGTGCTCTGGTGGTTCGACTGAATCACGCAGGGTTGGTCTGGTACGTTCTCGGCGCCCTTCACTTCGTAGCTGATGCCCAGAAATACTTTGCTCAGCCACAAGGCGCAACGGCACCAATAGACATTGATAAAGCGATAGCGCGCCTTGAACGGCAGAAAAGGCGCGATAAAAAAGCTCAGGCTGCACCAAAGCAAGGAGCTGGTGCCCAGCAGCAGGTAAAAGAGGAAGGTTCTGATGGCCTGCAGTATCGACATGGCGACATTTACCGTGCGGGCTCTGCCCGTCTATATAAAGTGCACTCCCGATCAATCCTTGGTCAGGAAATTCGAAAGCACTCTAATTGTGGATAAGTTCTGCGGCAATCGCCGCAAGATCGTCAAAAATCAAGGTGCCCACCGGTAGGGTCTTGCCCGCAGTCTTTTCGCCTTTCCCGGTCTTTACCAAAACTGGCTGAGAATCGACGGCTTTGGCGGCTTCCAGGTCACCGAGCGTGTCGCCAACGAACCATAGATTAGTCAGCGAAACGTTGTAATGCGCGGCGATGGTTTTCAACATCCCCGGTTTTGGCTTGCGGCAATCGCAGCCGTCGTCCGGCCCGTGCGGGCAATAGACGATCAGCCCGACTTTACCGCCCTGCTCCGCCACCAGCGCGCGCAGGCGCTCATGCATGGCGTCCAGGGTGGCGATGTCGTAATAACCGCGAGCAATGCCCGACTGGTTGGTAGCCACCGCCACCGTCCAGCCGGCCTTGCTCAACTGCGCAATCGCCTCGATCGAACCCGGGAGCGGAATCCACTCCTCCACCGACTTGATGTAAGCGTCGGAGTCGTAATTGATCACCCCGTCCCGATCGAGAATCAGCAGTTTCAACAGCAGCTCCTCAGCCCAGCATCGAAATGTCGGCGACGCCGAGGAACAGCCCACGCAGACGCGCCAGCAATGCATAGCGGTTGGCGCGGACCTTGGGATCTTCAGCGTTGACCATCACGGCCTCGAAGAATGCATCCACCGGCTCGCGCAAGGCAGCCAGACGTGCCAGCGATTCACGGTACTGACGCGCAGCGGCCATTGGCTGTACAGCCTGGTCAGCCTGCTGGATCGCCGAGTACAGGGAGAATTCGTTGGCGTTGTCGAAGTACTTGGCTTCCACGACCGACGGAACAGAGCCTTCGACCTTGCTCAGCAAGTTCGACACGCGCTTGTTCACTGCAGCGAGGGCAGCGGCTTCCGGCAACTTGCGGAACGCTTCCACCGCTTGTACGCGTTGGTCGAAGTCCAGCGCCGAACCCGGCTTCAGGGCACGTACCGACAGGTAAGTGCCGACATCCACGCCTTCGTCTTCATAACGAGCACGCAGACGGTCGAAGATGAATTCCAGCACCGAGTCATTCAGACCGGCAGCCTTCACCTTGGTACCGAACGCATTCACGGCAAACGCCACGGCATCGTTGAGGTCGAGGTCGAGCTTCTTGTCGATCAGGATGCGCAACACGCCGAGCGCGGCACGGCGCAAGGCATACGGGTCTTTGCTGCCGGTTGGCAACATGCCGATGCCGAAAATACCGACCAGGGTGTCGAGCTTGTCGGCGATGGCCACGGCCGCACCGGTCAGGGTGGTCGGCAGTTCAGCGCCGGCACCGCGCGGCATGTATTGCTCGTTCAGTGCCAGGGCAACATCTTCCGGCTCGCCGTCGTTGAGGGCGTAGTAGTAACCGGCGACGCCTTGCATCTCCGGGAACTCACCGACCATCTCGGTCGCCAGGTCGCACTTGGACAGCAGGCCGGCACGGGAAGCCCAGGCTGCGTTGCCGCCAATGCGTTGCGCGATGAACGCGGCCAACTTGGAAACGCGCTCGGCCTTGTCGTAGACGCTGCCGAGTTTTTCCTGGAACACCACGTTCTGCAGACGCAGATTGAAGTCTTCGAGTTTCTGCTTCTTGTCTTGCTTGAAGAAGAACTCGGCGTCGGTCAGGCGTGGGCGAACCACTTTCTCGTTACCAGCGATGATCTGCTGCGGGTCTTTGCTTTCGATGTTGGCCACGGTAATGAAACGTGGCAGCAACTTGCCGTCGGCATCCAGCAGGCAGAAATACTTCTGGTTGTCCTGCATGGTGGTGATCAGGGCTTCTTGCGGCACGTCGAGGAAACGTTCCTCGAACGAGCACACCAGCGGCACCGGCCATTCAACCAGCGCAGTCACTTCGTCGAGCAAGGCAGGCGGAACGATTGCAGTACCTTCCTGCATCGTCGCCAGCTCTTCGGTGCGCTTGCTGATCAGCGCACGACGCTCGTTGGCATCGGCCAGCACGTAAGCGCCACGCAGGTCGGCCAGATAATTGGCCGGCGAAGTGATGCGCACACTTTCCGGGTGATGGAAGCGGTGACCACGGGAATCACGGCCAGCCTTCTGGGCGAGGATGGTGCAGTCGATAACCTGGTCACCAAGCAACATCACCAGCCATTGGGTCGGGCGAACGAATTCTTCCTTGCGAGCACCCCAGCGCATGCGCTTGGGAATCGGCAGGTCGTTCAGGGAATCTTCGACGATGGTCGGCAGCAGGCTAGCGGTCGGTTTACCGGCGATGCTTTGGCTGTAGCGCAGTTTCGGGCCGCTCTGATCGATTTCGCTCAGGTCGACGCCGCACTTCTTGGCAAAACCCAGTGCCGCTTGAGTCGGGTTGCCTTCGGCATCAAACGCGGCCTGACGTGGCGGGCCGTCGAGGTTGATGCTGCGATCAGGCTGGTGGGTGGCCAGCGAAGTGATCAGCACAGCCAGGCGACGGGGCGCGGCGTAGACGGTTTTGGTCTCGTAGTTCAGGCCGGCGGCCTGCAAGCCCTTGTCGATACCGGCCAGGAACGCATCGGCCAGGGTGTTCAGGGCTTTAGGTGGCAGTTCTTCGGTGCCCAGTTCAACCAGAAAATCTTGAGCACTCATTGTGCAGCCTCCAGCTTGGCCAGTACTTCATCACGCAGGTCCGGGGTCGCCATCGGGAAGCCCAGCTTGGCGCGAGCCAGCAGGTAGGCTTGCGCAACGGAACGCGCCAGGGTGCGTACACGCAGGATGTATTGCTGACGCGCGGTTACCGAGATCGCCCGGCGCGCATCCAGCAGGTTGAAGGTATGGGACGCCTTCAACACCATTTCGTAGCTTGGCAACGGCAGCGGCTGGTCGAGTTCGATCAGGCGCTTGGCTTCGCTTTCGTAGAAATCGAACAGTTCGAACAGCTTCTCGACGTTGGCGTGTTCGAAGTTGTAGGTCGACTGCTCCACTTCGTTCTGGTGGAACACGTCGCCGTAGGTCACTTTACCGAACGGACCGTCTGCCCAGACCAGGTCGTAGACCGAGTCCACGCCTTGCAGGTACATGGCCAGACGTTCGAGGCCGTAAGTGATCTCGCCGGTCACCGGGTAGCACTCGATGCCGCCCGCTTGCTGGAAGTAAGTGAACTGCGTCACTTCCATGCCGTTGAGCCAGACTTCCCAGCCCAGACCCCAGGCGCCCAGTGTCGGCGATTCCCAGTTGTCTTCGACGAAGCGAATGTCGTGGACCAACGGGTCCAGGCCAACGTGTTTGAGGGAGCCCAGGTACAGTTCCTGGAAATTGTCCGGGTTCGGCTTCAGGACAACCTGGAACTGGTAGTAGTGCTGCAGACGGTTCGGGTTTTCGCCGTAGCGGCCGTCAGTCGGGCGACGACTGGGCTGCACATAAGCGGCGTTCCAGGTTTCCGGGCCGATGGCGCGCAGAAACGTGGCAGTGTGGAAAGTACCGGCGCCTACTTCCATATCGTAGGGCTGAAGTACCACGCAACCTTGCTCGGCCCAGTATTGCTGGAGGGCGAGGATCAAGTCTTGGAAGGTACGCACGGCTGGCGTAGGCTGGCTCACGAAATTCACCTGTTTCTTGGGCTGCGATTTAAAGAGCGGGAGTATACCCGATTCATTGCTGCGCACGCCCCCTGGAGCCTTATGCCACGCTGCTTTTGGTGTTCCGAAGATCCGCTGTACATGGCTTATCACGACCAGGAGTGGGGCGCGCCGCTACGCGATGCGCAGGGATTGTTCGAGTTGCTTTTGCTCGAAGGGTTCCAGGCCGGCCTCTCATGGATCACCGTGCTGCGCAAACGTGAGCGTTATCGCGAGGTGTTGTTCGGCTTCGACGTCCAGCGTGTGGCGCAAATGAGCGATGCGGAAATCGATGAGTTGATGCTCGATCCAGGCATCATCCGCAATCGCCTGAAACTCAACGCAGCCCGGCGCAACGCCCAGGCCTGGCTGACGCTGGAAGACCCGGTGGAGTTTCTCTGGTCTTTCGTTGGCGGCACGCCGGTGATCAATCATTTCAAGGATCGCACCGAGGTGCCGGCGGTCACGCCAGTCGCCGTGGAGATGAGCAAAGGCTTGAAAAAGGCCGGGTTCACCTTCGTTGGCCCGACCATTTGCTACGCGCTGATGCAGGCGTCGGGCATGGTCATGGACCACACGCAAGACTGCGACCGCTACGCTCAGCTCGCCAACGGCGGTTAGAATGGCCGCCTCGCGCACAGCACAAGATCAGGAGTGACCTGTGGATAAGTTTAAAGGCGCCTTGCTGGTAGGCGCTCTGCGGCTGTTTGCCTTGCTTCCCTGGCGGGCAGTGCAAGCCGTCGGCTCGGCCATTGGCTGGGTCATGTGGAAAACCCCTAACCGTTCCCGCGACGTGGTGCGGATCAACCTTTCCAAGTGCTTTCCCGAGATGGACCCGGCTGAGCGTGAGCGTCTGGTGGGCCAGAGCCTGAAAGACATTGGCAAGTCGTTGACGGAAAGCGCGTGTGCGTGGATCTGGCCGGCCCAGCGCTCGATTGATCTGGTGCGCGAAGTCGAAGGCCTCGACGTATTGAAAGACGCGCTTGCCTCCGGCAAAGGTGTCGTCGGCATCACCAGCCACCTGGGCAATTGGGAAGTGTTGAACCACTTCTATTGCAGCCAGTGCAAACCGATCATCTTCTATCGTCCGCCCAAGCTTAAGGCGGTGGATGATTTGCTGCGCAAGCAACGTGTCCAGTTGGGCAACCGGGTGGCCGCCTCGACCAAGGAAGGCATCCTCAGCGTTATCAAGGAAGTGCGCAAAGGTGGTGCGGTCGGCATTCCGGCTGACCCTGAACCGGCTGAATCCGCCGGGATCTTTGTACCGTTCTTCGCCACTCAGGCGCTGACCAGTAAATTTGTGCCGAACATGCTCGCTGGCGGTAAAGCCGTCGGTGTGTTCCTGCATGCGCTGCGGTTGCCGGACGGTTCCGGCTACAAAGTGATCCTTGAAGCCGCGCCAGAGGCCATGTACAGCACGGATACCGAGACCTCCTGCGCCGCCATGAGCCAGGTCGTGGAGCGTTATGTGCGGGCGTATCCGAGCCAATACATGTGGAGCATGAAACGCTTCAAGAAACGTCCGCCAGGCGAAGAGCGCTGGTATTGACTCGATTGGCATGATCTGTGGATAACCTTGGGGCCAAGGTTATCCACAACCGTTCATTCAAGGGCGCAAAAGATGTCCGAACTTCGCAAATCGTTTCGCATCAAGATCACTCACGAAAGCTTTGGCGAATGCCTCGGCCAGACCCGCAATCTTTCGGATACAGGCGTCTACGTCAAGCATCCGCGCTTGTCGTCGTTGTCCAGAGGCGCGGTGGTTTACGGTCAAGTGCAGGACTTACCCACAGGTGCTCCGCGGGTGCGTATGGAAGTGGTGTTGGTCGATGCCGATGGCATAGGCTTGCGCTATCTCTGATCAGTGCGACTGGCGTTCAAGCTTTTTCAGAAATACCGTCATCTCTTTCTCTGCTTGCTTGTCGCCATGGGCGCGGGCAGCTTCCAGACCTTGTTCCGATGCCTGACGCGCGGCCGCGAAGTCTGCGAGTGCCAGATGAGCCTTGCCCAATAGTTTCCAGGCCGCCGAATACTTCGGATCGAATTCGACGCAACGCTGGAAATGCTCGGCGGCCTTGGCGTTTTCCCCAAGATCCAGGTAACCCTTGCCCAGCCCAAAGCGCAGCAATGAGTTATCCACACCCTTGGCGAGCATTTTTTCCAGGGATTCGAGCATGGGAGGACTCCTTGTTGAGGTTTTTCAGGGATGGCCGTGTGTTCTTGAGATCGCTATCGCGGGCAAGCCCGCTCCCACAGGGTTTTGCAGTGAACACCTTTCTTGCGTAAGGCCGAGACTCCTGTGGGAGCGGGCTTGCCCGCGAAGAGGCCAGTCCAGTCTCCGCAAAATACGGATCAGAAAAAGCTCAACCCCACATGAAACAGCTTTTCCACATCCCGAATATGCTTCTTATCCACAAGGAATAGAATCACATGGTCGCCCGTTTCGATCACTGTATCGTCGTGGGCAATGATCACTTCTTCATCACGAATGATCGCGCCAATCGTTGTGCCTGGCGGCAAGCCGATGTTCTCGATGGCCTTGCCGATTACCTTGCTCGACTTCGCGTCACCATGAGCAATCGCCTCAATGGCCTCCGCCGCGCCGCGGCGCAGTGAGTGCACGCTGACGATATCGCCACGGCGCACGTGGGCCAGCAAGGTACCGATCGTCGCCAGTTGCGGACTGATGGCAATGTCGATGTCGCCGCCCTGAATCAAATCAACGTACGCCGGGTTGTTGATGATCGTCATCACCTTCTTCGCCCCCAGGCGCTTGGCCAGCAGCGAAGACATGATGTTGGCTTCGTCATCGTTGGTCAGGGCCAGGAAGATATCCGCGTCGGCAATGTTCTCTTCCAACAGCAAGTCGCGGTCGGAGGCACTGCCCTGCAACACCACGGTGCTGTCGAGGGTGTCCGACAGATGGCGGCAGCGTGCCGGGTTCATCTCGATGATCTTGACCTGGTAGCGACTTTCGATCGCCTCGGCCAGACGCTCACCGATCTGCCCGCCGCCGGCAATGACGATACGCTTGTACGTTTCATCCAGACGGCGCATTTCACTCATCACCGCACGAATATTCGCTTTGGCGGCGATGAAAAACACTTCGTCGTCGGCCTCGATGACGGTATCGCCCTGAGGCAAAATCGGCCGATCACGACGAAAAATCGCCGCTACACGGGTTTCAACGTTTGGCATGTGTTCGCGCAACTGACGCAATTGCTGACCCACCAGCGGTCCGCCGTAGTACGCCTTCACGGCCACCAATTGCGCTTTGCCTTCGGCGAAGTCGATCACCTGCAAGGCGCCCGGATGCTGGATCAGGCGCTTGATGTAGTTGGTGACCACTTGTTCCGGGCTGATCAGCACGTCCACCGGAATCGCGTCGTTATCGAACAACTCGGAGCGGGTGAGGTACGCCGCTTCGCGGACCCGGGCAATTTTGGTCGGGGTGTGGAACAGGGTGTGGGCGACCTGGCAGGCGACCATGTTGGTTTCGTCGCTGTTGGTCACCGCCACCAGCATGTCGGCATCATCCGCGCCGGCCTGGCGCAGCACCGTCGGCAACGAGCCGCGGCCTTGCACGGTGCGGATGTCCAGTCGATCACCAAGGTCACGCAGGCGATCGCCATCGGTGTCCACCACGGTGATGTCGTTGGCCTCGCTGGCCAAGTGTTCCGCCAGCGAACCGCCGACCTGCCCTGCGCCGAGGATGATGATTTTCATCCAGTCACTCCCTTGATATCCCGTTAACCGCGCGCGGCGGCGATCTTGATCAGCTTGGCGTAGTAGAAACCGTCGTGGCCACCTTCCTGAGCCAGCAACTGGCGACCGTGCGGCTGCTTGATGCCGGCCGTCGTGGCGAGATCCAGCTCACGGGCACCCGGCGTGCGAGCGAGGAACGCTTCGATGACCTCGGTGTTCTCGGTCGGCAGCGTGGAGCAGGTGGCGTAAAGCAGAATCCCGCCGACTTCCAGAGTTATCCACAGGGCGTCGAGCAGCTCACCTTGCAGCACCGCCAATGCGGCGATGTCGTCGGGTTGGCGTGTCAGTTTGATGTCCGGGTGACGACGGATTACGCCGGTGGCCGAACACGGCGCGTCGAGCAAGATGCGTTGAAACGGTTTGCCGTCCCACCAGGTAGCGGTGTCGCGGCCATCGGCAGCGATCAGCTCGGCGCTCAGGCCAAGGCGTGCAAGGTTTTCGCGCACCCGCACCAGACGCTTGGCCTCCAGGTCCACCGCCACGACGCCCGCCAGTTTTGGCTCGGCCTCAAGAATGTGGCAGGTTTTGCCGCCCGGCGCGCAGCAGGCGTCCAGCACCCGTTGGCCTGGCGCCAGGTCGAGCAGGTCGGCGGCCAGTTGCGCTGCTTCGTCCTGCACGCTGATCCAGCCTTCGGCGAAGCCGGGCAGGCTGCGCACGTCGGTTGCTGCTTCGAGGATGATGCCGTCCTGGCTGTAAATGCACGGCGTGGCGGCGATGCCGGCTTGCGTCAGCAGCCCGAGATACGCATCGCGAGAATGATGGCGACGGTTGACCCGCAGAATCATCGGCGGATGCGCATTGTTCGCGGCGCAAATGGCTTCCCACTGCTCAGGCCAGAAGGCCTTCAGGGATTTCTGCAGCCAGCGTGGATGGGCAGTGCGCACCACCGGGTCATGTTCCAGTTCGGCCAGCAGCGCTTCGCTTTCACGCTGGGCGCGGCGCAGCACGGCATTGAGCAAGGCCTTGGCCCAGGGTTTTTTCAGCTTGTCGGCGCAGCCCACGGTTTCGCCGATGGCGGCGTGGGCCGGAACGCGGGTGTAGAGCAATTGGTAGAGACCGACCAGCAACAACGCCTCGACATCAGCGTCCGCCGCCTTGAACGGCTTCTGCAGCAACTTGGCCGCCAGCGCCGACAAACGCGGTTGCCAGCGCGCAGTGCCGAACGCCAGGTCCTGGGTAAAGCCGCGATCGCGGTCCTCAACCTTGTCCATTTGTGTGGGCAACGAACTGTTGAGGGATGCTTTACCGTTGAGAACAGCAGCCAGTGCCTTGGCGGCGGCCAGACGCGGATTCATTGAGCGTCCGCCACTTGGCCGAGCACGGTGCCGACGGCGAATTTCTCACGACGGCTGTTGAACAGGTCACTGAAATTCAGCGCCTTGCCGCCAGGCAATTGCAAACGGGTCAGGCACAAGGCCTGCTCGCCGCAGGCGACGATCAAGCCGTCCTTGCTGGCGCTGAGGATTTCCCCCGGTGCGCCCTGCCCTTCGGCGACTGTAGCGGCCAGCACTTTCAAGGCTTCGCCATTCAGCGTGCTGTGGGTGATCGGCCACGGGTTGAAGGCACGGACCAGACGTTCCAGCTCAACCGCCGGGCGGCTCCAGTCGATGCGTGCTTCGTCCTTGTTCAATTTGTGCGCGTAGGTGGCGAGGCTGTCGTCCTGCACTTCGCCCTTCAGCGTGCCGGCGGCGAGCCCGGCAATCGCCTGAATCACAGCCGGTGGGCCCATTTCGGCCAAACGGTCGTGGAGGCTGCCGCCGGTGTCTTCAGCGGTGATCGGCGTGGTGACTTTGAGCAGCATCGGCCCGGTGTCCAGGCCCAGCTCCATGCGCATCACGGTCACGCCGCTTTCGCTATCGCCCGCCTCGACGGCGCGCTGGATGGGCGCCGCACCGCGCCAGCGCGGTAGCAAGGAGGCATGGCTGTTGATGCAACCCAGGCGCGGAATATCCAGCACCGCTTGCGGCAGGATCAGGCCGTAGGCGACCACCACCAGCAAGTCCGGCTTGAGCGCAGCCAGTTCGGCCTGAGCGTCTTCGTTGCGCAGGGTGGGCGGTTGCAGCACCGGGATGTTGTTTTCCAGCGCGAGTTGCTTGACCGGGCTCGGCATCAGTTTTTGCCCGCGACCCGCCGGACGGTCCGGCTGGGTGTAGACCGCGACGATCTCGTAAGGGCTGTCGAGCAGGGCCTTGAGGTGTTCGGCGGCGAATTCCGGGGTGCCGGCAAAGACGATGCGCAGTGGCTCAGTCATGGGAGCAATCTCTGAAAAGAAAAAGGCTTGCCGCAGCAAGCCTTTGAAAGGAGGGCATCAAGCGTTCTGGCGATGGAGCTTTTCCAGTTTCTTCTTGATTCGGTCGCGTTTGAGGTTGGACAGGTAGTCGACGAACAATTTGCCATTCAGGTGGTCGCATTCGTGCTGGATGCACACTGCGAGCAGGCCTTCGGCGATCAGTTCGTAAGGCTGGCCGTCGCGATCCAGGGCCTTGACCTTGACCTTCTGCGGACGGTCGACGTTTTCGTAGAAACCCGGCACCGAGAGGCAGCCTTCCTGGTATTGCTCCATCTCGTCGGTCAGCGCTTCGAACTCGGGGTTGATGAACACCCGCGGTTCGCTGCGGTCTTCGGAGAGGTCCATCACGACGATACGTTTGTGCACGTTGACCTGGGTCGCGGCGAGGCCGATGCCTGGCGCTTCATACATTGTTTCAAACATATCATCGACCAACTGACGCACTTCGTCGTCCACTACGGTCACCGGTTTGGCGATCGTGCGCAGGCGCGAGTCGGGGAATTCGAGGATGTCTAAAATGGCCATAAGCTCAATTGCTGCACGTGTGAGGTAAAGTCGGGCGATGGCCTGGCGGGTCCGAAGATGCCGGCTACCGTTGTGAAGCGTAGCTCCCTGTTCTTTTCAGAATAGATGAGCGAGCCACGAGGGCTCTGGCGTTTCACGCGAACGCACATAATAAAGGGATTCACCGCATGAGGAAATCACTACTCGCCTTGCTCCTTCTGGCCTCGGCCGGTTTGGCGCACGGGCAGGTGCAACTCAAGGAAGGTTTTCCAGCGCAATATACGGTGGTCGCGGGGGACACACTCTGGGACATTTCAGGCAAATTTCTGCGTGAGCCATGGAAATGGCCGGAGCTGTGGCAAGCCAATCCACAGATCGAAAACCCCAATCTCATTTATCCCGGCGATTCGTTGTCGCTGGTTTACGTCGATGGTCAGCCGCGCCTGACCCTCAATCGCGGCGCTTCCCGGGGCACCATCAAGCTCTCGCCTCGGGTACGCAGCGCGCCGGTGGCGGACGCGATCCCGAGCATTCCGCTGAAATCGATCAACAGCTTCTTGTTGAGCAACCGCATCGTCGACAAGGTCGAGGACTTCGACAAGGCGCCCTACATCGTCGCCGGAGATGCCGAACGCGTGCTCAGCGGCACCGGTGATCGTATCTTCGCCCGTGGCCATTTCGATCCGAACCAGCCGGTCTACGGCATCTTCCGTCAGGGCAAGGTCTATACCGATCCCGACAGCAAAGAGTTTCTGGGGATCAACGCCGACGACATCGGCGGCGGCGAGATTGTCGCCACCGAAGGTGACGTCGCCACCCTGGCGCTGCAACGCACGACTCAGGAAGTTCGACTCGGTGACCGTTTGTTCAGCGGTGAAGAGCGATCCATCAACTCGACCTTCATGCCCAGCGCGCCCAAGACGCCGGTCAACGGCTTGATTATCGATGTGCCGCGCGGGGTTACCCAGATTGGTGCGCTGGATGTTGTCACCTTGAACAAAGGCCAGCGCGATGGTCTGGTCGAAGGCAACGTGCTGGTGGTGATGAAAACCGGCGAAACCGTGCGTGACCGGATCACCGGTCAACCGTTGAAAATTCCCGACGAGCGCGCGGGTTTGCTGATGGTTTTCCGCACCTACGACAAGCTTAGTTACGGTTTGGTACTCACCGCGTCGCGCTCCTTGGCCGTCATGGACAAGGTGCGAAATCCGTAAGCCTGCTCCACAAGTTACCAACAGAGTTATCCACAGCTTATTCCCGTTTGAACGGGGCTCATAACGATCAAGGATGATCCATGTCGCTGTCTGCCGTCACACCGGTTTCCCCTGCGGAACTGGAAGCTCGTTTACGCCTGCACCGATTGCCGGAAATCGGTCCTGCACGATTTCGAAAATTGCTCGAAGCGTTTGGTTCGGCCTCCAAAGCCATCAGCGCACCGGCCAGCGCCTGGCGCTCGTTGGGCTTGCCGCTGGCGTGTGCCGAAGCGCGACGGGCCCAGGAAGTGCGCGATGGCGCGAGCCATGCATTGGCTTGGCTAGAGCGTTCGGGCCAGCATTTACTGATGTGGGACCAACCTGACTACCCGGCGCTGCTGGCACAGATCAGCGATGCGCCGCCGCTGTTATTTGTAGCGGGCGATCCGGGAATCCTGGAAATCCCACAGCTGGCGATGGTCGGCAGTCGTCGCGCATCGCGACCGGGCATGGACACTGCCGCGGCGTTTTCGCGCAGTCTGGCCGGTGCCGGTTTCGTCATTACCAGCGGTCTGGCGCTGGGCATCGATGCCGCCGCGCATCAGGCCGCTTTGGACGTGGGCGGGCGAACGGTCGGTGTACTTGGCACGGGACTTGAAAAGTTTTATCCACAGCGTAATCGGCGGCTGGCGGACGCCATGATCGCATCGGGTAGCGCGGTGCTTTCCGAGTTCCCGCTGGACGCCGGTCCTAGCGCCAGCAACTTCCCTCGGCGCAACCGGATCATCAGCGGTTTGTCCCTGGGTGTGCTGGTGGTCGAGGCCAGTATTGCGAGCGGTTCGTTGATCACCGCGAGGCTGGCGGCGGAACAGGGTCGCGAGGTCTACGCGATTCCGGGATCAATCCATCATCCTGGCGCCAAGGGCTGTCATCAATTGATCCGCGACGGCGCAGTGTTGGTGGAAACCATTGAACATATCCTTGAAGCGCTACGCGGCTGGCAACGGTTGCCGTTATCCACAGACACTCCAGCGGTGACGCACCCGTTGCTCAAGTTGCTCCACGCCGCGCCCCACACCAGTGAAGCGTTGTCCGTCAGCAGCGGCTGGGCCTTGTCCAAAGTGCTGGCGGCGTTGACGGAGCTGGAAATGGACGGCCGGGCAGTCTGTGAAAGCGGACGTTGGTTTGCACGGGTGAGCTAGGTTTTATAAGGAAGATCGGTAAACTGCGCAGAGCCTTATTCCGGAGAGTTTTTCATGGTCAACAGTTGGCGTGTGCAACAAGCCGCACAAGCCGTTCGCGCAGGGGCGGTGATCGCCTATCCAACCGAAGCCGTGTGGGGCCTGGGTTGCGACCCGTGGGACGAAGAGGCGGTCTATCGTCTGCTGGCGATCAAGGGGCGGTCGGTGGAAAAAGGGTTGATTCTGGTGGCCGACAACATTCGCCAGTTCGACTTCCTCTTCGACGACTTTCCTGAATTGTGGATGGATCGCATGGCCAGCACCTGGCCGGGGCCGAACACCTGGCTGGTACCGCATCAGAATATGTTGCCGCAATGGATTACCGGCGTGCATGAAACGGTGGCGCTGCGTGTCAGCGATCACCCGCTGGTGAGGGATTTGTGCGCGGTGGTCGGGCCGTTGGTTTCAACGTCGGCCAACCCGCAGGGCCGGCCGGCGGCGCGTACGCGAATTCGCGTCGAGCAGTATTTTCGTGGGCAGGTGGATTACGTGTTGGGCGGGAATCTGGGCGGACGCAAGAATCCGAGCGTGATTCGAGATCTGGCGACGGGCAATGTGATTCGCCCGGATTGAGACCGCGGCGCTGCCAATCGCGGGCAAGCCCGCTCCCACACTTAACCGCATTCCTCTGAGGAAACTCGGTCAACTGTGGGAGCGGGCTTGCCCGCGATGGCGTTCTTAAGGCAGCAGAACTGTCGAGCCTGTCGTACGTCGCGCCGACAACTCAGCCTGCGCTTTCGCCGCTTCAGCCAGCGGATACTTCTGGCTGATGTCCACCTTCAACTTCCCGCTGATGATCATCTCAAACAGCTCATCCGCCATGCGCTGCAGGTTCTCGGCGTTGTTGGCGTAAGTCGCCAGCGTCGGCCGGGTGACGTACAACGAACCCTTCGCCGCCAAAATCCCCAGGTTCACCCCGTCGACCGCTCCGGACGCATTACCGAAACTCACCACAAGACCGCGCGGAGCAACGCTGTCGAGCGACGTCAGCCACGTGTCCTTGCCGACGCCGTCGTACACCACGGGGACTTTTTTCCCGTCAGTCAATTCCAGTACGCGTTGTGCGACGTTTTCATGGCTGTAATCGATGGTTGCCCAGGCACCGTTGGCTTTTGCCAGCGCCGCTTTCTGCGGCGAGCTGACCGTTCCGATCAGCTTCACGCCTAACGCCTTGGCCCATTGGCAAGCCAGTGAACCGACACCGCCGGCTGCCGCGTGAAACAGGATGGTTTCCCCGCCCTTGAGTTCATAGGTCTGGCGCAACAGGTACTGCACGGTCAGGCCTTTAAGCATCACCCCGGCAGCCTGTTCGAAACTGATGGCATCCGGCAGGTGCACCAGATTGGGTTCCGGCAACACATGAATATCGCTATAAGCGCCCAATGGGCCGCTGCCGTACGCCACACGATCCCCGATCTTGAAGCGTGTGACTTCGCTGCCCACTGCCTCGACCACGCCCGCGCCTTCCGCACCCAGGCCCGATGGCAGCGCGGGTGGCGCATAGAGACCACTGCGGTAGTAGGTATCGATGAAGTTCAGGCCGATGGCCTTGTTGACCACGCGAACCTGCTGCGGGCCGGGCTCGGCGGGTTGATAGTCGACATACTCGAGCACTTCGGGGCCGCCATGGGCGCGAAACTGAATGCGCTTTGCCATCAGAACTCTCCTTAGGTCATTTGCGAAGCTCCCTATCGGACTCCTAAGCTTGACCTTCGTCAACTGCGGCAGGCCCATCTGCGATGTTATGCTACGCGCCCATTTGCGCCGGCCCCCGCTCCGATGGAGCGCCGCGTAGCTTTGCCCGATTCAAGGTGATGACATGACGACCCGCACCGAGGCCGTAAAAGCCTACCTGCTCGACCTGCAAGACCGCATTTGCGCTGCCCTGGAAGCCGAAGACGGTGGCACGCACTTCGTCGAAGACGCCTGGACCCGGCCCGCCGGTGGCGGTGGTCGCACGCGAGTGATCGAAAACGGCGCGGTGATCGAAAAGGGCGGCGTCAACTTTTCCCACGTCTTTGGCAGCGGCCTCCCACCGTCCGCCAGCGCTCATCGACCAGAACTGGCCGGGCGTGGCTTCGAAGCCCTGGGCGTGTCGCTGGTGATTCACCCACACAACCCGCACGTGCCGACTTCCCACGCCAACGTGCGCTTTTTCATCGCGGAAAAAGAAGGTGAAGAACCAGTCTGGTGGTTCGGCGGTGGCTTCGACCTGACCCCTTATTACGGCAACATCGATGACTGCGTGCACTGGCACCGTGTCGCCGAGCAGGCATGTGCGCCGTTCGGTCCGGACGTCTATTCACGCTACAAAGCTTGGTGTGACAGCTACTTCCACATCAAGCACCGTCACGAGCCGCGCGGCATCGGCGGTCTGTTCTTCGATGACTTGAACGAGTGGGACTTCGACACCAGCTTCGCCTTCATGCGCGCCATCGGTGACGCCTACATCGACGCCTACCTGCCGATCATGCAACGCCGCAAGCAGGATCCATTCACTGCCCAGCAGCGTGAATTCCAGGAGTTCCGTCGCGGGCGCTACGTTGAGTTCAACCTGGTCTACGACCGCGGCACGCTGTTCGGCCTGCAATCGGGCGGGCGTACCGAGTCGATCCTCATGTCGCTGCCGCCGCAAGTGCGCTGGAGCTACGACTGGAAAGCCGAGCCCGGTAGCGAAGAAGCACGCCTGACCGAATACTTCCTGCAAGATCGCGATTGGTTGGCCGAAGCCTGAACGAGGAGTTCTGATGGACCGTTACGTCGTATTCGGTAACCCGATTGGCCACAGCAAGTCGCCGCTGATTCACCGTTTGTTTGCCGAGCAAACCGCTCAGGAACTGGACTACAGCACTTCGCTGGCGCCGCTCGACGATTTTTCCGGCTTCGCCCGGGCATTTTTCCTCGAAGGTCGTGGGGCGAATGTAACGGTGCCATTCAAGGAAGAGGCCTTTCGCCTGGCCGACAGCCTGACGCAACGGGCACAACGGGCTGGCGCGGTAAACACCTTGAGCAAACTCGACGACGGCACGCTGCTCGGTGACAACACCGACGGCGCCGGGCTGGTACGTGACTTGACCGTCAACGCCGGTTTCAGCCTCAAGGGTAAACGCGTCCTGTTGCTCGGTGCTGGCGGCGCGGTGCGTGGCGCGCTGGAACCGTTGCTGGCTGAGCAGCCGGCGTCGGTAATCATCGCCAACCGCACGGTGGAGAAAGCCGAGCTCCTGGCGGAGCTGTTCCGCGACTTGGGGCCAGTATCGGCCAGTGGCTTCGACTGGTTGTGCGAGCCGGTGGACCTGATCATCAATGCGACATCGGCGAGCTTGTCGGGCGATGTGCCGCCGATTGCCAGCAGCCTGATCGAACCGGGCAAGACGGTGTGCTACGACATGATGTACGGCAAAGAGCCGACTTCCTTCTGCCGTTGGGCCAGTGAACACGGCGCAGCGGTATCCATGGACGGCTTGGGCATGCTGGCTGAACAAGCGGCGGAAGCGTTCTTCCTGTGGCGCGGCGTGCGCCCGGACACGGCGCCGGTGCTGGCCGAACTTCGTCGGCAGCTGGCGCTGTAGTCAAGGGCGGGAGCGTCGTAGATCAGTCCTCAAACCGGATCGGGCATTTCTCCGCGCCTTCGAGCTTTCTCAGTTCTTCTATCACTGGCGGCCGAGCACCACGCAGGGTCAGGCTGCGATCCTGGCGCAGAAGCCGTCGTGCTTCCTGGTGAAGCATTTCCACCCCCGAATAGTCGATAAAGTTGATCTGCTGCGCCTCGATCACGACTCGCGCGCCGTGCATGCGTTGCAGACGTACTTGCAGGTAATGGCTGGCGCCGAAAAAGATCGACCCGCCGACCCGCAGAATATCTTCATCGCCTTCACGCCAATGTTGCACGCGCGGTTGCGAAGTGCGTTTGAGATAGAAGAACAAGGACGCCAGCACCCCGGCGTAAATTGCCGTCTGCAACTCCAGCAGCAGCGTGGCGACACAGGTCAGTGCCATCACCACGAACTCGGCGCGACTGACCCGCAACAACGCGCGAATGCCGCGATGATCCACCAGGCCCCAAGCGATCAGCAAAATACTGCCCGCCATCGCCGGTATCGGAATGTGCGCGATCAGCACCGCGCCAAAGATCGCGAACAGTGCCACCCAAATGGCCGAAAAGACGCCAGCCAGCGGTGAGCAGGCGCCCGCCTCGTAGCTCAGGCCCGAACGGGTGAAGGAGCCGGCCGACAGCGATCCGGAAAAGAACGCCCCGACAATGTTCGATAATCCCTGTGCGCGGACTTCCTGATTGGCATCCAGCAGTTGCTGTGAGCGCGTCGACAAGGAACGTGCAATCGACAGGCTCGTCACCAGCCCGAGCATTCCAACGGCCACGGCGCTGGGCAGCAGGCGCAGGATCAGATCCAGGTCCAGCGGCAGCGGGCTGAACGGCGGCAACCGCCCGACAAACGCGCTGACCAACTTCACATGACCGAACATCGATGGCCAAACCCATACCAGCAGTCCGCTCAACACCAAGGTGATCAACAGCGTCGGCCAGCGTGGCAGGAGCATTTTCAGGATCACGCCCACCACGACCGTCGCCACGCCCAGTACCAGCGACGGCTTGTCCATCGCGCCGAGATGACTCAACAGCATCATCAGGCTGTTCAACGCCGTGGCTTGATTGGGCAGGTCCAGCCCCAGCAGGTTCGGCAGTTGGCCGATGGCAATCACCACCGCCGCGCCGAGGGTGAAACCCAGCACCACCGAGTGCGAGACGAAATTCACCAGCGCGCCAAACCGCAGCAACCCCAGCAGCCATTGGAAAATGCCGGCCAGAAAGGTCAGCAACAGGATCAACGTCACGTAGTCCTGTGTCGCTGGAACCGCCAGTGGACTGACGCTCGCGTACAGGACAATGGAAATGGCCGCCGTCGGACCGCAGATCAAATGCCACGACGAACCCCACAGGCAGGCGATCAACACCGGGATGATCGCAGCATAGAGGCCATATTCGGGCGGGAGACCGGCAATCAGTGCGTAGGCAATGGATTGCGGCAACGCGAGAATGGCGCCACTGAGGCCGACGATCAGGTCACGGCCGACGCTGGCGCGGGTTTGCCGGGGCAACCAGGAAAGGAAGGGGAAGAGTGAATGGCGGCTGGGGAAGGCCATGGATCCTCTCGGATGGAATTTTGCGTAAGGGTATCAGCACCAGACAATGATCGTTCTGCGACTGATCGTTCCTACGCTCTGCGTGGGAATGCATCCCGTGACGCTCTGCGTCACATCCCGAAGCAGACGCAGAGCGTCCGTGGCGGCATTCCCACGCCGACGGATCGACGCCTCGACGTGGGAACGATCGGCGAGGGGGTCAGAGCTTGGCTTTTACTGCCGTCAACGCATCCTTCCCGTCCACGGTCTTCACACCGTCAAGCCACTTGTCCAATACCGCCGGGTTCGCCTTGATCCACGCTTTGGCCGCGTCGGCATTGCTGACTTTCTTGTTCACCACTTCGGCCATGATGCTGTTCTCCATCTCCTGGGTGAAACTCAGGTTGGTCAGCAACTTGCCAACGTTCGGACAGGCCTGTGCATAACCTTTGCGCGTCAGCGTGTGGACGCTGCCCGTGTCGCCGAAATACTTCTCGCCGCCCTTCAGGTAATGCATTTTCAGCTGCACGTTCATCGGGTGCGGGGTCCAGCCGAGGAAGGTGACGAATTTCTGTTTCTTCACCGCGCGAGACACTTCGGCCAGCATCGCCTGCTCGCTGGACTCGATCAGTTTCCACTGACCCATGTCGAAGTCATTCTTCTTGATGATCTCTTGCAGCGAAATGTTCGCCGGGGCGCCGGAGCCGATGCCGTAGATCTTCTTGTCGAACTTGTCGGCGAACTTGTTCAGGTCGTTAAAGTTATGCACACCCGCGTCCCAGACATAGTCCGGAACCGCGAGAGTAAACTCGGTGCCGTCGAGGTTCTTGGCGAGTTGCGTGACATCGCCGGTGGCCACGAACTTGTCGTAGAACCCCTGCTGCGCCGGCATCCAGTTACCCAGGAACACATCCACCTGGCCATCCTTCAATCCGCCAAAGGTGATCGGCACCGCGAGAGTGTCGACCTTGGCTTTGTAGCCCATGCCGTCCAGCAGAAACCCGGTGATGGCGTTAGTCGCGGCGATGTCGCTCCAGCCAGGGTCGGCCATTTTCACCGTGTCGCAGCTTTGGTCGGCGTAAACCGATGCGCTGCCCAGAGCCAGAAGCCCGACCGTCAGTACTGTGGATAACTTTTGCATGGACTTCCCCTTAACATTATTGGTTTTGGCAGGGTTGTGGATAACGTGCTTTGCGCTCCAGATCGTCGAGATCGATGTGGTTGCGCATGTATTGCTGACTGGCGTCCACCAGCGGCTGGTGATCCCAGCTCTTCAGCTTGCCGATGGTCAACGCATCGGCGACGAAACGCCGGCGTCGCTGGCTGGCGAGCACCTGTTGGTGAATGGCCGGAATGTCCCATTTGGCCCGCGCTTCGGCGAGAAAATCCTCGAACAGGTGCCAATACTGCGGCGATTGGCTGAGTTCTTCTTGCTCGCGCGGGTCATTGTGTACATCGAAGAGTAGGCAAGGGTCGTCTTCGCTGTAGATGAATTTGTAGGCTCCGCGACGGATCATCATCAAAGGACTGATGGTGCCCTCGGCCATGTATTCGCCAAACACTTCGTCGTGTCCACCCTGCCCTTGCAGATGCGGGACCAGCGAGCGACCGTCCAGCGGCAGGCCTGGCTCCAGCGAACCGCCGGCAAGTTCCACGAAGGTGGGCAGCAGGTCGGCGGTGGAAACGGATGCGCTGACCCGGCCAGCCCCGAATTGTCCGGGCGCACTGATCAGCAAAGGCACTCGCGCGGCCATTTCGAACCAATGCATTTTGTACCAGAGGCCGCGCTCGCCGAGCATGTCGCCGTGATCGCCAGAGAAGACAATGATGGTGTCATCGATCAACCCGGTTTCTTCGAGCGTTTGCAGGAGTTTGCCGACGTTGCTGTCGATATAGCTGCAAGCCCCGAAGTAAGCACGGCGCGCATCGCGAATCTTATCCACAGGCAGCGGCTTATCCCACAGGTCGTAGACCTTGAGCAAACGCTGAGAGTGCGGGTCGAGTTCGGTCTGCGCGGGGGTATCAGGCAGCGGGATGTCGGCATCGTCGTACAGGTCCCAGAAAGCCTTGGGAATGGTGTACGGGTCGTGTGGGTGTGTCATCGACACGGTCAGGCAGAACGGCTGATCGCCATCCTCACGGATGTGATCGAACAGGTATTGCTGGGCCTTGAACACCACCTCTTCATCGAAATCCAGCTGATTGGTGCGCACGCACGGCCCGGCTTGCAGCACCGACGACATGTTGTGATACCAGGTCGGACGGACGTCCGGTTCATCCCAATTCACGGCCCAACCGTAGTCGGCCGGGTAAATGTCGCTGGTCAGGCGTTCTTCGTAGCCGTGGAGTTGATCCGGGCCGCAAAAGTGCATCTTGCCCGAGAGCGCGGTGCGGTAGCCGAGTCGACGCAGGTAGTGGGCGTACGTCGGTACATCGGCAGGGAAATCGGCCGCGTTGTCGTAGGCGCCGATCTTGCTCGGCAGCTGACCGCTGACCAGGGTGAAACGCGACGGTGCGCACAGTGGGCTGTTGCAATAGGCGGCATCGAACACCACGCCTTCGGCGGCGAGGCGGCTCAGATTAGGCAGTTTTATAGGCGAAGGGCCATAGAACGGCAACATTGGCGCGGCCATCTGATCGGCCATGATGAAAAGAATATTCTTGCGCTTCATGTGATCGCGGCATTCCATAGTGAATATTTATGCGAGAGTGCTGCAACCGAGCATGGAGTCCATGCTTGTTGTGGTAAAGCCCATGCACGGCAATGACTAGGATAAGCACAGCTTATGTATGAATCCCTCGGTGATTTGTCTTTGGATCTACTTCGCGCTTTTGAATCTGCCGCCCGTCAGCGCAGTTTCACCGCCGCCGCAGTGGAGCTTGGCACCACGCAACCGGCCATCAGCCAGCAGATCAAGCGGTTGGAAGAACAGCTGGGCACACGGCTGTTCGACCGCATCTATCGCGGTATTGAACTGACGGAAGCCGGGACCATTCTTTTCGAGCAGGTTCAGCTCGGTTTGCAGAATATCGACGCAGGATTGAGCGCGATAACCGCACAAAAGCAACACGAGGTCTTGCAGGTCGCCACCGATTTCGCCTTTGCCGCCTATTGGCTGATGCCGCGACTGCACCGTTTTCATGCCGCCAATCCTCAAGTGGATGTGAGCCTGGTCACCAGCGAGCGCAACCACAACATGCTGCGCACCGATATCGACGTGGCGGTGCTGTTCGGCGACGGGCGCTTCAAACAGGGCGAAAGCCATTGGTTGTTTAGCGAAGAAGTGTTTCCGGTATGCAGCCCGCTGTTGTTGAAGGACCGCCCCCTGCCCTTGCCCGCTCAATCATTGCTGGAATTCCCGCTGCTGCATTTACGCGGAGAAAACAGCAGTAACTGGTTCGATTGGAGCGGCGTGTTTCGCGAGCTGGGCATTACGTCAGCGCCGGCGCCGGGGCAATTGCGTTTCGATAATTACACGCTGTTGATTCAAGCCGCGATTGGCGGCCAAGGCGTGGCGATCGGCTGGCGTCACCTTGTGGATAACTTGCTGACACAAGGTTTGTTGTGCCGGCCGATTGCAGACACGGTGATTTCCAGGCTCGGCTATTACGTGGTGTTGCCTCAACGCAAACGGCGGGGGGCGTTGATCCAACTATTTGTCGATTGGTTGATGGCGGAGCAAGCCAGCAGTGCGCAATCGCTTACCGGTCTTGCGTTGCCGTCTATCGCTGTTTAGCGTCCACCGCGACAAAATTGACGTGCTCGCGAACGTGCAGGTTCAGCTGAAGCTCATCGGCAATGCCGACGGCGACGCGGTTTAACCGCTCAAGCGGTTCGGCCAGCCCCGGTTCCAGGCTGCTGCTGACGTGGCTGAAATGTTCGATGGTCAGTCCGGGCACGCCACGTGGCGCGTTCACCAGCGTCCAGTGCAACGCACTGCTTTGCAGCGCTTCGCGGATTTCCTCGGCGGCATGGCGCTGCAGGCTATCGTCGGTCTCCGGATCGTCCAGTACCTCGAAATCTCCTACAAGAAACAGCCGGGAAATGCCCGCGGCCTGCATGCCGTCAATCAGTGCATCCACGGCCAGCACTTGCTCGACCGGGCCCGGAACGATGGTCTTTTCCACACTGTCGCTGTTGAACGGCAACCCTGGCGCATCGAGTAAACAGATAACCGCTGAACTGCCTGCAACACTTTGCTTTACGCGTTCAGCCTCAAACAGGTCACCGGTCTTGGTGCGTAAACCCGGACGCGGCGCGAGCGCCGTCAGATCGTCCAGAATCGCGATGACTTCATGCTGACGTCGCAGCATTTCAGCCATCAGCGCACTGCCCAGGCTACTCATGGCACCATAAAGCACCACTTTCACAACGGGGGTTTCGGCATTTTTCATGGCTGAGTCCTTGTTTTCTACGTATATGACGTGTGACCTGTGGGAAACGGTGAGGGTTCGACCGGGTTTTAGAGGGATTGAGATGCAGCAGATCAAGGGTTATCACGCCCATGTCTATTTTGACGCCGACAGCATCGAACGGGCACGGGATGTCTGTGAGCGGGCGGCGCAACTATTCCCGCTGAAGATGGGACGCGTGCATGAGCGCCCTGTCGGCCCGCATCCGGACTGGAGCTGCCAACTGGCGTTTGGCCCGGAATTGCTTGGCGAAGTCCTGCCCTGGCTGGCGCTCAATCGCCAGGGATTGGTGGTGTTCCTGCACCCTGATACGGGTAACGACTTGCTCGACCACACTGAGCACGCGATCTGGATGGGCGCAATCCGTCCGCTGGACCTGTCTGTTTTTTGATCAGAGGCTTTCTTGTGCTTCGCCGGGCAGATGTTCGTCCAGGTGCAGCCAGGGCAATTGGTTGTCCGTCCAGATGTGCCGCTCGGCCGGTGCTTGTTCCGGGTGGTCGAAGGTGGCGATGGTCACGTCGATAGTCTCCGGGCTGAGGCGTGACACCAGCGCCAGTTGTGCCCCACATGTCGAGCAGAAATAGCGCACGCAGCTGGTCGAGGACGTGTACTGCGCCGGTGTCCCTTTCATCCATTGGAACGCCGATGCGGGCACAGTGATCCAGGTGGTCACGATCCCGCCGCTAACCCGCCGGCAAATTGAACAATGGCAGTGGGCGATGTCGTGTAGCGGCCCGTTGAATTGATAGCGCAAATGTCCGCAGTGACAGCCGCCCGAATGAATGTCATGCATTTATCTCCTCCTGCCCCATATTCCGGGACATTAGCCCTGTCCGACGACCGGTTGCACATCCGGTCAATGCTTTCGTCGGCGAAAGCTGGCTGAAAGCTTCCCCGATTAGGATCGCCCCACTGCCGGCAACAGACCGGTTGGCCAAAGCGCGTGTTTGATTGCTCGCACGGTCCATTTAACAACAACAATGGTGATCCTGATGTCTTCTGCTACCCGCCGCTTCGCTGTTACTCCGTCCATACGCCTCGCGCTTCCCGTTCTGCGCTGACCCCACCCGGTTCGCCCATTCCCTAGCCGCGCTATGCCTGGAGTACTCCCATGCTGACTTTCCTTGGCTTTGCCATGGTCATCACGTTCATGTTCCTGATCATGACCAAGCGCCTGTCCGCGCTGATCGCCCTGATCATTATCCCGATCGTTTTCGCCCTGTTCGGTGGGTTTGCGCCGAAGATCGGCCCGATGATGCTCGAAGGCATCACCAAGCTCGCGCCGACCGGCGTGATGCTGATGTTCGCCATACTGTATTTCGCCCTGATGATCGACTCCGGCCTGTTCGACCCGGCCGTGCGCAAGATCCTCAAACTGGTCAAGGGCGACCCGTTGAAAGTTTCGGTCGGCACCGCCGTACTGGCGCTCGTCGTCTCCCTCGATGGTGATGGCGCGACCACTTACATGATCTGCGTGGCGGCGATGTTGCCGCTCTACAGCCGCATTGGCATGAGCCCGCGAATCATGGCCGGTCTGATCATCCTCGCCGGTGGCGTGATGAACATGACCCCATGGGGTGGTCCGACCGCCCGTGCGGCCAGTGCGCTGCATGTGGACCCTTCCGACATCTTCGTGCCGATGATTCCGGCAATGGCCGCCGGCGTGGTGGCCATCCTCCTGATCGCCTACTTCTACGGCAAACGTGAACGTGCGCGTCTGGGTGAATTGCACCTGGTGGGCGAAGAAGTCGACCACAGTGAAATCAGCGTTTCGCAGTTCCCGGATGCCCGTCGTCCGAAGTTGATCTGGTTCAACGGTGCCCTGACGTTCGCGTTGATGTGCACCCTGATTGCCGGCCTGTTGCCGCTGCCAGTGCTGTTCATGGTGGCGTTCAGTATCGCGATGATCGTCAACTATCCATGCCTGCAACAGCAGAAAGACCGCGTCGCGGCCCATGCCGGTAGCGTGCTGGCGGTAGTCGGTTTGATCTTCGCTGCCGGTATCTTCACCGGTATCCTGTCGGGTACTGGCATGGTCGACGCCATGTCGAAAAGCCTGCTGGCGGTTATCCCGGATTTCCTCGGCCCGTACCTGGCCGTGATCACCGCGTTGGTAAGCATGCCGTTCACGTTTTTCATGTCGAACGACGCATTTTATTACGGCGTGTTACCAGTACTTGCCGAAGCAGCCAGTCACTACGGTATAACCGCGGTTGAAATGGCACGTGCCTCGATTGTTGGTCAGCCCGTCCACTTGTTGAGCCCGCTGGTGCCGTCGACCTACCTGTTGGTGGCCCTGGCCGGTATCGATTTCGGTGACCATCAGCGCTTCACCCTGAAATGGGCGGTGCTGGTCTGCATGTGCATACTGGTTGCAGCATTGCTGATGGGGATCTTTCCGCTGTTCAGCACTCTATAAGCCCAAGACTCACCGTAACGGGTCCAGGCTTCGCGGTTTGAAGTCCGGGCCCTTTATGGTTTAACACTCGCTCAAAGGAATACACATGGAATGGCTGACCAACCCTGAAATCTGGGTTGCCTTCTTTACCCTGACCGCCCTGGAAATCGTCCTGGGTATCGATAACATCATCATGATTTCGATCCTGGTCAGCCGCATGCCCAAGCACATGCAACAGCGCACGCGGATTTTCGGCCTGGCGCTGGCCATGGTCACGCGGATCCTGTTGCTGCTGTCGATCACCTGGGTCATGCGCCTGACCGCCGACCTGTTCGAAGTGTTCGGCCAAGGCATTTCCGGGCGTGACCTGATCCTGTTCTTCGGTGGCCTGTTCCTGTTGTGGAAGAGCTCGCAAGAGATGTACCACGCGCTCGAAGGCGAAGACGAAAGCAATGAAGAGCCGGGCGGCAAGGGCGGCAACTTCCTTTACACCATCATTCAGATCGCGATCATCGACATCGTGTTCTCGCTGGACTCGGTGATCACCGCTGTCGGCATGGTCTCCTACGTTCCGGTCATGGTCGCGGCGATCATCGTTGCCGTGCTGGTGATGATGTGGGCGTCCGGCACGATCAGCGAATTCATCGACAAGCACCCGTCGCTGAAAATGCTGGCGCTGTCGTTCCTGTTGATCGTCGGTACGGTGCTGATTGCCGAGTCGTTCGATGTGCACGTGCCAAAAGGCTACGTCTACTTCGCCATGGCGTTCTCGCTGGCGGTTGAAGCGATCAACATCAAGATGCGCACCGCGATTGCGAGAAAGAAAACGCAGCAAGATCCGGTGAAACTGCGCAAGGACATTCCGGGGCAATAACCCGAGTCAGTGCACAAAAACTGTGGGAGCGAGTTTGCTCCCACATGAATTGCAGGGGCCTTCGGCCCCTTTTTCACATCTGCATCAACCTGTTTTCATGACAGTTTTGTTTCAATCGCTTCTTTAGCTGTGCGATGCTGGCGCGCAGACCGTTAGCCAACTACAGCTAAAGTACACAAACGTAGAAAGTCGCGCGGCACCGTCAACTTGCCCCTCTGGGGCGCTACCACCACAGGGGGCCCTTATGCTCACCCTGCTCAATTTGTTATCCGCCGTGGCCTTGCTGATCTGGGGCACGCACATCGTCCGAACCGGCATCTTGCGGGTCTACGGTTCCAATCTGCGCCATGTTATCGGCCAGAACATGTCCAAGCGCTGGCTGGCTTTCATCTCCGGAATCGTCGTGACCGCGATGGTCCAGAGCAGTAACGCCACCGCCATGCTCGTCACTTCCTTTGTCGGCCAAGGCCTGATGGCGTTGACGCCGGCCCTGGCGACCATGCTCGGCGCCGACGTCGGTACGGCGCTGATGGCGCGGGTGCTGACGTTCGATTTGTCGTGGCTGTCGCCGCTGCTGATCTTCCTCGGGGTGATTTTCTTTCTGTCTCGCAAACAGACGCGGCTTGGGCAGATGGGCCGCGTCAGTATTGGCTTGGGCCTGATCATTCTGGCGCTGCAACTGATTGTCGAATCTGCCGCGCCCATCACTCATGCGCAGGGCGTGAAGGTGATTTTCGCCTCACTGACCGGCGACATTCTGCTCGATGCCTTGGTCGGCGCGATGTTCGCGATGATTTCCTATTCCAGCCTGGCCGCCGTCCTGCTGACGGCAACCCTGGCCGGCGCTGGAGTGATCAGTCTGCCAGTGGCCATTGGTCTGGTGATTGGCGCCAATATCGGCAGCGGCATCCTTGCGTTCCTCAGCACCAGCATGCAAAACGCCGCCGGCCGTCAGGTGGCGCTGGGCAGCCTGTTGTACAAGCTGATCGGCCTGCTGCTGATCATTCCGGTACTCGATCCGCTGGTGCACTGGATCGACAGCCTGGATTTCAGCCCTCAGGAAATGGTCATCGGCTTCCACCTGCTCTACAACACCGCGCGATGCCTGATCCTGTTACCCAGCGTCGGCCCGATGGCCAGGCTTTGCGCGTGGCTGCTGCCGGAGCGCCCGGAACTCAACGGCACGGCCAAACCCCGGCACCTTGATCCCACGGCCCTGCTCACGCCAAGCCTGGCGCTGGCCAACGCCGCCCGGGAAACCCTGCGCATTGGCGATTTGATCGACAACATGCTTGAAGCCATGCTCGACGTGCTGCGCGGTAAACAGAGTGCTATCACCCAGGAAATGCGCCGGCTGACCGATGATGTCGAAGCGCTCTACAGCGCGATCAAGCTCTATCTGGCGCAAATGCCTCGTGAGGACCTCAGTGATCAAGACAGTCGGCGCTGGGCAGAAATCATCGAACTGGCGATCAACCTCAAACTCGCCAGCGATCTGATCGAGCGCATGTTGCGCAAGGTCCAGCAGCAGAAAACCTCGCAACGCCGGTCGTTTTCCGAGGTCGGCCTGGAAGAGCTTGCAGGGCTGCACACGCAGCTCATCTCTAACCTGCGCCTGGGGTTGTCGGTGTTCCTCAGTGCCGACAAGGAAAGTGCCCGCCAGTTATTGCGTGAGAAACGTCGCTTTCGCGCACAGGAACGCCGCCTGGCCCATGCGCATGTCAGCCGGTTGCAACGTAAAATTGTGCAAAGTATCGAGACCAGTTCGTTACACCTGGAACTGATCGCCGACATGAAGCGCTTGAATTCGTTGTTCTGCAGCAGCGCTTATGTGGTGCTGGAAACGTCTGACACTGGCGCACTCGCCGTCGACGATTTGGCTGACATTACGCATTCGCCTTGAACGTCTGGCAGCGTGGTCAGTCAGTTACAGTGGTTCAGCCTCAAGGCCGTCTTCGTGAGCAGCCCGCGATAGCGGCCTGAAGGACGACACGGATCTCCGATTGGTTGCCTGGAAGCTTTCTATGCGTTGTCTGTTGTTCGCCTTTCTTTTGCTGGGTTCATTGCCTTCGTTTGCCCTGGATCGTTTCCAGGTCGAAGGCTATACGCTGCCCAACGGTCTGCAATTGCTGCTCAAACCCGGCACCGAGCGCGGGCATGTGGCGATTCGTTTGGTGGTCGGCGTTGGCCTGGATGATTTCAGCTGCGCCGACAAGGAGCTGCCGCATTTGCTCGAGCATTTGCTGTTCAGCGGCATCGATGCCACCGGCGAAGGCGGTCTGGAAGAGCGCATGCAGGCACTGGGTGGTGAGTGGAACGCGTTCACCAGCAACGCCGACACCACATTCACCATCGAGGCCCCGGCGCAAAACCAGCGCAAGGTCCTCGACCTGCTGCTGGCGCTCCTGACTCAGACCCGAATCGATGACAACGCCATCAACGCGGCCAAACTAGTGGTCGAGCGCGAAGACGGCGGTCATTACTCGCACTTGCAACGTTGGCTGGATCGTCAGGACCTGGGCCACACGGCGAGTAATCAACTGGCGGTGGAGCTGGGCCTCAAATGCCCGGAGCGGGCTCAAGTCGATCACCTCACCCGTGAACAGTTGGAGAAAGTGCGCAAGGCCTGGTATGCGCCCAACAACATGACGCTGATCGTCGTCGGCGAACTCGATCGCCTACTGCCAGCCTATCTGGAGCGCACGTATGGCGGACTTACGGCTGTCGACCCGACCGATCACTTGGCCCTGCCGCAAATCCAGGCCAGCGCTGCCCACGAGCGAACGTTGAACAATGGATTCGTCGGGGGTGGCGCCAAACTGCACTGGCTCGTTCCGGAGCCGGTGCTGGAGGACCTGCATGACGAAACCTTCGATTTGCTCAAGGAGTATCTGGACTGGGCGCTCTATCGCAAATTGCGCCTGGCCCACAGTTTGTCCTATGGCCCTTCCGCTGAGCGCGAACTGTTTGGCGGTGTGGGCTTCATGAGTCTGAACGCGGACCTGGAACGCGACGACGTGCCTGAAGCCGAAAAAGTGCTGGAGGATTTGAAGGCCGGAATGCTCAGGGATGGCCTCAACGCTAACACGTTCAACCGACTCAAACAGGCCGCGATCGCCCGTCAGGCCTGGGCCGTTCAAGGAAACAGCGCATTGGCCGATTACTATTGGAGTGCGCTTGGAGACTACGAGGACGGACGTTTCGCTGATCCGGCCAAGGAGCTGCAAGGCGTCACGCTGGAAGAAGCGAACAAGGCGATGCGTGAGTTGCTGATGCAGCCGGGCTACTTGCGGATCGAGAAGCCACTGATGAGCTATGACCAGTTGATGTGGGCGATTGCCGGCGTGTTCGGCCTTATCGTGTTGATGGGGCTGGGCTGGCGCATGCACCGAAGGGGTCCGCCAACCAAATAACCGCTGCCTTTGGCGGTGGCTGCAAGGGTTTCGGGTCTGGATTGCGAACCTCGCCACACCGCCCCACGGGCGGTACTCTGTCGAGGATTTTTCCCACGACTATTGTGAATCGCCGAATGCCTACTCTGACCCTATACGTACAGCGCATCCTGGAATTGATGAAGCGGTATCCAGGGGTCATTGCGCTCGGCGGTTTTATCTCCGGGGTCGGCAGTTTCATCCTGGTGGATCGCCAGCAGAGCCTGGCGACGTGGATCACCATCATCATGGTGCTCAGCTGGATCTGGCTGATGCTGGAAAACAGCCTGACCAAGCTCTTCACCAGAATCTTCAAGCGCGAAATTCCCCAGCCTTTGTTGCGTTACGCGACGCAGATGATTCACCAGGAAAGTCTGTTCTTCGTCCTGCCATTCTTTTTCATCACCACCACCTGGAACAGCGGTCAGCTGTTTTTTACCGGGATGCTGGGGATTGCGGCGCTGATTTCCATCATCGACCCGCTCTACTACAAATGGCTGGCGCCCCGGCGCTGGGCGTTCCTGGCGCTGCATACCCTGACGCTGTTTGCTGCGCTGCTCACCGCCCTGCCCGTCATCATGCACCTGACCACTTCCCAGAGTTTCAAACTGGCGCTGGGTATCTCCGTCGTGCTGTCGTTCCCGAGCCTGGCGTCGATTTTCCCGATACGGACCGTGCGCAACGCGTTGGCGATTCTGAGCATTACCGTGGGCATCGGTGGCGTAGGCTGGGTGCTGCGTTCGTGGGTGCCGCCGGCGACGCTGTGGATGACCGACGTGGCGATTAGCACGCAGATGCAGGACCGCACGCCAGGCAAGAGCCTTGATGAGGTCAGCGCCGAGCAGATCCGGGGAGATGGCCTGTACGCCTACACCGCGATCAACGCTCCACGCGGTCTGGATGAACGGATTTATCACGTGTGGATGTTCAACGGCAAAGAGGTTGATCGCATCGCGCTGGACATCCACGGCGGGCGCAAGGAAGGCTATCGGGCCTGGACCCACAAGCAAAACTTCCCCGGCAACCCGGCGGGTAAATGGCAGGTTCGGGTGCTGACCGAAGACGGCCAGTTGATCGGGGTGCTGCGCTTCAAGATCGCGGACAGCACACCGATCAAAGAAAACTGATCCGGTTCGTGCTATTACGTAGACCTGCGTATCAGCCGAACAAGCACGGAGCTTATGACCAGTAGCACAATGGCCGGCAATGCCCGACTAGACGCCTCTCACTCCCCTGCTCAACTGCGGGTTACGGGTGACTGGACGCTCGCCCATTACGCCGATCTCAAGCAACTGAGCGAAAAGCTCCGTGGCCAGTACGACGACAGCACGCACATCGACCTCAACGGCCTCGGCGCCCTCGACACTGCCGGGGCATCGCTGCTGGTGGAATTACTCGGCGCCGAGCGTCTGGGCCGGTCCGCCGAGCATCCCGATTGCACGCTTTCCTCTGCCGACCGTGCCTTGTTGCAGACGATTTATTGCTCGCTCACCGATTTCTGCGTGCCGCTCAAGGAACCGGAAATCAGCGTCGGCATTCAACTGCTGACGCGCATTGGGCGCGCCGTCGATGCAGTCTGGCAGGACACCCTGCAACTGCTGGGGTTTGTCGGCCTGATTCTCGAAACCATTGCGCGCAATCTGTTTCGCCCCGCGCGCTGGCGCATCACGCCGATGGTCGCGCACATCGAGCAGACCGGCCTCGACGCCGCGCCCATCGTTGCCCTGCTGACCTTTCTGGTGGGCGCCGTGGTGGCGTTTCTCGGGGCGACGGTGTTGGCCCGTTTCGGCGCGAGTATTTTCACCGTGGACCTCGTTGCCTTCTCCTTCCTGCGCGAATTCGGTGTGTTGCTGACCGCAATCCTGATGGCCGGGCGCACCGCCAGTGCGTTTACTGCGCAGATCGGTTCGATGAAAGCCAATGAAGAAATCGACGCCATCCGCACACTGGGTCTCGACCCGGTGGAATTGTTGGTGGTGCCGCGTGTATTGGCCTTGCTGTTTGCGTTACCGATGCTGACATTTCTGGCGATGCTCTCGGGCATTGTCGGCGGTGGTGTGGTGTGCGCCTTGTCGCTTGATATCTCGCCGGCGATGTTCCTTTCATTGCTGCAATCGGACATTGGCGTTCAGCACTTTCTGGTGGGGATCGTCAAAGCGCCGATCTTCGCCTTCCTGATCGCAGCGATTGGCTGTCTTGAAGGCTTCAAAGTCAGTGGCAGTGCCGAGTCTGTCGGTGCGCACACCACGTCGAGCGTGGTGCAGTCGATTTTCGTGGTGATCGTGCTCGACGCCGTGGCCGCATTGTTTTTCATGGAGATGGGCTGGTGAGTCGACAACCGCGCGCGCCTTCCGAGGTGGTGATCGAAGTCCGTGGCCTGTGCAATCGCTTTGGCAGCCAGAGCGTGCACGAGAATCTCGACCTCGATTTGTACAAGGGCGAAATCCTCGCCGTGGTCGGCGGTTCCGGCAGCGGCAAATCGGTGTTGCTGCGCAGCATCGTTGGCTTGCGCCAGCCCAGTGAGGGGGTGGTGAAAGTCTTCGGCAAGAACCTGCCAACCCTGTCCGAACACGAGCGCTCACTGGTCGAACGGCGTTTCGGCGTATTGTTCCAGAAAGGCGCCTTGTTCTCTTCGCTGACCGTGACCGAGAACGTCGCCCTGCCGTTGATCGAGCACGCCGGTCTGAGCCGTGAAGACGCCGAGCACCTGGCGGCGGTCAAGCTCGCGTTGGCCGGTCTGCCGCTGTCGGCGGCCGACAAGTACCCTGCTTCGCTGTCCGGCGGCATGATCAAGCGCGCGGCGCTGGCCCGGGCGCTGGCGCTGGACCCGGACATCCTGTTTCTCGACGAACCTACCGCCGGCCTCGACCCGATCGGCGCTGCGGCGTTCGATCAATTGATCCTGACCCTGCGTGATGCCTTGGGGTTGAGTGTGTTTCTGGTCACCCACGACCTCGACACGCTCTACACCATCACCGACCGGGTGGCGGTGCTGGCGCAGAAGAAAGTGCTGGTGGCGGACGCCATCGACAAGGTGTCGGAAACCGACGACGCGTGGATTCACGAATACTTCCATGGCCCTCGCGGCCGCGCGGCGTTGACGGCCGCTAAACAGTTGAAAGAGGTCTGACATGGAAACCCGAGCCCATCATGTATTGATCGGCCTGTTCACCGTGCTGGTGGTGGCAGGCGGCCTGCTCTTCGGTCTGTGGCTGGCCAAGTCCAGCGTCGACACCGAGTTCAAGGATTACGAGATCGTCTTCAACGAGGCGGTCAGCGGCCTGTCCAAGGGCAGTGCGGTGCAGTACAGCGGGATCAAGGTGGGCGACGTGGTGACGTTGCGCCTGGACCCGAAAGACCCGCGTCGGGTGCTGGCGCGGATTCGCCTGGGGGGCGATACGCCGATCAAGGAAGACACTCAGGCCAAGTTGGCGCTGACCGGGATCACGGGGACGTCGATCATCCAGCTCAGCGGCGGCACGCCGCAAAGCCCGACGCTGAGGGGCAAGGACGGTCATTTGCCAACGATTGTGGCGTCGCCCTCGCCCATCGCGCGCTTGATGAACGACAGCAATGACTTGATGGCCGGCGTGAGCGCGTTGATGCATAACGCCAATCAGATGTTTTCTGCGGAAAACGTCGAGCGCGTCAGCAAGACGCTTGAACATCTGGAGCAAACCACCGGCACCATCGCCGATCAACGCGGTGATATTCGTCAGGCGATGCAGCAGTTGGCGTCGGTCGGCAAGCAAGCCGGGGCCATGCTCGAACAGACGTCAGCGCTGATGCGCAACGCCAATGGCCTGCTCAATGATCAGGGCAAACAGGTGTTCGGCAGCGCCGAGCAGGCGATGAAATCGCTGGAGCAAAGCAGCGCGACCATCAACACCCTCCTCACCACCAATCAGGATTCGCTCAACAGCGGGATGCAGGGCCTCAATGGCCTGGCGCCAGCGGTGCGTGAACTGCGCGACACCCTGACAGCGTTGCGGGCCATCTCCCAACGCCTGCAAGCCAACCCCAGCGGTTATCTGCTGGGTGATGACAAGAACAAGGAGTTCACACCATGAAGCTTGCGCACCTCGCCCTCCTCGTCAGCTTCACATGGCTCAGTTCCTGTTCGATCCTGCCCAAGTCCGAACCGTTCGATGTCTATCGCTTGCCCTCATCCCAAGGCAGCGCGGCGGTCAGCCACGGCGCCCCGCTACGCTGGTCGCTACGCCTGACCAAGCCCCAGGCCAGCCAGGCCTTGAACAGCCCGAACATTGCGGTCATCCCTCAGGGTGACCTGCTCAGCAGCTACAAGGCGTCACGCTGGAGCGATCCGGCGCCGGTGTTGCTGCGCAATCGCCTGCTCGATGGTTTCCAGCGTGATGGCCGGGTGCCGTTGTTGAGCACCGATGACAGCAATTTCCAGGCTGATCTGGAATTGGGCGGCAATCTGCAAGCCTTCCAGACGGAGTATCAAGGCACGGCGGCCAGTGTGGTCGTGCGTCTGGATGCGTTGTTGGTACGCGGGTATGACCAACGCATCCTCGCCAGCCGTCGCTTCGAAGTGCGCCAGCCGTTGAGCGATGTGCAGGTGCCGGCGGTGGTGGCCGGGTTTGGCCAGGCCAGTGATCAGTTGACGGCACAGGTGGTGAGTTGGGCGGTTGAGCAAGGCCAGAAAGTCGCGCCGCCGCCAAAGCCTTAAATCCGCCACACAACCCCTGTGGGAGCGGGCTTGCCCGCGATAGCGGTCTGTCAGTCAACATCTTCGTCGCCTGATACGACGCCATCGCGGGCAAGCCCGCTCCCACAGGGAATCTCGGTTAACCGAAGAACCAGTAGCAAACGCCGATTGCACCGAGCACACCGGCAAGCTCCGCCAGCAATGCGCACCCGACCGCATGCCGCGCCCGCTGAATCCCCACCGCGCCAAAGTACACCGCCAGTACATAGAACGTCGTTTCCGTACTGCCCTGCACCGTCGCCGCGACCAGTGCAGGGAAGCTGTCTACACCCGATGTCTTCATGGTTTCGATCAGCATCGCCCTTGCGGCGCTGCCGGAGAACGGTTTGACCATCGCCGTTGGCAGCGCGTCAACGAAGCGCGTGTCCCATCCGGCCCATGCCACCAGATGACGAATACCGTCCAGACCAAAGTCCAGTGCGCCGGAGGCTCGCAGCACGCCGACCGCGCACAGCATCGCCACCAGGTACGGCAATAGATTCTTGGCCACGTCGAAGCCTTCTTTGGCCCCTTCGACGAACGCTTCGTACACCTTCACCTTGCGCAGCGCGCCGATCACCAGGAACAGCATGATCAAGCCAAACAGCGTCAGGTTGCCGAGGATGGATGACAAACCCGCCAGAGCGCTCGCCGAGAGGGTCGCCAGCAGCGCCATAAAGGCACCGAGGGCCAAGGCACCGGGAATCAGATAGGCGAGCACCACCGGGTCCCAGATGCGCAGGCGTTGCATGAACGCCACCGACAAAAAGCCCACGATGGTCGAGCAACTGGTGGCCAACAGGATGGGCAGAAACACTAGTGTCGGATCGGGCGCGCCTTGCTGGGCGCGGTACATGAAGATCGTCACTGGCAGCAGGGTCAGCGAAGAGGCATTGAGCACCAAAAAGAGGATCTGAGCGTTGCTGGCAATCGTGTCGCTGGGATTGAGCTCTTGCAGCGCTTTCATAGCTTTAAGGCCAATCGGCGTGGCGGCGTTGTCCAGGCCCAGTCCGTTGGCGGCAAAGTTCAGCGTGATCAGGCCGATGGCCGGATGACCGGGCGGGACTTCCGGCATCAGACGCAGGAACAACGGGCCAAGCGCTTTGGCCAGCCATTCGACGATTCCGGCCTTTTCGGCAATTCGCAGAAAGCCCAGCCAGAGAGTCAGTGTGCCGAACAGCAGGACCATGACTTCGACAGACAACTTGGCCATGGCGAAGATGCTTTCCACCATCGCCGCGAAGATGCCGGCGTTTCCGCCAATCAGCCATTGCGCCAGCGCCGAAATGGCAGCCACGATGAAGAAGCCAAGCCACAGGCCATTAAGCATCAGTCAAATCCCCCGGAAGATGCGGCGAATGATAGCGGGGTGTGCAGAAACGACAAACCCCGGATTTCTCCGGGGTTTGTTTGTCACGGCTTGCGCCGCTACCACATGCGGCAATCCTGCACGCTTGTGATCAGTTGCTGGACACTTCGCCTACCGGCAGCTTTTCCTTGCTGCGCCAGTGCGGCAGGGAGTTCCAGTAGCGCTGGCCCTTGGCATCGTCGTACATGCCTTCCCAGCGGGAGATGACCAGTACGGCAAGGGCGTTGCCGATTACGTTCAGTGCGGTACGGGCCATGTCCATGATGCGGTCGACACCGGCGATGAACGCCAGGCCTTCGAGCGGAATGCCGACGCTGCCCAAGGTGGCCAGCAACACCACGAAGGAAACGCCCGGTACACCGGCGATGCCTTTGGAGGTGACCATCAGGGTCAGCACCAGCAGCAGTTGCTGGCTGATCGACAGATCGATGCCGTAGAGCTGAGCAATGAAGATGGCCGCGATGCTCTGGTACAGGGTCGAACCGTCGAGGTTGAACGAGTAGCCGGTTGGCACCACGAAGCTGCAAATGGCTTTCGGTGCGCCGTAGGCTTCCATTTTCTCGATCACGCGTGGCAGCACGGTTTCGGAACTGGCGGTGGAGTAAGCCAGCACCAGCTCATCCTTGAAGATGCGCATCAGCTTGAGCACCGAGAAGCCGAATACCTTGGCGATCAAGCCCAGCACCACAAAGGCGAAGAAGGCGATGGCGAAGTAAACCAGGATCACCAGTTTGGCCAGCGGCAGCAAGGAGGCAAAACCGAAGTTGGCGACGGTCACCGCGATCAGTGCGAAAACGCCGATCGGGGCGTAGTTCATGATCATGTGGGTGACTTTGAACATGCTTTCCGAGACGCCCTGGAACATCTTCACCAGCGGTTCACGCAGGTCCGATTGCAGGCTCGACAAGCCGAGACCGAACAACACGGAGAAGAAGATGATCGGCAGCATCTCGCCGCGGGACATGGCCGCGAAGATGTTCGACGGGATCAGATTGAGGATGGTTTCGACGAACGCGTGTTCGTGCTGAACCTCGGCAGCGGTCGCCTGGTACTTGGAAATATCCACCGTACCCAGGGTGCTCATGTCGATGCCGGTGCCCGGATGGAACACGTTGGCCAGAACCAGACCGACCACGATGGCGATGGTGGTGACGATTTCGAAGTAAACGATGGTCTTCAGACCGATACGTCCAAGCTTCTTCGCGTCACCAACGCCTGCGATGCCGACGATCAGCGAGGAAATGACGATTGGGATCACGATCATCTTGATCAGACGGATAAAGATATCGCCTGCTGGTTGCAGGACGTTGCTGATCCACCAGGCCTTTTCGGCACTGAAATGGTTGAGCAGCGCACCGATTGCAATCCCCAATACCAGACCGATGAGGATCTGCCAGGCGAGGCTAAGCTTTGCCTTCTTCATATCTTTACCCTTACTTGCGTTTGACTCAGGCAGATGCAGGAACTGGAACGCTTGTGGCGAAAAAGTCGTATGCCTCTGCCCCCGTATAAGGTGCCCCGGAGCGAGTTGTATGGCTCTCTGGCAGGCGAAAAAAGGCGCAACTATTCCGATGCAAGGCTGCGACGTCTAATGCCGTAAACGCCTACCCTATGCCGAATCGGCATGAGCTTTTTCAATTGAAACTTGCGTCCCAACCGGTTCGAATACGACATTTCGGCAGGCATAAGTGCCGTGAACCGGCCATTACAGGGGAGGTTGGTCATTTTTCGAGCGGGGAGGTGTAGGGCAAAACTTAGGAAGAAGCCTACGTTTCAAAGCGAAAACGCTTCGTCGGCAAGGCAGCTCTTTCTCGATATACGGTCACGAAAGAAACACCGCGCGCCGGTTTTGCGAAGAGTCGCCGTATCTTAAGGGCAGGGGAGCAGCAGAACGCTCTAGGACGATGCTTTTCATGCAGAAAGCTCTACGCAAGCTCGTCAAATCACACTGGATCGGCGAACTTGCGTCGCAGCTATTCCTGACCCGGCCCTTGCGCAGACACTCCATGTGCCCGTAGGTCACTCCGACCCTGTAACAGTCAGAACGTCCCGACCCCTTGGTCATGCGACTACCTTCCTCGGGTAGCGCATAGGGAAGAAGCGGTGTGGCCTCTTCCGTGTTTCGAACTCAATACCAGTTTGGATCTTTCTTGAGCTGTTCCATCAACAAATCCTGCATACCTTGATCTGGTTTGCCGAGGAAGCGGTAATCGGCATGTCGCGTTGGCGACTTGTCGGCCGGCAGTCCCGCGGGTACTTCGATCAGCATGGCGTAGGCGTCCTTCTTGTCGAAACTGAATGCCACGATCAAGCGTTTGGTCAGGCACGTCGGCTTTGTTTCGCACAGTGGGCCGACCAGATACTTGTCGCCATCTTCTTCAACAGCATTCATTTGCTCGGCATCGCCAGACAGGTTCATCACCCATTCCGGCAGTCGTTCTTCCTTTTTAACAACTTTTGTCCAGGTTTCACGGTACTGCGGGTCTGCGCTCAGCAACTCGTTGACCCGCGCCTGCCCATCATTGGCAGCTATCGCCATGGCACTACCGCCCAGAAGCAGGGCGGCTGCCAGTGTCTTAAACGTGACGCTCATCTTCAGCCTCGACCGCGACGGCCAAAGAAGAACGAAGCAATAAACATCACCAGGAACACGACAAAGAGAATCTTGGCGATACCCGTGGCGGTGCCCGCGATACCACCGAAGCCCAGTACCGCAGCAATGATGGCAATGATCAAGAATGTGATTGCCCAGCTCAACATGGTGATTCTCCTTACGCTTCTATATTAGAGGTAGTGCGTGTGGTGCTTTTCCCGGCGCATCGATCACGCCAAGTTGGTTTGCCTAGAACACCCAATGTTCCTGACGTGGCATCTGATCCACAGGCTGAGCCTGGTCGACGTCCATCATTCGCATTGGGGCGAGGTCAGCCTGGTTGCTGCTGACGGCTCTGAAATGAGTCTGGGTTGCAGGTTGAATCGATACGTGCGGCGCCTCTGGTTGCTGGCTCTGTTCCCAAAGAAGGAACTGTTGGCCCGCGATCAGCGTGATCAACAGGGCCAGAAGGGCAAACAGGCCTTGCTGGATATGCAATGGCGAGATACGCATTTGGGCGGCACGTTGGCGATTCATCCTGAAGCTCCTCCCACTCTGGTGGTGATCTGCTAGTGGGCGTCGATAATTTATGCCCTGCTTACCCTGTCTATTGCAGTCTGCATGCCAGCTTTTTATTAGAATTAAAGTGTTTAAAATCAATGAGTTAGATTGATTGTTAAAAGTACGCAGGACGCATCCTGCACGATGGCCTGCGCAAGGTCGGGCGTATTGCACGATCGCATCAAGGGAACTTTGATAATTTTTGAATTGCGGGGAGGGCGCAGATGTCAGAAAGGGACGTGGGTAATCGCCTTAAAAGCGATATTTAAGTAAAAAACCAGATAAATCAGACCATTAGCTAACAGATCGGTAGAGAGCTACCCTGCCAGGGCTGGAATGGATCAGAATAAACCATGCAACTTGCCCGATTTTTCCGGGACTAACCAAGATCATTCATTAAATGGAGCGCAGGAACATGGAATCAGCCACTGAGCATCAAGGCCGCATTCTGCTGGTGGATGATGAATCCGCCATTCTGCGAACCTTCCGTTATTGCCTCGAAGACGAAGGCTATAGCGTCGCTACCGCGAACAGCGCAGCGCAGGCCGACGCCTTGTTACAGCGCCAGGTGTTCGATCTATGCTTTCTCGATCTGCGCCTGGGCGAAGACAACGGCCTGGATGTTTTGGCCCAGATGCGCATCCAGGCACCCTGGATGCGCGTAGTGATCGTCACCGCTCACTCCGCCGTAGACACCGCAGTCGATGCCATTCAGGCAGGCGCCGCCGACTATCTCGTCAAACCCTGCAGCCCCGACCAATTGCGCCTGGCCACCGCCAAGCAGTTGGAAGTGCGCCAACTCTCCGCACGCCTTGAAGCCCTTGAAGGCGAAGTACGTAAGTCCAAGGACGGCCTGGACTCGCATAGCCCGGCCATGAAAGTCGTACTCGAGACCGCACGCCAAGTGGCCGGCACCGATGCCAACATTTTGATCCTTGGTGAGTCGGGGACCGGTAAAGGCGAGCTGTCGCAAGCCATTCACGGTTGGAGCAAGCGCCAGAAGAAGTCGTGCGTTACGATCAACTGCCCGTCGCTGACGGCGGAATTGATGGAAAGCGAACTCTTCGGCCACAGTCGTGGTGCGTTCACGGGCGCGAGCGAAAGCACCTTGGGACGAGTCAATCAAGCGGATGGTGGCACGCTGTTTCTCGACGAAATCGGCGATTTTCCTTTGACGTTGCAACCAAAGTTGCTCCGTTTCATCCAGGACAAGGAATACGAGCGTGTGGGCGACCCAGTGACGCGCCGCGCTGATGTGCGAATTCTTGCGGCGACCAACCTGAACCTCGAAGACATGGTGCGCGACGGTCGCTTCCGTGAAGACCTGCTCTATCGCCTGAACGTCATTACCCTGCACTTGCCGCCACTGCGCGAGCGCAGAGAAGACATTCTGAACCTGGCTGACCGTTTTCTTGCGCGCTTCGTCAAGGAGTACGCCCGCCCGGCGAGAGGGTTCAGCGATGAAGCCCGTGAAGCGTTGCTGTGTTACCGCTGGCCCGGCAACATTCGCGAGCTACGTAACGTGGTGGAGCGGGCGAGCATCATTTGTCCACAGGAGCGGGTCGAGATCAGTCATTTGGGCATGGCCGAGACCCCGGTCAACAATGCGCCGCGCATCGGTGCTGCGTTGAGTCTGGATGAGCTGGAGAAAGCCCACATCGGTGCCGTGCTGGCCACGGCCGACACGCTGGATCAGGCGGCCAAAACCCTTGGCATCGACGCTTCGACCCTGTATCGCAAGCGCAAGCAGTACAACCTGTGAGCGTTATCCGATGAAACTGGCGATGAAGCTGCGTACTCGGCTGTTCCTGAGTATTTCGGCGCTGATCACGGTGGCGTTGCTCGGGCTCTTGCTCGGTCTGGTAAGCGTGATGCAGATGGCCGCGACTCAGGAAGCACTGGTTCGCGAAAACTTTGTCACGCTGGATCTGGGGCTGAAATTGCGTCAGACCCTGGGCGATCAGCTCATGGTCATGGTCAATGAAACGCCCAATCCTGCAGCCTTTGAGTCGAGCCGCCAGCGTTACCTCCAGTTGTTGGACGAAGGCATCGCCCATGAGCAAGCAGGAAACGGCGACTTGTACGGATTCAAGCAGGCCAAGGCTGACTACCTCGACTTTCTTGAGGCCTACAGCCAGGCACGTGAACCGACACAGGTATTAAGTGGCAAAGAAGCGCTCACGGAAAAATTCAACGCGCTGCGCAACGGCCTGATCACCGAGCACAAGCGCGCTCTGGATAGCATCAATGACACCGAACGCCGGGCCCGTGAGCGGGCGCTGCTGATCGCCGGTTTGCTGGGATTGGTGGGATTGGCGGTCCTGATCATCGGGTTCGTTACCGCCCATGCGATCGCCAGGCGCTTTGGCGCTCCGATAGAAGCCTTGGTGCAGGCTGCCGACAATATTGGCCAAGGCAATTTCGAAGTGACCCTGCCGGTGTCCTCCGCCGTGGAAATGAACCAGCTGACCAAGCGTTTCGGCATCATGGCCGAGGCATTGCGCGAGCACCAGGCGATGAATATCGACGAGCTGCTTGCCGGTCAGCAACGATTGCAGGCCGTACTCGACAGCATTGACGACGGGTTGCTGATGATCGATCGCGATGGTCATCTCGAGCACCTCAACCCGGTGGCCCAGCGCCAGTTGGGTTGGGACACCGATCGCCTTGGCCAAGGGCTGGGGACGGCACTTGAACGTCCCGAACTGGATGAACAACTGCAACTGGTGCTGCGCGGCGGGACGCTCGAGCGGGCACCGGAAGATCTGAGCGTCGAAGTGGATGGCGAGTCGAGATTGCTGACCTATAGCCTGACGCCGGTCAGTCATACACAGGGCCATATTCTTGGCGCTGTGATGGTGTTGCATGACGTCACCGAGCAGCGCGCATTCGAACGGGTGCGCAGTGAGTTTGTCCTGCGGGCCTCCCATGAGCTGCGTACCCCGGTGACCGGCATGCATATGGCGTTCGGCCTGTTCCGCGAACGGGCGAAGTTTCCTGCGGATTCGCGCGAAGCTGATTTGCTGGACACCGTGAACGAAGAAATGCAGCGCTTGATGCAGCTGATCAACGACCTGTTGAATTTCTCACGTTACCAGAACGGATTGCAGAAGCTTACGCTTGCACCTTGTGTCATCGAAGATCTGCTTGAGCAGGCCCGGGCACGCTTTGCCGGGGCTTCGGCGCTCAAAGGCATTGAATTGCTGGTGGAAGTGCAAGGGCCGTTGCCGAGGTTACAGGTCGATCAAGGGCAACTGGATCGGGTACTCGATAACCTCATCGATAACGCTTTGCGCCACACCGCTGAGGGCGGGTTGATACGGTTGCAGGCCCGACGTCATGGAGAACGGGTGATTATCAGCGTAGAAGACAACGGCGAAGGCATTGCGTACGGCCAGCAGGGACGGATCTTCGAGCCCTTTGTTCAGGTCGGCCGCAAGAAGGGTGGCGCGGGGCTTGGCTTGGCACTATGCAAGGAAATTGTGCAGTTGCATGGCGGGCGGATGGGTGTCTATTCGCGGCCAGGGCAGGGGACTCAGTTCTACATGGCTCTGGCGGTATAAGCCGTAGCCATCCGATCAGGCTTCATCATCCAGGCGCCGGGCGTTCAGCCGGCGACCGCGGGTAATCAGTTCAATGAACTGTACGGCGCTCAGTGCATGGGCGAACAGCCAACCCTGACCATACCTCACACCTTCACTGCTCAAAAACTTCGCCTGGGCTTCATGCTCGATACCCTCGGCGATCACCTTGAGTTGCAGGGCCTGCGCCATATGGATGATGTGCGGTGCTACACCGCTGCTGGCGGCGTCATGACCCAATGCATCGATAAACGCCTTGTCGATTTTCAGGCAGTCCACCGGCAGGGTTTGCAGGTAGGCGAGGCTGCAATAACCGGTGCCAAAGTCATCGATCAACACCTGATGCCCGACATCGCGCAGCGCTTGCAGGTTTTCCCTGGCCACCACCACGTCGATCAAGCCGCGCTCTGTCACCTCGAAAGCGATCTGCTTTGCCGCGACCCGGTGCAAGGTCAACAGACGGGCCATCACCTGACCGATACGTGGGACCATGACGTCGCAAGCTGCCAGGTTGACTGAGATGTACAGCTGCGGGTTGGCGCGTAGCAACTGCCCCAGTTGTTCAAGCAACCGCTGCAATACGAAGTCGGTCATCTGACGGATCTGGCCGGTGTTTTCGGCCATCGGGATGAACAGGTCGGGACTGGTCAGGGTGCCGTCCGGCCTTCGCCAGCGCAGCAAGGCTTCGGCACCGACACAGTTGCGACTGTCGAGATCAAAGATCGGTTGATACAGCACCTGCAACTCGCCTCGGCGAATGGCGCCGTTCAATTCGGCATCCAGCGACTGTCGCTGTCGGACCAGCAAAAACACCATGAAACCAACGAAAACCCCCAAGGCCAGGCTGGCCGGCAGTAGCCACCACCACACGGCAGGCACATGCATGCCGGTGCGCGGTGTGATCAGCACTAGTTGGTATTCGGGGTTGTTGGTGGGCATGCGGTAGATCAAGCGGGTTTGTGTCACTTGCAATGCATCCTGGCTTTTTGGGGGCCAGGGTTCCGTGGGCGGCCAGACTTGCTCGACACCCAGAACCGGAATCGCGCGGTTGCCGTGATCGAGCACGACCAGCAGGCTGCTACCGGGGGACAGATCGACCATGTCGGTCAAATGTCCGCGAGACGTCGCGACACGAAAGTTGCCACGTCCGAGCATCAGCGCAGCACGGTTTTCATCGGGTTCGGTCGTGGTATTCAACCAGAAGCTGTAGGTGGGGCCCCTTATATCCGGTGGTCGTGTCAGCGACAACACTTCCTGGCGGGGGCGGTTTGAGCAGATTCGCGGGCCATCCATGTAAGCAGCTTCGTAAACGAATCGGTAATTGAAACTCACCTGTTGCAAGGTCGCGACCATCGCCGTATCACAGGTCCGCAACGGTTGGGCTTCGAGATCGTCGAGGCTTTCGCGAAGTTGTCCGAACAACTGCTCCAGGCGGACCAGGAAGCGCTCGCCCTGAGCATTCATTTCCTCGCTTTCGCTTTGTTCGACCTGATGCATTGCCACGAACAGGCTACCGGCCATCAATAGCGTTGCGCTCAAGGCAGCAGCCAGTATCGCCAGGAACCAAGGGCGATAGAACCAACTACGAAGCGTCTCTCGAGCTACAGCCATCATGGATATCCGAAGAATTACCAATGAGTTATAGCTGCTGATTTGGAAATAGCCCTGACCGTCGGGCGGGCGTCATTATTTTGTCTGATTCAAAACCTGTAGCAATGCTGCGGTTTGAGCGTCCGGGGTGCCATCGAAGCGGGTGGGGCGGAAATGCATCTGGAAAGCGGCCAGGACATGGCGTGTTGCAACATCCAGCTCACCCGTTTGCGGCGTGGCATAACCGAGGTGAGCCAACTGTGACTGGAACCAGCCGATGCTTGGCAGCTCGACTGCATACTGGGCTTGCTGGCGTGCAACCGCCTGCTCGTTGGGCCAGATACCCAGGCCTTCGGCGGCCAGGCGTTTCCAGGGGAACAGCGGGCCAGGATCGAGCTTGCGCAGCGGCGCAATGTCGCTATGACCGATGATGGCGCCAGGGTCGATGTTGTAACGCTTGCTGATGTCCTTGAGCAGGAAGATCAACGACTGAATCTGATCTTCGCTGTAGGGATACCACAGGCGACCGGTCGGGGTGTCTTTGAAGCCCGGATTGACGATCTCGATGCCGATGGAGCTGGAGTTCAGCCAGGTCCGGCCTTGCCATTCGCTTTCACCGGCGTGCCAGGCGCGCAAGTTTTCATCCATCAGCTTATAGATGGTGGCGCCTTTATCGTCGCCGATCAGATAGTGGCTGCTGACCTCGCCGTGGGTCAGCAGTTGCAGCGAGCGCTCAAGTGAGGCGTTGGTGTAATGCACCACCACGAACTGAATGCGACTGTCGTAATTGGCTGAAGGGTGACTGGTGTCGATCCGCGGACCACTGGCACAACCGGCCAACAGGAGCAGCGACACAATGAGAGCAAGACATTTCATGGCTGGAGGCAATACACGCAAGACAGTAATGCAACAGTGTAACGTACTGACTCGCGCGCAGAAGGCAAAAGCGCAGTTTTAAATAAAATGGCACAATTGCCTGTCAGCCTGGTTCAACCCGGTTGCGGCCGGCATTTTTTGCGCGATACAACGCCTGATCGGCTCTTTTCAGCGCTTGATCACTGTGTTCCGCGGTTTTCAATGCGGTAAAACCTACGGACAGCGTGATGGTCACCCGTTCGCCCTTGAAGTGAAAAGGGCAGGCCTCAATGGAGGCGCGCATGGTTTCCAGCAGCTTTGCGCCGGTTACCAGGGAAGTGTCAGGCATCAACATGACAAACTCCTCACCTCCGAATCGTGCAATGAAATCCGTTCCCCGCAGGCGCTTGCGCAATACGCCGGCGATGATTTTCAGTACTTTGTCACCCGCAAGGTGCCCGTAGTTATCGTTGATGCGTTTGAAGTGGTCGAGGTCCAGCATCACCAGCAATAGGGTGTTGCCGTGTTGCTGCCAGTCGCGAACTTCGTGCTCCAGCCGCTCACTCCAGGCGGCTCGATTGGGCAGGTTGGTGAGCGGGTCGATCAGGGCCTTCTGGCGCTGTTCCTCGAGGTGCTCGCGATAGCCCAGCGCTTCCTGTTCCATGTGTGCCACCCGTTCCGCCAGGCCTTGCAGGCGTGCGGCGATTTCGTGCTCACGCTCGTCGCGCTGCTTTTGGTGTTGGTCCATCGTGCCCAGCAGGCCTTCGAGATGGTTCTCCAGAACGTGCTTGAGGTCCTCCAGATCTGCCGCTTCCTGCATGCTGCTTTGCAAGCCGTCGACCTGCTCGCGGATCTGCGTGTCCATTTCACGCGCAGCAGAGCGATTGTCGGCATGGCCGTCACTGGCCGCCTGCAAGTTGCTCTGGAAGGACTCCAGGCGTTCGTTGAGATGCTGCAAGTAAGCTTCGAATTCGTGCTGACCGCTGTCGGTGATTGCCAGCATCAATGTCGCCAGATCGTCGAGGATCGGGATCAACTCGTACCAGTTCAAGCCGTTTTGCAGACGGTCGCGCATCGCTTCGGCTTGCGGCCGGTGACGTTCGGGCAGCGTCAGGTCGTCAAGAAGGCCCAACAGCGTGTCTTCAATGTGCTTGGCCACAGAACTGTAGGAAGGCTCTGGTGAGTCCGGTAAGGCATAAACAATGTCCCCTGGCTCAGGTTGCTGCGCATCGCCGGTGGTCGCCGCTGCCGGTTTCAATTCGTCAGGATTGATTAACTCTTGAACCTGCGCGGCAGGTGCGATGACTGGCAGCGCTGGCTCTTCCAGTTGTTCAAAATCGCTCGGCTCTTGTGGCTCTGCCGGCTGCGCACATTCAGGCGCTGGGGCAAGGACAGGCGGGACAAACGCCACGACGTCGGGAGCTGTAACCTCTTTGGGAACGGCCTGTATAACCAGGGACTCAGGGATTGCAACGACAGGTGGGGCGTCGTGGGCCGGTGATGGCGCGACTGGCGGCTGCTCTATCGTGGGCGCGGTATCGACTGTTTCCGGTCGAGTCTCAGCAGCTGGTGCGTTAGTCGGTTCAGCCGTCTGCGGGGCAGGCGCTTGCACGGAAACGACGGCAACCTGCGCCGTGGCCTCATCCGCTTCCCGGTTACCGAACAACCGCTGCAAAAAACCAGGACGATCAGGCTCTGTCGGGTTGTCCAGTTGGCGCAAGGCGTTGCCTTGAAGGCCACTCAGCTCGCTGAGCAGCAACGGAATTTCCCTTGCCTGACTGACCCGGCCATCCAGTTGCTTGGCAAAATTCTTGAGCGGTCGGCTGACTTCGCGTGGCAGCGGTAGCGTTTGCAGCTGTGTCACCAGTGCATTCAGTGCGGCGCTGGTCTGGTTGACCCGGGTTTCCCGGCGCTGTTCGGAGTCGAGCACCGCTTTTTCGAGCCGTGGCAGCAGGGCGGCGAGGCCGGCGTCCATATCATCGGTGCGCACGACTTCGCGCATTTCCTTCATGCATAGATCAACGGCGCGATCGGTGCCTTCCGCAGCAAGCGTACTACGCACCAGGCCACGGCGCAGCAGGTCGAGCCTGGCGTTCCACCGACGTTCGAGCTTTTCCTGTTGTTCGATGCTTTTGAGGTATTTCTCTTTCCAACGCTCTGTTTCGTCGCTCATTCAAGGGATCCGCGAGGGGCAGGACTCAACGCGGGCAATGCATCGGCCGTGAGCGAACCCGGCAGACGAATCTCTACCGCGACGGGCAGGTGATCTGAAATCGGTTGTGCCAGCACCTCGACCTTTTCAAGGGTCAGGGTAGGGCTGAGCAGTATATGGTCCAGGCAGCGCTGCGGACGCCAACTTGGGAAGGTCGCTTCCAGTTGTGGCGCGAGCAGGCCGAGGTCACGCAACGGGGAGTTCTGCAGCAAGTCACTGGCGTGGGTGTTCATGTCGCCCATCAACACCTGGTGTTTGTAGCCGCCGATCAACTCGCGAATGTAAGCCAGCTGCATCGTGCGCACCCGAGCGCCGAGCGCAAGGTGCATCATCACCACCACCAACGCCTCTGGACCCTCGCCGAAGCGCACCAGGATGGCTCCGCGCCCTTTGGGGCCCGGTAGTGGATGGTCTTCAATCGCCCAGGGGCGCAAGCGGCTCAGCACGCCATTGCTATGCTGGCCGAGGCGCCCGAGATTGCGGTTGAGTTGCTGATACCAGTAGGGGAAAGCGCCGAGTTGCGCCAGGTGTTCAACCTGGTTGACGTAGCCTGATCGCAGGCTGCCGCCATCGGCTTCCTGCAGGGCGACCAGATCGAAGTCGCCCAACAGAGTGCCGATCTTTTGCAGATTGTCGGCACGGCCGGTGTGCGGCAACAGATGTTGCCAGCCCCTGGTCAGGTAGTGCCGATAACGCTCGGTACTGATGCCGACCTGGATATTGAAGCTGAGCAGGCGCAGACGGCTGTCTGCGGGCAGGCCCGTCGATTCCAGATGATGTTCGTTGACCCGCGGATCATGCAGGCCAACGACGCGTTCAGTACCCCAGCGGCGCATGGCAGGCCCCGCGCTTAGTTGGCGGCAGCCTTGTTAGCCGCTCGCTCTTTGTCGACCAGTTTGTCGGCCAGTTGCAGGGCTTGCTCGGCGCCGCCGGCAGACCCTATGTCAAAGCGATACTTGCCGTTGACGATCATGGTTGGAACCCCGGAGATTTCATATTTCTTGGCCAGTTCACGCGCCTGGACGATCTTGCCCTTGATGGCAAAGGAGTCGAAAGTCGACAGGAACTTGTCCTTGTCTACGCCTTGAGTGGCGAGGAAGTCGGCCATGTCGGCTTTATCGATCAGCTTCTTGTGTTCTTTCTGAATCGCGTTGAACACCGCGGCGTGAACCTTGCTCTCGACGCCCATGGCTTCAAGGGTCAGGAACATCTGGCCGTGTGCATCCCAAGGGCCGCCGAACATCGCCGGAATGCGGACAAAGTTGACATCCGAAGGCAGCTTCTCGACCCAAGGATTGATCACCGGTTCAAAAGCGTAGCAGTGCGGGCAGCCGTACCAGAACAGCTCCACGACTTCGATTTTGCCAGGCACAGCGACCGGAACCGGATTGCTCAGTTCGACATAAGGGGCGGCGGGTGCTTCGGCGGCTTGGGCAGTCACGCCGAACAGGCTGGCAGCGACGAGTGCGGCGCTGATGATCAGATTACGCATGCTTTACTCCTGGACAATTTTGGTCGCCTCGCGCGACCTGTTTTCAGACAGGTCATGGCGGGCGTGAGTTCTGTAGTGTAACGGCAGCAGCCACAAAAAAGGGCGGCCTAAGCCACCCTTTTTATACTTGCTGCGACGGATTAATAGAGCGTTAACGTTGCAGGAGATGTACATCCTGCGCGCCGCCCTGTTCGCCGGTCTTAGTGCAGGCCCTGAATGTAGCTGGACACTGCCGCGATGTCTTCGTCGCTCAGCCGCTTGGCAATGGTCTGCATGGTTTTGGTGTCGCCATCGTTGGTGCGGCCGCCTTCTTCCTTGCGGAATTCGGTCAGTTGCTTGGCAACGTATTGAGCGTGCTGACCGCCCAGGTGTGGGAAACCAGCTGCCGGGTTGCCTGCGCCATTGGGCGAGTGGCAACCGGTGCAGGCGGGCAGGCCCTTGGCCAGGTCGCCACCGCGGAACAGTGCTTCACCGCGAGCCACGACTTTAGGGTCGGCGGCGCCAACGCTGCCTTTCTGGCTAGCGAAGTAGGCGGCGATATCGGCCAGGTCCTGATCGCTCAGGTTGGTCAGCAGGCCGGTCATTTCCAGTACCGTACGTTTGCCGGACTTGATGTCGTGCAGCTGCTTGTTCAGATAACGCTCGCCCTGGCCTGCCAGTTTCGGAAAGTTAGGCGCCATGCTATTGCCATCCGGGCCATGACAGGCGCCACATACTGCGGCTTTCGCCTGACCAGCAGTTGCATCACCTGCAGCATGGGCAATGCCGGAGATCCCCACGGTCAACAGCAGACTCACGATCAATTTGTTCATCAGCTAATCCAACTACGGCTAAGGGTTAAAGAGTTATGGACCGGGATCACTCGCTCATCCAGTGGATGATGGCCTGGTAATCCTCGGCACTGCAGTCCATGCACAAACCACGCGGCGGCATCGCCTTGAAACCCTGGGTCACGTGTTGCACCAGCGTCTCCATACCTTTCGCCAACCTCGGCGTCCAAGCTTCCTGATCGCCCTTTTGGGGGGCCATGGGTAGTTGGCCGGAATGACAGGCACCACAAACACGGTTGTACACAGCTTCCGGATCCTGTGTAGCCTGAGCGCTGTAAAGCGGCATCAAGACACCGGCAACTAGCAGCCATTTCGTCATAAAACGACCTTTTCAGGGTTGAGAGCGTTTTGCGTTCTAATGCGCAATCAAGGTCATTCGCTCTCGTGAACTTCATCCTACGCTGGGACAAAGCGCACACAAAATCTGCGGCATTATATACTGGCGTCACTGAAACGGAAACGACACTGCTCGCCGCGTCCATTCCCGGCGCCGCCCACATCGGAAATCCCATGCAACTCAAGAACCCCATCCTCGGCCTGTGCCAACAGTCCACCTTCATGCTCAGCGCTGCCAAAGTCGATCAATGTCCTGACGACGAAGGCTTTGAAGTGGCATTCGCCGGGCGTTCCAATGCCGGTAAATCCAGCGCGTTGAACACCCTGACTCATGCCAGCCTGGCGCGAACCTCGAAAACTCCGGGTCGCACGCAACTCTTGAACTTCTTCAAGCTAGACGATGATCGTCGTCTGGTCGACCTGCCGGGCTACGGTTATGCAAAAGTACCTATCCCGCTGAAGCTGCACTGGCAGCGTCACCTGGAAGCTTATCTGGGTGGCCGCGAGAGTTTGAAAGGTCTGATCTTGATGATGGACATCCGCCACCCAATGACTGACTTCGACCTGTTGATGCTCGACTGGGCAGTCGCCAGTGGCATGCCGATGCACATTTTGCTGACCAAGGCCGACAAGTTGACGTACGGCGCAGCGAAGAACGTCCTGCTCAAGGTTCAGGCAGATATCCGCAAAGGCTGGGGTGATGCGATCAGCATCCAGTTGTTTTCGGCGCCGAAACGCATGGGCCTGGAAGACGCCTACACTGTACTGGCAGGCTGGATGGAACTCGCGGACAAGGGCTCGGAGATTGCCGAGCAATAAATCGCGGGCAAAAAAAACCCCGGACTTCTTATGGGGAGGGGGAAGTTCCGGGGTTCAAGTTCCGGACCGCTAGGGCGGGGTCCAGATATCTGCCAACACTTAACACAACATAGGAGCATCGAAGGGCTTCACCAGCCATTCAGTAACTCTGAGTGGCAGTTCACATGTTTAGTTCCGGCGCTTCAGAAACCATTTGAAATAAGTCCCCTCGTTTTCCGAAATAAGCCCCCTGCGCTGTTCTGCCGCGGCACTGTGCCGCAGCAGAAAACCCCGGTTCAGACGGCTCAGTGAGCCTCGTCCCAGTTGTTGCCAACGCCGACTTCAACCAGAAGCGGTACATCGAGTTTCGCGGCGTCGCTCATGTGCACGCGAATTTCATCGCGAACCTGGTCGATCAAATCCTCACGCACCTCAAGCACCAATTCGTCGTGTACTTGCAGGATGACTTTGGCGTCCAGGCCTGAGGTCGTCAGCCAGTTATCCACAGCCACCATGGCTTTCTTGATGATGTCCGCCGCGGTGCCTTGCATCGGGGCGTTGATTGCCGTGCGCTCGGCGCCTTTGCGCAGGGCCGGGTTTTTCGCGTTGATTTCCGGCAAGTACAAGCGACGTCCGAAAATGGTTTCAACAAAACCTTGCTCGGCCGCCTGTGCGCGGGTGCGCTCCATGTACTCCAGAACACCCGGGTAGCGGGCGAAATAACGGTCGATGTACGCCTGTGACTGTTTGCGATCAACGCCAATCTGTTTGGCCAGGCCAAACGCACTCATGCCGTAGATCAAACCGAAGTTGATCGCCTTGGCGCTGCGGCGCTGATCGGTTGTGACATCGGCCAGTTCGACACCGAAGACTTCGGCCGCCGTGGCTTTGTGCACGTCCAGGTCATTGCGGAACGCATGCAGCAACCCTTCATCCTTGGCCAGGTGAGCCATGATCCGCAGTTCGATTTGCGAGTAGTCCGCTGCCAGCAGCTTGTAGCCTTTAGGGGCAATGAACGCCTGACGGATGCGACGGCCTTCGGCGGTGCGGATCGGGATGTTCTGCAGGTTCGGATCGCTGGACGACAGTCGACCGGTCGCTGCGACAGCCTGATGGTACGAGGTGTGAATCCGTCCGGTTCGCGGGTTGATCTGCTCCGGCAGGCGATCGGTGTAAGTGCTTTTCAGCTTGCTCATCGAGCGGTACTGCATCAGCACTTTGGGCAGCGGGTAATCCTGCTCGGCCAGTTCAGCCAGCACTGCTTCGGCGGTGGATGCCTGGCCCTTGGCGGTTTTGCTGAGGATCGGCAGACCGAGTTTTTCGTACAGGATCACGCCCAGTTGCTTGGGCGAGCCAAGGTTGAACTCCTCGCCGGCGATGGCAAACGCCTCACGTTCGAGCGCGACCATTTTGTCGCCCAGCTCAACACTCTGAATGCCCAGCAGGTTGGCATCGACCAGCGCGCCCTGGCGTTCGATCCGTGCCAGCACCGGCACCAGCGGCATTTCGATTTCGCTCAGGACTTTGCTCAGGCTCGGAATGGCGTTGAGCTTTTCCTGCAGGGTTTGATGCAGGCGCAGTGTCACGTCGGCGTCTTCTGCGGCGTAAGGTCCGGCCAGTTCCAGGGAAATCTGGTCGAAGGTCAGCTGCTTGGCACCTTTGCCGGCGATGTCCTGGAAGCTGGTGGTGGTGTGATTCAGGTACTTGAGCGCCAGGCTGTCCATGTCGTGGCGGGTGGCCGTGGAGTCCAGCACGTAGGATTCGAGCATGGTGTCGAATGCGATGCCTTGCACGGTGATGCCGCAGCTTTGATCGCCGCCGATGGCGCAGTTGGCCAGGATGTTCATGTCGAACTTGGCGTGCTGGCCAACCTTGAGTTTGCTCGGATCTTCCAGAATCGGTTTCAGTGCGCGCAGCACGGTGTCGCGATCCAGCTGGTCCGGCACGCCCATATAGGAATGGGTCAACGGGATGTAGGCTGCTTCGTTGGCTTGTACAGCGAAAGACAGGCCCACCAGTTGCGCTTGCTGCGCATCGATGCCGGTGGTTTCGGTATCGAAGGCGATCAGCTTGGCGTCGTTGAGCTTCTTCAGCCACAGATCGAAATCGGCTTGGGTGAGGATCGTTGTGTACTTGAGCTCGGTGTCGACAGCGGCTTCTTCGGCCACCGGAACAGAGACTTCTTGACCGGAACGCTTGGCATCGCGCTGGTTTTCTTCAAACCAGCTTCTGAATTCCAGCAGGGTGTAGAGCTCGGCGAGTTTGTCGTGATCCGGCTGGCCCATGTGGAGATCGTCGAGACTGATGTCCAGCGGTACGTCGATCTTGATGGTCGCCAGTTTATAGGAGAGGAATGCCATCTCCTTGTGCTCTTCCAGCTTGGCCGGCAGGGTCTTGGCGCCGCGAATCGGCAGCGTCGGGACGATGTCGAGCTGCGCATAGAGCTCGGTCAGGCCGCCATTTACGCCGACCAACAAGCCAGAAGCCGTCTTCGGACCGATGCCCGGAACGCCGGGGATGTTGTCGGAAGAATCGCCCATCAATGCCAGATAATCGATGATCTGCTCGGGAGCGACGCCGAATTTCTCCTTCACGCCGTCCACGTCCAGCGCGCTACCGGTCATGGTATTGACCAAGGTAATGTGGCCGTCGACCAGTTGGGCCATGTCTTTGTCGCCGGTGGAGATGAGCACTGGACGGTCGGCGGCCGCGCTGCTGCGGGCCAAGGTGCCGATCACGTCATCGGCTTCGACGCCCTTGACGCACAGCAGCGGAAAGCCCAGTGCGATCACGCTCTGGTGCAATGGCTCGATTTGTACGCGCATGTCGTCGGGCATGCTCGGGCGATTGGCCTTGTACTCGGCGAACATCTCGTCGCGGAAGGTCCCGCCCTTGGCGTCGAAGACCACGGCGAACGGACTGTCCGGGTACTGCTTGCGCAGACTCTTGAGCATGTTCAGCACGCCTTTGACTGCACCGGTCGGCAAACCTTTGGAGGTGGTCAGTGGCGGCAGGGCGTGAAAGGCGCGGTACAGGTAAGAAGAACCGTCCACCAGGACGAGGGGGGCTTGGCTCATGAGCAGGATCAACCTTTTCGGCGGGTCCGGCGCTAGAATAGCGGGACCGTTGACGACAAAGGGACAAGGTTATCATGCGCACACTAAATCGCCTGTTGCTGGCTGGCTTGTTTGCAACCGTTCCGTTGGCCGTCATGGCGGCGGACACTGCGCCGGGTTCGGAGCCAGAAGTTACCATCAAGACGCACACGGAAGGTGACAAGGTCATCCAGGAGTACAGCCGGAGCGGATTCGTTTATGCGATCAAGGTCACACCGAAGGGTGGCAAACCCTATTTCCTGGTGCGTGCCGATGGTACAGACGCGAACTACATACGTTCCGACCAGCCGGATATGTTGATTCCATCGTGGGAAATTTTTACCTGGAAGTAGTTTCTTAACTTTAATCGGCGCCGGCTCGATCGCGGCGCCCGAACTTGAGCAGTTTTTAACCATGTCTGTGTTCACCCCCCTGGCTCGGCCCGAGCTGGAAACCTTTCTCGCCCCATACGGGCTCGGCCGCCTGCTTGATTTCCAGGGGATTGCCGCCGGAAGCGAAAACACCAATTTCTTTATCAGCCTGGAGCAGGGCGAATTTGTCCTGACCCTGGTTGAGCGTGGTCCGGTTCAGGAGATGCCATTCTTCATCGAACTGCTCGACGTGCTGCACGAAGCCGATCTGCCGGTGCCGTACGCGCTACGAACGACCGACGGTGTTGCCCTGCGCGAACTGGCCGGTAAACCCGCGTTGTTGCAGCCTCGCCTGGCCGGCAAACACATCAAGGAAGCCAATGCGCAGCATTGTGCTCAAGTCGGTGAGTTGCTCGGCCACCTGCACTTGGCGACCCAAGCCAACATGATCAAGCGCAAGACCGATCGTGGCCTGGACTGGATGCTGGAGGAGGGCACGCAGTTTCTCTCGCACCTGAATGCCGAGCAGAGCGATCTGCTGCAACGGGCACTGGATGAAATCACCCAGCAGAAAACGAAAATTCTTGCCTTGCCCCGGGCAAACATCCATGCGGACCTGTTTCGCGACAACGCGATGTTCGAAGGCACGCATCTGACCGGCCTGATCGACTTCTATAACGCCTGTTCGGGCCCGATGCTCTATGACGTTGCGATTGCATTGAATGACTGGTGTTCCGATGAAGACGGTCTGATCGACGGACCGCGAGCGCGGGCGTTGCTCGGTGCCTACGCCGCGTTGCGACCGTTCACGGCAGCCGAGGCTGAGCTGTGGCCGACCATGTTGCGCGTGGCGTGTGTGCGGTTCTGGTTGTCACGGTTGATCGCCGCGGAATCTTTCGCCGGGCAGGACGTGTTGATTCACGATCCGATGGAGTTTCAGCAGCGCTTGGCGCAGCGGCAGAAGGTTAATACTTCATTGCCCTTCGCCCTCTAAAAAGCATCGCGGGCAAGCCCGCTCCCACAAGGATCACCGCGAACCTGTGGGAGCGGGCTTGCCCGCGATTGAGGCGAAGCCGAATAAGGCTTAAAGCGACTCCAGACACCCCGCCAAATCATTCCCCAACTTCTCCAACACCTGCTCATACCCCTGAGCGGTCGCTGGCGTATACCCGCCCAGCGCGTCCAGCTCAGCCAATTTCACCGGCAGGCCTGCTACCAGGGTTTCCGCCAGGCGCGGGCGCAATGGCGGCTCGCTGAACACACAGGTCTTACCGACTTCCTGTAACCGCGCGCGCATCGCCGCGACGTGCTGGGCTCCAGGCTGCACTTCGGCAGCAACGCTGAACACGCCCGTGTGCTTGAGGCCGTAGGCGTCTTCGAAGTAGTCGAACGCTTCGTGGAACACGAAGTAGGGTTTGCCTTCGACAGCGGCCAGGCGTTTTTTCAGGCGTATATCCAGCGCATCGAGACGCTCATCGAATGCCTTGAGGTTGCTTTGATAGCGGGCGGCGTTGGTCGGGTCGGCCGCGCTCAGGTCAGCCGCCATTTTCGCGGCGATGACACGGGCGTTGACCGGCGACAGCCACAAATGCGCGTCCAGGCTGCCTGGGCGGTGATCGTGGTCATGCTCGTCGGCTTCTTCGGCATGTGAGTGGCTATCTTCGGCGAAGCGACGCAATTTCAGCCCCGGCAAATCCTGTATCGCGACGCTTGGCAGCGAGCGGCCATTGAGCACCCGAGGCAGGAAGCCTTCCATGTCCGGACCGATCCAGTAGAGCAGATCCACCGACTGCACCTTCCGTACGTCGGAAGGGCGCAGTGCGTAGTTATGCGGCGAAGCGCCCGGTGGCAGCAGCACTTCCGGAATCGCCACGCCGTCCTGCACCGCAGCGGCAATCAACTGTAGCGGCTTGATGCTGGTCAGGACCTTGACGTCAGCATGAGCCGAACCGATCAACAGGAAACTGGCGGAAAAGGCGACAAAGAAGGAAAAAATTCGGGACACGATGACCACTCGAAGAGGCGAGAACGGGTAACATAATAACGTCTCTCACAAAACTCGTCGCCGCTCATGCCTAAAACACCGATTGCCAGCCGTCCCCACGACCACTCTCATTGCGTGCATAGCGCTCTGTCAGAGGCCGACGCTTTGTGCGCACGTCAAGGCCTGCGCCTGACCGCCTTGCGTCGGCGGGTGCTGGAACTGGTGTGGCAAAGCCACAAACCGCTGGGCGCCTACGACATCCTGGCAGTGCTCAGCGAGCAGGACGGTCGCCGCGCCGCGCCTCCCACCGTGTACCGCGCGCTGGATTTCCTGCTGGAAAACGGCCTCGTGCACCGTATCTCCTCACTTAACGCCTTCGTCGGCTGCAATCATCCGGAGCATGCCCACCAAGGGCAGTTTCTGATCTGCCGCGAATGCCACGCCGCCATCGAGCTGGAACAGAAGTCCATCAGCGACGCCATCGTTGGTAGCGCGAAGGATGTTGGTTTCATCGTCGAAGGCCAGACCGTTGAAGTGGTCGGGCTCTGCTCGGGTTGCCAGGGGGCTTGATGAGCAACGCGCTGATACGCCTCGAGAAGGTTGCCGTCACTTTTGCCGGGCAAAACGTGCTCGACAACATCGATCTGAGCGTCGAGCCAGGGCAGATCGTGACGCTGATCGGCCCTAACGGCGCGGGCAAGACCACGTTGGTTCGGGCGGTGCTCGGCCTGTTGAAGCCTGACAGCGGCAGCGTCTGGCGCAAGCCGAAGCTGCGCGTCGGTTACATGCCGCAAAAACTTCACGTCGACCCGACTTTGCCGCTTTCGGTGCTGCGCTTCTTGCGCCTGGTGCCGGGCGTGGATCGCGCCATGGCCCTGTCGGCCCTCAAGGAAGTCGGCGCCGAGCAGGTGATCGACAGTCCGGTGCAAAGTGTTTCCGGCGGTGAAATGCAGCGCGTGTTGCTGGCTCGGGCATTGTTGCGCGAACCGCAGTTGCTGGTGCTAGACGAGCCTGTGCAAGGTGTCGATGTAGCCGGTCAGGCCGAGCTCTACAGTTTGATCACACGTCTGCGCGACCGTCACGGTTGTGGCGTGTTGATGGTTTCCCACGATTTGCACCTGGTGATGAGCACCACCGACCAGGTGGTTTGCCTCAATCGCCATGTCTGTTGCTCCGGGCACCCGGAACAGGTCAGCGGCGATCCGGCTTTCGTCGAGTTGTTCGGGAAGAACGCACAAAGCCTCGCGATTTATCATCACCATCACGACCATGCCCATGACCTGCATGGCTCGGTGGTCACCGCGACCCCGGCGGTCCATACCCACGTCCATGGAGATAGCTGCAAGCATGGCTGATTTTCTGCTTTACGCCCTGCTTGCAGGTCTGGCTTTGGCGCTGGTCGCGGGACCTCTGGGTTCGTTTGTGGTCTGGCGGCGCATGGCCTATTTCGGCGATACCTTGTCCCACGCGGCCCTGCTGGGTGTGGCGTTGGGCTTTCTGCTGGATGTCAGCCCGGCCGTGGCGGTCACCGTTGGCTGCCTGCTGCTGGCGGTGTTGCTGGTGACTTTGCAACAGCGTCAGCCACTGGCTTCCGACACGCTTTTGGGCATTCTCGCGCCAAGCACGCTCTCTTTGGGCCTGGTAGTACTAAGCTTCATGCACGAAGTGCGGATCGACCTGATGGCCTATCTGTTCGGCGACTTGCTGGCGATCAGTCCGACTGACTTGTCCTGGATACTTGGCGGCAGCGCGGCCGTTCTGGCCTTGCTGGTGACATTGTGGAGGCCCTTGCTGGCTATCACGGTGCATGAAGAACTGGCCACGGTCGAAGGCTTGCCGGTCGCGGCGTTGCGTCTGACCCTGATGTTGCTGATCGCCGTGGTGATCGCGGTGGCGATGAAGATCGTCGGTGTGTTGCTGATCACTTCGTTGCTGATCATTCCGGCGGCTGCGGCACAACGTCACGCCAGGTCACCGGAGCAGATGGCACTGGGCGCGAGCCTGCTGGGCATGCTCGCGGTCTGTGGCGGGTTGGCGTTGTCATGGTTCAAGGACACCCCGGCGGGCCCGTCAATTGTTGTGACGGCCGCCGCACTGTTTTTGCTGAGTTTTGTCCTGCCCCGTCGAGGGGTGTAGACTTGCTCGTTTTTTGCGCAAATAGAGAGTCGCAGGAATGAAGCTGTTAGCCTCCCGTTATCTGCTCCTTGTCGCATTTTCGCTGCTACTGGGCGCTTGCCAAAGCACGCCGCCGGCCGCCACTGAGGCGACCGATGCACGGGCTGCGGCCATCGCGCAGCTGGAACAAAACCTGGCCAGCAGCGAGCTGGCCACTGCCGAAGATCAATTGGCTGCCTTACAGGCGCAGTCGCCGAACGACCCATCCCTTGTGCCGTATCAGCGGCAATTGGCTGAAGCGTACCTGCGTCGCAGCCAGATCGTGCTGCAAAAAGGCGATGTCAATGCTGCCGCTACAGCGCTGGCCCGGGCTCGAGCACTGATGCCCAAGGCTCCGGCGCTGACAGGTGGGGTCAACAACGCCATCGTCAATGCTCGCAAGGCCGAGCTGGACAGAGCCGAAGCTGCGCTCATGGCTGCAGAAGCCAAGCCCCAGGCGAAAGTGATCGATCCGACGGCAGAAAGCACAACGATTGCGCTGAACCTCACCGATATGACGAAGCTTCGTCGGCAACTGGATGCGATCGCCGCTGATGTGGTTAATTACCAGTGCGACGTGAGCATTCAAGCGCCGCGCACTGAGGATTTCCCTTGGTTGGCGACGTTGCTCACCAAGAGGGTGAAGAAGCTGGATTCGGAGTTTGATCTGAAGCTTGAGAAGCAGACCCTGCGCAACGTTCCCGCGCAGATGGTCTTGAGTCCGCGTAAGCCTTAAAAGCTTCGCGGGCAAGCCCGCTCCCACAGGATTTAAATCGTTCACGAAATAGCGAACGACACTAAATCCTTGTGGGAGCGGGCTTGCCCGCGATGGCTTCCTTCCTGTGTCAGGGCTTCAGGCTGGAATCGCCTTGGCCTTCGGCTCCCGATCCCAAACCCGATGCTGCCCGATGGCGGCAAAGAACGGTTTGATCAACTTGGCATCCGCGCCCACGATCAGCCCCGCATCGACCTCAAGCTTGAGCACATCCAGCAACTGTTTCGCCTCGCCATGCAGCGCAATGGCCTTCAGGTGCTTGTACGCCTCGAGCAGGTAATGCAGCGCCACGCCGTCGCCGCTCAACGCTTTGATCGACGCTGCGCCACCCGGTACGAATACGGCATCGAACGCTACCGAAGGCAACCCTTCCATCGATGCATCCACCGGCAGTGATTTGCTGTCGGCGGTGGTCACGGGGGCTGAAGTCGGGCCGAGCAATTTGGCATGCGCGCCTTCTGCTTTAAGCGCCTTCTTCATGGCATCAATCGCTGCACCATCGACACCGTTGGCTGCAAGAATCGCCACTTTTCGGGTTTTGATATCTGCCGGCAGCAGGTTCGCTTGGCTCAGGGCTGGTGAGCGATCCAGCGACGTCTTGCGCACTTCGACGGTGCCGGCTTTTGGTGCTGGCAAACCGAGGTTTGTCGCAACGCGCTTGGCCAGTTCCAGGTCGATGTTGGCGAGGATCTCATTCACTTGGCGCGCACGAATAAACTCACGCTCAACCTTGCCCAGCTCAAAGCTGTAGGCCGCGATGATGTGTTCCTGCTCGTGCTTGCTCATGCTGTGGAAAAACAGCCGCGCCTGGGAGAAGTGGTCGCTGAAGGATTCGCTGCGCTGGCGGATCTTGTTGGCGTCGATGCGCTCCGGATAAGTCTCGAAGCCGCCGTCCTGTGCCGCCGGTGGCGTTTCTTTCGGCCATCCACCATCAATCGAGTTCGGCTCATAGGACGCGCGGCCCTTGTCGATGGTGGTCCGATGCATGGCATCGCGCTGACCGTTGTGAAACGGCGCTACCGGGCGGTTGATTGGAATCTCGTGAAAGTTCGGCCCACCAAGTCGGCTGATTTGCGTATCGGTGTAAGAAAACAGCCGACCTTGCAGCAAAGGATCGTTGGAGAAGTCGATGCCCGGCACGATATGCCCTGGGCAAAACGCGACTTGCTCGGTTTCAGCGAAGAAGTTGTCCGGGTTGCGGTTGAGCACCATTTTGCCCAGCGGTGTGATCGGCACCAGTTCTTCCGGAATCAATTTGGTCGGGTCGAGGATATCGAAGTCGAACGAGTGCTCGTTTTCCTCTTCGATGACCTGTACGCCCAGTTCCCATTCCGGGTAGTCGCCCATCTCGATCGACTCCCAGAGATCGCGACGGTGGAAGTCGGTGTCTTTACCGGCGAGCTTCTGCGCTTCATCCCACACCAGCGAGCACGTGCCGGCAGTAGGGCGCCAATGGAATTTGACGAAGCGTGATTTACCTTCGGCGTTGATCAGCCGGAAGGTGTGCACACCGAAACCTTGCATGCTGCGCAGGCTTTTCGGGATGGCCCGGTCGGACATGGCCCAGATCACCATGTGCGCGGATTCCGGCACCAGCGAAACAAAATCCCAGAAGGTGTCGTGAGCCGAACCACCGGTAGGAATCTCGTTGTGCGGCTCCGGTTTTACCGCGTGCACGAAGTCAGGAAACTTGATGGCGTCCTGAATGAAAAACACCGGCATGTTGTTGCCCACGAGGTCGAAGTTGCCTTCCTCGGTGAAAAACTTCACAGCGAAACCACGCACATCGCGCACAGTGTCGCCCGACCCACGCGGGCCTTGCACCGTGGAGAAGCGCACAAAGACCGGGGTTTTATGACCGGGGTCTTGCAGGAAACCGGCCTTGGTCAGGACTGAATGGTTTTCGTACGTCTGGAAATAACCATGAGCACCGGTGCCGCGAGCATGGACGATGCGCTCGGGAATGCGTTCATGGTCAAAATGCGTGATTTTTTCACGCATGATGAAGTCTTCCAGCAACGACGGCCCGCGGGCGCCGACCTTCAAGGTGTTCTGGTTGTCCGAGACTTTCACGCCCTGATTGGTGCGCAGGGCCTGATCAGTGGCATCGGAGCGAAATTTTTCCAGGCTGTCGAGCTTGGTATTGGTGTTGCCTCGGTCCAGGGTATCGGTCCCGGCCAGTGCGCTTTTTGGAGCGGCAGGCTTCTTGGTACTCATCGGTTTTAAACTCCTCGTTGCGATTCCCGCCGTAGCCAGGACTCTTGAGCAATTCCCCCAGGCACGGCACCGGGGGCGTTTTCGAGTTGCCTAATTAGTGACTGATGACGTTTTGCGCCGTTCCTTTTTTCTAACCTTTGATCGCGTTATTGCCAAATGGAAGGTTGAATGCGGAATAAATGCTAATAACCTCTATACGGACAGGCTAAAATGCGCGCCCGGCTAACCGCTGATCCTTTTCCAACGCGCCCCACAAGGTTCGCTACGTGATCGAGTTTCAAAACGTCCACAAAACCTACCGCGTCGCCGGTAAGGATATTCCCGCCCTGCACCCGACCAGTCTGACGATTGAGAATGGTCAGGTCTTTGGCCTGATCGGCCATTCCGGTGCGGGAAAAAGTACCCTGCTGCGCCTGATCAATCGCCTCGAAGAATCCAGTGGCGGCAAGATCATTGTTGACGGCGAAGAAGTCACGGCGCTCGACGCCAACAGCTTGCGGCGTTTCCGTCAGCAGGTCGGGATGATTTTCCAGCACTTCAACCTGCTGGCATCCAAGACCGTGGCCGACAACGTGGCGCTGCCGCTGACCCTCGCCGGCGAACTGTCGCGCAGTGAAATCGACTTGCGGGTGGCAGAATTGCTGGCGCGGGTCGGCCTGTCCGACCACGCCAAAAAGTACCCGGCGCAGTTGTCCGGTGGCCAGAAGCAGCGCGTCGGCATTGCCCGCGCCTTGGCGACCAAGCCGAAAATCCTGTTGTGCGACGAAGCCACCAGCGCCCTGGACCCGCAGACCACGGCGTCGGTCCTGCAATTGCTGGCCGAGATTAATCGCGAGTTGAAGCTGACCATCGTCCTGATTACCCACGAGATGGACGTGATCCGTCGGGTCTGCGATCAAGTGGCGGTCATGGACGCGGGCGTGATCGTCGAGCAAGGCTCGGTGGCCGAGGTGTTTCTGCATCCGAAGCACCCGACCACCAAGCGCTTCGTACAAGAAGACGAGCAGGTCGACGAAAGCGAACAGCGCGATGACTTCGCCCACGTGCCGGGCCGCATCGTACGCCTGACCTTTCAGGGCGAAGCGACCTACGCGCCATTGCTGGGAACCGTTGCCCGGGAAACGGGTGTGGACTACAGCATCCTCGCCGGTCGTATCGACCGCATCAAAGACATCCCCTATGGGCAATTGACCCTGGCCGTCACCGGTGGCGACATGGAAGCGGCGTTCGCCCACTTCACCGCTGCTGACGTCCACATGGAGGTGCTGCGCTGATGGAAGTCCTGACAAGTTTCTTCGTCAATATCGACTGGTTCGAAATCTGGCTGGCCACCGGCGATACGTTGCTGATGCTCTTCGGTTCGCTGTTGTTTACCGTTTTACTCGGCCTGCCGCTGGGCGTGCTGTTGTTCCTCTGCAGCCCGCGTCAGTTGCTGGAAGCCAAAGGCGTCTACGCGATGCTGTCGCTGATGGTGAACATCCTGCGGTCGCTGCCGTTCATCATTCTGCTGATCGTGATGATTCCGTTCACTGTGTTGATCACCGGTACGTCCCTGGGTGTGGCCGGTGCGATTCCGCCGCTGGTGATAGGCGCTACGCCATTCTTTGCCCGACTGGTGGAAACCGCCCTGCGTGAAGTCGATCGCGGCATCATCGAGGCGACCCAGGCGATGGGCGCCACGACGCGGCAGATCATCACCAATGCCTTGCTGCCGGAAGCCCGCCCAGGCATCTTTGCGGCGATTACGGTGACAGCCATTACACTGGTGTCCTACACGGCGATGGCAGGTGTGGTGGGCGCGGGTGGTCTGGGTGACCTGGCGATCCGTTTCGGTTACCAGCGTTTCCAGCCTGATGTGATGGTCGTGACGGTGATGTTGCTGCTGGTACTGGTTCAAGTGCTGCAAACCGTCGGCGATAAGATGGTCGTACACTTTTCACGTAAATGACAAATGAGCCGGCCATTCGCTGGCAGGCGCCAAATGCAGGCGCCTCACATGGAGTTAGCTGAATGAAAAAACTACTTGTCGCGTTCGCCGCTGTTGCAGCGTTCGCTGCTCACGCCGATGAACTGACCGTCGCGGCCACCCCGGTTCCGCACGCAGAAATCCTCGAATTCGTGAAGCCGGCCCTGGCCAAGGAAGGCGTGGACTTGAAGGTCAAAGTCTTCACCGATTACATCCAGCCGAACGTGCAGGTCGCCGAAAAACGTCTGGACGCCAACTTCTTCCAGCACCAGCCGTACCTAAATGAGTTCAACAAGGCCAAAGGCACTAATCTGGTGGCCGTTGCCGGCGTGCACCTGGAACCGCTGGGCGCTTACTCCAGCAAGTACAAGGCGCTGACCGAACTGCCAGGCGGCGCCAACGTGGTGATTCCGAACGACGCCACCAACGGCGGCCGTGCGCTGTTGCTGCTGGCCAAGGCTGGCCTGATCAAGTTGAAGGATTCCAACAACATCCTGTCGACCGTCAAGGACATCACCGAGAACACCAAGGACCTGAAATTCCGCGAACTGGAAGCCGCGACCATCCCGCGCGTGCTGACCCAGGTCGATCTGGCGCTGATCAACACCAACTACGCGCTGGAAGCCAAGCTTGATCCGTCCAAGGATGCGCTGGTTATCGAAGGCAACGATTCGCCGTACGTGAACATCCTCGTAGCCCGTGAGGACAACAAGGACAGCGACGCGATGAAGAAACTGGTTGCTGCCCTGCACAGCCCGGAAGTGAAAGCCTTCATCCTCGAGAAGTACAAAGGCGCGGTATTGCCAGCGTTCTGATTGGCTGACGGCAACTAAAAAGGGCGCATTTGAATGCGCCCTTTTTTGTGCCTGTGTAATACGACCCTGTGGGAGCGGGCTTGCCCGCGATGAGGCCTTATCATTCAACATCAATGTTGGCTGATGCACCGCCATCGCGGGCAAGCCCGCTCCCACAGGTTTTTCAGTGTTACTTGCGTTTGAGCATCACCGGCAATTGCGCCACCAGTTTCTGGTTATTCAACGGTGCTCGGATAAACCCACGCTGTGTCCCGTCCGGCCCGATCACCGCAAGGTTGCCGCTGTGGTCGACGGTGTAGTTCGGCTTGCTGGTGTCCGCCGGAATAAACGGAATGCTCACCGCGTTGGCCAGTTTTTGAATGTCGTCTACCGAAGAGGCCGTCAGGCCTTTGAACTGCGGATCGAAGTAACCCAGGTACTGCTTTAGTTGCTTGGGCGTGTCGCGGTTCGGGTCGACACTGACCAGAATGATCTGCAACTTGGCCACCGCTTCTGGCGGCAACTCACTCTTGATCTGACGCAACTGGGCGAGGGTGGTCGGGCAGATATCCGGGCAGAAGGTGTAACCGAAGAACAGCAGCGACCATTTGTCTTTCAGCTCGTTGACCGTGACAGGCTTGCCGTTTTCGTCCGTCATCGTCACGTTCGGCAGGTTGCGGCTTTGCGGCAGCAAAATGATCCCTGCGTCGATCAGCGCCGTCGGGTCGCCCTGGCCTTTGCCGGAAAGCACTTTGTTGATGGTCAGGCCCAGAACCAGTGCGATCAGGGCGACAAGGATGAATACGGTTTTCTGAGTTCGAGTCATAGGTTCAACAGTAAGTAGTGGTCTACGAGCAGCGCGATAAACAGCAGGAACAAGTAGTAAATAGAGTACTTGAAGGTGTTGATCGCCGCGTGCGGTCTAGTGCCACGGTACAGCACGATGGCCCATTGCAGGAACCTGGCGCCGAGTCCCAGCGCGCAAATCAGGTAGAGCATGCCGCTCATGTGAATCACATATGGCATCAGACTGACGGCCAGCAGCGCGAAGGTGTAAAGCAGGATGTGGATTTTGGTGTAGTGCTCGCCATGGGTGACCGGCAGCATCGGAATGTCGGCCTTGGCGTATTCCTCTTTGCGGTGAATGGCCAGGGCCCAGAAGTGTGGCGGGGTCCAGGCGAAGATGATCAACACGAGCAGCAACGGTTCGGCGCTGACATGTCCCGTTGCAGCGGTCCAGCCGAGCAGCGGCGGCGCGGCACCGGCCAGGCCGCCGATGACGATATTCTGCGGCGTCGCGCGCTTCAGGAAACCGGTGTAGACCACCGCGTAGCCGAGCAAGGAGGCGAGGGTCAGCCAGGCCGTCAGCGCATTGGTGAAGGCCAGCAGCACGGCTTGCCCAAGCACCGCCAACACCAAGGCAAAAATCAGCGCGGCCGCCGGGGACACCCGACCTTCGGCCAAGGGGCGTTTGTGCGTGCGAGCCATGACCGCATCGATACGCCGGTCGACCACATGGTTAACCGCTGCTGCGCCACCCGCACACAGCGCGATCCCCAGATTGCCAAACACCAGCACGGTCCACGGCACCCCGGCGCGGGTCGCGAGAAACATGCCGACCAGCGAGGTGATGAGCATCAGCACCACCACTTTGGGCTTGGTCAGCTCCAGGTAATCACGCCAGATCGCCTGACTGTGACGCGCGCCGATCAGAGTCGCCATGGCGTCTCTCCTTTTATTGTTATGGGGCCGGCTGAATGTTTGCGCGGGCTAAAGCGCCAGCGCGGAGTTTGCTGCTTCACCCGAACCAGGCTGGTTCGCGCGTGATAATTGACCAGCACCATCGTCAGTAGCAGTGTCGCGCCACCGGCGTTATGGGCGACGGCCACCGGCAGCGGCAGGTGGAACAGCACGTTGCTGATGCCGAGGGTGATTTGTGCGCCGAGTGCAATCAGTACCAGTCCTGCCAGGCGAGTCATGCCGACCACTTTCAGTTGCCAGGCCAGGCCGAGCAGCACGAGTGTCACCAGCAAAGCGCCGATCCGGTGAGTCAGGTGAATCGCCGTGCGGGCATCGCTGTCCAGTTGCCCGCCGAGGTAATTGGGGCCGATGTGCTGGGTCAGGTGAAAGCCGTTGGCGAAGTCAGCCGGCGGTAGCCATTGGCCGTGGCAGGTAGGGAAGTCGATACACGCTACTGCCGCGTAGTTGGAACTGACCCAACCGCCGAGGGCTATTTGCAGGATCACCAGCAGCAACCCCGCCGTCGCCCAGTGTTGCAGACGCCGTGGCACCGTCAGCGCAGGTACTACGCCGGACAGGCGCAAGGTCAGCAAAAACAACAGGCTCAACGTCGCAAATCCGCCGAGCAAATGCCCGGTGACGACCTGCGGCCAAAGCTTGAGCGTTACCGTCCACATGCCGAACGCCGCTTGGGCAAATACCACGCCCAACAGGAACAATGGCAACTTCACCGGTTGCCCCGGATGACGGCGATGCACCCAGGCGCGACCGGCCAGCACCGAAATCAACAGCCCCAGCGTGCCGGCGAAATAGCGGTGGATCATCTCGTTCCAGCCTTTGTGGGCTTCGACAGGCGCCTCGGGAAAATGCAATTCGGCATGGGCCAGTTGAGCTTCGCCTTTGGGCACGCTGATGAAACCGTAGCAGCCCGGCCAGTCCGGGCAGCCGAGGCCGGCGTGGGTCAGGCGGGTGTAGGCGCCGAGCAGCACCACAATCAGTGCCAGCAAGGTGGCAAACAGCGCGAGGCGAAATCCAGGTTTGGCCATGACGATGCCCTTATCCGATGTTCGACAGTTTCAACAGATGACGCAGGTCGTTGAGCAGGTCCTTGCCCTTGACCGTCGGGTCGTAGCGCAGCACCAGATTGCCGTGAGGGTCGATGATCCACAGCTGCGGCACTGACTGCTCGCCGGCGGTTTTATGGAAGTCGGTCAAATTCAGTGGATAACGCTGTAATTGCGGATATTCACGGGTGAGTTTGGCGTCGTAATCGCTGCTCAGCGGTTGCGCTGCGGCGAGGGCGTGACTGGCGCGCCCGGCATCGCGGCCCAGGCCGATCTGAACTTGTCGCGCCAGGTACACCAGTTGTTGGCAGTCGACCGAACACTCCTTGGGCGCCGTGACCAGCAATTGCCAACGGTCTTCTTGCGCCTGCACGCCAAGGTCGGCGCGGGACTGGCCATTGCCGATCAGCTCGCCGTGATAGCTGCGGCCCTCCGGCACCCAGAACTGCAATTTGTACATGCCGGTGGCGAGGATCATCGGACCGATCACCCCCAGCAGGATCAGCAGCAACTGCAAGCGACCCTTGCGCCGGCTCACCGGTGTTTTCGCCTCAGACATGCTGGGTGGATTCATGGCCGCTCCCATGGTGTTTCTCCTTTGCGTTGTGCCAGCCGAGGTAGATGAAAAGGCCGAGCAGGGCGATCGACATGGCGAACCACTGCACGGCATAAGCGATGTGTTTTTCCGGCCCCATGGCCACCACGGGCCAATCGGCCTGGTAGGACGCGGGGCCGGTTTCTTCACGTAATTCGTAGGCAAAGCCTTCACGATCGAGCGTTGTCCACAGCTTCGCCGGGTCAACGGCCGTCACCAGCTGCGGCCAGGTTGTGGTGCTTGGGTCGGCGTGCAGCTGAAAAGTCGCCCCGGGGGACACGTAAACCCAGGCAGTCAGGTTCAATGCCTCGGTCGGCGTGGTGAATTGCGGCGGTGTGCGCCGGTCCGGCCACGGCAGCCAGCCGCGATTGACCAACAGCCAGAGCCCGGTGGCCTGGTCCTGAAACGGTTGCAGCAACTCGACACCGACCTTGCCGTCGCGTTGGCGGTTGTCCAGCAGCAGGCTGTGGGCGGGATCGAACTGGCCGTGCAGGTGAACGCGGCGGAACGCCGGATCTTCGGTGTGTTGCAGTGCGGTGCTGGCCATCGGTTCAGCGGCACGGCGTTCGGTGTAGGTATTCAGCAGCGCGCTTTTTTCAGCGCCCCGGCTCAACTGCCAGAACCCGAGTGACACCAGCAGCGGCAGCAGGATTGCGACCACCAGTGTCGGCACGACACCCGGCCGGAAGCGCTTCATGGCATCGCCAGAAAGTCGGTCATCGCGATAGCTATACTCAAGTGCATCGCCTTTCCCCCGGAGTTTCACCATGCTCAAAGCAGCCATCGTCCTGATGCTGATTGCCACGGTTGTCAGCCTGTTCAGCGGCCTGTTTTTTCTGGTCAAGGACGACAGCAGCTCGAACCGCCTCGTCATTGCCTTGAGTGTCCGTGTTGCCCTGGCCGCCGTAACCGTCGGCTTGATCGCCTGGGGTTTCTACAGCGGCCAGTTGGTCTCTACAGCACCCTGGTAAAGCCTCAGAGTACGTAGACGAAAACAAACAGCCCGATCCACACCACGTCCACGAAGTGCCAATACCAACTCGCGGCCTCGAATCCGAACTGGTGATCGGCGTCGAAGTGTCCACGCATGATCCGCATCAGCATCACGAACAGAATGATGGTGCCGATGGTCACGTGGGCGCCGTGGAAACCGGTGAGCATGAAGAACGTTGCGCCATAGATGCCCGAGCCGAGTGTCAGGCCCAGCTCGTGGTAGGCGTGCATGTACTCTTCGGCCTGGAAGGTAAGGAACGCGCAACCCAGCAACACGGTGATCGCCAGCCAGATTTTCAGAGCGCCGCGATGACCCTTTTTCAAGGCGTGGTGGGCGATGGTGATGGTGACGCTGGAACTCACCAGCAACACAGTATTGAGTAACGGCAGACCCCAGGGGCTGATGACTTCCTTGGGCGGCGGAAAGAGTTTCGGGTCCGGGGTGTGCAGCAGCGGCCAGGCGAACTGGAAGTTCGGCCACAGCATGTGGGCGATACCTTTCGGGCCTTCGCCGCCGAGTGCAGGACCCGAAATGTGCCGTACATAGAACAGCGCGCCGAAGAAAGCGATGAAGAACATCACCTCGGAGAAGATGAACCAACTCATGCCCCAGCGGAACGATCGGTCCATCTGTGCGCTGTACAACCCTGCGCGACCTTCCTTGATCACTGTGCCGAACCAGCCGAACAGCATGTAAGCCAGCAGCAGGCCGCCGACGAAAAAGATCAGCGGGCCGTGGGAATCGGGCCGCGCCGCTTTCAGGTCATTGAACCAGGTCGCCAGGCCGAAAACCGTCGTGAGCATGCCGGCCGTGGCGATGATTGGCCATTTGCTCTGGGCCGGAACGTAATAATGTTCATGAGTTGCCATTTATTGTTCTCCTTATCGGGCACGCTCAACCGCCAGTGTTTACGGCTACCGGTGGATGTCGGGCGGTGATATCGAACAGCGTGTAGGACAGCGTCAGGTGCTTCACATCCTTGGGCATGTCACGGTCAACGATGAAACGTACCGGCATCTCGATCCGTTGACCGGGCTGCAGCACTTGCTGGGTAAAGCAGAAACATTCGGTTTTGTGGAAGTACGCCGCCGCTTCACTGGGCGCGATGCTTGGCACTGCCTGGGCGCTCATGGGGTGATCGGTCGGGTTGTAGGCGACGAAAATCATCTCGTTCACTGCTCCCGGATGCGCCGTCAACTCATTGCCCTTGGGATAGAACTCCCAGACCATGTCGGCGTTATTCATCGACAGAAACTGCACGCGTACTTGCCGCGACAAATCCACCACTTGCTCGCCTTCGTACTGCCCGGCAGTTTTGCCGTTGATGCCGAAGGCCTTGCACATCACGTCGTAGATCGGCACCAGGGCAAAGCCGAAGACAAACATCGCCACCACCACCAGTAACAGGCGGGTGACGAGTTTCTTCAGCGAAATCGAATCAGCCATGATTCATGCCCTCAACACCAAACCCTGTGGGAGCTGGCTTGCCTGCGATGGACGAGACGCGGTGCGTCAGGCAAACCTCGAGCAAGCCGGCTCCCACCAGAGTCAGTGCGTTCATTTCACTTCCGGTGGCGTAGTGAACGTGTGATACGGCGCCGGCGACGGCACGCTCCATTCCAGGCCTTCGGCGCCATCCCACGGCTTGGCCGGTGCTGGCGGGCCGCCGCGAATGGTCTTGATCACGATGAACAGGAAGAACAGTTGCGTAGTGCCGAACATGAACGCGCCAATCGACGACACCATGTTGAAGTCGGCGAATTGCAGGTTGTAGTCCGGTATCCGCCGCGGCATGCCGGCCAGGCCCACGAAGTGCATCGGGAAGAACGTCAGGTTCATCCCCACGAACGACAGCCAAAAATGCAGCTTGCCGAGGGTTTCGTCGTACATGTGGCCGGTCCATTTCGGCAGCCAGTAGTAGGTGGAGGCGAAGATCCCGAAGATCGCCCCTGGCACCAGCACATAGTGGAAGTGGGCGACCACGAAGTACGTGTCTTGATACTGGAAGTCCGCCGGGGCGATGGCCAGCATCAACCCGGAGAAACCGCCGATGGAGAACAGGATCACGAACGCCACCGCAAACAGCATCGGCGTCTCGAAGGTCAGCGAGCCTTGCCACATGGTGCTGGCCCAGTTGAACACCTTCACCCCGGTCGGCACCGCGATCAACAGCGTGGCGTACATGAAGAACAGCTCGCCCACCAGCGGAATGCCAACCACGAACATGTGGTGCGCCCAGACGATGAACGACAGGAACGCGATGCTCGCCGTCGCATAAACCATCGAGGTGTAGCCGAACAGCGGCTTGCGCGAGAATGTCGGGATGATCGAGCTGACGGCACCGAAGGCCGGCAGGATCATGATGTACACCTCGGGGTGGCCGAAGAACCAGAACACATGCTGGAACAACACCGGGTCACCACCACCGGCGGCACTGAAGAAACTGGTGCCGAAGTGGATGTCCATCAGCATCATCGTCACGCAGCCGGCCAATACCGGCATCACCGCGATCAGCAGGAACGCAGTGATCAGCCAGGTCCAGACGAACAGCGGCATTTTCATCAACGTCATGCCGGGGGCGCGCAGGTTGAGGATGGTCGCGATCACGTTGATCGCGCCCATGATCGAACTGATCCCCATCAAGTGGATGGCGAAGATGAAGAACGTCACGCTTTCCGGCGCGTAGGTCGTGGACAGCGGGGCGTAGAACGTCCAGCCGAAGTTCGGGCCGCCGCCGGCGGTGAAGAGGGTCGACACCAACAGGATGAACGCCGCCGGCAGCAGCCAGAAGCTGAAGTTGTTCATCCGTGGCAAGGCCATGTCCGGCGCGCCGATCATCAACGGGATCATCCAGTTGGCGAGGCCGACGAAGGCCGGCATCACCGCACCGAAGACCATCACCAAGCCATGCATGGTGGTCATCTGGTTGAAGAACGCCGGCTCGACGATTTGCAGCCCCGGCTGGAACAGTTCCGCGCGAATCACCATCGCGAAGGTGCCGCCGAGCAGGAACATGGAGAACGCAAACCACAGGTACAGCGTGCCGATGTCTTTGTGGTTGGTGGTCAGTACCCAGCGCATCAGGCCTTTGGCGGGGCCGTGGGCGTGGTCGGCGTGACCATGATCATCGATAACAGCGCTCATGGCCTGTCTCCTGCAAACAGATGGGCTGGGCAGGCCGGGGCGCGCTGCCCCGACCGGTTCCTTACACGCGCAATAGACCGGGTCATTTGCTTTCCGCCTGTTTCAGCTCCAACACTTCTTTAGGAGTGACCATGTCGCCTTTGTTGTTGCCCCAGGCATTACGTTCGTAGGTCACGACCGCCGCGATATCGACTTCCGAGAGCTGCTTGCCGAACGCCGCCATGGCGGTGCCGGGTTTGCCGAAGTAAACGCGGTGCAGGTGGTCGGCTTTGGGGCCGGTAGCAATCGGCGAGCCTTTGAGCGCCGGGAACATTGGCGGCAGGCCCTGGCCTTCGGCCTGGTGACAGGCCACGCAGGTAGTGTGATAGATCTTGTCGCCGCGCTCTTTGAGCTCGTCGAGCGTCCATTCCTTGCTGGTCAGCTCTTTAAGCTGCATGGCCTCGGCTTTTCGCTCAGCCAGCCATTTGTCGTAGTCGGCCTTTTCCTTGACCTCAACCACGATCGGCATGAAGCCGTGGTCCTTGCCGCATAATTCGGCGCACTGGCCACGGTAGATGCCCGGTTTGTCGATGCGGGTCCAGGCTTCGTTGACGAACCCCGGGATCGCGTCGCGCTTGACCGCGAAGGCCGGCACCCACCAGGAGTGGATGACGTCGGCGGAAGTCACCAGGAAGCGAACTTTGGCGCCGATCGGCAGCACCAGCGGCTTGTCGACCTCGAGCAAGTAGTGCTCGCCCTTGGCTTCCTTGTTGTGGATCTGATCGGCAGGAGTGTTCAGGTTGCTGAAGAACTCAACGTCCTGGCCCAGGTATTTGTAGTGCCACTTCCACTGATAGCCGGTGATCTGGATATCGATATCCGGTTCACTGGCGTCGTACATCTTGATCAGGGTTGCGGTCGCAGGAACCGCCATGGCCACCAGGATCAGGAAGGGCACGATGGTCCAGAGGATTTCGACGGTGGTGCTTTCATGAAATTTTGCAGCCACCTGCCCGGTCGAGCGTCGGTGGAGGATCATCGACCAGAACATGGCGCCGAAGACGATGATGCCGATCACCACACAGATCCAGAAGATGGTCATGTGCAGGTCAAATACTGCGTGACTGATTTCAGTCGCTCCCGGCGCCATATTCACAGTCCAGGCGGCGTGCGCAGGACTGAAAATCGACCACAACAGGAGGCCCATCCAGACGTGTGGATGTCGCATCATTGCGGGTTCCCCTTATCGTTCTTGTTATCCCGCCGGCAAACACCAGCGGCAAGGGAGCGGCATTTTCAGACTACGAACTTGAATCGCCGTGCCTTGCTGCATGTGCAGTCGGGCGTCATCAGCTAACTCCATTCCAACCCGAGTATAGACAGCGACCGCGACCTCGCAATGTGATGGCGTAAATGATCTGAAACAGCTGGGACTTGCGTTCAAGGTCACGAATGGAGAAGGATGCAGACGAGTGGTGGCAAACCGATATAACGGAGGCTTCTCAAGGATGAAATAATTATGACAAATACGTCTTAGCGTACGTCATAGGCCAGCTAAGTTATGTCTTCCCTATTTCATTGCCTTGTTTCCTGGAGTTTTCATGAACACCGCCGCATTGCGCGAGCAGATCCAAAAAGCCCAACAACATGAAGCCGAAACCGGCCTGCTGACTCGTCAGCTGGAAAGCAAACTGCCTCATCTACATCCATCGATTCAATTGCCGGAAACGGACGCCAACGGTGTACTGGCGCGTTTCGTAGCCGCTTACATTAATGAAGTGCCTGATCTGCTGGATGCAGCCAATGAAGTCGCCAGGGAAGCGGGAATCGAGTCGCAGATCAAACCGGTGCTGACAATTGCCGAACAGTATTTCCTTCAGCCACCGGCGATCATGGCCGGTCATGTCGGTCTGGACGGCCTGCTGGACGAGGCGTATCTGGCACATCGGTTGGTTGAAGAGGTCAACGACCTGTACATCAAGCATCTGGGCCAGCCATTGATCCCTTTGGACATGACTGTCGCCAACCTGATTGCCCACCAATTGATCGGTGAGGTGTTTGCTAACCAACTGGATGAGGTGGTGCATCACGCTTTGGACGAGATGCTCGACGACCAGAGCTTTGCATTGGAGTCGGTAGAAGCCTACCGGGAGAAACTCAGCAGCCCGGACACCGGCGCCGCGTGGAAGCGCTGGCCGTGCATGTCGCGCCGTTTAGGCGTGAGTCTGGAACTGGATCAGCCAGCGGCTTGATCCAACTGAGTGAACCGAACATCTGCGGGAGCGAGCGTGCTCGCTCCCACATTGTTTATCTCTATGCCGTAGAACCCACGCCGGACGTTGTCCGCAAACGCCCTTCCAACCTGCGCTTCAGCCCCCGCGCTTCAATGATCAACTTCGATCCCTTGGCCGCATTGGCCCGTCCCCATTCCTCCAGTAATTCCAGGCACGAGTGATCGATGTAGCTCAGGTTATTGAGCGGCACATGCACCGTCGTACCTGCGGGGATGGTCCCCAGGACTTGAGTCAATGCCGGCACTTTGAGAAAGGTCGCGGCGCCCATCAGGCGCAACTCCATTTCACCGTCCGCGGGCAGGTCGATCAGGCTGACTTTCAGTCGCGAAGCTTTCCACGCCAGTTTCGCCAACGTCAGGCCAAAGCCGATCAACACGCCCGTCAGCAGGTCGGTGAAGATGATGGCCAGCGCTGTCGCCGCGTAAGTGAACATCGGCATCCGGCCATAGCGGCCCAGGCCTCGAAAGGCTTTCAGGTCGACCAGTTTGAAACCGGTGTACACCAGCACACCCGCCAGGCTCGCTACCGGAATACTTTGCAGCACGCTGGACAACAGCAACACAAAGGCCAGCAGCCACAAACCATGGAACACCGCCGACAGGCGCGTGGTGGCACCGGCCTGAACATTGGCCGAGCTGCGCACGATCACACCGGTCATCGGCAGCGCGCCCATCAGGCCGCAAAGCATATTGCCCACCCCTTGCGCCGATAGTTCCCGGTCAAAGTCTGAACGCTGGCCGCTGTGCATACGGTCCACCGCTGCTGCCGAGAGCAAGGTTTCGGCACTGGCGATGAAGGCCACGGCAAAAGCGGCGATCAGCAAGGTCGGGTCCGCGAGGTTGAGCAAGTCGGCGGGTTTCAACCAGTCGATGGCCTCGGCCAGGTTGGCCGGAACTTCCACCCGTTTGACCTGCAACGCGAGGATCAGGCTTGCAACAGTCGCCAGCCCGACTCCGAGCAGTGCACCAGGAATGAAGCGCAATGAGTGAGGGCGAAATTTTTCCCACAGCCACATCACGGCAATCGTCGACAACCCGAGCAAACCTGCCTGCCAGCCAAAGGACGGCAATGCCTGCATGACGGCAGCCGGGAAGGCCGCGAGGTTGTCCAGTCCAGAAGGCTTGGGCACGGCATCGAGCATCACGTGCACCTGTGAGAGCACGATCAGCACGCCGATCCCGGCAAGCATGCCGTACACCACCGCTGGCGCCGTGACCCGGAACCAGCAACCCAGCTTCAAGCGCCCGGCCACCAGTTGCAGAAAACCCGCCAGCAGCAGAATCGGCCCGAGCATGGCAATACCGTGCTGGCGCACCAATTCGAAGACGAGCACCGCCAAACCTGCCGCCGGGCCACTGACTTGCAGAGGTGAGCCGGCAAGCCAGCCGACGACCAGTCCACCAATGATCCCGGTGATCAAACCTTTGGCGGGCGGCAAACCCGAAGCGATTGCGATGCCCATGCACAAGGGCAGGGCGACGAGAAACACAACCACGGATGCCAGCAGCTCCCGCGGCAGAACAGCTTTCAATTGCGCAGCACGCATGGTGATTCTCCCGAAGTTTTCTTCAGGCATGGCAAAGCCAGGCTGCTCAATCAGCAGCCTCGGCTAAACCACACATAGATTTAGGAGGATTTAGAAGCGCGCTTTTGGCGTCGCCACCGGAATCGGATGAGTGCCATCGAGCGGCAGGAAGCAACCCTGATCAGCGTCGTAAGCTCTGATTTCGCTGGTTTCGATGTTGTAGATCCAGCCATGGATAAACAGATGACCGTTGGCCATGCGCGATGCGACAGAGGGGTGCGTACGCAAATGCTGCAACTGAGCGATCACATTCTCCTCGGTGAGGACATGCATGCTTTCGTTTTCGTTGGTGCAATGGCAGTTTTCCTGGACCATGGTTTTCGCCACTTCGGCATGCCGCAGCCAGGCTTTGACCGTAGGCATTTTTTCCAGGCTTTGCGGGTTGAGCACGGCACGCATGGCGCCACAATCGGAGTGCCCGCAAATGATGATGTGTTGCACCCCGAGGGCCAGCACGGCGTATTCGATGGCCGTGGAAACACCGCCGTTCATCTGACCATAAGGCGGAACGACGTTGCCGACGTTACGGGTTACGAACAAGTCGCCGGGGGAGCTTTGGGTAATAAGCTCTGGAACGATGCGCGAGTCCGCGCAGGCGATGAACATCGCTCGCGGGCTTTGGGCCGTGGCGAGTTTTTTGAAGAGTTCTTCCTGCTGTGGAAAAACCTCGTGATGAAAGTGCAAAAAGCCGTCAACAATATGTTTCAGCGCTGCATCGGCGGTTTCCGCCTCGTTTTGGGCTGAAGCCGACGCAGCCAACGGCTGTTTATCCTTGTCACTCATGATTCATCCTCTTTGGCGGAGTCAGGGAATTTCCCGTTTTGTCCGGTATGAAGCCAGTGGCTGTTTAAAAAACATCCAGGCCGAGATGCTCGACCCGTCAGTCACTCAATGAACAAGGTAGCCGTCGAAACTTAACTCAAACTGAATCGAACGCTCTAGAACATGTGTTCCAGGTCACAAAAAACGTGACCGGCGTAATGGCCAAGTGTATTTCCCACTTCTCAACCATACGCCCATTGTCCTCAAATCAATGACATCTGGCGACCCGGCGGGCAGAAGGAATCGCAGTCCAGATTAAAGCCCTCGCGATGATTGAGGCCCAGGCGTTTGATGGCTTTGGCAAAGCGTTGTGCCAATAGATCGGCAAACGGCCCCTCACCGCGCATCCGGGCACCGAACCGACTGTCATAGAGCTCGCCGCCGCGGCTTTGCCGAATCAGGCTCAGCACATGCGCGGCTCGCTGAGGATAGTGAGCCGCCAGCCATTCCTCGAACAGCGGCGCCACCTCCAGCGGCAAGCGCAACATCATATAGGCCGCACTTTGCGCACCCGCCGCGTGAGCCTCGGCGAGCAGGCTTTCGAGTTCGCTGTCGTTGATCATCGGAATCATCGGCGAACACAGCACGCCCACCGGGATACCCGCTTCACGCATCACCCTGATCGCGCGCAACCGGGCCTTGGGCGCAGCTGCACGGGGTTCGAGGATACGTTTGAGCTCATCGTCCAGGGTTGTAAGGCTGATCATCACCGCCACCAGCCTTTGCTCAGCGAGCTCGGCCAACAGGTCCAGATCGCGAAGAATCAGCGAGCCCTTGGTAATGATAGTCACCGGATGGCGGTAACGCAGTAGCACTTCCAGGGTTTTGCGAGTGATCTTGTGTTCACGCTCGATCGGTTGATAAGGATCGGTGTTGGAGCCCAGATTGATCGGTGCGCACTGATAGCCGCGTTTGGAGAGTTGTTCCTCCAGGACGTCGGCGGCGTTGGTCTTGGCGATCAGTTTGGTTTCGAAATCCAGCCCCGGCGACATGTCCCAATAGGCATGACTAGGGCGCGCGTAGCAATAGATGCAGCCGTGCTCGCAGCCGCGATAGGGGTTGATCGAACGGTCGAAGGGCAAGTCCGGCGAATTGTTGCGGGTGATGATGGTTTTCGCCGTCTCGATGCGCACCTCAGTCCCCTGGGTCATGGGCGCTTCCTGATACCAGCCGTCGTCCTCGGCCACCGAACGGTTCGGCGCGAAGCGGTTATGCGGGTTGGTGGCGGTGCCGCGGCCGCGTGGTGGCAGAGGAGTGTCCATCGATTCAATCCTTTTGCTGTATGTTCATACAGTATATGGGTGTGCCGAAATCGACCAGTACCGTTCGGCGAGCTGTCGCATCAAAACAGTCTTTTGTATTGGGAGTAATAACGAGATATGTCGTCATTATGGGAAACATATAAATAGTAGGTAGTTGAGTAGTGAGGTAAGTACTATCTCCTGCACACGAATCCTTCGTGAATTACTTATTAAAAGGAATTAATAAATGTCAATGTTCAATCAGCGCGGCATCTTTTTACAGTTGTTGGTCCCGACTATTGTCAATCCAAAGGAAGCGCAAGTATCGATGTAACTTGCCCGCAAGGAGTTGGGTTGGGATGCCGTTAATGGCGTACAGACCGAAGCACTGGTGGATTCCGTCTACATCACGGCAGTCTCGGCGGATGGCGGCCGATCCTTTAATATCCGGACGGTCAGCAGTGATGTGGATGGTGACGGTGCCATCGATAGTGATGACAAGGAAAAACTGCTGGCTCTGGCCAAGGCTTATTCCGTTATCGTCAATCCTTGATAGTCGGTTAACTAATTAAACCTGCATGATCGCTCATGCAGGTTCAGTTCATTACGACACCTTAGTTATGCTGAGTGAGTTGGCCAAGATCGTCGCCGGAAGTTGTTTTCATATCATCCTTGCGCAGTTTGGCTACATCGCCGGACTTTACGGTCGCGCCTTTATTTCCCCAACTTGTTCGGATGAAGGTAACGACATCCGCCACTTCCTGATCCGACAGCCGCCAGGCAAACCCGGGCATGGTGAAAGTGGACGGTGCCGTATGCGTGGCCGGCAAGGTACCGCCCTTGAGCACGATGTGGATCAACGACGTCGGATCGTCCGACTGCAACACCGGGTTGCCCGCCAACGCCGGGAACACCCTCGTATAACCGTGACCGTCGGTACGGTGGCAAGCCGCGCAGTTATCGATGTACACCGAGGCACCGGGCTTGCTGTCGTCACCTTTCCATAGCGCCTGGGCGACTTGTTTGTCGTACTGGTGCGGCTGGTCGTTGGGGTCATTGGCCGGCAGGGACTTGAGGTAACGGGCAATCGCGGTCAGGTCGGCGTCGGTCATGTACTGCATGCTGTGGGTGACCACATCGCTCATGCCACCGAACACCGCACTTCGATCACTGCGCCCGGTCTTGAGGAATTGCACCAGTTGCTCTTCGCTCCAACTGCCAAGGCCATCCTTGTGATCACCGCGAAGACTTTTCGCGATCCAGCCTTCCAGTGGCGCACTGCCTGACAGAAACGTACTGCCTTCCCTGGCATTCAAGGATTTTTCCTGCATGGTCAGGGCGCGTGGCGTATGGCAGGCGCCGCAATGTCCCAGGCCTTCTACCAGATAAGCCCCACGACTGACCACGGTATCCGCGCCAGGCGCCGCTTTGTAGTCAGCCACGGCCGGGGCAAACATCCAGCGCCAACCCATCAGCGGCCAACGCATGCTCAAAGGCCAGGGAATGTCGCTGGCCTTGTTCTCCTGGGCCACCGGCGCCACGCCATGCATGAAGTAGGTGTACAAGGCTTGCATGTCGGTTTCGTTGACGCTGGCGTAGGACGGATAAGGCATCGCCGGGTACAAAGTACTACCGTTTTTGGCGACGCCATGGCGCACGGCTTTGTCGAAGTCTTCGAAGCTGTAGTCGCCCAGGCCGGTTTTGTCCGGCGTGATGTTGGTGGAATAGATCGTCCCGATCGGCGTTTCCATTGGCAAGCCACCGGCGAATGGCTTGCCGTTCTTGGCGGTGTGACAGGCCACGCAGTCGCCGGCACGGGCGAGGTATTCGCCTTGTTTGATCAGATTTTGATCAACTTCAGCGGCGCTGATCGAGCCGCTGCCAAGCAGGGCGAAGGTCGCGATAACGAATGCTTTCATGGTCATCGCTCCTTAAGCCTGAACCAGCGGGCCGGGGTTTTTCAGGTACTGCTCGCGGATCGCCCGGGCCGACCAGTAGGTCAATGCGGCGACCAGGCCTGTAGGGTTGTAGCCCAGGCCTTGTGGGAATGCCGACGCGCCAGGGACGAACACGTTGTGCACGTCCCAGCTTTGCAGGTAACGGTTCAAGGCACTGGTTTTCGGGTTGGTGCCCATGATCGCGCCACCGTTGAGGTGGGTGGTCTGGTAGGACGCGGTGTTGAAGTGATCACCGACCTGCTTGCCGATCACGGCGATGGCTTTGGGGCTCATTGCTTCGGCGACCTTGCCCATTTTCTCGACCATGAAGCGGTTCATCTTGATGTCGTTTTCTTGCCAGTCGAAGGTCATCCGCAGCAGTGGCAAGCCGTAGGAATCGCGGTAAACGGGGTCGAGATCCAGGTAGTTGCCACGGTAGGACTGATGCGCGCCGTGGGCGTCCATCGACACTTGGTGGGTGTAGTAATCGGCGGTGGCACGTTTCCAGGCACTGCCCCAGGCCGGCGTGCCTGGTGGGTTGGACGTCCCCGCAATCGGCCGGCTGCCGGCCTGGTTGACCCACATCGGCGAGCCGCCGACGAAGCCGTGGGGGCCGTGGTCGAAGTTGTCGGCGTTGAAGTCATCAATCGCCACACCGTTGCCGCCGGCACCGATGAAGTTATTGGTGTGGGTGTCCTTGTCGAAGAACGCCTTGATGGTGGCCATGTTCTGGTAGGCGAAGTTCTTGCCGACCACGCCTTCACCGCTGATCGGGTCGTAAGGCTTGCCGATGCCGGAGAGCAGCATCAATCGCACGTTGTGGAACTGGAACGCGCCGAGGATCACCAGGTCAGCGGGTTGCTCAATCTCCCGGCCCTGGCTATCGATATAGGTCACGCCGGTGGCTTTGCTCTTGGTGCTGTCGAGGTTGACCCGCAGCACGTGGGAATTGGCCCGCAACTCGAAATTCGGCAGCGGCTTGAGGGCCGGCAGAATGTTCACGTTCGGCGAAGCCTTGGAGTACATGTAGCAAACGTAACCACTGCAAAAACCGCAGAAGTTGCACGGGCCCATCTGGGCGCCGTAGGGGTTGGTATACGGGCCGGACGTATTGGCCGACGGCAGGTTGTAGGGTTTGTAACCTACAGCTGTGGCGGCTTTCTGGAACAGCTGTGCGGAAACCGTGTTCTTCTGGGATTCCAGCGGGAAGGGATTCGAGCGATCCGGTGCATAAGGGTTGCCGCCCTTGCCTTCACCGACCAGTTGGCCTTTCACCGTCCAAGCCTGACCCGAGGTGCCGAAGACCTTCTCGGCGTAATCGAAAAACGGCTCCAGCTCTTCATAACTGACGCCGAAGTCCTGGATGGTCATGTCCTTGGGGATGAAGCTTTTGCCGTAGCGTTCTTCGTAGTGGCTGCGCATCCGCAACTCGATCGGATCGACCCGAAAGTGCACGCCGGACCAGTGCAGACCGGCACCGCCCACGCCATTGCCGGGCAGAAACGCACCGAGTTGGCGGTTCGGCAGTGCAATGTCATTCACGCTATGGCGGATGGTAACGGTCTCTTTGGAGATGTCCTGAAAGAGTTTTTTCCGCACGCTGTAGGTGAGTTCGTCGATCACCTGGGGATAGTTGCCATCAGGGTAGGTGTCCTGCATCGGTCCGCGCTCCAGCGCCAACACGTTCAGGCCTGCTTCTGTCAGCTCTTTGGCCATGATCGCGCCAGTCCAGCCAAAACCGACGATGACTGCATCGACCTTCTTCATTACCGTTGCCATGCTTATGCCCTCTCGCCGCGAATCGAAACTGCCGGGAAGGGGTATTGCTCGTTGCGTTCCACCCAATCCATAAAATCGGCGCGGGCGCCGGGGAAGCCGATCATGGTCCAGCCGACCATGCCTTTGTTGCCACCGTGGATCGGGTCGCAGAAGAACCCTTCCTTGGTGTTTTGCAGCAGCAGGTTGAAGAAAATCTTCGACGGCACGCTATCGAACTCAGGCTTCCCGGCCTCGAGTTGTTTCAGCAAATCGTCCCGGGTAGCGCTGTCTTGTTCGGCAAATTTTTTCCCGTTGAACGCCTTCGACCAAGCATCCGTGGCGGCAATACCCAAGCGATAGATCTCTTTTGGCACCAGTTTGCTCTGCCAGCCCATTTCTGGCGCGGCATCGGCGTTGAATGGCCCTTGCATAAACCACAGGGCACCGGCGGCGTAAGGGGTGTTCATTTGGCGGTCGATGTATTCCGGCACGCCGGCTTCCAGCGCGCCAGGCCCTTGGGCATCACTCGGGATCAATTGAGCAACGGCGGCCTTGATGAATGTCCATTCTTCGGTGGTGAAGTAAGTGGGCTCATAGGTGCTGGTGCTGACGGGAGTTTTGCCCGGGGTGGCCGGCGCCGAGTCTGGTGCGGCGAGCAGGACGGAGCTGCCCAGCGCGGTGCTGGCGACGGTGACCACCGGGATCAAGGTCAGGGATTTGCGCAAAAACTCACGCCGCGGGTTGTCTTGATCTTGATCAGACATGGGGGCACCTCATCAGGCATTGATAGATTTTTCAGCCGTTTCATCGAACGGCTTTTCGTTTTGGCGGGGCTGCGGATCTTTGGCGGTCGTAAGAGCGCTGAGCATCTGCAAACTTTGGTAACAAATGGTAGCAGCCTAAGTATCACGATGAACCGATTCAGCTGAAATAAACCGGATTATTGCGACGAAAGTTGCCGTATTCACGATTCTTTGACAGTTGGCTCACAGCGCTTTGACCGCTCAAGGCTGAAGCTTAACGTCATTAATCCGCATCTTCCGGACGGCCGCCGAGCATGCCCATTACTCGTTTTATCCCAGCGATGTGTCTGTCGCTTGTTGCCTTGTTCAATCTGTCGCTGGCTTTGGCCGACGACAATACATCGTCGCGACCTGCGGAATGGGCGCAGCCAGTGGGGGCGAAGTACAACCTCTTCCAAATGTCCCCGACCCTCTACCGCAGCGCATTGCCGGACAGTGGAGTGGTGCCGCTGCTGGAAAAGCTCAAGGTTGGAACAGTCATCAACTTCCTGCCTGAGTCGGACTCCCGCTGGTTGTCTGCACCAGGCATCAACCAGGTCCAACTGCCCTATCGCACCAATCATGTGGATGACGCGCAGGTCATTGCTGCCCTTCGCGCGATTCAGGCTGCCGAGGCCAAAGGCCCGGTGTTGATGCATTGCAAACACGGTTCCGACCGCACGGGCCTGATGGCCGCCATGTATCGGGTGGTTGTGCAGGGTTGGAGCAAGGAAGACGCTCTGAACGAAATGACCGAGGGCGGTTTTGGTGACAGCACCCACTTCAAAGACGGTGTTCGCTACATGATGCAGGCGGATACCGACAAATTGCGTACTGCGTTGGCCAATGGCGATTGCAGTACCAGCCCTTTCGCCATGTGCTCGATGAAGAACTGGTTCAAATCGGCGAACGTCGAGAGTAAATAGCAAGAAGGGATCATGAGGCTACCGTCCACACCCTGGAGGTGTGGACGGTGGTGACTCAGTGTTGCTCGTCAGGCTTTTTCTTCAGCTTCGGGTTCGGGAAAAACTGCACCGCCTGAACCTTGGCGTCCGGTGCCTTCAACGCCGACGTATTGACCCGCGTGCCCAATTCCTTGGGCACGGACAGACCTTGTTCATTCAGCGTGTCGGAATAACCGCAGCCCACGCACTCGCGGTGCGGGACCTCGTCTTCATTCCACATCATCAATTTGTCGGGCTCGCTGCAGGCCGGGCAGACCGCCCCGGCGATAAAGCGCTTCTTCGTGATCACAGGACCCTCGCTCATGCTGCCGCGACCTCAATCAGGCCGCTGTGGCGCAAGAGTGCGTCAATCGACGGCGGACGTCCGCGGAAGTCGACGAACAGCACCATTGGTTCCTGAGAACCGCCACGCGCGAGGATCGCTTCGCGAAAGGCGCGACCGGTCTCGGCATTCAGCACGCCTTCTTCTTCGAATTTCGAGAAGGCATCCGCCGACAACACTTCTGCCCATTTGTAGCTGTAGTAACCCGCCGCGTAACCGCCGGCGAAGATGTGCGCAAAGCTGTTGGGGAAACGGTTGTAGGCCGGTGGACGCATGACCGACACCTCGTCGCGCACACCTTCGAGCACTTGCGCCACGCTGCGGCCATCGCCGTGGGTAGCGTGCAGGTCAAAGTCGAACAGCGAAAACTCCAGCTGTCGAACCATCATCAGGCCGGACTGGAAGTTTTTCGCCGCGAGCATTTTTTCCAGCAGGTCCTGCGGCAGCGGCTCGCCGGTTTCGTAGTGACCGGAAATCAGCGCCAGGCCTTCCGGTTCCCAGCACCAGTTTTCCATGAACTGGCTTGGCAACTCGACCGCATCCCACGCTACGCCGTTGATGCCGGACACGCCAGCGTGTTCAACGCGGGTCAGCAGGTGATGCAGGCCGTGACCGAATTCGTGGAACAGGGTGGTGACTTCGTCGTGGGTCAGCAGCGCAGGTTTGCCGCTGTCGGCCGGTGTGAAGTTACACACAAGGTTAGCCACCGGGCTTTGCAATACGCCGCTAATGGTGCGGCGACGGTCGCGCGCGCCGTCCATCCATGCACCGCCACGCTTGTTGGCGCGAGTATAGAGGTCGAAGAAGAAGCGGCCGACGTGCTGGCCGTTTTCCTTGATTTCGAACAGACGAACATCCGGATGCCAGGTGTCGAAGCCTTTGAGCTCGGCAATCTCGATGCCGTACAGGCGTTGGACGATAGCAAACAGGCCGCCCAGTACCTTGTCGATCGGGAAGTAGGCGCGCAGTGCTTCCTGGGCAACGCTGTAGCGTTGCTCGCGCAGTTTTTCACCGTAGAAACCGCTGTCCCAGCTTTGCAGGTCCGGGCAGCCTTGTTCGGCGGCGTAAGCCTTGAGTTGTTCCAGGTCGCGGGCGGCAAACGGTTTGCTGCGCTTGGCCAGGTCACGCAGGAAGCTCAGCACCTGATCGCTGGATTCGGCCATTTTGGTCGCCAGGCTCAGCTCCGAGAAGCTGGCGAAACCCAGCAGCTTGGCCAGTTCTTGACGCAGGTCGAGGATTTCTTCCATGACCGGGCCGTTGTCGTTCTGGCCGGCATTCGGGCCCTGGTCCGACGCACGGGTGCAGTAGGCGGCGTAGACTTCTTCGCGCAAGGCGCGGTCGTGGGCGTAGGTCATCACCGCGTAATAGCTCGGGAATTCCAAGGTGATCAGGAAGCCGTCCAGGCCTTTGGCTTGGGCCGCAGCGGCCATTTGCGCCTTGGCCGAATCGGTCAGGCCGGCGAGGGCGGCTTCGTCGGTAACGTGTTTGGTCCAGGCTTGAGTGGCGTCGAGCAACTGGTTGGAGAAGCGGCTGCCGAGCTCCGACAGTTTGCTCTGCACTTCGGCGTAGCGTTTTTGCTCGGCTTGCGGGAGGTCGATACCCGACAAACGGAAGTCACGCAGGGAGTGTTCCAGGATAGTTTTCTGCGCCACGTCGAAACTGGCAGCCTCAGGGCTGTTGGCCAAGGCTTCGAAAGCCTCGAACAGCTCGCGGTTCTGGCCCAGTTCGGTGGAGTAGGCGCTCAATGCCGGCAGGCAGGACTCGTAGGCTTCGCGCAGTTCAGCGCTGTTGCACACGGCGTTGAGGTGGCTGACCGGGCTCCAGGCGGCGCCCAGGCGATCATTGAGTTCGTCCATCGCCAGCACCAGACCGGCCCAGGTAGGCTGTTTGCGCTGGGTTTTGAGGATCTCGATAATGGCGGCGCGGTTGTCAGCCAGGATCTGGTCAATGGCCGGTTGCACGTGTTCGGCACGGATCGCCGAGAACGGCGGCAGGTCGTAGGACTGCAAAAGAGGATTGTTCACGCTCACGGTTGGCACCTTGGCTGGAAGAAACATGCGGCCATCTTAATTACAATCGACGCTCACCGCAGCTATCGGCAACAGAGAGAAACCCTATCGTGACCCTTCGCAAGTATCAGAACCATACGCCGCTACTGGGCAAAGGCGCTTTTGTCGACGGTTCGGCAGTGGTAATCGGCGACGTCGAAATCGGCGAAGACAGCTCGGTATGGCCGCTGACAGTCATCCGTGGCGACATGCACCGCATCCGTATCGGCGCGCGCACCAGCGTTCAGGATGGCTGCGTGTTGCACATCACTCACGCCGGGCCGTTCAACCCCGATGGCTTTGCCTGTCTGATCGGAGACGACGTGACCATTGCCCACAAGGTCATGCTGCATGGCTGCAGTGTCGGCAACCGGATTCTGATCGGCATGGGCAGCATCGTCATGGACGGCGCCGTGATCGAGGACGATGTGATAGTCGGCGCCGGTAGCCTGGTGCCGCCGGGCAAACGCCTGGAAAGCGGCTTCCTTTATGTGGGGAGCCCGGTGAAACAGATCCGCGCGTTGACCGACAAGGAAAAAGCCTTCTTTACCTACAGTGCGGCGAATTACGTGAAGCTCAAAGACTTGCACATGGCCGAAGGCTACGACCTGCTCTGAGCCTCGACTAACGGAAAGCGCCACGCACTTGCCCAGGAATTTTCATGCATTACCAAACCGTACTGTTCGACCTCGATGGCACCCTGACCGACCCGCGTGAGGGCATTACGCGCTCGATCCAGTTCGCCCTGAGCAAACTGGGCATCGATGAGCCTGACTTGACCAAGCTCGAACATTTCATCGGCCCGCCGCTGTTGCAGGCGTTCATGCAGTTTTACGCGTTCGATGAGGCCAAAGCCTGGGAAGCCGTGAACTTCTATCGCGAACGCTTCAAGGTGACGGGTTTGTATGAGAACCGCGTATTCGACGGCGTGACGCCTTTGTTGGAAACCTTGAGCGGGCAGGGGCGCCAGCTGTACATCGCGACATCCAAACCGTGGGTGTTCGCCCGGGAGATCGCCCGGCACTTCGATTTCGCCAAGCACTTCAAAGTTATTTACGGCAGCGAACTGGATGGCACCCGGACCAACAAGGTCGAGTTGATAGCCCACCTGATGGCCGAAGAAGGTCTGGACCCGGCCAGCACGCTGATGATTGGCGATCGCAAACACGACCTGATCGGTGCTCGCAGTAATGGATTGGATGCGGCCGCGGTGGGTTATGGCTTTGGCAGCCGGGAAGAGTTGAGCGCTGAAGCGCCCGCGTATCACTTCGAAACGCTGGAAGAGATGCATCAGGCGTTTTTGCAGCGCTGATCAGTACGCCTTCGCGGGCAAGCCCGCTCCCACTGGATCTGGGTCGTACGCATTTTTCGTACACGACTCGGACCTGTGGGAGCGGGCTTGCCCGCGATGAGGCCCTGTAAGTCGCCGAAATTTTATGAACCTGCCAACTCCTTCAGCGCCACCTTGCGTTCGCCCACCGGCAATGCACCCAGTTTTTCCACCTGTGCATAAAACCTCACCCAATCCCCACCCGTTTGTCTGAACAAAGCCGAAAACGCCGGCACCCATTGGTCATACAACCCGAACGGCAACAACCGCGCGTTGTTCATCGGCGCATTGATCCATGCGTCGTAGCGTTTGTCCCCGTCCCACCGGCTGTCTCGCAGCTGTCGATACTCACTGCGCAGTCGTTCGAACTCCGCCGCCTTGCGTTGGCGCATCTGGTCTGCGGGCAACGGCAGGGCGTACAGCTGTTCAAGTCGTGTGCGAGTGTCCAAAACCAACTGGATAAACTGATCCCGGTGCTGTGATTGCGCTCCATCGTCTGGGGGCAGGCCGCGCAATGCACGCCATTGGCGAGTGCCTTCCTGCTCGACGAAGGTGGCAAAAGACTCGTTGAATTCAGTGTCGTTCTTCACATAAAAGCGTTGATGGGCGAGCTCGTGAAAGATCAACGTCGCCAACCGCTCGTCACCCCAACCCATCATCGAACTGATAATCGGATCATTGAACCAGCCAAGCGTCGAATAGGCCTCGACGCCGCCAATCGACACATCCATACCTTTCAGGCGTTGCAACGCTGCCTCGCCACGGGCGCCACTCTGACTGTAATAACCGCGGTAGGCGACGCAGCCGGCGATGGGGAAGCAATGGTTCTGTGGGGTGAGGGAAAATTCCGGCGTGGTGAAGACGTTCCAGACCACAAACGGCCGGCCGATGTCGGCATACAGGCGGTAGCTCTGGTTGTCCGGAAGGTGCAGCTGTTGGCTGGCAAACGTGCGGGCCTTTTGTGATTGCACCAGATGCGCACGTAATTGCTCGCTGCGCTGCGGATCGGCGATGACGCTGGAAACCGGCTCCCTGGCCCGCAGCAATTGCAGCTGACCACTGGCCAGTTGGCTGTAATAGCTGACGCTGGCGCAGCCGCTGAGCAGTAAAAGCAATACACCCGGAAACAAAATCCGAAAAACGCGATCAAGTAACCCAAGGCTTGGAAGCGGCCTGATCAAAATAAAAATCATCCATGGAGAGTCTGCCCGCAAGACTATCCCGCCTGACTGGAGCTCCGCTATGCGCAAATTGATGCTGACGGGAGGCTTATTGATGCTGACCGGCTGTGCCGGATTCGGATTCCCTCACCATGATCCGTCTCAAGCGTGGATCGACCTGGATTCGCGGCAGGAAGACACCACACTGCAAGCGCTGGAAGTCGATAAAAAGGCTTCACCCGACAAACGCTACTTCGAGGTTCAGCCGGGAAGCCATGAGTTGAAGGTGCGTTACCAGTTTGCGGTTCAACCCTCAAACATCGGTCCTGACGCAAAGCCGCTATGGCGCGACTGTCAGTTGAATGTGAAATTCAACGACTTCAACGCCGGCGAGCGGTATCAGCTACAAGCGGGAAATATCGGTTTTCGGCCGTGGGCGAAACTTTATGATCAGCAGCGAAAAGTGATTGGTCAGGGCACACCGGCAGGCTGTCAACGCAGCTGATCGGCGGTATGCTGAATCACCAATCAGTGAGACATTCATCATGCGCAGGTTGATGTTATTGCTCGCTGCCAGCGTCGTTGCCGGCTGCCAGAGCCCGTTGCCGGCGGTGAACCCGCAAATGGCCTGGGTGGATTTTTCTACACCGTTCCCCAACGACAAATTGCTCATGGCCGAACGACTGGATAAGCAGCGAATGCCTGACGGGCGTTTTTTTCAAGTGACGCCCGGCAGCCATGAGCTGATTGTTCGATTCGACTTCGAAGTGCCCGGAGGGGGCGGCCCGAGTTTGATGGATGGTCCTTCGGAGCGGCTGTGCTACCTGACCATCCAATACGATCATTTCGAAGCCGGCCAGCGTTACGTGCTGGTAGGTCAGTCGATGGCGTTTACCCCCGGTGCCAGGTTGTATAACGCCAAGCGGGAAATCGTCGCCGAAGATCGAGAATCCTATTGCCTCATGTGAGGCGGATCAGCGGTCGTTCTTCTGGTAGATGATTTTCTTGGAACCGCCGTCGCACGAACCGACAACCATGTTCTGATCGTGCACTTCATCGTTGGTGACGATTTCCAGGGTATAGGACGACACGTTATTGGCCTGGATCTTGGCTTCGATCTCGGCCTTGAGTTCTTCACAGGATTTCGTTGCCGCCAGAGCCGATGTGGCCAGTGCACAACACATAATCGCCAAGGCAAAACGTTTCATGGTGAGGCTCCATTGAGGCAGCGCGCAAGGACCTGCGTTTCAGCTGCTGTCATTTATTCGACCACAGTTTTGCAAAGCGAGTTCTGACATCGCTCACATGTTGAGCCGTTGGGAGGGTGTCGTTTATAAGTTCGCCATCGCGAGCAGGCTCGCTCCCCACACCTTGAATGCATTCCAGATGTGGGGAGCGAGCCTGCTCGTGAAGACGTCAGTACCTGGGTTATCAGCTAACCAGCGTTGCATCCAGGCTGATTTTCGCATTCAGCACTTTGGACACCGGGCAGCCTTCTTTGGCTTTATTGCTCAACTCCTCGAACTGCGCTTGGGTGGCCCCAGGAATTTTCGCCTTGAGGATCAACTTCACAGCGGTGATCGCAAACCCCCCCTCGACCTGATACAGGGTAACTTCGGCGTTGGTGTCGATGCTGTCAGCCTTGAGGCCGGCATCGCCGAGGATCATCGAAAACGCCATGGAGAAACAGCCTGCGTGGGCTGCGCCGATAAGCTCTTCAGGATTGGTGCCTTTGCCGCCTTCGAAACGAGCCTTGAAACCATAAGGCGCTTCTCTGAGTACGCCGGTTTCAGTGGAGATCGAGCCGATGCCGGTTTTCAGGTCACCTTCCCAATGAGCCGATGCTTTCTTCGTGATAGCCATGTCTGCCTCCTCAAGATCCGGTGCGGAATGTCGCACCTTCGTGGTTTTCGGTTGCTAGGGTTCTGAGGATAGACGGAGGCGCAAAGTTCACCTGATCTCATTATTCCTACTATTTCCGTAGGTTTTTTTGGCGCGGCTATTGAAACTCGGGTATATGCCCTCATTGCATGGAACACGCTTATGGATTTGGCAGGTTTTCGTTCGCGAGAAAAAACCTGCGACCTCAATTGGAGAAGCAGGTTTATGAAACGATTGTCCGATATCAAGTTTTCGACCCTCGATCTGGTGCCCGTGCGCGAGAATGGCAGTGCGGCCCAGTCGCTGCGTAATTCGCTGGACCTTGCGCAACATGTCGAGAAATTCGGTTACAACCGCTTCTGGGTCGCCGAACACCACAACATGGACGGCATCGCCAGTTCGGCCACCTCGGTATTGCTGGGTTATCTGGCCGGCGGCACGTCGACCATTCGGGTCGGTTCCGGCGGTGTGATGCTGCCCAACCACGCGCCGTTGGTGATTGCCGAGCAATTCGGCACCCTCGAGAGCCTCTACCCGGGACGGATCGATCTGGGCCTGGGCCGTGCGCCCGGTTCCGATCAAATGACCGCGCGGGCGCTGCGTCGTGAACGCTCTGGCAGTGCTGACGATTTCCCCGAGGACGTCGCCGAACTGATGCGATACCTCGGGCCACGGACGCCGGACCAGCGAATCATCGCTATGCCGGGCACCGGGACCAATGTCCCGGTCTGGCTGCTGGGCTCCAGCCTGTTCAGCGCACAACTGGCCGGTGAACGCGGTTTGCCCTACGCGTTCGCCTCGCATTTCGCACCGCGCTTCATGCATGAAGCGATTCGCGTCTACCGCAATCACTTCAAGCCTTCAGCGGTGCTGGATAAACCCTACGTGATGCTCGGTGTGCCGCTGGTGGCAGCTGACACCGATGAGCAAGCGGATTACCTGGCGACATCGGTCTACCAACGTATTCTTGCCTTGATGCGCGGCCAGAGCCTGGTGCAACGTCCGCCGGTGAAGACCATGGATGGCCTGTGGCTGCCCCATGAAAAAGAAGCCGTTGGCGATTTCCTCGGCCTTGCGATGGTGGGCGGCCCACAGAAAATCCGCGCCAAACTGGAAGTGCTGGTCGAGCAGACCCAGGCTGACGAGCTGATCTTCACCTGTGATCTGTACGAACACGCCGATCGCGTGCATTCCTATGAGTTGCTGGCGCAGGTCATGAAGGGCTGAGGCTCCGACGCCGCTACACAAAAAGCCGACGCATTGCGTCGGCTTTTCGATTTGTAAGGGACATCAGCCTTTCTTGTAGACGATTTCCTTGGCGCCTTTTTCGCATTTTCCGACGACTTTACCGCCGGCCGCCGCGCCTTTATCGACGATTTCCAGTGAGTAACCGGAAACGCCCTTGGCATCAAGTTTCGCCGCGATTTCGGCTTTCAGTTCTTCACACGATTTGCCATCAGCAAAGGCTGTCCCCGCAAGGCTCAATAAACCTACCGCCAAAATAAGATTCTTCATTGGTCGCATTTCCGGTCGGATCAAAGGGAGCATCCAGCCATGGGCCAGAGGCACTCATGTAGCGCTTTGCCATTTCCCTATGGCACTCGGCCAGCGCGCAAGTGCAGAAGACTAGCTCAAAGTCAGCTGCTGGCAATCCGGAAGCCGACTTTGAGAGTTACCTGGAAATGTGCCGCTTTGCCGTCTTTGATGTGGCCACGGGTTTCGGTGACTTCGAACCATTCCAGATGCTTGATGCTCTTATTGGCTTCGGCCAGTGCATTGTTGATCGCGTCTTCGATACTGGACGTGGACGAGCCAACCAGTTCGACTTTTTTGTAGGTGTGGTGATCAGTCATGGGGCGTTCTCCTCAGGGTGTGAAATACAGCCTAGCAGTGATTTTTCGTCTTACTTCTGTCGGCTGATGCCACCCATAAGTTCAGATTTACTGCACTTTCTCGAACCGTTGAAGTCCCAACCAACACACGCAACTCATATCAATGAAGGAGAGCCACCATGGCCAACACCTCTTTACGTAAAGCCTCATTGCAAAGCATGGAAGCCGAGATCGAGAGTCTGCTCAAATCGTTGGAAAGCTTGAAAGACGATGCCTCGGACGAGTCGCGTAAAACCCTTAAGGCGCTTAAAAGCAACGCCGAGAACGCGCTGAAACACTCGCGCCATCTGCTTAGTGATGCGTATGAGGAAGTTAAAGTCAAAACCCGCGAAACCGGGATTGCCACTCGGGACTACGCCCAGGAACATCCTTGGACTACCGCTGGTGTCGCTGTCGGTGCCCTCGGTCTGCTCGCGGCGTACCTGTTGTGCAAGCGCGGTGACTAATCTGGTTGGCGCAGCTCATTCTTGAGCCATTGCGCCAATTGCCGAGCGCGCCCGTCCGCGGCGCGCTTGGGTAGCCACAACGCCAGTTGCGCCGGGGTTTCACTGAAGCCCCATGGCGCAACCAGGCGACCGGCCTTCAAATCCTCGGCCACCAGCGGCTCAGGCGCAATCGCCACGCCCAGTCCTGCGACCGCAGCTTCCAGCAAATAATATAAATGCTCAAAACCCTGACCGTACTTCAACGCCTTGGCGTCGAGGCCGTTTTGCTGTGCCCAGCTCGGCCAAGCCTGCGGGCGCGATGTGGTGTGCAGCAACGGCTCGGTCAGCAGCGCGCTGGCCGGTGCACCTTGCAGCCTTTCGTAACCCGCGAAGCGCGGGCTCATCACAGGGCCGATCCGTTCGCTGACCAGCTCGTAGACTTGCATGTCTGCCGGCCATGGCGGCTCGGCAAACACCAATAAGGCATCGAGCCCCGGCCGACGCGGATCCAGATCGCCTTCCCCCGCCGACAGGTGCAGGCGCAGGTCCGGCAAGTCAGTATTCAGTCGACCCAAGCGCGGAATAAACCAGCGCGCCAGCAAGCTGCCCGAGCAACCCAGGACGAATGGCGCATCGGCGGTGCTTTGGGTCAGCTCGGCGCATACCGTGCGTAAACGCTCGAAGGCTTCGCTGCTGGCATCACGCAAACGCACGCCGGCATCTGTGAGTTTCAGGCCGCGGCCATCCTTGATGAACAGGCTGACGCCCAAGTGTTCTTCAAGCACTTTGAGTTGCCGGCTGACGGCACCATGAGTGACGTGCAGCTGTTCGGCGGCCTGACTGACGCTATTCAAGCGGGCAGTGGCCTCGAAAGCGCGAAGGGCGTTCAGCGGGGGGAGGTCGTGGCTCATGTGATCTGTGAGTTTTCCTGACAGGTTGCTGCGATCTTATCGGTTTTCAGGCCTGGGCGTCAGGGGTAGAGTGATCGTCATTGTCATCTAACGAATCCAACCGGAGCGACCCATGACCCAGACTAATTTGCGTACCGGCCCCGATGCCAACGGCCTGTTTGGCTCGTTCGGCGGCCGCTACGTTGCCGAAACCCTGATGCCGTTGGTCCTGGACCTGGCCCGTGAATACGAGTTGGCCAAGGAAGATCCGGCATTCAAAGAAGAATTGGCCTACTTCCAGCGCGATTACGTCGGACGTCCAAGCCCACTGTATTTCGCTGAGCGCCTGACCGAGTTCTGCGGCGGTGCGAAGATTTATCTAAAGCGTGAAGAGCTCAACCACACCGGCGCGCACAAGATCAATAACTGCATCGGCCAGATCCTGCTGGCGCGGCGCATGGGCAAGAAACGCATCATTGCCGAGACCGGCGCCGGCATGCATGGCGTGGCGACTGCCACCGTTGCCGCACGCTTCGGCCTGGATTGCGTGATCTACATGGGCACCACGGACATCGAACGTCAGCAGGCCAACGTGTTCCGCATGAAGCTGCTGGGCGCTGAAGTGATTCCGGTCGTGGCCGGCACCGGTACGCTCAAAGACGCGATGAACGAAGCCCTGCGTGACTGGGTAACCAACGTCGACAACACGTTCTACCTGATCGGTACCGTCGCCGGTCCGCACCCTTATCCCGCCATGGTCCGTGATTTCCAGGCCGTGATCGGTAAAGAAACCCGTGATCAACTGCAGGCTCAGGAAGGCCGCCTGCCGGACAGTTTGGTGGCGTGCATCGGTGGCGGTTCCAACGCCATGGGCCTGTTTCACCCGTTCCTGGACGACAAAAGCGTCGAGATCATTGGTGTCGAAGCCGCCGGATACGGTATCGAAACCGGCAAGCATGCCGCCAGCCTGAACGGCGGCGTACCGGGTGTGCTGCACGGCAACCGTACTTTCCTGCTGCAGGACGACGATGGCCAGATCATCGACGCCCACTCGATTTCTGCCGGCCTCGACTATCCAGGCATCGGCCCTGAACACGCCTGGTTGCATGACATCGGTCGCGTCCAGTACACCTCGGTCACCGATCACGAAGCCCTCGACGCGTTCCATAAATGCTGCCGCCTGGAAGGGATCATTCCTGCACTGGAAAGCGCCCACGCCTTGGCCGAAGTGTTCAAGCGCGCGCCGACCCTGCCTAAAGATCACCTGATGGTGGTCAACCTGTCCGGTCGTGGCGATAAAGACATGCAAACCGTGATGCACCATATGGAAAACTCTCAACAAGAGCACTCCCAGCAGGAGAAACACTGATGAGCCGCCTGCAAACGCGTTTTGCCGAACTCAAGGAACAAAATCGTGCCGCTCTGGTGACCTTCGTCACCGCCGGCGACCCGAGCTATGACACGTCCCTGGCGATCCTCAAAGGCTTGCCCGGTGCGGGTGCCGACGTGATTGAGCTGGGTATGCCCTTCACCGATCCGATGGCCGATGGCCCGGCGATCCAGTTGGCGAACATTCGTGCGCTGGGCGCCAAGCAGAACCTGGCGAAAACCCTGCAAATGGTTCGCGAGTTCCGTGAAGGCAACAGCGATACGCCGCTGGTGCTGATGGGTTACTTCAACCCGATTCACATGTATGGCGTGCCACGTTTCATTGCCGACGCCAAGGCAGCCGGCGTTGATGGCCTGATCGTGGTCGACTTGCCGCCAGAGCATAACGCTGAGCTGTGCGATCCGGCTCAGGCAGCGGGCCTGGACTTCATCCGTCTGACGACACCGACGACCGATGATGTGCGACTGCCGACCGTTCTCAATGGCAGCTCGGGCTTTGTCTACTACGTGTCCGTCGCCGGCGTGACCGGTGCGGGCGCGGCGACACTGGAACACGTGGAAGAAGCGGTGGCGCGTCTGCGTCGTCACACCGATCTGCCGATCAGCATCGGTTTCGGCATTCGGACACCGGAACAAGCGGCGGCCATCGCACGCCTGGCGGATGGTGTTGTGGTGGGTTCGGCACTGATCGATCACATCGCCAATGCCTCGACGCCGGAACAGGCAGTGGATGGGGTGTTGAGTCTTTGCGCGGCATTGGCCGATGGCGTGCGTAAGGCCCGCGTCAGCTGAAGGTAAAGTTCCTGATACAGAGGAATTAGCGCCTCGCCGCACACACTAAATAGCAAGACCGAGGGCTTCAGGACACCGTTCTGAAGCCCTTTTTGCTGTATGTGCAGTGAGGAAAGACCTGATGAAAATGCCGAAACGTCTGATTGCCAGTCTGGGTGTGCTGATGCTCAGTGCCACCCCGCTGCTGCATGCGAGCGCCGATCAGCGTGACGATTATGACCACGGCGGCCAGCAGCAGGGCCATTACGATAACCGTGGAGATAATCGTGGTGATGATCACCGTGGTCCGCAGGACAACCGTCGCGGCGGCCCTCCTCCGCGAGACTTCGGGCCGGTGCGCCAGACCATTCACGACAATCATGGCTATTTCGTAAGAGGGGCGCCGCCACCTCCAGGTATTCGCCTGGTTCGTGGCCGGCCTTTGCCTCATGGCTATTACGGCGAACGCCTGGATAACCGCGCCTTGGGCCGTCTGCCGTATTACCCTGGTTACGAATGGCGCCGTGCGGGCGGCGACATTGTATTGATCGCCGTGGGCACCGGGATTGTCTATGAGATTCTGGAAGGCGTGCTTTGATTTAACCAGCAGGCAACATAAAGGCTTCGTGGATCATCCACGAAGCCTTTTTTTTATGGCAATTCCAATCCGCCCGCCGCCTTGTGCAGCTTGCGCAAATGTTCGCCAATCTGTTTCAGGTTGGCTTCATTGGCGGCCATCTCTGCCGCACGATCCGGATCGAGCAGCGCCCGGACTTCCTTGTCCAGATCACCCGTTAGCAACTGAAGCTGCTTCTGGCGCAGACTGCTTTCCGACTCCAGGCGCTGCCATTCACTCGGCTGAGGCAAACCATATCCGCCGGTACCCAGTAGCTCTGCCGGACGGCTGAGGAAGCCGCTATTGGCGAGAATCTGTTGCAAGGTTGCATTGGCCTTGTCCATCCCGCCGTTCTTCAACTCTCTGGCACCCAGATAGCGCTGTTTCACTTCATCCTGGGCCAACACCAACTGCTGACGGAAGCTCGCCTGCTCCAGCAACAGCAATGCCGCACTGGTGCGCAAATCAGCCTGTTCGAACCATTGACGGCGATCGACGGCTTTTAAAGCCAGCCAGTCCTCGACCTTCTCCTGCTTGATCGGCAAATGCTTTTTCAGCACGTCGAACATCGCCTGATAGCGATCGCGGAAGGAGTCGAAGCGATAACCCAGGCGAAGGGCTTCTCGCGGATCATCCAGCACGCTGGTATCTGCCAGCCCCCGGCCCTTGAGCACTTCCAGCAAGCCGTTAGGCATGATGCTGTCGAGCCCGACCAGTTGCGCATTGTTGGTGCCGCTGCGCAGTAACTTCAGACCCTCCACTGCGCAGTTGTTGGACAGGAAAAAATAGTTGCCGTCGTAACTCCAGTGCATCTCGGCGGCGTGTTCTACCACGTCTTCGATCTCGCGGCGGGACAGATTCAGAGGCACCGACGCCAGACTGCGCAACTCGGTCTTGGTGTACTCATCGATCACTTGGGACAGCGGCAGGACGAACAGACGCGACGGGTATTTGCCGACTAAGCCATCCCAGCTCGAGAGCTGCACGTCACCGACAAAGGCGCGGTAGGACAAGACCAGATGCTGGTCCAGATCCAGACGACAGTCCGGTCCCCGCGGCCGCCCTGGCGCGCAGATCACCAGGCGCAACATGCTGTGACCCCAGCGGCTGACCCAGTTCTGGTTGGCTTCGGCCAACAGATAGTCGACGGCATACACCCGTTCCGGATCGACCTGTCCCAGCGGTTGTTTGGCGAAGTCGTTGCCGGCGTTCAGGAAGGCGAAGGATTTGGCGCAAGTGTCTTTGGCGGCGGGCGCCCAACCGAAGTGTTCTTTGTAATAGCGATACAGCGCAGGACGCCGGCAGGCATAGCTCGGGTCGAGGAGGAAATACTCCATGTTGACCGCGACGAACTCCTTGGGGCTGCTCGTCTCGTAGATGTCCGGGCTGCGGGCAATTTGTCGGTTGTGTTGTTCACGCTCGCCACGGCGACCGACGTATTGCTGCCATCCGGCCAGATCCAGCAGACGAGGGTCATCGCTCAAGGTAAAACGCCGTGCGGACTGGCCTCGGCATTCATCGGGCAAGCCAATCAGGCCTGAACTGTCATTACGTCGGGTGCAACGCTGGATCAGCTTGCGCTCCGCTTCGGGCCATAGGCGTGAGCGATCATAAATATGGGTGAGTTCATGCAGCACCGTGGCGAGCATTTCGCGGCGGACGGTGCCATGGGGGCGATAGGTCTTCTTTGTCGCGGCACTGCCATCGGTGAGGCTGGCGAGCAAGTTGCGGTTCAGGTCGAGTTCAGAGACCAGCGACGCCTGACCGAAAGCATTGCTTGGCATGTCATCGGTCCAGCCGACATCAATGCGCCGGTCCAGTTGCTCAATGAAGCGTGGCGGCAAGGCCTGCATGGCTTCATCAAGCAACGTTTGGCTGGCCTGCTGTTGTTCAGGGCTCAGGCCTTCAGTCTTGAGCCGTAATTGCAGGCTCGCCTGAGCCGTGTTGCAAAGCAGCAACATTACCCCGGCTAGCAGCCAGGCGCCGGGCAACTTCACAGTGCGAGGATGGCTTCGGCGAGTACCTGATCACTGGCGTCGCGGGCTTCCGGTACGCGGATGCGCAAGGTGTTGAAGGCCGCTTCCAGGTGAGCGCCGCGTATGTCGCCGTCGCTGGCAACGAAACTGGCTGCATCGTCGTGGGCTTCGCGGATGATCTTGGAGTCGCGGATGGACGTCGTGGTATCAGACGTGAAATCGAGCGTGCGCCGGGTGGCATTGATGAGGATGTTACTGGTGGCAACCAGGGTTTGCGCGTGGGCTGCGTCGGCCAACAGCAGCAGGCCAAGAGTGGCGGCGATCAGGGGGTTACGCATGGAGCAGCTCCGCAAGAACAAGGATAACTATTGGACGAGAATTGCCTGCGCCAGTTCAAGGTCGCTCGCATGAAGTTTTGGTTGGGTTTGGCGCAGGTAAATCAGCGCCGACTCCAGCCGCGCTCCGCGTAGCTGGCCGTCACTGGCAACGAACGCCGCAGCGTCATCGTGCGCAGCCAGGAGCAGCTTACGGTCGAAGGGGGCAGCGGTCACCATGCTGGTGGCGTAACCCGTGGCGACAATGCCTTGCGTGGACAGGTTGAAGGCGTCGTAGGCAAGCGTTGAGCCCGACCAAAAGGCCGGGAGAATGAGCGAAATAAAAACAAGCTTTGAAATAAATCGCATGGGACTCGATTGCCAAAAGCGAGTCCCAAGGCTAGCTCAACGCCCGGTTTAGAGCCAGCGTCGAAACATTGGGACACGACCAGCGTATCCCATGAACGGGGCGCTTAGATTGTCAGAATAGCCTGGGCCAGTTGTGCATCGGTTGCGTTCAGCTGAGGGGCCTGGCGACGAATGAAGTCGAATGCGCTTTCCAGTTTCACACCACGAATGGCGCCTTCGCTGGCCACGTAGCTAGCGGCGTCGTCACGGGCGGCGCGAACAATCTTGTTATCGCGAAAGGAAGAGGTGACATCCGAGGTTGCATCGGAGCTGGACTTCAGCGCGCCAACCACTGCATCTGTGGTCACGATAAAGCTGGATGCGTGAGAATTTGCAGCCACGGCAAGCAGGGCTGCGGCGCTGAGCAGACGAAGACGGGACATGGTGTAACTCCTTTGGATAACCGAATGTGAGGTGATGAAGCAGCTGTTGGATCAGACGCTTGTCATGCAGCGCTCGCCACGTTCTGGTTGGGATATTAGGCCTGCTTTTATCGCTTCGAATAGTCCTGTCTTTCAGCGAAGAACGTCAACGCCAGAACGGTTTGTCCAATTCATTCAGGCGATCGGCGTGGCTAATGCCCAGGTCCGAGAGTTGATGTTCATTCATTTGGCCCAGCAAACGCCGGGTTCGAGCGCGCTCAAGGCTGCCAGCGAACGCCGTCAGCAATCCTTTTAGTCTGCGTAATTGCAGTTTGGATTGAAGGGCAGGGGCACAATCACTTTGAAAGTCTTCCATGACGCAGTCCTTTTGCCGTTGAGTCAGGACGCTCATGTTGATGCCGCTGGTGATGCAGCAACAGATACACTGTCGTAAAATTGTACCGGCTCAAAACACAGTTTATCTAAACTGTACCTGTTCTCTGCTATCCCTTCTGTATAGCTGCATTCCGATGCCGAAAACGACAAAGCCCGTCGTGGTTTCCCACGACGGGCTCTGTTTTTTCAATTTGGATGCTGGCGGTGGACCCGGTGGGTCAGGGCCAGCGACGCTAAGTTAGCGCCAGAACGGCTTGCTCAGCTCTTCGTAGCGTTGTGCTTCGCTAATCCCGGCATCAGCCAGCAGACGCGAATCCAGGCGAGCCAGTTGATGGCGGCTGGAGATGCGGCGCTGCCACAGCATCAGGTTGGCAATAACGCGCAGAGGCATGGAAGCCTGGGATTTTGCAGCAGTGTCTTCGAAGAACAGTTCGGAACTGAGTGTACGTTCCATGATTGACATCCTTCCGCTTATGGCGGGATTAGGTAGTGGTTTAACTGATGCCAATGATCCTCTCGTTTGGCCAGTCCCTGTAGATACAGTTCACTTGTATTGTGAGGGACCAGTTAACTGTTAATAGGCGGTGTACTGGTCGAAATTGAGGCAACTGTACTTGTCCGCACCAATAAAGGGCAAAAATGCTTGTCTTACACGATTTGGTAGGCCGATACGGTAGGAAATGACCGGTACAGAAGTACAGTTTTAAACAGAATGGAAGGAGGCGAGGGCAGCTGACACAACTGTGTTTGTGTCAGCTGTATTTTCCTGGATCAGACCGCCAGCATTCGCCCGGTTTCTTCCAGGTTCATGTGCCAGCTCAGGGCGTCGCGCAGGATGTGCGGTGTATGCCCACCCAATGCGCAAGCAGCCGTAAAGTAGTCATCCAGTGCCTGGCGATAATCCGGGTGCACACAGTTATCGATGATGACCCGGGCGCGCTCACGTGGCGCCAGGCCCCGCAAGTCCGCCAGGCCAATTTCGGTAACGAGGATGTCGACGTCATGCTCCGTGTGATCGACGTGGCTGACCATAGGCACCACGCTGGAGATCGCGCCGCCCTTGGCGATGGACTTAGTGACGAAGATCGCCAGGTGCGCGTTGCGCGCGAAGTCCCCGGAGCCACCGATACCGTTCATCATCCGCGTGCCGCAGACGTGAGTGGAGTTGACGTTGCCGTACAGGTCGAACTCCAGCGCCGTATTGATGCCGATGATGCCTAGCCGGCGTACCACTTCCGGGTGGTTTGAGATTTCCTGAGGCCGCAGAACCAGTTTGTCCTTATAGCGTTCGAGGTTGCCGAACACATCGGCGTTACGCCGGCTCGACAAGGTAATCGAACTGCCGGAAGCAAAACTCAGTTTGCCGGCATCGATCAGGTCAAAGGTCGAATCCTGCAGCACTTCGGAGTACATGGTCAGGTCTTCGAACGGCGAGTCGATCAGGCCGCACATTACCGAGTTAGCGATGGTACCGATGCCGGCCTGCAATGGGCCGAGCTTGTTGGTCATTCGCCCTGCGGCAACCTCCTGCTTGAAGAAGCCGATCAAATGGTCGGCAATGGCTTGGGTGTCGACGTCCGGCGGCAGGACAGTGGATGGGGAGTCGGACTGATTGGTGATCACAATCGCGACGATCTTTTCCGGCGGGATCGGTATTGCGGTGCTGCCAATACGATCGTCGACCTTCACCAGCGGAATCGGCGTACGCGTCGGGCGATAGGTAGGGATATAGATGTCGTGCAGACCTTCCAGATTCGGGTTGTGCGCCAGGTTGATCTCAACGATCACGTGTTTGGCGAAAATCGCGAAGCTGGCTGAGTTGCCCACGGACGTGGTCGGGACGATGTGGCCTTGCTCGGTGATCGCCACGGCTTCAATCACCGCGATGTCCGGCAGTTTGAGCTGCTGGTTACGTAGCGACTCCACGGTTTCCGAGAGATGCTGGTCAATGAACATCACTTCGCCGGCATTAATAGCCTTGCGTAGTGTGCTGTCGACCTGGAACGGCATGCGTCGCGACAGTACACCCGCTTCGGTGAGCTGTTTATCGAGGTCGTTGCCCAGGCTGGCGCCGGTCATCAACGTGATTTTCAGTGGAGTGATTTTGGCGCGTTCGGCCAATGCGTGAGGTACGGCCTTGGCTTCGCCGGCACGTGTGAAACCACTCATGCCGACGGTCATGCCGTCCTCAATCAGAGCGGCAGCGTCAGCGGCGCTCATCACCTTATCCAACAACGAAGGCAAGCGAATACGATCACGGTACATGGATTGTTATCTCGGGTAACGGAAGCAAGGTCTGCAGTCTAGTGATTTCAGAAAAATTCCTCCCGCTACCATGGTCGAATGCAGAGCGCTGATTTAGAGCCTTTGGTCGGGTTTCATGAGGAATAAAAAAACCCCAGCCTACTAAAGGCCGGGGTTTTGGGTATTGCGTTGGAGCAGTTTTTACTCGACTGCTTTAACCATGTCTTCAATGACTTTCTTGGCGTCGCCGAACACCATCATGGTTTTGTCGAGGTAGAACAGTTCGTTGTCCAGGCCGGCATAGCCGCTGGCCATCGAGCGTTTGTTGACGATGATGGTCTTGGCCTTGAATGCCTCGAGAATCGGCATGCCGGCAATCGGCGATTTCGGGTCATTCTTCGCGGCCGGGTTGACCACATCGTTGGCGCCGAGCACCAGCACCACGTCGGCCTGACCGAACTCGGAGTTGATGTCTTCCATCTCGAACACCTGGTCGTAAGGCACTTCTGCCTCCGCCAGCAACACGTTCATGTGGCCAGGCATCCGACCGGCAACCGGGTGGATCGCATACTTCACGGTCACGCCGCGATGGGTCAGCTTCTCGGTCAGTTCTTTCAGCGCGTGTTGCGCCCGTGCCACCGCCAGGCCGTAGCCCGGAACGATGATCACGGTGTCGGCGTTGGTCAGCAGGAAGGTCGCGTCGTCAGCCGAGCCAGACTTCACCGGACGAGCTTCTTTCGAACCAGCAGGGCCGGCCGCGTCCGCCGTGTTGCCGAAACCGCCGAGCAGTACATTAAAGAACGAACGGTTCATCGCCTTGCACATGATGTACGAGAGGATTGCACCGGACGAACCCACCAGCGAGCCTGCGATGATCAGCATCGAGTTGTTCAGCGAGAAGCCGATACCTGCCGCCGCCCAGCCGGAGTAACTGTTGAGCATCGACACCACGACCGGCATGTCTGCGCCGCCGATCGGGATGATGATCAGTACGCCCAGTACGAACGCCAGGGCCAGCATCAGGGCGAAAGCGCTGAGGTTGCCGGTCAGCATGAAGGTCACGCCGAGAGCCAGTGTTGCCAGGCCCAGCAGCAGGTTCAGCTTGTGTTGACCGCCAAACTGTACCGGTGCGCCTTGGAACAGACGGAACTTGTACTTGCCGGACAACTTGCCGAACGCGATGACCGAACCGGAGAAGGTGATTGCACCGATGGCCGCGCCGAGGAACAGCTCCAGACGGTTACCCGCCGGAATCGAATCGCCCAGTTGTTTCACGATGCCCAAGGATTGCGGCTCGACCACAGCGGCAATGGCAATGAACACCGCAGCCATACCAATCATGCTGTGCATGAAGGCGACCAGTTCCGGCATCTTGGTCATTTCAACGCGTTTGGCCATGATCGAACCGGCGGTGCCGCCGACCAACAGACCAACGATGACGTAGCCAATGCCAGCCGTGGCCAACTCAGCGCCCAGCTTATAGATGAGGCCGACGGTGGTGAGGATCGCCAGCGCCATGCCGAGCATGCCGTACACATTGCCGCGCCGCGACGTGGTCGGGTGCGACAGGCCTTTGAGGGCCTGGATGAAGCAGATCGACGCGATCAAGTAGAGCGTCGTGACAAGGTTCATGCTCATTACTTGGGCGCCTCTTCTTTTACGGCTTTCGGGGCTTTTTTCTTGAACATCTCAAGCATCCTGCGGGTGACCAGGAAGCCACCAAACACGTTCACTGCAGCCAGAGCGACCGCCAGGGTGCCCATGGTTTTGCCCAGCGGCGTCACGGTCAGTGCGGCGGCCAGCATGGCACCGACAATGACAATCGCCGAGATGGCGTTGGTCACGGCCATCAGGGGGGTGTGCAGCGCAGGCGTTACGTTCCAGACCACGTGATAACCGACATAAATCGCCAGCACGAAGATGATCAGGTTGTAGATACCGGGGGAGATAAGCTCTTCCATCGTCTGAATCCCTGCTTAGGCGTTTTTGCGGATGACTTGGCCGTCGCGGCACATCAGGCACGCGGCGACGATGTCGTCTTCTAGGTTCACTTCAAACTGACCTTCCTTGTTGAAGACCAGCTTCAGGAAGTCCAGCAAGTTGCGGGCGTACAGGGCCGATGCATCTGCCGCGACTTCACCGGCGAGGTTGGTCGGGCCGCAAATGGTCACGCCATTTTCGACGACGACCTGGTCGGCCACGGTCAGCGGGCAGTTGCCGCCCTGGGCTGCTGCGAGGTCAATGACCACCGACCCAGGCTTCATCTGCGCCACGGTCTCGGCGCTCAACAGCGTCGGAGCCTTGCGACCCGGGATCAGTGCGGTGGTGATGACGATGTCGGCCTGCTTGGCGCGTTCGTGCACAGCCAGGGCCTGACGTTGCATCCAGCTGGCAGGCATTGGTCGCGCATAACCGCCGACACCGACGGCACATTCGCGCTCTTCATCGGTTTCGTAAGGGACGTCGACGAACTTGGCGCCCAGAGATTCGATCTGCTCTTTAACCGCCGGACGCACGTCGGACGCTTCGATCACCGCACCCAGACGTTTCGCCGTGGCGATCGCCTGCAAACCGGCTACACCAGCACCGAGAATCAGCACGCGCGCCGCTTTCACGGTGCCCGCAGCAGTCATCAGCATCGGCATAAAGCGAGGGTAGTAGTGAGCGGCCAGCAGTACGGCTTTATAACCGGCGATGTTCGCTTGGGAGGACAGCACATCCAGGCTTTGGGCGCGGGAGGTGCGTGGCGCAGCTTCCAGCGCGAACGCGGTAATGCCGCACTCGGCCAGTTTGGCAATGGTTTCATTGCTGAACGGGTTGAGCATGCCCACCACAACGGTGCCGCTTTTAATCAGCGTCAGCTCGCTGTCGCTGGGAGCGACTACCTTTAGAATCAGCTCGGCACCAAACGCGTCGTTGGCGCTGCCGATGGTTGCGCCTGCCGCTTCATAGGCACTGTCGACAACACTGGCTTTAATGCCGGCGCCGCTTTGTACAGTGACCTTATGACCCTGGCCGATCAGCTTCTTGATGGTTTCCGGGGTTGCAGCAACCCGTGTTTCACCCGTCTGGGTTTCGAGAGGAACACCAATGTGCACGTCAAATCTCCTGCGTGATCTTATTGAGTAAACCCAGGCACTACGGATGGTGCGGCTGGGGCGGCCGATCAGCACGATCCCGCTAAATCAGGGCGGGGCGCGGCATTTTGCAGGCGAACTTTGCACCCTTCAAGGGATTATGACGGGTGACGGAAAATTAACTACAAGTCACCCCGTGACCGAATGTCGCAACCGACTGCCTCAATCCCTTACAGGCCGTGCCTTACAAGGATTTTGGCGAAAATTAAAGAATTTACGCATCCGCACCGTGAATGAGGTGTTATTGCCCACCAATAGAGGCTCAAAGCCACGTCGATAGGCGCTTGTGGGACGTTTGTACTGCTTTTCGGTACAGTCTGCGAATATGCGACAAATACTTATATCTGTAGGGCTTTGGTTTTGCTGACTACGAGGTCAACAAAAAGCGCTCACCCTTTATCCTTCTAGGCTGTAGCTCTGCGCCTGGTTAACCAGCCAATCACGAAAAGCGCGAAGAGACGCCGATTCGACCTTTCGCTCCGGAATCATCAGGTAATAGGCCTTGATGCTCGACAGTGCCTGGGGGTTGGCAATCACCAAGTGCTTCTCGGCCAATTCGCGTTGAATCAGAAACGGTGGAATCAAGGCGATCCCCATATCGTGCATCGCCGCCTGGGCAAGCATGGAGAATAGCTCGTAGCGTGGCCCTGTCATGTCTCGCGGCACATTAAGGTTTTGTGAGTTGAACCACTGGCGCCAGGCATAGGGCCGAGTGGTTTGCTGCAGCAGGGGCATGTCGGCAATTTCATCGGCTGACAGGGAGGCCTTATTACCCAGTAACGTGGGACTGCACACTGGCATCGGATTTTCACCCATCAACCTGTGGGATTCGGTACCCGACCAGTCCGCATCACCGAAGTAAATAGCGGCATCGAAGTCAGTGTCGGCAAACAGGAAGGGGCGTGTGCGGTTGGTAAGGTTGACGGTCACTTCCGGGTGTTTGTGCTGGAAGTCCTTCAGCCGTGGTAGTAGCCATTGAGTGCCAAAGGTCGGCACTACGGCCAACTCGATCACATTGGCGCCTTGTTGCCCCATCACTGAGAGCGTGTCGCGTTCGACAGCATCGAGCTGGGTAGCGACCCGGCGGCTGTAGGAAAGTCCGGCCTCGGTCAGCTTGACTCCGCGCCGCGAGCGTCGGAAGAGTTCGACGCTGAGGAACTCCTCCAGGCTGGCAATCTGTCGGCAAATTGCCCCCTGGGTGAGGGAAAGCTCCTGCGCTGCCTTGGTAAAGCTCTCGTGGCGCGCGGCCGCTTCAAAGCTGATCAGCGCAGTTGTGCTAGGGATTTTCCGGCGCATGTACTTCTACCTCACTAATGCATCGTATAAAAGCTGATTTGCGATGCTACGGAGTGAGAAATTAGCACAACAGTATGCAAAATCCTCGTTTGCTGTCACGCCGAACCCGGCCTAGGATCAGTCCCACGCAATTTGACCCGATTCGAGAGGACTCACTCATGGGCGGTAAAGCTAGCTTCAACTGGATCGATCCCCTGCTGCTGGATCAACAGCTCACCGAAGAAGAACGCATGATTCGCGACACCGCCGAGCAATTCGCTCAGCAGAAGCTGGCGCCGCGCGTTCTTGAAGCTTTCCGTCATGAGAAGACCGATCCTGCGATCTTCCGGGAGATGGGCGAAGTGGGTCTGTTGGGTGCGACCATTCCTGAGCAATATGGCGGCAGCGGTCTGAACTATGTCAGCTACGGCCTGATTGCCCGTGAAGTTGAGCGTGTCGACTCCGGCTATCGCTCGATGATGAGTGTGCAGTCCTCGCTGGTCATGGTGCCGATCAACGAATTCGGTACTGAAGCCCAGAAGCAAAAATACCTGCCGAAACTGGCTACCGGTGAATGGATTGGCTGCTTTGGTCTTACAGAGCCGAACCACGGTTCCGACCCGGGCGCGATGATTACGCGTGCACGCAAAGTGGAAGGCGGCTACAGCCTGACGGGCAGCAAGATGTGGATTACCAACAGCCCGATTGCTGATGTGTTCGTGGTCTGGGGCAAGGACGATGCCGGCGACATCCGTGGTTTCGTTCTGGAGAAGGGCTGGAAAGGCCTGAGCGCGCCAGCCATCCACGGCAAAGTGGGTTTGCGTGCGTCGATCACCGGCGAGATTGTGATGGACAACGTGTTTGTCCCTGAAGAGAACATTTTCCCGGACGTGCGTGGACTGAAGGGCCCGTTCACCTGCCTCAACTCGGCACGCTACGGCATTTCCTGGGGCGCGCTGGGCGCTGCCGAGTTCTGCTGGCACACCGCTCGCCAATACACCCTGGATCGTCAACAGTTCGGTCGCCCGTTGGCTGCCACGCAGTTGATCCAGAAAAAACTGGCCGACATGCAGACCGAAATCACCCTCGCGCTGCAAGGTTGCCTGCGTCTGGGTCGTATGAAAGATGAAGGCACTGCGGCAGTCGAGATCACCTCGATGATGAAGCGCAACTCCTGCGGCAAGTCGCTGGACATCGCGCGCATGGCGCGTGACATGCTGGGTGGCAACGGTATCTCCGATGAGTTCGGAGTCGCTCGCCATCTGGTGAACCTGGAAGTGGTGAATACCTATGAAGGTACGCACGACGTCCATGCGCTGATCCTCGGTCGCGCGCAGACCGGCATCCAGGCGTTCTATTAATAGGAGAACGGCCATGGGCGCGCTTTCGCATCTACGGGTACTGGATTTATCGCGGGTGCTGGCTGGGCCTTGGGCCGGGCAGATCCTTGCAGACCTTGGCGCCGAAGTGATCAAGGTCGAGCGTCCGGGCAATGGCGACGACACGCGCGCCTGGGGGCCTCCCTTCCTGAAAGACGCCTATGGCGAGAACACCAGCGAGGCAGCCTACTACTTGTCGGCCAATCGCAACAAGCAATCGGTGACTATCGACTTCACGCGGCCAGAGGGTCAAAAGCTGGTGCGTGAGTTGGCGTCCAAGTCCGACATCCTGATCGAGAACTTCAAGGTCGGTGGTCTGGCGGCTTATGGGTTGGACTATGAGACGCTCAAGTCCATCAATCCGAACCTGATCTATTGCTCGATCACCGGGTTTGGACAGACCGGGCCATATGCCAAGCGTGCGGGTTATGACTTCATGATCCAGGGCTTGGGCGGGCTGATGAGCTTGACGGGTCGACCGGAGGGTGACGAGGGCGCAGGGCCGGTGAAAGTCGGTGTGGCGCTGACAGACATACTGACCGGGCTCTATTCCACTGTGGCGATCCTTGCGGCGCTGGCTCATCGAGAGCACGTCGGTGGCGGACAGCATATTGATATGGCGTTGCTGGATGTCCAGGTGGCTTGTCTGGCTAACCAGGCGATGAACTACCTGACGACAGGCAATGCTCCCAAGCGCCTGGGTAATGCGCATCCGAACATCGTGCCTTATCAGGACTTTCCTACAGCGGATGGCGACTTCATCCTTACTGTGGGTAATGACGGGCAGTTCCGCAAGTTTGCCGAGGTGGCGGGTCAGCCGCAGTGGGCGGATGATCCGCGCTTTGCGACTAACAAACTGCGGGTGGCGAATCGTGCGGTGTTGATCCCGCTTATCCGCCAGGCGACGGTCTTCAAGACCACGGCTGAATGGGTGCTGCAATTGGAGCAGGCAGGTGTGCCGTGCGGCCCTATCAATGACCTGGCTCAGATGTTTGCCGATCCTCAGGTCAAGGCGCGCGGGCTGGCAATTGAATTGCCGCATGTGCTGGCGGGGATGGTGCCGCAGGTCGCGAGTCCGATTCGATTGTCGGAGACGCCAGTCGAGTATCGTAATGCGCCTCCTTTGTTGGGCGAACATACGCTGGAGGTTTTACAGCGGGTGTTGGGTCTGGATGCTGATGCGGTCGCGGCTTTCAAGGCGGCGGGAGTGCTCTAAAGCCGCCTTCTATATAGAAGGCGTGGTTTTGCTCTTCTATATAGAGGGGAATCGGTCTGTTTTTAGGCTTTCTACAAGTTATTGATAGAAAAGCATAAATAGGTGTTGACGGCAGATTCTGGAAGTCTATAATTCGCCCCACTTCCGGCGCAGTCGAAACGGAAAACTCCTTGGTAAACAAAGAGTTACGCAGTTTTCGACAGCGAATTGCTTCAGGTCATCGAAGCCCAGAAGGAGTCGGTAAGGCAGGTTAGTTTGGCCTTATGGACGTTTCGATCTTCTCGGTCGAAAGCGGAGAAAAAGAGGTGTTGACAGCAGCGAGTAACGCTGTAGAATTCGCCTCCCGCTAACGAGAGATCGGAAGCGCAAGTGGTTGAAGTTGCAAAGGAAACTTTGAAAACTTCTGAAAATAACCGCTTGACAGCAACAGAGGCTGCTGTAGAATGCGCGCCTCGGTTGAGACGAAAGATCTTAACCAACCGCTCTTTAACAACTGAATCAAGCAATTCGTGTGGGTGCTTGTGGAGTCAGACTGATAGTCAACAAGATTATCAGCATCACAAGTTACTCCGCGAGAAATCAAAGATGTAACCAACGATTGCTGAGCCAAGTTTAGGGTTTCTTAAAAACCCAAAGATGTTTGAACTGAAGAGTTTGATCATGGCTCAGATTGAACGCTGGCGGCAGGCCTAACACATGCAAGTCGAGCGGTAGAGAGAAGCTTGCTTCTCTTGAGAGCGGCGGACGGGTGAGTAATGCCTAGGAATCTGCCTGGTAGTGGGGGATAACGCTCGGAAACGGACGCTAATACCGCATACGTCCTACGGGAGAAAGCAGGGGACCTTCGGGCCTTGCGCTATCAGATGAGCCTAGGTCGGATTAGCTAGTTGGTGAGGTAATGGCTCACCAAGGCGACGATCCGTAACTGGTCTGAGAGGATGATCAGTCACACTGGAACTGAGACACGGTCCAGACTCCTACGGGAGGCAGCAGTGGGGAATATTGGACAATGGGCGAAAGCCTGATCCAGCCATGCCGCGTGTGTGAAGAAGGTCTTCGGATTGTAAAGCACTTTAAGTTGGGAGGAAGGGCAGTTACCTAATACGTATCTGTTTTGACGTTACCGACAGAATAAGCACCGGCTAACTCTGTGCCAGCAGCCGCGGTAATACAGAGGGTGCAAGCGTTAATCGGAATTACTGGGCGTAAAGCGCGCGTAGGTGGTTTGTTAAGTTGGATGTGAAATCCCCGGGCTCAACCTGGGAACTGCATTCAAAACTGACAAGCTAGAGTATGGTAGAGGGTGGTGGAATTTCCTGTGTAGCGGTGAAATGCGTAGATATAGGAAGGAACACCAGTGGCGAAGGCGACCACCTGGACTGATACTGACACTGAGGTGCGAAAGCGTGGGGAGCAAACAGGATTAGATACCCTGGTAGTCCACGCCGTAAACGATGTCAACTAGCCGTTGGGAGCCTTGAGCTCTTAGTGGCGCAGCTAACGCATTAAGTTGACCGCCTGGGGAGTACGGCCGCAAGGTTAAAACTCAAATGAATTGACGGGGGCCCGCACAAGCGGTGGAGCATGTGGTTTAATTCGAAGCAACGCGAAGAACCTTACCAGGCCTTGACATCCAATGAACTTTCCAGAGATGGATTGGTGCCTTCGGGAACATTGAGACAGGTGCTGCATGGCTGTCGTCAGCTCGTGTCGTGAGATGTTGGGTTAAGTCCCGTAACGAGCGCAACCCTTGTCCTTAGTTACCAGCACGTAATGGTGGGCACTCTAAGGAGACTGCCGGTGACAAACCGGAGGAAGGTGGGGATGACGTCAAGTCATCATGGCCCTTACGGCCTGGGCTACACACGTGCTACAATGGTCGGTACAGAGGGTTGCCAAGCCGCGAGGTGGAGCTAATCCCAGAAAACCGATCGTAGTCCGGATCGCAGTCTGCAACTCGACTGCGTGAAGTCGGAATCGCTAGTAATCGCGAATCAGAATGTCGCGGTGAATACGTTCCCGGGCCTTGTACACACCGCCCGTCACACCATGGGAGTGGGTTGCACCAGAAGTAGCTAGTCTAACCCTCGGGAGGACGGTTACCACGGTGTGATTCATGACTGGGGTGAAGTCGTAACAAGGTAGCCGTAGGGGAACCTGCGGCTGGATCACCTCCTTAATCGACGACATCAGCTGCTCCATAAGTTCCCACACGAATTGCTTGATTCATTGAAGAAGACGATAAGAAGCAGCCCGAAATTGGGTCTGTAGCTCAGTTGGTTAGAGCGCACCCCTGATAAGGGTGAGGTCGGCAGTTCGAATCTGCCCAGACCCACCAATTTTGTGTGGGAAACGCCTGTAGAAATACGGGGCCATAGCTCAGCTGGGAGAGCGCCTGCCTTGCACGCAGGAGGTCAACGGTTCGATCCCGTTTGGCTCCACCACTAACTGCTTCTGATTGTGTAAAGCTTAGAAATGAGCATTCCATCGTGATGATGGTGAATGTTGATTTCTAGTCTTTGACTAGTTCGTTCTTTAAAAATTTGGGTATGTGATAGAAAGATAGACTGGACGTTACTTTCACTGGTAACGGATCAGGCTAAGGTAAAATTTGTGAGTTGCTCTTAATTGAGTATTATCGAATTTTCGGCGAATGTCGTCTTCACAGTATAACCAGATTGCTTGGGGTTATATGGTCAAGTGAAGAAGCGCATACGGTGGATGCCTTGGCAGTCAGAGGCGATGAAAGACGTGGTAGCCTGCGAAAAGCTTCGGGGAGTCGGCAAACAGACTTTGATCCGGAGATGTCTGAATGGGGGAACCCACCTAACATAAGTTAGGTATCTTAAGCTGAATACATAGGCTTAAGAAGCGAACCAGGGGAACTGAAACATCTAAGTACCCTGAGGAAAAGAAATCAACCGAGATTCCCTTAGTAGTGGCGAGCGAACGGGGACTAGCCCTTAAGTGGCTTTGAGATTAGCGGAACGCTCTGGAAAGTGCGGCCATAGTGGGTGATAGCCCTGTACGCGAAAATCTCTTAGTCATGAAATCGAGTAGGACGGAGCACGAGAAACTTTGTCTGAATATGGGGGGACCATCCTCCAAGGCTAAATACTACTGACTGACCGATAGTGAACTAGTACCGTGAGGGAAAGGCGAAAAGAACCCCGGAGAGGGGAGTGAAATAGATCCTGAAACCGTATGCGTACAAGCAGTGGGAGCCCACTTTGTTGGGTGACTGCGTACCTTTTGTATAATGGGTCAGCGACTTATTTTCAGTGGCGAGCTTAACCGAATAGGGGAGGCGTAGCGAAAGCGAGTCTTAATAGGGCGTCTAGTCGCTGGGAATAGACCCGAAACCGGGCGATCTATCCATGGGCAGGTTGAAGGTTGGGTAACACTAACTGGAGGACCGAACCGACTACCGTTGAAAAGTTAGCGGATGACCTGTGGATCGGAGTGAAAGGCTAATCAAGCTCGGAGATAGCTGGTTCTCCTCGAAAGCTATTTAGGTAGCGCCTCATGTATCACTGTAGGGGGTAGAGCACTGTTTCGGCTAGGGGGTCATCCCGACTTACCAAACCGATGCAAACTCCGAATACCTACAAGTGCCGAGCATGGGAGACACACGGCGGGTGCTAACGTCCGTCGTGAAAAGGGAAACAACCCAGACCGTCAGCTAAGGTCCCAAAGTTATGGTTAAGTGGGAAACGATGTGGGAAGGCTTAGACAGCTAGGAGGTTGGCTTAGAAGCAGCCACCCTTTAAAGAAAGCGTAATAGCTCACTAGTCGAGTCGGCCTGCGCGGAAGATGTAACGGGGCTCAAACCATACACCGAAGCTACGGGTATCACTTAGGTGATGCGGTAGAGGAGCGTTCTGTAAGCCTGTGAAGGTGAGTTGAGAAGCTTGCTGGAGGTATCAGAAGTGCGAATGCTGACATGAGTAACGACAATGGGTGTGAAAAACACCCACGCCGAAAGACCAAGGTTTCCTGCGCAACGTTAATCGACGCAGGGTTAGTCGGTCCCTAAGGCGAGGCTGAAAAGCGTAGTCGATGGAAAACAGGTTAATATTCCTGTACTTCTGGTTATTGCGATGGAGGGACGGAGAAGGCTAGGCCAGCTTGGCGTTGGTTGTCCAAGTTTAAGGTGGTAGGCTGGAATCTTAGGTAAATCCGGGATTCTAAGGCCGAGAGCTGATGACGAGTGTTCTTTTAGAACACGAAGTGGTTGATGCCATGCTTCCAAGAAAAGCTTCTAAGCTTCAGGTAACCAGGAACCGTACCCCAAACCGACACAGGTGGTTGGGTAGAGAATACCAAGGCGCTTGAGAGAACTCGGGTGAAGGAACTAGGCAAAATGGCACCGTAACTTCGGGAGAAGGTGCGCCGGTGAGGGTGAAGCATTTACTGCGTAAGCCCATGCCGGTCGAAGATACCAGGCCGCTGCGACTGTTTATTAAAAACACAGCACTCTGCAAACACGAAAGTGGACGTATAGGGTGTGACGCCTGCCCGGTGCCGGAAGGTTAATTGATGGGGTTAGCTAACGCGAAGCTCTTGATCGAAGCCCCGGTAAACGGCGGCCGTAACTATAACGGTCCTAAGGTAGCGAAATTCCTTGTCGGGTAAGTTCCGACCTGCACGAATGGCGTAACGATGGCGGCGCTGTCTCCACCCGAGACTCAGTGAAATTGAAATCGCTGTGAAGATGCAGTGTATCCGCGGCTAGACGGAAAGACCCCGTGAACCTTTACTATAGCTTTGCACTGGACTTTGAATTTGCTTGTGTAGGATAGGTGGGAGGCTTTGAAGCGTGGACGCCAGTTCGCGTGGAGCCAACCTTGAAATACCACCCTGGCAACTTTGAGGTTCTAACTCAGGTCCGTTATCCGGATCGAGGACAGTGTATGGTGGGTAGTTTGACTGGGGCGGTCTCCTCCTAAAGAGTAACGGAGGAGTACGAAGGTGCGCTCAGACCGGTCGGAAATCGGTCGTAGAGTATAAAGGCAAAAGCGCGCTTGACTGCGAGACAGACACGTCGAGCAGGTACGAAAGTAGGTCTTAGTGATCCGGTGGTTCTGTATGGAAGGGCCATCGCTCAACGGATAAAAGGTACTCCGGGGATAACAGGCTGATACCGCCCAAGAGTTCATATCGACGGCGGTGTTTGGCACCTCGATGTCGGCTCATCACATCCTGGGGCTGAAGCCGGTCCCAAGGGTATGGCTGTTCGCCATTTAAAGTGGTACGCGAGCTGGGTTTAGAACGTCGTGAGACAGTTCGGTCCCTATCTGCCGTGGACGTTTGAGATTTGAGAGGGGCTGCTCCTAGTACGAGAGGACCGGAGTGGACGAACCTCTGGTGTTCCGGTTGTCACGCCAGTGGCATTGCCGGGTAGCTATGTTCGGAATAGATAACCGCTGAAAGCATCTAAGCGGGAAACTAGCCTCAAGATGAGATCTCACTGGGACCTTGAGTCCCCTGAAGGGCCGTCGAAGACTACGACGTTGATAGGTTGGGTGTGTAAGCGCTGTGAGGCGTTGAGCTAACCAATACTAATTGCCCGTGAGGCTTGACCATATAACACCCAAGCAATTTGCTTGCTTCGAGCTGAAAAGCGAAAGAGCACCAGATTGCGGTGTGTGAAGACGAAACGAACCGAAAGTTCGAGAAGACTCGCAAAACACCGAAAACTATCACATACCCATTCGCTGGAGCGTGACCTCGCAAGAGAGCACGACCTGGCTACCGAATTTCTTGACGACCATAGAGCATTGGAACCACCTGATCCCATCCCGAACTCAGCAGTGAAACGATGCATCGCCGATGGTAGTGTGGGGTTTCCCCATGTGAGAGTAGGTCATCGTCAAGATTAAATTCCGAAACCCCTATCTGCGTATGCAGGTAGGGGTTTTGTTTTAGTAGAAGTCACTGATTTTGCCGGCACGTTACGACTGTAACGCGCTAGCTACCGAATTTCTTGACGACCATAGAGCATTGGAACCACCTGATCCCATCCCGAACTCAGCAGTGAAACGATGCATCGCCGATGGTAGTGTGGGGTTTCCCCATGTGAGAGTAGGTCATCGTCAAGATCAATTCCAAAACCCCTGTTTGCTAACGCAGACAGGGGTTTTGTCTTTCTGGCGTCCGTAAAAAACGCCTACCCCGCCTACCCTCCCCCCCTCAGGAACTCTGCGAGCCGACACCTCGTGGCACCAGAACTGTCCTCGCCCCTTTCAAGTGCCAGCGGTTACGCCTGCGCCGCTCTAGCACGCCGTTCAGCGGGAATACCGAGCATTTCATTTAAACCGCTAAGTATTCCCGGGGTTGTGCCGAAAGACTGATGAGACATGCGTGCACCAAAGTAGAGCGGTCGAAGAGCGCCGTCTGCGCTGTTACATGGAATGTTGCACCTGGAACGCGTCCCCACTTTTTGCATAAGAAGTCCCATGAAATGAATCTCAAATTCAGCCATAAAATCCTTCTGGCCGCTTCTGGCGTCGTGGTGCTGGCGTTTGCGTTGTTCACTTTGTACAACGACTATCTGCAGCGAAACACCATCCGGCAAAACCTCGAGTCCTCTGTCCAGCAAGCCGGCGACCTGACTGCCAGCAGTGTGCAGAACTGGATGAGTGGGCGTGTGTTGGTCCTGGAAAACCTCGCGCAAAACGTCGCTCATCAAGGCGCCAACGCCGACCTTCCGGGTCTGGTCGACCAACCAGCTTTCACTTCCAACTTCCAGTTCACCTACGTTGGCCAGGCCAATGGTGTATTCACTCAACGCCCCGATGCGAAGATGCCGGACGGCTACGATCCGCGTCAGCGTCCCTGGTACAAACAAGCTGTAGCTGCCGACAAGACCATGCTGACTCCGCCCTATATGGCAGCTGTTGGTGGCTTGGTGGTCACCATCGCCATGCCGGTGAAGAAGAATGGCGAATTGCTCGGGGTAGTCGGTGGTGACCTGAGCCTGGAAACCCTGGTGAAGATCATAAATTCGGTGGACTTCGGTGGCATCGGCCACGCGTTTCTGGTCAGCGCCGACGGACAGGTAATCGTCAGCCCGGACAAAGACCAGGTGATGAAAAACCTCAAGGACATCTATCCGAACGCCAGTGTGCGCATCGAGAAGGGCAACCAGGATGTCACCCTGAACAAGCAGGACCGCATCCTTTCGTTCACCCCGGTCAGCGGTTTGCCGAATGCCGAGTGGTACATCGGTCTGTCGATCGATAAGGACAAGGCCTACGCACCGCTGAGTCAATTCCGCACCTCGGCGTTGATCGCGATGTTTATCGCCGTCAGCGTTATTGCAGTGCTCCTGAGCCTGCTGATCAACGTGCTGATGCGCCCACTGACTACCATGGGTCGCGCGATGCAGGACATCGCCCAGGGCGAAGGTGACTTGACCCGTCGTCTGTCCGTGGAAAGCAAAGACGAGTTTGGCGAGCTGGGCAGTTCTTTCAATCAGTTCGTAGAAAGGATTCACGCCTCGATTTCCGAAGTGTCCTCGGCGACTCGGCAGGTTCATGACCTGTCCCAGCGTGTAATGGCATCGTCCAACGCCTCAATCGTCGGCTCCGACGAACAAAGCGCACGCACCAACAGCGTGGCCGCCGCAATTAATCAGTTAGGTGCAGCTACTCAGGAAATCGCCCGTAACGCCGCAGATGCTTCGCAGCACGCGAGCGGGGCGAGCGAGCAGGCAGATGACGGTCGTCAGGTGGTGGAAAAAACCATTCTGGCCATGACCGAGCTGTCGCAGAAAATCAGCCTGTCCTGCACCCAGATCGAAACCCTGAATGCCAGCACCGATAACATCGGGCACATTCTGGATGTGATCAAAGGCATCTCCCAGCAGACCAATTTGCTGGCGCTCAACGCAGCCATCGAAGCGGCCCGAGCCGGTGAAGCCGGTCGCGGTTTTGCGGTTGTGGCGGACGAAGTGCGCAACCTGGCGCATCGTACGCAGGAATCGGCGGAAGAGATCCACAAGATGATCACCTCGCTGCAGGTCGGTTCCCGCGAAGCGGTGACGACCATGAATGCGAGCCAGGTCTCCAGCGAAGAGACTGTCGAAGTGGCGAATCAGGCCGGCCTGCGACTGGTGAGCGTGACTCAGCGCATTGGCGAAATCGACGGGATGAACCAGTCGGTAGCTGCCGCGACCGAAGAACAGACGGCAGTGGTGGAAACCCTCAACGTCGACGTTAACCAGATCAACCTGCTGAACCAGCAGAGCGTGGCCAACCTCAATGAAACATTGAAGGACTGCGATGCATTGTCGTTGCAGGCAAATCGGTTGAAGCAGTTGGTGGATAGCTTCAAGATCTGATTCAGGTCAGACCGCGTTATCGTTCATCGCGAGCAGGCTCGCTCCCACACTTGACCGCACTCCTTCAGAAGGAACCCGGTCAACCTGTGGGAGCGGGCTTGTCCGCGAAAGCGGTGGATCATCCACCGCCAAACTCAAGACTCACGCAAACAACTTCAACACATTATTCATCGCATCATCGGCAAACCCCTGCACAAAATCCTTGAATCCCGGCAAGGCCTCGGCGCCGCCCTGCGCCGGTTCGGCAATGATGGTCCAGGTCGCCCGCGACTTGCCCGCACCCAGCGGTTCTACACTCATCGCCGCCCACAAATTGGCCACGCCCAACGTGTTGTAGATCGTGGTCCACGTCATGCTCAGCGCCTGGTCATCGCGCGAATTAAGCTGCTCGACCACCAGGTTGCCGTCCTTGAAGAATTTCTTGCGCAGCGACGACACGCCTTCTCCCGTCATCTCGATATGCGACAGCGCAGGAATGAATTTGTCGAAGCCGGCAAAGTTACCGACCACTGCCCAGACTTGTGCGGCATCCGTCGGCACCTCCACAGAAGATACAACGTGGCAGCCGTGAGGGTTTTTGATCAGGGTATCGGGTTGCAAAGTGCTCATGGTCTTGCTCCATTGGGTTTGAATGAATCAGATGAAGTTGATTTCTTTGAGGTAGTCGCAGCCACGGCGCAGCAACGCCGGGGATTTTTCCGGGTAATGCGCGCCCATCTGCCGCACGCCGGCCTGGGCGTTGTCGTGGCCGATCATCGAGATGTCGCCGATGTCTTCCTCGAAGCCATTGAGGTAGAACCCGAGCACGCCGAACAGCGCGTTGTCGCTGTCGACCCGACCCAGTTGCTGCTGCCAGTCAGCGACGCTGACCATGGCGAATTCCCGGCCGGCGTCACGGAATGACGCAACATAGTCGTCCCAACTCAGAGGCTCGGGGTTATGCAGGTTGAACACGGCTTTTTCAGGCTGATAGCGGCTGGCATGGAAGGCGATGAACCGGGCCAGAAAATCCACCGGCATCAGGTCGAAATTCAGCGTGAATTCAGGCACCTGACCGAGTTGAATCGATCCTTTGAGCATCAGCATCAAGCGGTTTTTGTGCGGCTGGCAGACACCGGTGAGGCTGTTGAAGCTGATGTTTCCCGGTCGGTAAAGATTGACCCGCACCCCGCGCTCGCGAGCTCGTTCGAGGATCCGTTCACCGACCCATTTCGACAGGTTGTAGCCGTTCTTGATGTAGATCGGCGGGGTCTGTGCGGCAGGCAGTTCCAGCACCCGGCCATCGTCGGCAATCGTGCTGGAGGCCGACAGCGTGGAGACGAAGTTGAAAATCTTCTTGCTGCGTCCTTCGCACAGGCGCAAGCACTCGAAAATTGGCTCGACGTTGTCTCGCGCCAGCGACTCGTAATCGAGTACGTGATTGACGTTGGCAGCGTTGTGCACCAACGCGCCGAACTCTCGATCCAAACGCTCGTAAATGGCCGGTTCGAGCCCCAGTGACGGACGCGTTATATCCGCCGCGTAAACCTGCACCCGACTCAGGTCCAGATGTTCCAGACGGTTTTCGCGCAACGCATGAGCGAAACGCTCGAACGCCGATTGCCCGCCGCCATCACGCACCAGACACGCGACCTCACTGGCACCCCACGCCAACAACGCCTCGACGATATGCACGCCGACAAAGCTGTTGGCACCTGTGACGATGACCTTGTGCACGTCGCCCATCCGGCTGATTGGCAGCGGCTGAATATCCAGCTCCCGGAACGCATCTGCCAGCGCCTGCGCACTCAGCACTTCCTCGGTGCCCGAGCCACGGACCAAGGTTGCCAATTTCGTAATGGTCGGCAATTCGATAAAGCGGTTGATCGAGATACTGCGGCCGAATTCCTCACGTAATCGCAGCAGCATCCGCGACAACAGAATCGAGTGGCCGCCCAGATTGAAGAAGCTTTCGTCGGTCGAAATATCGCTGGGTGGCAGCTCCAGCAACTCGGCCCAGATCTCAAGCAACAGTGCTTCATCGGCGCTTGCCGGAAGGCGTCGCACGGTGTTTTCGCAGACATTCACCGGCAGGGTCAGCAGCGCTTTGCGATCAACCTTGCCGTTGCTGGCGAACGGCATGCTGGTCAGTTCGGTCCAGGCCCCGGGCTGCATGTAGTCCGGCAAAAACTGCATTGCGTGAGCCTTCAACGCTTCGCGAGCAGCGCCCGGTTGCTCCTCCTGTGGCTGCGCCAGGAAAGCCAGAATGCGCCGCTGACTGTCGATCACCACCGCCACTTGACGGTACAACTGACTGTCGCGCAGACAGCGTTCGATCTCCTCCGGCTCGACCCGAAAGCCGCGAATTTTTACCTGGTTGTCCCGACGTCCACACAGCTCGATGCCGTCGGTGGTCCACTTCGCCATGTCGCCGGTGCGGTAGGCGCGCAGGGTCTGGCCGTCAGGCAGGCTCAGGTTCAGATAGCGCTCGGCGGTCTGCTGTGGGTTGTTCAGATAACCCAGGCACACCCCTGGCCCGACGATGTACAACTCGCCGACGGTCTGCTCGGCCACGGGCTGAAAGGCCTCATCCAGAATCAGCACCTGACTGTTGGCAATCGGTGCGCCAAGGGTGCGGTTGCTGTCGCCATTGCGCAGCTGTCGCGCCGTGATCAGCACTGTCGCTTCGGTCGGACCATAGAGATTGTAGAGGTTGCCCTGGCGGGTGAGTTGCTCGATGACATACGGTTCGCAGACATCGCCACCGGTCATTACATGATCCAGGACCTGCAGCTGCTCCAGCGGCAGAATGCTCAGCAGCGCCGGCGGCAGGAACGCATGGCTCAGCCGCTGATGCCGGATCAGTTCAACCAGTTGCAAGGGATCGCGGCGCTGATCATCGCTGGGCACGATCAGCTCGGCGCCCTGAAGCAAGGTCGGGAAAATATCGATCAGCGACGAGTCGAAACTCAGCGATGAAAACTGCAGTGCCCGGCTTCGTTCAGTCAGTTGCACATAGTCGGCATACCACGCGGTGAAGTGCGCGAGATTGGCCTGGCTGAGCAACACGCCTTTGGGATGCCCAGTGGTGCCCGATGTATACAGCGCCATGCACGGTGCATCGAGATCGGGTCGCCGGCGCATCAAGGGTTGGTCGAGGTCGACGTCATCAGCGTCGATTTGGCTGATGTCCAGCCCCGGCATTTCATCGGCCAGCGGATGTTGGCCGTCATGCAGCAACAACACGGCCCCGGCGTTCGAAAGAATGTATTGCTGACGTTGCAACGGATGGCTTGGCTCCAACGGCAAATACACCGCACCGCTGCCCAGAATCGCCAGAATCCCCGCATACAATGCCGTGCATTTAGGCAGGCAGATCCCGATGACCAACGGCCCTTGATGTTGAGTGAGCAACGGCAGCAATCGCTGCTGAATCGCGCGGCTATGGGCGTGCAATTGCCGATAGCTCAAGGACGCGCCGGCGATGTTCAGCGCAGGTCGTTCGGGCGACTCGATGAAGCGTTGTTCGAGACGCTCGATCATCGGGATCCCGGCGAGTTGCAGCAGCGCGGGTTGAGCGGTGTTGTTGAATTGATGAACGAAGGCCAGGTGCTCTAGAAACAACAGGTTTTCCACACGCTCGTAGTGAGCGGATGCGGCCGGTTCGGCCTGCAGAAAATACTCGGCGTCCCTGGAAAACCGACTGACCAGCAGCGCGACATAATCCACCAGTTCCGCCGCCGCTCTGAGGCGCAATGCCTGGCCGTTACCCGACGGCTCATCGGCAATCGGCACACGAGTGAACAGCCTGCCTCCGTGCGTGCATAGCAAGTCCATCGGCGCCAGCCCGGTGATGCCTGGCTTGCCGACGCCCAGTTGCAGGGTGAGACGTGGCGCATCGCCCAAGACTGTAAACGCCTGGCTGGCATCGTCGATCAGCAAATCAAACGACGGCGGCCCTTCGAACGCCTCAAGCCGCACCAGCAAATGACCCTGTTGTTCAAGTTCCCGCGCCAGGTCGGTCAAGGCCTGGCTTTGCCCAATGAGCAGAATGTCGAGACGTCTCATGATGTTCTCCTCGTTAAACCAGGTAGTCGCTGAGGGCGTCTTGCACGCACGGCGAATCGAGCAGCGAACTGCTGCGGAAAAACCGCACAATGTTGGCGACCAGCGGGTGATGGCGATTGATCGGGAAGGCCAATCCCGAGACTTCGCTCTTGAGTGCACGACGCGCGGCATCGCTGATCTGCAATGAGTCGATCAGACGAAAATCGAAGGACTTCTGGATGTCGTTGGTCAGGTAATGCGCGATGAACACCGGCAGGATCTGTGCGATACGGTAGCGGTCGTCTTCGCTTGCGGTGTGCCAGTAGATGCGCACCATCCGCGACCAGAATCCGGAGTGGCGACCTTCGTCGAGCAAGTGGTCGGCCATCAGGCCTTTGATCGATTGCTTGACCGTATCGTCCTTGGCGAACGCCGCGACATCGCCGGTCACGGTGTTCTCGGCGATGGCCACGCAGATCAGTTCCACGGCACTGCGCAGGTGCTCCGGTGCGAGGGCCACGGCCGCCGGTATCGCTCGGCTCAATTCGATTTCATCCGGCAGCTCGATCGGCGTGATACCGGTCATGGCGACGGTCTGTTGCATGAAATCCATGGCCACGAGTGCGTGGTAATCCTCGTCCACCACCACGGTCATGGCGTCATAGCGACAGGCGAACGGGAACGTTACGGCGAAGCGGTTCTTGGCGATGCTGCGCGCAGTCTTGTCGACGATTTCGGTCTCGAAAATCACCACGTCGTTGATGAACTTGTAGAGCGTCTGCACCAGTGCGAAGTCCCGTTGCTCCGGGCATTCACGCAGGAAGGTTTCGCTCAGCACCAGCGGTTGGCGACTCAAGGGATAGATCAGCTTGTCATCGTTCTCCAGCACGCGCCGGGGACGAGTGCGGATGGTCGCGCGGCTCTCCCAGGCATCGGCGAATGATTGGTAGTCGGCGGCGTTCATGCGTTCACCTCGGCAACCGGTTCGCTCATGCTCTGGCGCAAGCCGTCCCACAGGGCGATGCGGCTCTCTACGGCGGCAATCGCGCTGGCGTAGACATCGGCTTCGCGTTGCGGATCACCATCGACCAGTCGTGCCAGCAGCTTTTCCGCGGCCGGGCCGTGGTCTTCGGAATCGACCTCGATGTGCCGTTCCAGGTAATAACGGAAGGTCGGTGCTTGCTCGATGCCGATGCCCCAGTCATCGAGGATCCGCTGGAACATGTGCGGAATGACACTCTCACGACCGTGCAGAAACGCCGCCGCCACGCTGTGCCCCGGTGCATGCAGCGCGGTGTGCAAGGTGTGGCGCACGAACTGCGCCGCCGCCGGATCAACGTCAACGCTTTGCAACGCCACGTCGTAACTCACACCTTCTTGTTGCAACGCCACAAACCGTTCTACCGCGACCGTGCTGGCACCAACTTCGCGCATTGCATCCAGGTACAACTCGAAATGGCTGTAGTGACCGTGGGCCAGACGATCATCGGACTCCTCACCGAGCACAATCTCGTTGATCAGGCGCGCCGCCTGCGGGTCTCGCGGCGGCAACCAGGGCAGTTGAACGCAGGTCAATTCCTGTTGCAGACGTTTGGTCAACGACATGAAATCCCACACCGCAAAGACATGGGTTTCCATGAAACGTTGAAGTACCGACAGTGAATGTATTTCAGCGAAAATCGGATGCGCACTAAGTTCTGCTTTCTTTTGGTTGAGACGGTCTTTATGCGTTTTCATGAGCGAGCCTATGAGTGATCTGAAATGTCGATTTGGGTGCGTTGATCAATAAGTGACGGTGATTAAATGTTTTCTGTTGGCGAGCGAATGCCTCAATTTAATTGATAATTCTGCGAGAAATTAAACCGCCAGGTTGCGGTGTTTCGCCCAGTGTTTAGGGGCGGCGGAGAAAAACTAATACATCAATAAAGTTCCCGGCAAGTTATTTTTATATTATTTGAAAGTTGTACTTTCTTATGCGCGACAAGTTCCGATAAAACATTCGTTAGTTGTTTTATTTAGGCGTAGTTGCTCCTTTCGACTAATAAAAGTCAAAATTCAGGTAAAGAGTGAATGCCTCACTCGAAGCAACTTTCTAAAGGTGTCGTTTAGATGATTTAGGGGGGTGGAAGTTGGCTGGGATCGACGCCGGTTCTTCCTTTCCCGTGACAAGACTCCTTCCGTAGGTTCTTGGTGCGGGGACTGCTTCGCAGGATGCGCAGCGTCGCCCGTTCTTTATTTGTTGGCAGCCCAAGAGTGAGCGTAAATCAAGGCAGCCGCTATCACCGGGTTGTCATTAACCGGTGCGATGAATGTGTTGGAGGGAAGTCGTACGGCGAAAGGGCGTTGGCCACAGGAAGTGCGGTCGTTACAGCGGTTCGGCAGGACGCCGGAGGATGTGTAAGAGGATTTGTCGAGGCTTCATCAGGTTGAATGGCAGTCAATGAGACCCGCGCAGGGATGCGCTGCGCCTCATTGACCGCTGAGATTAGCGGTTGGTTTTCCTGCTCTGTGCCTCGGGGCTGTTGAGGTAACGCGTAATGACCTCCACACCGCGATTGAGGTGATGTTCGAGCAGCTTCACCGCGCGTTCGATGTCACGGTTTTCGACGGCCAATAACAGCGCTCGGTGATCTTCCTGGGACAGTTTGCCCAGGCCCATGGCTTCCAGGTTAAAGCGCAGGAAGCGCTCTTCCTCGTTCAACCCGTCTTCGACCAGTCTCAACAGACGGCGGTTAGGCGCCTTGCTGTAAAGCGCCATGTGGAAGAGGCGATTGAGCCGACCGATTTCGGTGTAGTCGTTTTCTGTCTCGAGGCTATCGATATAGCGCGCAGCCTCTTCGAGATCCTTGGCGTCGAGTAAGGGAATCGATAACCGCAGGGCTTCGGACTCCAACAAAATCCGCAACGAATAAGTTTCGACGGCATCACCCTGAACCAGAGGCGCGACGACGGCGCCTTTGTGCGCGATGACGTTGAGCAGCGACTGGGCTTCGAGTTGGCGCAAGGCTTCGCGCACCGGCATGCGGCTGACGCCGAACAGGTCGGCCAGATCCTGCTGGCGCAACGCAGTACCGCACGGAATTCGACCGTCGAGAATGGCTGAACGCAGGGTTTCTTCGATCACCGAGCGTGCCAGGTGAGCGGGAATCGGCCCGTTGACCTTGATACTACTGAGCGGGTTGGGCTTCTGTGTCACTACTACGCACCCTGTTTGACTGAAATATTTGGATCCAAATGGACACTAGTGACTGCTTGTCAGGTTGTCAAACGATCCGGGGATCGTAGCCTGCCAGTTATTATGTCATTCACCATTCAAAGTTTAGCGCGTCACCAGTGATTGCACGGTGCCATTGTCTTTTACCGGGCTAACCTTCACCATCAAACGAATTCCACCTGCCTGATCTGGATGCCTCGCATTGGCGGCACGTTTCGCGATCCCTCGGACCTTACGCTGGCTGTGCTGCGCCTTGTTGCTGGCCGGCGTCATGCTGGGCGGTCTGCATGCCGATTGGGATTTTTCGCTGATCAGCCGTCGCGCGCAGGCATTGTACGGGCCCTTGGGCGAAGGGCAGCAGCGTATCGATGCCTGGCAGCATTTACTGGCGACCCAAAAGCAGGTCAATGAGCTGGAGCAGCTCAACGTGGTCAACCAGTTCTTCAACAAACAGGTGCGTTACGTTGAGGACATTGATCTGTGGCACCAGGTTGATTACTGGGAAACTCCGATCGAAGCCTTGTGGAAAGGCGCCGGCGATTGCGAAGACTATGCCGTTGCCAAGTATTTCAGCCTGCGCCATCTCGGCGTGTCCAGTGACAAGCTGCGCATCACCTACGTCAAGGCGTTGCGCTTGAACCGGGCGCACATGGTATTGACCTATTACTCGAGCCCCGAAGCCATGCCGCTGGTACTCGACAGTTTGATTGACGCGATCAAGCCGGCCAACCAGCGAACCGATTTGCTGCCGGTCTACTCTTTCAATGCCGAAGGGCTGTGGTTGCCGGGCGCCAAGGGCAACAAAAAGGTCGGAGATACCAAACGCCTGTCTCGTTGGCAGGATGTACTGAAGAAAATGCAGGCCGAAGGTTTCCCGGTCGAGACGACTAACTAGGAGCACGCGCTCAGATGTCTTTGTTCAAACAGCTGTTGATCGCTATCTGTCTGTTCCTGGTGGTCGCCTTCACCGGCAGCTTCGTGGTCAGCCTGGAAAGCTCCCGTACCCAGTACGTCAACCAGTTGCGCTCTCACGCCCAGGACGCCGCAACGGCGTTGGCGCTGTCCCTCACGCCGAATATCGATGACCCGGCGATGGTCGAGTTGTTGGTCAGTTCGATCTTCGACAGCGGCTATTACGCAAGCATCCGTGTGGTCGATTTGTCCAACGACAAAACCATCGTCGAGCGCAGCGGCATTCCGGCGGTCAACAATGTGCCGGACTGGTTCGTCAAAATGATCGGCCTGGAACCGGCCGGTGGCGATGCGATTGTCAGCCGTGGCTGGGAACAGGCGGCGCGGGTCGAGGTGGTGAGCCACCCGATGTTCGCGTTGGCCAAGCTGTGGCAGAGCGCGTTGGGCAGCCTCGGCTGGTTGCTGATTTGTGGTGCTGTGAGCGCGGTATTGGGCGCGTTGTTGCTGCGTCGACAACTCAAGCCTCTGGACTACATGGTCAAGCAATCCCACGCCATCGCTCGCCGCGAATTCCTCAGTCTGCCGGAGTTGCCACGCACACCTGAGTTGCGACGTGTGGTGCAAGCCATGAATCAGATGGTCGAGAAGCTCAAGGCGCTGTTCCAGGAACAGGCCGAACGCAGTGAAAAATTGCGTGTCGAGTCCTATCAGGACAACCTCACGGGCTTGGCCAACCGGCGTTATTTCGAGATGCAGCTGAATGCCCGGGTCAGTAACCCGGAGCAGGCAAGCTCCGGTTATCTGCTGCTGTTGCGGGTCAAGGACCTGGCTGGTTTGAACCAGCGGATGGGTGGTCAGCGCACAGATCAATTGTTGCAAGCGGTGGGCGAGCAATTGTCCCGTGAGTGCGCCAAGTACCCTGAAACGCAGAACCTCGTCACGCGGATTCGTGGTGGCGAATTTGCCGTGTTGGCGCCGGGACTGGTGCGAGAAGAAGCGCTGCAGCTGGCGCAGAACCTCGATAGCGCCTTGGCGAGCCTGCATGCGACGGGCGCCACTGACGTGGCTTCAGTGGCCTCGATCGGGCTCGCACCGTTTGTTCATGGCGACTCGCCGCAAGCCGTGTTGAGCCTGGGCGATCAGGCGTTGGCCCAGGCCGAAGGGCAAGGTGAGCAGAGCTGGGCGTGCCTTGATCACAGTGCTTCGGCCAGTGTCGGTGATGACCATCACGCTTGGCACTCCTTGCTGGATCAGGCGTTGAATCACCACCGTTTCCAATTGTATTTCCAGCCAGTGGTGGCCAGTCAGGACACGCAACTGGTACTGCATTACAAGGTGTTGTCGCGGTTGATCGACGCCGAGGGCCAGACCATTCCCGCCGGGCGCTTCCTGCCGTGGCTGGAGCGTTTTGGCTGGACCGCGCGGCTGGATCGGCTGATGTTGGAGCTGGTGCTTGAGCAAATGGCCGAGCATGAACAGTCACTGGCGCTGAACCTGTCGTCGGCGACGTTGGCCGACCCGCAGGCGTTGAGCAAAATCTTCGAGATTTTGCGTATTCACTCCGATCTTGGTCCGCGACTAACCCTGGAAATCGGCGAGGAACAACTGCCGGAGCAAGCGATGCTGGAAGATCTGACGCGGCGTCTGCGTGAGCTTGGGTTCTCATTGAGCCTGCAACGTTTTGGCGGGCGCTTCAGCATGATTGGCAACCTGGCGCGGTTGGGCCTGGCGTATTTGAAGATCGATGGCAGTTACATCCGCGCGATTGATCAGGAGAGTGACAAGCGCTTGTTCATCGAGGCGATTCAGCGGGCGGCGCACAGCATTGATCTGCCGTTGATTGCCGAGCGGGTCGAGACCGAAGGGGAGTTGTTGGTGATTCGGGAAATGGGACTGTATGGGGTTCAGGGGCAGTTGTTCGGTGAGCCGAAGCCTTGGCGTTAACCCACTGATCGTTCCCAGGCGCAATGCCGGCGGCGAGGCCGGAACGCGGAGCGTCCCTGGAGGCGTTCCCACGCAGAGCGTGGGAACGATCGGCGTCAATGACAGGACCTTAGATAAGCCCCGTCTCTTCATCATCAATCAAATGACTTAAGCCACCCAACGCCTCACGGGCCTGGGTCCGGTCCATCAGCTTGGCCTGGGCGGCAGCCGGCAGGTCGGTGACGCGGATCACGCCTTTACTGGTCAGCACCTGGATCAAGTCGTCGAGTACCCGGATCATCTCCAGGTCGCTCTGCTTGAGCTGCTTGAGGCTGGTTTCCATCACCTCGTTGGCGTACCAGGCCTGAATCTCGTGATTATCAGCCGGCAGCGTTTCCGTGGCCTCGGCGTAGGCCGCGGCTTCCACGCGCACTAACTGACCTTGCGCATCGCGTTGCACGTAGAACATTGAGCATCCCTCAGAAATGGACCAGCGTCATGCTGTCAGCAGCATAGGCCAACTGGAACGCGAGTATGCGGTGCGGCGACGAAATCGTCACCGGGGGGATAGGCGCAAACGTGACGGCCGCCCCAAAAGGGCGGCCGTTTTTCGTTGGATCAGCTGTTGTTGTGATCGACTTTGATGGTCGGGTCACTGCCGGCAATCAGCGAGTGAATATTCGCACTGGACCAGTTGTTGCCTTCCAGTTTGATCGTCACATCCGGCGTTGCGGCTGCCGCATCGCCTGAGTTGAACTTGCCGCCGGAACTGACTTGCAACGACGAAACGCCATCCACCGTGGTGATCTTCAAGAAGTTGTCGATGGTGCTGCCGCTTTCGCCTTGCAGCAAATCGCGCAGGTCGATACGGTCACCTTCGCTGGCCTTGAAGTCCTTGATCACGTCGTTCCCGGTGTCGCCAGCCTTCCAGATGAAGGTGTCGGCACCCGAACCGCCAATCAGGATGTCGTTGCCCTGACCACCCATCAACGAATCGTTGCCCGAGCCACCGAGCAGGATGTCATTGCCCTTGCCGCCGTCGAGCACGTCGTTACCACCCGAGCCGAAGAGAATGTCATTGCCCGCACCGCCCAACAGCGTGTCGCTGCCGTCATGGGCACCGGACACATCGAACGCGGTGTAATGCTCGGTGATGAACTGGTGCACGTTGCTGGTGGTGACTTTGCTGACGTCGACGCCGGTCTGCTGCGCGACGAATGCCTGCATCGCCTGGTAACCCTCGCCGGCAATGCCGTTGAAGCTCACCAGGTCGCCGAACAGGATGTCGTTGCCGTCGCCACCGCTGACGGTGTCGTTGCCCGGCATCGTCGCTTCGGTGTGGCCGATGATCGAGTTGGCCAAGTCCTTCGGATCGATGTTGGTTTGCGGCGTTTTGTCGGTGTCGTACGGTTTCAGGTCGGAGAGGGTGACGTCCTTGTTCAGGCCGATGGCTTCGACATTCGACAGGTTGCCCAGCAGTGCAAAGCTGCTGTTGGCATTGTCGGTGGTGTTCGAGCTGGAGCTGTTGCCGCTGCCCGCCAGGGTGGACAGCTCGTAGGTGCCGTCGCCTTGAGCGTGAACGGTGCCCAGGTTGCTGGAGCTCCAGCCCCACCACGAATTGTAGGTTTGCAGCGTCACGGTGCCCGAACTGTTGATGTTCAGAATGTGCGTGCTGTCGATGGTCGTGGAGAACGTATCGCCCGGCTTGTAGTTGCTGGTTTTCACCACGTCATCGAGCTTCACGTTGCCGTACAGCGTCGGGTTGGTCTGCTCGCCGCTCTGGTAATAGGTCGGCTGGCCGTCGGTGATGAAGTAGGTCAGGTTCTTCGCCCCGGTGTTGGCCACCGCGTCGGCACTCTGGAACCAGTTGGCCGTGGTCTTGAACACGTCCTCGTAGTTGGTACCGCCGCCGGACGACATCGAGTCCAGCACCGACTTGAGCAGGGTCAGTGCATTCGGATCGTTCAGGTTGACGGCTACCGATTTGTTGACCTGGGTATCGAAGTCCACCAGGAAAATATTCACCGTGCCCGAGTTGCCGCCCATGCTTTGCTTGAGCGTGTTGAACACCGAGGTCAGCGAATCCTTGGCGGCGCTGATCGACGACGAACTCATGCTGCCCGAACTGTCGACCATGAACGCGATGTTGTAATTGGTGCCAGGCACCACGGTCAGGCCGCCGATGTCGGCGACGATGATGTCGTTGCCGTCAGTGCCGGTGACAGTGTCATTGGCGGCTGTGGCGGTAATCGCGTTGTAAACCGCCGGGTAGACGGTGACCGGGATCGTCGCCGTGCTCAGCGCCGAACCGCCCAGGGCCTCGGTGGAGGTCGAGGTCACCGTCAGGTTGAACTGGCCGTTGTAGTACGACGGCGGGGTCACGGTCAGGGTGCCCAGGTTCCAGCCGGTGACGTTGGCTTCGCCTGAGGTCGCAGTCGCGGTGAACGTGTGGCCCGCGCCATCGGTGAGAACCGAGCCCGCCGGGATGCCGCTGATCTTCACGCTCAGGCTTTCGGATCCGTCAGTGTCAGTCAGGGCCGTATTGATCGCGGTCAGGTGAACGCTGGTGCCTTCGGCGCCGGTGTTGAGTTTGTAGCCGTCGTAGTAACCCTCACCGTTGGTGCCGTGGAGGTCGGATACAGTCACGCCGGAAGCAGCCAGATCCGCCACGCCGGTGTATAGCGGCACGCCGGCACTGCTCAGGTCGACCGCCGCACCACCGTTGACCGACAGGTTGACGTCATAGCTGCCCGGGCCGCTCTGGTTGTGGTGGTAGATGTCCAGCGTGTAGTAACCGCTGGTGGTCGGGGTGAACGAGCCGTTCAGGTTGCCGCCCGCGCCCCACGTGATGGCCGCGACGTTCTTGCCGCCGATGGTCACCAGCAGGCTGTCATCACCGGTGCCGGTAAAGGTGTAAGTCTTGCCGGCTTCGAGGTAGATCAGGCCGGAGGTTTTCGACGCCGTGCCCGCCGCGACGCTGCCGTCGGACTGCACGTTGGTCACCGTGCCACTGGAGTTCGGTGTGCCCGCGCCATCAATGACACTTTTCAGCGTTCCCGAAGACGCGCCGCTGCCATCCGTGCCGAGACCCGACAGGCCAGTCCAGACTTCTTTGATCAACCCGGTAGATTTGACGCTGTTGTCCGCAACGCTCAGCGATGGCGCGTCGGCCACTGGGGTGATGTCGATTTTGATCGTGCCGGTGTTGCCCAGTGTCGTACCGTCGGTTGGCTGGAACTTGATCTGCGCGTAGTCCGCCAGATTGTTGCCCATGCCTGTGCCGCCGTAACCATTTGCACCGGATTCGTTGGCATCCGGCAGGAAGCGCACTTTACCCGCGTCGATGTCCGCCTTGGTCAAGGTCTGGTTGTTCGTGACATCGGTCCAGGTGGAACCGTTCAGGTACTGCAACTTGCCTTCGCCCGGCAGTCCGGTGATTTTCACGCCGAGGCTGGCAGCAGGACTGTCGACATCGCTGACACCAAAGGTCGACCAGTTGAGGATCAGCGGGGTGTCTTCGGTCCCGGTGACGTTAACCGGTGCGGCGGTCGGCGCATCGTTCACTGCCACCACGTTGACGGTGGTGGTCGCAGTGTTGGAGTAGTTACTGCCATCAGTCACCGTCACGGTGATGATCCGCGGCACGGTGCTCGGGTCTTCACTGCTGTTGGTGAAGCTGATGTTTTTGATTTGTTGCATGTAGTCGGCCAGCGTCGCGTTGCCGGACAACGTCAGCGTGACGGTGCCGTCTTTGCTGTTGGCATTGATGGTGATGCCGTTGACGCTGTTGCCCAGGTTCAGCGCATCGCCCGGCTGACGGTTGGTCAGCACGATGGTCGCGCCGGTCAGCATGGTGCTGTCCGGGTCGGTGATTTTCAGATCGGTGTCGCCAATCGACACACCCTGGCCCGTGGTGCCTTCGGTGAAGGTCACGTTGTAATTGGCACCGGTGGCACCGCTGGAGTTGTTGGCGTCCAGGTCGAGCACCGGCGGCGCATCGTTGTCGACGATTGCAGTGCTGATGCTGCCGTTGGTAGCGCTGATCACCAGGTTCTCGAAATTGCCTCCGGTCGCCGAGTCGATCTTGACCACGAAGTTTTCGGTGCTTTCAGTGATCCTGTCGTCCAGCGTCGCGACGTTGAAATTCGCCGTGCTGGCGCCGGCCGGAATTTTCACGGTGTACACACCGGTGAAGTCCGAACCGTCGGCGGCGGTGCCGCTGTAGGTAATCTTCAAGGTGACTTCGGTCTGCGCCGGGTTTGTCAGGCTGACGGTGTAGCTGGCGGTCTGGCCTTCAGTCACCGAGGTGCTGCCGGTGATGCTGACTTCAGTCTTGTCGAGCGTGTCGGTGACGTTGGTCACTGCCGCAGCCGGGTCTTTCACCAGGTTCTCGAAGTTGCCGCCAGTGGCCGTGGCGATTGTGACGCTGACCTTGCCAGCGTCGATATAGGCATCGTCTTTCGGTGCATCAACGATCACGGTGCCGGTGGTTTTGCCCGCCTCAATGTTGATCACGGCGCCGTTGCTCAACGTCACGGTCACCGGTGTGCCGGCCGCGTTGGTCAGGGTCGCGGTGTAGACGATGGAGCCGCCTTCGGCCACTGAGTTGCTGGCGCTCAGCGACAGGTTGGTGGTGTCGGTGGTATCGGTCACGGTGGTGCTGACCGGAGATTTGTCGGCGACCAGATTTTCGTAGTTACCGCCACTGACGTTGGTGATCGAGTTGGTCAGCGGTGCATGACCGATCAGCGCATCGTTCGGTGCCAGCGTGGTGACGAAGCCCGTGGTTTTGCCGACGTCGATGGTGATGGTCTGGCCGTTGGCCAAGGACACGGTCACAGGCGAACCGGTGACAGGTGCACCGACGGTGGCGGTGTAAGTGACGACGCCGCCTTCGGCCGCACTGCCGGTGGCAGTGAGTTTGACGGTCGAGGTGTCGAGGGTGTCGGTGACGTTGGTCACTGCTGCGGCCGGGTCTTTGACCAGGTTTTCGAAATTGCCGCCGCTCGCTTCCTTGATGGTCGTTTCGACTTTACCGGCGTCTTTGTAGACGTCATCGGCTGGGGCTTTGACGGTCACGGAGCCCGTCGTCGCGCCGGCGGCGATGTTGATTACTGCGCCATTGCTCAGGGTGACGGTGACCGGTGTGCCGGCCGCATTGGTCAGGTTCGCGGTGTAGACGATTGAACCGCCTTCGGCCACGGAATCGGTCGCGCTCAGGCTGACGGTGGTGGTGTCGGTCGTGTCGGTCACGGTGGTGCTGACCGGGGTTTTGTCGGCGACCAGGTTTTCGTAGTTGCCGCCGCTGACGTTGGTGATCGAGTTGGTCAGTGGTGCGTGCCCGGTCAACGCATCGTTCGGCGCCAGGGTGGTGGTGAAGCCTGTGGTTTTGCCGATGTCGATGGTGATGGTCTGGCCGTTGGCCAAGGAAACGGTCACAGGCGAACCGGTGACAGGTGCACCGACGGTGGCGGTGTAAGTGACGACGCCGCCTTCGGCCGCACTGCCGGTGGCGGTGAGTTTGACGGTCGAGGTGTCGAGGGTGTCGGTGACGTTGGTCACGGCAGCAGCCGGGTCTTTCACCAGGTTTTCGAAATTGCCGCCGCTCGCTTCCTTGATGGTCGTTTCGACCTTGCCGGCGTCTTTATAGACATCATCGGCTGGAGCCTTGACGGTCACGGAGCCCGTCGTGGCGCCAGCGGCGATGTTGATCACCGCGCCGTTGCTCAACGTCACGGTCACCGGTGTGCCGGCCGCGTTGGTCAGGGTCGCGGTGTAGACGATGGAGCCGCCTTCGGCCACTGAGTTGCTGGCGCTCAGCGACAGGTTGGTGGTGTCGGTGGTATCGGTCACGGTGGTGCTGACCGGAGATTTGTCGGCGACCAGATTTTCGTAGTTACCGCCACTGACGTTGGTGATCGAGTTGGTCAGCGGTGCATGACCGATCAGCGCATCGTTCGGTGCCAGCGTGGTGACGAAGCCCGTGGTTTTGCCGACGTCGATGGTGATGGTCTGGCCGTTGGCCAAGGACACGGTCACAGGCGAACCGGTGACAGGTGCACCGACGGTGGCGGTGTAAGTGACGACGCCGCCTTCGGCCGCACTGCCGGTGGCAGTGAGTTTGACGGTCGAGGTGTCGAGGGTGTCGGTGACGTTGGTCACTGCTGCGGCCGGGTCTTTGACCAGGTTTTCGAAATTGCCGCCGCTCGCTTCCTTGATGGTCGTTTCGACTTTACCGGCGTCTTTGTAGACGTCATCGGCTGGGGCTTTGACGGTCACGGAGCCCGTCGTCGCGCCGGCGGCGATGTTGATTACTGCGCCATTGCTCAGGGTGACGGTGACCGGTGTGCCGGCCGCATTGGTCAGGTTCGCGGTGTAGACGATTGAACCGCCTTCGGCCACGGAATCGGTCGCGCTCAGGCTGACGGTGGTGGTGTCGGTCGTGTCGGTCACGGTGGTGCTGACCGGGGTTTTGTCGGCGACCAGGTTTTCGTAGTTGCCGCCGCTGACGTTGGTGATCGAGTTGGTCAGTGGTGCGTGCCCGGTCAACGCATCGTTCGGCGCCAGGGTGGTGGTGAAGCCTGTGGTTTTGCCGATGTCGATGGTGATGGTCTGGCCGTTGGCCAAGGAAACGGTCACAGGCGAACCGGTGACAGGTGCACCGACGGTGGCGGTGTAAGTGACGACGCCGCCTTCGGCCGCACTGCCGGTGGCGGTGAGTTTGACGGTCGAGGTGTCGAGGGTGTCGGTGACGTTGGTCACGGCAGCAGCCGGGTCTTTCACCAGGTTTTCGAAATTGCCGCCGCTCGCTTCCTTGATGGTCGTTTCGACCTTGCCGGCGTCTTTATAGACATCATCGGCTGGAGCCTTGACGGTCACGGAGCCCGTCGTGGCGCCAGCGGCGATGTTGATCACCGCGCCGTTGCTCAACGTCACGGTCACCGGTGTGCCGGCCGCGTTGGTCAGGGTCGCGGTGTAGACGATGGAGCCGCCTTCGGCCACTGAGTTGCTGGCGCTCAGCGACAGGTTGGTGGTGTCGGTGGTATCGGTCACGGTGGTGCTGACCGGAGATTTGTCGGCGACCAGATTTTCGTAGTTACCGCCACTGACGTTGGTGATCGAGTTGGTCAGCGGTGCATGACCGATCAGCGCATCGTTCGGTGCCAGCGTGGTGACGAAGCCCGTGGTTTTGCCGACGTCGATGGTGATGGTCTGGCCGTTGGCCAAGGACACGGTCACAGGCGAACCGGTGACAGGTGCACCGACGGTGGCGGTGTAAGTGACGACGCCGCCTTCGGCCGCACTGCCGGTGGCAGTGAGTTTGACGGTCGAGGTGTCGAGGGTGTCGGTGACGTTGGTCACTGCTGCGGCCGGGTCTTTGACCAGGTTTTCGAAATTGCCGCCGCTCGCTTCCTTGATGGTCGTTTCGACTTTACCGGCGTCTTTGTAGACGTCATCGGCTGGGGCTTTGACGGTCACGGAGCCCGTCGTCGCGCCGGCGGCGATGTTGATTACTGCGCCATTGCTCAGGGTGACGGTGACCGGTGTGCCGGCCGCATTGGTCAGGTTCGCGGTGTAGACGATTGAACCGCCTTCGGCCACGGAATCGGTCGCGCTCAGGCTGACGGTGGTGGTGTCGGTCGTGTCGGTCACGGTGGTGCTGACCGGGGTTTTGTCGGCGACCAGGTTTTCGTAGTTGCCGCCGCTGACGTTGGTGATCGAGTTGGTCAGTGGTGCGTGCCCGGTCAACGCATCGTTCGGCGCCAGGGTGGTGGTGAAGCCTGTGGTTTTGCCGATGTCGATGGTGATGGTCTGGCCGTTGGCCAAGGAAACGGTCACAGGCGAACCGGTGACAGGTGCACCGACGGTGGCGGTGTAAGTGACGACGCCGCCTTCGGCCGCACTGCCGGTGGCGGTGAGTTTGACGGTCGAGGTGTCGAGGGTGTCGGTGACGTTGGTCACGGCAGCAGCCGGGTCTTTCACCAGGTTTTCGAAATTGCCGCCGCTCGCTTCCTTGATGGTCGTTTCGACCTTGCCGGCGTCTTTATAGACATCATCGGCTGGAGCCTTGACGGTCACGGAGCCCGTCGTGGCGCCAGCGGCGATGTTGATCACCGCGCCGTTGCTCAGCGTCACGGTCACTGGCGTGCCGGCCGCATTGGTCAAGTTCGCGGTGTAGACGATTGAACCGCCTTCAGCCACGGAATCGGTCGCGCTCAGGCTGACGGTGGTGGTGTCGGTCGTGTCGGTCACGGTGGTGCTGACCGGGGTTTTGTCGGCGACCAGGTTCTCGTAGTTGCCGCCGCTGACGTTGGTGATCGAGTTGGTCAGTGGTGCATGACCGATCAGCGCATCGTTCGGTGCCAGGGTGGTGACGAAGCCCGTGGTTTTGCCGATGTCGATGGTGATGGTCTGGCCGTTGGCCAAGGACACGGTCACAGGCGAACCGGTGACAGGTGCACCGACGGTGGCGGTGTAAGTGACGACGCCGCCTTCGGCCGCACTGCCGGTGGCAGTGAGTTTGACGGTCGAGGTGTCGAGGGTGTCGGTGACGTTGGTCACTGCGGCAGCCGGGTCTTTCACCAGGTTTTCAAAGTTGCCGCCAGAGGCATCCTTGATGGTCGTTTCGACTTTACCAGCGTCTTTGTAGACGTCATCGACTGGGGCTTTGACGGTCACGGAGCCCGTCGTTGCGCCGGCGGCGATGTTGATCACCGCGCCGTTGCTCAGCGTCACGGTCACTGGCGTGCCGGCTGCATTGGTCAGGTTCGCGGTGTAGACAATTGAACCGCCTTCAGCCACGGAATCGGTCGCGCTCAGGCTGACGGTCGTGGTGTCGGTAGTGTCAGTCACGGTGGTGCTGACCGGGGTTTTGTCGGCGACCAGGTTTTCGTAGTTGCCGCCGGTTACTTCCTTGATGGCGTTGGTCAACGGCTCGTGGCCGACCAAGACATCGTTCGGTGCTTTGACGGTGATCGACGCAGCGCTTTCACCGACCGCAATAGTGATTTTTTCGCCATTGGCCAACGTGACGATTACGTCTTTGCCAGTCACCGGCGCGGTGACGGAGGCGGTGTACAGCACGTTGCCGCCTTCGGCGGTCGCAGGGGTTGCCGTCAGGCTGACGGTCGAGGTGTTGATGGTGTCGGTGACGTCGGTTACAGCTGGAACCGTGCTCGGCACCAGGTTTTCAAAGTTGCCGCCGGTGGCGTCTTTGATGGTCGCTTCGACCTTGCCGGCGTCTTTGTAGACGTCATCGGCTGACGCTTTGACGGTGACGGAGCCCGTCGTTGCGCCGGCGGCGATATTGATCACCGCACCGTTGCTCAGGGTCACGGTCACTGGCGTGCCGGCCGCGTTGGTCAGGTTCGCTGTGTAAACAATCGAACCGCCTTCTGCGACGGAATCGGTCGCGCTCAGGCTGACCGTGGTGGTGTCTTGGGTGTCGGTGACGGATGTATTGGCCGACTTGCCGTCGACATCCAGCTTCTCGTAATTACCGCCCTTGGCGTCGTCGATTTTGACGCTCAGCGAGCCGCCACCGGCCAAAGCATCGTTTGGTGCAACGAAGTTCACGCTGCCACTGCTGGCGCCGACCGGAATGGTGATGGTCTGTCCGTTGGACAGGGTCACAACGACTGGCGAACCGGTGACCGGTGCGGTGACGGAGGCGGTGTACACCACGGTGCCGCCTTCAGCCACAGTACCGTTGGCGGTCAGACTAACGGTCGAGGTATTGATCGTATCGGTGACGTCAGTGACTGCCGCCGCCGTGCTGGTCACCAGGTTTTCAAAGTTGCCGCCCGTGGCATCCTTGATGGTCGCTTCGACCTTGCCGGCGTCTTTGTAGACGTCATCGGCCGGAGCCTTGACGGTCACGGAGCCTGTCGTGGCGCCAGCGGCGATGTTGATTACCGCGCCGTTGCTCAGCGTCACGGTCACTGGTGTGCCGGCCGCATTGGTCAGGTTCGCGGTGTAGACGATGGAACCGCCTTCGGCCACGGAATCGGTCGCGCTCAGACTGACCGTGGTGGTGTCTTTCACATCGGCCACGGAAGTGACCGCCGGGGTTTGATTCGCCACCAGGTTTTCGTAGTTGCCGCCAGTGGTGCCGTCGATCTTCACGCTCAAGGAGCCGCCGCCAGCCAGGGCGTCATTTGGTGCGGTGAAGTTCACATGGCCGCTGCTGGCACCGACCGGGATGGTGATGGTTTGGCCGTTGGACAAGGTCACGACCACCGGCGAGCCGGTGACGGGCGCGTTGACCGATGCGGTGTAAACCACCACGCCGCCTTCGACGGTGCTGGCCGTGGCGGTCAGGGATACGGTGCTGTTGTTGATCGTATCGGTTACTTCGGTGACGGCTGGCGTCTTGTCGGCCACCAGGTTCTCGAAGTTGCCACCGGTGGTTTTGGTGATGCTGGCTTCGACTTTACCGGCATCTTTGTAGACGTCATCGGCTGGCGCTGCGTAGTTCACTGAACCGCTGGTGGCGCCTTTGGCAATATTGATCACCGCGCCGTTGTTCAACGTCACGGTCATGGCGCTGCCGGCGGCGTTGGTCAGGGTCGCGGTATAGACGATCGAACCGCCCTCGGCGACCGAACCGGTTGCGCTCAGGCTCAGGCCGGTGGTGTCGGCAGAATCGGTGACGGTGGTGACCGCCGGCGAATGGTCGGTGACGACTTTCTCGAAGTTGCCGCCGCTCTGGCTGGTAATCGTTGCCTGGACTTTGCCGCCATCCACGTATGGAGTATTCGCCGGGGCGGCGAAGTTGACCGAACCGCTGGAGGCGCCGGCGGCGATGTTGATTACCGCGCCGTTGCTAAGCTTCACGGTCATGGCCGTGTCCGTCGGGTTGCTCAGTGTCGCGGTGTAGGTGATCTGGCCACCTTCGCTGACGGTGTTGCTGGCCGACAGGGACAGGGACGTGGTGTCGATGGTGTCCTTGACGGTAGTGGTCACTGACGTCTTGCTGACGTCGAGATTTTCGAAGTTGCCACCGCTGGCGTCGGCGATCTTCACGGTGAGCTTGCCGGCGTCCTTGTAAACATCGTCGCCCGGTGCCGCGATGGTCACTGAACCACTGGTCTGGCCGGCGGCAATGGTAATGGTCTCGCCATTGCTCAGCTTCACGGTTACCGGTGTCTGCGCAGCGTTGGTCAGGGTCGCGATGTAGGTGATGTGCGAGCCTTCGAGTACCGATTTATCGGCGCTGAGGGTCAGGTGTGTGGTGTCCTTGGTGTCGGCCACATCGGTCACGGCCGGCGCCGGATTCTTCACCAGGTTTTCGAAGTTGCCGCCGGACGTGTCTTTGATGGTTACTTCGACTTTGCCAGCGTCCTTGTAGACGTCGTCCTTCGGCGCATCGACTTTGACCGTGCCGGTGGTTTTACCAGCGTCGATGGTGATGGTTGCGCCGTTGCTCAAGGTGACGGTGACAGGTGTGCCGGCCGGGTTGCTGAGGGTTGCGGTGTAGACGATCGAGCCGCCCTCGTTGACGTTGCCGGTGGCGGTCAGCGATACGGTAGTGGTGTCGACGGTGTCGGTCACGCTGGTGCTGACGGGTGTTTTGTCGGCGACCAGATTTTCGTAGTTGCCGCCGCTGACGTTGGTGATCGAGTTCGTCAGTGGTGCATGTCCGCTGAGCACGTCGTTGGAGACAACGGCATTGACCGTGCCGCTGCTTTTACCAATGTCGATGGTGATGGTCTGACCGTTGGCCAGGGTCACGATGACCGGCGAACCTGTAACGGGAGCGCCCACCGAGGCGGTATAAACCACCGTGCCGCCCTCGGCCACGCTGCTGGTGGCGGTCAGGGTGACAGTCGAGGTGTCGAGGGTGTCGGTGACGCTAGTTACAGCGGCAGCCGGGTCTTTTACCAGGTTTTCAAAGTTGCCGCCGGTGGCGTCCTTGATGGTCGCTTCGACTTTGCCGGCGTCTTTGTAAACGTCATCGGCTGGCGCTTTGACGGTCACGGAGCCCGTCGTTGCGCCGGCGGCGATGTTGATCACCGCGCCGTTGCTCAGCGTCACGGTCACTGGCGTGCCGGCGGCGTTGGTCAGGCTCGCGGTGTAAACAATCGAACCACCTTCGGCGACGGAATCGGTCGCGCTCAGGCTGACGGTGGTGGTGTCTTGGGTGTCGGTGACGGAGGTATTGGCCGACTTGCCGTCGACGTCCAGCTTCTCGTAATTACCGCCCTTCGCATCATCAATCTTGACGCTCAGCGAGCCGCCACCAGCGAGGGCATCGTTTGGTGCAACGAAGTTCACGCTGCCACTGCTGGCGCCGACCGGAATGGTGATGGTCTGGCCGTTGGACAAGGTCACGACGACTGGCGAATCGGTCACTGGCGCGGTGACGGACGCGGTGTACACCACGGTGCCGCCTTCGGCGACCGAGGATGTCGCGGTCAGGCTGACCGTTGAGGTGTTGATCGTGTCGGTGACATCGGTCACGGCCGCTGTCGGGCTGGTGACCAGGTTTTCAAAGTTGCCACCCGTGGCATCTTTGATGGTTGCTTCGACCTTGCCGGCGTCTTTATAGACGTCATCGGCTGGCGCTTTGACGGTCACGGAGCCCGTCGTCTCGCCAGCGGCGATGTTGATCACCGCGCCGTTGCTCAGCGTCACGGTCACTGGTGTGCCGGCGGCGTTGGTCAGGCTCGCGGTGTAAACAATCGAACCACCTTCGGCCACGGAATCGGTCGCGCTCAGGCTGACGGTGGTCGTGTCTTGGGTGTCGGTGACGGAGGTATTGGCAGCCTTGCCGTCGACATCCAGCTTCTCGTAATTGCCGCCCTTGGCGTCGTCGATTTTGACGCTCAGCGAGCCGCCACCGGCCAAAGCATCGTTCGGCGCGGTGAAGTTCACGCTGGCGCTGCTGGCGCCGACCGGGATGGTGATGGTCTGGCCGTTGGACAGGGTCACCACCACCGGCGAATCGGTGACCGGCGCAGTAACGGACGCGGTGTACACCACGGTTCCGCCTTCGGCGACCGAGGATGTTGCCGTCAGGCTGACCGTTGAAGTGTTGATGGTGTCGGTGACGTCGGTTACAGCTGGAACCGTGCTCGGCACCAGGTTTTCGAAATTGCCGCCGCTGGCGTCTTTGATGGTCGCTTCGACTTTACCGGCGTCTTTGTAAACGTCATCGGCCGGAGCCTTGACGGTCACGGAGCCCGTCGTCTCGCCAGCGGCGATATTGATCACCGCACCGTTGCTCAGCGTTACGGTCACCGGTGTGCCGGCGGCGTTGGTCAGGCTCGCGGTGTAAACAATCGAACCACCTTCGGCCACGGAATCGGTCGCGCTCAGGCTGACGGTGGTCGTGTCTTGGGTGTCGGTGACGGAGGTATTGGCCGACTTGCCGTCAACATCAAGCTTCTCGTAATTGCCGCCCTTGGCATCATCAATCTTGACGCTCAGCGAGCCGCCACCAGCGAGGGCATCGTTTGGTGCAACGAAGTTCACGCTGCCACTGCTGGCGCCGACCGGGATGGTGATGGTTTGGCCGTTGGACAAGGTCACGACGACTGGCGAATCGGTGACTGGCGCGGTGACGGACGCGGTGTACACCACGGTGCCGCCTTCGGCGACCAAGGATGTCGCGGTCAGGCTGACCGTTGAAGTGTTGATGGTGTCGGTGACGTCGGTTACAGCTGGAACAGTGCTCGGCACCAGGTTCTCGAAGTTGCCGCCGGTGGCATCCTTGATGGTCGCTTCAACCTTACCGGCGTCTTTGTAGACGTCATCGGCCGGGGCTTTGACAGTCACGGAGCCCGTCGTCTCGCCAGCGGCGATATTGATCACCGCGCCGTTGCTCAGCGTCACGGTCACTGGCGTGCCGGCGGCGTTGGTCAGGCTCGCGGTGTAAACAATCGAACCACCTTCGGCGACGGAATCGGTCGCGCTCAGGCTGACGGTGGTGGTGTCTTGGGTGTCGGTGACGGAGGTATTGGCCGACTTGCCGTCAACATCCAGCTTCTCGTAATTGCCGCCCTTGGCGTCGTCGATTTTGACGCTCAGCGAGCCGCCACCGGCCAAAGCATCGTTAGGCGCGGTGAAGTTGACGCTGCCACTGCTCGATCCAACCGGAATGGTGATGGTCTGTCCGTTGGACAGGGTCACAACCACCGGCGAACCAGTCACCGGCGCAGTGACGGAGGCGGTGTACACCACGGTGCCGCCTTCAACCACAGTGCCATTGGCCGTCAGGCTGACGGTCGAGGTATTGATGGTGTCGGTGACGTCGGTCACAGCTGGAACCGTACTCGGCACCAGGTTTTCAAAGTTACCGCCGCTGGCATCCTTGATGCTGACTTCAACCTTGCCGGCATCTTTATAGACGTCATCAGCCGGTGCCGGGACGCTCACGGAACCGCTGGTGGCGCCGGCCGCGATGGTGATCACCGCGCCGTTGCTCAACGTCACGGTGACTGGCGTGCCAGCCGGGTTGGTCAGTGTCGCGGTGTACAGAATTTGACCACCTTCGGCCACTTCGGTGGACGCCGACAGGCTCAGGCCCGTGTCATCCCGTGAGTCGGTGATGGTGGTGACCGCCGGCGTAGTGCTCGGCACCAGGTTCTCGAAGTTGCCACCGGTAGCGCCCGTGATCGTGGTGCTGACCGTGCTGCCGTTTTGATAAACGTCATTGGCCGGGGTGTCGACGTTCACAGAACCGGTGGTTTTGCCGGCTTCGATGGTAATGGTCGAACCGTTGGAGAGGGTGACCGTTACCGGCGTCTGCGCCGGGTTGGTCAACGTCGCGGTGTAAGTGATCTGGCCGCCTTCGGTGACGCTGGCGCCTGCGCTCAAGGTGACCGTGGTGGTATCGACGGTGTCGGTAACCTGAGTTACGGCCGGAGTCGTCGGTGGAGTCACAACGATGCCATTACCGCCCGTGGTGCCGGTGACAGTCACGTCGATTTGGGTGGCGTCGTTATAAACAGTGTCGTTCGGAGCGAGCGGGACGTTGACGGTGCCGGTCAACTGGCCGGCTTGGATCACGATCACCGAGCCATTGGACAGGGTGACGGTCAGGTCAGTCAGCGGCGCTTGGCTCAGGGTCGCGGTGTAGACAAGTACGCCGCCGGCCTCGGTGATGGTCGGCGTGGCGCTTAGACTCAGGGTCGACTCGCGCGGCGCGTTGGCGTTGGCCGTTTGCCCGCCAATGGTGTTCTGTGCCACTTGTGCCGCAGCGTTGAGGCCCGCGGTCGGGAAACCAATGGTCGGGTCCACCCGGCCAGCGGTTGCATCCAGCATCACAAAGCTGTGGCCGCCACCGGCTGCACCACCCGTGCCGGCAGCCGCTGGGCCCGCTGCTGTGGCTTCGAGGTCTGTGGTCGGGTCGGCGCCTGCCGCGATGGCTTGCTGCAATTCTTCAACGGAGGGTGCGGCTTGCGCTGTGGCTTGTGCCAGGTCAGTGCTGGAATCAGGGCTGCTGGCGCTCCACTGAGTGTCGCGTCCCAGGTCCAGGGTCCGGCCGTCAGCCAGCTCGAGCGTCACGGCGCCAGCCGCGCCAGTGTCTACCTGATCGCCGACAAACAACCGGTCGCCTTCAACGAGTACGCGACGAACGCCTTCTGGGGACACCGCGAAAACCTGACCGACAATGCTTTTGACGATGGCAACAACACTGCTCATTGAAGACTCTCCGGGTGTCACGTTCAGTTGACTTCCATGGACCTGATGGCGCGCTCGCCAAAACAGTCTGGACGTACTTTCAAAATATTCGAGGCATAACTTTGACGCGATTGCTCGTCAAACATTTGGCTATGCTTTTTCGCTATTAACTATATGCCAAAGTATTGACCTTGCACTTGTCATCCTAAACACTCGCCTCCGTAATGTCACATTGATATTGAGATGGCTATCTGCTCTGCAGAAGGCAGTTCAGTTCCAAGTTCAACATTTCCGACATACGGTCATTACAATGATCATCATCCGATGCAGCGGCACGCTCTGCAGTGATTCAAGACAAGTAAATCCGGGAAATTCCAACCATGCGTTTGCAGCTGCTCAAGGCTTTACCTTTCGCCATAACCGCCGGTTTTGTTCAGGCGCAGTCACTTCCGGAGGCCATGCAACAGGCGTTGGACGTCCATCCCGAAATTCAGGCAGGTGTTAACAGTCGATTGGCGGCGGATTATCAATTAAAGGCAGCAAAAGGTGGATACCTGCCACGGGTCGATCTGCTGGGCGGTTATGGTCGCGAGGGCGCGGACAACCTCAATACACGTGCTGCCGGCAATAATAATCACTGGGAAACTCTGAACCGAGGCGAGTCAAGTTTGCGTTTGACGCAAATGGTTTTTGACGGTTTTGCGACGTCCAGCGAAGTCGGGCGTCAACAAGCCACCGTTAACTCCCGGGCTTACTCTTTATTGGGCACGTCGGAGCGCACTGCTCTGACCGTTGCTCAGGTCTATCTCGATGTCCTGACCCGCCGCGAGTTCGTTCGTCTGGCCACCGACAACTTGAAGAGTCACGAACGGATTTTTGACCAGATCAAGTTACGCACCCAGCGTGGCGTGGGCAGCGGTGCCGACCTCGATCAGGCCGAAGCGCGCATGGCCCAGGCCCGCAACAACTTGATCACCGAGCAGACCAACCTGGCTGACGCCGAGACCAACTTTCTCAGCGCTGTGGGCCAGATGCCCGATCAACTGGAGCGTCCTGCCGATTTCCTCGCACTGTTGCCGGCCAACTTGAATGAAGCCCGCGCGCAGATGCTGGAAAACAGCCCGATCCTGCGTTCCGCCGAGTCCGATATCGCCGCTGCCGAGAAGCAATACGACACCGCCAAATCATCCTTCTATCCGCGCTTCGATGCCGAACTGGGTCGCACCGCCGACAACGATCTCGACGGTCAGAACGGTCACACCAACGAATGGCAAGCCATGCTGCGCATGCGCTTCAACCTGTATGCAGGTGGCAGCAACAAGGCTGATCTGGAGTCGAAGTCCTACCTGTCGAACCAGGCCCTGGATATCCGCAATAATGCCCTGCGCGTATTGAATGAAGAGTTGGGCCTGGCCTGGAATGCGTTGAACAATGCCAACGCCCAGGTGCCGATCGCCCAGCAATACGTCGATCACAGCACCAGTGTGCGCACGGCGTATCAGAAGCAGTTCAGCCTGGGCGAACGCACTTTGCTCGACTTGCTCGACAGTGAAAACGAACTGTTCACCGCTTCCCGTCGCCTGGCGGAGATCAAGAACATTCAGTTATTTACTCAATATCGAATCAAGGCGACCATGGGCGAGTTGCTCAAGAGTCAGGGGGTGGTCGCGCCGTTGGCATCCGTTGTGCAGAACGACGTGAAGCCCCAGGTCCAGCTACCCGGGATGAATTGAGTCTTCCTTATTCAACAGTTTGCCAAGAGTGCCGAGCGTGGAATCAGAAGTCAGTCGAGTTCAACTCATTCATGATCCACGCGCGCTGCATGACGATCCGTTACTGGATGGTCTGCTGGCTTTGTGCACGCTGCATCAGAAGCCGGCCAGCGCCGCGATGTTGACCACCGGGTTGCCGTTACCCAAGCAGCGTCTGAGTGTGGAACTGCTGCCCCGCGCGGCAGCCCGCGCCGGCCTGCAAGGGCGGGTGCTGCAACGCAAACTTGAGCAGATTCCAACGATTGCCATGCCGGCGCTGCTGCTGCTCAAGGACGGTCGAAGTGCCGTCCTGCTCGGTTGGCAAGGTGAGGATCAGGCCCGCGTATTGCTCAGCGAAAGCGACGGCGGTGAAAGCGTGGTCAGTCGCGAACTTTTGGCCGACGACTACATCGGCAAAGTGTTCTTCGCCCAACCCCAACACAAATTCGACGTCAATCACGGCACGCTGATCCCGCGTGCGCGCTCGTGGTTCCGCGACACCCTCAAGCGTTCGCGCTGGCTGTACGCCGACGCCATTGCCGCCAGTTTCCTGATCAACATCATCGCCATGGCCGCGCCGCTGTTCGTGATGAACGTCTATGACCGAGTCGTGCCGAACCAGGCCGAATCAACGCTTTGGGTGTTGGCCATCGGCATCACGGGCGCCTACCTGTTCGACCTGATTCTCAAAAGCCTGCGCAGTTTGTGCCTGGACCTGGCCGGCAAGAAGACCGACCTGATCATCTCAGCCACATTGTTCGAGCGCATTGTCGGCATGGCCATGAAGTACCGCCCGGCGCGGGTCGGCAGCTTTGCCCAGAACATCCATGAGTTTCAGAGCCTGCGTGACTTCCTCGCCTCGCTGACCCTGACCAGCCTGATCGACCTGCCGTTTACGCTGCTGATCTTTATGGTCATCGCGATCCTCGGCGGTCACCTTGTGTGGATTCCGGTGCTGGCGTTCCCGATTGCGCTGCTGATCGGTTATGCCTTGCAGAAACCGTTGGTGGCGACCATGGAACGAACCATGGCCCTGGGCGCGGAGCGTCAGTCGAGCCTGATCGAAACCCTCGCCGGCCTCGATGCGGTGAAGGTCAACAACGCTGAAAGCGAACGCCAATACCAGTGGGAGCAGACCATCGGCACCCTCAGCCGCCTTGAATTGCGGGTGAAAATGCTCTCCGGTCTGGCGATGAACATCACCTTGCTGATCCAGCAATTGGCCGGGGTGATCATGATCGTTTTCGGCGTGTACCAGATCATCGACGGGCACCTGAGCATGGGCGGTTTGATCGCCTGCTACATGCTCAGTGGCCGCGCGCTCAGCCCGCTGGCTTCGTTGTCCGGCCTGCTGACCCGCTACCAGCAAGCGCGGGTAACCATGACCTCGGTCGACCAAATGATGGAGTTGCCGCAAGAGCGCAATTTCGATGAGCGTCCGTTGAGTCGAAAGGTGCTGCAAGGCGCCATCGAATGTCGGCAGATGAACTTCACCTACCCGAATCAACAGAACGCGGCGCTGAAGAACATCAACCTGATCATCAAGCCTGGCGAGAAGATTGGCATCATCGGTCGTAGCGGCTCGGGCAAAAGCTCGCTGGCCAAACTGCTGGTGGGCCTCTATCAGCCGGACGACGGCGCACTGTTGGTCGATGGCGTCGATATTCGTCAGATCGACGTCAGTGAATTGCGCTACAACATCGGCTACGTGGCGCAGGATATCCAGTTGCTGGCCGGCACGCTGCGCGACAACCTGGTGTCAGGTGCGCGTTACGTCGAAGACGAAATGGTCCTGCAAGCGGCCGAGCTGGCCGGTGTGCACGAGTTCGCCCGTCTGCACCCGCAAGGCTATGAGCTGCAAGTAGGTGAGCGCGGGCAGAACCTGTCCGGCGGTCAGCGCCAGAACGTCGCCCTGGCCCGGGCGTTGCTGCTCAACCCGCCGATCCTGCTGCTCGATGAACCGACCAGCGCCATGGATAACACCGGTGAAGAGCGTCTCAAACAACGCCTCGCCGCCGTCGTCGAAAGCAAAACTGTGGTGCTGGTCACGCACCGGGCGTCGCTGTTGTCGCTGGTAGATCGCTTGATCGTTATCGACCGTGGACAGATTCTCGCCGATGGCCCGAAAGCCGCCGTAATGGAAGCGTTGAAAAAGGGGCAGATCAGTGTTGCTTAAGTCCGGGGTCAAGAGTTCTATTCGCCGTTATTTCAAAGGCTCCGAGTCGCTGCATGGCCAGCCACTGCCCGAGGTCAATAAAGCGCTGATCGAAGACGCCCCGCGCGTGGTGCGTCTGACGATCTGGGCAATCATCGGTTTCTTCGTGTTCCTGATGCTCTGGGCCAACTACGCGGTCATCGACGAAGTCACCAAGGGCGACGGCAAGGCGATTCCGTCGTCGAAGATCCAGAAAATCCAAAACCTTGAGGGCGGGATCGTCTCCGAATTGTTCGTTACCGAAGGGCAGATCGTCGAAGCTGGCGCACCGTTGATTCGACTGGACGACACTCGTTTCGCCTCCAACGTTGGCGAAACCGAAGCTGATCGACTGTCGATGCTGCTGCGCGTGGAGCGACTGAGCGCCGAAGTTGATGATCGTCCGCTGAATTTCCCCGCCGATGTGCTCAAGGCTGTTCCTGGCCAGGCTGCCAGCGAGGAGTCGCTGTACATCAGCCGCCGCCAGCAACTGCACGATGAAATCGGTGGGTTGCAGGAGCAGTTGATCCAGCGTCAGCAAGAGCTGCGTGAATTTACTTCCAAACAGTCCCAGTACCGCAACGGACTGTCGTTGCAGCATCAGGAAATCGCCATGTCCGAGCCGCTGGTGGCCCAGGGCGCGGTGTCGCCGGTTGAAGTGCTGCGGCTCAAGCGCGCCGAGGTCGAAACCCGTGGCCAGCTGGACGCCACGACGCTGGCGATTCCTCGCGCCGAATCGGCGATCAAGGAAGTGCAGCGCAAGATCGACGAGACGCGCGGCAAGTTCCGCAGCGAGGCGCTGACGCAACTCAACGAAGCGCGCACGGACCTGAACAAAGCCAAAGCCACCGGCAAAGCGCTGGAAGATCGGGTCAGCCGGACGCTGGTCACCTCGCCGGTACGCGGCATCGTCAACAAGTTGCTGGTGAACACCATCGGTGGCGTGATCCAGCCGGGCAGTGACCTGGTGGAAATCGTGCCGCTGGACGACACCTTGCTGGTGGAGGCGAAGATTCGCCCGCAGGACATTGCATTCCTGCATCCGGGGCAAGAAGCGACGGTGAAATTCACGGCGTACGACTACACCATTTATGGTGGGCTCAAGGCCAAGCTGGAGCAGATTGGTGCCGACACCATCACCGATGAAGACAAGAAGACCACGTACTACATCATCAAACTGCGCACGGAGCGCAGCCACCTGGGGACGGATGAGAAACCGTTGCTGATCATTCCGGGGATGGTGGCTTCGGTGGATATCATCACGGGTAAGAAAACTATTCTCAGCTACCTGCTCAAACCGATTATCCGCGCGCGGGCAGAGGCGTTGCACGAGCGGTAATTTTCGGCCGGGGCTGACGGCTTCATCGCGAGCAAGTCGAATCGTTGCACCATTGCTCCCACATTGGATTTGTGTCGATCACATAACCCCTGGGAGCGAGCTTCCTCGCGATTGCGGCCTCACCGTTTTGCAACTTTCATTTCCTCATTCAGGTTGTTCATTGACTTGAATCAACCCCTGCAGAGGCGCAGTAGCGGCATAGTGATATCGGCGTAAGACCGATACTTCTACTAATAAAGAGACATGCCCGCTTGCTGACCCTCCAAGTCTTTACGCAGAGCCCTTCTGCGCGCGTCATCCCCTTCTTCGTCCCGTTGCGACTTCACCTTCCAGCCCGTCGCTAAGTTTTCACTTCGATTCACTCTATCGATTGCGAAGTCAGTCGGTCGATCTCGCCGAGCGTTTGATTTTTTGGGATGGAACCCAGCCCCTCATCTCCACCCCATCAGTAGATCGCCGCCATGCCGAACTGTACGGATCTTTCCCAAGTCTTTATCCAGACCCTGGAGCAAAGCGTAGATAGTGTCGTCGTCATCGACAGTCAAAACCGGATCATTCTGTTTAATGAAGCCTCGGAAAAGCTCTGGGGGTATGGCAGTGATGAGGTCCTGGGCCGAAATGTCGAATGTTTGGTCCCCAAGCCGATTCGCGCTCAGCACGATGGTTACATCGAAGCCAACCGCCGTACCGGCATCAACAAAATCGTCGGCACTAGTCGTGATGTGTTGATTGAATGCAAGGGCGGCGCTCGTCGATGGGGGTCAATGTCGATTTCCAAAATCGATGCTCAGGGGCAGATGCTCTACGCGGCGTTTATAAAAGACATCACTCGGCAGCATGAAGAGCAACACCGCTTGTATTTGTTGTCTCTCGTGGTTGATACCACCGAAAACGCGATCTTCATTACCGACGCGTCATGGGCGATCATCTACGTCAACGACGGCTTCACGCAAATGTTCGGCTACAGCGCACAAGACGTCGTCAACAGAACGCCAATCGAAGTATTGGCGCCTTACTTCAAACACTCGCGCATTGCCGCGATCCGACGCCAGCTCGCCAGGAACGATGCCTATCACGGCCAGGAATTTGGCTATGACCGGGGTGGCCAGCGTGTGTGGTGTAACGTCACCACCTACCCGGTGCACGACATTCATGGGCACCTGACCAATACGGTAAGCGTCTTGATCGATGTGACCCACACCCGTATGCATGAGGTGCTGCGTCACAAAATGCTGGAGGCGATGGTTCGCGAAGAGTCCCTTGAAACCTTGATGAATCTGGCGTGCCTGGAAGTGCAGCGAATCGCCCCGGAAGTGATTGCTACGGTCTTAAGGGTCGATGAAAAGGGACTGTTGCACACGTTGGCGGCGCCAGGTCTTCCGGTCGCTTATTCCAAGGCGCTGGATGGAACCGCCGTGCATCCTGAATCCGGATCTTGCGGGGCGGCGGCGTTTAGCGGCGAATCGGTCATGGTCAGTGACATTACCTCTCACCCGTTCTGGGAAGGATTCCGGGATCTGGTCATTGAACTCGGGCTGAAGGCATGTTGGTCCACGCCGATAAAATCCAGCGATGGACGTGTATTGGGGACATTCGCGTTCTATTACCGCGAATCGCGCGAGCCGAGTCCGCTTCACTCTCTGCTGGTCAATGCATGCATTCATTTGTGCGCCCTGGCGCTGGAGCGGGAAGAGTCGCGCGTACACATCCGCCAACTGGCGTTTTATGACGACCTGACAGGGCTGGCCAATCGCAATTTGCTCCATGCCCGCGCGGAGCAGGCCATTGCCCAGGCTTCCCGGCATCAGTCGAGCGTTGCAGTGGTGTTTATTGATCTGGACCGATTCAAGCAAGTCAACGACTCCCTCGGACACCCCGCCGGGGATGAATTCCTGCGCGTCATTGCTCATCGCTTGTCCGACCGCCGCCGTGAAAGCGATATCGTCAGTCGGCTATCGGGTGATGAATTTGTCCTGGTTCTGCCGCAGTGCACATCCGTGCAGGCGACTGATTTGATCGAACAGCTGAGAGCACGGCTGAGCGCTCCTTGCCAGATTTCGGGAGTGACGCTCAAGCCGTCGATGAGTTTCGGCGTCAGTATGTTTCCAGAGGACGGTCGCACCATGGAGCTGCTGTTACATCGTGCCGATATGGCCATGTATCAAGCCAAGACCAGTGTCCGCGGAAGCGTCTGTTTTTTCAGTGACGGGTTGGATCAGCTCGCGCAGGGGCGTTTGCGCCTGGAAGCGGCTTTACGCGAAGCCATTGATGATGAGGCCCTGCATTTGGTTTATCAGCCGCAGATTGTCCTTGGCGAATTTGAATTGTATGGAATAGAAGCGCTCGCGCGATGGACTCATCCTCAATTGGGCGAAGTCTCGCCCACTTGTTTCATTCCGTTGGCAGAAGAGTGCGGCTTGATCGGTGAGTTCGGCTTATGGGCGTTGCGTGAGGCCTGTCGCCAATTGGCTGCCTGGCGAAAGCAAGGGCTACGGGTTCCGACCGTGTCGGTAAACATGTCGCCGACCAATTTCCATAATCGCAATTTGTCGAAAGTCATCATCAGAACGCTTGAAGAGTATGGTTTGCAGGCATCAGACCTGACGCTGGAGATTACCGAAAGTGTGCTGATGGACACTAACCCCGACACATTGACGACGATCGAAGAAGTGCATGCGCTGGGAATAAGCCTGGCGATGGATGATTTCGGCACGGGATACTCGAGCCTTGGTTACTTGCGGCGTATGCCGATCCAGGAGCTCAAGCTTGATCGTAGCTTTGTGCATGACCTGGAGAGCGATGCAACCAGTCAGGCGTTGAGCGAAGCGGTCATTCGTATTGGCGAAAGCCTGCACTTAAGGGTGGTGGCCGAGGGTATCGAAACATTGGCGCAACAACGCATTCTGCAAAATCAAGGGTATCGGATCGCTCAAGGATTTCTGATCTCCAAGCCATTGGCCCCGGATGATTTGAGCCATTGGCTGGAAAAGCACTGCGCATTTGGCTGAGCCTGCGAAAAGCCATATCGTTATTCGCTAACGGTATTTAAATTTAAGTTCTTATATCTATAAAGTCACTTTCCTGCGTACCTGCCGACCAATCGGCGCGCCGCACGACACGAACCAACACGGGACCTCCGTTAGTTTCTTGATCGACGTGCGCGCCCATGAGCGTGCCGTGCGTGGGAGTGATTTTTATGTCAGCCGTCTCTGCGTCACCCGCAATCGCATCACAAACCTTCGACATCCGCCCATTTAGCGGCGCCGTCGGTGCCGAGATCATTGGCCTCGATCTGTCCCGACCGATCAACGATCAGGACTTCGCCCGAATCCATCGCGCGCACCTTGACCATCACGTCGTGGTGTTCCGCGACCAGCGCATTACTCCCGAGCAGCAGATCGCCTTCAGTCGCCGATTCGGCGTGTTGCAGATCCACGTGCTCAAGCAATTCCTGTTGGCCGGGCATCCGGAAATCCTCATCGTTTCCAACATCATCGAAAACGGCCAATCCATCGGCCTCGGTGACGCCGGCAAGTTCTGGCACTCCGACCTTTCCTATAAAGAACTGCCCAGCCTGGGCTCGATGCTGCACGCCCAGGAGCTGCCATCCGAAGGTGGCGACACGCTGTTTGCCGACATGCACAAAGCCTGGGACAACCTGCCCGAAGCGCTGAGCAAGGCTGTCGAAGGCCGCTCGGCCGCGCACTCGTACACGGCGCGCTACAGCGAGACCAAATTCGAAGGCAACTGGCGTCCGACACTGACGCCGGAGCAGCTGGCTCAGGTCGCCGAAGTCATCCATCCGATCGTCCGTACGCACCCGGAAAACAGTCGCAAGGCGTTGTTCGTCAGCGAGGGTTTCACCACCCGCATCGTCGGTTTGCCGGAAGACGAGAGCAAGCAACTGCTCGACGAGCTCTATGCCCACAGCGTGCTGCCGCAAAACATCTACCGCCACCAATGGCAGGCCCACGACCTGGTGTTCTGGGACAACCGCTCGCTGATCCACCTCGCCGCCGGATGCCCAAGCTACCTGCGTCGCAAGCTGTATCGCACCACCATCCAGGGCGACGCGCCTTACTGATTCTGTCGGAGATCAATCATGTCCAAACGTCTTCCATTCGCACCGCTGACAGCTGCCATCGGTTTGGGTTTCAGCCTGATCGCCGGCAGCCTGGTGGCGCCGACCGTGGCCCATGCTGAAGGTGAAATCCGCATTGCCGAGCAGTTCGGTATTGTCTATTTATTGCTCAACGTGGTGCGCGATCAGAACCTGATCGAGAAGTACGGCAAGCAGGAAGGCATCGACATCAAAGTCGACTGGACTCAGTTGTCCGGTGGCGCAGCGGTCAACGATGCGTTGCTCTCCGGTTCGATTGATATCGCCGGTGCCGGCGTCGGTCCGCTGCTGACGATCTGGGACCGCACCCACGGCAAGCAGAACGTCAAGGCCGTGGCTTCCCTGGGCAACTTCCCGTACTACTTGGTGAGCAACAACCCCAAAGTCAAAACCATCGCTGACTTTACCGAAAAGGACCGCATCGCGGTGCCTGCGGTGGGCGTTTCTGTGCAGTCGCGCTTCTTGCAATACGCGGCGGCCAAGCAGTGGGGCGACAAGGAATTCAATCGCCTCGACAAGTACACCATCGCGGTTCCGCACCCGGATGCCACCGCGGCACTGGTTGCCGGAGGCACCGAATTGTCCGGGCACTTTTCCAATCCGCCGTTCCAGGACCAGGAACTGGCCAATCCTAATGTGCACGTAGTCTTGAATTCCTATGACGTGCTTGGGCCGAACTCGCCAACCGTGTTGTTCGCCACCGAAAAATTCCGCGATGAGAACCCGAAAACGTATAAAGCCTTCGTCGAGGCGCTGACGGAAGCGGCCGAGTTCGCTCAGAACGACAAAGGCGCCGCAGCCGACACTTACATCCGTGTCACCAAGGCGAAAATCGACCGCGCCGACTTGTTGAAAATCATCGACAACCCGCAATTCGAATTCAGCGTTACGCCGAAAAATACTTACCCGTTGGCTGAATTCCTCTACCGCGTCGGCGCGATCAAAAACAAACCGGATTCGTGGAAGGATTACTTCTTCCAGGACGCCAAACCGCTGCAAGGGAGCTGATTGCCATGAACGCCCCTTTGCAAGGCCACACGGTCAGCAAACCGAACGACACCGCCCAGGCGCTGCTGTCGGTCGACAATGTCAGCCTCGAATATCGCACGCCACAACGAGTAGTTCGGGCGACGCATCAAGTCAGTTTTGAAATCGATCCGGCGGACCGTTTTGTGCTCCTGGGGCCGTCAGGTTGCGGCAAGTCGACGTTGCTCAAGGCGGTTGCCGGGTTCATCCGGCCCTGCGAAGGCGAAATCCGCCTTCAAGGGCAAAACGTCGATGCACCGGGGCCGGACCGGATCGTGGTATTCCAGGAGTTCGACCAACTGCCGCCATGGAAAACCGTCAAACAGAACGTGATGTTTCCGCTGCTCGCCTCGAAAACCCTCAAACGCAAAGAGGCCGAGGAGCGGGCGCTGCACTACCTGGACAAAGTCGGTCTGGCGCCGTTTGCCGATGTCTATCCGCACACCTTGTCCGGTGGCATGAAGGCGCGTGTGGCGATCGCCCGGGCGTTGGCAATGCAACCGAAGATCCTCTTGATGGACGAACCCTTCGCCGCCCTTGATGCACTCACTCGTCGCAAGATGCAGGAGGAGTTGCTGCTGCTTTGGGACGAAGTGCGCTTTACGCTGCTGTTCGTCACTCACTCCATCGAAGAAGCGCTGGTGGTGGGCAATCGCATCCTGTTGCTGTCGCCACATCCGGGGCGAGTAAGGGCAGAAGTCCACAGCCATCAATACGATCTGCACAGCCTTGGCGGCGTGGCGTTTCAGGAATCTGCGCGACGCATTCACCGGTTGTTGTTCGATGAAGGCCAGTCACCGGAAACCGCGCGTGAGCTGGATTTCGCCGACATCCGCATCGCTTATTGAGCCATTGAGAGGAGTGCCCGATGAGCCATTTATCATCCCCGCGTGAAGAATTCGAAACCGTTCTGCAGCCGCTCACGAGCGTGCCGCTGGAGCGTGAACTACCGCTCGGTCAGCGCCTGTGGCAGCAAGGCTGGATTCGGAAAGGCCTGATCCTGATTCTGCTCGCAGTGCTGTGGGAAGTGGTTGCCCGCGTGCAGAACAACGACCTGCTGCTGCCCAGTTTTTTGCAAACCGCCAGTGCACTGTATGACGGTTTACTCAGCGGTGAGTTGCTGGGCAAGGTCTGGATTTCCCTGGTGGTGCTGCTCAAGGGTTATCTGATCGGCATCGTGCTGGCATTTGCCCTGACCACTTTGGCGGTGTCGACGCAGTTTGGGCGCGACCTGCTGAGCACCTTGACCTCAATGTTCAATCCGCTGCCGGCCATCGCACTGTTGCCGTTGGCACTGCTGTGGTTCGGTCTGGGGCAGAACAGCCTGATTTTCGTACTGGTGCATTCGGTGCTTTGGGCGCTGGCGTTGAATACCTATGCCGGATTTCTCGGCGTCTCGGAAACCTTGCGCATGGCCGGGCGCAATTACGGTCTCAAGGGCATGCGTTTTGTGTTGTTCATTCTGATCCCGGCGGCACTGCCATCGATCCTCGCCGGGTTGAAAATCGGCTGGGCCTTCGCCTGGCGCACGCTGATCGCCGCCGAACTGGTGTTCGGCGCTACCAGCGGCAAGGGCGGTTTGGGCTGGTACATCTTCCAGAATCGCAATGAGCTGTACACCGACAAAGTTTTTGCCGGGTTGGCGGTGGTGATCTTGATCGGGTTGCTGGTGGAGAACCTGGTGTTTGATTCGCTGGAGCGGGTGACCGTCAAGCGCTGGGGGATGCAGCGCTGAGTTTTGCGTCATCTGAGCTGACCGCTTCGCGGGCAAGCCCGCTCCCACAGGTTTATGTGTTGAATACGAAGTCTGCATCCACTGGAGATCCCGGTGGGAGCGGGATTGCCCGCGAAGGGGCCAGACCTGCCACCACATAAGTCAGGAGAATGTTTGCTAGCATTGCGCCTGAATCAATCCCGATCAGGCACGAGTGCTTACGATGCAACTCCCGGACATGAATCTTCTGGTCGCCCTCGACGCTCTGCTCGACGAGGGCAGCGTGGTCGGTGCGGCGCGGCGAATGAACCTTAGTCCAGCAGCGATGAGCCGCACCCTGACGCGGATCCGTGAGGCCATTGGCGATCCGATTCTGGTGCGCGCCGGCCGTGGCCTGGTGCCGACGCCCAAGGCGTTGGCGTTGCGCGAGCAGGTGCGCGACGTCGTGGAACAGGCCGCGCTGCTGTTTCGTTCGGCCGATGCGGTGGACCTCGGCTCGCTGCGTCGGCGTTTCAGCATTCGGGCCAATGATTTTTTCGTCGGCGTCTACGGCGGCAAGCTGTTCGATACCCTCGACCGTCAGGCGCCGCACTGTGAGTTGCGCTTCGTCCCCGAGGGCGATGGCGACGATGAAGCGCTGCGCGAAGGCCGGATCGACTTGAACGTCAGCAATACCCGGCCGCTGACCCCGGAAGTGAAGGTACAAAACCTGTTCTCGACTCATTTCGTCGGCCTGGTTCGCGAGGACCATCCGCTGTTCGACGAAGAGATCACAGCCGAGCGTTTCGCCGGTTTTTCCCATATCAGCATGTCTCGTCGCGGGATTGCTCGCGGGCCGATCGATACGGCACTCAACGCGTTGGGGCTGAAGCGGCGGGTGGCGGTGATTGCGCCGAGTTTCCATGCGGCAATGTTTGCATTGCCGGATTCCGATTTGATCCTGCCGGTTCCACAGGAAGCCATATTGAGTGTGCGACGCCTGGGCTTGAAACTGCGCTCCTTCACCCTGCCTGTCCCTTTGCCAACCCTGATGCTGACCCAGGCCTGGCACCCACGCTACGACAATGATCCGGCCCATCGCTGGCTGCGTGAAACACTCAAGGCCTGTTGCGACGAGACGTGGCTGGCCGCACAGCCCATCTCAAGTTGATCTCCCTGAGGTAGGTATTGTTGCGTCTAGCGCATCTATAACCTGCCAATAAGTCAATTTTCGTCAGGTCTCACACTTCTTAAAATGCCCCGGTGTTCAAACCCCGGAGCTTGCAGCAATGACTTCCCTTACGGTCACGGCACCGCTCGCCGTGGCCAGTCCGGCTGCCGCCGCGCCGCCGGCCTTCGGCCCGCGAATCATCATCGGCCTGGTGGGCGTGTTGCTGGCGGTGCTGGTGTCGGGCCTCAACGAGATGGTGACCAAAGTCGCGCTGGCCGACATTCGTGGCGCGTTGGCCATCGGCTATGACGAAGGCACCTGGCTGGTCGCCAGCTACACAGCGACTTCGGTGGCTGCGATGGCCTTCGCGCCGTGGTGCGCGGTGACGTTCTCGTTGCGGCGCTTCACCCTCTGCGCCATCAGCGCCTTCACCCTGTTGGGCGTGTTGTGCCCGTTCGCGCCGAACTACGAAAGCCTGCTGCTCATGCGGACGTTGCAAGGCCTGGCCGGCGGCGCGCTACCGCCGATGCTGATGACCGTCGCGCTGCGATTCTTACCGGCCAACGTGAAGCTTTACGGTCTGGCGGGTTACGCACTGACGGCCACTTTCGGCCCAGGCCTCGGCACGCCGTTGGCGGGTTTGTGGACCGAGTATGTCGGCTGGCAATGGACCTTCTGGCAAGTCATCGCGCCGTGTCTGATTGCCATGGCGGCGGTTGCCTACGGCTTGCCGCAGGATCCGCTGCGTCTGGAGCGCTTCAAACAATTTAACTGGCGCGGATTGATGCTGGGTTTTCCGGCGATTTGCATGCTGGTGATCGGCATCCTGCAGGGCAATCGGCTGGACTGGTTCGAGTCGAACCTGATCTGCGCATTGCTCGGCGGTGGTCTGTTGCTGCTGGTGCTGTTCCTGATCAATGAATGGTCGCAGCCGATCCCGTTTTTCAAAATGCAAATGCTCGGCATCCGCAACCTGTCGTTCGCCTTGCTGACCCTGGCGGGCGTGCTGGTGGTGCTGTTGGCGGTGATCATCATTCCGTCCAGCTACCTGGCGCAGGTGCAGGGTTATCGCCCGGTTCAGACCGCGCCGATCATGCTGCTGGCGGCGTTGCCGCAGTTGATCGCGCTGCCGTTGGTGGCGGCGCTGTGCAACTTGCGCTGGGTCGATTGCCGCTGGGTACTGGGGATCGGTCTGAGCCTGTTGGCGCTGTCTTGCATCGGTGGTTCGCACCTGACGTCGGTGTGGATTCGCGACGATTTCTACGTGCTGCAATGGATGCAAATCTTCGGTCAGCCAATGGCGGTGTTGCCGCTGCTGATGCTTGCCACCGGCAGCATCACGCCAATGGAAGGCCCATACGCCTCGGCCTGGTTCAACACCGTGAAAGGCCTTTCGGCGGTGGTCGCCACCGGGGTGATCGAGGTGTTGACCACCACGCGCCTGCATTTCCATTCGACGATGCTGGTGGACAACCTCGGTAACTCGCCGTTGGCCGACGACAGTGCAGGCCTTGCCCATCGCCTGCGTGAGCAGGCCGTCGTGCTGACGGCATCCGATCTTTATCTGTGCATGGCGGGCATCGCCGCGACGCTGATCCTGCTGATTTTCTGGTTGCCGACGCGGATGTATCCACCGCGCGCACCGACATGATCGTTTCACTGAGACAGAAGGTTTTTATGACGACTCAAACAAAGCAAAAAATGGCGGTCGGCGTTGCCGCGGTGGTGGCGGTCGGCGTGCTGGTTTACCTGCTGGCGCCAGGCTTTTTTGGCAAACGCACACAACAGAGCACCAACGATGCCTTCGTCTCTGCGGACTTCACTCTTGTGGTGCCTCGCGTGGCGGGATTCATCAAGGAGGTGCTGGTGGAAGACAACCAGCAGGTCAAGGCTGGTCAGTTGCTGGCGCTGATCGATGATCGGGATCTGCGCGCCGCCGCCCAAGCTGCCGACGCCGAAACGCTGGTGGCCAAGGCGCAACTGCAAAACGCACGGGCCACCCTTGAGCGTCAGACGTCGGTGATTGCCCAGGCCCAGGCTTCGGTGGTGTCGGCCAAGGCTGAAATGGACTTTGCCGAGCATGAGTTGAATCGCTACAACCACCTGGCCGGCGTGGGTGCAGGCACGGTGCAGAACGCTCAACAAGCGCGCACGCGCATCGATCAGGCCACTGCGCGGCTGGCTAACGTGACAGCGGTGCTGGCGGCGGAGCGCAAGCAAGTAGAGATCCTCACCGCTCAACGCGACGCGGCCGAAGGTGGACTGAAGCGGGCGCAAGCGGCGCTGGAAATCGCCAGCTACGAGCTGTCTTACACGCGCATCGTTGCACCGCAAGACGGCATGGTCGGCGAGCGCGCAGTGCGGGTCGGCGCTTACGTGACGCCGGGCAGCAAAATTCTGGCGGTGGTGCCGCTGGCCCAGGCTTACGTGGTGGCCAATTTTCAGGAAACCCAACTGACTGACGTGAAGCCGGGTCAGGACGTGCAAGTGCGTGTCGACAGCCTCGGCAGCGAAGTCCTGAACGGTCACGTCGAGAGCATCGCCCCGGCCACCGGCGTGACGTTCGCTTCGGTGAAGCCGGACAACGCCACCGGCAACTTTACCAAGGTGGTTCAGCGGATTCCGGTGAAGATTTTGCTGGAGCCGGGCCAGGCATTGGCCAATCGATTGAGGGTGGGGATGTCGGTGGAGGCGAGGATTGATACGGCGAGCAATGCCTTGGGTGAGGTAGCTCAGCAATGAAGACCTTTGTTGAATGGACTGACGCCTTCGCGGGCAAGCCCGCTCCCACAGTTGACCGAATTTCAATGTGGGAGCGGGCTTGCCCGCGAAGAGGCCGGTGGCCTCAACTCACCTTTGGCGCCCTGTTGGTCATGAGCCTTTGCGCTTGCACGGTCGGCCCGGACTTCCACAAACCTCAAGCGCAACAAATCACCGAATGGTCGAAACCAGTAAAAGCCGCTGCCAGCCAAGCCGTCACCGAAACCATGGATGAGCGCTGGTGGGACGTCTTCAACGACCCGAAACTCTCCGCCCTGAGCCAACGAGCCCTGACCGACAACCTCGACCTGAAACTCGCCAGCAGCCGCCTGCAACAAAGCCGTGCCGTGCGCCAGGTGGTTACCGCCGAGCGTTACCCCAACAGCGCCGCCACGGGCAGTTACGGACGTAAACGCAACAGCGGCGAAGGCTTGATGGACCCGTCCGGTCACAACGGCGACTCGGCGTTCAATCTTTGGGACGCAGGTTTCTCCGCATCTTGGGAGCTGGATTTCTGGGGCCGTGTACGTCGCGAAACCGAAGCCGCCGATGCGACCCTCGAAGTCGCGGAAAATGATCGTCGCGGCGTGCTGCTGTCAGTGCTCGCCGAAACGGCTCAGGACTACATTCAATTGCGCGGCGTACAAAGCACTCGCGCCGTCACGGAGCAGAACCTCGACGTTGCCCGCCACAGCTTGAAACTGTCGCAACTGCGTCTGGCCGACGGCGTTGCCACCGACCTGGACGTCGCCGAAGCGGCGGCTCAAGTCGCCGCCATCGAATCGCGCTTGCCCGCACTTGAACAGCGTCAGTCACAACTGATCAACGCACTCAGCCTGTTGATGGGTGAACCACCGCAAGCGCTGCTCGCCGAGTTATCCACAGACGCCCCCGTGCCGCAAACCCCGCGTCAGGTCGCCATCGGCCTGCCGTCGCAATTGGCCGAACGCCGCCCGGACATCCGCCAGGCCGAAGCTCGCCTGCATGCCGCAACCGCGAGCATCGGTGTGGCCAAGGGCGATTTCTATCCACGGATCACTCTGTCCGGCAACCTCGGTTCGCAAGCCATGCAGCTCAGTGATTTCGGCTCCTGGGGCTCGCGCTCGTTCGGCATCGGTCCGCAATTGAGCCTGCCGTTGTTCGATGGCGGACGGTTGCGCGGCGTTCTGAACTTGCGCGAGGCACAGCAACAGGAGGCCGCTATCGCCTACCAGCAAACCGTACTACGCGCGTGGCATGAAATAGATGATCAACTGACGGCCTACAACGCCAGCCAATTGCGCCGCGACAGCCTCGCCGAAGCCGTGCGCCAAAACCAGATCGCCCTGCGCACCGCGCAACAGCAATATGTGGAAGGGGTGGTGGATTTCGTTAACGTGCTGACTGTTCAAGGCGCGTTGCTGGCGACTCAGGAACAGTTAGTGGAGAGCTCGACCGGGGTCTCACTGGCGATGGTGGGTTTGTATAAAGCGTTGGGTGGGGGATGGGAGTCGGTGTATCCGTTGGCCAGTGCCGTTACCAATAATCCGGTTTGATGGCCGGCGTTTTACGGGTAGGCACGCGATCCGGGAACTGGTGTGACTGCAGCTCTTCTGTGGAGATGGCCTTTCGCATCCAGTGCGAGTGTTCTTTCAAAGAGCCGGGCGGGGTTCGTTTGAAACCACTCCTGTATGGAAGAACGATACCTACGGTTATTTGGGGAAAATCTTCTCGGATAGCTTTCAGTGCGGGAGCCATGTCTGTATCCCCGGACACCAGCACAAGTTGCTGGATGCTTTCAGCAGCGGGAACCTTGTTTTGTCTAGCTGCTGTGCGGTACATGCTTATCGCGATATGGACGTCGGTTTCCTTTTCTTCGAGTTTCCAGATTGGGGTTGTGTCTTGACGCGAGGCTCTGATTTTCTTGCTGATGAAACGGGGGGCGCGTGCAGGTTCGAGTTGATGGCGACCATAGTGAACTGCAACGTTGTGAGCCTTTAGGGCGCGGACGTAACTATCTTGAGCCTCCTTGGAAACAATGCCGCGAGTAGCCAGGTCTGGTTTGACCGAGGACGTGAAATAGTCAATTGAGGCCGTAGAGCTTTGAGGATTTTCAATGTGAGCGATATAAGCCAACAACTGCGGCAGGTTTAGCCATTTATAAGGTGTGTCAGTCAGTAACCCGTAGAACACGTTATAGCCATCAACGAAGAATGCAGTGCGCACAAACCCAACCCTCAGATACGAAAAAACCGGCCGAAGCCGGTTTCTTCACCCCAACTGCCAGAGAACCTAATCTCTGCGTACGGGGTTGAGTAGTGGGCTGATCCTAAATTGAGTGCGTCACGCACGTCAACCTCGTTTGACCAAGACCCCTTCGACTGGATGATTTCCAGCGCCGGCAGGTTCTAGTTTTGTGCACTTTCATGGTCGATGGTCAAGGTGTTCCCAGGCTCAATTGTTAACAATCACTGCTTAAGAGACCTGACGGTCGCTGTCTTTCGTTAGACCTGAAAATTGTCCATAGCCGGCATCAGTTTATATTGAACGTAGGTTCCCGATTCCATGTGGGATTTAATACCGATCATCCTTTCGGGTGGCGATCAATTACCCGCTCTAGAAAGTTTGTCTTTTTGAAACATCACATTTCCATCCAATAACATCTATCCACTTGACGCCCACCCACCCTGTCATAGACTCCGCTCATCCGTCAGGGAGATACGGTTATGCAGCGTGTTCGTGGTTGGGTTATAGGATTGACCTTGGTGACATGCGCAGTTCAGGCGCAAACGCCCGCGCCAGACGATCCGTTGTTGGAAAACAGTGCCACTGGCAGCAGCGCGACGGCCAGCAGTGAGGCTCGCGGCGTGTTGCGAGCCAGGGATCAGGCGGTGCTTGCCAGTGAGTTGTCCGGGCGCATTGTCGAGTTGCCGTTCAGTGAGGGCGAGTCGTTCAAGAAGGGCGATACGCTGGCGCGTTTTGATTGTTCGGCGTATCAGGCCCAACTCAATGCTGCTCAAGCAGCCAACCGTGGTGCGGGTGAAGAGCTGGCGCACAACAAACAGCTTGCGGCGCTGAATTCGGTCGGGCGTTTTGAAGTGGCGCGGGCCGAGGCCAAGGTCAGCGAAACACAGGCGCAATCCCAGGTTTATCAGGTTCAGGTCAAACGCTGCAGCGTGTTGGCGCCGTTCGATGGGCAAGTGGTCGAGCGTAAGGTCAAGCGTTATGAAAGTGTTGCCGCTGGCGCCCCTTTGTTGGACGTAGTCGACAACCGCACCCTGGAAATCCATCTGCTGGTGCCGTCGCGCTGGATGGCCCGGCTCAAACCCGGCCAGACCTTCAGCTTTGTTCCCGATGAGACCGGCCAGCCGCTGGATGCCACGGTCAAGCGCCTCGGTGCGCGGATCGATGAAGGCAGCCAGACTTTGCTGCTGGTCGCGACGCTTCCCAATGCCAACGGTTTGCTGGCGGGCATGAGCGGCACGGCGCGATTCGCGGAGCTTAAATGAACGCGCCGGTTGCCAGCGGCGCCGAACAGGTCTTCGCCAGGTTTCTTGATCTCGAGCGTCTGACCCGCGCGGCGCGCACGCCTTCGCAGCTGGCCTACAGCCTGGTCAATGACGGGCAGGCGTTGTTCGGTTTTCGCCACGCTGCGTTGTTGATTGCCGGCAAGGTGCAAGCGGTGACGGGCGTCAGCACGGTGGAGCCGAATGCGCCGTTCGTGGCGTTCGTCGAACAGGCCGTGGCTCAGTTGTTCAAGGCCGGTGTGTTGAAACAGGCACGGGTGATCCCGGCGAATGTGCTCAGTGAGTCGATCCAGGCCGATTGGCAAAGTCTTTCAGCAGCCCAAGTGTTCTGGCTGCCGATGATTGATCACGAGGGTGAGGTGTTCGGTGGTCTGTGGCTGGCGCGGGATCTGCCATGGAATCCTTCCGAGCAGGTGTTGCTGTCGCAACTGGGCGACACCTACAGCCATGCCTGGCTGGCGCTGCAACCGCGCAAGCCGTGGCGACTGCGTTGGACCCGGAAACGCCAGGTGGCGTTGCTTGTTGTGTTGTTGCTCGCGTTGCTGATCCCGGTGCGCCAATCGGTGCTGGCACCCGCCGAAGTGGTTCCGTTGGGCGGGCGCGTGGTGGCTGCGCCGCTGGACGGGGTGATCACCGAGTTCCTGGTCAAGCCCAATCAGACGGTGAAAACCGGCGAGCTATTGCTACGTTTCGAAAGCACCACGCTCAAGGCTCAGGCCGATGTGGCTGAACGAGCGCTGGGCGTTGCCGAAGCGGAACTCAAGGCCAATTCCCAACGCTCGTTCGCCGATGCTGAATCGAGTTCGAAGATCGATCTGCTGGCCGCGCGAGTCGAGCAAAAACGCGCCGAACGGGACTACGCCCGCGAACTGCTCAAACGCAGTGAAGTGCGCGCCGAGCGCGACGGTATCGCGGTGTTTGCCGATGCGGAGCGCTGGACTGGCAAACCGGTGCAGACCGGCGAGCGATTGATGGAAATTGCCGATCCGAACCAGGCCGAGTTGCGCATCGAACTGGCGGTGGGCGATGCAATTGCCTTGGCGCCCGGCGCGCAAGTCGCACTGTTTCTCGACAGCGATCCGTTGCACCGGCACCTGGCCACACTTGAGCGGTCGGCGTATGAGGCGCAACCCACGGCAGCCGGGCAACTCGCTTATCGTCTGGATGCGAACTTTGCGCAGGCGCCGCCGCGTATCGGCCTGCGTGGCACCGCCAAAATCTTCGGCGACCGTGCACCGTTGGCGTTGTACCTGTTGCGTCGACCGCTGGCCGGGTTGCGCCAGAGTGTGGGTCTTTAGATGAGCCTGCCGAACCTGCGCGCCGACTTGCAGCTCACGCCCGCGGCCCCGGCCCTTGATGGCTCGCCGCGTTGGACCTTGGCCGACCCGGTGCGCGGCCGCTATTTCAAACTCGGCGCGGCGGCGATGCGTCTGCTGCGTCATTGGTCACTGGGCGATCCAGAGCAAGTGTTGCGTGCCGCTAACCGCGAACCCGGGTTGCCACTCGATGGCGCGGAGCTTGAGCAGTTGCTGGGCTTTTTACGCAGCCACGATCTGATCAGCGCGCTTGATCCGCAACAGCGCGCCAGTTACAGCCTCAAAGCCGCCGCCCAGCGCCAGACGTTGTGGCAGGTGCTGCTGCACCAATACCTGTTTTTTCGCATTCCGCTGTGGCGCCCGGACGCTTTTCTCAACCGTGCCTGGCCGTGGCTTGAACGCTTCGGCCCGCGAGCGCTGCGCTACGGATTTCCGGTCACCTTGGGGCTCGGGGTATTTCTGGTGTCCCGGGACTGGCAACGCTTCATCGCGACCTTCCCGCATTTGTTCAGCCTCGGCGGTGCGCTGGCGTTCGGCGTTGCGCTGTTCTTCGCCAAGCTCTGTCATGAGTTTGGTCACGCCTTTATGGCCAAGCGCGCGGGCTGTCGGGTGCAGAGCATGGGCGTGGCGTTCATGGTCTTGCTGCCGATGTTTTATACCGACGTCAGCGATGCCTGGCGGGTCAATGATCGCCGCGCGCGGCTGCTGATCGGCGCTGGCGGTGTGCTGGCAGAACTGCTGCTGGCCTGCATCGCGTTGCTGGCCTGGTCGCTGCTGCCTGAGGGGCCCGGACGCACGGCGGCGTTCATGCTCGCCAGTGCCACATGGATCACCACGCTGGTGATCAATCTCAATCCGTTCATGCGCTTTGATGGCTACTTTTTGCTCAGCGACTTCTGGGAGGTGGACAACCTGCAAGGGCGAGCGTTCGCCTTGTGCCGATGGCGGTTGCGTGAGTTTTTGTTTGGTTATGGCGCGGCGGCGCCGGAGCCTTGGTCGCCAAAGATGCAGCGCCGGTTGCTGATTTGGGGCTACGGCTCGTGGCTGTGGCGCGCGGCGTTGTTTTTCGGGATCGCCCTGGCGGTTTATCACCTGTTCTTCAAGGTGTTGGGGATATTCCTGATGCTGGTGGAACTGGTGTGGTTCATCTTCTTGCCCATTTTGAGCGAGTGGCGGCAATGGTGGAGCCGAAGGGAACAAGCGTATGCGCCACGAGTTTTGCTCAGCGGCCTGGTGTTGCTTGGGCTGGTCCTGGGGCTGGGATTGCCATGGCGTAGCGCGGTGGAGTTGCCGACAATGCTTGAGGCTGGACGCGCCAGTGCACTGCATGCGCCGGTCGCGTCACAGGTCAAAACGGTGAATGTGCACGACGGCCAGGTGGTTGCACAGGACGAGGTGTTGATCGAACTGGAATCGCCGGACCTGGATTCGCGCCAGGCCATCGTCCGTCGCGAAATCCAGATCCAGCAATTGCAGATGCGCCGTCAGGCCAGTCGCAGCGAAACCGCTGCCGATGCCGGTATTGTCGAGCAACGTCTGGCAGAGGCCGTGGCTGAATATCGTGGATTGGCTGCCCAACGTGAACGTCTGCTGCTGCGCGCGCCTCACGCCGGCACCGTGCGCGATCTGCTGCCGCAACTCACGGTCGGTCGCTGGCTGTCGACCAAGGACCCCTTGGCGCGTGTCGTCGAAGACGGTGCGCGGTTGCGTGGCTATCTGGCCGAAGCCGAACTGTGGCGGGTTGCCCCCGGCGCCACCGGGCGGTTCATTGCCGATGACCCGATGCACCCGGCGATCGCCGTCAAACTGACCGAAATCGACACCAATGGCGCGGCTTATGTCGATCAGGAGGCGCTGACCTCCGATCATCACGGACCGATTGCGGTGCGCCGCGATCCGCATCAACGGGCCGAACCGGTGCAGGGACAATACGGAGCCAGGTTGAGCACCCTCGAAGAGGTGCCGACGCCGATGCAACCCTTGCGCGGCGTGGTGGTGTTGCAGGGACGCGGCGAGTCATTGCTGGGCGTTGCCTGGCGACGCATGGCGGCACTGGGTGTCAGGGAAAGCGGTTTCTAAGGGGAGCAAACGATGGCCAATACCAATTCAGTGGCGGCGGACGACTTGGTGGTGCGGCCTTCTCGGGCCAGCGACGAGCCCTTTCTGCAGCGTCTGTACCAGGCGGCGCGGCCGGATTTGCAATGGATCGACGGTGAGCGCGAAGTGGTTGAGCAGGTGGTTGCCCAGCAATTTCAGGTACAGGAACAAGGTGTGGGGGAGCGGTTCCCCAACGCCATGCATTACGTCGTGGAAAAGCTCGACACGGCCATCGGTGCGTTGACTACTGATTTTGGTCCCAATGAAATTCGTGTGCTGTATCTGGCGTTCATTCCTCAGGCTCGCGGCCAGGGTTACGGCCGCAAGGTGCTGCAAGGCGTACAAAAGGCCGCGCAACAGGTTCGCTGTCCGGTGGCCACGGTGGTCTGGGCCAACAATCCCCATGCGCGCCAGCATTATCTGGCGCTGGGGTTTCAGGTCGAGGAGCAAAACCCGGCGGCGGAGCGATTGGTTTGGTATCCGCAGGTTTGAAACAACACGGGCCTAGTGGGACTTGGTGTGCTCAGTTGAAGGCGATGTAGAAATATCCCACGCCCGGGTCACGCCCCATCGCTGGCACCCGGGAAACGAAGATGTCCTGGACCTGACCTAGCTCCGGCAACTCCAGCGAGCACAGTCCGTCGACAAACGTAGTGGGGCCAAGGCTGTTTAACTCGACACTGAACGGCATGCGTTCGCTGTTAGGCAACTGCGAACGAGGTGTTTCTACAAGGTTGTCGAGATGGATCGGCAACTCACTGCCGTCGGGCAGATGCAGTGTCCCGGTCTTGCCCAGCAACGCCTGAAAGTGTTGGCTTTGAACCTGTTTCAGCATGGCGTGACTCCAAAAAATCGAATGTGGCCGGGGGGATTTGAACCCCCCGGCCGGACCTCAGTTGCGCGACGGGAATAATCCGTTCAAGGCGATGCTGAAGTTGAGCACCAGGAACGGGTTCATCGTTTCCATGGGCAGGCCGTTACCGGCGGACGAGATTTCCCCCGTGACCGAGGTCGCTACGCCTTTGAGTGGCACGGCCGCAGAGCCTTGCGCGTCGGAGTAGATGCTCGCCGAGCCGGGGCCGCCACCAGAAGCACCGATGTACGAGTTGGTCGCGGTCGGATTGGTGACCGGGTTGCTTGCCGGGCTGGCCAGTTGCAGCGTGGTGGTGGCCGTGAGCCCGGACAAGGCGTGGGTGTGATTGGGCAGGTTGGTGAGCGTTGCGGTGACATTCTCGGTCCCGGAGAATTCGCCGATGACGCGTGGAGTCAGGTTCAGGCCGTTGCCCATGCAGACCGGCATGCGACCCTGGAGGTTGGGCAGCATGAAGTTGGTGCTGCCATTGCCTCCAAAGTTGACGCCCAACAGTGCGAAAAGCGCGTTGTATTGCTGGACCGCCAACGTCTGGCCATTGCACAGGGCCCAGCCATTGGGGGCAAAGTTAAAGGCGAAAGGCTGAATAGTGCCCATAAATACTTCCATAGTTCCTCATCCTTCAGGTTAGTGTCTGATGCGTCACGTTATGGGCCCGGTTATCCGGGCAGATCGCGGTGATCAGCCGACTCCATTCATCTCCGTGGCTGGGTCACGCCACGCCACAGCGTAGTTGATGCGCCTGATTGCCGAATGTCGTTGGTCGTAAAGCCAGCATCGACGACGGTACTGTCGCTGCCCTAAAGTGAGCGCACGATCCAGTTTTTGTCATTGGCAGTATTGAGGGGAGGCAATGGAAGTACGCAGAGAAACGCCGGTTGATGGCGCCCAGGGCCCACATGCTGCACCTCGCCCCTGGGCGAGTGTTCAGCGCTTGCTGCGGTGGGTGCGCGAGCATTGGCTGTTACCGATCCTGGTTTTGGCCACTGCGGTGCGTTTCTACGACCTGACGGCGGCGGCAATTTGGGGCGACGAAGGTTCCAGTCTGCTGCTGAGCCAATATTCGTTGAGCGAGATCTGGTCGCACGCTGCTCATGATGTGCATCCACCGCTGTATTTCATGCTCCTGCATGGCTGGATCGAGCTGTTCGGCGACGGTATTTTCTCGATCCGATGTCTTAGCGCATTGCCCGGGATCGCCACGGTATGGCTTGGCGTATGGTTGATGGACTTGATCGCCACTCGGCGTGCCGCGCTGCTGACCGGTGTTCTGCTGGCGCTGCTGCCCACGGCGGTGCGTTACAGCCAGGAAGTGCGGATGTACTCGCTGCTGGGCCTGTGGCTAATCGGCGCGACGATTGCCTTGGTCTACTGGATCAGATACCCCCGGCGCACGCGTTATCTGGTTGCCTACGCCCTGCTGATGACGGCAGCGTTCTACACCCATTATTTCACGGCCCTCTGCGTAGTTTGCCACTGGCTGTACCTGGGGGTGATTCGTTTACAGCCAGGCTATCGATTGCGGCACATTCAACGCCCTGGCTGGTGGCTGGCGAACGGGGCCATCGTGCTGTTATACCTGCCGTGGGTGCCGAGCCTGATCGATTTGATCCAGCACATGGATCTGCTCAAAGCCAATGGCGATGTCGGGTGGGAAGATCCCGTCACGATCAGCTCCTTGCCTTCGATGATCTGGTCGTTCCTGATCCAGGACGATGGCGAAAAGCTTCCGACGCCGCTATTTATTGCCATGCCTCTGGCGTTGCTGGCCTTGATGTGGGTGGCACTGGCACGCGACCGCAGTGTTTTTCGTGGCAGTGCTTTAGTGGCGATCTATAGCGTTGTACCGCTGCTACTGGTGTTTGGGGTGTCGTTTATTTCGCCGGTGTTCATCGAGCGTTACGTCACTGCGTACGCCCTCGGCCTGCCGATGATCGCTGCGCTGGCCATTGATCGCCTGTATTCGGGTTTTCGGGTGATTGCTCTGATGGCGCTGATGCTGTTTGTCGGTGTCGAACTGGTGGGACTGAAAAACAACGCCACGGTGGATACCAATGACCAGATCAGTGTCATGGTCGAGTACGTCAACCAGCACTTCGTTGCCGGGGACCGGATCGTCACCAGCGATATGCTTTGGTACCTCAGCTATGTTTATTACAACCGTACCGACACCAAACCGTTGCTGTACACGCCACCGTTGCCCAATGGCACGTCGGGGCGGCCGAATGCCTATGGTTTCGGCACGCTGGTCACCCAGGACGTTTACATCGACAGCCTCGGCAGCCTGCCCAAAGGCACCGGTCGCGTATGGTTGATCGGAACCGCCGAGGGGCCGGACGAATTTGCGCCATTGCCAGCAGGGTGGCAGGGCGTTAACAAAACCCAGGCGGGAGGCGCCAATGCGCGCTTGTTCGTGATGCATTGAGTCAGAAACAAACATCACGGCTTTTCGATGATTTAGCTTCTATTTGATATCAAAACACCACTACTCGTAAGGCCATTCTTGGTCTACGCTGCCTCATACGTAAAGGACTTATGTGTAGGTGAACGGATGCAACAGTTCCATTTCATTTCCGGCTTGCCACGGTCGGGTTCGACCCTACTGTCGGCAATCCTGTTGCAGAACCCGCGTTTTCACGCCGGCATGACCAGCCCCGTTGGTTCACTGTTTTCCGGGGTCCTGGAACAGTGCAGTGCCGGCAGCGAGTTCGGTTCGGTGATCGATACCGATCTGCGCCGCCGTTTGCTTCGTGGGCTGTTCGATTCTTTCTACGCCGACAAGGCTGACAAACCGGTGGTGTTCGACACCAACCGCTTGTGGAGCTCGCGCCTGCCCGCCATCAGCGATCTGTTCCCGCAAGCCAAGGTGATTGCTTGCGTGCGCAATGTCGCCTGGGTCATGGACAGCATCGAGCGCTTGTATCGTGCCAACCCCTTTGAAAACACCAAATTGTTTGGCGACGCCATTGAGCGCAACACTGTTTACAGCCGCTGTGAAACCCTGGCCCAGCGCAATCGCCTGGTGGGTTTCGCCTGGGCTGCACTCAAGGAAGCCTATTACGGCGAACACGCCGACTCGTTGCTGATTGTCGATTACGACCTGCTGACACAGGCGCCGGATCGGGTAATGCGGCTGGTCTACGATTTTATTGGCGAACCCTGGTTCGAGCATGACTTCGACCACCTCGCCTACGATGCGCCGGAGTTCGATCAGGCCCTCGGCGTCTCAGGCCTGCACAAGGTCAAACCCAAGGTCCAACTGCAATCGCGGCGCACGATCCTGCCACCAGACTTGTTCAAGCAATACGCAGAATTGTCCTTTTGGCTCGATGGCTCAGCCAGCGCTGCCAATGTCATTCGTATGAAAGCCGATGCCGCGATCAGTTGATCGCGGCATTTTCATTGATGCCTCAAGAAAGTTCGAGTTCGGGTGAGCAGCATGTGGTGGAGCAAAGGCAAGTCGCGGGTTACTGAAGGCGCACGGGCGCTGGCCTCGCCAATGATCATCTCCCTTGAACCGCGAATGCTGTTCGACGGCGCGGTTGCGGCCACGGTGGCGGATGCGGCTCAGCCAGACAGCCACCCCACGGCCGACGCGGCCAAGGCTCCTGCTGCCGATCACCCCGTCGCCAGCAAGGACACGCACGGCCAGGCCGATGCCGCGGCAGCGACGGCGCCCGTTGCGGTGCCGGGCCAGAGCGTGGTGTTCGTCGATTCCCGGGTCAAGGACGCCGACAGCCTGCTCAAAGGCGTGGCGCCAGGTACTCAAGTGGTCCAGCTGGATGCGAGCAAGGATGGCTTGCAGCAGATCGCTGATTACCTCGATCACCATCAGGGCGTCAGTTCGGTGCAGATCATTGCCCATGGCAACGCGGGCGATCTGTGGTTGGGCGACAGTTACCTTTCAGCCGATAACGTCGCCGCCCGCAGTGCGGTGCTGGCGGAAATCGGCAAGGACATGAATGTCGGCGGCGACATCATGATCTACGGCTGCTACACCGCCGAAGGTGAGCGGGGCTTGAGTTTCGTCGATTCCCTGGCGCAATTGACCGGCCGTGACGTGGCCGCGTCCAGCAACCGCACCGGCGTCGGTGGCGACTGGAATCTGGAGATCGCCACCGGCAACATCGAAAGTGCCAACGTGCTGTCGACCCAGTCCATGAGCGAATACCAATGGGGGCTGGCGACCTGGACCGCCACCAACAATGCCAACACCGGGGTTGGGTCCCTGCGTGCGGCCATCGCCTCGGCACAGAACGGCGATATCGTCACATTCAGCACCGGCATGACGGTGCAATTGACGTCCGAGCTGCTGATCAACAAGAACGTCACAGTCGATGGCGACCTGAACAACGACGGTGTGGCTGACGTGACTCTCGACGGTCAATACAAGACCCGAGTGGTTGAAGTCGCGTCTGGCAGCACTGTGAAACTTGATGGCCTGGTGATCACCCGAGGCCTGGTGTCGGGCACTGGCGGTAATGGTGGTTACGGTGCCACGGGGTCGATGGCCGGGGGGATTTTCAACTCAGGCAACCTGACCCTGAACAACGTGACCGTGACCTCCAACGCCGCTTCCGGTGGCGGTGGCGGCGGCGGTGTCACGGGCGCTTTTTACGGCGGCGCCGGTGGTGGCGGCGGCGGCTTGGGCGGCCAGGGCGGGGGGCATGGCGGTTCGGCCGGGCCGGGCACCGGCACGTTGGGCGGCCAGGCGGGCGGCGGCGGTATCGGTGGTTACGGTGGTGGTTACGACGCTACCCACATGGGCGGTCGCGGCGGCACCAGCACTGGCGGCGCGGGCGGGGTAGGCGTTGCTTATTACAGCAACGGCGGCAACGGTGCGACTGCCACCAATGGCACGATTTCCATTGGTGGCGGTGGCGGCGGGGCTGGTTGGGACAAAGTCGGTGGCGCCGGCGGCAACGCAGTGGGCGGGATCTACAACGCCTCTACCGGTACCTTGACCATCGTCGGCACCTCCAGCATTACCAACAATATTGGCGCGGGTGGGGGCGGTGGCGGCGGCGGTGGTTATGGCAGCAATCCTTCCAATGGCGGTGTGGGCGGCCGGGGCGTCGGCGCAATCTGGAACAAAGGCACGGTGCTGATCACTGCAGCCAACTTTGCGAAGATAACCGGCAACGCGGCGGGCAGTGGCGCCGGTGGTGCGGCCCTGGGCGGAGGGACGACCGGCACCTCGCCAACCTCCGTCGCGACCATCTACAACGACGGCGGTGTACTCAATACCGCGTATTCGCCACCGCCGACCGCGACCATTGTGGTCTCTGATACGACCTTGAGCATCGGCGAAACCTCGCTCGTGACGATTACCTTTTCCGAAGCCGTGACGGGTTTTACCAACGCCGACCTGACGATTGCCAACGGCACCTTGAGCGCCGTGGGCAGCGGCGATGGAGGCATCACCTGGACGGCGACGTTCACGCCGACCGCCAGTATCTCCGATACGACCAACGTCATCACCCTGGACAACACCGGGGTGATCAATGGCCTGGGTACGGCCGGCGTCGGCACGACCAACTCCAATAACTACATCGTCGATACCGCACGCCCAACCGTCGGTATCGTGTTCACCGACACGGCGCTCAAAGTCGGCGAAACCTCCCTTGTCACGTTCACTTTCAACGAGGCCGTGACCGGTTTTACCAATGCTGACCTGACCATCGCCAACGGTACATTGACCGCCGTGAGCAGCGGCGACGGTGGGATTACCTGGACGGCAACATTTACGCCCACAGCCAGCATCACTGACGCGACCAACCTGATCACCCTGGACAACACCGGCATCGCCGACCTGGCCGGCAATGCCGGCAGCGGAACCACCGATTCCAGCAACTATGCGATTGATACCGTACGTCCGACCGCAACCATTGTGGTTGCCGACAATGCGCTGAACATCGGTGAAACGTCCCTCGTCACCTTTACATTCTCTGAAGCGGTGACTGGCTTCACCAACGCCGACCTGGCCATCGCCAATGGCACGTTGACTGGGGTCAGCAGCAGTGATGGCGGTATCACCTGGACGGCAACGTTTACTCCGACCACCAGCGTCAACGATACGACCAACCTGATTACCCTCAACAACACCGGGATCAGTGATCTGGCCGGCAACGCCGGCGCAGGCACCACCGATTCGAACAACTATGCGATCGACACCTTGCGGCCAACCGCAACCATCGTCGTGGCGGACAATGCACTGAAAATTGGCGAAACCTCACTGGTGACCATTACCTTCTCCGAGGCAGTGACCGGTTTCACCAACGCGGACCTGACCCTCGCCAACGGCACATTGACCGCTGTGAGCAGCAGCGACGGCGGCATCACCTGGACGGCAACGTTCACGCCGACCACCAGCATCTCTGACACGACCAACCTGATCACCCTGGACAATACCGGCGTCACCGATCTTGTGGGCAATGCTGGCAGCGGCACCACCAATTCGAACAACTACGCCATCGACACTGTGCGCCCGACCGCCACGGTGGTTATGGCGGACACTGCGCTGAAAATCGGCGAAACCTCGCTGGTGACCATCACATTCAGTGAAGCAGTGAGCGGTTTCACCAATGCCGACTTGACCATCACCAACGGTACCTTGACGGCCGTGAGCAGCAGCGACGGCGGGATTACCTGGACGGCGACTTTTACTCCGAGCGCCAGTATCAACGACGCGACCAACCTGATCACCCTGGACAACACCGGCGTTGCCGACCTGGCCGGCAACGCCGGCAGTGGCACCACCGATTCCAACAATTACGCCATCGATACCGTCCGGCCTACCGCCACGATTGTATTGGCCGATAGCACCCTGATCGCGGGCGAAACCTCGCTGGTGACCATCACGTTCTCCGAAGCGGTGACCGGGTTCACAAACGCCGACTTGACCATCGCCAACGGCACGTTGACGGCGGTGAGCAGCGGCGATGGCGGCATTACCTGGACCGCGACTTTCACGCCGACGGTTGGCGTGAAGGATTCGACCAACCTCATCACCCTGGCCAATACCGGCGTCGCCGATCTGTCCGGCAACGCGGGCAGCGGCACTACTAACTCCGGCAACTACACGATCGACACCGTGCTGCCGACAGCCACCATCGTCGTGGCGGACAACGCGCTGAAAATCGGTGAATCCTCCTTGGTGACCATCACGTTCAGTGAGGCAGTGACCGGTTTCACCAACGCGGACCTGACCCTCGCCAACGGCACGTTGACCGCTGTGAGCAGCAGCGACGGCGGCATTACCTGGACCGCAACTTTCACGCCGACCGCCAGCATCACCGACGCCACCAACCTGATCACGCTGGACAATAGCGGCGTGCAGGCCGCCGGCTCTGGCAACGTAGGAAGTGGCACCTCCAATTCCAACAACTACGCCATCGACACTGTGCGCCCGACCGCCACGGTGGTTATGGCGGACACTGCGCTGAAAATCGGCGAAACCTCGCTGGTGACCATCACATTCAGTGAAGCAGTGAGCGGTTTCACCAATGCGGATTTGACCATCACCAACGGCACCTTGACGGCCGTGAGCAGCAGCGACGGCGGGATTACCTGGACGGCGACTTTTACCCCGAGCGCCAGTATCAACGACGCGACCAATCTGATCACCCTGGACAACACCGGCGTCGCCGATCTGGCCGGCAACGCCGGCAGCGGCACCACCGATTCCAACAATTACGCCATCGATACAGTCCGGCCGACCGCCACGATTGTGTTGGCCGATAGCACCCTGGCCGCGGGCGAAACTTCGCTGGTGACCATCACGTTCTCCGAAGCGGTGACCGGGTTCACCAACGCCGACTTGACCATCGCCAACGGCACGTTGACGGCGGTGAGTAGCAGCGATGGTGGCATCACCTGGACCGCGACTTTCACGCCGACGGTTGGCGTGAAGGATTCGACCAACCTCATCACCCTGGCCAATACCGGCGTCGCCGATCTGTCCGGCAACGCGGGCAGCGGCACTACTAACTCCGGCAACTACACGATCGATACCGTGCTTCCGACGGCGACCATTGTGGTGGCTGACAACGCGCTGAAAATCGGTGAATCCTCGCTGGTGACGATCACCTTCAGCGAGGCCGTGACAGGTTTCACCAACGCCGACCTGACCATCGCCAACGGCACACTGACAGCGGTGAGCAGCAGCGACGGCGGCATCACCTGGACGGCGACCTTCACACCGACCACCAGCATCACCGACGCGACTAACCTAATCACGCTGGACAATAGCGGTGTGCAAAACGGCTCGGGCAACGCTGGCAGCGGCACCACCGATTCCAACAACTACGCCATCGACACCCAGCGACCCACCGCGACTATCGTAGTGGCTGACGCAGCACTGGGCGTGGGTCAAACCAGCCTGGTGACCATCACCTTCAGCGAGGCAGTGAGCGGTTTCACCAACGCGGATTTGACTATCGCCAACGGCACCTTGTCCGCCGTGAGCAGCAGCGATGGCGGTATTACCTGGACGGCAACGTTTACGCCCACTGCCAGCATCACTGACGCGACCAACCTGATCACGCTCGATAACACCGGCGTCGCGGATCTGGCGGGCAACACGGGCAGTGGCACCACCGATTCCAACAACTACGTCATCGACAGCCAGCGCCCGACCGCGACCATCGTGTTGAGCGATGCGACCCTGAAACCGGGCGAAACCGCGCTGGTGACCATCACTTTCAGCGAGGCCGTCAGCGGTTTCGACAACAGCGACCTGAGCGTTGCCAATGGCACGTTGAGCAACGTCACCAGCAGCGATGGCGGCATCACCTGGACTGCAACCTTCACCCCGACTGCCGGCATTACCGATGCCAGTAACCTCATCACCCTGAATAATTCCGGCGTCAGCGATCTGGCTGGCAACGCCGGGACAGGCGTTATCAATTCGGCCAATTACGTCGTTGAAACCCAGGTGCCGACCGCGACCATCGTGATCGCCGACAACGCCCTCAAGGTGGGTGAAACGTCTGGGGTAACCATCACCTTCAGTGAAGCCGTCAGCGGTTTCAGCAACGCTGACCTGACCATCGCCAACGGCACGTTGAGCAACGTCAGCAGCAGCGATGGCGGCATCACCTGGACCGCGACCTTCACGCCTTCTGCCAATGTGACGGACACCACTAACCTGATCAGCCTGGACAACAGCGGCGTGACCAACGCTTCTGGCAACGCCGGCGTGGGCGTGACCGATTCCAACAACTACGCGGTCGACACGGCGCGTCCGACCGCGACCATTGTGGTGGCAGACAACCGCCTGGGCATCGGCGAGACCACCACGGTGACCATCACCTTCAGCGAAGCGGTGTCCGGTTTCGACTTGTCGGACCTCAGCGTGGCCAATGGCGTGCTGTCCAACCTGGCCAGCAGTGACGGCGGCGTGAACTGGACCGCGACCCTGACGCCGACGGCAAACATCAACGACGCCACCAACCTGATCCTGCTCGACACCGGCAACGTGGCCGACGCCGCCGGCAATGCCGGTGCCTCGATTGCCATCTCCAACAACTACGCCCTCGACGCCACCCGCCCGACCGCCACCATCGTGGTCGCCAACCCGCATTTGGGCATTGGCCAGACGACACTCGTGACATTCACCTTCAGCGAGGTGGTGAGCGATTTCGATCTGTCGGATTTGAGCGTGACCAACGGCGAATTGAGCAACCTCACCAGCAGCGACGGCGGCAAAACCTGGACCGCGACCTTCACGCCGACCGCGAACATGTCCGATCCGAGCAACTTCATCGCCCTCGATACCAGCAACGTCTCCGACCAGGCAGGCAACACGGGCAGCGGCGTCGCGGTGTCGAACAATTACGCCATCGACGGCGAGCGGCCGACCGCCACCGTTGTCATCGCCAACCCGAACCTGAGCGCCGGCCAGACGTCGCTGGTGACGTTCACCTTCAATGAGGCCGTTAGCGGGTTCGACCTGTCTGACATCAGTGTGGCCAACGGCACGTTGTCCAACCTGTCGAGCAACGACGGCGGCATCACCTGGACGGCGGTGCTGACACCAAGCGCCAACGTCAACACGACCAATAACGCCATCAGCGTGAACACCTCGGGTGTCAGCGATGCATCCGGCAATACCGGCATTGGCCTCAGCAGCTCTAACAGCTACGCCGTCAACACGGTAGCGACGACCTCGCCGCTGGTGATTGTGTCGCCGGATCCAGAATTCCGGGTCACGCAACCAGTCAGCGTCCCTGATCAGCCCAACGTGCCACTGCAGCCGATTATCTTCGCCCCACCGAGCGGCACTCTCGGTTCGCCGCTGACATTTGCACCGTTGTTCGAAGACCGGGTGATCGGCAACGGGATCCGACCGCTGGGCGACATTTTCATGAATCGCGGCGCGCTGTCGCCAAGCTTCATTGCACAGGTCTTCAGCAGCAGCGAGAGCGGTGGCGATGGCACGGGTCACGGTTTCCTCGGCTTTGGCGGTGGCGATGGCGGAGTGTTCAGCACCAGCACCTTGTCGAGCCTGTTCAATCAGGACACCGCCAGCGAACGGGATTCGCTGAACACCTTTGGCAGTCATTCGATAAAGGGCGGGGATGCGTCCCAAGGACTGCGCGGCGTGTTTGGCGCATTGACCCTGAACCAGCAATTGCAACAGCTCACAGACACCGAGCAACGGCAGGTCGACCGCTTGGCGGCGGCGTTGAAACAGGTCGGCATCAGCGAAATGCAGGCCTGAACAATTTAAGAACAATGCGCAACCCAGGGGCAGTCAAGGATGAATAGAAGTCAGAAGTTGTTCGGCGCCAGTCTGCTGGCGCTGGCGATCAGCGGATGTGCGGTCAAAAGTGAACCGATTGAACGTAGCGTCAGCGAACAGCGCGCCAAGAGTGATCTACAAACGATGTACACCGGTCAGGAGCCCCTCAATGGTCCTTTGACCTTGCACCAGGCGATGGCCCGCGCGGTGAAATACAACCTCGAAGGCCGGCTCAAGATCATGGAAGAGGCGTTGGCCAAGCGCCAACTCGACCTCGCCAGCTTCGACATGCTGCCGCGCATGGCGCTCGACGCAGGTTATGTCGGGCGCAACAACCAGGGTGCCTCCAGCAGCCAGAGCGTGCTCACCGGTACCCAGTCTCTGGAGCCTTCGACCTCCCAGGACCGTGACCGCCGTGTGGCCGACCTGACCATGGTCTGGAACGTCCTCGATTTCGGCGTCAGTTACATCAGCGCCAAGCAGCAGGGCGACCAGCGACTGATCGTGCAGGAACGTCGGCGCAAGGTGATCAACACCATCGTCCAGGATGTGCGCTCGGCCTATTGGCGAGCGGTGGCCGCCGAGCGTCTGCTCACGCAGATCGACAGCCTGATGGCCCGGGTCGATACCGCGCGCAGCAACAGTCAAAGCATGAGCACACAACGCATCGGCGATCCTGTCCAGGCGTTGGGTTATCAGCGTTCGCTGATCGAAGCGACCCGCCAGTTGCAAGAGCAGCGCCGGGCCTTGTCGTTGGCCAAAACCGAACTGGCGACCCTGATCAACCTGCCAATGGGCACCGATGTGAAACTGGCGACCCCGGATGATTACTCGATCCCGCAATTGAAGGTCGGCATGGCCAGCCTGGAACATGAAGCCCTGGCCAGCCGTCCGGAACTGCGCGAGCAGGATTACCAAACTCGCATCAGCACCGCCGAAACCCGTAAAGCCATGCTGCGATTGTTGCCGGGGCTGGAGTTTTCGGCGGGCGGGCATTACGACAGCAACTCGTTTCTGGTTAATGACAAGTGGGCCGACTACGGGGTCAAGCTGACCTGGAACCTGTTCAACGTGATTTCCGCACCGGCCGCGATCAACGTGGCCAAGGCCGGCGAAGAAGTCGCCAAGGCGCGCCGTCAGGCCATGTCCATCGCCGTGCTGGCCCAGCTCTACGTGGCCAACGCCAACTATCAGGAGGCGCTGCACCAGTTCCAGACCAACCAGGAATTGTCGAGCATCGACGGGCAGATTCTCGGGCAGTTGCGTAACCGTCATCAGGCGGCGGGCCTCGGTGAACTGGACCTGATCCAGGGCGAACTGAATACGTTGCAGGCAGATTTGCGCCGTGACCTGTCCTATGCTGATCTGCGTAACGCTTATGGTCAGATTTTCGCCAGTGCCGGCCTCGATCCGATGCCGGACGAGGTCCAATCCACCGAAGTCCAGTCCATTGCCACCGCGTTGGCCAACCGCGAGGCGGCATGGGCGTCGGGCAACATAACCGTGCCGGTGACCCATGCCCCAGAACAATAATCTACGCGCGCCGACGGCGAGCATCAGCCGCGAACAGCGTGAGGTGCGTAATGGTCATCACGGCACGGCGATTCTGCTGACCGGTTTGCCGGCGGCGGGCAAGTCGACGCTGGCGCAGGCGTTGCACGCCAAACTGTTCGAGCGCGGCGTGCAGAGCCTGGTGCTCGATGGCGACGGACTGCGGGTCGGGCTCAATCGCGACCTGGGTTTTACCGACCATGATCGTCTGGAGAACATTCGCCGGGCCAGTGAAGTGGCGGCGTTGTTGGTGGAGAACGGGCAGATCGTCATCCTCGCCATGATCGCGCCGCTGGTTGAGCTGCGAGATGTGTTCGCCAAGCGTCTGGGTGAGGACTACCGCGAAGTCTGGTGCAGCGCTTCGTTGGCGGTGTGCGAACAGCGTGACCCCAAAGGTCATTATGCCCGGGCACGTCGCGGTGACCTGGCGGGATTTACCGGCGTTTCCGCGCCCTATGAAACACCGCCGTCGGCTGCCTTGGTACTCGACACCGGAGTGCTATCGGTTGAGGCGTGCCTCGACCGCTTGCTGACCTGGCTCGGCGAATGCGCGGTGCTGCCGAAACGATGAGTCGAGCGGCTTTCTCCCGCTTGCCGGTGGCGGTGGATTTGCCGCTGTTGTTGCAGGCGCTGGCGGCAATTGACGAGGATACGTGGCACGCTCATTTCAACAGTGATTATTACGCCGGGGACTGGAGCGGTGTCGCGCTGATTTCGGCACAGGATGCGTTGACGGAGTTGTCGCCCGGTCGCGGTGAGCCGCTGTTGCGCGAGCCGTGGTTGCGGGATGTTCGATGGCGGCAAGGATTGCGTGATCTGCCGCTGGAAATCGTCAGCGCACGCCTGCTGCGGCTCGGGCCGGGCGGGCAGATTCACGAGCATCGCGACTACGACCTCGGCGGGCCAGACGCTGATCTGCGTCTACACATCCCGCTGCTCAGCCCGCCTCATGTGGACTTTATGCTGGACGGTCAGCGCATGCCGATGGCGGCGGGCGAGTGCTGGTTTCTCGACCTGTCGCGGCCGCATCGGGTGGACAATCGGGATACTCGGGCGCGGGTTCATCTGGTGCTCGATTGCCGTCCGGGTGCCTGGCTGGAACAGGCGATTCTTGATGGGCTGGCGGCGACGCCACGTCCCGATGTCGGTCATGCGTTCTTTGCGCAGTTCAAAGCGCTGGTGGAAAGCGATCCGCAGCTCTGCCAGACCTTGCAGGGCTTGCATGACACGGAAGCGTTTGTTGCCCGTGTGGTGGAGCTGGGCGTCGAGCGCGGGTTGCCGTTTACCACCGAGGAACTGCGTGCAGCGATGCGCGACGGTCGGCGTCAATGGAACGAACAATGGCGCGCCTGAATCTTGAGGGGTGGTTGCCGATCCGCGTCTGGCAGGTCGCTGGGCAGTGGCGGGTGGACTGGTGCTAGTTCGGCTACACGCGGCTGCATCAGCCGTTTTTCCGTGATGCCGTGGAAGAGGCGTTGCGACTGCCGTTCAATCAGGCGTTTCGCCGCGAAACGCCGCTGACGACGCTCATTGATTGGCAGGAACGCAGCCCCGGTCTGGCGCCGAGCGCGTTTATCTTTCATGCATCCCGCTGCGGTTCGACCCTCATCAGCCAGATGCTCGCGCAACTTGAGAACCACTGTGTGATCAGCGAGCCGCCGCCGCTGGATGCCTTGCTCCGCAGTGATTTACCGGCAGCCGAACGGCATGCTGCCATTCAAGGATTACTGTCTGCCTACGGCCAGCGTCGGCTCGGTGTCGAGCAGCGCCTGGTGATCAAACTCGATGCCTGGAACATCGCTGAATTGCCGCTGTTGCGCGAATCTTTTCCCGAGACGCCGTGGTTGTTTCTGTACCGCGATCCGCTGGAAATCGCTGTTTCACATCTGCGCCGACCCGGCATGCACATGGTGCCGGGGATGATCGGGGCAAGTGGGCTGGATGACGGATTGCCCTTTGACGGCACAGAGGATTACATCGCACGGTGGCTGGGGCGATTGTTGGAATCAGGCTTGGCGCAATGCCGGGCGTTCGGTGGGGCGGCGGTGAACTACAGCGAATTACCGGGGACGATGGCTGGGCGTTTGGCTGAGTTTTTTGGCTTGGATGATTTGCAGCGTGAGCAAGTGTTTGCGGCGGTGGGGCGGCATGCCAAGCAGCCTTCAGAGGTGTTTGTCGGGGACAGCGAGGACAAGCATCGTGAAGCGTCGACGCTGTTGCGCGAGCGGATTGATCGCTGGGCGCGAGCGCCGTATGAGGCGCTTGAACGAGAGCGCGGCAGTTGCCAAGCCATGTATCGACTTTACTGACGCCATCGCGAGCAGGCTCGCTCCCACAGTTGATCTTCGTTGAACACAAGATTTGTGTACGACTGCGATCCTGTGGGAGCGGGCTTGCCCGCGATGGCGATCTTCAACTCACCACCAATCTACCCGGCTAAACCTTGGCCTGAGCCTGCGCCATCTTCAATTCCTCCCAATGATCCAGCGCTCGTTCTACAAGCAACTGCACACCATCAGCCATGCGGCTAAGGGCCAGGGCTACCGAGCGCCGTGTGCCGTCGACATCGTCCGCCAGATCGGCCGCAATGGCGCTGATCGACAGCAGGTCTTCGGAGGCGTTGGCCAGTAGGGCTTCAGTGTCGATATCAGGGGAAACGGTGAAGAGATGGCCTTTGCGGCGTTTGGCTGGTTTTTCGCTAACCGGGGGAAAGTAGTGGGCGAAGGCGCGGTCAGCGGCTTCTTTGAGCTTTTCAGCTTCGATGGATTCTTCGGATGGGGTACCAGAGTTTTCTGGTGGATTCGGACTTACTTTGAACATGGTGACCTCTCTTTTATTTAAAAGAGCTGACCCTGTTCGCTTGCACGCGAAAGGTAGGGTGGCAGCTATGTGCGGGGTGCAAGACCGAGTAAAAGACCCACCACCTAAACCTCGGCAGACCCGAAGGTCTCCCGCACACAGCCGCCATAAAGCAATTTCAGCAAGCATGGAATGCCTGATGAATGGCCTGAGGCAGCGTTTCGGTGTGGGTTTTACCCGGACTTGCACGTCCGTGTCACCGATTATTCAGTGACAAGTCCAGACTAGACCTGGGTTTGGGCGGTAACAACTTCACCAACACCACTACAACTTGAAGGAAATCTCCGACGCAGCTACCGGACGGTAGTGTTATGTGGGGAAGGTCAAAAGATCGCAGCCTCGTTTCACTCGACAGCTCCTACAGGGTTCGCATTTCAACTGTAGGAGCTGTCGAGTGAAACGAGGCTGCGATCTTTTGGGGCCATCACGATTTCCCCGACAAATCCGCCATCCCCTTGAGCAACTCGATCGGCAGTGGAAAGACAATGGTCGAACTCTTGTCGCCGGCAATCGAGCTCAGCGTCTGCATGTAACGCAACTGCATCGCCCCCGGTTGGCGGCCGAGCATTTCTGCCGCCTGCATGAGTTTTTCCGAGGCCTGCAATTCGCCTTCGGCGTGAATCACCTTAGCCCGCCGTTCCCGTTCGGCTTCGGCCTGTTTGGCGATGGCGCGGATCATCGATTCGTTGAGGTCCACGTGCTTGATCTCGACGTTCGCGACCTTGATGCCCCAAGCATCAGTCTGGGCGTCGAGCACTTGCTGGATGTCGATGTTCAGGCGTTCGCGCTCGGCCAGCAGTTCATCGAGTTCATGTTTACCGAGCACGGCCCGCAACGTGGTCTGCGCCAGTTGGCTGGTGGCCATGAGGAAGTCTTCGACCTGGATGATGGCTTTCTGTGGGTCAAGCACGCGGAAATACAGCACAGCGTTGACCTTGACCGAGACGTTGTCGCGGGTGATGACGTCTTGTGGCGGCACGTCGAGCACGATCGTGCGCAGGTCGACCCGGACCATTTGCTGGACCACCGGAATCAACAGAATGAGACCAGGGCCTTTGACCTGCCAGAAGCGCCCAAGCTGGAACACCACCCCGCGCTCGTATTCGCGCAGGATGCGAAAGGTCGATCCCGCCAGCGCGATCACCAGTAATAGCAGCGCGGCAAAACCCAATTGCAGGCCCATGTTTATTCTCCACCCGGCGCCGCGTCAGCCGCGGCCACTTGCAGCAGTAATCCCTTGCGGCCCACCACCCGGACCTTTTGCCCGGGTTGCAGCGGGGTGGCGCTGAATACTTGCCACTGTTCTCCCTGCAGGTGCACCCAGCCGTTACAGGCGCTGTCGGCCTGCAGCGATGTCACTGCCGTCACGCTGCCCAGCAGTTCGGCATCGCCAGTGACGGCTCGGCGCGGCCGGGTTTTCAGGGCGCGGATCAGCAGGTAAATCAACAGCAGCGCACTGATCAATCCCAGGCCGATCATCAATGGCACAGGCACTTCGGTGTTGGTCAGAATGATTGCGCCAATCACGAACATCGCGATGCCGCCCAGACCGATCACACCATAATTGGGCAAGGCTGCCTCGGCGATCAGAAACGCAATGCCGAACGTGATCAGCCAGATCCCGATGGGGTTGGGAACCAGCAGCACGACGGTGTCCGCAGCGAAAACCGATCCGCTCAAGGCCAGCAGCAGTGCAACTAAACAGCAACGAGTGTTCACGTGACCCTCCGGGAGAGTCAGGGTGTTCTGTATACAGTCTAGCTGAGCTGTTGGCTGTACGATTTTTGATCAGATGTCGACGTCAGCCGATGAGCAGATTTCCCACCGGATAGCCCTGGCAGGCCTAAACTTTTAAGGGTGTAAAAGGGTTAACCATTGTCCGCCAATCGTTGTTGCGGACACCGAGGTGCATCATGCGTATGGCAAGAACCGTACAAAACAGCCTGGACAAGGCGCACTGCGAATATGACGTCGTTGCCCACCCTCACTCGGCCAGCAGCCTTGAAACCGCACGGCTGGCGGGCATTCCTGCCGAACGGGTGGCCAAGTCGGTGATCCTCGACGACAAACACGGGCATTACTTGATGGCCGTGCTGCCGGCGAGTCGTCATCTGGACTTGAGCAAAGTGCGCAGCAGTGGCGAATGGCAGGTCTCCCGGGAAAGCAATCTGCCGCACCTGTTTGAGGATTGTGAACGCGGCGCCGTGCCAGCCCTGGGCGAAGCCTATGGACTGGATGTGGTCATCGACCCGTTGCTGACCCGCCAGAAAGACATTTACCTGGAAGCTGGCAACCACACCAATCTGCTGCACATGGACATGCCGCAGTTTCTGAAAATGGTGCCGCATGCCGAGGTGCGTGAGTTGAGCCAATGAGTTTTGCGGCATCGGTGATACCGTCATCGCGGGCAAGCCACGCTCCCACAGGGTTTCGCAATCCTGTGGGAGCGTGGCTTGCCCGCGATTGACTGCAAAGCAGTCACCCCATCATTTGCCATAAAAAGGAGCCAACCATGGAATCCCCAACCCACAGCCTTCCCTCGCTGTTCAAACAACTCGGCCTGGACAACGACCCGATCAGCATCGACCAATTCATCGCCACCCATTCACCGCTCAAACCGGAGCTGCATCTGGCGGACGCGTTTTTCTGGACCCAGAGTCAGGCGGACTTTTTGCGGGGCGAAATTCTCGATGACGCGGATTGGGCGGAGGTGGTGGATCAGTTGGATGTGATGTTGAGGAAGGGGCGAGGGGTGTAAAAATCTTAACGAAACGACCGAAATGTGCAAAAAACTTACAGGCGTTGCAGAAATCTGGGCTTTAATCGCGTTTGTGAACTTTTTCTGTGGACGCCCACAATGCCCTTGGTTGGATACGCACACCTCCATGATGCTTTAAAACTCAAGGTTATCGCGCCGACGCGTGTGGCTATGATCAAACCAGTCACGCGCATCTCGATGATTGGAGATTGCCTGGCTGTTCCTCAATCTGTAGCGCCGGCAACCGACTCGACCCTTGAACACATTTTTTTTGCGCTTAAACACGAAGGCATCAATCTCGCAATTCTGGCCGCCGCGCTTGAGGCAGTCGTTGCCGAGCAATTACTTCAAGAATTGGCAAAAGCACCAAATGGCGTCTTTGTACGAAAGGCTTGTTTTCTCTGGGAAGAGTTAACGAATCGTCGACTCGATTATGCAATCCCCATAAACAGCAGGTTTGCACCGCTTTTCGACCCCGCACGTTATGTAACTGGCCCAATTGTTAGAAACACGCGTTGGCGTATTGAGTTCAATGGGCTTGGCTCTCTGCGCTACTGCGCCACCGTAGAACGAACGCCTGAACTCGAAACCCTGCTCAGTCTCGACATTCTCGGCCGAGCCAAAGCCTTTATGGCGACATTACCGCCGGAAATGATGGACCGCGCCATCAACTGGGCTTACCTGCACGAAACCCGCGATTCCTTCGCCATCGAGAAAGAAGAACCCAGCGAAGAAAAATCACGTCGCTTTGTTCAACTGCTGCGTCAGGCACATGAAGGCCGGGCGTTGAGTGAAGACTATCTGGTCGAATTGCAGAACAGCACCGTTTCCAATCCTTTTGACAAAGCTGTCCTGTTTCGCCATGAACAGAATCACTTGCATAACGGTTTGCGGGGCGCTGCTGGCGTCAGCTACGTACCACCCGCACCGGATCTGTGCCGTGAACTGATGGAGGAGTTGATGACCTTCGCCAATCAGTCTTCGAGGCATGTCGACCCACTGGTAGCGGCTGCCGTGACCGCGTTCGGATTCGTCTTCCTTCATCCGTTCATGGATGGTAATGGTCGACTTTCACGTTTCCTGATTCATCAGACCCTTTGCCATTCCGGTGCCTTGGAAAATGGGCTGTTGCTACCGGTTTCCGTGGCGATGAAGCACGAAGAAGCGAACTACCTTGAGGCGCTGAAAGACTTCTCCAAACCGGCTCGCGATTTTTGGAACGTCACCTGGCTGGATGCTGATCAAATGGCCTTCAAATTCATTGGGCTCCCGTCCGTTTATCGCTTCTGGGACGCCACTCGCTGCGTTGAATTCACATTGCAAATGGCACGCCGCGCGCTGGAAATCGAACTTCGGGAGGAGACCGAGTTTCTGGACCGTTACGACCGTGTGGTCAAAGCGGTCAATCAGCGTTTCGATGTACGGGGGAGCGATCTGTCGAAGCTGGTGATGATGTGTTTGGACAACGATGGCAAGGTTTCAAAACACCGTCGTAAGCAGTTTCAATACAGCGTGTCGGAGGAGGTTTTGGATTTTATCGAGAGCGAGGCGCAAAAATTGTTGGGCAATATCTAAGGGGGAAGCATCCTCTGGTCACAGAGTTGTTTCAAAACTTGACCAACTTTCCCTCCAAATGTCATATTGATAGTTAGCAAACTAACAGTGTGTATTTCCCCTCGTGCCGAAAACCCTCGACGCTCTCCAGATGAACATCAGCAGCTCCATGGTGGTGGCCGCCAGGCATTGGCGGAAGATCTGCCAGACCACGCTGGTCAACTATGGAATTTCCGAAGCCTGCGCCGTCCCGTTGTTGATGATCGGGCGTTTGGGCGAGGGCGTTCGGCAGGTGACGGTGGCGCAAGCGGCGGGGATGGAGAGTCCGTCGCTGGTGCGTCTGCTCGATCAGTTGTGTCACGCCGGCTATGTCTGTCGCACCGAAGACGTCCATGACCGGCGCGCCAAGTGCCTGAGCCTGACGCAAACCGGCCGGGAGTTGGTGCAGGCGGTTGAGGTGGAGCTGGTACGCCTGCGTCATGAAGTGCTTGAAGGGATCGACCAGAGTGATCTGGAAGCGACGCTGCGAGTATTGAAAGCGTTTGAAGCGGCCAACGCGCCGTCGGTGGTCAACCCTTGAGCGGATTTTTCACTGGCGTTCCTCCGGCGCGGGACTGGTTCTACGGGATACGCACGTTCGCGGCGTCGATGATCGCGCTGTACATCGCCATGCTCATGCAAATGCCGCGTCCATATTGGGCGATGGCGACCGTGTACATCGTCTCCAGCCCGTTTGTCGGTCCTACCAGTTCCAAGGCGCTATACCGTGCCGTCGGTACTTTTCTCGGTGCGGCGGCAGCGGTTTTTTTCGTGCCGATGTTCGTCCAGAGCCCGTATGTGCTGGTGGTGGTGATCGCGCTGTGGACCGGGACGTTGTTGTTCCTGTCCCTGCATCTGCGCACGGCCAACAGTTACGCACTGATGCTCGCCGGCTACACCTTGCCGCTGATCGCCTTGCCGGTGGTGGATAACCCGTTGGCGGTGTGGGACGTGGCCGAAGCACGAACCGAAGAAATCTTCCTCGGCATCGCGGTAGCAGCGGTGGTCGGCGCGATGTTCTGGCCTCGACGGCTGGCGCCGGTGTTCAACGATTCAGTGAGCAAGTGGTTCGCCGACGCCTCGACTTACAGCCAGCGTTTCCTCAGCCGCAACGTACAGCCGGACGAAGTCAGTGCCTTGCGCTCGGCGATGGTCGCGACCTTCAACAGCCTGGAATTGATGATCGGTCAGTTGCCCCACGAGGGCGCGCGGCCGCAGACGGTGCGCAATACCAAGGAACTGCGCGGGCGAATGATTCACTTGCTGCCCGTGATCGATGCCCTTGATGACGCGTTGTATGCCCTTGAACGACGCACTCCCGAGCTTGTGGATAAGTTCGCGCCGGTGCTGACCGCGACCACCGAATGGCTCGACCACAAAGATGCGGACATCGGCCGTTGGCAGGCGCTGAAAGAGCGACTCGAGGCGCTGCAACCGCCCGCCGAAGCGCTGGATGACCGCAAACAGCTGCTGTTTTCCAACGCGCTGTATCGCCTCGGCGAGTGGATCGATGTGTGGCAAGACTGCCGCAGCCTGCAATATGCGATTCAGTGCGAAAGTCAGGACAGCTGGCGCGCGGTGTATCGGCATTGGCGCCTGGGTCGCCTGTCGCCGTTTCTCGACCGAGGGCTGATGCTCTATTCGGCGGCGTCCACGGTGACTGCGATCATCGTTGCCTCGGTGCTGTGGATTCTGCTCGGCTGGACCGACGGTGGGGCAGCGGTGATTCTGGCGGCGGTGGCGTGCAGTTTCTTCGCGTCGATGGACGACCCGGCGCCGCAGATCTTCCGGTTCTTTTTCTGGACCGCGATGTCGGTGCTGTTCGCCAGTCTCTATCTGTTTCTGGTACTGCCCAACCTGCATGACTTCCCGATGCTGGTGCTGGCATTTTCGGTGCCGTTCATTTGCATCGGCACGCTGACGGTCAAGCCGCAGTTCTATCTGGGCATGCTGCTGACCCTCGTCAACACCTCGTCCTTCATCAGTATTCAGGGCGCCTACGACGCGGACTTCCTCAGCTTCGTCAACTCCAACCTGGCCGGCCCGGTCGGCTTGCTGTTCGCGTTCGTCTGGACCCTGATCGCCCGGCCGTTCGGGGCGGAGCTGGCGGCCAAGCGCCTGACGCGTTTCAGCTGGCGCGACATCGTCAGCCTCAGCGAACCGGCGTCACTGGCTGAACACCGCCACCTTGGCGTGCAGATGCTCGATCGGCTGATGCAGCATCTGCCGCGCCTGGCGATGACCGGACAAGACACGGGTATTGCGCTGCGCGAAGTGCGCGTGGCCCTGAACGTGCTCGACTTGCTCGCTTACACGCCGCGAGTGGTCGGCACGCCGCAAGCGTTGCTACATCAAGTGGTGGCCGAGGTCGGCGAGTACTTCAAGGCGTGTTTGAAGGCGGGCGAGCGATTGCCGGCCCCGAGTCCGCTGCTGATGACCCTCGACCGCGCCCGCCGCGCGCTCAATATCGAATGTGATGACGGCGCGCGTCTGCACTTGCTGCACGCATTGAGCGGTTTGCGTCTGGCCTTGCTGCCCGGTGTTGAATTCGTCAGCGCCGGTGAACTCGAAGAACCGCTTCCCCATGGCATTGATGGAGCGCCTTTATGATCGGTGACCTGGATATCAGCGGGGTCTTTCTGCCCACGCTGCTGGTGCTGATGGGCATTACGTATTTGTTGTTCCTGTTGGTGCACGGGTTGCTGACGCGCCTGCACTTTTACCGTCTGGTCTGGCACCGGGCATTGTTCAACGTGGCTCTCTACGCCTTGCTGCTCGGCGCCGTGGACTCACTCAGTCGATACCTGATGACATGAGAAAACCTTTTTTGACCCTGGGTCGCGTAGTCCTGACCCTGCTGATCGTGAGTTTCGCCGTCGTCGTGGTCTGGCGCATGGTGATGTATTACATGTTCGCCCCGTGGACGCGGGACGGGCACATCCGTGCCGATATCGTGCAGATCGCCCCGGACGTATCCGGGCTGATCCAGCAAGTGGAGGTGCGCGACAACCAACTGGTGAAGCGCGGCCAGGTGCTGTTCAGCATCGACCAGGACCGTTTCAAACTGGCTCTGCGCCAAGCCAAGGCCGCCGTGGCCGACCGTCAGGAAACCCTGGCCCAGGCGCAACGTGAAGCCAAACGTAACCGTGGTCTGGGCAACTTGGTGCCGGGTGAGCAACTGGAAGAGAGTCAGTCGCGGGTGGCCCGCGCCGAAGTGGCGTTGATGGAAGCCCAGGTGGCGGTGGACAGCGCCCAGCTCAACCTCGATCGCTCGACCATCCGCAGCCCGGTGGACGGTTACGTCAACGACCGTGCGCCGCGCGCGCAGGAATTCGTCACGGCCGGGCGTCCGGTGTTGTCGGTGGTGGACAGCAATTCGTTCCACATCGACGGCTATTTCGAAGAAACCAAACTGGACGGCATTCATGTCGGCCAGAGCGTCGACATCCGAGTGATCGGCGACCGCGCACGCCTGCGCGGTCATGTGGAAAGCATCGTCGCCGGCATTGAGGACCGTGACCGCAGCAGCGGCAGCAACCTGCTGCCCAACGTCAATCCGGCCTTCAGTTGGGTGCGACTGGCCCAGCGGATTCCGGTGCGGATCGCCTTCGACGACGTGCCGGCGGATTTCCGCATGATCGCCGGCCGGACCGCCACCGTATCGATCATGGATGACCAGCCGCAGGAGCCCGCGAAATGAGCAGGGCCTCAGGTTTGGCGGTCGCCGGATTAGGTTTGTTGCTGTCGGCCTGTCAGGTGGTCGGGCCGGATTATCATTTGCCGGACGAGGCCGCCATCCACCGCGAAGATCTGCAGGGCAACCTGGCGGTGGACGGCAAAAATGTCGTTTCCGCCCCGGTACCCGCCGATTGGTGGCGCTTGTATCAGGATCCGCGCCTGGACCAATTGGTCCAGCAGGCGATGGCCACCAACACCGATTTGCGCGTGGCGGCGGCGAGCCTTTCCCGGGCTCGTGCTCAGGTCGACGAAGCGCAGGCGGCCGGTGGTTGGAGCGGCGGCGTGAAGATGGGCGCGCAACGTTTGCAGGAATCCGGCGAAGCGTTCTTGCTACCGGAGAAAGTGCCGGTGGCCAACGTCGGTGACATCGGCATCACCACCTCGTATCAATTCGACCTGTTTGGCACGCTGCAACGCGGTATCGAAGCCGCCAAGGCAAATGCCGATGCGACACAAGCGGCCGCCGATACGGCACGCATTACCTTGGTCGCTGATGTGGTCCGGGCCTACACCCAGGTGTGCGCGGCCAACGAAGAGCGGGAAATTGCCCAGCATTCCCTCGACCTGCAAGCTCAGGGCACCACGCTGATCCAGCGTCTGCGTGATGCCGGGCGGGGCGATGAAACCCAGGTCACTCGTTCGCAAACCCAATTCAAATCCTTGCGCGCCGACATGCCGCGTTATGAGGCCGCGCGTCAGGCCGGGCTGTTCCGCTTGTCGATGCTGTTGGCCAAACCGGTCGACCAATTGCCTGCCGGCACCGCTACCTGCGCCGAATTGCCGAAAATTACCCAATTGTTGCCGGTCGGTGACGGCGCGACCTTGCTCAAACGCCGCCCTGACGTACGTCAGGCCGAACGTCGACTGGCCGCCGCGACCGCCGGCATCGGTATCGCCACGGGCGAGTTGTACCCCGACATCAGCATTGGCGCGACGGTTGGAACCGTCGGCATTCTGGAGAACCTCGGCAAACCGTCGACCAATCGCTGGGGCTTCGGGCCGTTGCTGAGCTGGACCGTGCCGTCCAACGGCTCCCGGGCGCGAATCCGTGAGGCGGAAGCGACGACCCAAGGCACACTGGCGCATTTCGACGGCGTGGTGCTCAACGCCATCCGCGAGACCCAGACCAGCCTGGCGCAGTATTCCGCGCTGTTGCAACGTCGCGATGCGTTGGCCGACGCCGAACAGTCGGCGCAACTGGCCGCCGACCAGACCCACCGCTTCTTCCAGGCCGGCCGTGAGTCGTTTCTGGCCGACCTGCAAGCGACCCGCACCTACACCGATGTGCGGGCGCAACTGGCTTCCGCCAACACGCAAGTTGCGATGAGCCAGATCGATTTGTTCCTCGCCCTGGGCGGCGGCTGGGAAAGCGGACGAACGCAAGGCTCGAACGCCAGCAAACCCTGAGGCCGTTGCTATGCTTTGACATGATGAAGTCGCGCGTCGACTTCATCGATCAAGGCTCGCGTTGGTCATGGGGATCTAATAATGAAAAACCCTTATGCTCCCGGCTTCTGGTGCGCTATCACGGCATTGGTTTTGCTGTCGGCCACCTATTTCTACGGCGTCATGCTGTCCCACCAGATCGACAAGGCTCTGGTGTTTCTCGATAGCGCATCGGCGCTGATTGCCGTGATGGCTATTGCAGTAGTGGCCTGGGCTTCGGTCCAGGGTCAGCGCGTCAAAAAAAGACAGTGCGAACGAGGCAAAACGCTGGTGCTCATCTGGGACACCAAGGTGGCCTTGCGTCGGGTGGAAACGGTGTTTGACCGCTATTTCTGGGGCAGCTACTGGCAACCGGGGCGCACGTTCCAGGAAGTCATGGGTGAACTCACTGGTACACCCCTGGAAAAAAGCCTCGAATCGCTGAAGAAACAATGCCTGGAGCTGGACAAGCAAATCGCCGAAGACGGCCCGCACTGGCTCAATAACGCCCGCGAGCTCTCGGATGTTGCCACCGCCATGGCCCGCGAACGCTATCAGCTGGATTTCTGCGACCCGCGCGCTGAGGTCACGGGCGGGGCGGTGATCAATCGGGATTTTGAAGTGCTTGTGTATACGTGGACGGCGCGGCTGAAAAGTTTTGATCATCAGCTGGATGAGATTGAGGTCCAATATTCCTGAATTGAATTCGCCTGAACCGACGCTATCGCGGGCAAGCCCGCTCCCACAATGATTTCACCGAACCTGTGGGAGCGGGCTTGCCCGCGATAGCGATTTCCTGTGCGCTGAAACTCTCAACCCTTGCGAACGGTCCATAGACACTCTTTAACCTTTAATCATTGGGTCGCCCAACGCGCCTGATGCTAATCTGCTTCGCACTTTCCGCGCAGTCGTGACCGCAACCCGACATGGGTTCAGGGAAGACGACACACTTTCAACAACGGACATTGACTGGGTCATACATGAATAAATCAGCAGGCGTGCTTCTTGGAATCGTCGTTGCCATCGGTGCAATCAGCGCCGGTGGTGCCTGGTACACCGGCACCAAAATCGAAGGCGTGCTCAACTCCTCGATCGCCGACGCCAACAAAGAGCTGAACGCCGCGCTGGTGGGGTCCAATGGCACGGCGTCGCTGGAGCTGGTTTCGCTGGAGCGTCATGTGTTCAGCAGCACCGCGCACTATCGCCTCAAAGGTGAGGGTGAAATGTTCGGTGAGACCCCGGTCGAATTGCTCTTCGTCGATCACATCGAACACGGCCCGCTGCCGTTTTCGCGCCTGGTGTCGCTGAAGTGGCTGCCGGTCATGGCCACCAGTCACTACGAACTTGAAAAAACCGCTGCCACGGAAAAATGGTTTGCCGCGGCCAAGAACCAGTCGCCGCTCAAAGGCCTGGTCAATATCGGCTACGACAACTCCACCAACGGCACCCTTGAATTGCTGCCGCTGGACGTAGCGCTGGATGCCAAGTCCAATCTGAAGTTTTCTGGTCTGAACCTCGACGTCGCTGCCAGCGCCCAGGCTCAAAAGATCAAGGCCAACGGTTACATGGACAGCATGACGCTGACCACCGTGGCTGAAGACCAGACCCCGGTGAAGGTTGAACTGAGCGGTCTGACCGTGGCCAGCAACCTGATAAAAAGCACCTACGGTTACTACACCGGCGAGAACACCCTGGAGCTGACCGACAGCAAAACGACCTTCGGCGCCAAGCAATCCGTATTGGGCTTGAAGAAGTTCGAGATGAAAAACCAGACGGAAGAGTCGGGCACCAGCGCTTCTGGGCGTGCTGACTACAAGGTTGACGAAGTGTCCCTGAACGGCAAGGCGTTCGGTTCTGCGCAATTGGCCATGAGCCTGAAGAACCTCGACATTCCGGCGACCATGTCGCTGATGCAGATCTACCAGACCAAACTGCAGCCGTACGAGAAAGCCGCCGCCGAAGCCGCTGCCGCTGGCGAGCCGGCTCCGGAACTGGTCTTGACTCCGGAAGAAAACGCACAGGTCAAAACCGGCCTGGAAAAACTGCTCGCCGCTGGCCCGCAGGTTGCTTTGGAGAATCTGTCGTTCAAATCCCCCAATGGTGAAAGCCGCGCCAATCTGGTGCTCGACTTGACCAAGCCACAGTCCATGGACCTGCCGTCGGAGCAACTGATCCAACAGTTGATCGCGTTGCTGGATGTCAATGTGCAAGTGTCCAAGCCCATGCTCGTTGACCTGCTCACCGTGCAATCGCAAATCGACGGTCAGACCGACGCCAAGCTGATTGCCGACCAGGCAACAGCGACCTCGGACATGTTCGGCAGCATGGCGGTCGGCACGCAATTGGCCAAACTGGATGGCAACAACATCGTCAGCAAATTGCACTACGCCAACAGTAAGGTGGAATTCAATGGCCAGAAAATGACCTTTGAAGAGTTTGTCAGTTTCGTGATGAGCAAATTCGCCGGCGAGCCACAGGTTCAATAAACCGCTGGCTTCAACAAAACGCCCGGCCTCTGCACAATGCAGACGCCGGGCGTTTTGCTGTCGGGTGTTTGAAGACTAATCCTCGTCCCGAATCAGCAGCCAGGCCTCATCCACCGGCAATGGTTGTTTCATGCGTTCAGCCAGCATCGCCATCGCCCGCTCTTGATCGCAGGCCACTGCGGCGGCCACCACGCCGTTCTTGCTGAACAGGCCGATAAAGGGCGGATGGTTGGGATCGCCCTTGAACTCGACCTCGTCCCAGGATTCGGCGTGGCCGAGGTAGTCGTAGTTTTTCCCGAAGTGCCAGGTCCAGAAATACGGCACATCCAGATAATGCTCGTCGCCGCCCAGCATGTTGGACGCGGCGATGCGTGCCTGTTGCTGGGCCAGGCGCCAGTGTTCGATCCGCTGCGGCTGACCGTTGAGCGGGAAGGTCGCGATATCCCCGACGGCCCAGAGCCCATCAGTGATGCGCATGCCGCCATCGACCTGCAGCGACTGATCCTTTGCCTTGGGCAGATCGGCAAACGCCTCGGTCGCGGGTGTCACGCCAATGCCGACCAGCACCAGATCGGCGGGCAATCGTTGACCGTTGTCCAGGTGCACCGCTTCGACCTTGTCTGTTCCTTCGATGCGCACGACCTCGCCATCGGTGTGAAACACCACGCCGTGAGCCTGATGCCGGGCGCGAATCGCCTTGCCCACGGTTTCGCCGAACTGCTTGGCGAACGGTATTGCATGGCGAGCCAGGACCGTGACGTCCAGCCCGTATTCACGTAGGGCTGACGCGGATTCCATGGCAATAAAGCTGTCGCCGATGATGAGCGCTTTCTGACCGGGTTTTGCCGCGTCCAGAATCCGCCGGGCCTGATCCCTGGAGCGCAGCAGGAAGACTTGCGGAAGGCCGGCACCCGGCACTGCCAGCGGTTTTGGCGTGCCGCCCGTTGCCAGCAACGCAGCGTCATAGCTCAGCGATTGACCGTCAACAAAGTGCAAGGTCTTGTTGGCGCAATCCAGACGTGCCACTTCACCGTGCAGCTGCTCAATGCGCTGCGTTTGGTAATAGCTCGTATCACGTAGCGGCGGGACTTCTTGCGGCGGCATCTCACCGGCAATCACGAATTTGCTCAACACCGTGCGGTCGTAGCCGGCGTCGGTTTCCCGATCGATCAGGACGATGCGACCGCCGAAGCCCTTTTCACGCAAGGCCGCCGCACAGGCGGTACCTGCCGCGCCGGCACCGACGATGGCGAACGTTCGCTCATCATCCGCGGGCGGTGTGTGAGCGTCACTCATCGGCTGATCATCGACCCAGACTTCGCCTTCGCGCACTTCCAGCGGATAACGCTTGAGACTGTCCAGTGACGGCGGTTCACATAACGCGCCGTCTTCGATCCGATACGCTGCCTTGTGCCACGGACAGATCAGGCGCCCATGGCACAGTGCCCCTTCCGCCAGCGGCGCCCCGGCGTGTGGGCATTCGCCCTGAAATGCACGTAATTGATCGCCAACCCGCAGCAATACAATTTTGGTTTGCCCGATCTGAACTTCAAGGCCACGATTTTCGGGCACATCGGTGAAACGGGCGACGCGTTGCAGTGCCATGATCGGTCTCCAGACAGGCGTTTCACCTATTGAGTTTGGCGCTTGTTTAGAGGTTCAGCCAATTCCTGCTGCCACCGCACGAACGGTACAGCTATAGTTCGCAAGCCGACGACGGCCCCATCCGCACAAGGTGCTCCGGAATGACCCGATTGACCTCTTTGAACCCTTGGCTGGCGGCCGTTGCTGTCGCCCTATGCGTGCAACTGCCAGTGCAGGCCCAGGAACGTTTCACCCTGAACATCCCTGGCGTCACCGATGACCGCCTGTTTACTTCGGCCGCCGCCAGCGACGCGCCCAATTGTGGTGGGCACAACCAGTCACCGGCCTTGAACTGGAACGCCGGCCCGGCGGGCACCCTAAGTTATGCCATCGTCATGCATGACCCCGATGGTGCGAAAGGCCAGGGTGTCGATCACTGGGTGCATTACGGCATCAAATCGACCACCCACCAGATCCCGGCCGGTGTCGGCGCCAAATCCGCCCTGGAAGGCGTCGGCGGCTTGAACGTCAAAGGCACCACGGGTTATATCGGTCCTTGTCCGCCGGTCGGCGATAGCGCGCACCACTACATCATCCAGATTTATGCCCTGGACCTGGCACCGGACGCCTTGCCTGCTGGCCTGACCCGTGCACAGCTAATGGAAAAGATTAAAGACCACGTGCTGAGAAACAGCAGCGTAGTGCGGCGTTATCACCGCTGAAGATTCTTTTCACTGCGGTTTAACCCGAACCTGCCGGGCTGTCCGTCTCAGAGGATGAATGGATCAATCCTCCTGAGGTCAGCCCCCATGTCCCTCCCTCTGCATTTCCTCCGCCCGGCCGCCCAGGGTTTCGCCATCGGGTTGTTGCTGTCCGTTGGCGGTTGCGGCGTTTCCTCCAAGCCTGAATCCGCTGCCGTGTCACTGCCAGCTCAAGGTGCAATGACGACTGAAGCGTTGGTGCGCAGCGAGCCCGTTGCGGCGGATGCGTCCATGGCTAAACGCAGCGTGCGTCCGGCACCGATGGCGAGCTTTGCGCCTGAGGTGGCTGCGCCCGGTTATCGCGATGAGTCGCGCGAGCAGTATCAAGCGCTGGCGGACAACCCGATTCACAGCGTCGCAGAAGCGCCGGTCTCGACTTTCAGCGCCGATGTCGATACCGGCGCTTACGCCAATGTCCGCCGCTTGCTGAATCAGGGGCGCCTGCCACCGGAAGGCGCGGTGCGACTCGAGGAAATGGTCAATTACTTTCCCTACGATTACGCGCTGCCCACCGATGGCTCGCCCTTCGGCGTGACCACTGAGCTGGCGCCATCGCCGTGGAACCCGCATACCCGATTGTTGCGCATAGGCATCAAGGCGTCTGATCGCGCGGTGGCGGAACTGGCCCCGGCCAACCTGGTGTTTCTGGTGGATGTGTCCGGTTCGATGGACCGCCGCGAGGGTTTGCCGCTGGTCAAAAGCACGCTGAAGTTGCTGGTCGATCAACTGCGCGAGCAGGACCGCGTTTCGCTGGTGGTTTATGCCGGAGATTCACGGGTGGTGCTGGAGCCAACGTCCGGTCGCGAGAAAGCGAAAATTCGTACCGCGATCGATCAATTGACCGCTGGCGGCTCCACCGCTGGCGCCTCAGGCATCGAGCTGGCCTATCAAATGGCGCAGCAGGCCTTCATTCCCAAGGGCATCAACCGCATCCTGCTGGCCACCGACGGTGACTTCAACGTCGGCGTCAGCGACTTCGACAGCCTCAAGCAAATGGCTGTGGATAAACGCAAGACCGGCGTTTCCCTGACCACGCTGGGTTTTGGTGTGGATAACTACAATGAACACCTGATGGAGCAATTGGCCGACGCCGGCGACGGTAATTACGCCTACATCGACAACCTGCGCGAGGCGCGCAAAGTGCTGGTGGATCAACTCAGCTCGACCCTCGCAGTGGTGGCGAAGAACGTGAAGTTGCAAGTGGAATTCAACCCGGCTCAGGTCAGTGAGTATCGGCTGTTGGGGTATGAGAATCGGGCGCTCAAGCGTGAGGATTTCAGCAACGACAAGGTTGATGCCGGTGAAATTGGTGCAGGGCATACAGTCACGGCGTTGTATGAAATTGTGCCCAAGGGCGAGAAAGGCTGGCTGGAGCCGTTGCGCTATGGCCAGCCGGAATCGGTCGTTTCCGGAAATACCGGAGAACTGGCGATGTTGCGCGTGCGTTATCAGTTGCCGGAAGGTGGGAAGAGTCGCTTGATCGAACGGCCGATTGCGGGTGATTCGGTTGGAAAAGCCAGTGATGACCTGCGATTTGCGGCGGCAGTGGCAGCGTTTTCCCAGCAACTGAAGGATGGGCGGTATACCGGTGATTTCAGCCTGAAGGACACCGAGGCCCTGGCACGCGGTGCGCGGGGCGATGACCGTTTCGGTCTGCGGGCAGAGTTCGTGCAACTGGTGGAGTTGGCGCAAAGCCTGCGCACCACAACGGCTTCCAACAATGAGCCGCAGAAGGGAGGCTACAACTGACATGTCAGCGTTTGAACCGAGCGACGAATCACTGCTGGCCCGTTATCGTTCGGGCGACGGGCCGGCGTTTGAGATTTTGTACGCCCGTCACCGCCAGGGGCTTTATCGATTCCTGCTTGGTCTGAGTGGCAAGCCCGAACTGGCCGAAGAGGTTTACCAGGAAACTTGGCTGAGCCTGGTCCGCAGCACCAGTCAGCCACAGGGCCGGGCGAATTTTCGTACGTGGCTCTACCAGATTGCCCGTAACCGATTGATCGACCACTGGCGCAAACATGGCATCCACAACCCTTTGCACGACAGCTATGACGAACAAACCCACGCCGTGATTGATGAGGCGACCGATCCGGAGCAACTGCTGAGCCTGAGCCGCGACACTCAGCGCCTTGAAGCTGCCCTGCAAAACCTGCCCGCCGACCAGCGCGAAGTGTTCCTGCTACGCGCCCACAGCGATCTCGATTTCCCCCAGATCGCCACCCTCACCGAAACACCGCTGGAAACGGTGAAAAGCCGCTTGCGCTACGCCCAGCAAAAACTGCGTCGGCTGCTGGCCGAGGAGGTACTGACATGACTGACGCCCGCAAAACTCCGGAAGACCAAGTGCTGCAGCATTATCGTGAACACAGCCGCGATGAGCCACCGGCGCACCTTGATGCGTTCATTCTGGCCGCCGCACACCGAGAAACGCCTGCGCCGAAACCGAATCTCTGGCATCGCTGGGTCAAGGCTTGCCAGAAACCTCGTTGGCAAGTCGCATTCGCCAGCCTGGTGGGTGTCGCGCTGATGTTGGCGCTGGTGCAACGTACGCCAGAGCAAGTGCCTAGCTACGACTTCGTACCCGCACCCGCACCAACAGCATCGGCCCCGGTTGCCAAGAAGGAATCTGCGCAGGTGGCGCGTTCGCTCGCGGCTCCCGCTGGTGCGATGTCTGCGCCAGAACCTGCCGCGCCAATGGCCGATTTTGCCGCCCCCGCGCAGACCGAATCGATCAGTGCTGAAATGGCTGACGAAGCGAAGGTCAGCAAACCCCCGGTGATGGCGCCGGCAAAGTTTATCGACGATCAATTAAGGGAAGTGATCCGCCTGCAAAAAGCAGGTCAGCCTCAAGCGGCCGCTGACCTGATGGCGACATTGCACAAACGCTTTCCCAAGGAAAACCTCACGGCCAGACTCAAGCAATTGCAGAAAAATTGAGACGCAAAGCGGTCGGCCATTTGGCAACAAGGCCTGAAAGCGCGCACTATCGGGCCATAGCCGATGCGTTGGAGGAAGCCGTGGCGAAAAAAATCGATCGCATCGCCCAAATGCTCAACTGCCCTGTGAAAGGGGAGGACATGAGGCGGGCAATTACCGAGAGTCGTAAGGAGTTTCTTCTTGCTCAGCAGGAAGCGGAGGCTCTTGAGGAAGACGTCCTTGATGAGGAAGAGGTTGGGGACGAAGAGGATGATGAGTACGACGAGTTTGATTGGACGACGGAGTGAAAAAAAGCCGCTTGGGCGGTTTTTTCTCTCCGGTGCCGTAAACCAGACACCTGGACCCAATTCAGGTTGCCCTGTTCAGACACACACACCCACAAAAAAGCCCCAGACCCTAAGATCTGAGGCTTTTTCATTTACGACGTATGGTGCACCAGGCGGGATTCGAACCCACGACCCCTGCCTTCGGAGGGCAGTACTCTATCCAGCTGAGCTACTGGTGCAAGCGGGCGCCATGATACTCATATGCACTGCGGGCGTCCATGCTGCTGAATCGACGATGGTTTTCGCAACCGTAACAACCGTTTGCTACGTTGATCAGAAAAATTGGGCAAATGCGGCGTTTTCGTTCTTTTTTTCGAACAGGCTATTGTCCTTTACCCCCTTTGATCCTAGGATTCGTTTGAGATTTCAAACGCTCTTGTCTGGGTGCTGAACCGCACGAGTTTCAATCAGTGCGCTATTTATGTGCTTCAGCCCGGTGAATGATTTCCCTGACGGCAGCCTTTGAGGCGCCTTTCTACAATCATAATTTGCTCCGCGCTGGCCGCGGTGCTGTTAAGGAAAGCCGACATGCAGCTTAAAGACACCCAGTTGTTCCGCCAGCAAGCCTTTATCGATGGCGCTTGGGTCGATGCGGACAATGGTCAGACGATCAAGGTCAACAACCCGGCAACGGGCGAAATTCTGGGCACTGTGCCAAAAATGGGCGCTGCCGAAACCCGCCGTGCAATCGAAGCCGCTGACAAAGCGCTGCCGGCCTGGCGTGCACTGACCGCCAAGGACCGTGCGAACAAGCTGCGTCGCTGGTTCGAACTGATCATCGAAAACCAGGACGACCTCGCTCGCCTGATGACCCTGGAACAGGGCAAGCCATTGGCCGAAGCCAAGGGCGAAATCGTTTACGCCGCTTCCTTTATCGAGTGGTTCGCCGAAGAAGCCAAGCGCGTCTACGGTGACGTGATTCCGGGCCACCAGCCAGACAAGCGCTTGATCGTGATCAAGCAGCCAATCGGCGTGACCGCTGCAATCACTCCGTGGAACTTCCCGGCTGCAATGATCACCCGTAAAGCCGGTCCGGCCCTGGCCGCTGGTTGCACCATGGTGCTCAAGCCTGCTTCGCAAACCCCGTTCTCGGCGTTCGCTTTGGCTGAACTGGCCCAGCGTGCCGGCATCCCGAATGGTGTGTTCAGCGTTGTTTCCGGCAGCGCCGGCGACATCGGCAGCGAGCTGACCAGCAACCCGATCGTGCGTAAATTGTCCTTCACTGGCTCGACTGAGATCGGTCGCCAACTGATGGCTGAATGCGCCAAGGACATCAAGAAGGTTTCCCTGGAATTGGGCGGCAACGCTCCGTTCATCGTGTTCGACGACGCGGACCTGGATAAGGCCGTCGAAGGCGCGATCATTTCCAAGTATCGCAACAACGGCCAGACCTGCGTCTGCGCCAACCGTCTGTACATTCAGGATTCGGTCTACGACGCGTTCGCCGAGAAGCTGAAAGTGGCCGTGGCCAAACTCAAGATCGGTAACGGTCTGGAAGAAGGCACCACCACTGGTCCGCTGATCGACGAAAAAGCCGTGGCCAAGGTTCAAGAGCACATTGCTGACGCGATCAGCAAAGGCGCAACCGTGCTGGCGGGTGGCAAGGTCATGGAAGGCAACTTCTTCGAGCCGACCATCCTGACCAACGTGCCGAAGAACGCAGCCGTGGCCAAGGAAGAAACCTTCGGTCCATTGGCGCCGTTGTTCCGCTTCAAAGACGAAGCCGAAGTAATCGCGATGTCCAACGACACCGAGTTCGGTCTGGCGTCGTACTTCTATGCTCGCGACCTGGGCCGTGTGTTCCGTGTGGCTGAAGCCCTGGAATACGGCATGGTCGGCGTCAACACCGGGTTGATCTCCAACGAAGTCGCCCCGTTCGGCGGCATCAAGGCGTCGGGCCTGGGCCGTGAAGGCTCCAAGTACGGCATCGAAGATTACCTGGAAATCAAATACCTCTGCTTGGGCATCTAAGCTCGCAAGACAAGAGCCCGGCAAGGCATTGCTTCAAACGCAAAGGGCACGAGAGCGCTGTCCCTTTGCGTGCTTCAAACGGAATTTTCTCTGTGGCCGGGAACGCTATGGCAGTCGATCATCGCATGCTGCCGTAGTTGCCTCCCCGCCGCATTTTCCTTGAACCACGCCGCCCGATGAGCGGTGAATGAGGACTTTATGAGCAAGACTAACGCATCCCTGATGAAACGCCGCGAAGCCGCTGTACCACGCGGTGTTGGCCAGATTCACCCGATCTTCGCCGAGTCCGCGAAGAACGCCACCGTGACCGACGTTGAAGGTCGTGAGTTCATCGACTTCGCCGGCGGTATCGCTGTGCTGAACACCGGCCACGTGCACCCGAAAATCATCGCCGCCGTGACCGAACAGCTGAACAAGCTGACCCACACTTGCTTCCAGGTACTGGCTTACGAACCGTACGTAGAAGTGTGCGAAAAAATCAACGCCAAGGTGCCAGGTGATTTCGCCAAGAAAACCCTGCTGGTGACCACCGGTTCCGAAGCCGTTGAAAACGCCGTGAAGATTGCCCGTGCTGCCACTGGCCGTGCCGGCGTGATCGCGTTCACTGGCGCCTACCACGGTCGAACCATGATGACCCTGGGCCTGACCGGTAAAGTCGTGCCTTACTCGGCCGGCATGGGCCTGATGCCAGGCGGCATCTTCCGCGCGCTGTACCCGAACGAGCTGCACGGTGTGAGCATCGACGATTCGATCGCCAGCATCGAACGCATCTTCAAGAACGACGCCGAGCCGCGTGACATCGCTGCCATCATCATCGAGCCGGTTCAGGGTGAAGGCGGTTTCTACGTCGCACCTAAAGAGTTCATGAAGCGTCTGCGCGCCCTGTGCGACCAGCACGGCATCCTGTTGATCGCTGACGAAGTTCAGACTGGCGCTGGCCGTACCGGCACTTTCTTCGCCATGGAACAGATGGGCGTTGCTGCCGACCTGACCACCTTCGCCAAATCCATCGCTGGCGGCTTCCCGCTGGCCGGTGTGTGCGGCAAGGCCGAGTACATGGACGCCATTGCTCCAGGCGGCCTGGGCGGCACCTACGCCGGTAGCCCGATTGCTTGCGCCGCGGCCCTGGCCGTGATGGAAGTGTTCGAAGAAGAGCACCTGCTGGACCGCTGCAAGGCTGTCGGCGAGCGTCTGGTGACTGGCCTGAAGGCCATTCAGGCCAAGTACCCGGTGATCGGTGAAGTCCGTGCCCTTGGCGCGATGATCGCGGTCGAGCTGTTCGTTGATGGCGACAGCCACAAGCCGAACGCTCCAGCGGTAGCCGCCGTTGTCGCCAAGGCGCGTGACAAGGGTCTGATCCTGCTGTCCTGCGGCACCTACGGCAACGTTCTGCGCGTCCTGGTACCGCTGACTTCGCCGGACGAGCAATTGGACAAAGGTCTGGCCATCATCGAAGAGTGCTTCTCCGAGCTTTGATCTAAAGTGCTTGGATGAAAGTGTGAGCTGATCCACAAAAAACCCGCTTCGGCGGGTTTTTTTGTCCCTCAAAATAGACGCCCCGTTTCAAATGACCCGCATTGACTAAGGTACAAGCATCGCAAGGGAGCGTGCAGATGACCGCTGTGGTATTACCGGCTGTACCGCGTGTGCTGATTGCCGAGGCCGATCCCTGGTCTCGCGACCTGCTCAAGCATGTGTTGTTGAATGTGCGTTGCGACGCACGGCTGGACCTGTGCGCCGATGGCCAGGAAGCGTTGCGCCTGCTGGCGGACAATCCTTACGACCTGGTGATCGTCGATTGGGAGTTGCCGGGCATCGATGGCCTGAATGTCTTGCGCAATGTGCGCCAACGCAAACGCAATCCGCCGTTGCCCTTCATTCTGATGAGCAGTCGCAACGACAGCGCCAGCGTGCGTGAAGCACTGCCCCTGGCGCCCGCGGCGTACCTGACCAAACCCCTGAACATGGAAAGCCTGACCCATCGCCTGCAGGATTTGCTGGTGAATGCTGGGGAGGAGGTGGCCTGTGAAGTGCCGACGCTGGCGCCAGGCATGACCTTGTCGGCGTATCTGGAGCGTCGTCGTGAACTGGCGGAAGGCGCGGCGCTGATGACCGACGTGCAGGTGGCGATCAATCGCAGCCTCAATCCCGGCGGCCTGGACCTCGTGCGTCTGGAAGGCGAAATCCGTACCGACCCACAGATCACCGCCGTGCTGATCGCCGCAGCCAACAGCGCGGCGCAGCACCTTGGCGATCCGGTCCAGACCTTGGGCCAGGCGTTGCACCGCTTGGGCACCGCGCAAAGCATGAACCTGATTCTGGGGCTGGCGCTCAAACGCAGCGCCCGGCTCAGTGATCCGTTGCTGGCCGACTATGCCGAGCGTTATTGGGAGCTGTCGCTGCACACCGCTGAATACGCCCGCACGCTGGCGCGCTTGCTGGATCTGGATCAGGAGCGCTGTTACTGCGCGGGCATATTGCACTGCCTCGGCGATCTCGCGCTGTTGATGTGTTTGCAGGAGTGGAAGCAGGCCGGCGGTGAGTTGGATGAGTGGGAGGAGATCGGAGATGCTCTGGCCGAGTTCGGCGCAGCGTACGGTTCGGCCTTGCGCACGCGCTGGCGTCTGCCGCTGGAGTTGCGAGAGCTGATTGCAGCGGTCTACCAGCTCGGTGGCGGGGTTTACTCCCGCGAAGCCTTGGTGATGAACATGGCGGCGCAATTGGCGCGTCTGACTGAGCATGAGGGCATCGAGGCGTTGGCCAAGAGCCGGACGGCGCGGTTGCTCAAGATCGGGCTGCCGGAGCTGATGCGCTTGCGCAAAAAATAAGCACTGCACATAACCCTGTGGGAGCGAGCTTGTTCGCGATGAGGGCGTCACATCCAACATTGGTGTTGGCTGATAGTCCGCTATCGCGAGCAAGCTCGCTCCCACATTGGTTTTGTGTTTCGCCTGAGGTTGGAATCAGCCGGAGATGATGCGGTTCTTGCCCTGGCGCTTGGCTTCATACATCGCGGCGTCCGCGCGGGCGTAAAGAGCGTCGAGGCTTTGGTCTTCTGCGGTCAGGCTGGTCAGGCCCTGGCTGACAGTGATGCCGAACGTCTGGTCGTCCTGACTGAAGCTCAACTGCTGAATCATCCGTTGCAAGCGTTCGGCCACTTGCATGGCCATGTCGGGTGCGCAGCCTGGGAAGACAGCGGCGAACTCTTCGCCACCGATCCGCCCGAACAGATCGCCCCGGCGCAATGCGGCGCGGCCACTCTCGGCGATGCGTTGCAGCACGTTGTCGCCGGTTTGATGGCCGTAGGTGTCGTTCACTGCTTTGAAATCATCGATGTCGAGCAGCAGGAACGCCATCGGCGCGCCTTGCTTGCACGCTTGCGCAAACTCGCGCTGAGCGCATTCGAAGAAGTGGCGTCGGTTGCTGCTTTGAGTCAGTACATCGGTGGTGGCCAGTCGCTGCAATTCCGCCTCCATGCGTTTCTTTTCGGTGATGTCCTCGGCGATGCCGACGATGATCACCGGTTGGCCCGGTTCGGCCTGGCGATTGATGAAGCACTTGTCGCTGATCCAGCGCACCTGGCCGTCGGCGGCGATGATGCGGTACTCGCGGTCTTCAACGGCCCCTTTCTCCAGTACTTCGGCCAGGCTGCGCTCGGCGTACTCCAGATCATCGGGGTAAATACTGTCGCGCCATTGGTTGTAATCGGACAGCAACAGTCCGGCTGAACGGCCGAAAAGGCGCTCATAGGCCGGGCTGACATAGAGCACCTGGCGGGTTTCCCAATTGAAGGCCCAAAGCACCGCGTTGACGCTCACCAGCAATGAGCTGAACAGCTGTTCGCGCTCGCTCAGACGGGCGACTTCGCCCTGGGCATGCATCAGCGCCATCAAGGTTTGAGCGGTGTCGGGCGATTGTGTGAGCGATGAGTCGTGCAGGTTTTTAGGGACCATTGGGACAAATCTCAAAGGGCATGGGCCGCTCGAGGTTCGAACGCGGCGACAACGAAGCCCGCCGGGGGTGGCGAAGTGTCTTTGAGATAGGAGATTTGGAACGAAGTTCCTGAGGGTGCGCCCGCGAACGGGGCGCACCGATCAACGGCGTCAGGCAGCGGCTGGGCGCAGGGAGTAGGTTTTCAACTGGTCGGCGAAGTCGCGCAGGGACTGAATCCCGCTGGCTTCAGCTTCGTGTACCCAGTCCTTTATGGCGGCCAGCATGTCGTGACCATTTGAGCTGGTCTTGACCCAGATCTGCTGCAAGGCCAGGCGTTTCTCGTAAATTACCTTCAGCGCCTGACTGTGCTCGAGCATGGTCTGGATGCGCACGTGGTGTTTTTCATCCAGCAGGCTGGTTTCCCGCGAAAGCAGGCGCTTGGCGCGGTGGAACTGGTGACGGACCGAGTGATCGACCTTCTCCAGTTCTTGCTTGACCAGCGGCGCGATAACCAGTTTGCGGTACTGGGCCATGATCTGGAAACGGTTGTTGAGGATGGCCATGGCGGTGTCCATGTCCAGGCTGCCTTTACCTTCCACGCGGTGGGCAATCGGCGCAACCCTCTGGACCTTGGCCAGACGGAAGAAGCTGAAGACCTGGATCCAGGCCCAGCCGAGGTCGAATTCCCACTTCTTCACCGACAGTTTTGCCGAATTAGGATAGGTGTGATGATTGTTATGCAGTTCTTCGCCGCCGATCAGGATGCCCCATGGCACCAGATTGGTCGCCGCGTCGCGGCATTCGAAGTTGCGGTAGCCGATGGCATGACCCAGACCGTTGACCACACCGGCGGCCCACACCGGGATCCACATCATCTGGATCGCCCAGATGGTGATGCCGATGGTGCCGAACAGCATGAGGTCGATGACCGCCATGATCCCCACGCCCAGCAGCGGGTAGCGGCTGTAAAGGTTGCGTTCGATCCAGTCTTCGGGGCAGTTCTTGCCGTAGATGCGCAGGGTCTCCGGGTTTTCCGCTTCGGCGCGGTACAGCTCGGCACCTTTGCGCAGAACGGTGGACAGGCCCTTGATGACCGGGCTGTGCGGGTCATCGACAGTTTCGCATTTGGCGTGATGCTTGCGGTGGATAGCCGTCCACTCGCGGGTATTCTGCGCCGTGGTCAACCACAGCCAGAAGCGGAAGAAATGTTTCAGGCCAGCATTGAGCTCGAGCGAGCGATGGGCTGAATAACGATGCAGATAGACCGTGACGCCGACAATCGTGACATGGGTCATCAGCAGGGTGACTGCCACCAGTGACCAGGGCGACAAGCCGAGAAAACCTTCGTACCACATAGGCTATAGGGCCCTCGATAAAGAAAAAAACAGCCGTTGCATTATCACTAAGCCCACAGATAAAACCAGTCGCCCTTTCAGATAAGAGTGGCTGGATGTTTCTTTGACCTATAATTCCAACCATTTGGTAGGGACATGGACAGTCGAATGTCTGCCACATATCGCGATGCCTTGCGTGCAGCGCTGCTTTACCTGGTGCTTTCCGTCGTCTGGCTCCAGTTTAGCGGCCATCTATTGAACAGTTTCTTCGATAACTCCACCGAGTTACTACGATGGCAACTGATCAACGGTTACCTCTGGGTGGCGTTCAGTGCCGGCCTGATCTTCATTGCCCGAGCGCGTTTGTTCCGGTGCCTGGGGATCGGCGCCAAATTGCGCGAGCGCTTGCGTCAGGCGGCCGCGGTGTTCGATTGCACCCGCGAAGGCGTACTCGTCACTGACAGCAAAGGCCTGATCGTCCACGTGAACCGGGCGTTCATGGAAATTACCGGTTATCAGCGCGAAGAAGTGCTGGGCCAGCGCCCGAACATGTTCAAGTCCGGTCATCATCCGCCAGCGTTCTACCAAGAGATGTTTGCCACCCTGGACTGCACCGGTGAGTGGAGCGGGGAAATCTGGAACCGTCGCAAAAGCGGCGAGATCTACCCGCAATGGCAGACCATCCGCATCGTTCGCGACGAGCAGCGCCAGCTCAGCCAATACGTTGCGGTGTTTTCAGACATCAGTGCGATCAAGAATTCCGAGCATGAACTCAAGCACCTGGCTCACCACGATCCGCTGACCACGCTGCCGAACCGTCTGCTTTTCACTGACCGTGTCGAGCAGGCGCTGGCGTCGGCGCAACTGCACAAACGCGGCTGCGCGTTGCTCCTGATCGATCTGGATCACTTCAAGATGATCAACGATGGCCTTGGGCACACGATCGGTGACCAATTGCTCAAGGCTGTGGCCGAGCGCTTGAAAGCCCTGCTCGACCCGGGCATTACCCTGGCACGCCTGGGCGGGGACGAGTTCGCCGTGCTCGCCGAGAGTTGTCCGCAACTGGTGCACGCCGGTTCGCTGGCCCAACGAATCATCGATGACCTGCGTGAACCGCTTCATATCGAGGGTCATCGGCTCTTTATCAACGCCAGTATTGGCATCAGCCTGTTTCCCAGTGATGCCTTGAGCGCCGAGCAGCTATTGCGCAACGCCGATTCGGCTCTGTTCAAGGCCAAGAGCGCGGGCCGCGATGGCTATGCGCTGTACACCGAAGAATTGACCGCGCATGCCCAGCAGCGAGTGGAAATCGGTTTCGAGCTGCGCCGCGCCCTGGAGCAGCAAGAGCTGCGGGTTTACTACCAGCCCGTGCACGACCTCAAGTCCAGTCGCCTGATCGGCGTCGAGGCACTGGTTCGCTGGCAACATCCGCAGCGCGGGCTGGTGTCGCCGGCAGAGTTCATCCCCATTGCCGAGCGCACCGGACTGATTGCCGCGATCAATGCCTGGGTCATGCGTCAGGCCTGTGAGCAGATGTGCCGCTGGCAAGCCGCGGGAGTGGCGTTGTCATTCGTCGCGGTGAATGTCTCGTCCCGTTTGTTTGCCCGTCGTGAGTTGTATCAACAGGTGGCCCAGGTGTTGCGCGAGACCGGGCTGGATCCCGCGTATCTGGAGCTGGAAGTCACCGAAAGTGCGGTGATGGATGATCCTGAAGTGGCCTTGGAGCAGATGCATCGCTTGCGCGAGTTGGGGGTGCGGTTAGCCATCGATGACTTCGGTACGGGCTATTCGTCATTGCTGCGACTCAAACGTTTGCCGGTGCAGAAGCTAAAGATCGATCAGGGTTTTGTCGCCGGGTTGCCGGGGGATGAGGATGACGCGGCAATCGTGCAGGTGATTATCGCACTGGCGCGAAGCATGGGGATGCAAGTGCATGCCGAGGGGATCGAGCAGGTCGAGCAGGCGCGCTTCCTGCTCGAACAGGATTGCAATCTGGGGCAGGGCTACTGGTTCGGGCGTCCGGTGCCGGACGAACAACTGAATTGGGCTCACGCGCCAGAAATTCGCTGAGCCGGAAAAAGATCGCAGCCTCGTTTCACTCGACAGCTCCTACATGGGATACGCATCTCTATGTAGGAGCTGTCGAGTGAAACGAGGCTGCGATCTTTTGCTTCTCAAGCCGCCAATCGTTCCCAAGCCCTTGTCCTGTCAGATAATCGTTTTTGGTTATATAAACATTCTTAAATAGTCTTTTTAAGAATATCAGCGCATCTCTACTATTGCTCTCACGCCGCAAGCAGTGGCCTCACTGCCAGGCAATCTCTCAGTTGAAGGAGCAGCACCATGAGCGCATCCCTACGTAGCGTTGACGGTCAAGACGAAGCCACCATCTTGCGTGAGATCCAGAGTGCACTGCGCGATCTGCGCTTTGGCGCCGTGGAAATTACCGTGCACAACGCACAGGTAGTGCAGATCGAACGCAAAGAGAAATTCCGGTTGCAGAACCCGAGCAACAAGCCGAGCTAAACCCGCCGGCAACCCGATTCCAGCACTCCATAAAAAAAGCCAACACAATCAGAATTCCCAGGAGCTTTCACCATGTCGTCGATTCGTCAATTCGCTTTGGCCGCCTTGGCCAGTGCCCTTTTTGCTGGTTCCGCGGTTGCCAAGGATTACGAATTGCTCAACGTGTCGTATGACCCGACTCGTGAGCTGTATCAGGATTACAACGCCGAATTCGTCAAGTTCTGGCAGAAAGATCACGCTGGCGACACGGTGAAAATCCAGCAATCCCACGGTGGCTCGGGCAAGCAAGGCCGGGCTGTGATCGACGGTCTGCGCGCCGACGTAGTGACGCTGGCCCTGGCCGGTGACATCGACGAAATCGCCAAGCTCGGCAAGACCCTGCCGGTCGACTGGCAGAAGCGTCTTCCCGAGGCGAGCACGCCTTACACCTCCACCATCGTGTTCCTGGTGCGCAAGGGCAACCCTAAAGGCATCAAGGACTGGGGCGATCTGGTCAAGAACGACGTGTCGGTCATCACCCCGAATCCGAAAACCTCGGGCGGTGCGCGCTGGAACTTCCTCGCAGCCTGGGCCTATGGCCTGAAAGCCAACGGCGGTAACGAAGCCAAAGCCAAGGAATACGTACAAACCCTGTTCAAGCACGTGCCTGTGCTGGACACCGGTGCTCGCGGTTCGACCATCACCTTCGTCAACAACGGCCAGGGCGACGTGTTGCTGGCCTGGGAAAACGAAGCGTTTCTGGCGTTGAAAGAAGACGGTGGCGCCGACAAATTCGAAATCGTTGTGCCTTCGCTGTCGATCCTGGCCGAGCCGCCGGTCGCCTTGGTCGATAAAAACGCCGAGAAAAAAGGCAACACCGAAATCGCCGAAGCGTACCTCAAGCACCTGTACAGCCCGGCAGGTCAGGAAATTGCGGCGAAAAACTTCTATCGTCCACGTGACAAAGAAGTGGCCGCCAAGTACAGCAAGCAGTTCCCGACACTCGACCTGGTGACCATCGACAAGGACTTTGGCGGGTGGAAAACCGCGCAGCCGAAATTCTTCAATGACGGTGGCGTTTTCGACCAGATTTATCAGGCGCAGTAACCTGAAATAAGCCATCAACGAGCCCCGATTCAAGCGTCGGGGCTTTGCGCGTTCTCAACCAAGGACTTTTATGTCGCGTCGTATCTCCCCCGTCATACCCGGCTTCGGGCTGACGCTGGGCTACACCTTGGTGTACCTCAGCCTGATTGTGCTCATTCCACTGGCGGCGATGTTCGTGCATGCCGCTCAACTCACCTGGGAACAGTTCTGGGCGATTATCTCGGCGCCACGGGTGCTGGCGGCGTTGAAGCTGAGCTTCGGTACCGCGCTCTATGCCGCGATCATCAACGGCATCATCGGCACGCTGCTGGCGTGGGTGCTGGTGCGCTATACCTTCCCCGGTCGTAAAGTCATCGACGCAATGATCGACTTGCCCTTCGCATTGCCCACTGCCGTGGCTGGTATCGCGCTGACCGCGCTGTACACCCCTACCGGTTTGGTGGGTCAGTTTGCAGCGGACTTGGGTTTCAAGATTGCGTATACCCCCCTCGGCATCACCCTTGCCCTCACTTTTGTGACGCTTCCATTCGTAGTACGTACCGTACAGCCGGTATTGGCCGATATCCCCCGGGAAGTGGAAGAAGCGGCCGCCTGCCTGGGTGCAAAACCGTTGCAGGTGTTCCGCCATATCCTGGTGCCGGCACTGCTTCCGGCCTGGCTCACCGGTTTCGCGTTGGCCTTTGCCCGAGGGGTCGGCGAGTACGGTTCGGTGATTTTCATCGCCGGCAACATGCCGATGAAAACCGAGATCCTGCCGCTGCTGATCATGGTCAAGCTCGACCAGTACGATTACACCGGCGCCACCTCCATTGGTGTACTGATGCTGGTGGTTTCCTTCGTCCTGTTGCTGCTGATCAACTTGCTGCAACGCCGTATCGAAACCCCATAAGGAGGCGCGAAAAATGTCCCAATCGTCTATTGCGGCTGCTTCCTCGGCCAATGCAGCCCGCCGCGGCAGTGCCACTTCGCGGCGAATCCTGATCGGCCTTGGCTGGCTGATTTTTGCGCTGTTTCTGCTGTTGCCGCTGTTCATCGTGGTGTCCCAGGGCCTGAAGCTTGGCCTGGGCGCGTTTTTCACCGCGATCTTTGAGCCGGATGCTTTGTCGGCCCTGAAACTCACGGTGATCGCCGTGCTGATTTCGGTGCCGCTGAACCTGGTGTTCGGCGTCAGCGCGGCATGGTGCGTGAGCAAATACTCGTTCCGTGGCAAAAGCATGCTGGTAACGCTGATCGACCTGCCGTTCTCGGTCTCGCCGGTCATTGCCGGTCTGGTCTACGTGCTGATGTTCGGCGCCCAGGGCCTGTTCGGTCCGTGGTTGCAGGATCACGACATCCAGATCGTCTTCGCCTTGCCGGGCATCGTGCTGGCGACGATTTTTGTCACCGTGCCATTCGTGGCCCGCGAGCTGATCCCGTTGATGCAGGAACAAGGCACGCAGGAAGAAGAGGCCGCGCGCCTGCTGGGTGCCAATGGCTGGCAGATGTTCTGGCACGTCACCGTTCCCAATATCAAATGGGGCCTGATCTACGGCGTGGTGCTGTGTACTGCGCGGGCGATGGGTGAGTTCGGTGCGGTGTCGGTGGTTTCCGGGCACATTCGCGGGGTGACCAACACCCTGCCGCTGCACGTCGAGATCCTCTACAACGAATACAACCACGTGGCCGCGTTCGCTGTGGCGAGCCTGTTGCTGATCCTGGCGCTCTTCATCCTGCTGCTCAAGCAGTGGAGCGAAAACCGTATTAACCGCCTGCGCGCCAGCGCCGCGGAGGAATAATTCATGTCGATCGAAGTGCGTAACGTCAGCAAGAATTTCAACGCGTTCAAGGCGCTGGACAACATCAGCCTGGACATTCAAAGCGGCGAGCTCGTGGCGCTGCTCGGCCCGTCCGGTTGCGGCAAGACCACCCTGCTGCGGATCATCGCCGGCCTGGAAACGCCGGATCAGGGCAGCATCGTGTTCCATGGCGAAGACGTTTCCGGCCATGACGTGCGTGATCGCAACGTCGGCTTCGTGTTCCAGCACTACGCGTTGTTCCGCCACATGACGGTGTTCGACAACGTCGCATTCGGCCTGCGCATGAAACCGAAAAACCAGCGCCCGAGCGAAAGCCAGATTGCGGTGAAGGTTCATGAACTGCTCAACATGGTGCAGCTCGATTGGCTGTCGGATCGTTACCCGGAACAACTCTCCGGCGGTCAGCGCCAGCGTATTGCCTTGGCGCGTGCCTTGGCGGTGGAACCGAAAGTCCTGCTGCTCGACGAGCCCTTTGGTGCGCTCGATGCCAAGGTTCGCAAGGAGCTGCGTCGCTGGCTGGCGCGGTTGCACGAAGACATCAACCTGACGTCGGTATTCGTGACCCATGACCAGGAAGAAGCCATGGAAGTGGCCGACCGGATCGTGGTGATGAACAAAGGCGTGATCGAACAGATTGGCTCACCGGGCGACGTCTACGAAAACCCGGCCAGCGATTTCGTTTATCACTTCCTGGGTGACTCGAACCGGCTGCATCTGGGTGAAGACAACCACGTACTGTTCCGCCCGCACGAAGTGTCGCTGTCGCGTCATGAGCTGGAGGATCACCATGCGGCCGAAGTGCGTGATATCCGTCCGTTGGGCGCGACGACGCGGGTGACGTTGAAAGTCGAAGGCCAGAGCGAACTGATCGAAGCTGAAGTGGTGAAGGACCACGACAGCCTGATCGGTCTGGCGAAGGGCGAGACGCTGTTCTTCAAGCCCAAGGTCTGGCAAAAACTCGCCAATATTTAACTCAGCCCCAGCCCAGCTGATCGTTCCCACGCTCTGCGTGGGAATGCCTCAAGGGACGCTCTGCGTCCAGTGACGCAGAGCGTCACGGTATGCATTCCCACGCAGAGCGTGGGAACGATCAAGCATTGCGATCTACGCCGCTGCGTTTTTCTGACGCAAACGCACCCCACCCACTCGCGCCTCGATCTGCTCTTTCAGATCCCGACGCAATCCCAGCAAAAACGCCAACTCGACCACCACGAACAACGGCCCGACGATCAACCCCGTCACGTCATCGACGAACGCCGGTTTGCGCCCTTCATAGTGGTGACCGACAAACTGGATCGCCCAGCCCACCACAAACATCCCGATGCCGCTCGCCAGCCACACCAGCGTGCTTTGCTGCGCAAGAACCTGTCCCGCCCAAACGCACAGGCCGAGCAATACGGTCATCAACACCCCGAGTCGCACCTCCAGGCGCAGGTAAAACCAGGCTGACGCCAACGTCACCAGCACCGCTGGCGAAAGCCAGCCCCCGGCCCATTGCGGACGGGACAGCAACACCGCCACCGCCACCACGATCAGCGGGATGCCGATAAAGTGGCTGGCGATATTGCGCGGGTCGCGATGGTACGCGGCGTATTGACTGAGATGGTCAACGAGGCTTTTCATTGTTATTCCTCCTGTAGGGTGATTGATCATGCCCCGTGTTCTGTTCTCGCTCTGTCAGGCAGGCGACAATCTTTAGGAGATTCCATGGATATGCAGGCTTGGCGTTCGCGCCTGATGACGGGGCAGTGGTTCAGTCATCTACCTGTTCCCTTACAGGATAGTTTGCTGGCAGCGGCCAGGGTTCGGCGCCTGGCGACGGGGCAACTGCTGTTCAAACGCGGCGATCCGCCCTGCGGGTTGTATGCGGTGCTCGAAGGTGCCGTGCGCATCGGTGCCGTCAGCGAGCAGGGCAAGGAAGCGCTGCTGAGCCTGGTGGAGCCGCCGCACTGGTTTGGCGAAATCTGTCTGTTCGACAACCAGCCACGCACCCACGATGCCTTCGCCGTTGGCCAATGCACCCTGTTGCACATCCCGCAGGCGGTCTTGCTCAAGTTGCTCGACGAACAACCGGTGTACTGGCGGCAATTGGCCTTGCTGATGAGCCACAAACTGCGCCTGACCTTCATCAACCTCGAACAGCTGAGCCTGATGCCTGCCCCGACCCGGCTGGCGCATCGTTTGCTGATGATCGCTGGAGGGTACGGCGAAATCGATCCGCCACGCCGCGTGCTGCAATTGCCGCAGGAGCAGTTGGCGTCGATGTTGTCTCTGTCGCGCCAGACCACCAACCAGATCCTCAAGGACTTGCAGGGGCAGGGGATTATCGGTTTGGGCTATGGCGAAATCGAGATTCTGGACCCTGAGCGTTTGCGGGCCTTGGTCACAATCTAGCGGCAACACATGATCCCTGTGGGATGATTGAAGTTTGTAATGGGCAATCGGCCAGAACGCGCCTAGCCTGTGCTCCTGAATAATCGAGGTGTGCCATGCGTGTCCTGTTAGTGGAAGACAAACCCGAAATGGCCAAACGCCTGGCCGACGGCCTGAGCGAGGCGAGTTATACGGTCGACGTCGCGCTTAACGGCATGGACGGCCGGCGTTTGATCGAGACCGGCAAATACGAACTGATCATCCTCGATGTGATGCTGCCGGGGCTTAATGGCTGGCAGCTGCAGCAACAGATCCGCAAGCTCGGCGAAACGCCGGTGCTGTTCCTGACCACCAAGGACGGCATCGAGGATCGCCTGCGCGGGTTGGAATTGCATGAGGATGATTACCTGCTTAAGCCGTTTGCCGTGAGTGAGCTGGTGGCGCGGGTGCGCAAGTTGTTGCGGCGGGATCGGGGCCGGTAGGTTCTTGGCTCTGGTTAAAAAATGAGCTGGACATACCCGTTGATCTGCACTAAATACAATGCATATTCACATTCCGTGAAAAATTGCACGGCATACAATGCAGGTTGAGCGATGGAAAACCTTGGCATACTCATTCGGTCTTTACGCAAAGAGCGAAAGCTTTCGCAACAGGAATTGGCGAAACAGTACGGTATGAGCCGTTCCACGATTTCAGGCATCGAGAACAACACCATTTCCGAAATCGGTTTGCGCAAGGTTGAGGCGATCCTCAGTGGTTTCGGGTATGAGCTCACCGCCGTGCCCCGTCAGTCGAAGCGTCCAACGCTGGACTCTCTGAAGAAGGCCAACTTCCATGGCTGAACCGCAGGAAAGGGAAAGGCTGCACATCAGTGTTTCCGGAATGGCAGTCGGCACCCTCGGTCGTGGTCAGCCTCGCGGCGATTCGGTTTTTACCTACGCCGAAAACGCGCAGGAGGAAAACGCGGTCTCGTTGACCATGCCGGTGCGACTTGAGAGTTATACGTGGGACCAAGGCATACACCCGATTTTTGAAATGAACCTGCCGGAAGGCGCTCTGCGCGATGAGTTGGTTCGTCGTTTCAGTAAAGCAGTCAGGGGCTTCGATGATTTCGCGATGCTGGCGATTGTCGGCCCATATCAGCTTGGTCGAGTAGGCATTGCGAACGCGCAAGATTCGAATGACCGCCCCCCGGAAACCAGTCTTGCGGATCTTCTGGTGCATGACGGTGCACAGGGTTTGTTCGATGATCTGCTACACACCTATGGCCAGTATTCGGGTGTGTCAGGTGTACAGCCGAAAGTACTTGTCCGGGACAATGCGACAACTGTCGACCGGTTGACCCATCGAGGCGCGACGCACCTGGTCAAATCGTTTCGTCCGGAGGAATACCCCGAACTCGCGGCCAACGAATATTTCTGCATGCGGGCCGCGCTGCATTGCGGACTTGAAGTGCCGAAATTTGAGCTCAGCGAGCACGGCAAATTTCTGGTCGTCGAACGTTTCGATCTGAATGACAAAGGTTATCTGGGCTTCGAGGATTTCTGTGTCCTCAATGCCTGGCCGTCGAAGGCCAAGTACGATGGGTCGTACGAAGGTGCTGCGAAGCAAATCAAGGAATTCGTGTCCCCGCCGTTGCTTAACCAGGCGCTTGAATCTTTTTTCAAGATCGTCGCACTCTCGTCCGGTTTGAAGAATGGCGACGCGCACCTCAAGAACTTCGGCGTGCTGTACGAGCATTGCGCTCTTGATGCGCAGATCAGCCTCGCTCCGGCCTACGACATCGTCACGACGTCGGTTTACATCAAGTCCGACAGCATGGCATTGCTGTTAGGTGGGTCTAAGGCATGGCCCAAGTACAAAATGCTGATGCGATTTGGTCGTTCGGCCTGCAACCTGACGGAAGGGCGGTGCAATGAACTGTTGCAACAGGTTGCTCATGGGATGGATGTGGCGATGGGCGAAATGACTGATTACATCAAGGCACATCGTGCCTTTGCCGAGGTTGGTGAAGCGATGCTGGAACAGTGGACATCAGGTATTGAGCGTAGCCTCGTCAAAACCTGATCACCGCAACCCATCCCGAAACTGCCCCGGCGTCATCCCGGTCCAGCGCTTGAATGCGCGATTGAAGCTGCTGGTATCGGCGAATCCCAGTAAATAACTGATCTCACTCAACGAGCATTGCGGGTCGCGCAGGTGCAGCAGCGCCAGGTTTTCGCGACTCTCGTTGAGCAGCGTGTCGAAGCGACAACCTTCATCGGCCAGGTGCCGTTGCAGGCTGCGCAAACTCAGGTGCAAGGCCTGGGCGATGCGTTCGGCCGAGGGTTCGCCTTCGGGCAATTGCTCTTCTATGGCGTCGCGGACTTTGCGTTCCCATGTCAGTGGTTTGAGTTGCGCCAGGGTGCGCTTGAGCACCGCTTCATTGTGTTCGGCCAGTTCAGGGTTGGCGTCATCCAGGTGACTCTCGAAGTCCACGAGGGAGAACTCCAGTCGGTCCTCATCAGCGGCGAAATACACCGGTGAGCGGAACACTTTGTGCCATTGATGCGGATCGGCAGGTTCGGGGCGGCGCAGGTAAACCGCCAGTGGTGCGTATTCGCGACCCAGGCGATTGCGGCAGGTACGCACGTAGATGGCCGTGAAGGCGTCGATGGCTTCGAACGCGGGGGCCGGGTTGCCGACCGGGATTTTCAGGCGGAAGCGGTAGCGATCCTCGGCGCGGGTCAGCTCGAGCTCCAATGCATCGCTGACCACTTGGTGATAACGCACGATGCGTTCGAACACTTCCCGCAGACTGCCGCTGGCCACCAGCGCATAGCCGAGTGCGTGAAACGTCGTCGGGCTGACGAAGCGCGACACCCGCAGACCAATCGCCGGGTCGCCGCTAACCTGCACGGCGATTTCCCACAGGCGCGTGGTGCCGGACAACGGGTAACGGGCGTTCGGGTCGTCCATCAATTGCGGGTCGAGCCCCGCCTGGTGGCACAGGGCAGTGCTGTCGAGGCCCAGCGCATCGAGTTGCTTGCGCAGGGCGCGGGTCCAGCTGGCGAGGGAGGTCGGTTCAGTCATGCTGATTGGCGCTTCCGGTCAACAGGTTGGCGTTCACGGCTACCACCTTGCGAGGGTTCACAAGGCAGGATGCGAACATCAATAACCAGAGGATGGAAGCATGGACCGTACTTCTGCAAGTCCCCAACGACTGAATGCAGCCCAACGATCAGCGCATATTCGCGAAGTGGTGCTGGCCAGAGGGGTCGAACTGCGCAAGCGCTACCCGATTCTCAACCATCAGGACGCCTTGGGCGCCGGCATTCTGGCCTTCGCGCTGGTCGCAATGATTGGCTCGGCGGCGCTCTACATCACCGGGCATATGGCTTGGTGGGCGTGCCTGTTGCTCAACGCGTTTTTCGCCTCGCTTACCCACGAGCTGGAACACGACCTGATTCATAGCATGTACTTTCGCAAGCAACGCGTGCCGCACAACCTGATGATGGGCCTGGTGTGGCTGGCACGGCCGAGCACGATCAATCCGTGGATTCGCCGCCATCTTCACCTCAATCATCACAAGGTTTCCGGCACCGAAACCGACATGGAAGAACGCGCGATCACCAACGGCGAGCCGTGGGGGTTTGCGCGACTGCTGATGGTGGGCGACAACGTGATGTCTGCGTTTATTCGCATGCTTCGGGCCAAAACCTGGGCGCATAAATTCAGCATCATCAAGCGCACGTTGAAGGTCTATGCGCCGCTGGCGCTGGTGCATTGGGGGGCGTGGTATCTGTTTCTCGGTTTCCATGCGGCCAATGGCATCGCCCATTTGTTGGGCGCACCGATTGACTGGTCGGCGACCACGCTGTCAGTGATGCAGGTGATCGATATCGCGGCGGTGGTGATCATCGGACCGAACGTATTGCGCACGTTCTGCCTGCATTTCGTCAGCTCGAACATGCATTACTACGGTGATGTTGAGCCAGGCAATGTGATCCAGCAAACCCAGGTGTTGAACCCCTGGTGGATGTGGCCATTGCAGGCATTTTGCTTCAACTTCGGCAGCAGCCACGGGATTCATCATTTTGTGGTGAAGGAGCCGTTTTACATCCGCCAGATGACCGTGCCGGTGGCCCATAAGGTGATGCGCGAGATGGGGGTGCGGTTCAATGATTTCGGGACGTTTGCGCGGGCGAACCGATTTGTGCACAAGGATGCAACAGAACCCCGGCAGGTGCGTGCTGCTCAGGTCTGAGCAATATCTGCGGAAACTCAAAGGCGACGGCGTCCGTCATCAAATTGACCCAAAGCGCCGCTAAGTTGTGACGCAAGCAGCGATGGTTCGGCGCCTGTTGAGGGTGATTGGTATATGCGATTAAGGCCTAATAAAGTAATTAAATATTCCTTTATTGGATAACTGATTTCGCCAATCATGGACCTCAGGGCTGTTGAACAGCGCTCACACATTTTGAGTTTCCGGGGCCGTCTCCTTGGCAGGGTGCGGCCCCTTTTTTTATTCCAGGAAAACACCAACCCTTACGGGAGTGCTCCTGTTATTCGATATAGGTCTTAATAAATAGCTTCTTATTCCTTAACGAATATAACTCTCCTCCCTATACTCGACCAGGAACAGACACGCAGCAGGAGAGTTCCCCCATGCGCAACGAATCAATTCGCTACCTGATTGTGCCGGGCTGGCAAGGATCGCCGGAAGATCATTGGCAAAGCCATTGGCAGAACAGCCTGCCGAACAGCGCGCGAGTGGAGCAAGCCGATTGGCTGACGCCTCGACGCGAAGACTGGGTCGCCGCGCTGGCCGAGGCGATTGCGGCTGACAGCACGCCAGTGATCTTGATCGCTCATAGTCTGGGTTGCATTACGGTCGCCCATTGGGCCGCCACTGCGCCGCTGCACTCTTTGCGTCAGGTGCGCGGAGCCCTGCTGGTTGCGCCAGCGGATGTCGAGCGTCCGGCCTGCTCACCGGCTCTGCGTAACTTTGCGCCGATTCCGAACCACCTGCTGCCCTTCCCGAGCCAGGTCGTCAGCTCCGATAACGACAGCGCCGTGAGCGCGGCCCGAGCCCTTGAGCTTGCCCGCAACTGGGGCGCCGAGGCGGGGATTTTGTCCGGTGCCGGTCACATCAATGTGAAGTCCGGCCACCAGCGTTGGGAGCAGGGGTTTGCTTATCTCTATCGCCTGCAAAACCGAATGGAACACCACGCCCTGCGACGTGCTTAAACTTTTTTATTGTTAAACGCCCCCCCGTCTCCCGGCGGTTTCGGGCGGGAGTCTGCCATGAGTTTTGAAACCTTCGGCCAGCCATTGCTGACCTTTCCCGACGCCGAAAAAAGCCCGCTGAGCATCCGCGCCAAGGCACTGGTTTTTGTCGACCCACGCTCCCGTCAGTTGCGCCAGGAACTGGAACAGCTGGCACCGCGCTCGATCTCGGTATTGATCCGTGGCGAAACCGGCAGTGGTAAAGAATTGCTCGCGCGGCACATCCATCGCGCCAGTGATCGTGGCGGTCTATTTGTCTCGGTGAATTGCGGCGCGATCAGCCCGACCTATGCCGATGCTGAACTGTTTGGTTACGCCGCCGGCAGTTACACCGGTTCGGCCAGCAGTCGCGCAGGCTGGTTCGGCTCGGCCAATGGTGGAACCTTGTACCTGGATGAGATCGGCGACCTGCCGTTGCCGATCCAGATCAAGTTGCTTGCGGCGCTGGAAAACCACGAGGTGACGCGCGTTGGCGCTCATCAGCCGAGCCCGGTCGACGTGCGTCTTGTGGCCGCCACCAGCATTGACCTGGCGCAAGCAGTGGCCGCCGGAAAATTTCATGAGCGGCTTTATCACTACCTCAGCGAAGGACAGCTCGAACTACCGGCGCTGCGTGATCGGGTCGGCGATATTCTTTCGTTGTCGGAATATTTCCTCGGCATCTACAGCCAGCGCCTTGACCTGCCGGTGCCGCTGATCAGCGAAGCGGCGCAGCTTGTGCTGGAGCGACACAGTTGGCCGGGCAACACCCGGGAGCTGGAAAACGTCATTCACTTTGCGCTGCTGGTCAGCACCGGCGACGAGATTTTGCCGGAGCATTTGAATCTGCCAGAGGCGCCTGTCTCGTTGCTGCAGATCGAGCAGCAAGTGGCTCATACCGTTAAAAACGGCACGGCTACCGAGCGTTCGGCATTGAAGAGTTTGCTGAATAGCCTGGCGCAAACGCTGTAACGGCCTGTGTGAACAAAATGGAATATGAAAGTGAATAAAAGATATTGTTCGGGAATAAAAAATCCCGGTATTGTCCGCTTCACGCCAGCGATAGCACTTCACTGGCACTCGTACTAAACAAGCCGTCGTCGATGACGACCGTGATTTTCGATAAGGACACTGCATGAAAAAGGTTCTGTTGTTCACCGCACTGGCGGCTGCCCTGACCGCGGGCCTGGCCCAGGCTGGCGAGAAACTGGTGGTTGCGGCGACCCCCGTTCCACACGCCGAAATTCTGGAACTGATCAAGCCAACCCTCGCCAAAGAAGGCGTAGACCTGGAAATCAAAGTGTTCACCGACTACGTTCAACCGAACGTACAGGTCGATCAGAAGCGTCTGGACGCCAACTACTTCCAGACCCTGCCGTACCTGAAAAGCTTCAACGAAGGCAAAGGCACTAACCTGGTAACCGTGATCGGCGTCCACGTCGAACCGTTCGGTGGCTACTCGAAGAAAGTCAAAACCCTGGCTGAGCTGAAGGACGGCGCGACCATTGCCATCCCGAACGAAGGCAGCAACAGCGGCCGTGCCCTGATTCTGCTGCAGAAGGCTGGCCTGATCGAGTTGAAAGACCCGAAAAACGCCTTGGCTACCCCGAAAGACATCGCCAAGAACCCGCACAACTTCAAGTTCAAGGAACTGGAATCGGCCATGCTGCCGCGCGTTCTGGACCAGGTTGACCTGGACATGATCAACACCAACTACGCGCTGGAAGCAGGTCTGAACCCGGCTAAAGATGCGCTGGTGATCGAAGGTGCCGATTCGCCTTACGTGAACTTCCTGGTGGCTCGTCCGGACAACAAGGACAGCGTTGCCATCCAGAAACTGGCCAAAGCCTTGACCAGCCCGGAAGTGAAAGCCTTCATCGAGAAGAAGTACAGCGGCGCGGTACTGCCGGCGTTCTGATTCGACGCAGCATCAAACCCCTTCAAGGTTTCGAACGCCGGCGGCTGGTAAAGCGTCGGCGTTTTTTATTGCGCCAGAAGAGCAAAAGATCGCAGCCTCGTTTCACTCGACAGCTCCTACATTGGAATGCGTATCCGTTTTAGGAGCTGTCGAGTGAAACGAGGCTGCGATCTTTTGTTTTGAGGTTTCTTCAGGCCACCCTGGCCTTCAACGCCCTGCGCAACGCCACCAATAACTTCACGATTTCCTGCGGATCCAGCCGCTGCGGCACTTTTACGTCTGCCATTTTCTCTTCCTTGTGATAGTTCGGCCGGGGGAGTCTGGCCAAAAGCTGTGCGTCCTTGGAGAGGCTTTTTTAAAAAAAGATCCTTCCTACAGCGCAAAGGAAAATAGTCGTCTTCCCCAACCTCGGCAAATCCGCAGGATAGTTTTTTGCGTGATATCAATATGCTTTAACGGTATTTAAATTCTTATTTTTATACCTTTAAAGTCGGTGCCTGCCGGGGCGTTATCCACGCCCCATGGACTGCACCACCGTCGCTTACCCCGCGACGTCCAGGATGTTCAATGAACTTCGATTACGCTTTTATCCTCAGCACCCTGCCGGCGTTTCTCAGCGCCGTGGGCGTGACGCTGCAGGTCGGCTTTATCGCCATCGGCACTTCGCTGCTGGTGGCCCTGATCAATGCAACAATTCTGGTGTTCCGCACGCCCTACTTGCAGCGGCTGGTTGGGCTCCATGTAGAGCTGGCGCGCAACACACCGCTGCTCATTCAACTTTTCTTCGTCTACTTCGCTTTGCCTACGCTGGGTATCAAGGTCTCGGGCTTTGCGGCGGCGATCATCACCATGACTTTCCTCGGTGGCGCTTACCTCACCGAGGTGCTGCGTGCTGGCGTGGACGCCGTGCCTCAGGCACAGCTCGAATCCGGTCGCTCTATCGGCCTCTCACACGGACAATTGCTGCGCTACGTGATCCTGCCGCAAGCCGGAATACTTAGCTTGCCGTCGCTGTTTGCCAATTTCATTTTCCTGCTCAAGGAGACCACCGTGGTCTCGGCCGTGGCGGTGCCAGAGATTCTCTACACCACCAAAAGCTACATCGCGCTTTATTACAAAACCTACGAAATGCTTGCTGTGTTGACACTGATTTGCGTGCTGCTGTTTTTGCCGCTGTCGCTGCTGCTCAGCCGCCTGGAAAGGAGGCTCCAGCATGGCCAGTTCGGGTCTTGAGTTGCTCTGGGTGTCGTTGCCGCAACTGGGCAAGGGCGCGGCGCAAACCCTGTCGATCTCGTTCCTGAGCATCGCCATCAGCACCGTCGGCGGTGTGCTCTACGGCGTGTTGCGCACGCTGAATTCGAAATCGCTGAACGCGATCCTGCGGGTCTACCTGGAATTGTTCCGGGCGATTCCGGTGCTGGTGTGGTTGTACCTGCTGTTTTTTGGCCTGCCGATTTTTTTCGGCCTGAGCATTCCTGGCTTTTGGTGCGCGGTGTTGGTGTTGTCGTTGTGGGGCGCCAGCGAGGTGGGCGAAGTGGTGCGCGGCGCATTGCATTCGTTGCCACGCGGGCAGCGTGAGGCAGGGTTGTCGATTGGCCTCAACGGCCCGCAACTCTACGGCTACGTGCTGCTGCCCCAGGCGCTGAAGCGCATGACGCCGCCAACCATCAACGTCTACACGCGGATCATCAAGACCAGTTCCCTGGCCGTGCTGATCGGTGTGGTGGACGTGATCAAGGTCGGCCAGCAAATCATCGAACGCACCTACGAATCAGTGCTGATCTACGGCGCACTGTTCCTGTTTTTCTTTTTCATCTGCTACCCGCTGTCAGCCGCCTCGCGCGTGTTGGAGCGGCGCTGGACGCAAGCATGAGCGCACTGATCGAGTTCAAGGGTTTCAACAAGTTTTTCGGCGAGCAGCAGGTGCTCGATGGCATCGACCTGAAAGTGAATCCGGGCGAAGTCATCGTTATTCTCGGCCCCAGCGGCTGCGGAAAAAGCACCTTGTTGCGTTGCCTTAACGGTCTTGAAGTCGCCCACAGCGGCAGCTTGAATTTTGCCGGCCGCGAGTTGCTGGACAAGGGCACCGACTGGCGTGAAGTGCGACAACAGATCGGCATGGTGTTCCAGAGTTATCACTTGTTCCCGCACATGAGCGTGCTCGATAACTTGCTGCTAGGTCCGGTCAAAGTGCAGAAGCGCGACCGCCGTGAAGCGCGCGACCAGGCTGAAGCCCTGCTGGCGCGTGTGGGCCTGCTGGATAAGCGCGACGCCTTCCCGCGTCAGCTCTCCGGTGGACAGCAGCAACGCATCGCCATCGTCCGTTCGCTGTGCATGAACCCCAAAGTCATGCTCTTCGACGAAGTCACCGCCGCCCTCGACCCGGAAATGGTCAAGGAAGTGCTGGAAGTCATTCAAGGTCTGGCCCGCGAGGGCATGACCCTGCTGATCGTCACCCACGAAATGGCGTTTGCACGCGCCGTGGCTGACCGGATTGTGTTCATGGATGCCGGGCGAATCCTCGAACAAAACCCTCCCGAGATTTTCTTTACGAACCCGCAAACCGCACGAGCGCAGCAGTTCCTGGAGAAGTTCTCCTACGTCGCCGCACTACCCAAAACGACTCAAACAAAGGAACTGGAACTGCTATGAAAACTGCCAAGACTTCACTGCTGCTACTCCCGCTGCTCGGCCTCGCGTTGCTGGCCGGTTGCAACAAAACCGAAGCGCCTGCCAAACCTGCGACCACCAGCGCCAGCTATCTGGAAAAAATCAAGGCGCGGGACAAGCTGATCGTCGGGGTCTTCACTGACAAGCCGCCGTTCGGGTTCGTCAATGAGGCCGGGCGTTATGTGGGGTTCGATACCGACATCGGCCGTCAATTCGCCAAGGACCTGCTGGGCGATGAGAACAAAGTCGAGTTCGTCGCGGTGGAACCTGCCAGCCGGATTCCATTCCTGCAAAGCGACAAGGTCGATCTGATCCTGGCCAACATGACGGTCACCCCGGAGCGCAAGGAAGCCGTGGAGTTCACCAACCCGAACCTCAAGGTGGCGGTGCAGGCGTTGGTGCCTGAGTCGAGTTCGGTGAAAAACCTCGACGACCTGGCGACTCGCACCACCATCGTGACCACAGGCACCACGGCGGATATCTGGCTGACCAAGAACCACCCGGACTGGAAGCTGCTGAAGTTCGAAAAGAACTCTGAGTCGCTGCAAGCTTTGGCCAATGGTCGTGGTGATGCCTATGCGCAGGACAATCTGGTGCTGTTCAGCTGGGCCAAGCAGAACCCGGGCTACCGCGTTCTGAGCCAGACGCTGGGGGCTGAAGCACCGATTGCGCCAGCGGTGAAGAAGGGCAATATCGAACTGCGTGACTGGGTGAATACCGAGTTGGCGAAGCTGGGCGAAGAGAAGTATCTGCTCAAGCTGTATGACCAATACGTGCGCAAAGAGCTGAGCGATGACACCAAGCCTGAAAGCGTGATTGTCGAGGGTGGGAAGTGGCAGGGGTGATGCATTGACCTTTGCGGCGCTCTCTCGGTCGTCATCGCGGGCAAGCCCGCTCCCACAGTAGACCGAGTTGTTTCGGCGGATGCGGTCTGAATGTGGGAGCGGGCTTGCCCGCGAAGGCGGTATTTCAGGCGATGATCAATCCGGCCAATACCAAGCCGGCTCATCCAGCATTCGCTGCCCGACAATCCCGGTCTGGCCCAAGGTTTTCTCCAGCACAATGCAATTGCATTCTGGATCTTCCTGCAACGCCGAAATTAACCGTCGGGCATGCGACACGACCCACACCTGGCATTGCTCAGAAACGCGGATAATCAATCGCGCCAACGCCGGCAACAGGTCCGGGTGCAGGCTGGTTTCCGGCTCGTTCAGCACCATCAGCGTCGGTGGCCGAGGCGTCAGCAGTGCCGCCACCAGCAGCAAATACCGCAGCGTTCCGTCTGACAACTCGGCCGCGGACAATGGCCGCAGCAACCCTTCCTGATAAAACTCAATCGCAAACCGCCCGCCCGGCAACGGCGCGATGTTCAATCGTGCACCGGGAAAGGCGTCGCTGATTGCGTTCCACAGTGCTTCGGGGTCGCCAATTTCAATAATGGTCTGTAGCGCTGCCGCCAGATCTCTGCCGTCGTGATGCAGAACCGGCGTTCGGGTGCCCAGTTGCGGTTGACGCACCGGCGCGTCGGCGTCGCTGCGAAAGTGATCGTAGAAGCGCCAGCGGCGGATGAACTCGCGCATCTCCAGAACCTCCGGCGAGGTGCGCAGACTGCCGACCTGATCGAACAGACTGTCGAAAATCGGCGTGTGTTGTGCCTGCACTTCCCAGGTGCGGCTCGCTCGGGTGCGGATCATCGGGCCGTCGCGATCCACCAACAGGCTCGCTGGACGATAGAATGCCCCGGCCCAAAGACATTCACGCTTGATTTGCGGGTCGAGGCTGAAACGTGACGCAATGGGTGAACTGTGTCCGGGTAACATGAAATGGCCATTGGATTCGGGTAAACCCAGGCTGATCGAGTAGCCGAAGTCTTCACCGGCAAACCCCAGTCGCAGGCGTTTGGCACCGTGGCGCACGGTCGCTTCGATCGGCACCTCGCCGTTTCGCATGCGCCGGGTGATGTTTTCCGGCCCGGCCCAGAACGTCGAGTCCAGCCCACCCTCGCGGGCCAAGGCATTGACCACTCCACCCTGGGCGGTTTCCGCCAGCAGGCGCAAGGCGCGATAGAGGTTGGATTTGCCGCTGCCGTTGGGGCCTGTGATCAGGTTCAACCGGCCCAGCGGAATCACCAATTTATTGATCGAGCGGTAATTGGCCACCGCGAGGGTCTTAAGCATGGGAAGCTTCCTGCTGTGTAGTCGGCCAGTTTGCCCTATTGCCAGGAACACCGTGATCCCACAGGGCTTCGCCAACAGTTACAAAGTTTGTGGCGGGATCGCTTTATTTGAAGCCGTCAGATGCGCCCGTGGAACCCTGTTCTAAGCTCACAGTCGTATCGCCATTGGCACGTTCGTACTACGCAAAGGAGTCTGCATGGCTGGTCCCGGATTGAAAACAGTGGTTGGCCTGAGCCTTCTTGTCCTGCTGACCGCGTGCGGCGATAAAAAGCCCGTTGAGAAGGACCGTCCACGGGTCTTCGTCCAAGAGGTAAAACCCGCGGATTACGCCGCGTCAGTGATACTCACCGGTGATGTTCAGGCCAGGGTCCAGACCGAACTGTCGTTCCGCGTGGGCGGCAAGATCGTGCAGCGCATGGTCGATGTCGGTGACCGGGTTTCGGCCAAGCAAGTGTTGGCCAAACTCGATCCCAAGGATCTGCAGACCAACGTCAACTCAGCCCAGGCTCAGGTGGTCGCCGAGCAAGCGCGGGTCACACAGACCTCCGCGGCCTTCGTTCGCCAGCAAAAGCTCCTGCCCAAGGGTTACACCAGCCAAAGCGAATACGACTCCGCGCAAGCGGCATTGCGCAGCAGTCAAAGCGCGCTGACGGCCGCGCAGGCGCAACTGGCCAACGCGCGCGAACAACTCAGCTATACCGCGCTGATTGCCGAAGCGCCGGGCGTGATTACAGCGCGTCAGGCCGAGGTCGGCCAGGTGGTGCAGGCGACGGTGCCGATTTTCAGTCTGGCGCGCGATGGCGAGCGTGACGCGGTGTTCAACGTCTACGAATCACTGCTGACGGAACGACCAGAAGGCGAAACCCTGGCGGTCAGTCTGCTCGACAACCCGGCGATCAAAACCACCGGCACCGTGCGCGAAGTCACCCCGGCCGTCTCGGCGCAGACCGGCACGGTGCAGGTCAAAGTCAGCCTGAGCAGCCTGCCCGAAGGCATGCAACTGGGCTCAGTAGTCAGCGCCACGGCCAAGTTGCCGGGCACGGCGGCGGTTGAACTGCCCTGGTCCGCGCTGACCAAAAATATCAACGAACCGGCCGTCTGGCTGATCGACGGTGAGGGCAAGGCGCAATTGCACACCGTCACGGTCGGACGCTACCTGACCGGTAAAGTGATCATCAGCGCCGGCCTGGACGGTGGCGAGAAAGTCATTATCGCGGGCGGCCAGTTGCTGCACCCCGGCGTGAAAGTTGAGATCGCCGAAAATACTTATAAGGATTTAGCCGTGGAACCCCAGCCATGAAGCGCCTGTTATTGGTCTGCACCGCGGTGCTGCTGGTCGCCTGCTCGAAAAAAGAACCACCGCCGGAGCCCGTGCGTCCGGTGCTGTCGATCAAGGTCGAGGCGCTGGATGAAGAAAATCTTGGCCGCTTCGCCGGCAGCATCCAGGCACGCTATGAAAGCAACGTCGGCTTCCGCGTGCCGGGACGCATCGCCAGCCGTCAGGTCGATGTCGGTACCGAAGTCGACAAGGACGCATTGCTCGCCACGCTGGACCCCACCGATCAGCAGAACCAGCTGCGTTCCGCGCAAGGCAATCTGGCCAGTGTCCAGGCCCAATTCATCAACGCCCAGGCCAATGCCCGCCGGCAGCAAGAGTTGTTTGATCGCGGTGTGGGCGCCCAAGCGCAACTCGACGTCGCACAGACTGACTTGAAGACCACCCAGGCTTCTCTCGATCAGGCGAAGGCTGCGGTCGACCAAGCCAAGGATCAGCTCAACTACGTCGAACTGCACGCCGACCACAAAGCCATCGTCACCGCGTGGAATGCCGAAGCCGGGCAAGTTGTCAGCGCAGGCCAGCAAGTGGTGACCCTGGCGCAACCGGACATCAAGGAAGCCGTGATCGACCTGCCCGATATTCTGGTCGATCAGTTGCCGACGGACGTGGTTTTCCAGGTCGCGGGACAACTGGACCCGAGCATCACCACGACGGCGACCATTCGCGAGATCGAACCCCAGGCCCAAAGCGCGACCCGTACCCGTCGCGCCCGCCTGACCCTGACTGAAACACCACCCGGTTTTCGTCTGGGCACCGCGATCAGCGTGACCCTCAGCTCGGCGATCAAACCGCGAATCGAGCTGCCCTTGAGCGCGCTGCAGGAGGTGGATGGCAAAACCCGCATCTGGATCATCGATGCGCAGGCTCAGACCGTGGCCCCACGTGATGTCAGCCTGATCAGCCGTACTGATTCGACGATGATCCTGGCCGATGGTGTGAAGTCCGGCGAGCGGGTAGTCAGTGCCGGTGTGAACAGCCTGAAGTCCGGGCAAAAAGTCAAAATCGACGAGGTCAGCCCGTAATGAAAGGGAGTTTCAACTTATCCGAATGGGCTCTCAAGCATCAGTCGTTTGTCTGGTATTTGATGTTCGTCGCGCTGTTGATGGGCGTGTTCTCGTACATGAACCTGGGCCGCGAGGAAGACCCGTCCTTCACCATCAAAACCATGGTGATCCAGACCCGTTGGCCTGGCGCGACCCAGGAAGAGACCCTCAAGCAGGTCACTGACCGCATCGAGAAAAAACTCGAGGAGCTCGACTCCCTCGACTACGTGAAAAGCTACACCCGTCCCGGCGAGTCCACAGTGTTCGTCAACCTGCGCGATACCACCAGTGCCAAGGACATCCCGGAGATCTGGTATCAGGTGCGCAAGAAGATCAACGACATTCGCGGCGATTTCCCCAAGGGCCTGCAAGGACCGGGGTTTAACGACGAATTCGGTGATGTATTCGGTTCGGTGTACGCCTTTACCGCAGATGGCTTGTCGATGCGCCAGCTGCGCGATTATGTGGAGCAAGTGCGCGGCGAAATTCGTGAAGTGCCGGGGTTGGGCAAGGTCGAGATGATCGGTGAGCAGGACGAAGTCCTCTACCTGAATTTCTCCACCCGCAAACTGGCGGCGCTAGGCATTGATCAGCGCCAAGTGGTGCAGAGCCTGCAAGCGCAGAACGCGGTGACCCCGGCCGGGGTGATCGAAGCGGGGCCGGAGCGCATTTCGGTGCGCACCTCTGGGCAGTTCGATTCCGAGAAGGACCTGGCCAACGTCAACTTGCGACTCAATGATCGCTTCTACCGTTTGGCCGACATCGCTGACATCAGCCGTGGTTACGTTGACCCGGCGACACCGGAGTTTCGCTTCAACGGCCACCCGGCCATCGGCCTCGCCATTGCGATGAAGAAGGGCGGCAACATCCAGGTGTTCGGCAAGGCATTGCACCAGCGCATGACCGACCTGACCGCGGACTTGCCGGTGGGCGTCGGTGTACACACCGTGTCCGACCAGGCCGAAGTGGTGGAAAAAGCCGTCGGCGGTTTCACCAGTGCGTTGTTCGAAGCGGTAGTGATCGTGCTGATCGTCAGTTTCGTCAGCCTCGGCGTGCGCGCCGGGCTGGTGGTGGCGTGCTCGATCCCGCTGGTGCTGGCGATGGTCTTCGTCTTCATGGAATACAGCGGCATCACCATGCAACGGATTTCCCTCGGTGCGCTGATCATCGCCCTCGGCTTGCTGGTGGACGATGCGATGATCACGGTGGAGATGATGGTCACGCGCCTGGAAATGGGCGAGACCAAGGAGCAGGCGGCGACGTTCGCCTACACCTCGACCGCGTTCCCGATGCTCACCGGCACCCTGGTGACCGTCGCCGGTTTTGTGCCGATTGGCCTCAACGCCAGTTCGGCCGGCGAGTACACCTTCACCTTGTTCGCAGTAATTGCCGTGGCGATGCTGGTGTCGTGGATCGTCGCGGTGCTGTTCGCCCCGGTGATTGGCGTACACATCCTCAGCGCCAATGTGAAACCCCATGACGCCGAGCCCGGACGCATCGGCCGTGCGTTCAATTACGGCATGCTGTGGTCGATGCGCAATCGCTGGTGGGCCATCGGCATCACCGTTGCGCTGTTCCTGGCATCGGTATTTTGCATGCAGTTCGTGCAAAACCAGTTCTTCCCGTCCTCGGACCGCCCGGAAATCCTGGTCGACTTGAACCTGCCGCAAAACGCCTCCATCGGCGAAACCCGCAAGGCTGTGGATAAACTTGAAGCAACGCTCAAGGACGATCCGGATATCGTGCGCTGGAGCACGTACATCGGCGAGGGTGCGATTCGTTTCTACCTGCCGCTCGACCAGCAACTGCAGAACCCGTACTACGCGCAACTGGTCATCGTCAGCAAAGACCTGGAGTCGCGCATCGCCCTCAGCCAGCGCCTGCGTGAACGGTTGCGCAAAGATTTCGTCGGCATCGGCAGCTACGTCCAGGCGCTGGAAATGGGCCCGCCGGTCGGCCGTCCGATCCAATACCGGGTCAGCGGCAAGGACATCGATCAGGTGCGCAAACAGGCGATCGCCCTGGCCACCGTACTGGACAAAAACTCGCACATCGGCGAGATCATTTACGACTGGAACGAGCCGGGCAAAGTCCTGCGTATCGACATCGCCCAAGACAAGGCGCGGCAGTTGGGGCTGTCGTCGGAAGACGTGGCCAACCTGATGAACAGCATCGTCGTGGGGGCGCCGATCACCCAGGTCGATGACGATATCTACCTGATCAACGTCGTGGGCCGAGCTGAAGACGCGGAACGCGGCACGCCGGAAACCCTGCAGAACTTACAGATCGTGACGCCGGGCGGCACTTCCATACCGCTGCTGGCGTTCGCCACCGTGCGCTATGACCTGGAACAGCCGCTGGTCTGGCGCCGCGACCGCAAGCCGACCATCACCGTCAAGGCCGCGATGCGCGACGAGATACAACCGACCGACCTGGTGAAACAGCTCAAGCCGGACATCGACAAATTCGCCGCCAGTTTGCCAGTGGGTTACTCGGTTGCCACCGGCGGTACGGTAGAGGAAAGCGGCAAGGCCCAAGGGCCGATTGCCAAGGTGGTGCCGTTGATGTTGTTCCTGATGGCAACCTTCCTGATGATCCAGTTGCACAGTGTGCAGAAGCTGTTCCTGGTGGCGAGTGTCGCACCGCTCGGGTTGATCGGCGTAGTGCTGGCGCTGATTCCGACGGGCACGCCGATGGGCTTCGTGGCGATCCTGGGGATTCTGGCGCTGATCGGCATCATCATCCGCAACTCGGTGATTCTGGTGACTCAGATCAATGCGTTGGAGAAGGAAGGCCATTTACCGTGGGATGCCGTAGCGAAGGCCACGGAGCATCGTCGTCGACCGATTCTGTTGACCGCGGCGGCGGCGAGCCTGGGGATGATCCCGATTGCCCGGGAAGTGTTCTGGGGACCGATGGCGTACGCGATGATTGGCGGGATCATCATCGCCACCTTGCTGACGTTGCTGTTTTTGCCGGCGCTTTATGTGGCCTGGTACAAAATCCGCGAGCCGAAGAAAGACGCAGCGTCATAAGGGAGAGCGCTTCGCACTCTATCGCGGGCAAGCCCGCTCCCACAGGAGACTGGGTCCGTCTGGACAACTCGGTCAAATGTGGGAGCGGGCTTGCCCGCGATGGCGTCAGACCTGTCTACGCGGGATTACGCCAGACACTAGCCAGCCAAGGCTGTTGCTCTCGCGGCAGCCCCGCCGGCCGGTAGTAATGCTCCAGCTCGACAAATCCGGCTTCGGTCAGCAAATCCTGCCACGCCGCCAGGTCGTGGTACGCCCCGTACCGCGGCCCATTCCAGCCTTCCTGATTTTCCCCGCGTGGATTGGAACTGAACAACACGCCACCGGGTTTCAGCGCCCCGCGTAGCTCCTTCAACACCCGAGGCAATTCCTGGCGCGGGATATGAAACAGCACCGCATTGGCAAAAATCCCGTCGAAGCGCTCAGCCGGCAGATCCAGCTTCAGAAAGTCCTGCTGCCACACCTCGCAACCACTGTCTTCACGCGCCATTTGCGCAAACTTCTCTGAACCATCCAGCCCGACAGCCGTGTGGCCCATGCGCGTGAAGGTTTTCAGATCTCGCCCCGGACCGCAGCCAAAGTCGAGAATGTCGAACGGCGCTTCAGTCTGAATATGCCGCAGCAGGGCATCGATGTTCTGGCTGACATCATGATCGCGAGTCCCTTCGCGAAAACCTTCGGCCACCGAGTTGTAATGGCCCAGAGTGGTGGAGGTGATCTGCTCGAGGTCGGCGGGGGTCTGTTTCATGGTCGGCTGCGCAGGCAATGGGGATTTGCCGAATATACGCCATGAGGCCGGTGGCTGCTGCGCAGCCAATCGTCGGATCGCCACCCGGAGCCGGCTCACTCCCACAGGAGAACGCGTAGACCTGTGGGAGCGAGCCTGCTCGCGATGGCGGTATCACTGGAGACCGATAACTCAGCCCTGCTTCATACCCAGACAATCAATTGAGCGATCAACCATGGCTTTGGCAATCTCCAGCAGATGCCAGACAGAGAACACCATGGCCCGGTCCGCCCCTTTGAGGTGATCGCCACACTGATATGCCGTGACCGAAGCGCAGCGCAGCAGGTCCGCGACGTAGAGTTGGGTGTCTTCAAAGCTCACGTCTTCGCTGACGTTGTAGAACCGCAGCTCATCGGGTGCTGAGGGCTGTTCTCCGGTGAGGTAGAAGTCGATCGCACGATAAAGGGCGGAACGGTCTCTTTGAGGATCGTCGGTGGGATTGCCTTGGGTGGATGTTTCGGGAGGTGGATCGGGGACGGATCTTTTCATCGGTGTTGCTCCTATTGCTGCAGGGGAGCTGGCACCTTCGCCTACTAAGCGGTGGGTGGCAGCTGTGCGCAGGTAGTAGGCCGGTCAATAGGAAAACCGGTGCACCCGAGGGTGCCCCACGCACAGCCACCATTTTCTGCACGCGGCAAGAAACACCGGGCATGAGCATGGAACCGCCATACGCCTATTGTTCCGGGCTACTAGACCCGATCACTGATGAGCAGTGACGGACCGAGACTAGCCACCGAAATTGGCAGGCGCAAGCGAGCGGAATGATCTAGGAAATGTCCTGCAAAGGAAAGGGATCAGGCCTGTAGGCGTACTGATTTTCCTGTGGGAATTGTTCCCCGCTCCTGAAGGCAGACACCCCACTTAGCGCTTGTTCAAACCCCGCGCCAAACGATCCCCGCCCAACTGAATCACCGCCACCAACACCACCAGCAGCACAATTACCGTCAGCATAATCTGGCTATCAAATCGCTGATAACCATACCGGTACGCAATGTCCCCAAGCCCTCCGGCACCAATCGCTCCGGCCATGGCCGACGAGTTGATCATCGTCACCAGGGTTATGGTGAAACCACCGACAATCCCTGGCAGCGCCTCTGGCAACAACACATGCCAGACGATGTGCCAGCGCCGGCAACCCATCGCTTGCGCCGCTTCGATCAAGCCGTGATCGACCTCGCGCAGACTGACTTCGGCAATGCGCGCAAAGAACGGTGTGGCGGCAATGGTCAGTGGCACCACGGCGGCCCAGATGCCATACGTGGTGCCGACGATCAGCCGGGTAAACGGGATCAGCGCCACCATCAAAATCAAAAACGGAATCGAGCGAAACAGGTTCACGAACGCGCCCAACGCACGGTTCAGCCCGGGTGCTTCATAGATCCCGCCCTTGGAACTGGTGACGAGGATCACCGCCAACGGTATGCCCGCCAGCAGCGCAATCAGCGACGACACACCGACCATCAAAAACGTGTCGATGAAGCCTTGCAGCAAGCGATCAAACCACATAACCCAGCACCTCCACTTGTTGCGCCCAATCGCTGGCGCGCTGGCGCAATTGCTCTGCGCCGAGAGGCGACCCGGTCACCGCCAGAAGCAGTTGTCCCAGTGCATGGCCTTGAATACGTTCCACGCCACCTTGCAGCAAGCGCACACGACCGCCGAGCGCGGCAAACAGCGCGGCCAGATCCGGTTCATCGCTCGCGCTTCCGGTGAACTGCAAGCGCAGCACCACGGCAGCGTCCGAGGACTGTGGCTGAGGACGCAAGCGGCTTTGCAGTTCTTCCGGCAAGCCATGTTGCAACGGTGCGAGCAAGGTCTTGCTGACCTCATGTTGCGGGTTGCCGAAGACTTCCCAGACCGGTCCTTGCTCGACGATTCGACCGTGTTCCAGCACCACAACGCGGTCGCAGATATCGCGAATCACGGCCATCTCGTGAGTGATCAACACGATGGTCAAACCCAGGCGCTGATTGATCTCGCGCAGCAGGCCGAGGATCGATTGCGTGGTCTCCGGGTCCAGCGCGGAAGTGGCTTCGTCGCACAACAGAATCGCCGGGTCGTGCACCAACGCGCGGGCGATGCCGACGCGTTGTTTCTGCCCGCCCGACAACTGCGCCGGATAGGCCTTGTGCTTGCCTTGCAGGCCGACCAGTTCCAGCAATTCACGGACCTTTTGCTCGCGTTTTTCCTTGGGCACGCCGGCGACTTTCAGCGGCAACTCGACGTTCTGCCAAACCGTCTTGGCCGACATCAAATTGAAGTGCTGGAAGATCATGCCGATCCGTCGGCGCAGCGCCACCAGACGATCCTCATCGAACTCACTGATGTCTACTTGATCGACCAGCACCCGACCGGTGCTCGGCTGTTCGAGGCGGTTGATGGTGCGGATCAGCGACGACTTGCCGGCACCGCTGCGACCGATAATGCCGAACACTTCACCGCGCTGGATCGCCAGGTCGATGCCGTGCAGCGCGGCCACCGGGCCTTGCTGGCCGTTGTAGGTTTTACCCAGGCCGATAAAGCGCACATGGGCGCGATTGAGGTCCGGGTGCAGTTCGGTCTGTGCAGCTTTATGAGGCTCTGGAATTTCCAGTCGCCGTTGGGTGGCCGCCGTCATCCTCAGCTTTCCCAGCCGGCTTGGTAGAGCTTGCCGTGGGCCTTGTCCAGAGCTGCGCGAACGGCCGGCGAGTGCTGGTAAATATCAACGAACTTGATCAGGCGCGGGTCGTTTTTGCTCTTTGGCTGGATCACGAACTGGATGACGTATTCCTTGTGATCGAGGCCGTCGAACAGCAGGGCAGAGCTGGCATCGAAGGTCTTCGACAGACGAATGTAGGCCGGGTAGCCCTGGACCAGGTCGGCGTCGTCATAGGCGCGCACCAGTTGCACGGCCTCGACTTGAAGGATTTTGATTTTCTTCGGGTTGGCGATGATGTCTTCTTCGGTGGCTTTGTAGCCGACCCCCGGTTTGAGGGTGATCAAGCCAGCCTTGGCCAACAGTTGCAGGCCGCGCCCGCTGTTGATCGGGTCGTTGGCGATGGCGACGCTGGCGCCTTCTGGCAGTTCGTCGAAGCTTTTGTATTTCTTCGAGTAGAGGCCGACGTTGTTGATGATCCCGGGTGCGAACGGCACCAGGTCAAAACCGGCGGCGGCTTTGGCGTTTTCCAGGAACGGGACGTGCTGGAAGTAGTTCACGTCGATGTCGCCGGCCGCGAGGCTGACGTTGGGGGCGATCCAGTCGCTGAATTCCACCAGGTCAACTTGCAGGCCTTGTTTCTTGGCTTCTTCGACGGCGGCTTCCAGCGGGATGGCGAAAGCGGCGGTGGTGCCGACTTTCAGCGCCGCGTCGGCGGCGAAGGTGACGGAACTGAAGAGGCCGAGGGCCAGGGCCAGTGCTTTGACTGGGTGAGAGAGGCAGGTCTTTTTCATGATGGATTTTCCAGTCAGTGCATTAAATGTGTGGTGATTGGCCGGGCCTCATCGCGGGCAAGCCCGCTCCCACAGTGGGTTTTTGGTGTTCACACAATCCCTGTGGGAGCGGGCTTGCCCGCGATGCTTTTAGCGGCGGTAAGCCGCGCCTGTGTGTTGCTCAGGCAAATGCGCTTCCCCGTGAAACAGTTTTTCCCGCAGGCTGCCCGCGTCATAAGCCGTCTTGTACGACCCACGACGCTGCAACTCCGGAATGACCAGTTCAATGAAATCCACATAGCTTTCCGGCGTGACAATCCGTGTCAGGTTGAAGCCATCGAGCCCGGTTTCAGCGATCCACGATTCCAGTTCGTCAGCCACTTGCTCAGGCGAACCGACCACCGTGATGTAGCGGCCACCGAGGGCGTGTTGCTCGAGCAATTTGCGGCGGGTCCAGTCGTTGTTTTGCAGGTTCTTGGTGGCTGACTGGATCGCGTTGCTCTTCACGTACTGGATCGGTTCGTCGATCTCGTACTCGGAAAAATCGATGCCGGTCGACGCCGAGAAATGCGCGACGCCGGCCTCGGCACTGGCGTAGCTCAGGTACTCGGCGTGCTTGGCCCAGGCCTGTTCTTCGGTAGCGCCGACAATCACGTTCAGACCCATGAACACCTTGATGTCCTCGGGATTGCGCCCGGCCTCGACGGCGCTGGCGCGAACCTTGTCCACCTGAACCTTGGTCGATGGTTTGTTCTGGCCGCTGATAAACACGCATTCGGCATGACGCCCGGCGAACAACAAACCGCGATCCGAACTGCCGGCCTGGAACAGCACCGGCGTGCGTTGCGGCGATGGTTCGCAGAGGTGATATCCCTCGACCTGATAGAACTCGCCCTTGTGCTCGACCTTGTGCACTTTCTCGGGTTGGGCGTAGATCCGTTGCTGCGGGTCATTGAGCACCGCGCCGTTTTCCCAGCTGCCTTCCCAGAGTTTGTAGAGCACCTCCAGGTATTCATCGGCCTGGTCGTAACGTCGGTCGTGCTCGACTTGTTCACTCAGGCCCATGGCCTTGGCGGCGCTGTCGAGGTAGCCGGTGACGATGTTCCAGCCGACCCGACCACGGCTCAAATGATCGAGCGTCGACATGCGCCGGGCGAACAGATACGGCGGCTCGTAAGTCAGGTTGGCAGTGAGGCCGAAACCAAGGTTTCTGGTGACCGCAGCCATCGCGGAAACCAGCAGCAGTGGATCGTTGACTGGCAACTGGATTGACTCTTTGAGCGGCACATCCACCGAGTTCTGGTAGACGTCGTACACGCCGACGATGTCGGCGATAAACAAACCGTCGAACAGCCCGCGCTCCAGCAGCTGTGCCAGTTCGGTCCAGTATTCAATCGTCTTGTAGTGAGTGGAGGTGTCCCGTGGATGCGTCCACAGGCCATGGTTGATGTGCCCGATGCAGTTCATGTTGAACGCGTTGAGCAGGATCTTCTTTTTCGCGGCGGCCATCAGATGGTCCCTCGCAACGGAGGGTTTTCATCGTTGAGGTAGTAATTGCCGACGGCGTGATACTTCCAGCGCACCGGATCGTGCAGCGTGTGCACCCGTGCGTTGCGCCAGTGGCGATCCAGGCCGTGTTCGACCAGCGTCGCCTGGCTGCCGGCCAGTTCAAACAGTGTGCTGCCGGCGGCGAGGGAGATTTCGGTGCTCAGGGCACGGGCTTCGGCGACAGCAATCGAGGCGGCGGCGACAGTCTCGGCGTTGGTCTCGGCCTGGGCCTTGTCGAGGAATTCGCCGGAGCGTTCAAGCAAGGCTTCAGCGGCGTGCAGGCGAATGCTCAAGTGGCCGAAGCTCTTGAGGGTCAGCGGATCGTCGGTGGCTTTTTCGTGTGTGGCGTCGATCCAGGGCCGGGTTTTGGTGCGTACAAAATGCAGCGCATCTTCGTAAGCGGCACGAGCGATGCCGGTGTCGATGGCGGCGTGAAGAATTTGCGCCAACGGGCCGACCGGGGTCGGGCGCTCGAAGGCGGTTTGAAAAGGGATCACGTCTTCGGCGGCGACGTAGACGTCTTCGAACACCACCGAACCACTGCCGGTGGTGCGCTGGCCAAAGCCGCTCCAATCGTCGATGACCGTCAGGCCTTTGCTGTTATGGGGGACGAACGCCAGTTGCTGCACGCCGTTTTCATCCACCACCGAGGTCGGAATGCGTTGCGCGTAAATCGCGCCTGTGGCGTAGAACTTGCGGCCGTTGATGCGATAACCGTCGCCGTCGCGCGTCAGGCTAGTGACGCGGTCATGGGCGGTTTTGGTGCCTAGTTCCGCCAAGGCATTGCCGAAGCGTTGCCCGGCGAGCACTTCAGCGTACAAACGTTTTTTCTGCTCTTCGCTGCCGTTCACTCGCAGTACTTCGAGGGCGTAGAAATGGTTCTGCGGGATTTGTCCAAGCGAGCCGTCTGCCTGGGCGATCAGCGCAATCACCTTGGCCAGGGTGACGTTGGAAACGCCAGCGCCGCCGTATTCTTTTGGCACGCTGATGCCCCAGAGACCCGAACGGGAAAACACCTCCAGTTCCGGGTGCGGCAACCGGCGTTCGCGGTCGCGCAGGGCGCTGTCGCGTTTGAAATCGTCTGCCAGGTCACTGGCGACGATCAGGGCTTGCTCATCGCTGGTTACGACCGCGACGTGGTGAGAAAGAGTCATGTGTTTCTCCAGAGATCTGGTCAAAAGTGTTCTGGTCGTTAAATCCAGGAATGGCGAGCAGGCAAAGTGCCGTTCAAGTGATAGGTGCCGATCGCGTGATACTTCCAGCGCACCGGGTCGTGCAGGGTGTGCACGCGGGCATTGCGCCAGTGGCGATCGAGGTTGAATTCGGCGAGGGTCGCGCGGCTGCCGGCCAGTTCGAAGAGCTTTTCGCTGGCCAGCAGCGAGATCTCGGTAGTCAGCACTTTGGCTTCGGCCACTGCGATCGAGGCACGGGCGGCGGACTCGGCAGTGAGTGGCGCGGCGTTGACCTGATCGAGCACTTGCCCGGCCTTGCGCAGCAGCGCTTCGGCGGCGTGCAGTTCGATTTTCAGTTTGCCGATATCAGCGATCACATACAGATCGTCGCTGGCCCGTTCGACATTGGCGTCGATCCAGGGCCGGGCGCGGGTTTTTACGAATTCGATGGCGTCGTCGATGGCGCCACGAGCGATGCCGGCGTCGATGGCGGCTTGAATCAGTTGTGACACGGCGCCTTGGATGTTTGGCTGATCATTGATCTTCCAGTTATCCACCACCAGCTCGGCATCGACGCGCACGTTGTTGAGCAGAATCGTGCCGCTGGCGGTGGTGCGCTGACCGAAGCCCGACCAATCATCCACGATGCGCAATCCCGGCGTGCCGCGACGGACGAAGGCCAGCACTTGCTTGCCGTCGTCGTTCAGCGCCTTGACCGCCACCCAGTGGGCGAACAGGGCTCCAGTGGAGTAAAACTTCTGGCCGTTGATGACGAAGCCGTCACCATCGGCGGTGATACGTGCCTTGAGTTCCAGGGTGTTTTTGGTGCCCCGTTCCGGCCCGGCATTGCCGATGCGCCAGCCTTCGAGCACGCTTTTGAACAGCTGTTTTTTCTGCGCCTCGGTGGCGCTGCCGAGCACCAGGTTGAGAATGCCGAACTGGTTCTGCGGGATCTGTCCCAGCGCCGGGTCGGCCGCGGAAATGATCGCGAAGACTTCCGCCAGGGTGACGAATGAAACCTGCGGGCCGCCGTATTCGCGCGGGATGGAAATGCTGCCTAATCCGCTGCGGGTGAACTGTTCGATTTCCGACCACGGCAACTTGCGCTGGCGGTCACGTTTGGCGGCTTGCAGGCGGGCGATTTGCGCCAGCTCATGGGCGGCCTTGATGGCTTGTGCGTCGTTGCGCAAAACCTGCGCTGGCAACAACAACGGGGCGATGTCCAGATCACTCTGAACGATTGCATCTGCCAGACTGGACATCAGTGCCGCTCCTTGGCTGCACGCAATGCCCTGGCGATCTGCACTGGGGTGATTGTGTTCCGGACCATACCTACCTCACATCTCATGGGGTCGCCGCTCTCTGTGCGGCGAACGAAAAACAAGAATGTCCGGTGGTCCGGTGCATATACCCTAAGCGTGTATAAAAATTAAATAAACTAACTTTTAGGAATATGCATAGAAGGGTGTTTGCGCCCACTGTTGGTGGAGCAACACTTGCTCTCGTAGCAGCAGGCGAGGCCAGCTGCTACAAGGGATTTCAGCGTTTTCGGGGCTCTGCGGCCATGAGCATTTCTTTCGGCCGAACCTTCAAATACGGATTGGCGCAGCCGATCCTCAGCCTGCGCGGCGGCGCCCAACCGGAGTTGTTGCCGACTCGATCGAGGATGCAGTACGTCACTTCCAGCCGAAGGTCTTCGCCGGCTTCGAGAATAATTGCCGGCGGCACCCAGACCTGAATGGGCTGGCCCACCTCGCCAGCCTTGATCCGTGGCAAATCCATTCGCGCATCGCCCCAGCGCAAGGTGATTTCGTCGTCGGTGGCCATGTTCAGGTAAGGCTCGATGGTCAGTGGAACGCCGCGCTTGATCTGGTTCGGGTTGACCCCCTGGCGGCGAATGGTTTCGGGTATGCCCACTGGCGCCAGGTGCTCGTTTTCATGACCACACAGGGTGAGCGACTGACCGCCCGGGCAATCGAGCTTGATCTCTACCCAAGCGGCGAGCGACACCGCCGGCCCCTGGCCGACCTGCATGACGCGGTAGTGGATGCGCGAAGCGCCGTTGGCAATGAAGCTCTGCGGTACACGCAGACTGATGGCTTTGCCGACATCCTCGGCAGTCAGCACACGGGATGCCACGTAGCAGTGGTCCCAGAACAGTTCGATCAGGTCGCCGTCGTCCATGCCGGGGTAGGGCGCCACGTCGACCAGCAGATAGGCGGCCGAGGTGACATTGATGCCGGCCTTGTGTGATTGCGCCAGGGTAGGGGCCGCAAGTCCGGATGTATTCGAGGTGCTTGTCATGGGTTTCTCCTTGAAGCCTTGCAGCGAAGTTCCGTTTCTGAAAGATCAAAAGGCGAGCATTACCCAGCAACAAAACAGCTCATTATTTTCAAGTTAAATAATGATTGAGTGCAAAGGTTGGCGCCTGCTGGCAACTAGATAAGAGTGCGCTTGAAGAGGTGTCAATAGAGCTGGCTAGTTAAGTTGTTGATTAACTGTTATTCAGAAGTTTCCTACGTGTTGAAGTTAATAAGCTGCACTGTCCTGTCGAACATGCCCTTAATTTATGGAGGGTATAGCGTGTGTTGTCACCAACGGTCGTTCGCTGAGTGGCGTTGGTTTTGGCGGATTTTAGGCGAAATGATTTTGTTGCAGGACATATATATGTACCGCACAGCGAATCGAATAATTATCTAAAGTACCAGCGGAGTAGTAAGAAAGAGGGGGGTTGTTGGTAGATAGTTGTCACTTCCATCCATGGAAGTTAACAAGTAGTGAGGCGATGATTCAAGAGTGCGCGTTATTCAGGAACTTGCTGAGGAACTGCTTCGTGCGCTCTTCTTTCGGATTGGCAAACAGCGCCTTGGCTTCGCCTTGCTCGACGATCACACCTTTGTCGAAAAACACCACACGGTTCGCCACGTCCCGGGCAAAGCCCATTTCGTGGGTGACAATGACCATGGTGCGTTTTTCTTCCGCCAGACTGCGAATGGTCGACAGTACTTCCCCTACCAGCTCGGGATCGAGCGCAGAAGTGGGCTCGTCGAACAGAATCACTTCCGGTTCCATCGCCAGTGCGCGGGCAATCGCCACACGCTGTTGCTGGCCACCGGAAAGGCGTCGCGGGTAAGCGTCTTCCTTGCCTGCCAGACCCACCCGGGCCAAGAGCTTTCTACCCAGGGCAACGGCTTCGGCGTGCGGGATCTTCTTCACGATGATCGGGCCTTCGATGACGTTTTCCAGGGCGGTGCGATGCGGAAACAAGTTGAAGTTCTGAAACACGAAGCCCACATGCTGACGCAAGCGTCGCACCAGGCTCTGCTGCTGGTTCAGTGGACGGCTGCCATCGATCTCGATGTCACCGACCTTGATCCGGCCGCTCGTGGGTTCTTCCAGAAAATTCAGGCAGCGCAGGAAAGTGGTTTTGCCCGAGCCGCTAGGGCCGATGATTGCCACCACCTCGCCTTCCTTCACCTGCAAATCGATGCCGTTAAGCACGACTTGACCCTTGAACTGCTTTGTCAGTTTTTCCACGACAATCATGGGGTCAGGACTCCTGGTCGTGCCGATTGACCCGCGCTTCCAGCGTGTTCTGCAGGTGCGAGAGCACCGTGGCCAGAACCCAGTAGATCAGCGCGGCGGCAAGATACATGGTGAAAATTTCAAAGGTGCGCGCGGTAATCAGCTGCGCCTGACGGAACAGTTCCGGCACCTGGATCGTGGCGGCCAGCGCGGTGTCCTTGACCAGCGAAATAAAGCTGTTGCCCAACGGCGGCAAGGCAGTGCGCATCGCTTGCGGCAGGATAGCCCGACGCAGGGTCTGCGCACGGGTCATGCCGATACTCGCGGCAGCTTCCCACTGGCCACGTTCGATGGAGCTGATCGCGGCACGCAGGATTTCACAGGCATAGGCGGCCATGTTCAGCGAGAAGCCGATCAGGGCCGCTGGCAGCGGATCAAGTTCGATGCCCAATTGCGGCAAGCCGTAATAGATCACGAACAGCTGCACCAGCAACGGCGTGCCGCGAAAGAACGACACGTAGATGCGGGCGATCCAGCTCACCAGTTTGAAGCGCGACAGGCGCATCAATGCCAGGCCAAACCCCATCAGCAGGCCGAAAAACATGCCGCCAAGGCTCAAGATGACCGTGTAGTACGCGCCCTTCAGCAAGAAGGGCGCGGAGTCCAGAGCAAGTTGGAAAGCTTCTTCCATTATTTGGTGACGTCAGCGCTGAAGTATTTTTCCGAAAGCTTTTTCAGCGTGCCATCGGCGCGCAGCTTGTCGATGGCTTTGTTCACCGCAGCCAGCAGCTCAGGCTCGCCTTTGCGCAGGGCAACGCCGGCTTCCTGGCGGGAGAACGCTTCGCCTGCGGCGGTAGTGTCCTTGGCCTTCTTGGCGTATTCCAGCGCGGCGAGACGGTCGATCAGAATGGCGTCGGTGCGACCGTTACGCAGGTCTGCGAACTTGCTCGGATCATCTTCGTAGGTGCGCACGTCAGCGGTCGGCACGTTGGCTTTCACCCACTGTTCGTAGTTGGTGCCCAGGCCCACGCCGACTTTCTTGCCACCCAAGTCGGCGGCAGTCTTGATGTTCAGCTCCGCAGCCTTCTTGGTCAGCACCAGCGCCTGAATACCGGAAACGGTGTAGGGCTCGGAGAAGTCATACTTCTTCTTGCGCTCTTCGGTGATGGTCACCTGGTTGATCACTGCGTCCAGACGCTTGGATTCCAGCGCCGCGAGGATGCCGTCCCATTTGGTCGGTTGCAGTTTGACCTTCACGCCCAACTCTTTGGCCAGGGCTTCGGAGAACTCGACTTCGAAACCGGTCAGTTTGCCGTCGGCGTCAACGAAGCTGAAGGGTGGGTAAGTGCCTTCCAGACCGACGTTGATCACGCCTGCGTCCTTGATTTTTTGCAGCTGCTCACCGGCAACCGCTTGACCCAGCAGGCCTGCGCTCAGCGCCAAGCCCAGCGAACCGACCAGCAGATTTCGACGTAGTGCGGAAAAATTCATGACAAGCCCCTGTGTTTTCTTATGAAGACGCTTTTAGGAATGTTGGCAAAATCGGGATTTGGACGACTGCAATATCCTGCCCTAAAGCAGCGTATGCGTCTCGCTGCAAATTCGCCTGCGGCGTGACTATATGATGGCGCTTTTAGATAGGAAAATAATAAATATAATCTTTGTTATTCTTTTTAGAACTAAGCGATCATTCTCACGCAGAGCGTGGGAACGATCACTACAGAAAATCCTTATAGGCAAACAACGCCGGCGCCCCACCGGTGTGCAAGAAGATGATCGGGCCTTCGTTGAAGCGTTGACGACCGATACCGTCAAGCAACCCGGCCATGGCCTTGCCGGTATACACCGGGTCCAGCAACAGACCTTCCTGACTTGCCAACAGTTTCAACGCTGACAACGTCCCGGCATTCGGTTCGCCGTAACGCGGGCCGAAATACTCGTCCCACAATTCGATTTTGAAACTGGCCGGCAAGCTCACACCCAAAAGCTCAGCCGTGCGTTCGGCCAGACCTTGGACTTTCGGCCGCTGATCTTCATCGCTACGGGAAACCGTGACGCCAATCACTGGCAAATCCGGCAGTGCTTCACTCAACGCCAGCGCCAGGCCACTGTGTGTGCCGGCGCTGCCGGAAGCCAGCACCACGGCAGCGAATGACAGGCCGGTGTCCTTGATCTGTTCGGCCAGTTCCAGCCCGGCGCGCACATAACCCAAAGCGCCCAATGCATTGGAGCCACCAATCGGCACCAGGTACGGCTTCTTGCCGTTGTTGCGCAGACGGTCGGCCAGGGCCTGCAATTGCTCGTCGGCGTTGTCGAGGTTTTCAACCAGTTCGACCTTGGTATCGAACAGGTCCAGCAACAGCCGATTGCCGTTGCCGACATAGTTGGCGTCGTCGGTGCCCAACGGGTTTTCCAGCAGCGCTACACAACTCAGGCCGAGCTTGGCGGCAATGGCGGCGGTCTGGCGTACGTGGTTGGACTGCAGCGCGCCGGCGGTGATCAAGGTGTCGGCGCCCTGGGCCAGGGCATCGGCTGCCAGGTATTCGAGTTTGCGCAGCTTGTTGCCGCCCATTGCCAGGGGCGTCAGATCGTCGCGTTTGACGTACACGTCGCGGCCCAGCCAGGTCGAGAGGCGTTCGAGTTTTTCCAGAGGGGTCGGGTGGCCGAGCAAGTCGAGGCGGTCAAAACGGTCGAGCTGTTGTTTGATCATGGTTCCATACTGGCGGAGAAAGGTCTCAGGACTATAGGCACGCCCCCAAGCGTGGGCAACTGCCAATCACTTATATCCAAAAGTGCTGACCACAGCATAATCGGTTCTTAATTCGGCTTCCGGACCTTGCCGTAAAGTAATCGCCGTCAGCGCGGCCAGACAGTCCGGCCGCCCATGAGGAGTTTCAACCGTGAGCGAGCGTTCCAGCCATTGGCAATTGCAGACCATCGTCAGCCAACTGCGCACAGCGCGCGACCAGTGGCGCGCACAAAACGGCCGTGCCAGCGGCGAGCAGGGCGGTCGCGAATTGCCTTCCCGAGCGGCCATGGCGGAAATTCTCGAAGCATTGTGCGGCGCGCTATTCCCGATGCGCCTTGGCCCGGTGGACTTGCGTGAGGAAAGTGAAGACTTCTACGTCGGTCATACGCTGGACGTCGCATTGAATGCGTTGCTGGCCCAAGCCCGGCTCGAACTGCGTTACGCCGCGCGCCACAGTGCCCAGGCCGACACTGAGGTCGAGGCCAAGACCATTCAGATCATTCAGGACTTCGCCCTCGCGCTTCCAGGCCTGCGCAGTTTGTTGGACACCGACGTGCTGGCGGCCTATCACGGCGACCCCGCGGCTCGCAGCGTCGATGAAGTATTGCTGTGCTATCCCGGAATTCTGGCGGTTATTCACCATCGCCTGGCCCACCATTTGTACCGCGCGGGGCTGCCGTTGCTGGCGCGTATCAGTGCGGAAATCGCGCACTCGGCCACCGGTATCGACATCCACCCGGGCGCGCAGATCGGTCGCAGCTTCTTCATCGATCACGGGACGGGCGTGGTGATCGGCGAGACCGCGATCATTGGTGAGCGGGTGCGGATTTATCAGGCCGTGACGCTGGGTGCCAAGCGATTCCCATCGGATGAAGACGGGCAGTTGCAGAAGGGGCACCCGCGGCATCCGATTGTCGAGGATGACGTGGTGATCTATGCCGGCGCGACGATTCTTGGGCGCATCACCATCGGCAAGGGCTCGACCATTGGCGGCAACGTCTGGCTGACCCGTAGCGTGCCGCCGGGGTGCAACCTGACGCAGGCGAATCTGCAGCATGATGACGGGACGCAGAAGTAAGGCCCCGGCTTTTTGGTGACAGATAAACAATCTTCGCTGGTTGTAGGAGCTGTCGAGTGAAACGAGGCTGCGATCTTTTGACTTTAGGTTTTGTGGGATTTTTGAAAAGATCGCAGCCTCGTTTCACTCGACAGCTCCTACAAAATCCCCCAAACCCCGCGTCATACCCATCCTTGAGCTAGCGTACAGAACGTACCGCCGAGCCTTGCGATTAGTCCTTAGCACCCTATTTATGTTTAACTTGAACGCTCATTCAAGTTAAACCGCCGGTTTGCTGCCCGCTCACAACAGGAGGCTTGCCTTTGCCGAGTCCGTTATTGATTGCCCTGATTCACCCCCTTGAGGTGCACCTTTCATGAGTGCATCGCCCACCCCCGCCAGCGGTCAGGTCCGCATGAATCCGCCGGTATTTTACTTCGCGGCAACGTTCATCCTGCTATTTGGCATCGTTGTTATCGCCATGCCTGAACAGGCCGGCGCCTGGCTTCTGCAAGCGCAAAACTGGGCGGCCAATACGGTCGGCTGGTATTACATGCTCGCGATGACGCTGTATCTGGTCTTCGTGGTGGTCACCGCCTTGTCCGGCTACGGCAAGATCAAGCTCGGTGCCGACCACGACGAGCCCGAGTTCAGCTACCTGTCCTGGGCCGGCATGCTGTTTGCCGCCGGGATCAGCATCACGCTGTTCTTCTTTTGTGTGTCCGAACCGCTGACGCACCTGGCGCAACCGCCGCAAGGCGAGGCTGGTACGGCGGATGCGGCGCGTCAGGCGATGCAGATTCTGTTTCTGCACTGGGGTCTGCATGGCTGGGGCGTGTTCGCCTTCGTCGGCATGGCGCTGGCCTACTTCGCCTACCGTCACAACTTGCCGCTGGCCCTGCGTTCCGCGCTCTATCCCCTGATCGGCAAACGTATCAACGGCCCCATCGGTTATGCGGTGGATGGCTTCGGCATCATCGCCACGGTGTTCGGCCTCGGCGCCGACATGGGCTTTGGCGTGTTGCACCTCAACTCAGGGCTCGACTACCTGTTCGGCATCGCTCACACCCAGTGGATTCAGGTTGGCTTGATCACGCTGATGATGGGCGCGGCGATCATCGTCGCGGTCTCCGGCGTCGACAAAGGCGTGCGGGTGATGTCCGACATCAACATGCTGCTGGCCTGTGCGCTGCTGCTGTTCGTGTTGTTTGCCGGCCCGACTCAGCACCTGCTCAACACGTTGATCCAGAACATCGGTGACTACCTCGGCGCTTTGCCGATGAAGAGTTTCGATCTTTACGCCTACGACAAACCGAGTGACTGGCTGGGCGGCTGGACGGTGTTTTATTGGGCCTGGTGGATTGCATGGTCGCCGTTCGTGGGCCTGTTCATCGCACGGATTTCCCGTGGCCGGACCATCCGCGAATTCGTCTTTGGCGTGCTGTTGATTCCGCTCGGTTTCACCCTGGCGTGGATGTCGATCTTCGGCAACAGCGCCATCGACCAGGTCCTTAACCACGGCATGAGCGCGCTCGGTATGTCGGCCATCGACAACCCGTCGATGACGCTTTACCTGCTGCTGGAAACCTACCCGTGGAGTAAAACCGTCATCGCGGTCACGGTGTTCATCAGCTTCGTGTTCTTCGTCACCTCAGCCGACTCCGGCACCGTGGTGCTGTCGACGCTGTCCGCCAAAGGCGGAAGTCCTGACGAAGACGGGCCGAAATGGCTGCGAGTTTTCTGGGGCGCAATGACCGCGCTGGTGACCAGTGCGCTGCTGTTTTCCGGCAGCATCGATGCGCTGAAGTCAGCGGTGGTGCTGACGTCGTTGCCGTTCTCGTTGATTTTGCTGCTGATGATGTGGGGGCTGCACAAGGCGTTTTACCTGGAATCGCAGAAGCAGATCGCGCAACTGCATTCCCTGGCGCCGGTGTCCGGCTCGCGACGTGGCGGCTGGCGTCAGCGCTTGACTCAGGCTGTGCATTTCCCGTCTCGCGATGAGGTCTATCGCTTCCTCGATTCGACGGTGCGCCCGGCCATTGAAGAAGTCTCGGCGGTGTTCGTCGAGAAGGGTTTGAACGTGGTCACTCAACCGGACGCGGCCAACGACAATGTCAGCCTGGAAATCGGTCACGGCGAGGAACATCCGTTTATCTATCAGGCGCAGATGCGCGGGTATTTCACGCCGTCGTTTGCCCGTGCGGGCATGGGCTCCAAGGAGCTCAACAACCGCCGTTATTACCGGGCTGAAGTGCATTTGAGCGAGGGCAGTCAGGATTACGATCTGGTGGGCTACACCAAGGAGCAGATCATCAACGACATCCTTGACCAGTACGAACGGCATTTGCAGTTCTTGCATCTGGTGCGCTGATCGAGTGCCGGTGGCACTCACGCTTCAGTGCTGAGCACCATGAACAGCACCAGCGCCGCCACCGGTACACCGAACACGGCGCTGCCGACCACCAGTTCCGTGCTCAACGGTTGGCCGGTATGGACCATGCCGACCGCGCCGTTGATCAGCGTCAGCGCCAGCCACAGCGCCACAAAGCTGTAGGCCAGGGTCTGGCGGCTGAAGCCGATTTTCTCGCCGATGAACAGCATCAGCGTCAGGAGAATCAGGCCGAAGGTGATGATGATCGTGGTGTGCATGGTGCGTGTTCTCCCTTCAGATGTGTGCTGCCCTCTAGATCGCCTTCGCGGGCAAGCCCGCTCCCACAGGGCTCTCGGTGATGCTCGCGATTGGGGTCACTGCGGTATCAGTTTGAGCATAGTTAAACCAACCCGCCATTCACCCGCAGAATCTGTCCATTGACCCAAGCCGAATCAGGGCCGACCAGGAAGGACACAACCCGAGCGATATCTTCCGGCTGACCCAGACGCTCCAGCGGCGGCATCTTGGCGAAGGTCTGAATCTGTTCTTCACTCTTGCCGTGCAAAAACAACTCGGTAGCAACCGGCCCCGGCGCCACGGCGTTGACCGTTATGTTGCGTCCGCGCATTTCCTTGGCGAAGACCTGGGTCAGCGATTCCACCGCCGCTTTGCTGGCGATGTACACCGCGTAACCTGGCAGGTTCATGCCGACCGTGCTGCTGGAAAAGTTGACGATCCGCCCGCCGCTGTTCAACCGCGTCGCCGCTTCACGCAAGGTATTGAAAGTGCCCCGAGCGTGGATGTTGAAGGTCTGGTCGAACAGCTCATCGGTGTGCTGCGCCAACGGCATCACTTTGAGAATGCCGGCGTTGTTGATCAGCACATCGACCTTGCCCAGTTGTGCTTCGGTCTCGTCGAACATCCGGCGCACGTCATCGGCATTGGCCACGTCAGCCTTGATCGCTATGGCTTGATGCCCGGCCTGTCGCAACTCCACCACCAGCTTGGAGGCTTCTGTGGCGCTGTTTGCATAGTTGATGGCAACGGCGAAGCCTTCGCTGGCCAGTTGTCTGGCGATCACAGCGCCGATGCCGCGGGAGGCGCCGGTCACGATGGCAACTTTCTGAGTAGTCATGGCGTTGATTCCTGATGGGGAGGGTTGGTGTGAAGCCAGATTCACATGTTTACTCAAGCCGATAAATGCCCGAGAGTTGCCTTGACTGTTCAATAATTGCCAACAATCGCGCGTCAGGAGCCAAACATGGATCAAGTCAAAGCGATGAAGGTTTTTGTGCGGATCTATGAGCGCAGCAGCTTCACCCTGGCGGCCGATGACCTGAACCTGCCACGGGCGACCCTGACCCACACGCTGAATCAATTCGAGGCCTGGCTCGGCACGCGGTTGCTGGAGCGTAGTACGCGCAAGGTGCGCCCGACGCTGGATGGCGAGGCGTACTACCTGCGTTGCGTGCAGTTGCTGGCGGAGCTGGAAGAAGCCGAGTTGGCGTTTCGTGGCTGCGCCCCCAAAGGCCGGTTGCGTGTCGACCTGCACGGCACGCTGGCCAGGCATTTCGTGATTCCCGCATTACCGCAGTTCATGGCGCGTTACCCGGACATCGAACTGTCCATCAGTGAGAGCGACCGTTTCGTCGACCTGATCGCTGAAGGCGTGGACTGTGTGTTGCGCGCCGGCACGCTGAGTGATTCGGCGCTGATCGGAAAACGCATCGCCAACCTGCGCCAAATCACCTGCGCCAGCCCCGCTTACCTGCGCAAATACGGCGAACCCAAACACCTCGACGACCTGAAGCATCACCGCGCCGTGAACTACGTCTCGCGCACCACCGCCAAGCAGTTTCCGTTTGAATTCATGGTCGACGGCCAGCTGAAAGAAGTCGGCATCGACGGTGCGCTTTCAGTGTTCGGCGCAGAAATTTACGCCGCATCGGCGATCGCCGGGCTCGGCTTGATCCAGTGCCCGCATTACCGAATGGAGGCGCAGATTGCCCAAGGGCTGGTGCAGGAAATCCTCACCGATACACCACCCCCGACGATGCCGGTTTCAGTGCTGTACCCCCACAACCGACACATGTCGCCACGGGTTCGGGTGTTTGTGGATTGGTTGGGGGAGGTGTTTGCGGGGGCCAGCTAGCCGCCTGTCTGGGGGCGGCATAGCTCTGGGTCGGAACGGTTAATATTTATCAGGGTGTGTATGGTGTGTATAAAAAATATTTTCGTCGCGTAGTGTGCGCAGCTGATGCTGCCCACAAGGACGAAGGTGATGCGAAGTCGGGAAATGATCAGGATGATCGAGGAGGATGGTTGGTATCTGGTGGCGGTGAAAGGTAGCCACCACCAGTACAAGCATCCGACTAAAACTGGGAGGGTGACGGTAAAGCACCCTGACTCGGATCTTCCAAAAGGGACGATCAACAGCATATTGAAACAGGCGGGTCTGAAATGAGGCCCGACATCGGAAACGAGAGCCTCGAAGAGGCCATATCACAGGAAGGGCTCACCGAAATGAAATTCCCGGTCGTTCTGCACAAGGATGCCGACTCAGAATATGGAGTGATTATCCCGGACGTGCCGGGATGCTTCTCTGCGGGCGTTACTGTGGCTCAGGCATTTGAAAACGTAAAAGAAGCGTTGGCTTTGCATTACGAAGGCCTGGTCGCCGATGGTGATCCACTGCCCCAAGTGCGAGAGATAGATGCTCATCTAGACAATCCTGATTACGCCGGAGGTGTATGGGGTGTGGTCGAGTTTGATATCACGCCTTATTTCGGCAAGTCAGTGCGCTTCAATGCCACGCTTCCTGAGCAGTTGCTCGAGCGTATAGACCAGACGGTCAGACGAGATCAGCGATACAGTTCAAGGTCCGGCTTTTTAGCGGCTGCCGCGTTGCGTGAGTTGTCAGCGTAAGCGCGTAATGGATGGCGGTGTTATCAACGGGCCAGATTTAAAATCTGTGAAACGTTTCAGCATTTTCTCGAGTCCGAGGTTTATCGGCGTTTGTCTGGGCGTATGCTGGGCAACTTGCGAAGCAGTCGATACCAATTTCAAGACGGACAAGAGAGGATTCGATGACTTATACCGCTGCCGAAAACCGCTATGACTCCATCCCATACCGCCGCGTAGGCCGCAGCGGTCTGGTGCTGCCGGCGCTGTCGCTGGGCTTGTGGCACAACTTCGGCGACAGCACGCCGATCGACACTCAGCGCTCGCTGTTGCGCACAGCGTTCGATCTGGGCATCAACCATTTCGACCTGGCCAACAACTACGGTCCTCCGTACGGCAGCGCCGAGATCAATTTTGGTCGTTTGCTGCGTGAGGATTTCAAGCAGTACCGCGATGAGTTGATCATCTCCAGCAAGGCTGGTTGGGACATGTGGCCCGGTCCTTACGGGCAGGGCGGTGGTTCCCGCAAATACGTACTGGCCAGCCTCGATCAGAGCCTGCAACGCCTGGGCCTGGACTACGTGGATATTTTCTATTCGCACCGTTTCGACCCGGACACCCCGCTGGAAGAAACCGCCAGCGCACTGGCAACTGCGGTGCAGCAGGGCAAAGCGCTGTACATCGGTATCTCGTCGTATTCCGGGGTGAAAACCCGTGAGATGGCCGCGTTGTTGAAAGAGTGGAAAGTGCCGTTGCTGATTCACCAACCGGCGTACAACCTGCTCAATCGCTGGGTTGAAAAGGATCTGCTGGAGGTCACCGACGAACTGGGCGCTGGTGTGATTGCTTTCACGCCATTGGCGCAGGGGCTGTTGACCGACAAATACCTCAACGGCATTCCGAAGGATGCACGGGTCAATCGTCCGGGCGGTGGTTCGTTGCAGGAATCTCATCTGTCCGAAGCCAACATCGCTCATGTGCGCGGGCTCAATGAAATCGCCAAGCGTCGCGGCCAGAGCCTGGCGCAACTGGCGTTGGCGTGGACCCTGCGCGATCCGCGCGTGACCTCGGCGCTGATCGGCGCAAGCCGGCCGGAGCAGATTATCGAGAACGTCGGGGCGTTGAAGAATTTGAGCTTCAGCGCAGAGGAACTGGCGGAGATTGACCGGTATGCCCAAGAGGGCGGGATCAACCTTTGGGAGAAGCCTTCGACGGCAGAGTAAGTGTTCGGCGCTGGATTTTCCGGCGCCTGCAACATCGCTTCGCGGGCAAGCCCGCTCCCACAAGGTTCTGGGTTGGATGCAAAAAACTGCGTCCACTGAAGATTCCTGTGGGAGCGGGCTTGCCCGCGAAGGGGCCATCAAAGTCAGTACAAGTATTAGCGGATCACCGGAAAAACGGTGCATCCCCCAACACCGTTGCCCGCTGCATCACCCGCCGTGCCGGTCGGTAATCATCCACGGCGTAATGCTGTGTCACGCGGTTATCCCAGAACGCGATGTCGTCTTTCTGCCAGCGCCAGCGAACGGTGAATTCTGGCCGTGTGGTGTGGGCAAACAAAAACTTCAGAATCGCCTCGCTTTCGGTCTCAGACAGCTCGTTGATCTTCGATGTGAAGCCTTCGTTGACGAACAACGACCGGCGTCCGCTCACCGGATGCGTACGAATCACCGGATGCGACAGCGGCGGATTCTTGCGGCGTGCTTCTTCCCATTGGGCCAAGGCCTCAGGTGTATTGCCATAACGCTCCAGCGGGAACGAGCGGGTGAAATCGTGTGTCGCGGTCAGTCCTTCGAGCAAGCGCTTCATTGGCGCAGACAAGGCTTCATACGCGGCAATCCCGCTGGCCCACAACGTGTCGCCGCCAAACTCCGGCAGCAGCTTGGCGCTGAGCACTGCACCCATGGCCGGGGTGGGCAGGAAGGTCACGTCGGTGTGCCAGATCGCGTTGTCGCGCACATCGGTGACGGCGGTGTCGAGGATCAGCACTTCAGGCTGTTCCGGCACGTTGGGATAGATCGGGTGAATGTGCAGGTCGCCGAAATAGGCTGCGAATCGCGCCTGTTGCTGTGGCGTGATCGGCTGGTCACGGAAGAACAGCACTTGATGCTTGAGCAGCGCCTGCTCGATGGCGTCGCGCTGCTCCAGGTTCAGTGGCTGGCTGACGTCGACGCCACTGATTTGCGCGCCGAGAGCCGTGCTGAGGGGGACGATGGTCAGGTTGCTCATGGTCTTTCTCTTCGAATTCGGAGGGTCGAGCTTTTGCGGGACCGAGCCTGCTCACTCCCACAGGGTTTTCCACATGATGATTTTTCAGTGAGCCTGGCCGTGCCACGGCACCAGTTTGCGTTGCAGCGCGCGCAGGCCCATTTCCATGGCGAAGGCGATCAGTGCGATGACCAGAATCCCCAGCACCACTACGTCGGTGACCAGGAACTGCGCGGCCGACTGCACCATGAAGCCCAAACCGCTGGTGGCTGCGATCAGCTCGGCGGCGACCAAGGTCGACCAACCCACACCCAAGCCAATCCGCACGCCGGTCAAAATGTCCGGCAAGGCGCTCGGCAAGATCACATGACGAATCAGCTGCGCTCGAGTCGCGCCCAGCGACTGCGCCGCACGCAATTTCGCCGGGTCGACCGTGCGTACGCCAGTCGCGGTCGCGATGGCAATCGGCGCGAAGATCGCCAGGTAGATCAGCAAGACTTTTGACAGCTCACCAATGCCGCACCAAATCACGATCAGCGGCAGATAAGCCAATGGCGGAATCGGGCGATAGAACTCGATCAGCGGATCGAGAATGCCGCGAGCGACTCGGTTGTGGCCGATGGCGATGCCGACCGGAACGGCGGTCAGCACGGCAAAGCCCAGGCCCAGGCCGATGCGGCTGAGGCTCGCGCCCAAGTGCTGCCACAAGGTCGAATCCATGTAGCCGGTGGTCACCAGCAGCCAGCCTTTTTGCAGCACGGCGGACGGTGGCGGCAGAAACAGCGGTTCGATCAAGCCGGTAGCGGTCACCGCCCACCACAGGGTTACAAGCGCGACCAGCGTCAATACGCTGATCCAGCGCGTGCTCAAACTACGACGAACCGGAGTCGCCGTCGAGCCCGGTTTCACCGTCACGGCCGGAATTTCATAGCTGCTCATGCGCGCTCCTGCCGCTGGGCGGCGCTGCGTTGGGAGAACACTTTGGCGAGCACGTGTTCGCGGGTTTCGATAAAGCGCGGGTCGGATTTGATCGCCCGTGCCGACTCGCCCGCCGCGTAACGCTGACCGAAATCCAGGCTCAGGCGTTCGACGATTTGCCCAGGGTTCGGTGCCAGCAGAATCAGGTCCGTGGCGAGGAACACCGCTTCTTCAATATCGTGAGTAATCAGGAACACCGGTTTGGCGGTGCGCTGCCAGACTTGCAGCAGCAGCTCTTGCATTTGTTCGCGGGTGAAGGCGTCGAGGGCGCCGAAGGGCTCGTCCATGAGCAAGACCCGAGGGTCGGCGGCGAGCGCGCGAGCGAGGCCGACACGTTGCTTCTGGCCGCCCGAGAGCTGCCAGATGCGGCGATTTTCGAAACCGGAAAGGTCCACCAGCGCGAGCATTTCCCGAGCACGGGTTTCGCGTTTGTCCCTGGACACTCCGGCCAGTTCCAGGCCGAAGCCCACATTGGCCAACACGTCCTGCCACGGCAGCAGGGCGTCGTCCTGAAACACCACGCCGCGCTCGGCGCTCGGGCCTTTGACCGGCACCCCGTCAAGGGTGATGCGCCCGGCACTGGGCTCGACGAAACCGGCGATCAGGTTCAACAGCGAAGTCTTGCCACTGCCGGACGGGCCGAGAGCTACCAGCAATTGCTGGGGCCCAAGGCTCAGGGAAATATCCGCCAGTACCGGTTCCGGACTGCCGGGGTACTGTGCGCTGATGCGCTCCAGCTGTAGCAAAGCCATCGCGGTTAACTCCCGATCAGTTGGTGATGTACTTGGCGCTGACGTACGGGGCGTAGTCCGGCAGCACGGCCTCGACTTTGCCTTGTTCTTTCAGGAACGCAGCGGTGTCGGTGATGGCCTTGGTGGTCGGTGCGCCGAGGGTAATGACCTGGTCAGCCGCCAATGGATAGACGTTGCCTTGCAGCAGCAACGGAATGTCGCTGGCCTTGGCGCCGGAGAGTTTCACCAGTTTGTCGACGTTGGATTGATTGGCGAGCCAGGCTTTTGGGTCTTTGCGGTAATCGGCGTAGGCATCCAAAGTCACTTTTGCGAAGGCGGTGACGATTTCCGGGTGCTTCTCGGCGAAATCCTTACGCACGATCCAGGCATCGAAGGTCGGAGCACCAAACTTGGCCAGTTCGCCGGAGGTGATCAGCACTTTGCCGTTTTCCTTGGCCACGCCGAGCGCCGGGTCCCAGACGTAAGTGGCGTCGATGTCACCGCGTTTCCACGCGGCAATGATGGCGGGCGGGGCAAGGTTGAGTACGGTGACTTTCGACGGGTCGATGTTCCAGTGCTTCAGCGCAGCCAGCAGGCTGTAGTGACCGGTGGACACGAATGGCACGGCGATTTTCTTGCCGATCAGGTCTTGGGGCGTTTTGATCCCGGATCCGTCGCGGGCGACCAGGGCTTCAGCGGCGCCGATCTGCGTGGCGATGAGGAACGTTTCTACCGGGACTTTGCGCGTGATCGCAGCCGTCAGCGGGCTGGAACCGAGGTAACCGATCTGCACGTCACCGGAGGCAACGGCCGCGATGATGTCGGCACCGTTATCGAATTTGCGCCAGTCGATCTTGGCGTTGGTGGCTTTCTCGTACGCGCCGTCGGCCTGGGCAACTTTTGCCGGGTCAACGGTAGTCTGGTAGGCGACGGTGACGTCAGCCGCCTGGGCAAAGAAACTCGCCGCAGCCAGCGATGCGGCCGCCAGGAGGCGAAGAGGGGAAGTCAGTTTCATGGAATAGCTCCTTGTCAGGCGACCGAGAGTCGGCGTGAAAAGGAGACTAAATGATCTAAGAATCAGAAAATAAATAACTTTTTCGAATGAGCTTATGAGCGGAAAATTCTAAGACGGTACTCTGATCGTTCCCCTGCTCCGGCGTGGGAATGCAGACCGTGACGCTCCGCGTCACTGGACGCGGAGCGTCCCTTGAGGCATTCCCACGCAGAGCGTGGGAACGATCAGTGCCAGGGAGATTAGTTGCTGATCGACAGAATGCTCGCCTGATACGACCCGACAAACACATCGAAATCGCCGACTTCGTTCTGCTCCAGCTCCGCTTGCTCAGCCAGCGAGGAACGCGCCCGCTCTTCGAATTTTGCCTGGTCTTCGCTTGAAAGCGGCTCACTGCGGAAGTACTCCGCATGCACCCGGCTCTGACGCAGGGAGAACTGAGCAAAGCTTTCCTTATGCTCGGCCATTGCCGCCAGCACCTGAGCGGAAGGTGTGCGGGACGAATCCTTGACCTTCTCCATCTGCACGTCCAGCGCGTTGCTGTGCGCATCGCCGCCATGGCTCTGATCGAGCAGCGCGGCGAGCGGAGCAATCTTCTCCAGCAGTTCGGTGGCCCATTCCTTCATGTCCACCGGTTGACCGTCGCGCTGCAGTTGCAGACCCGGACGACGACCTTCCTTGACCACGCTGAGGAAGTTCGACGTGGCGTTACTGCATGAGGTGTTGGTCAGCAGCGGGCTGTCGTTCAGCGCGCAATACAGCAGGAACGCGTCGAGGAAACGCGACTCCGGCAGGTCGATGCCCATCGGCAGGAACGGGTTGATGTCCAGGCAGCGTACTTCAACGTACTGAATGCCCCGGGCCACCAACGCCTGAATCGGCCGTTCGCCGGTGTAGGTCACACGTTTTGGGCGGATGTTGGAGTAGTACTCGTTTTCGATCTGCAGGATGTTGGTGTTGAGCTGAACCCACTCACCGTCCTTGTGCGTGCCGACTTCAACGTACGGCGCATACGGCGTGGCCACCGCTTTGCGCAGGCTGTCGGTGTAGCTGGCCAGATCGTTGTAGCACGGCGTCAGACCGGCTTGGGCGTTGCTCTGGTAACCCAGGTCGCTCATGCGCAGGCTGGTGGCGTATGGCAGGTACAAGGTGTCCGGGTCCAGTTGTTCCAACTGGTGCGAGCGACCGCGCAGGAAACCGGCGTCCAGGGCAGGTGAGGCACCGAACAGGTACATCAGCAGCCAGCTGTAGCGTCGGAAATTGCGGATCAGCGCGATATAGGCCGAGGACTGATAGTCACGGTCGGTGCCGACAAAGCCTTCGGCTTCCTTGAGCAACGGCCAGAGCTTTTCCGGCAGGGAAAAGTTGTAGTGGATCCCGGCGATGCACTGCATGGTCTTGCCGTAGCGCAGGGCCAGGCCCTTGCGGTAGACGTACTTGAGTTGACCGATGTTGGACGTGCCGTAATAGGCGATCGGGATGTCTTCCTCGGCCGGCAGCGGGCACGGCATCGATGGACTCCACAGAAACTCGTTGCCAAGCTTGCTGTAGGCGAAGCGGTGAATCTTGTCCAGGCTCGCCAGCGTATCCGCCGGGTCGGGCAGGGCGGGCGTGATGAACTCCAGCAGCGACTCGGAATAGTCGGTGGTGATTTGTTCGTTGGTCAGCGCGGAACCCAATTCTTCCGGGTGCGGCGTTTGCGCCAGGCGACCTTCGTCGGTCACGCGCAGGCATTCACGTTCGATGCCGTGAAGACACTGTTCGAGCAGAGAGAGGTTAGCGCGCTCGCCGAGCAGAGCCAGGCGGCGGTTGAGAAGTTCGCTCAAGTTGGATTCCTTCACGCGTCAGTCGCCCCAATATGGGGGTGGGCAAGACGGTCTACAAGGGTGAAGTTGAAACTGGCGTTTTCGCCTGGTTTTTGAGCAGCACGGACTTCATGCCAGTCGGTCAAGGTTCAGTCGCCGCAAACCCTGTGGGAGCGGGCTTGCCCGCGAAGAGGGTGTGTCAGTCAACATTTAAGTCGCCTGACACACCCTCTTCGCGAGCAAGCCCGCCTCCATAGAAAATTCCGGCGCTGCTTTCGTAGCGCCGAAATTAACTCAAAATGATGGTGTTCATCTACAGGACAGCGAACGTGCCTTGTGCTTTTGCGACGAGTTTGTCGCCCTGCATCACGTCGGCTTCGACCACCAGCGTGCGCCGGCCCGGGTGAATCACCCGCGCCGTGCACATCACTTCACCGTCTGAAACGGCGCGAATGTAGTTGATCTTGCACTCGATGGTCGCGCTCTGCTGGTCAAAGCCGTGGGTGCTGGAACAGGCCAGCCCCATGGCAATGTCCACCAGACTGAACAGCGCCCCGCCATGCAGCTTGCCGCCGCGATTGCGCAGTTGCGGTTCCAGCCCCAGGGCGACTTGCGCCACCCCGGTTTCCAGGCTGTGCAGACGACACCCAAGCAATTTGAAAAACGCGCTTTCGGTCAGCCCGGCAGGAATGTCCATCAACGTTTCTTCAATTGCTTGGCGTTGGCGAACAGCGAAGCCATGGCGTTGTTGGCCGGAGCCGCTGCCGTGGTTTCTTTGCGTGGCGCGTTGTTCTGGGATTGGCGTGGCGCCGAACCCGGACGTGCGCCGCGGGCACCGTCGATTTTCTCGCCCGGCGTGTCGCTCATGCGCATCGACAGGCCCACGCGTTTGCGCGGGATATCGACTTCCATGACTTTCACTTTCACCACGTCACCAGCCTTCACCGCTTCACGCGGATCCTTGATGAACTTCTCCGAAAGCGCAGAGATGTGCACCAAACCGTCCTGATGCACGCCGATATCGACGAACGCACCGAAGTTGGTCACGTTGGTCACGACACCTTCGAGGATCATCCCCAGTTCCAAGTCCTTGAGGTCTTCGACGCCTTCCTGGAACTCGGCGGTCTTGAACTCGGGACGTGGGTCGCGGCCCGGTTTTTCCAGTTCTTGCAGAATGTCGGTGACCGTTGGCAGGCCGAACGTCTCGTCGGTGTACTTCTTCGGATCAAGGCGCTTGAGGAACGCGGCATCGCCGATCAGCGAGCGAATGTCGCGGTCGGTTTCAGCGGCGATGCGTTGCACCAGCGGATAGGCTTCCGGGTGAACCGCGGACGAGTCGAGCGGGTTGTCGCCGTTCATCACGCGCAGGAAACCGGCAGCCTGTTCGAAGGTTTTCTCGCCCAGACGCGCAACTTTCTTCAGCGCTGCACGGGTTTTGAACGCGCCGTGCTCGTCGCGATGGCTAACGATGTTCTGCGCCAGGGTCGCGTTGAGGCCGGAGATGCGGGCCAGCAGCGCGACCGAAGCGGTGTTCACGTCGACGCCCACGGCGTTTACGCAGTCCTCGACCACAGCGTCCAGGCCACGTGCCAGTTTCAGCTGCGACACGTCGTGCTGATACTGGCCGACGCCGATGGATTTCGGATCGATCTTCACCAGTTCCGCCAGAGGATCCTGCAGGCGACGGGCAATCGACACCGCGCCACGGATCGACACGTCGAGGTCCGGGAATTCCTTGGAGGCCAGTTCCGACGCCGAGTAAACCGATGCGCCGGCCTCGGAGACCATGACCTTGGTCATTTTCATCGCTGGGTATTTTTTGATCAGCTCTGCGGCCAGCTTGTCAGTTTCGCGGCTGGCGGTGCCGTTGCCGATGGCGATCAGGTCGACCGAGTGCTTGGCGCACAGGGCAGCCAGAATCGCGATGGTCTGGTCCCACTTATTGTGCGGCACGTGCGGGTAAACCGTGGCGTGATCCAGCAGCTTGCCGGTGGCATCGACCACGGCGACTTTGCAACCGGTGCGCAGGCCCGGGTCGAGGCCCAGCGTGGCGCGCGGGCCGGCCGGAGCCGACAGCAGCAAGTCGTGCAGGTTGTGGGCGAACACGTTGATCGCTTCGGTTTCCGCGCCATCGCGCAGCTCGCCCAGCAGATCGGTTTCCAGGTGGGTATAGAGCTTGACCTTCCAGGTCCAGCGCACCACTTCGCCCAGCCATTTGTCGGCGGCGCGGTTCTGGTTCTGGATGCCGAATTGCTGGCCGATCATGCCTTCGCACGGATGCATGGTGCCCGGCAGCTCGTCGCCGACTTTCAGCGCGGAGCTGAGAATGCCTTCGTTGCGGCCACGGAAAATCGCCAGGGCGCGGTGCGACGGCATGCTTTTCAGCGGTTCGTCATGTTCGAAGTAGTCGCGGAACTTGGCGCCTTCCTCTTCCTTGCCGGCAATCACGCGGGCACTGAGGGTGGCTTCCTGCTTGAGGTAGCTGCGCAGCTTGTCCAGCAGGCCGGCGTCTTCGGCGAAGCGCTCCATGAGGATGTATTTGGCGCCTTCGAGGGCCGCCTTCACGTCAGCCACGCCTTTTTCGGCGTTGACGAAGCGTGCGGCTTCAACGTCCGGCGTCAGTGTCGGGTCGTTGAACAGGCCGTCGGCCAGCTCGCCGAGGCCGGCTTCCAGGGCAATCTGGCCCTTGGTGCGGCGCTTCTGCTTGTACGGCAGGTACAAGTCTTCGAGGCGGGTCTTGGTGTCGGCGAGTTTGATGTCGCGCTCAAGTGCAGGGGTCAGCTTGCCTTGCTCTTCGATGCTGGCGAGGATGCTGATGCGCCGTTCGTCGAGTTCTCGCAGGTAGCGCAGACGCTCTTCCAGATGACGCAACTGGATGTCATCGAGGCTGCCGGTCACTTCTTTCCGGTAACGGGCGATGAAGGGAACGGTAGAGCCTTCATCGAGTAGCGCGACGGCCGCTTCGACCTGTTGTGGGCGTACACCGAGTTCCTCGGCGATGCGGCTGTTGATGCTGTCCATAAAACCACCTGACAAATTGTGAAAGCAGGCTCGCAGGCGCAGAAATAAAGGCTCGGCGAGTCTGGTTGAGCGGCCTGGCGTGCGCCGCTACCTGGATCAACAGGCATCCCGTTGACCCGTGAAATCGAACAATTACTGCCGCCGGCATGAAAATAAAAAACGGCCATCTGCAGTAATGATCAGACGTTGCCTGACACAAAAGGCCGCGCATTATAACCAGCGTTCTATCATTCAGGGGCATCGCAGGCTGTCGCGCCAAGGCCGGATTTATAACGGTGAAGGAAAAATCTGCTAACAATGCACACGGTGCGTATAACGGCAGCTACGCCATAATGCGCGCCGAGCTAAAAGGAGCATCTAATGAGCAGCACTGCAAACATTGCTGAAGGCGAAAAAATTCTTATTGTTGACGACGATCCAGGGCTGAGCAGCCTGCTGGAACGTTTTTTCGTCAGCAAGGGCTACCGCGCCCGTGCCGTACCGAACACCGAGCAAATGGATCGCCTGCTGGCGCGCGAAGTGTTCAACCTGGTCGTCCTCGACCTGATGCTGCCTGGCGAAGACGGCCTGACGGCCTGCCGTCGCCTGCGCACGGCGAACAATCAGATCCCGATCATCATGCTGACCGCCAAGGGCGATGAGCTGAGCCGCATCAAGGGCCTGGAGCTGGGTGCCGACGATTACCTGGCCAAGCCCTTCAACCCGGATGAGCTGATGGCCCGCGTCAAAGCGGTCCTGCGCCGTCAGTCGACGCCTGTGCCGGGTGCACCGGGCAGCGAAGACGAAAGCGTGACGTTTGGTGATTACGAACTGTCCCTGGCCACCCGTGAATTGAAGCGCGGTGACGAAGTGCACATGCTCACCACCGGTGAGTTTGCGGTGCTCAAGGCTCTGGTCATGAACGCGCGTCAGCCACTGACCCGCGACAAACTGATGAACCTGGCCCGTGGCCGTGAATGGGATGCGCTGGAGCGTTCGATCGACGTGCAGATCTCCCGACTGCGCCGCATGATCGAACCCGATCCTTCCAAGCCGCGCTACATCCAGACGGTCTGGGGCGTGGGTTACGTGTTCGTTCCGGATGGCGCCGCCACCAAGTGATCGGCGATTTGTAGGAGCGGGTCTTGCGGGCAACGGGTCAGATGACGTTGTTCGCAGACTCGCGATCCGCAATGTGCGAGCATCGCTCGCTCCTGCAAGTGTGTAGCGGTTATCCATGAAAACCCCCGTTTGGTTCCCCCAGAGCTTTTTCTCCCGCACCCTGTGGCTGGTGCTGATCGTTGTCCTGTTCTCCAAGGCGCTGACCCTGGTTTATCTGTTGATGAACGAAGACGTGCTGGTGGACCGCCAATACAGCCACGGCGTCGCCCTGACGCTGCGTGCCTATTGGGCCGCCGATGAAGAAAACCGCGCGAAGATTGCCGATGCCGCGACCCTGATCAGGGTGGTGGGTGCTGGCGTGCCGGAAGGTGAGCAGCATTGGCCGTACAGCGAGATTTATCAGCGGCAGATGCAGGCGGAGCTGGGTGCCGATACGGAAGTGCGCTTACGCATGCACTCACCACCGGCCTTGTGGGTCCGGGCGCCAAGCCTGGGCGATGGCTGGCTGAAAGTGCCGCTCTATCCTCACCCGCTGCGCGGCCAGAAAATCTGGAACGTACTTGGCTGGTTCCTCGCGATCGGTCTGCTGTCCACTGCCTCGGCGTGGATCTTCGTCAGCCAGCTCAACCAGCCGCTGAAACGCCTGGTGTATGCCGCAAGGCAGCTTGGCCAGGGCCGCAGCGTGCGCCTGCCGATCAGCGACACGCCAAGTGAGATGACCGAGGTTTATCGCGCCTTCAACCAGATGGCCGAGGACGTCGAACAGGCCGGACGCGAGCGGGAGCTGATGCTGGCGGGGGTGTCGCACGACTTGCGTACGCCGTTGACCCGTTTGCGGCTGTCCCTGGAGTTGATGGGTGACCACAACGACCTGACCGACGCGATGGTGCGCGACATCGAAGACATGGACGCGATTCTCGACCAGTTCCTGGCGTTTATCCGCGATGGTCGCGACGAGTCGGTTGAGGAAGTGGACCTGAGTGATCTGGTTCGCGAAGTCGCTGCGCCGTACAACCAGAACGAAGAGAAGGTGCGTCTGCGCCTAGAACCGATCCAGCCGTTCCCGTTGCGTCGGGTGTCAATGAAGCGGTTGTTGAACAACCTGATTGGCAACGCCCTTCACCACGCGGGCAGCGGGGTTGAGGTGGCGGCGTATGTTTCCGGGGATACCAGCGCGCCCTATGTCGTGCTGAGCGTCATGGACCGTGGTGCGGGGATTGATCCGTCAGAGCTGGAGGCGATCTTTAACCCGTTCACTCGGGGCGATCGTGCCCGGGGTGGCAAGGGCACCGGGTTGGGCCTGGCGATCGTGAAGCGGATTGCTTCGATGCATGGCGGCAATGTCGAACTACGCAATCGCTCGGGGGGCGGGCTGGAAGCGCGGGTGCGGTTGCCGCTTGGGCTGATGTTGCCTAGAGACGCAGTCTAACGACAGCTTCAAGCTTCAAGCTTCAAGCGAAAAGCAAATCCTGCGCGGAACTGCCGTTGCTTTTCACTTGAGGCTTGTAGCTTGCCGCTCAAAGCTGGGCGTCTAGCCCTTACCTTTGGTGCGAGTCATGTTCGGCCCGCCATTCTTCTCAAGATGCTCAATGATGATCCCCGCCACGTTCTTACCAGTGGTGGTCTCAATCCCTTCCAGACCCGGTGAGGAGTTCACTTCCATCACCAGCGGCCCATGATTGGAGCGCAGGATATCCACCCCCGCCACCGCCAATCCCATCACTTTTGCCGCCCGCAATGCGGTCATGCGTTCTTCCGGGGTGATCTTGATCAGGCTGGCGCTGCCGCCCCGATGCAAGTTGGAGCGAAACTCTCCAGGTTTGGCCTGGCGCTTCATTGCCGCAATCACCTTGTCGCCGACCACGAAGCAGCGAATATCTGCGCCACCGGCTTCCTTGATATATTCCTGAACCATGATGTTCTGCTTCAGGCCCATGAACGCTTCAATCACCGACTCTGCCGCCGTTGCCGTTTCACACAGCACCACGCCAATGCCTTGGGTGCCTTCCAGCACCTTGATCACCAGTGGTGCACCGTTGACCATGTCGATCAAGTCGGGAATGTCATCCGGGGAGTGCGCAAAACCGGTGACTGGCAAACCAATACCCCGGCGCGAAAGCAGTTGCAGCGAACGCAGTTTGTCGCGTGACCGGGCAATCGCCACAGATTCGTTAAGGGGAAAAACCCCCATCATTTCGAACTGACGCAACACCGCGCAGCCATAAAACGTCACCGACGCACCGATCCGCGGGATCACCGCATCGAAGCCCTCCAACGGCTTGCCGCGGTAGTGGATCTGCGGCTTGTGGCTGGCAATGTTCATGTAGGCGCGCAGGGTGTCGATCACCACCATTTCATGGCCACGCTCGGTACCGGCTTCGACCAGACGACGAGTGGAATACAGACGCGGGTTCCGCGACAGCACAGCGATCTTCATGCAACACCTGTGGAGGAGGTAGATACCGGGAACACCGGCTTGTCTTGTACGTACTTGATGCCCGGATTGACCACCAGCTGGCCGTCGATCAGGGCTTTGGAACCGAGTAGCAGGCGATAACGCATGGATTTGCGGCAGGCGAGGGTGAACTCGACCCGCCAGACCCGATCACCCAGGGCCAGCGTGGTGCTGACCACGTAGCGCATCTGCGCGTGACCGTTGGAGCTTTTAATGGTTTTCATCGTCACCAGTGGCGCTTCACAGCGCCGGTGACGCAGTTGCACCACCGTCCCCAGGTGCGCGGTAAAACGCACCCAGCGTTCACCATCGCGCTCGAACGGTTCAATGTCCGTGGCGTGCAGGCTGGAGGTGCTGGCACCGGTGTCGATTTTTGCCCGCAGGCCCGCCACTCCCAAATCAGGGAGCGCCACCCACTCGCGCAGACCGACAACGGTTAAATGGTCAAATGTCTTCAATAGGAAAAAACCGGCGATTAACGCGTCCAGGCCTCAGGTGTGACCTGGGCCAACGCTTTGAATGCAGGTTTGGCGAACCAGTAACCCTGCATCAGAAATATTCCACAGTCCGCCAGGAAATCCCGTTCTCCGGCGCTTTCGATGCCTTCGGCAATGACTGTAACGTTCAACTCCGCACAGATTGTGACAATCCCTCGAACGATAGCCTGACGAACACGATCGCGGTCGACATCGCGGATCAGCGCCATGTCGAGTTTGATCAGGTCCGGTTGGAAATCAGCCAGCAGATTGAGCCCCGAGTAGCCCGCGCCGAAATCGTCGATGGCGGTCTTGAAGCCGAATTCGCGGTATTCACGCAGAATATTGGTCAAATGGCGATAGTTATCTACAGGTTGGCTTTCGAGTGTTTCGAAAATCAGACGATTGATCGGGAAGTCGTACTTTTTCGCCGCCTCCAGGGTGCTGCGAATACACAGCTCGGGACGGTACACAGCGTTGGGCATGAAGTTGATCGACAAGTGTGTCTGCATATTTAAAGCTGCCGCACCTTCAATGGCTCGCGTGCGGCATAGCTGGTCGAAACGATAGCGATTGTCGTCAGTGACATGCGCCAGAATCGACATCGCCCCTTCACCGTTCACTCCGCGCACCAATGCTTCGTTAGCGAAAATCGATTGGTCGCGCAGATCGACGATCGGTTGGTAGGCAAAGGAAAAATCAAAGCCCAAAGGCTCGCTTTGCCGGCAGCCCTGGCAACCAGCCTGAGGCGAAGTCAATGAGGAAGGGAATATAGTCATTCGATCACTCCATGCCGGGAGCCGGCCAAGATCACATTCTATCTGGGGTTGCCGGGTTCTTGCGCCCGACAGAAACGGTAGTACAGTTCCGACTATTCACCGAGCGAGGAATTCCAGTGGGACAAAAACAGGAAGAGGACGACAAGGTCCGTCTCGATAAGTGGCTGTGGGCCGCGCGTTTTTATAAAACACGTGCTTTGGCCAAGGCGGCGATTGAAAGCGGCAAGGTGCATTGCCGGGGCGAGCGCTGCAAACCGGGCAAGGAGCCGCGGATCGGCGACGAGTTTCAGATTCGTGCCGGGTTCGAGGAACGTACAGTAGTGGTTCAGGCGTTGTCGATAGTGCGTCGCGGTGCGCCGGAGGCTCAGACCTTGTACGCGGAAACCGAAGCCAGCATTGCCAAGCGCGAAGCCGCTGCGGCCATGCGCAAGGCTGGCGCGCTGGGCGTGAGCACGGATGGCAAGCCAAGCAAGAAACAGCGACGGGATTTGTTCAAGTTTCGTGGCAGCAGCAACGACGAGTGAGGCGGCTTCTACGTCGCTCGGGCTGGCGCTTTCGGGAGCAGGCTCGATCAGGCTCCACGCACCACACTCATCCGCGACACCACCGGCAACTTCTCCAACAACCCGAATAACGGCGCAGTCACCCTCAGGAAAAACGCCGTAGCGTGATACGCAAACGGCGTGTAGTAACCCCAGCCCAGCGCACACACCGCCAACAGAAGACCGCCGATGTAATCGTCCTGGCCCCAATTGGCGCCGGCCACCAGTCGCGGCATCATGAACAACAGCGTCAAGGACCAAATCAGCAAGGTTTGCCATGAGTTTCGGCTGAACACCGTCATGAACAGCGCCCAGATCAACAGCACCGAAGCATGATCGCCGGGAAAGCTTTGCGTCGACCGATCCTTCAATTCCCAGCGATTCTCAAGGTCCGGGAAGTAGTCGCTCATGTGGACGGCGCCTTTGATCACCGTCGATGGGCTGTTGTGCTGCCAGTCCATGTACCCGGCAATATTTGAAAACAGCAGGCGGATAACCAGCAGCACCAGCAGAATCGAGAGAAAGCCAAATAATGCCTGGCGCACCTCAACCCTTTCAAACACCCAGTCGCCTTTGATCGTCAGCGCCAGCAGAATCACGCCGACCACCGTATCGAATGGGCGCAGACTTGCAATCGCCCAACTGTGTAGCCATATCGGGTGACTGGCCAGCGGTGCATTCAATCGATGAAAAAGCCACTCGTCGAAAATCACACACAGCATCTGGCCGGTAGGCCATAACCAGAAGGCCAGCAGCGCCAATGGCAAAAAATTGCACAGAGCCAACCGGCGGAGGTTCCACCTTGCTTGGAACAAACCCGGATTGTTCATAAAATGCCTCCCATGGCTGAACATTGCGCACAAAACGGCGCCGCACAGGCGCGAGTTTCATGTTTTGTAACCCTATTGTCATTACTTCAGATACCCAGACCTATGACCGATCTACCGGATACCGACTACACCCAACGCTTCATCTTCGATGACAGCGACACTCGCGGCGAGCTGGTCGGGCTGGAGCGCAGCTATGCCGAAGTGCTCGCCAAACACGCCTATCCGGAGCCGGTGGCGCAACTGCTCGGCGAGTTGATGGCGGCCGCCTCATTGCTGGTCGGCACATTGAAGTTCGATGGCTTGCTGATTCTTCAGGCCCGTTCCGATGGCCCAATTCCGCTGCTAATGATCGAGTGCTCCAGCGAGCGCGACATCCGTGGCCTGGCCCGTTACGAGGCCGACCAGATTGCCCCCGGCGCGACCCTCGCCGACCTGATGCCTAATGGTGTCTTGGCGCTCACCGTTGATCCGATCCAGGGTCAGCGTTATCAAGGCATTGTTGATCTGGATGGCGAAACCCTCTCGGAGTGCTTCACTAATTACTTCGTGATGTCCCAGCAGGTCGGTACGCGTTTCTGGTTGTACGCCGATGGCCGTCGCGCTCGTGGCCTGTTGCTGCAGCAACTGCCCGCCGATCGCTTGAAAGACGAAGAAGAACGCGCCGCCAGTTGGCAGCACATCACCGCGCTGGCCAGCACTCTGACCGCCGATGAATTGCTGAGCCTGGACAACGAAACCGTACTTCATCGCCTCTACCACGAAGAGCAGGTGCGCCTGTTCGATGTGCAGAAATTGCGCTTTCGTTGCAGTTGCTCGCGCGAACGTTCGGGCAATGCCCTGGTCAGCTTGGGTATGGAAGATGCCCAGGCGCTGGTCATCGAACATGGCGGGCACATCGAGATCGATTGCCAGTTCTGCAATCATCGCTACCTGTTTGATGCCGCGGATATCACCCAATTGTTCTCGGGTGCGGGGGTTGATACGCCGTCAGATACCCGTCACTAAAACGGTTCAGCGCAGGTAAATTCACTGCTTAGCGCCGGAATAACGCCGTTCTGACCGGAGGGCCCTACACTTTTTGGGCTTTTCTGGCATAATCCGGCCCACTTTTTGTCGCGGTAGTAGTGCACGACTTTCTACTACAAAACGTTTGGAGCACACTCGGCCACTGGCCGACGGGGAATCTCATGACGCAAGCCAATAACGCCGTGTACACCGATCTGAGTGTTGATGATCTGGTAAAAGAAGCTCTGAGTCGCGGTGAGGGCGAGCTTGCCGATACCGGCGCGCTGGTTGTTCGCACCGGTCACCGCACCGGCCGCTCGCCAGTCGATCGTTTCATCGTTGACGAGCCATCCACTTCGGCTTCCATCGCCTGGGGCCCGATCAACCGCAAGTTCCCGGCCGACAAGTTCGATGCCCTGTGGGACCGCGTTGAAGCATTCAACAACGCGCAAGAGCATTTCGTTTCCCACGTTCATGTAGGTGCGTCTGCTGATCACTACCTGGCCGTGAAAATGACCACGCAGACTGCCTGGCAGAACCTGTTCGGTCGCTGCTTGTTCATCAACCCGGAAAAGTACAACCCGGCTGGCCGTGATGAGTGGCAAGTTCTCAACGTTGCCAACTTCGAATGCGTTCCTGAGCGTGACGGCACCAACTCCGATGGTTGCGTGATCCTCAACTTCGCACAGAAGAAAGTGCTGATCGCCGGCATGCGCTACGCCGGTGAAATGAAGAAAGCCATGTTCTCGGTGCAGAACTTCCTGCTGCCGGCGGCTGACGTGCTGCCAATGCACTGCGCTGCCAACATCGGTGAAGCGGGCGACGTGACCCTGTTCTTCGGTCTGTCGGGCACTGGTAAAACCACCTTGTCCGCCGACGAAAGCCGTTACCTGATCGGTGACGACGAGCACGGCTGGGGCGAGGGCGTGGTGTTCAACATCGAAGGCGGTTGCTATGCCAAGTGCATCGACCTCTCCGAGAAGAACGAGCCGGTTATCTGGAAAGCCATCAAGCACGGCGCTGTCCTGGAAAACGTCGTTATCGATGAAGCCAAGCACGCCGACTACGCCGATGTCAGCCTGACCCAGAACAGCCGTGCGGCTTATCCGCTTGAGCACGTTGCCAAGCGTTCCGAGAAAAACCTCGGTGGCGAGCCAAACGCTGTGATCTTCCTGACCTGCGACCTGACCGGCGTTCTGCCGCCAGTCTCGATCCTCAGCGAAGAACAAGCGGCCTACCACTTCCTGTCCGGCTACACCGCACTGGTGGGCTCGACCGAAATGGGTTCCGGCAGCGGCATCAAGTCGACTTTCTCCACCTGCTTCGGCGCACCGTTCTTCCCGCGTCCAGCTGGCGAATACGCAGAACTGCTGATCAAGCGCATCCGCGGCTTCGGCTCCAAAGTCTACCTGGTCAACACCGGCTGGACCGGCGGCGGCTACGGCGTTGGCAAGCGCTTCAACATCCCGACCACTCGTGGCGTGATTGCAGCGATCCAGAGCGGCGCGTTGATCGGTGCTGAAACCGAACACCTCGACACCATCAACCTCGACGTGCCGTTGAGCGTGCCGGGCGTTGAGACTGGCCTGTTGAACCCACGTAATACCTGGGCTGACAAGGCTGCTTACGATGAAGCTGCCAAGGCATTGGCCGGGTTGTTTGTTGAGAACTTCAAGAAGTTCGAAGTGAGCGACGCGATCAAGGCTGCTGGGCCTAAGTTGTAAGTGTTGGTTTGATGTAATGAAAAAGCCGCCCTTTGGGGCGGCTTTTTTGTGGGTGTTCGGTTTAAACCATCGAGTGCGCAACTGCCAATATTCCAGCTGAATTGCCGCTAAACGACCAGAATAATGGCACTTATGCGTTGAGCTCCATGCCTTCCAAACGCTGTGTATCCCACCGTTGCAGTTTGATCGCGTAGTAAAGCATGCCGATAGTCAGCGGGATTTTTTCACCGCGACCCTTTGCCCTTCGCTTTAGATGCACATCAAACCCTTCCGGCTGAAAATAGCGATAGGTGTCGTAGTCCACGAAGTCGATTCCGAACTGTTCTTCCAGCGCTTCCATCAAATGCCGCGCATCAGCGCCGTTACAGCCCAGGTCGAAATTGATCGAGGTGGTGAGGCTGATGGTTTTGCGTTCGGGCAGGCCGAGTTCTTCGTGTAGCAGCTGCATGAGCAGGTGCATGGTGTGGTCGTCGGGGAAATTGGGGGCGAGGTTCATTGCGGGGTGTCCGGTTGGGCTTGGGTGGATTTTATTGGCCGCCAGGCTTAGGGGGAAGAGCGGGAACAGATTGTTGCGGAATGGCTTGTTGGTATTTGGCGAGCGCTTCTTTTCGTGTAGGAAGTGGTCTGTCGAGGTCCGCCTGTGAGGCGTCGAATCCTGAAAGATGTAGGCTGGCCAAGTAATTTGAACGACGGACCTTTTCGTAATGAGTTTGTTTTTGTTTGAACGTTAATTCGCTCATCGTAGTTGTCTCGTGTTTGATCGTTCCTCGCTCCGCGAGGGAGTGCAGCCCAGGACGCTGTGCGTCCCAAGAGCCGAACGCGGAGCGTCCGTAGAGGCATTCCCACGCGGAGCGTGGGAACGATCTTCACTTGGGGTCAGGCGGGTGCTTTCCAGCCGATCATGCGTTGCTGTGCGACTTGCAGCAGGTCGCAACCGTCCTGGGCCAAGAGGTAGAGCGCGTGGGTGATGTGGGGGATGTCTTCGACGTCGCCGTGTTTGAAGCAAACGCAGTGCAGGGTTTTGAGGAGATCGCTGGAGGCTCGGATGCGCTGGAGGGCGGCTTCGAGGATGTCCTGAGGGTTGGCCTCTGTGTCGATGATCAGGGGCGGGGAATCGGTGAGGTTGGTTTGGAGTGGGCAGTAGCGATCGGTGAAAGCGTTCCATGTCTTCATTTTATGTAATCTCAAATGCATCAGAAGGAGTCGCCGCCATCGTGACCAAGCGATGGGAGGCGGACTGTGTTCAGGTTGGTCAACCGGTGAGATCACACGTAAACCCGGCACGTCCGAGGACGTCCCAAACACAGCCGCCATAAAGCGTGCTGACGCAAAAAGCGCCGGCAGCATACAACGGGTGCGTGCGTGGATCTAATTCGGGTGACCAAGCCCGAGTCGCTGAATGTATCAGCGACAGTCACGACTATAGGTGTGAGCCGCCACGTCGCGATAGGCGACAAAGCCCCGTCTCTTGTAGGACCGGGACGAAGCTTTGATAGGGCGTTGCCTACGGACTTATCCCCACCGCAAATCTCTCGTTTGTTATCAGGTGCACCGCGTTATCGTTCATCGCGGGGCACCCCGGCTCCCACAGGGGTTTTTCCTTGGGGCTTCAACCGGTGGTGGTTCTCGGCAGGCGTTGTCGGGCGATGTCGAGCAGTTCGTTGCCGTCCTAGAGGGAGCCAGATTTGCAATGGCTACGTATGGCCTCGATTTTTTTGTTGTGGACGGGTGTCTGTGAGGGTGCCGTAGCCACTTATCCCGCCGTCGTCAGGATGTGCGCCAAGCCAGTTGCGCCGAACACTCCAGGGTGTCGCACGTCGCGAGCAATGGCGGCTCTTCGGGAATCCTGTTGCAGCCGCTCGACAGCACGGTTGTCAGGATCAGGGCGAGGGCAAAAAGTGTTTTTTGAGGCATGGTCGTTCCTTCTTCAAATGCCGCGCTCATCAGGCGTCCTGCCGTGATGTGAAGTGCGCGGACGGTGGTTGTGCCAGAAGACCTTAACGCCAGATTGAGCGATGCCGCGAGCCACAAAGTGTTTCGTTTGTTTCATCCTGTGGCAAAGGACATTGGGGCGAAGCTGTATCATCCCGTATCGTTTTGGTCCCCGACCTTTTCTCGACTCGCTGCGTCTGCCGGCTACGCTTTGGGCTTCGCAGCGGTCAACGGAGTGACAGCTTATGCACAACACCCTGGAACAGGTTTTCGGTTATCCACAGTTTCGACCCGGCCAGGAAGCGGCGGTCAGCGCGGTGTTGGCCGGGCGTTCGGCAGCGGCCATTTTCCCCACAGGCTCCGGCAAATCCCTTTGCTATCAGCTGCCCGCCCTGTTGCTGCCGCATTTGACGCTGGTGGTGTCGCCGTTGCTGGCGTTGATGCAGGATCAACTGGCCTTCCTGAAACGCCACGGCATTGCGGCCGGCAGTATCGATTCGGCCCAGAGTCGCGATGACGCCAGCGATGTGATGGCCCGAGCCAAGTCCGGCGAGCTGAAGATCCTGATGATTTCCGTGGAGCGCCTGAAGAACGAGCGCTTCCGCAATTTCTTGCAGCAGGTACCGATCTCGTTGCTGGTCGTCGACGAGGCGCACTGCATCTCGGAGTGGGGCCACAACTTCCGCCCTGACTACCTGAAACTTCCGGACTATCAGCGCCAGTTCAACATTCCCCAGGCATTGCTGCTGACGGCCACCGCGACGCCCAAGGTGATCGCGGACATGGAGGCCAAATTTTCCATCGCGCCGGAAGACGTGGTGACCACCGGTTTTTATCGACCGAACCTCAACCTGTTGGTCGAGCCTGTCCGCGGCCAGGACAAGCGCCGACGTCTGGTCGAATGGATGGGCGAGCGCCCCGACCAGCCCAGCATCGTCTACGTCACCCTGCAGAAAACCGCCGAACACATCGCCGAACACCTGAACCGCAACGGCATACAGGCCGAGGCCTATCATGCCGGCTTGCCCCACGAGCAACGCGAAGCCATCCAGAAGCGATTCATGGGCGGGCAGTCCAATTGCATCGTTGCCACCATTGCCTTCGGCATGGGCATCGACAAGAGCGACATCCGCAACGTGGTGCATTTCGATCTGCCCAAATCCATCGAAAACTACAGCCAGGAAATTGGTCGCGCCGGGCGTGATGGCCTGCCGTCCGACTGTCTGGTATTGGCCAACCGCGACAGCCTCAACGTGCTGGAAAACTTCGTCTACGGTGATACGCCTGAGCTGGACGGAATCCGCTGCGTGCTGGATGAGTTGAAAGCTGCCGCGCCCGAAGGGCAATGGGAGTTTCTGCTGGGGCCGCTGGGGGATCAGAGCAATATCCGGCAACTGCCGCTTAAAACCTTGCTGGTGCAGCTTGAGCTACGCCGGATCATTGCCCCGCGTTACGCCTATTACGCCGAATACCGTTTCAAGTACTTACAGGAGCCCGAGGACTTGCTGGCCCGTTTCGAGGGTGAGCGCAAAGACTTTGTCGCGGCGATCATCCAGACCTCCAGTCGCGCGCGGACCTGGGCCACGGTGAATTTCGATGCGCTGTATGAACAGCACCAGGCCGAGCGAAGCCGGGTGGTCAAGGCACTGGATTATTTCCAGGAGAAAGGTTGGGTCGAGCTGGAAAGCAAGCAGATGACCGAGGTCTACAGCCTGCTTGATACAAATGTCGACAGTCAGGCACTGAGCGCTGAACTGCATGCTTGTTTCACCCATCACGAACGCACAGAGATCGCGCGGATTCACGCCATGCTGGATTTGTTCGCCACCGATCATTGCCTGGGCTTTCGCTTGGCCGAGTACTTTGGCGACGACAACGCGCCTCGGCAATGTGGGCACTGTTCGGTCTGTCATGGTCAGGTCGCGCGGTTGCCAGCACCACCTGAGTTGCCGGCGCTTGTGGATAAAAACTTTGAAGCGCTGTGCGGAGATTTTATCCACAGGCACGAACAGCACACCGGCAATGTGCCGTCGGCGGAACGGGTAACGCGTTTCCTGTGCGGGATCAGCGTGCCGCTGTTTACCAAGCTCAAGGCGCGCTCGATTCCAGGTTTTGGGGCGCTGGAAAATTATCCATATGCCGAGGTGCGCGGGTGGGCCCAGGCGCATTTGCCGGTGTAGATCCATCCGCTGAATGTCGCTCATCACAGGAATAAATTTCAAAAACTCGCGGTGGCTGACTATGGTGAGGGCTGTCTTCGGATCGCCAACAAGAGAACAACAATGAGCCAGACACCGTTCAATATTCAGCGCGCCGCCGTGATCGGCGCGGGCACCATGGGCCGTGGCATCGTGATGTGCCTGGCCAACGCCGGGGTGCCCGTGCAGTGGGTCGATAACAATCCACAGATGCTGGAACAGGCGCTGACCGCCGTGGCGGATACCTACGCTCACAATGTGCGTCAGGGACGGATCGATCAGGCCGAAGCCGACGCCCGCATTGCCCGGGTCACGGCGGCGGCTGATTATGCGGCGATCCGCGATGTCGACCTGGTTATCGAAGCGGTCTACGAAAATCTGGAGCTCAAGCAAAAGATTTTCCGTGAACTGGACGGCCTGCTCAAGCCCGAAGCCATCCTGGCCAGCAATACGTCGGCGCTGGACATCGACGCCATCGCCGCGGCTACACACCGTGCGCCCCAGGTCCTGGGCCTGCATTTCTTCAGCCCTGCGCACATCATGAAATTGCTGGAAATCGTCCGTGGTGCACAGACTTCGCCAGCCGTGCTGGAGGCGGCGCTGGAGTTGGGCAAGCGCATGGGCAAGGTCAGCGTGGTGGCGGGCAATTGCGAGGGGTTCATCGGTAATCGGATGCTCCATACCTACGTGCTTGAAGCACGCAAGATGCTGCTTGAAGGCGCCTACCCTTATCAGGTAGATGCGGCGCTGCAAGGTTTTGGTTTTGCCATGGGGCCGTTTCGCATGTTCGACGTCGTCGGCATCGATCTGGGATGGCGCGCGCGGGAGCTGGCGGGTAAAGGGCAGGATGCACCTGAGGTTCAGGTGGATAACCGTCTTTGCGAACTGGGGCGTTTTGGCCAGAAGAGCGGCGACGGCTATTACCACTACGAGCCAGGCAGTCGCCAGGCTGAGCATGATCCGCAAGTCGATGCGCTGGTGCTGGAAGTCAGCGAAAGGCTCGGGTTCCAGCGTCGGGAAATAACCCCTGAGGAGATTCTGGAGCGCTGTCTGCTGGCGCTGGTCAATGAAGGCGCCAAGATCCTTGAAGAAGGCATTGCCGGCTCGGCCCACGACATCGACCTGGTATACCTCAACGGTTATGGTTTCCCGGCGGACAAAGGTGGGCCAATGGCTTGGGCGGACCAGCAAGGACTGACGGATATTCATCAGCGATTGATAGCGCTGGAGACCCGGCAGGGCGATCACTGGAATCCCGCTCGCTTGATCGGCGAGTTGGCAGCGGTGGGTAAAGGGTTTGCTGATCGGTAGACTCCACGACGACTGATCGTCCCCGCGCTCTGCGTTGGGACGCCTCCTTAAGGCGAGAACCCATGAATCAACGCACTGACTACCCGCACTTCCAGCCCATCACCACTCGCTGGCATGACAACGACGCCTACGGCCACATCAACAACGTCACTTACTACAGTTTTTTCGACACGGCGGTGAACACCTACCTGATCGAAGTCGGTGGCCTGGATATTCACGACGGCGCGGTGGTGGGCTTTGTGGTGAGTTCGTCTTGCGATTACTTTGCTTCCATTGCCTTTCCGGATCGCATCGAGATCGGCCTGCGGGTAGGCAAGCTGGGCAACAGCTCGGTGCAGTACGAACTGGCGGTGTTCAAGGCGTGGGAAGATGAAGCCTGCGCGGTCGGGCGCTTCGTGCATGTGTTTGTTGATCGAGCATCGAATCAACCCATGGCGATTCCTGCCGGGTTGCGCGATGCGCTGGAGCGTTTGGTGGTTTGACCGGCAAAAAAAAATCGCAGCCCGTGGGCTGCGATTTTTTCATCTACCGTAAGCGAGGCGATCAAGCCTCAGTCGTGATAGCGATGATGCTTGCGGTGGCCGTAAGCATGGCCGCGACCACGATGGTCGTCATCACGGTAATAGCGGCGATCATCATGGCCACGATAGGAACGACGATCATCTTCCTGGTTGCTCTGGTTGCCCATGTAGTTACCCAGAGCGCCACCGGCGCCGCCGCCTGCTGCGGAGCCGATCAGGCTGCCGGTGGTGCCGCCCATGCTGCGGCCGACCACGTTACCGCCTGCTGCGCCCAGCGCACCGCCAATGGCGGCTTGGCCACGGCTGCGTTTGTCGGCGCCGACAGCACTACCACCCGCGCCGCCCAGGGCCGCGCCAATGGTTGAACCTGTATTGCCGCCTAAGGACTGACCGACGACCGAGCCAAGAACCCCGCCCAATGCGCCGCCCACACCTGCTTCGGTGGTGCCTCCGGCAGAAGCGAAGCCACTGACCAGGCCAAGGGACAACAAGAGAATCGAGGAGAACTTCATAGAGGAACCTCAAGGGGATGACGGCGCGATCCTGAGGCTGTGTCATAGTTGTGACAATCGAATTCCGACGAGTAACACGACTTCACCACATTTCTATAAGTTACTGTTTTTTAGGCGGAACTTAAGTGTTTTTCGCTGGTCTTTTACTACTTCGGACAGGCCGTTTCTATGCAGAAACGGCCTTTTTTGTGGGCGATGGAAAAGTATTGGCTTCGAGATCTTCGTTGAATGATTCACCGCTTTCGCGAGCAAGCTCGCTCCCACAGTGACCGAGTTCTTTCAGAAGAAATTCGATTCCTGTGGGAGCGGGCTTTTCCGCGATGAGGCCTGTACTGACGCCGCGTCAGGCAGACTTGGCCATGATCAACCCGGTCTCACTCGCCGTTTCCAGCCGGATTGCGACAAACTTCGACGTCGGCGTATGACTGCCGTCACCGGTGCTTTCCAGCGGCACCAGTGGATTCACTTCCGGATAGTAAGCCGCTGCCTGCCCCGCAGGAATATCAAACGCCAGCAGCGTGAAGCCCTTCACGCGACGCTCACGACCGTCGTCCCAGATCGAAACGATGTCCGCCTTCTGCCCCGGCTTGAAGCCCAGGCGAATGATGTCCGCTTCGTTCACAAACAATACGTCACGCTGACCCTTCACCCCGCGATAGCGGTCGTCGAGACCATAAATCGTGGTGTTGTACTGATCGTGGGAGCGCATCGATTGCATGATCAGATCCGGCAACACACCCGTGGCGCGAGTGCGTTCGTGCACCAGGTCTTTGGGCAGGACGTTGGGACGGAAATTGGCCCGGCCCGACGGCGTATTCCACTTGCGCGCTCCGGCGCTGTTGCCAAGGTAGAACCCGCCCGGGTTCTTGATCTTCTCGTTGAAATCGCGAAAGCCCGGAACGGTGTCGGCGATCAAGTCGCGGATGCGGTTGTAATCGGCCACCAGCCAGTTCCAGTCCACCGGTTTGCTGCCCAGGGTCGCGGCGGCGATGCCGGCGATGATCGCTGGCTCCGAACGCATCTGGTTCGACAATGACTGCAATTGACCGTTGGAGGCGTGGACCATGCTGAATGAGTCTTCAACGGTCACTGCTTGCGGGCCTTCGGTCTGGATGTCGATGTCGGTACGGCCCAGGCACGGCAGGATCAGCGCCTCTTTACCGTGAGTCAAATGGCTGCGGTTGAGCTTGGTACTGATCTGCACAGTCAGGTCGCAGTTGCGCAGGGCCTGGAAGGTCCGTGGGCTGTCCGGCGTGGCTTGGGCGAAGTTGCCGCCCAGGCCGATGAAGACCTTGGCGCGGCCGTCGGCCATCGCATGGATCGCCTCGACCACGTTGTGGCCGCTTTCACGGGGCACTTTGAACTCGAAGCGTCGTTCCAGGGCATCGAGGAACGCCGCCGGCGGACGCTCGTTGATGCCCATGGTCCGGTCGCCCTGCACGTTACTGTGACCACGCACCGGGCACAGGCCGGCGCCCGGCCGGCCGATGTTGCCGCGCAGCAGCATCAGGTTGGCGATTTCCTGGATGGTCGCCACCGAGTGGCGATGCTGGGTGATGCCCATCGCCCAGCACATGATGACGTTCTTGCCCTTGGCATACATGCGCGCCGCTTGCTCGATTTCCACCAGAGGCAGGCCGGATTGCTCGACGATCTGCGCCCACGGGGTGTCGTCGATGGTGCCCAGGTATTCCAGCACGTTGACGCTGTGTTCATTGAGGAAGTCGTGGTCGAACACCGCCGGCTCACCGGCCTTCTGCGCGTCGCGCTCCCATTGCAGCAGGAACTTGGCCATGCCGCGCATGATCGCCATGTCACCGCCCAATGCTGGACGGAAGTAGGCCGTGTTGGTTGGCTTGTCGCTGTTGGTGAGCATTTCGATCGGGTGTTGCGGGTGCTGGAAGCGTTCCAGACCGCGCTCTTTCAGCGGGTTGATGCACACCACCTGCGCACCGCGTTTCACCGCTTCGCGCAGCGGTTCGAGCATCCGCGGGTGGTTGGTGCCAGGGTTCTGGCCCCAGACAAAAATCGCATCCGCATGTTCGAAGTCGTCGAAGGTCACGGTGCCTTTGCCGACGCCAACGCTCTGCGCCAATGCCACACCGCTGGCTTCGTGGCACATGTTCGAGCAGTCGGGGAAATTGTTGGTGCCGTAGGCGCGCACGAACAATTGATAGAGGAACGCCGCTTCGTTGCTCGCACGGCCCGAGGTGTAGAACTCGGCCTGATGGGGGCTCGACAGCCCCTGCAAATGTTTGGCGATCAACGCGAACGCAGCATCCCAGCTGATCGGCTTGTAGCGATCGGTTTCAGCGTCGTAGCTCAGCGGCTCGGTCAAACGGCCCTGATACTCGAGCCAATAGTCACTTTGCTCCAGCAACGAACTCACGCTGTGCTTGGCGAAAAACGCGCCATCGACACGCCGTTTGGTCGCTTCCCAGTTCACTGCTTTGGCGCCGTTCTCGCAGAACGCCACCATGCCGGCTTCCTTGGAATCGCCCCAGGCGCAACCGGGGCAGTCGAACCCGCCGTTCTTGTTGGTCTTGAGCATCATGCGCAGATTCTTCAACGCGTTGTCGCTGGTCAGCCAGGCCCGGGCAACGCTGGCCAGCGCGCCCCAACCACCGGCCGGACCTTTATAGGGTTTGTAACGTGGAACGGGTTTCTGGTCGGCTTGTTGGTGTTGGCTCACGCTTGATTCTCCGAAGCCGGGCTGTAGACCCGTGGCGCATTCTTTTGTGGCAAATGGATGAGATTGAGGTTGTGGCGACGGGCCCATTGCACGGCAAGACCCGTAGGCGACGACAGGCTGACCAGGGTCTGGATACCGGCGCGCAACACTTTCTGGATCAGTTCGAGGCTGCAACGGCTGGTGACAATCGCCAGGCCGCCCGTGGTCGGAATTTTCTGGCGGATTAGCCCGCCAATCAGTTTGTCGAGGGCGTTGTGCCGGCCGATGTCTTCACGGCCCAGCAGCAATTCGCCCTGACCGTTCATGAACACCGCCGCATGCACCGCGCCGCAATGCTGACCCAGCGGCTGGAAGGCGCCGATGCGCTGGCGCAAGCCATCGAGCCATTCGGCGGGCGGCAACGGCGCGCCCGGCAACACCTTGAGGTCCGGCAATGCCTGCTCCACCGCTTCCACTCCGCAGAGCCCGCAGCCGCTGGTGCCGGCCAGTTGCCGACGCTGTTGCTTGAGGTTCCAGAATGCGCGATTGGCGATGGTCACTTGCGCGTATTGCGCCGAGCCCGAGCCGCTGAGTTGCAAGTCGTAGATGTCAGTGGCGTCTTCGATGATGCCGCTACCGAGGCTGAAGCCGACGATGAAGTCTTCAAGATCGGTTGGCGTCACCAGCATCACAGCCTGGCTGATCCCGTTATAGGCGATCGCCAACGCCACTTCCTCGGCCAGCGCGGTGCTGGCGGATTCGGTGTAGTGAAGGTCGCTGTAGGTGTACGTCTGGCTAGCGGCGGGCGCGGGTGTTTCAAGGGCGGGCGCCGCGCAGACAGGGCGCTTGGCGTTCATGGGGCATCACCGACGGTTTGGTCAGCTTTAAGCCTAGGCGCGTCAATAGGTCGCGTCTAATCGCTATTACTGATCTACCGATAGATGGCGTCGATCAAGAGTCTGTCCGCGATTTCTGATACAGCGCAAAACAAGCTTCTGCCAACGCCGAACGCGGGGCACTGCGACGCATGATCAGACCAAGCCTGGCAAGGGTTTGCGCGTTTTCGATGGGTTGCAGGCGCAAATGATCGGTGAGGTTTTCGAGTCCTCCGTCCAACGGCATCACCGCGCAACAGAAGCCCCCGTGCACCGCTTGTAACAACTGGTGGACGGCATCGGTTTGCAATAACGGTTGCGGCACCAGGCCACGGCTGTGGAAGTTATGGTCGATGGATTGGCGAAAATGCATGCCGCTGGTGAGCATGCCCAATGGCAGCTCGATCAACGACTCCCAACTCAGCGGTGCCTCGCCGAAGCTGAAGAAGCGTTGATCGTAGAGCAGGCCCATGTGGGTTTCGCTGAAGGCCACTGAGTCGAAACGCTCACCGTCCAGGCGTTCCAGGTACGAGACGGCAAGGTCGATGCGGTTGTTTGACAGTTGTTCGAGGATCTGTTCGGAGCTCAGGGACGAGAGTTCAAAGCGCAGGTTCGGGTGTTCGGTGTGTAGCCGTTGCATTAACGCCAGCGGATCGAAACTCGACAGCGGCACCACGCCCAGCCGCAACGTACCCACCAGATTGCCGCGACACGCAGCGGCCTCGGCCTGCAAGCCATCGTAAGCCGCCAGCACGGTGCGAGCCCAGGCCAGCACTCGCTCGCCCGGTGCGGTGAAACCTTCGAAGCGCTGGCCGCGATTGACCAACGGCAAGTCGAGCTCTTCTTCGAGGCTGCGCAGGCGCATGGACAGGGTCGGCTGTGTGATGTGGCAGCGCGCGGCGGCCTGACCGAAATGGCGGGTTTCGTCGAGGGCGATGAGGAATTTCAGCTGCTTGATGTCCATCTTCGCTCCAAGGCACGGGAAGGTCTGGATTCTAGCGCTTGGGTGCAACCGGCGTCATTGGTCGGGTGGGAACCGTGTGCTGCAACCTTGGTCTAGGCTTTTGCGTCTGGAATCAAAAACCCAAGGAGAGAGCACCATGAGTATTTTTAGCTTTGTGAAAGAAGCAGGCGAAAAACTTATCGATTTACTGACACCGGGCAACGCCAATGCCAGTGAGCAGTTGAAGGAACACATCAGCAAGGTCGGCCTGGGTAACCCGAATGTGCAGGCTACCGTGGACGGCGACAAAGTCACTGTCACCGGTGAAGTTGGCAGTCAGGAAGAGAAGGAAAAGATTCTGCTGGCGGTGGGCAATATCGCCGGTGTTGGCAGCGTCGACGATCAGATTACCGTGACCGGACCGGTGGTAGTGGCCGCAAAGTTTGTCACCGTCGTGAAGGGCGACACCCTCAGCGCTATTTCCTTGCGCGTGTATGGCGATGCCAACAAGTATCAAAAAATCTTCGAGGCCAACAAGCCGATGCTCAAGGATGTGAACAAGATCTATCCGGGGCAGTCGTTGCGGATTCCTGAGTAATCCTCGAGACCGTGTGATGGCAATCGCGGGCAAGCCCGCTCCCACAGGTTGTGTACGACGCAAACCCTGTGGGAGCGTGGCTTGCCCGCGATGCAGGCACTCGATTTAAAGCCCTGCAATCAACTCACGATAATCCCCAACCGCCGCAAACTCCGCCGTGTCCTTCGGCCCCTTGCGACTGTCCGGCTCGCTCACAGCCAACAGATGCGCTACGCCAAAACCGCGTGCGCTGCGCAGGATCGGCAACGTATCGTCGATAAACAGACTGCGCGCCGGATCGAAGTCGATATCGGCCTGCAATGCTTCCCAGAACTGTGGATGCTCCTTGGGAAAACCGTAATCATGCGAGCTGATCAACCGCTCGAAGTACGGCGCCAGTTCAATCCGTTCCAGCTTCAATGACAGCGAGTCGCGGTGCGCATTGGTGATCATCACCACACGCTTGCCGGCCTTTTTGATTGCCGCCAGAAACGTATCCGCGTCCGGGCGCAGGGCAATGAGATGCGCGGTCTCCAGTTTCAGTTCGCGCACCGGCAACTTCAGTTCAACGCTCCAGAAATCCAGGCAATACCACTGCAACTGGCCAGCATTGCGTTCGAACAGCGGCTGTAATTCCATCTCGGCCATGGCCCGGCTCACCCCGTGCAACTCGGCGTAACGCTGTGGCAGGTGTTCCATCCAGAAATGGTTGTCGTAGTGCAGGTCCAGCAGCGTGCCGTCCATATCCAGCAGAACGGTGTCGATGTCGCGCCAGGGCAGCAGGGACATAAAAAACTTCTCCAGACGGTAAAAAAGATATCCGAGGTCAACAATCAGGATAGGCCGGGTATAGTAACCCGCTTACGCCAAGGAGCCTTTCATGCGCCAGAAACCCACCGTACTCGCTCGCGAGATCGTCGCCACCAGCCGTTTATTCTGTGTCGAGGAGCTCAAGCTGCGCTTTTCCAATGGCGTGGAGCGCACCTACGAGCGTTTGGTCGGCAAAGGTGCCGGGTATGGCGCAGTGATGATCGTGGCGATGCTCGATGCCGATCACGCGGTACTGATCGAAGAGTATTGCGGTGGCACCGATGAATACGAGCTGTCCTTGCCCAAAGGCCTGATCGAGCCGGGTGAAGATGTGCTGGCGGCGGCCGAGCGCGAGCTCAAGGAAGAGGCCGGGTATGGCGCGCGGCAGCTGGAGCATCTGACTGAGCTGTCACTGTCGCCTGGTTACATGAGCCAGAAGATCCAGGTGGTGCTCGCCACCGATCTGTACGAAGAGCGCCTTGAGGGCGACGAGCCCGAGCCGATGGGTGTGGACAAGATCAACCTGCGTGAATTGTCGTCCCTGGCGCAAAACCCACGATTCACGGAGGGCCGGGCCTTGGCGGCGCTGTACCTCACCCGTGACCTGTTGACCCAGCGCGGAGTGTTCCTGCCATGAATTTTCCGCATCCATTGATGGCGCCGGTCGTGGAACTGGCATTGAAAGCTGGCGAAGCGATCCTGCCGTTCTGGCGCACCGGGACTGCCGTGACGGCCAAGGCTGACGACTCGCCGGTGACTGCCGCGGACCTGGCGGCTCATCACCTGATCCTCGCCGGGCTGACCGCGCTGGACCCAAGCATTCCCGTGCTGTCTGAAGAAGACTCCAATATTCCCCTGAGCGTGCGCGCTGGATGGCAGCGCTGGTGGCTGGTCGATCCGCTGGACGGCACCAAGGAGTTCATTTCCGGCAGTGAAGAGTTCACCGTCAACATTGCCCTGATCGAACAAGGTCGAGTGGTGTTCGGCGTGGTGTCGATGCCCACCAACGGGCGCTTTTACGTCGGTGGCGCCGGTTTGGGCGCCTGGCGTGGCGATAAAGATGCAGAGCCGCTGCCCATTCAGGTTCGCGAAGTGCTAGCGGCGGGTGAAGCCTTTACCGTGGTTGCCAGTCGCCGTCATTCAAGTCCCGAGCAAGAACGCTTGCTCGCCGGGTTGAGCGCCAGTCTGGGTGAGCTGCAACTGGCCAATATCGGTAGTTCGCTGAAGTTTTGCCTGCTGGCGGAAGGGGCGGCGGATTGTTATCCGCGACTGGCGCCGACTTCGCAGTGGGACACGGCTGCCGCTCAAGGGGTATTGGAAGGGGCGGGCGGTGAGGTGTTGGATCTGAGCGGGGCGCCGTTCTGTTATCCGGCGCGGGAATCGTTGCTGAATGAGTTCTTTTTGGCGCTGCCGGCCAAGGCTGCCTGGCGGCAAAAATTGTTGGAGTTGGCGCGGGCTTGAAGATCTAAAGATCGCAGCCTCGTTTCACTCGACAGCTCCTACAGGTGACGTGTTTCTCTGTAGGAGCTGTCGAGTGAAACGAGGCTGCGATCTTTTAATCTACCTGTGCAACACGTACTGCCCGGTAAACGTCACGGCATCGTCATCACTGTCAGCGTTGACGATCCGCGAATGCAGCGTCAATCGCGCCCGTCCATAACGCTGATACATCGCCAGAAACTTCTTCCACACTGCCGCGCTCGGTGCCTGGCAAATTGCCGTTGCGTCCATGGTCACCGGCAATGGGTAGTTGATTTGCCCTTCCTGAATCACGATGTGCCCGTCTTTGATCCCTTCTTCATGCAAACGCAAATGCAGCCAGCCCCAGCCCGCCAACACGGCGCCGCAATACAGGCTGCCGCCAAACATGGTGCTCTTGTGGTTGACGTTGGCGTCCAGCGGCAAGTACAGGCGCAATTGCTGATCGTGCCAGTCGAGCACTTTGATGCCCATGGCCCGCGTCAGGGGAATGTCGTGATGGAGAACTGATTCCAGGTGACGACTGTCGCGGCTCATGCATTGATCTCTTGTTTGAAAATGATGATTGGACGGTAGCTCAATCGAGTTCGTCGGTGTGGCTGCTGGCGCCGCCGTCGGCGAAATTCAGGCCATGCTTGCGCAGTTTGTCGTGCAAGGTTTTGCGCGGAATGCCGAGTGCTTCGGCAAGGCTACGCACCGAGCTGTGAGAGCGCGCCAGTTCGGCGGCGATCAGGCTTTTCTCGAAGTTTTCCACTTGCTCGCTCAGACCGCCACTGACCACGTCGACGGTCATGCCGGTAGCGCCCTCGGGTGCGCTGTTGTCAAGCGCCAACTCCAGGCCCAGGGCAAAGCGTTCGGCGGCGTTTTGCAGTTCGCGTACGTTACCTGGCCAGCTATGGCGCAGCAGCAAGGCGCGTTGCCCCGGTTGCAGTTCGTGGGGTGGCAAGCCGTGGCGGGCGCTGGCTTCGTCGGCAAAGTGCTGGAACAGCATCAGCGCGTCTTCACCCCGCTCGCGCAGCGGCGGAATACGCAGCGGCGCGACGTTCAGGCGGTAATACAAGTCGGCGCGGAAGCGTCCCTGATCGGCGGCCTGGCGCAGGTCTTCCTTGGTCGCTGCGATGATGCGGATGTCCAGCGGGATCAATTGATTGCCGCCCAGACGTTCGACCACCCGCTCTTGCAGCAAGCGCAGCAACTTCACTTGCACGTCGAGGCTCATGCTTTCGATTTCATCGAGAAACAGCGTGCCGCCATTGGCGAATTCGAACTTGCCGATGCGGCGTTTCTGCGCGCCGGTGAACGCGCCAGGCTCATGCCCGAACAGTTCGCTTTCCACCACCGATTCGGCCAGCGCCCCGGCATTGATCGCTACGAACGGACCACTACGGCGGTTCGACAAATCGTGCAGCGCCCGGGCGACGACTTCTTTACCGGCACCGGTTTCGCCGAGGATCAAGACGTCAGCCCTGGTAGCCGCGAGCGCGCCGATCTGCTCGCGCAGGCGCAACATTTGCGCCGACTGCCCGACCAGTCGGGTGCTCAGTTCATTGCGGTCGCTGAGGGCCAGACGCAGGCTGCGGTTATCCAGCACCAGTCGGCGCAGGGCCAATGCGCGGCGCACGCTGTCGAGCAGGGCATCGCTGGCGAAGGGTTTTTCGAGGAAGTCATAAGCCCCGGCGCGCATCGCTTGTACCGCCAGCGGCACATCGCCGTGGCCGGTGATCAGCAGCACCGGCAGCTCCGGGTCCTGGGCATGCAGTTCGCTCAGCAGTTCGAGACCGTCCATGCCGGGCATGCGGATGTCGCTGACTACCACGCCCGGCCAGTCGCGCTCCAGTTGTGCAGCCAGGCCTTTGGCTTCGGCGAGCGGGAGAATTTTCAGCCCCGCCAGATCCAGCGTCTGGCTCAAGGCCTGACGCAGATGGGGATCGTCGTCGATCAACACGACCTGGACGCGGTTATCGATGGTCATGCACTTCGGTCCTCGGACGGTTGCAGGCTCACGCCCGGTGCGCCGGCGCGCAGCTTCAGGGTAATCAGGGCGCCACCTTCCTTGTGATTGGCGAACGACAGTTCACCACCGAAGGCGCGCATCAGGGTTTCGCAAATCGCCAGCCCCAGGCCAAGCCCCTGTGTGCGGGTCTTGGTGGTGTAAAACGGCTCGCTCGCGCGGCCAAGGGCTTCCATGCAAAAGCCTGGGCCGTTGTCGCGAATGTACAGAGTGACGCCGTCCGCGGTGGATTGGGCACTCAACCAGAGTTTACGCGGCGGGCCTTTTTCGGTCAGCGCGTCCAGTGCGTTAGCCAGCAAGTTGCCGAGCACCTGGCGCAGACGGGTTTCCCCAGCTTCGACCCACAGCGTGGCGGCCGGCAAATCGCGGATCAGCTCGACTTCCATGCTGCGCCGGCGCTTGGCCAGCAACGCCAGGGCATCGTCCAGCGCCGGCTGCAGCGCCACGCTTTCCGGCGCATGGCGATCGCGCCGGGCGAAGGCGCGCAGATGAGCAATGATCGAGGCCATGCGACCAGTCAGTTCGCTGATCAACTTGAGGTTGCCGCGCGCATCGTCGGTGCGTTGATGATCGAGCAGCACTTCGGCGTTTTCCGCGTAGCTGCGGATTGCCGCCAGTGGCTGGTTCAATTCGTGGCTGATGCTCGCCGACATCGTCCCCAGCGCCGACAGCTTGCCGGCCTGCACCAGATCATCCTGAGCGCGCACCAGTTCTTGCTGAGCGTGCTCGCGTTCCAGCACTTCCTGTTTCAGTCGACGGTTGAGGCCTTCCAGGTCGCTGGTCCGTTCGGCGACCCGACCTTCCAGCTCCCGCCGGGCCTTGGCTTCGAAGGCAATACGTTCAAGATAGTGACGGCGTCGTTGCATCATCAGGCCGAGCAGCAGCATCAACACCAACAGCGTTGCACCGCCAATGGCGACTACCGTTCGGACCGGGCGGTCGATCAGGGTGCGCGGGGCGAGGATGCTGACGTTCCAGCCGGTTTCGGCGATCTGTTGCGTCTGTGTCAGCCAGGCATTGGGATTGAGCGTCAAGGGTTTCGGGTCGCGGGTCGGGTACGGTTGAATCGCGGTGATCGCTTTGCTTTCTGTTTCGTTCAAGGGGCGGGTCGAGCGGAATCGCCATTCAGGCCGCGACGTGAGAATGACCACGCCATTTTGGTCGGTCAGCAGCAATTGTTCCGGGGTTTTGCCCCACAGGCTTTCGGTGTGGTCCAGGTCGACCTTGACCACCAGCACGCCAACGATTTTCTCGCCGTTACGCACGGCGGCGGCGAAGAAATAGCCGCGTTTGGCCGACGTTGTGCCCAAGCCGAAAAAACGCCCGAGCCGCCCGGCCATGGCTTCGCTGAAATACGGCCGAAAGGCAAAGTTACGTCCGACGAAGCTGTCGTGCTTGTCCCAATTGGACGCTGCGAGGGTCTTGCCGGTGGTGTCCATCAGGTACATGACTTCGGCGCCGGTCTGGGCGCTGATGTTTTTCAGCAGGCGATTGGCATTGCCTTGCGTGACGCTGTCGTCTGGCGCCCCGAGTACCGCGCGCAGGGCCGGCAGATCACCGAGAATCTGTGGCAACACCTCATAGCGGTGCAACGTGCCCAGCAGGTTGGCGACGTACAGGTCGAGGGTCTGACGGTTCTGCCCGGCCAATTCGCTGCGGTAATAACGCTCGGCCAGATGTTCCAGCGGCCACAGCAACGGCGCCAGGCACAGCGCAAGCAGTGCGAGGCTACGCCAGCGGGGTCTGCGGGGGAGGGTCGGAGTCATGAGCATCGAGCGCCTGTGGGTACAGGCGCATTATGCCTAGGCTTGACGGCGCAGTCTGCGCACCTTGGGCCAAGTCGTTCTTGTGGCTAACGTTCAGGCCGGATTTCAGGAAAAGACGTCGGCATCCTTTAAGAAAGCGGCCTTCTGATCCTTGCCGGACAACTGTGGCGCTTCGTCCAGTTGCCAGTCGATGGCCAGGTCCGGGTCATCCCAACGGATGCTGCGCTCGGCCGACGGGGTGTAGTAGTCCGTGGTTTTGTAGAGGAATTCGGCAAAATCGCTCAGCACCACAAAGCCGTGGGCGAAACCTTCCGGGATCCATAGTTGGCGATTGTTCTCAGCGGACAAACGCACGGCAACCCATTTGCCAAAATGCGGCGAACTGCGACGAATATCCACCGCCACATCCAGCACTTCACCGGCCGTAACGCGAACCAGTTTGCCTTGGGTGTTTTCCAGTTGGTAATGCAGACCGCGAAGTACGCCTTTCTGCGAACGGGAATGGTTGTCCTGAACAAAGGTGGTGCTCAGGCCAGTGGCGTCTTCGAAAGCTTTGGCATTGAAGCTCTCGTAGAAGAAGCCGCGATCGTCACCAAATACCTTGGGTTCGATGATCAGAACACCGGGGAGGTCGGTGGTGACTACATTCATGGTGTTTCTCCAGCAATGGCGTTGATGCTCGGCATTCTCCCGCAAAGTGCAAACCAGTGCGAGAGGTGACTGCTTTTAAAGGGGGGTTGCGTAACGCTTCAAGCAATGGCGATATAAGCGACTAATAAAACTTCAGGGGTCGTTGTATGCCGCTCGCCACGTTGATTCATCGCGCCAGTTTGCCCAGCCCGCAAGTGTCTGCGGAGCAAGCGCTAGAGCTGCTGGAGGGGCATTACGGGTTGAGCGGCAGGTTGCAGGCCCTGGGCAGTCAGCAGGACCTGAACTTTCGGGTCGACAGCGACCAGGGGCGTTTTGTCCTGAAAATCTGCCGTGGCGACTACTCGGCGCTGGAGTTGCAAGCCCAGCATGCCGGGCTCAAGCATTTGGGTGAGAAGTCCAATGTTCACGTTCCGCGAGTGATCCCCGCGAAAAATGGTGCTGACCTGCTCACGCTGGACGTTGGTGGTCAGGCTGTGCACATGCGCCTGCTCGATTACATCGAAGGTCAGTCGCTCACACACCTCGATCACCTGCCCGGTGCCGTGGTGGCCGGTTTTGGTCGACTCTGCGGCGAAATGGACCTGGCGCTGGCGGCGTTCGAGCATCCGGGCCTTGAGCGCACCCTTCAATGGGATGCCCGCCACGCCAATGCGCTGATCGGTCATTTGTTACCGGTGATCAAGGATGACGCGCAACGCCGGTTGATCGCCGATGCCGCCGAGTTGGCCCAGCGCCATTTGCAGCCGCTGGTGAACACGCTGCCGGTGCAGGCCATTCACATGGACATCACCGATGACAACGTGGTCTGGCAACGGGACGCGCAACGCCAGTGGCAATTGCAGGGCGTGATCGATTTCGGCGATTTGATTCGCACTTGGCGCATTACCGATTTATCGGTGACGTGCGCGGCGTTGCTGCACCACGCCGATGGCGACCCGTTTTATATCTTGCCGGCGGTTCAGGCTTATCACGCCGTCAATCCGCTCACGCATGAAGAATTGCAGGCGCTCTGGCCGCTGATCGTTGCGCGCGCAGCGGTGCTGGTGCTCAGTGGCGAGCAGCAGGTCAGTATTGATCCGGGCAATGATTACAGCCGCGACAACCTGACCCACGAGTGGGAGATTTTCCGCGTGGCCACGTCGGTGCCGCTTGATTTGATGGAAGCGGCGATTCTGACGTGCGTTGGCCAGACACTGCCGAGCATCGGCAGCGAAGGTTTTGCGCCGTTGTTGCCAAGCCTGGTGGGGCGCGAGTTTGCCTTGATCGATCTCGGTGTCCTCAGCCCGCACTTCGAGGCCGGTAACTGGGAACAGGAAGGGATTGATCAGCGTTTATTGACCGAGGCTGCGGCGACTCACGGCCTGGCGGCCAGTCGTTATGGTCAGTATCGGTTGTCCCGTACACGGCCCGATAGCGCGACCGAGCCCGATACTTGTCCGCTGCACGTAGAGTTGCGAGTGCCGCACGGCACGGCTGTTGAATCGCCGTTTGCCGGCGTGGTCCATCAGTCGGCAGCAGGTGTGCTGCAACTGGACGGTCCGCAACTGAGCGTGCGCTTATGGGGCGTGACTCCGTCGCTGCACTCCGGCGCGGCGCTGGTCAAAGGCCAGGTGCTGGGCTCGGTCAGCGGGCCGTTGATCGTGCAATTGAGTCGAGGCGCGTCTTTGAATGCGCCGCTGTTTTGCACGCCGTCTCGCGCCTTGGCCTGGCAAGCGTTATGCCCATCACCGGCGGCGCTGCTGGGGCTGGCGTGTGACGCCGAAGAAGAACTGGATTCGCAAACGTTGCTGGCCCGCCGCGACGCCAGTTTCGCCCGCACCCAGAAACACTATTACGTCGACCCGCCACGCATCGAGCGCGGCTGGCGCAATCATCTGATCGACATGCAGGGGCGCTCCTACCTCGACATGCTCAACAACGTCGCGGTGCTGGGTCACGGTCATCCGCGCATGGCCGCAGTGGCCAGTCGTCAGTGGTCGCTGCTCAACACCAACTCGCGCTTTAACTACGCCGCAGTGGCGGAGTTTTCCGAACGCTTGCTGAAGTTGTCGCCGGATGGCATGGACCGGGTGTTCCTGGTCAACAGCGGCAGTGAGGCCAATGACTTGGCGATCCGCCTGGCGTGGGCCTACAGCGGCGGTCGCGACATGCTCAGCGTGCTGGAGGCCTATCACGGCTGGACTGTGGGCGCGGACGCCGTCTCGACCTCGATTGCCGATAACCCCAAAGCCTTGAGCAGCCGTCCCGATTGGGTGCATCCGGTGACCGCACCGAACACCTATCGCGGTGAATTCCGTGGGCCGGACAGCGCGCCTGACTATGTGCGCAGCGTCGAACACAACCTGGCGAAAATCGCCGAGCAGAAACGCCAGTTGGCCGGTTTCATCTGCGAACCGGTGTACGGCAACGCCGGCGGGATCTCGCTGCCGCCGGGTTATCTGAAACAGGTCTATGCAATGGTGCGCGCCCAGGGCGGCGTGTGTATTGCGGACGAAGTGCAGGTCGGTTACGGCCGCATGGGCCATTTCTTCTGGGGCTTCGAAGAGCAAGGCGTCGTGCCGGACATCATCACCATGGCCAAAGGCATGGGCAATGGCCAGCCATTGGGTGCGGTCATCACCCGCCGGGAAATCGCCGAGGCGCTGGAGGCCGAGGGCTACTTCTTCTCGTCGGCCGGCGGCAGCCCGGTCAGTTGCCAGATCGGCATGGCGGTGCTGGATGTGATGGAGGAGGAAAAGCTCTGGGAAAACGCTCAGGTGGTGGGCGGGTATTTCAAGCAGCGGCTTGAGGCGCTGATCGATATTCATCCGCTGGTGGGCGCGGTGCATGGTTCCGGCTTCTACCTGGGCGTGGAGCTGATCCGCAATCGCGAAACCCTGGAACCGGCGACCGAAGAAACCACGGCACTGTGTGATCGCCTGCGCGAATTGGGGATTTTTATGCAGCCGACGGGGGATTACCTCAACGTGCTCAAGATCAAACCGCCGATGGTGACCTCGCGCCAGAGCGTGGATTTCTTTGTCGACACCCTGTCGAAGGTGCTCGCCGAAGGCCTGTAAACACCTCCCCTGTGGGAGCGGGCTTGCCCGCGAAAGCGGTAGATCAGTCGACATCAATGTTGAATGAAATATCGCCTTCGCGGGCAAGCCCGCTCCCACAAGGGGATATGTGTGAATTCGATTGTTATCGGGTTTAAGTGCTAAATTTTAGACAGAAGGCGTAGTTATCGCTTTTAAAGCCGATTTTTATCGGCTATAAAGTCGCCATTGCTCGCGGCGTGACTCATCACGCCCGTGCTGCCCGTTCTGTCATCGGTCGATGTCACCTTCGACCTGAAAGCACTTGCCCGGAGATGATTCATGAGTCGTATCGTTACCGTTGCCGCCACTCAGATGGCCTGTTCCTGGGACCTTGAAGCCAACATCGAGACCGCTGAAAGACTGGTCCGAGAGGCTGCAGCCAAAGGCGCGCAGATCATCCTGATCCAGGAGCTGTTCGAGGCCCCGTACTTCTGCCAGAAGCCGAACCCGGATTACCTGCAGTTGGCCACGACGGTGGAAGACAATGTCGCCATCAAGCATTTCCAGAAAGTCGCCAAAGAACTGCAAGTCGTGCTGCCGATCAGCTTTTACGAGCTGGCCGGTCGCGCCCGTTTCAACAGCATCGCGATCATCGATGCCGACGGCAGCAACCTCGGGATTTATCGTAAAAGCCATATCCCGGACGGCCCTGGCTATCACGAGAAGTATTATTTCAACCCGGGCGATACCGGCTTCAAAGTCTGGAACACCCGTTACGCGAAAATCGGCGTGGGCATCTGCTGGGATCAGTGGTTCCCGGAGTGCGCCCGCAGCATGGCGTTGCTCGGCGCAGAAATCCTGTTCTATCCGACGGCCATCGGCAGTGAGCCACACGACAAAACCATTTCGTCCCGTGACCACTGGCAGCGCGTACAGCAAGGCCATGCCGGCGCCAACTTGATGCCGCTGGTCGCCAGCAACCGCATCGGCAACGAAGAGCAGGACGGCTACGACATCACGTTCTACGGCTCGTCGTTCATCGCCAACCAGTTCGGCGAGAAGGTTCAGGAGCTCGACAAGACCGAGGAAGGCGTGCTCGTTCAGAGCTTCGACCTCGACGAACTGGAGCACATTCGCAGCGCGTGGGGTTCGTTCCGCGATCGTCGCCCGAACCTGTATGGCACACTAAAGACCCTCGACGGTTCCCTGGAGTCCTGACCGCATGACCACTTTAAACAGCACCCCTCGCGCCGACGGCTTCTACATGCCCGCCGAGTGGGCAGCGCAAACCCAGACCTGGATGGTCTGGCCGGAGCGTCCGGACAACTGGCGCCTGGGTGGCAAACCCGCGCAAGCCGCGCACGTGGCGGTGGCCAAGGCCATCGCGCGTTTCGAGCCGGTGACCGTGGCGGTTTCCGCCGGCCAGTACGAAAACGCTCGCGCCCGTCTCGATGTGCCGAATATTCGCGTCGTCGAAATGTCCAGCGACGATGCCTGGGTTCGTGACACCGGCCCGACCTTCGTCATCAATAACAGTGGCGAAGTCCGTGGCGTGAACTGGGACTTCAACGCGTGGGGCGGTTTTGACGGCGGCTTGTATTCGCCGTGGAATCGCGACTCGCAAGTGGGCGGCAAGATCCTTGAGATCGAGCGCAGCCCGCGCTATCGCACCGAGGGTTTCGTGCTCGAAGGCGGTTCGATTCACGTCGACGGCGAAGGCACCTTGATCACCACCGAAGAATGCCTGCTCAACCGCAATCGCAACCCGCACATGAACCGTGCAGAAATCGAAGCGGTGCTCAGCGCAAATCTGGCTGTGGATAAAATCATCTGGCTGCCGGACGGTTTGTTCAACGATGAAACCGACGGTCATGTGGATAACTTCTGCTGCTACGTGCGTCCGGGCGAAGTATTGCTGGCCTGGACCGATGACCCGCAAGACCCGAACTACCCGCGTTGCCAGGCCGCGATGAAGGTGCTGGAAAGCAGCACCGACGCTAAAGGTCGCCCATTTACAGTGCACAAGATGCCGATTCCGGGTCCGCTTTATGCGACCGAGGAAGAGTGCGCCGGTGTCGATCCGGTGGCCGGCACGCAGGAACGCAATCCGACCGTTCGTCTGGCCGGTTCCTACGTGAACTTCCTGATCGTCAACGGCGGCATTATCGCGCCGAGCTTTGACGATCCGCTGGACGGTCCGGCGAAGGAGATTTTGCAATCGCTGTTCCCACAGCACGAAGTGGTGATGGTGCCGGGCCGCGAACTGTTACTGGGGGCGGTAACATCCACTGCCTTACCCAACAACAGCCAGCACCGCACAAGGAGTGAGTGGGGTTGTAACAGCTTGAGTCGATTGAAAAAACGCTCACGCACAGTTTAAGCAACGGCGTTCATCAGCAAGCCCGCAGCCCGACAGGACTGCGGGCTTCTTTGTATCCACTTGTCGACACCTCAGAAACATTGGCACAGCTCTTGTATCTCCCACGAATGTGAAACAGGGAGGGGGAGAACTGCGATGTTCTGTCATAAACCTTGGATAAGTTAGCCGCTCACGAACCAGGAGAGAGCGCTGAAATGAACGCCGAAATGAACGTAGTGAGCGAGCGGGCGTTGCATCCCCTGGCAATTAATAGCGAATCGCTCCAGGTTCTGGCGCACTGGTTGAAGTCCAATGGAACGCGTCAGATCAGAAAACCTGATCCGCGCCGGATGATGATCGAGCGTTACCCTGCTGGTTTATTCAGCGAGGCAGAACTGGAAGCGTTGTGGGATGTAATGGAAGGATAAGAAGAATAAACAAAGGATTGCTAAAAGCGCTGCCGGGAAGGCGGCGCTTTTTTTATGGGCGAAGGTTTTTAGTGATCACCGCTCCCACAGTGATTGGTGTTAACTCAGTATCTGTGGCCGCGTCGCAGCAGCGATATTTAGAGTCTGCAGGTTGCCGTCTATAGGCCATTCATCAAATTGACACAGTGTTCGGGGCGCGGCTACGATCGCGCCCAACGCCTGTGGCTAACCGCCATGACTGACAAAACAATAAAAAGGCCGCCCCGATTCGTTCGTGGGCGGCCTTTTTGTTTTGGGGTGAAAAAAGAGTGCGATAGCGCCGTTTCAGCCGTTCGACACAGCGCGTATCAACCGGTCATAAGGAAAAAAACAAAATGTTGAACAAGCGAATCAGCCTGATCGCTCTGGGGATGTTGAGCGCGACACAGGCCTTGGCGGACGATCAGTCCCAATCCAAGGGTTTCGTTGAAGACAGCAGCCTCAAAGTGCTGCTGCGCAACGCCTACATCAATCGTGACTACAAGGACGGTCGAGCCGACAAAGCCGAGTGGGGCCAAGCGGCCATCGGCACGTACTCGTCCGGCTTCACCCAAGGCACCGTCGGTGTGGGTGTGGACGCCTTCGGTCTGTACGCACTGCGCCTGGATGGCGGCAAAGGTCGCACCGGCGCTCAAGGCATCGATTTCTTTAAAAAGGGCGACAGCGGTAATGCGGCTGACGACCTGTCCAAGGGTGGCGCTGCGGTCAAATTCCGTCTCTCCAGCACCACGCTGACCTACGGCGACCAGATGCCGGTCCTGCCGGTTCTGAACTACGACAACTCGCGTCTGCTGCCGGAAAGCTACACCGGCACATTGATCACCTCCCGGGAGATCAAAGGCCTGGAACTGAACGCCGGTCGCTTCACCGCAGAATCGCGCAAAAGCGCTGAAGGCCGTGACAGCGGCGGCCTGAAATCGATCAACGTATTGGGCGGCAGCTACCAGTTCACCGAACAGTTCAAGGCTGCGCTGTACGCCTCCGATGTCGAAGACGTGCTGAAGAAGCAATACGTGAACGCCAACTACGTGTTCCCGATCGACAAGGATCAATCCCTGACCCTGGACTTCAACGGCTACCGCACCAAGCTGGACGATTCCTACGTCCGCGAGAGCGGCGCGACCGGTGATGACAACAAGATCTGGAGCCTGGCAGCGACCTTCGTCACCGGCCCGCACTCGTTCACGCTCGCTCACCAGCGCAGCACCGGCGACAGCAATCTGGGCTACCCGTATGGCGGTTACCAGAAAGACCAAGGCCGCGTCGGCGACGGCGGCAATACGATCTTGCTGGCCAACTCCTACTGGTCCGACTTCAACGCCGAAGACGAACGCAGCTGGCAACTGGGCTACGGCCTGGACTTCGGCACTTTCGGTGTTCCAGGCTTGAGCTATAACGTCGCCTACGTGCGCGGTGACAACATCACCACCTCCACTAGCGACGGTGGCACCGAGCGCGAAATCTTCAACCAGTTCAAGTACGTCGTGCAGAGCGGTCCGGCCAAAGACCTGAGCGTGAAACTGCGCAGCTCGATCCTGCGTGTGTCGCAGAAATCCAGCGAGTACAACGTCAGCGGTAACGAAGTGCGTGTGTTCGTGGATTACCCGATCAACGTCTTCTGATGATCGATTGAGTTTTTCACTCAAAAAAACCCCGACTGGTTCGGGGTTTTTTTTTGACTGACAACCGTCGAAAAACGCATAAAACGGTCATTTTCGATCATGAAAAGTTGAATTCGAGCAACGTCATGCTCCGTTTCAAGCAGCGCTTGATATGCCTCAAATTCTTTCTCATGGACGTAAATCCTGTGCTCTCTAGATTAGGCAGCTAAATGCACGGAGATTTTTAAAATGATCGTTTTGAACAAAGAAGTGGGCGAATTTCTACGGCGTGACAAATATGCCAATGTCCGGGGTGCTGACTTCAATCTTTTCGGTCATTTCAATGATTTCGTCAGACTGACCAGAAGTTGGGAAAACATGGAGCCGGACAGCTACTACGGTCAGTCCGAGGCGGGCATGCGCTATCGTCGCTACAGCGATTTTGAATACAACCCGGTCACCCGCGACCTGAAGCAACTTGAGCACCGCGCCTATATCCAGTCCAAAGCCAACAACAGCTATGTCGGTGGAATGGTTCGGCACTTCCAGGACTTCTCCGAAGAAATTATCAATTCGCCGGTGATGCGCAGCCTGATCGATACGGATTTCGAGGTGTACAAAAACGTCTTGCCGCCGGAGTTGCACGACGAAATCTGGCAATGCCAGATTCATCAGATCCGCATCGAGATCAAGCCAGGCAAACAAGTGGAAATCACCCCGGAAGGGATTCACTGCGACGGTTATCCGTTCAGCGGCGTGCACTTCTGGGGACGCAATAACGTTGACGGCGCAGAGAGCCGTTTGTACGACACCGATAATCAAGAGCACCTGGCCTCGACGACTTATCAGGAAATACTCGACACCACCTACTTTCTCGATCGCGACATGCGTCACTACGTGACCCCTGCCCGCAATACCCATTCTCACGACATGGCGTACCGGCAGATTCTGGCGATCTCTTTCTCGCGGCCCGGGACCGCTTTCGACATTGTTCGCTGAACAGTACAACTCCGTGACCAGCCTCGCCGAGTGCCCTGCACCGGTGATGCTGCGGCGCACCACGGCAAAGGATGCACAGCGCCTTGAACGCTTCTTTCGGCAATTCGAAGAAGTCTCTTTCTGTGAATGGCAGGACGCCAAATGCCTGCGCGGTGTGCTGGTGCAAAAGACCACCACCGCGTTTATCGCATTGGATGTCAGTGGCGAAATCGTCGGCGCGGTGCTGGGCGGAATGCTCGGCAGTCGCGGCACGATCAACCACTTGGCAGTGAGCCCCGAGTATCGCAGCCAGGGCGTCGGTCAACGACTGGTCGAATCCGCCTCGGCCGACATGAAACGCGTGGGCGTGCTGCGCATGTTCCTGTTTGTTGACGATGCTAACCTTGCCGGCCAACGCTTTTGGAGTGCCCAGGGTTTTTGCGAACCGCGCGGCGAAAGAACATTTGAGAGGGACCTATGAATGAGACGTCCAGCAACCCGCCGCTGATGGTCGAGCCGCACGCTTCGCGCACCTTCGCCGAAGCAAGCCCTGTGGTTGCGGGTTACTTCACGGTGTCGTTTGTCTTCGGTTTGATGGCAGTGAATGCCGGGTTGCCCGTGTGGCTGCCCGTTGCCATGTGCCTGTTTGTCTATGCCGGCGCTTCGCAGTTCGCCGCGTTGGCATTGATATCCAGCGGCGCTTCGCTGACCACCATCATCCTCACCACGTTTCTGATCAACGCGCGGCACATGTTGATGTCGGTCTACATGGCCAAGGCGTTGCAGGCGATGGGGCTCAGTCGGCTTGAACGCTGGTGTTACGCGGGCGGGCTGACCGATGAATCGTTCGCTTTCCACAGCGTCAAACTGGGCAAGGGCGCGCCGGTCAACGTGCGTTACCTGATCGGTTTCAATCTGTATTGCCACACCTCGTGGGTGCTCGGAGGATTGCTGGGGGCGATTTGCGCGCAATACGCGGCGCACTTGATCAAATATCAACTCGACTACGCGCTGACCGCGATGATGCTCTACGTGCTGGTGTCGCTGTGCAATACGCGCAACAAACTCATCGCCGCACTGGCCGCCGTCGCCTGCATGGGCGCGCTGAGCCTGGTCGGCAGCTCGCCCTTCAACGTGTTTATCGCCACTTTCGTCGGCTGTGGAGTGGGCGTATGCCTGACCAAACGTTCCTGATTCTGGTCGTCGCGCTGATGATGGCCGTGACCTTCTTGCCGCGCGCATTGCCGCTGCAAGTGAACACCGACCATTGGCCGCCCTTCGTCGCCCGGGCGCTGGAATACCTGCCGGTGGCGATCGTCGCTGCAATCAGCCTCACGCCGTTGTTGATCAAGGATCAGCACGTGCAGCTCGATCGCCCGGAGTTTTATGCCGCGATTCCGACGTTGTTATGTGCGTATTTCAGCAAAAACCTCTTTCTCTCCGTTGCGCTGGGAACGGCTGCGTACATTGCGCTCGGCTCGTTCATGTAGCGGCAGGTCGACCACATCGTGCAAGGCCTGGCCCGACAACTCAGGGTTATTGATCGCCAGCCGAACTTCGAGGGCATCCTCGAAACCGGGGAAAATGGTCAAGCCGTTACGTTGGGCCGCATCACGCGAGACCATGCCGAGGCCATCCATTTGCGTAATCAACGACAGTGTCAGGGTTTCGCTGCAGGAATAGACCATCCGCTTGCCCGACTCGTAATTGCCGAGACCGGCGTCGAGAAAGCGCAAGAAGCTGTGGGAATACGGACAATCGTCTGCCGGACGCACCTGAAACTTGTTGCCGAGCAACACCAGCGGGTCGTTTTCCTGACCGCAATGCGCGCCGACCACCTGCACCTGGACCTCGGGCAGGATAATGCTCGGCAACCCCGGCTGCTGCGGGCCGATCAACACGGCCAGGTCGAAGTCTTCGTTCTTCAGCTTGCTGAGGTTCTCCATCGACTCGGCGTAGCTGAATTCCAGCTGATAGTCGGGAAACACCTCAATCAGGCGTCCGATCATGCGCCGATTGAAGTCTCCCGACAGCGTGGTGTTCAGCGCCACCTTGAGCGTGCGCTGCCCAGGCACCTTCAGCGCCGCTACTTTTTCCTCAAGTTGCCGCGTGGCAACCAACACCTTGTCCATATAAGGCGTGAGTTCCGTGCCTTGCGTGGTCAAGGTCAATCCCTTGTTGGAGCGACGAAATAACCTGAAACCAAACTGTTCTTCGACCTTGTTCAACTGCGCAGCCAATGCCTGCACGGTTAAACACGAATGCTCTGCTGCCGCCGACAAGGAGCCGGTTTGAACAATGCGCATAAGGTTGCGTAGGGTTCTGCTATCCATTGGGTAATGCCCTCTAATGTGGGCTGGCTATTGTTGAGTACCTGGCCGCCGGTTGGGCGATACGTGCTGGCTATAATCCTGCACATGAACACGCTTGTCCCGAGTTTAGTAGCGAAATGATGCTGCGTCCGATGGCTGGAGGCTTACATAGAGTCGGGGTTTTTCGGGAAAGGTGGGTGATCAGGGTCAAAAAATGCTCAGACCGAGAGGTTTGGGCATTTTTTTTTGGGGTTCGAAACTCACAGCGCTGGGGATTATTTCCTGCGTTGTCTTCGGACGTATCTCTAAAAAAATGGGGATCGAACTGATAGTTAGCGTCTGCAGAAACAGCTGAAATAGCACATGACAATCCAGTCTATAACTCCGCTTATCAACTCGACATTGACCGAAAACGGTACGCTCGACCACAATGCAGAGGTAGCGCCAATGTAGCTACAAAATCACGGTGAGGACGTTTTTATGGGTGTATTGCTGAAAACCACTGATGTGCGTTGCCGCATTGATGAGGATTTGAAGATGCGTGCAACTGAAGTCTTGAGCGCGTGCGGCCTGAGCATCAGTGATGCCATGCGTCTCTTTCTCCGTCAGGTTGTTGCGACTCAGGGGCTCCCTTTTGAGGTACGCGTCCCGTCGGAGAAGACAGCCCGCGCCATGATGGAAGCACGAAATATTCGCCAGCAGTTCGATTCGATAGACGAAATGCTGAGGGATGCTGATGGCGAAACCGGCGAACAAGCAAAAGCGCGCTGAATTACCTAAGCAATGTGCACAAACATCGGTATTTAAGAAGTCGTGGGAACGTTACAAGCGAGCTGGACGTCGTGATATGAATGAGGTCCGGCAAGTGATGATCATGTTGTTTCTGGGGGAGGCTTTACCTCCTGAGTACCTTGACCATGCTTTGACGGGTGATTGGATCGGTTTCCGAGAATGTCATATTGGCGGTGATTTCTTGATGATCTATGAGCACACACGTTCCGACCTGATCACATTTGTTGATCTCGGAAGTCATTCAGAACTATTCAAATAGAGCGCTATAGGCGTTTACAGCGTCCTTGTAGATGACGCTGGCAACATACAGAAAAAGCCCCGACTGATTTGGGGCTTTTTTTCGCCAATAAAAAAGCAGCCTTAAAGGCTGCTCTTCAAAGAGGTCTCACCCTAGCGCTGATATTCAGGTCATCAACGGGGTTCCTAACGCCGACTATCGTCACCTGAAGGCAGTCGGTTTCGCGCTCTTGGGTCGATTCTCTGTATCGATGATCTTGTTTCAATGCGCTTCCTATAAAGGGAGGGAATGAGCAGCCTGTCACATCAGTCCTTCCACAAATGATCAAAACGATCATTTTAATGATTGATTTGCGCAATTCGTATTGAGGGCCTAAGATAATTTTGACTGAATCAATCATTAAATGATCGGTTCAGTCAGTTTCGAGGTGACAAACGTCTTACCAAACAATTATAAAAGGAGACCCTCGTGGCCCAGATCCCTATCAAGCGCACCATTGAACGCATCCCTGGCGGCATGATGATTGTCCCGCTGCTGATCGGTTCGCTGGTGGCTACCTTCCTTCCCGATACACCGAAGTTTTTCGGCTCTTTCACCAATGCACTGTTCACCGGGGCGTTACCCATCCTCGCGGTGTTCTATGTCTGCATGGGCGCGAGCATCAATATCAAGGCCACGCCTTACCTGCTCAAGAAGGGCGGCACGTTGTTGGCGACGAAGGTCGGCATCGCCGTTCTCATTGGTATTGTGCTTGGGCACTTTCTGGGCGAGCAGCCGATTTCGTCGGGCCTCTTCGCCGGTGTATCGACCCTGGCGGTTGTTGCCGCGATGAACGACACCAACGGCGGCTTATATATGGCGCTGATGGGGCAATACGGTCGATCCGAAGACGTCGGCGCCTATTCGGTGATGTCGCTGGAGTCCGGGCCTTTTCTGACGATGGTCACCTTGGGTATCGCCGGCCTGTCGGCATTTCCGTGGCCGACGCTGGTGGGCAGTATCCTGCCGCTTGCCTTCGGCATGCTGTTGGGCAATCTCGACCGTGACATGCGCGATTTCCTGGCCAAGGCTGTTCCGGTCATGATCCCGTTCTTCGCCCTGGCATTGGGCGCGAGCCTGGATCTGCATAATGTCTGGCAGGCCGGTTTGTTGGGTCTGGGCATGGGTGTGGCGGTGGTCGTGGTGACCGGTATTCCGCTGTTCTTCGCTGACCGCTTGACCGGTGGCACGGGCGTCGCCGGTGTTGCCGCAGCCACTACCGCCGGGAACGCCGCCGCCGTGCCAGCGCTGATCGCCGCCGCCAATCCGGTGTACGCCGAAGCGGCCAAGAGCGCGACCATTCTGGTGGCCGCCTGCGTCGTGGTCACCGCGATCCTCGCGCCACTGCTCACTGCCGCCGTCGCCAAGCGCGTGCAGCAGCGTAAACCTGTCGTCATCCCTGAGCCGGCGCTCGAACCAAAGCAGGAGATATTGCGATGAGGCTGCTGATCATCGCCGACGATCTGTCCGGCGCAGCGGATTGCGCCATCGGCTTTGCCAGCATGGGGATGGAAACCGTCGTCACCCTCGACCCCTTGAATGACAAGGCTGACGCCCAAGTGATTGCCGCCGACACGGACACTCGGCGCCTTTCACCGGCGCGGGCCGCCGAGCGTACTGTCGCCGCGTTCAAGGTATTGCATCAGCCCGGGCAACGGCTGTACAAAAAAATCGATTCGACGCTGCGCGGCAATTGGGCGGCTGAAGTCGCCGCCCTGCAACCGTTGGCGGGCCTGGCCATCGTCGCCCCGGCATTTCCCGCCACCGGACGTACGTTGCTCGGTGGCCGGGTGTTCGTGAATGGTCAACCGCTGGAGACCACCGACACCTGGAAATTGGAAAACGCCGACCGCCCGGCCGATGTCGAAGCGATGCTGGTCGCCGCCGGCCTGAGCACCGCGAAACTGGACCTCGACACCTTGCGCGGCGATGAAAGCGCTTTGACCCGGCACATCGCCGAAGTCGCCCGCAGCGGCACGCAAGCGTTGATCGTCGATGCACAAACAGAAGACGACCTGCTGACCCTCGCTCGGCTGACCGCCTCGATGGATCAGCCGCTGTTCTGGATCGGCTCAGGTGGCCTCGCACGGGAAATCGCCAGTCTTCCGGACTTCTCCGAAGCACGGTTCACGGCCGTAGAACCCACGGCCCTGGAAAAAAGCCAGGCGCCGATCCTGATACTCGTCGGCAGCCTTTCCGGTGTCTGCGAGCGCCAGTGCGCGTTGCTCAAAGAACGCGGCGGCGTCAGCGAATTGGTTGTCCCGCCAGAAGTTCTTCGCCAGGGCACAACCCATGGCGATTGGTCGATGTGGCAATCGCGCATCGGCGAACAACTGGACGGCTGGAGTGACCTGCTGTTGCGCATCGGCCGCGATGAAGCATTCGATCCACAGGAAGGCGCGCAACTCTCGACCATGCTGGCTGTGCTGGTCGAACCACACTTCGCCAAGGTCGGCGGCCTGATCGCCACCGGCGGCGAAACCGCGCGAGCAATATTGACCACCGTCGGCATCGACAGCCTGCAACTGCTCACGGAAATCGAAGCCGGCGTCGCCTTCGCCCGCCCGACTGTTTCCCGGCAGGGGCATCGTCCCGGCATCGTTACCAAGGCAGGCGCGTTCGGCACCGATCACGCCTTGTATGCGGCATGGCAACACCTGAGCGAGTGCGCCGATCGCTCCCCGCCCAAACGCACACGAATCCAAGGACTCCAATGAACACTATGACTAACTACCTGCCCATCATCGGCATCACCATGGGCGACGCCACCGGTGTCGGTCCGGAAATCATCGTCAAGAGCCTGACTCATGACATCGTCTACCAACAATGTCGGCCACTGGTGATTGGCGATGCCCGTCGCCTCGAACAAGCCAACGTCATCGTCGGCGGCAGCGCCAAAGTGCGCCGCATCGAAGACGCCTCCCAGGCCTTGTACGAAGCCGGCACCATTGACTGCATCGACCTCGACCTGATTCCCGACGACCTGCCGTTCGGCGTGCTGTCGCCCATCGCCGGCGACGCTGCTTATCAATACATCGCCCGCGCTGTGCAACTCGCCGAGGCCGGCCAGATCGATGCGATCTGCACCGCGCCGCTGAACAAGGAAGCGCTGCATGCGGGTGGCCACAAATACCCTGGCCACACCGAAATGCTCGCGCACCTGACCAACGTCGATGAAGTCTCGATGATGCTCGTGGCGCCGCAACTGCGCGTTATCCACGTCACCACCCACATCGGCATCATCGATGCGATCCGCAAGATCGAGCCGGGCCTGGTCCAGCGCACCATCGAGCGCGGCAACGAGACCCTGATCAAGGCTGGCATCGCCAAGCCACGCATCGGCGTGTGCGGGATCAATCCGCATGCCGGTGAAAATGGCCTGTTCGGTTATGGCGAAGAAGAAGAAAAAATCATCCCGGCGGTGAAGCTGTTGCAGGAACGCGGCCTCGACGTCACCGGCCCATTGCCTGCCGACACGCTGTTCTTCCGCGCCGGTCGCGGCGACTTCGATCTGGTGGTGGCGATGTATCATGACCAGGGCCACGGCCCGGTCAAAGTGCTCGGTCTGGAAGCGGGCGTAAACGTCACCGTGGGTCTGGATGTGATCCGCACCTCGGTCGACCACGGCACTGCGTTTGATATCGCCGGCAAAGGCATCGCCGATGAACGCAGCCTGCTCGAAGCACTGCGCCAGGGCGCCGAGCTTGCCACGCGACGGGGATGAGGCGCAGGCGTGTGGTCGTGTAAGATCGACCACCGTCCACACAACGAGACCCGCCATGAAAGCCTCCGAACGCCACCGCGCCATCCTCGATCTCGTACGCATTGGCGATGCCAACGTCGAGCAATTGAGCGCGGCGCTCGGGGTCTCGGAAGCCACGGTGCGGCGCGACCTGACCATGCTCGCCAAACAGCGGCACCTGGTGCGCACCTACGGCGGCGCGACCTCGGTGGTCGGCGTTCATGAGCCGGAAGCCTCGCTCGAAGAACGCAAAACGTCCCAGTGGGAACAGAAAGACGCCATCGCCCAGGCAGCGGCGGCGCACGTTCAGGACGGCGATACCGTCCTGCTCGACGGCGGCACCACGTGCGCCGCGCTGGCCCATCACCTGTGCTCGCGACAAGACGTGCATGTGGTGACCAATAACCTGCTGGCCGTAATGACCCTGGCCAATGCGCCGGGCGTGCGCCTGACATTGATCGGCGGCGACTTGCGCGGTTCGAGCATGAGCACGTTGGGACCGTTGGCGGAACTGACGTTGAGTCGGTTGAGTGTCGACAAGGCTTTTCTGGGTGCAGATGGCGTAGTGGCAGAGTTTGGGTTGTGTGAGGCGAGTGCTCAGCAGGCTTATCTCAAGGAATGCATCATCAAGCGAGCGGCGCAGATTGTTGTGCTTGCTGACACTGACAAGCTGGGGCGTGCGCGGCAACAGCATTGGACGCCGATTGAGCGGGAGTGGCGGTTGATTACCGGTGCTACGGCGGATGAGGCGGCGCTTGCGCCGTTTTATGCGCTGAAGCAGATCACGGTGGAAACTGTGAGAGTCGATAACGCTTAAGCGTTGTGATCGTTTTTGTGCAAAAAACCAATTTTATAATCGTTTTTATGCACGTGGATTCGTTTTTGCGCATAAGGCATATGCCAACGCCGTCTCATTGATGCAAAAAGCCCCGATTGATTCGGGGCTTTTTTATGCGTGCGATTTAGATCAGGTTACGGCGTTAGTGGCTTGGTTGTTACATGGTGCATCGAGCACCTTCACCACATCATCGATGATCGCCTTGCTCATATCCTGCAAATAATGCGATGCCCAGGCATGCCGGTCGGTGTCGCGAACCATGGCGGCGTTCTGATGCGAGCAGTTTGGCGACGTGGAGCAGGTCGGAGGCGTGGGAGAGGGCTTCGATCACCGGGACGCCGGCGTTGATGCGGAAAAGCGGTTCGTTGGCGTGGTAGGAGAAGGGGGTAAGGCCGATGGTTTTGAGGTCTTTGGGGTTGGTCATTGGGCACCTCCGGTTTTTGGGAGGTGGTGGGCGTGACCGGGTGCAGCAATGGCGGAAATTTTAGATGGATTGCGGGCATGCATGAGGCGAACTCCGATTGGTTCCCACATCGAATTCGAGTTCTCAGGCCCGGTCGCTGAATTGGCAGCGACGGCCTGAAGGTAGCTTGAGGGCGGCGGACGCGCAATCGTGGCTAGGTGGTGGCGTGGGTGTGAAATTGATTGTTCGACAAGCAACGGCAGCAGCGTAGAAAACGCTAGCTAGCTTCAATCAACGCTCGTTCTTCCAACCAAATCTCCTGAACAAACTGGTCCGTAATTGCATAAATTCCATGCCCGCGTCGCATGATGATGTTCTCGGCGACCAGCGCAATCACCACCGGTTGAATCTCTTCAACACGTACCTCGCGCCCCACAGTCTTCGAGTACTCAGCCGCAGCATCGATGGAGAAAATACCCCGGGCATCGCCTTCCGTAGATGCAATTTTGTTGAAAATAGCCTGAGCCAGGCTACCTAGCAGCTCCACTTTTTCAAGTTCGATGCTGGCCGCCGCCGAGCGTAATGTGCTCGCAATAACGGGCAGGAAAAGATCGGGATCACCTTCTTGCTGCATGAGCTGTCGCAAAGCTTTGAGCATTTCCTCGGGCCGGTTTCCCAAGGTATTGAATGCTTCAATGGCGGCTTCGAGTGAAGGTAGCTTTTCTTTCTTCACCGTCGCAGCGAGTCGGTTAAGCAAATATTCAACGTAATCCCCTTTCAGCACCGGATAGGCTGTCGATGTCGCCCCGGAAAACGCCTGGTTCCTCTTCGCAGTCAGTTCGCTGACTTGCGCCCTGTGCGATCCCGTTCCAATAAACAAAAAATAACCCGGCGTATTGGGTCTCGGATTGATCGCATCACGAGCCGCTTTGAGTGCCAGAAGCAGCTGATTACCATCGTCGGAAGAAATGGCGTGCTGTACTTCGTCGATGATCAGCACCAAGTCGGTTTTCGCTTGATCAACAACCTCTGTCAGCGCCTGAGCCAGCGTTGGCCCACCTGAGTTCCCGATGCTGTCGAGTTTGAAACCAAATTTGAATCCAGCAGCGCCTACATCAACACCGCTGACACGCTTAAGCATCTCGAGCAAACCGGAGCCTGGTGTTTGGAGCTCCTGCAGGGTTTTACGAATGGCGTCATGCACCAGTGTCGCTGGATTGGCCAGCGTGTCGCTCCATAGGTCGACGTAAATGACGAGAGCACCCGCTTCTTCCAGTGCAGGGATGAGGTCGCTCCTCAGGAATGTCGTTTTTCCGGTCCTGCGCAGGCCGGATAAAAATAGACCTGAGCGTAAACCTTCATCGAGAACGCCCGGATTGAGAAGCTGATTCGCCATCTCTTCGGCCAGTTCAGGGCGCTGAAAAATGCTGCTCATGCAATTACCTCTTTTTATGGATACGCCATAATTATTGGCCAGCCATAATTTAGCATAAAGACTGGGAACTGGCCTGAGGGCGCTCCAATCGCCATTTCCAGAGCATAAAAGGAAGTTTTACCGACATGTCGTTGGCAGTGACATAACATCAAAACGTGTCTCAGAAATTGAAAAATAGCGAAACGTTCGAACCAAAAAGATTGTTGTCAGGTACAGAAAATTTGCGTTTAGCTCATTACACCAAGTAACTAATGATGTTCCCGCCCCCACCTTTATCCCCTCCACCCAACTCCCTACATTGAGCTCCAACGCCGACCCATTCATTCCGAAGGGAAGGTCACTTGGAGATTCCTCATGCCTTTCGTAAGCGTACGCATCACTCGCGATGGCGTTACCTCTGAGCAGAAAGCTCAGGTGATCGCCGAAATCACTGAAACCCTGGAGCGCGTCCTGAAGAAGGATCCGCACCTGACCCACATCGTGATCGAAGAAGTCGACACCGATAACTGGGGCTACGCCGGCATCACCACCACCAAGTATCGAAAGCAACTAGCAGAGGCGGAGGACAAGTCATGACCGCGTCCGTCTCCATCGATTTCATCTCCGACGTGGTGTGCCCGTGGTGCGCGTTGGGCGCGACGGCGCTGGAGCAAGCGATCGAGAACGTGGCCGGTGAGATTTCGGTCGAGCTGACTTACAAGCCTTTCGAGTTGAACCCGGACATGCCGGCGGTCGGTGAAAAAGCGGTCGAGCATTTGATGCGCAAATATGGACGCACCGCCGCAGACGTCGCTGCCGGCAAAGCGATGCAGATCGAACGTGGGGCGGCCATCGGTTTCAAGTTCGATCTGGAAAAGCGCACCCACTTCTACAACACGTTTGATGCGCATCGGCTGCTGTTGTGGGCGTTGCAGGAAGGGCGGCAGGTCGCTCTAAAGAAAATCCTGCTCCGCGCCTACTTCACTGACGGCCAGAACCCGAGCGATCGCGAGACGCTGGTTCGTCTGGCGGCTGAAGCGGGACTGGATGCGGCGACCGCACAAGAGGTGTTGGCGTCCGGCGCATTTGCCAAAGAAGTGCGTGAGCTTGAAGCGTTTTACCGCCAGCACGGCATTAACTCGGTCCCGGCCATGGTGCTGAACGGCCGTCACCTGGTGTCTGGTTCGCAGTCGGTCGAGTACTACGAACAGATGTTGAGACAAATGGCCAAGGCCCCCGCCGAAGCCTGATTACTTACTTATTCAAACCATTATTTATTAGTAGAGGTTCATCATGAGCAATTCGAAAAAAGTCATCGTTATCACTGGCGCATCCCAAGGCCTCGGCGCCGGCATGGTCAAAGCCTTCCGCGACCTGGATTACAAAGTTGTCGCCACTTCGCGTTCGATCAAACCGTCCACCGACCCGGACATCCTCACCGTGGCGGGCGACATCGGCAACCCGGAAGTCGCCCAGCAAGTCATCCGTGAAGCCATCGCACGTTTTGGCCGCATCGACACCCTGGTCAACAACGCCGGTATCTTCATCGCCAAGCCGTTCACCGCGTACACCGCGCAAGACTACGCCGACGTGCTGTCGGTGAACCTGAACGGCTTCTTCTACATCACCCAACTCGCGATCAACGAGATGGAAAAACAAGGCAAAGGCCACGTCGTCAACATCACCACCAGCCTGACAGACCACGCAATCGACGGTGTGCCGTCGGTACTGGCCTCGCTGACCAAAGGTGGTTTGAACGCGGCGACCAAATCCCTGGCGATTGAGTACGCCAAGCGCGGGATTCGGGTGAACGCGGTTTCCCCAGGCATCATCAAGACCCCGATGCACGGCGAAGAAACCCATGCAGCGCTGGGCAGTCTGCACCCGGTCGGCCACATGGGCGAAATCAACGACATCGCTCAGGCGGTTGTGTATCTGGACAATGCCAACTTTGTCACCGGCGAAATCCTGCACGTCGATGGCGGCCAGAGCGCTGGTCACTAAGACCAGAGTTAGCTTGTCCACAGCGCCGTCGATCACTATCGACGGCGTTTTTATTGGAGGACGCAGCATGAACACCCATGTTCACAAGGTTTTCCTGATCACCGGCGTCAGTTCAGGTTTCGGCCTGGCCTTTTCGCAAGCAGCGCTGGCGGCAGGGCACACGGTGGTTGGCACGGTGCGGCGCGAATCCGAGCGTGCCGCATTCGAAGCGCTGGACGCCCATCGAGCTAAAGCATTCGTGCTCGACGTCACCGATTTTCCGGCCATCGAGCCGTTGGTGGCCGAAGTCCTGCGCGAGGTGGGGCAAATCGACGTGCTGGTGAACAACGCCGGCTATGGTCACGAAGGCATTCTCGAGGAATCGCCACTGGCTGAAATGCAGCGCCAGTTCGACGTCAATGTATTTGGCGCGGTGGCAATGATCAAAGCAGTGCTGCCCGGCATGCGAGAACGGCGTAGCGGGCATATCGTCAACATCACCTCCATGGCCGGCTTCATCACCTTACCGGGCATCGCTTACTACAGCGGCAGCAAATTCGCCCTGGAAGGCATCAGCGAAGCGCTGGCCAAAGAAGTCGAAAGCCTGGGCATCTACGTGACCGCCTTGGCACCTGGCTCATTTCGCACCGAATGGGCGGGGCGCTCGATGATCCGCTCCGGTCGCACCTTGGGTGACTATGATGCGGTGTTCGATCCAGTGCGCAAGGCTCGGGAGGAGAAGAGTGGCAGGCAGGACGGTGATCCGCACAAGGCTGCGCAGGCGTTGCTGACTTTGGTCGCTGCGGAAAAGCCGCCCGTTCATTTGTTGCTGGGTAAGGATGCGGTGAGGTTGGTGCGTGAAAAGATTGCGCGGTTGCAGGGGGAGATTGATGCTTGGGAGAGTCTTTCGGTTTCTACGGGGTTTGATGATTGATTGCTGCCTGCTTTATAAAAATCAAAACACCGGAAACAAAAAAGCCCTCGTATTTTTACGAGGGCTTTTTTTCGAGTCGAAAAAACCCGCACGATTTGAGCTTGCTGACAGGGTCAACCTAGGCTTGGCGGGTATGTTGGAGTGCATTATAGGTATGTCAGAAACACCAGCAACGTCGTGCTGATGTGAAATTGTAACGAGCGACGGGAGGGGGCAATGCTGGCTGAAGAATGGCGGTCAAGGCTCTGATCAGGCAGACGCGACGATAATTTCCAATCTCCAGAAACAACAAAGCCCCTGCATTTCTGCAGGGGCTTTGTTTTGTATGGTGCGGCACCAGGAGTCGAATTAACACATAAGATATTGTTTTTACTAGTTTTTCACGGAAATTTTTTTTGCTGTATCCCTAATCCTACCCTGCACAGCCTAGTCAATCATCGAACGACTGATTCGAGCGGTCTTATTTGACGTAGCGAACGCTTCCAAATCCGTACAGTTGACTGCATGATGGCCTAATGACGGCATTAAGATTTGATTCAATCGAAGATGTTGGCTTCAGGAGATTAAAATTAAATTGCATAAGTTTTGCTGAGGTTCATACGTGAATTCATGCGTTTGGTTTATATAGATTGTTGTCGAAAGCATAAATTTTTTGATTAAGGATTTCTTATGTTAACAGGGAACGAGTTGTTTCTAAAAAAATATGATGAGGTAGAGGTTCTGTCAGTTGACGAACCGGAGGACGGTAAACCGCTATTAATCAGCGCGGAGTTTCAAGATAAGCCGGTGCTGATAAAATATTGGCCGAGGTATGAAAATGATCAATCAAATGTTCTTGAAGATATTTGGTTGTATGAAATAAGGCAGTTGCACCGACTCAAAGGATATCCCGGACTGGGTGAATTTATATCCGCGCTTGTTGACTCGGGCAAAGACAGTAGCGGATTTTATCTAGTCCTGGATGTAGGGATGCGAGTGCCGTTATCACACGCATTGCTAGATTCTAAGATCTTAAGTTATCACAAGCCTTGGATCAAAAAGCTCAAGGATCCAGAGGTCAGAGTAAAGTTTTGGTATAATATAATACGAATCGTCAAAGCAATTCAATTGCTACACTCTCAGGGATTGCTCCATCGGCATCTTGATGAGGATTCGATATTGACGGATCTTTCTCATGCGGGACATGATTTTCAATTAACTGGTTTTGAATGGTCTGTTCGAGTACAGAATATTTCTGGAGGGGGAAAGCATAGTCACGCCACAACCAATTTTACTATTGGGCGTGTATATTCATTCCTAACTGACTGGGCCGATCTAGGAGATTTGATAGCAAAAATCCTAAAGGTTGACGCTGATGATTTGGATGACTTAGTAACTCCGATTAAAGAGTTGGTATCCAAAAGTGGTCTGATTTTAGATGAGTTGATCTTCATACGAGGCTTGACAGGGCGTATAAAGTTGAATGCCAACATTCCCAAGGAGGGTATGGATGGCGGAGCCATTGTAAAGAAAGTCGAATCAATAATAAGTTCGCTGCGCTCTATGAATGCGCGAAAGGTAGACCAGTATTATCTGATTTTTCATTTCAATCAGAAAAAAGGTGACGTCGGCAAGGCATATCGTAAAACCTCTGTTTTTAGTGCAGTTCAAACTCGGTTTCAAGAGCTCCATGGAATCACCCTGGGGGAGGATAATTTTGATGATTGTATCAAGTTTGTTGAGGAGGATTTACGTAATGACCCGCGACTGATTTTTCTGCCCGCCGCTGATAATTTGGAAGAAGAAGTGCTTTTGGTGGGAGATAGGTTGACTTATGTGCTTAATAAAAATAAAGAAAGTGTAAGAGATGTAGAAGGTAGTTGGTCGGCGGCATTTTGTCATTCGGCGTATTTAGAACCGCCCAAGAGAATTAATAGTTCTAATCGTTCGTGTAAATTAAATGGCAACAAAATGCACTGTATGTCGTCGCTGCAGTTTAAGCAAGCTCGCGACAAAATGGAAATGACGACATGGGAAAATTTAATATTAAAACTTAAAGAGGAGGAAGATGGAGACCTCGCCAACCAAAATATAATAGATGGTTTTTCTGCTTATCACCTCACGGAAATTGCGTATGCAAAATCCGAAATTTATCCAATGGAGTTGATAGCGTATCAAAAAGATGAGATAGACCTTTCACTTAGTACGGTGACATTGACAAGCCGATTGGATTCTGAATCTCAAGAAATATCAAGAGCGCTCGGGCTTAAGCCGGCTGCCACTCGGTTGAATGAATTGCTTGCAAATGAATTAAACGATTCTGGTAGTTGGATTCTTGTCGGTAATACAAACTTCTCAGATGAAGAACAGGAAACTGTTCTTGATTTTCAGAAGCTAGAAAAGCAACCAGACGGCGTAATCCATTATCAGTTTACGACTACGTCATTAGACCCCGACTATGATAACTATTTCATTATCTCCAGCTCTGTACAAGGAACTATCAGTCAGTTAAGTCGGCGTGCAGGGGCGATAGATGCACTTAGCAATCATATCGAGTTGGTAAATATGCTGGCCAACCCCTATGCTTCGATAACCAACTCACAAGATAAACATTCAGAGCATGCCGCATTCCACGCTCTGGATGCTTCAAAGCAAGATGTGTTTAAACGCATTACGAGTACTTTGCCGCTTTATCTGGTACAAGGCCCGCCAGGTGTGGGGAAAACATATTTGGTTACAACGCTGGTGCAGCAAATTTTTACTCATGAGCCAGATAGCCGACTTCTTCTGACAGCGCAAAGTCACTCCACTGTTCAGCATCTATACAAAGAGGTTGTCGATTCATTAAAGCCAAGTATGAACTGTCAAGATGAACCGTTGATAGTGAGTTGTATTAAGGCTAACTCTCAAAATAACGATACTGATTCATTAAGTGAGCTTGACTCTTTAGCTAAAGAATATCTGGTCTCATTGACCAAAAGTATTTTGTTTGAGAAGTCAGGTACCGTAGCGGCAAAAGAAAAAATAATAGCGATGTGTAACGATAACGCTCGGTCAGGCCGTTACTCCCTGATCAGTCAGTTGTTGAAGGCAGCCAATATGGTTTTTGCTACGACGAACTCGCGTCAGGTAGAAGAGCTAATTAAAGCCCGCTCTCAATTTGATTGGTCCATAATGGAGGAAACTGGGAAGGTCACAGGTATTGAGTTGCTCAGCCCATTACTGTTGTCCTATAGGAGGCTTATGATTGGCGATCATAAGCAGCTCCCGCCTTATGCATCGGAAAAAATGAGACAAATACTGCAAAATAAAGAGAGCCTTCACAGTGCTTTGAAAATAGCAGTAGATGTTTACAATAACTCAATCAAAGGAGAGGTAATTAAGGCTCGTTTTACTGATGAGTACGTCCAGGATCTGTCGGAAACTAACCTAAACAGTCTTGCTCGTGAATCTTTGCGGTTACATTTGCTTTTCGAAAGTCTAATACTGGAAGAAGAGGAGGCAAAGAAGAGCTCTATCGAGTTTTATGGCTCGGACGTAAAACATCGGCCGATAGCGAGCATGTTATCCATTCAGCATCGAATGCACCCTGATATTGCTAAACTTGTTTCTGAAGTTTTTTATGACGATGCATTGAAAACAGCGCCAAATAGAGAGGCGTATTACCGCGCTATACCTACTACAAGGCCCTTTGGCTTCTGCAATTTGGCTGTACTACAAGACACTCCATCCATTTTATGGATTGATATTCCTGATATTCAGGCAAATAGAAATTTTCATGCGGGTGAGGAGCTTCCTCGTTGGCATAACTCTCTTGAGCGAGAGGTAATTATAGAGTTACTTGGTAAACTCAGGGTAGCTTCCACCGATAGTAAGGATAAGCCGAAGCTTGCAATACTTTCGCCATATGCTCAGCAAGTAAAAAAGCTGGCTAAAGATATCGACCGGAAAATATCTAGTTCAAATTACTTAAGAAATCTCGACCTGTTTGCTAAGCCAGATGATCATATTTCATACTGTAGCACTGTTGATGGGTTTCAGGGGGCTGAAGCTGACGCTGTGATAGTTTCAATGGTCAGAAATAATAGTTTTTCATACTCTTTGAGTGCGCTTGGGTTTTTACTAGATAGTCGGCGTATGAACGTTCTGCTTAGTCGTGCAAAACACCAGCTTATAATTGTTGGTTCATTAGAGTTTCTTAAGAACTGGTCCGATAAGATCAAAAAAGAAGAGCTTAGCAAAGGATTAGAAAATAACCGCTTTGTTGTTAAATTAGTGGAAGTTCTAGAAAGATATCAGGCCGAAGGCGTGATGAAGCGGATTGGCCACCAAGAAATATTAAGAAGTGTGGTTAAGCCAGGGAAAAGTAAACGTAAACATCATACGAAAGCCTAAAAATTATAGGGAAATAGGACTTACAGCATGAACGCGCCTAGTATCTATGTGAAGATTCCTTTTGGTTCTGGTACTCACCGTTTCAAAATAGTTAAGGCTAAACGATGGGGAGCCATTGATCAGTTAGTGCTGCAGTCCTTAGCCCAGAGGCCTGCGACATCTCAACAATTGGCTGACATGTCAGGTTTGCCAAGGCAGTTAGTTGTTGAGATTTTAATTTCTCTAATGCAAGTAGGTTGGGTTGAAATAAGTAATGGTCTTGAGGGTTTTATTTTTCAGGCTACGATCAGAGGTATTGCTATATCGACCTATGAGGATTTGCCGGTCGATAGTGAGCCGTTGTTACGTGTTCGTAGCTTTTTAATAGACCCGATAACAGAGCAGTGCTATCGCCTCGAGCGGAAAAAGAAAAAGCAAACTTATCAGGTTTATAACTATGGGCGTGCTCAAAGCTTGCTTGGTGAGTACAAGGGGTATACTACAGAAATACAGACATCTTCGACATTTGCGCCTGAGTTAGTAGATATTTTTAACTGTGTCGCGAATGACGATGAAGATGTCAACGGGTTCGAAGAAGAAGTTGTAAGGCGGAGCTATTCTGACTCTTTGAAGTACGCGATCGCTTCGGTCAGTTCTGAGAATGATATTTCAGGAGTCCCCGAAATATCAGAAGAGTTAAAGGAAGCCATTCTCGCCGCAGCGGATTTACAACGAGAAAAAATCCGTCTCCTCGGAAATCAGTTGGGTAAAGCTGAAATAGGACAAGGTTACTATGAGGCGCGAGTGTCGCCCCGATCGTTACCTGTACATCATGTTGAATCCCAAAGTGTTACTCTTGTTCTCGGGGCGGAGGAGCATGCGCAACATATTTACCATTTAATTGAAAGCGCGTATTCACGGATAGTCCTTCACTCTACCTTCATCAATGCAGAATGTGTTGATGAGATGTTGCCAGCACTTCTGGATGCTGTGCGTCGCTCGGTACAAGTAGACGTTATGTGGGGGCAGACTGAACCCGATGACCCGCGAAAATTTCAAGCGTTTAAGTTGGTCGTAGATAAGCTTGAGCAGCTTCAAAAAACCATCGATGGAGAAGGGCTTGGTACCCAGTTTAGATTCCACCGAACTCCTACTCAGTCTCATGCTAAGTTTGTTATTGTTGATACGCCCTCTGGTGAGTGGGCTGTTACTATAGGTTCATGCAACTGGCTTTCATCGAGATTTAATCGTTTTGAGGCGTCGGTGCAGGTATGTGACCAGCGTGTGGTGGCTGATGCGCTTAGTATCGCTTCACATTTGGCAATGGGTAAACAGGGGCTTTCCAACGAGTTGAGCCGAGAGCTAGCAGTTCAGTCGACAATACTATCTAAGCGAAAATCTGTTGATAAAGTTAAAAACAAGGCGGACCTCATACAGGTACAATTGATTTCTGCGGCAGAGCATCATTCCTTTTGTAAAAAGGCCAGTGATGAGGCGGTTGGCGATATTTTCATATGCAGTCACCGTATTAGCTATGCGGGCGATCGCCCGGTGCTGACGCCGTTTAAGGCTGCTTTACGAGACGATCCGCATCTCTCTATACGGGTTGCTTATGGAAGATCAAGCGGTAGTATGCGTACTTCAGAGGCTAACATTTTGAATAAAGAGCTTTCCTCTCTGAATTTTAAAGTTATAAAAGCAGATGACCCTCAGATACACGCAAAAGTCATGACCTGGGATGAGGATAACGTTGTGATTACCAGCATGAATTGGCTGTCAGCATCTTCAGCGGGTGATGTTTATGGAGAGCTTGGAGTGTTTATGAAAGGTGCAGAGTTATCTAGTAAGATTCGAGACGCATTCGAAAGTAGCTATTGCTAAATCAGTGTGAAATATTGATCGTGTCGATTCAATTTGGTCGGCACGATTAAAATCACTTGGGTTTTGTTGGGGCTTTGATTTCTTGTTGTTTCTTGTTTTCAACTACGGGGCGATTGATTTCTTTAATTTGTGTTTGGTTTTTAAGCGGATGTTGATTAATTTTACAGTTAAAGTGTAATAGTAATAAGTGGAGTTCGATTTGTTCTCTTTCGTTTTCCTTAAAAACCAGATGAGATGTTTTCGCTGCCAAGTCCATGGATTATCTCGATGCCAGCGATCAACAATCTCTGTTTGAATGGCCTTGGCCTGGCGTATATGACGCTCGCGAGTGGTGTGTGCGCCAGTCAGCACTCCAGATAAGAAAAGCTCCATATCGAATTGCTTGTTCATGCTCGACTACCGATGTAGGCCGATACCACATCGATTCGACCGTGCCCCAGTTCATAGCTGATTTGTAGGCGTGCTTCTCGATCAAGACGCAGATCGAGCTGGCCGCATCTGCCGCCGTTGATGGGGGCTAGGTAATGGGTGATCTGCTCATAGCGTTCGCACGCATACGCCGCTCGTAGTTCATGGAATCCTTTTAGGTTGTGAGTGTGCAAGATGTCCCGTGCCGGGCGGACAATTCGCTGTTGAAGGTCGAGGTAGGATTCGTTCGGAGAAAGCAGGTTACGGCTACCGACGGGGGAGGCCAACTCGGCTTGGCTGAGCGCTTCACGGATATGATCATTTACCCAAATCCAGCGAGGAGCTGACGCGCCCGAGCGTCCACCTTTGGTGCCATCCTGAATGTTGATCTTGCCGTATTGCTCGGCCTCCCGTTTCAGGCGTGGAAGATCGGCCAAGATGGCCTCGCGCAAACGCATGCCGGTGGCTCGTGCTAGATACACAATGGCCGCAGCGCACGGCAGTTGATGTTCGCGGAGCGCGTTGATGATCCGCATCACTTGGTCACGATCCTGTCCTTGCGGAGCCGCAGTGCGAACAGTGATGCGCTGTATTCCTAACGCCATGCTCGGACTCGCCACCCTTACGTACTGATCACCACGAAGAGCTGCCATGGTTCGGTTGACGCTTGAGAGTCGGTTTTGCGCGGTGGCGATGGCCAGTTCACCTTGTTCAACTTGGCTTCGAAGATGTCTGGCGTAATCCATCAATGTCTGCCGATCTATCTGTCGCGCGTCGTTGAGGTCTGGCCCATGGTCTGATCGACACCATCGTGCGAACGCTTGCCACCGATCACTGTGGGCCTTGACGGTCCCGTAATGCCCGCCGCCAAATAAATCTTTCAGCGCCTGCGGCCCGGCATAACTCAGTTGTCGCCCATAACCAAAATTGCGTCCATCTCGCCTGCCCACCAGTGCCATGATCGAACTCCTCTTGAAGCCAAAACTTTTAAAACCTTCCCCACGTCATCCCGCCAAGAATGTTGAGTGTTATCAGGGATCAAGGCCCCTGCGACCTGTGAGGGTTGTCCACTAACGCGGGACTGGCGGCTCTTTACGACCGGGAGCATGGGCATCTCATGATCTGGCCTCCTGAACACCGATACCGGTGGGCGGGTGGAGGCTGCATTGGCTGACGAGACCAGCGCCGCGAGATCCTGAGCCGGGTGAAGGCAGGGATGCGATGACCGGGGCATGTCTGACTGTCAGTCAGGTGCAGTCCATTCCTTGGGCTGCGGCACCATCATCTGCATCGCTGTTGCTGGTGACTTTTAGGTGTTTGTCACGCCGATTGTCACGAGGGGGAATGCCGCAAAGCCTTGTACGAGTTGGGCTGCAGCAGTGGTAGGAGCGCCCGTCTCTTTCCGGGAGAAAGAGACGGGCGCAGGTTGGCGCAATGAAATGGCCAAGCGGATAGGTTGCTGCAGGGCAGCTATGAAAGGGGATGAGCTGCCGCAGTGGGCACACTGGTAAAAGTAGGCATCCATCACATCGCTGTGACCATGCGAGCCGCCGGACGCTAATCGCACTTTGGGAGAACCACCACGATGTGGCGTAGCCTTAAGGGTTCTGGCTACCTGGGTTGCTGTCAACGACAGCGCTTTGCCCGATCTTTTCTACGCCTGTGGATAATTCGGGTCAAGACTCTTATTTTCGGGAGTTCTGCGGCTGTGGATGAAATTATCCACCGGTGGAAATCCGCGGTTTTCCACAGACAGCTGTGTGGGCTTTAGATTTTTTAAGTGAGGTCCATCCAAGCAGGGCGGCTTTGCAGCCCTGCTTGGATGGACCCGCGTGGACAAGCGGATCACTGAGATATGAAGACCGAGCGCTTACTCAGTTGCGACACGTCTTGCTTTTAGGCGAGTGACGTTCGCTCCGGTCTGGGTCGCGAATTCGTGTGGAGTGACATGCTCCTGCCGGTTGGCCTCCAGGTACCGGCTCCACCAGTTCATGATCAGCCTGCGCTCCTCGATAAACTCCGCCTTGTGAATGTAAGCGGCGCGTACGTTGTTGCGCTCCTTGTGGCTCATCTGCCGTTCAATGGCTGTCTCCGACCACAATCCTGATTCGATCAGTGCGCTGCAGGCCATCGAACGAAAGCCATGGCCGCAGATTTCGGTTTTGGTGTCGTAGCCCATCTTTCGAAGCGCGCTGTTCACCGTGTTTTCAGACATGGGTTTCCAGGGCTTGGTATCGCCTGCAAACACCAGGTCGAATTTACCGGTGACGACGTGGATCTGTTCAAGCAGGGCCACGGCTTGCGGCGATAAGGGGACAAGATGGATATCCCCGGCCATTTTTGTACCCCTTGTGGAAAAGGGGACGCCGTCCAACGCAGGACGGGTGTCGGGAATCTCCCAGGTGCCGCGCTTGAGGTCAAATTCGTTCCAGCGGGCAAAGCGCAGTTCACTGGAGCGGACAAACACATGCAGCGAGAGCATGGCCGTCAGCCGGGTAAGTACGCGGCCGTTATAACCCTCAATGCGCTCCTGCAACTCAGGCAGACGCGATAAGGGTAACGCTGGGCGGTGAACAACCCTCGGGGCTTTGATCAAACCTTCAAGGTCGGAGGCAGGGTTTGCCGCGATCTGTCGAGCACGCTTCGCCTCGCGCATGATGCTTTGCAGGTAGTTTTGTACCCTTAAAGCTACGTCAATTGTGCCGCGCTCCTGGATCGCTTCCAGAGGTTGCATCAGGTCATGGGTGTCCAGATCGACAATAGAGCGAGCGCCGATCAGTGGAAAGACATGGGTTTTGAGGCGGCTCAGAACCGTCTTGGCATGGCCCGGTGCCCATTTGGCAGACATCGCTTTGTGCCAGTCCAGGGCCGCGCTTTCAAAGGTTCGGCCTTGGATTGCGGCCTGCGTCTTGGCTTGGTGTTTGGACTCTATAGGGTCGACGCCTTCCGCCAACATCCGCTTGAGCTCCAGGCGCTTGCGGCGCGCATCGGCGAGACCGACCACGGGGTAGTTGCCGAACGAAGTCAGTCCTTCGCGGCCATCAGGTTTTACATACCTGAGACGCCAGCCTTTACGGCCATTGGGTTGGACTAGGAGGTAGAGGCCGTCGCCGTCGAAAAGCTTGTAGGCGCGGTCGGTGGGCTTGGCTGCGCGGCAAGCCGAATCGGAGAGTGGTGCAGTGGTGCGCGACATAAGGGTACTCCTCCCTTTATCGAATGACCTTACCCCTATATCTATCCCTAAAACGGTCGGAATCCAACAGATTTTGACGGAATCCGACGGAACGCCAAAACGAAAAAACCCGCCAGAAGGCGGGTTTTTCGGGGGTTTCAGAGATTTTGAAAGCCTTCTCTGGAACCTTGGATGGTGCCGGCACCAGGAGTCGAACCCGGGACCTACTGATTACAAGTCAGTTGCTCTACCAACTGAGCTATACCGGCGTGTTAGGGCGACGATTATAGCGATTGGATTGGTTCTGTAAACCCCTGAATTCAGACTATTTTTACGCAGCCTTCAAGTCAGGCGCCAAGCAGGGTTTTCTTGAGTTTCTGAATGGCTTTCCAGGCCCGGCTATTTTGCATCGCGCGCAGCTGCGCTTCGGCCTGTTCGGCGCGTTGCAGGGCGGCGACGAGCTGGTGTTCGGCGTCGCTGACGGGGTGGCTGAAGTTGTGGCCTTTGCAGAACTGGAACTCGTCCAGGTTGCACGGCGGGATGTCGAAGGCGGGTTTGAGGTTCAGGTGTTCTTCGGCGAGGTAGTAGGTGTTGATGCCGTCGAACAGGATGGAGTGGTAGCCGGCACCGGTGACGAGGGTTTCCCAGGTCTGGTCGCGGTCCCATGGGGTTTCAATGAGGATGACCCACGGTCGCCACTGGGTGAAGTCCATGCCGCGCAGCACGGTTTCTTCGTGGCCTTCGACGTCGATTTTCAGAAAATGAATCGGGCGGCCCTGGGCGTGCTCTTCGCAGATGGAGGTCAGGGTGCGGGACTGGACGGTTTGGCTGCGCACGTCCATGCCGGCGTCTTTGTGCATTTGCGCCATGGCCGGGTCGAGCGTTGAGAGGCCGGTGCCGGCGATGCCGTAGAAGGTCAGGTCGTTGGCGCTTTCGCCGGCCACGCATTGCAGGTTGGTGTCTTTGGGACGTTCCTGGCGCAGGGCTTCGTAGTAATTGGGCATCGGTTCGACGTTGATGCCGGTCCAGCCACGGTCGTAGAAGGCTTTGGTCACTGAGTCGTGGGTGGGGTGGTTGGCGCCGACGTCGATATAAAAGCCGTTTTCAACGGTTTTGAGGGCGCGCCACAGGCGTATGTCTTCGAAATTCTGTGCGTAGGAAATAAACGTCACTGTCGCATCCTGTCGGTCGGATTTTCTTGTTCGTGGCCACGCTGTCGGCGCCGTTGGCTGTTTGTATAACAAGAGTGGGGAAGCGGCGCAATTTTCCGCCAGTGAGGTCCCGGATTAGGCACTTATGTCCTTTGCATTGAATGCTTATGCACAACGGGCGCGGTGGCTTGCTGCCTTCATTACGCTTTTTGTGGACTTGTTCTCATTTGTCCGCAAATACCTGTTTTTTCGATTTTTTTGGCAATGTGTACGAAAAATGAACACTGCGTTTCAACGCTGAAACAGGCGGATATATTGGATCCACGATAATTCCATCAACAGAGTTATCCACAGGCTGCGATTATTTAAGGACGTTCCGCCAGCAGCAGGAAATTGCGCGGCGTGAGCGGGGTTTCGCAGAAGGTGCCGAGGCGAACGGTATAGCCTTGGTCGCTCAGGAAAAGTGCCCGATCAAGCACCAGCCAAAGCTCCAGCGGGCGTCGGAAAAGGCCACGCAACAGCTCCAGATTGCGCACTTCGGCCAAGCGTTGCCAACCGGCAGCTTCGAGTGCAGACCAATCTTGCGGACCGATTGTGGATAACTCTTTGAGTGCGGCCAGATGATTGCAGTATTCGGCAAAGGATTTATCCAGCCAGGCGCTGGGCAGGGAAGGGGTTGGCAGATACTCCTCAACGCCGCGCATTTGCCGTTGCAGCAGGTCGAAACCCAGGCGCCGGGCCATGGAGGTGTCGCGCTGACGTCGGACGCGTGCACCGGCAGTGACGGTTTCGCTCATCGGCAACGAGAGATCGTCGAGGGATAGATGTAGGTCAGATCGCGAACCGGCCGAGGAAAGTGTCTGGTAAGCAGCAAGATTGATCCGGTTATAACAGCACGGCGCGATGGCCAGTTGTTTGCAACCCGCCGCGCTGGCGAGCTGGATCAACCGCACGTGCAGATCCCCACAGGCATGCAGTGCCACGGGGGTGTGATCAGCTTTTAATAAAGAAGCGGCGTCAGGTGCGAGTACATCCTGTTCGACGTGCAGCGCATGCAGGTGATGGCGTTGGCTGAGCGCTTCGCCGCTGGAAACCAGCGCCGGGTCGTATTCGAGGCAGGTCAGTTGTTGCCCTGTTTGCAGCAGGCGTCGGCCCAAGTGACCCTTGCCCGAGCACCAATCCAGCCAATGCTTAGGTGGCGAGGCAAATGACAGGCGACTGGCGAAGGCTTCGATCTGCTGCCACTTACGGCCCGGCACATCGACATTCAACCGGTGCCCGGCGGCTTCCAGCGCGTGTGCTGGCAGTTCCCCCACCGCACTCAACTCAAGGGAAATCGCCGCCAACGATGCAAACGGCTGCGGCGCATCGAGCAAACAAGGTTGGTTATGACTGCTTTCCGCGTCTTCCAGCGACCGACCGCGTAGCCAAAGCGCCAACTCCGGGTAGGACGCTTCCCAAGGAAGGTGCAGATAAGTAAACGGTCGAGGTTTCCACAACGCCTGATGCTCAATCAGAAAAGCATCCAGCGCGGTGAAGCGGGCGAGTAGGGCCTCGCCCGTCAGCACGTGGGAATCAGCGCCCTTGGCAGGCATCGACGCGCAACCAGCGCTCCAACAGCTTAAAGCCGCGCACCAGCACGTAAGCCATCAGCAGATAGAACATGCCCGCGGCGAAGAAGATCTCCACCGGCAGGTAGGTCCGGGCAATGATGGTGCGGGCCATGCCGGTGAGTTCCAGCAGGGTCACGGTGCTGGCCAGGGCGCTGGCCTTGAGCATCAGGATCACTTCGTTGCTGTAGGCCGGCAGGCCGATGCGCGCAGCACGCGGCAGGATGATGTAGAACAGCGCTTTGGCCCGGGACATGCCCAGCGCCCGCGCCGCTTCGATCTCGCCCGGTGGAATCGCCTGAATCGCCCCACGCAGGATCTCGGCGATATAGGCCGCGGTGTGCAGGGTCATGGTCGCGGTGGCGCACCAGAACGGATCGCGCAGGTACGGCCACATCGAGCTGTTACGGATCGCATCGAACTGCGCCAGGCCGTAGTAGACCAGGAACAGTTGAACCAGCAACGGCGTGCCACGGAAAAAGAAGATGTAGCCGTAGGGAAATGCCCGCACCCACCACAGGCGCGACGAACGCGCGATGCCCAGTGGAATCGCCAGCAGTAAGCCGGCGATCACGGCGATGGCCACCAGTTCCAGGGTCAGCGTTGCACCTTGGGCCAGTTTCGGCAGCCATTTGATGATGACTTCCCAGTTCATTGGGTGCTCCTCGCGAAGCCGCGAGCGGCGCGTTTTTCCATCAGGTGCATGCCACTCATGGCGAGCACGGTCAGGCCCAGGTACATGAACGCGGCCACCATATAGAAGGTGAACGGTTGCTTGGACACGGTCACGCCAATTTGCGCGTGACGCATGATTTCTTCCAGGCCGATCACCGACACCAGGGCGGTGTCCTTCATCAGGATCATGAACAGGTTGCCAAGGCCGGGCAGGGCGATGCGCCACATCTGCGGCATGATCAGTCGGGTGAAGATGCGGAATTTCGACAGGCCCAGGGCCACGCCGGCTTCACGGTGACCTTTGGGAATGGCCAGAATCGCGCCACGAAACACTTCCGTGGCGTAGGCGCCAAAGCACAGCCCCAGCGCAATCACGCCGGCGGCGAAGGCATTCAGTTCGAGGTCGGGATTGCCGAAGAACTCGCCCAGGGCACGCATCAGGTTGACCGTGCCGAAGTAGATCAGCAGCACCCAGAGCAATTCCGGGATACCGCGAACCAATGTCGAATAAGTGCCGCCAAGCCATTGCAACGGCTTGTACGGGGAGGTCTTGGCCAAGGCGCCGAGCAGACCGAGCACCAGCCCCAGGCACAGGGCCGAGAGTGCCAGTTTCACAGTCATCAGCGCGCCAGCGGCGAGCGCCGGGCCGAATCCGTAGAGATCAATAGTCATGGATTTCTTTTCAATCGCGGCAGGCAATGCCAGGAACTGGCGCCGTCAAAGCACGGCGCCAGTCCGGCAGGTCAGAATCAATAGATGCTGAACGGGAAGTACTTGTCGTTGATCTTCTTGTAAGTGCCGTCTTCGACGATTTCTTTTAGGGCCAGGTTCAGCCTTGTACGCAGGGTGTCGCCTTTACGAACAGCGATACCGATCTTGTCGCTTTCTTCCACCGGGTCGCCCTTGAATTCATACGAACGACCGGCGTCGCTTTTCAGCCACTCGTAGTTGACGTATTTGTCCGCCAGGATGCCGTCCAGACGACCGGAGGTCAGGTCCAGATAAGCGTTTTCCTGGGTGTCGTAGAGTTTGACTTCAACGCCGGGCATGTGGTCTTCCATCCAGGTGCCGGCGAGGGTCGCACGTTGTGCGCCGATCACTTTGCCTTGCAGGGATTCCTTGTCGGTCTTGAACTCTTTGTCTTTGGGCGCGATGAATTGCAGCTTGTTGGAGTAGTACGGTTCGGTGAAGTCCACCGCTTGCTTGCGCTCATCGGTGATCGACATCGAGGAGATCAGGAAGTCGAACTTCTTGGCGTTCAGGGCCGGGATGATGCCGTCCCAGTCGGACGTGACCACGGTGCACTCGACTTTCATCTTGGCGCACAGGGCGTCGCCGATTTCTTTGTCGAAGCCGACGACATTGCCACTGGCATCTTTGTTGTTGAACGGCGGGTAGGCCGCTTCGATGCCCATCTTCAAGGTTTCGGCCATGGCACCGGCGCTGAAGGCCAGGGTGACGGCGGCGGCCAGGAAGACCTTTTTGTAGTTCTGCATGCGGGTAGCTCCGTTAGCGGTTGCTGGACATGAATTGTTTGCAGCGTGCCGAAAGCGGGTTGTCGAACACCTGCTGTGGCGATCCTTGCTCTTCTACCAGGCCCTGGTGGAGGAAAACCACCTCGCTGGAGACCTGACGGGCAAAGCCCATTTCATGGGTGACCAGCAGCATGGTGCGGCCTTCTTCGGCCAGTGCGCGGATGACATTAAGTACTTCCTGGACCATTTCCGGGTCAAGGGCGGAGGTCGGTTCGTCGAACAGGATCACCTTGGGCTGCATCGCCAGTGTGCGGGCGATGGCGGCGCGTTGCTGCTGGCCGCCGGACAGTTGCGCCGGATAGGCGTGGCGTTTGTCAGCGATGCCGACCTTGGCCAGCAAGGCTTCGGCGACTTCGATGGCTTCGGCCTTGCTTTGACCGAGTACGCGGCGCGGCGCTTCGATGATGTTGTCGAGCACGCTCATGTGCGGCCAGAGATTAAAGTTTTGAAATACAAAACCGATCTCGCTGCGCAGGCGATTGATCTGCTTGCCGTCGGCTGCGACCAGTTCGCCGTTCTTGGCGGCTTTGAGCTTGAGTTCTTCGCCGGCCACCAGGATCTGGCCCTGGTGCGGATTTTCCAGCAGGTTGATGCAACGCAGGAACGTGGACTTGCCGGAACCGGAAGAACCCAGGATCGAGATCACGTCGCCGTCGCGGGCGGTCAGCGAGATGCCTTTGAGCACCTCAAGCTGTCCGTAGCGTTTGTGCAAGTTGCGAATTTCAAGCGCGGGCGTGGCCTCAGCCATGTGCGTTCCTCATAGTGTTTCGCTCCTGCTGTTGGTGGCCTTCCTGGCGAGGCGGCCAAGCTAGCATAGCGTCTGAATGGCAGCCAACAGCGCTTCGGGCGGTAAACGGGTGGCGTGTGGCAGGTTGTCGCATCGGTACAGCAGACTGTCGCGCTGCTATCAACCGAACAGCCGTTTGAACCCTGCCTGTTGATAAAAAGGGCGGGGCTGTTCCAAAAAAGGGCGCGATGTTGCCAGCTTTGGCGGGGTGTTGGAAGCGCTAACCGGCCAAACGTTCCTCTTGCGCACTTTTATTGTGCGTCCGGAGATTTTCGGGTGTGTTTCCGGTGCGCCGGCTCGTCCTTAAAGTGAGTCGCAGGGTAACGTTCTGGCGAATTGCCATTATTCTCAATGACTTGCGATGACTGTCCGGTCAAGACGAGATCGCCGTGGTAGAGGGTTTTGAAACATTTTGGCGTAATTATTGCGTGCAGAATCCGGAACGCCCCGTTGGTTTCTTTTTACGAGAAGGATCGCCAAGCGGGATGGATGCAGATCGCTTTCCCTTACAAAGGTAGTTTCAATGAGCAGTACCCCAAGCTCCAATGGCCTCGAACAGGGGCTCAAACCGCGTCATGTGACCATGTTGTCGATCGCCGGGGTTATCGGCGCCGGCCTGTTCGTCGGCTCCGGCCACGCCATCGCCGCCGCAGGCCCAGCTGTGCTGTTGGCCTACGCCGCCGCTGGTGCCCTGGTGGTGTTGGTGATGCGCATGCTCGGCGAAATGGCCGTAGCTTCGCCGGACACCGGCTCCTTCTCGACCTACGCCGATCGTGCGATAGGTCACTGGGCTGGCTTCACTATTGGCTGGCTCTACTGGTGGTTCTGGGTCTTGGTCATCCCGCTAGAGGCCAACGCCGCCGCGACTATCCTGCATGCCTGGTTCCCTAACGTGGCCATCTGGGCATTCACGTTGATCATTACTTTGCTGCTGACGGTGACCAACCTGTTCAGCGTGAAGAACTACGGTGAGTTCGAATTCTGGTTCGCCCTGGTCAAGGTCATCGCGATTATCGGTTTCATCGGCCTCGGCATCATGGCGATCTTCGGCTTCCTGCCGAACAGCCAGGTCAGCGGCGTTTCGCATCTGTTCGACACCCAGGGCTTCCTGCCAAACGGCATGGGCGCGGTGTTGGGCGCGATTCTGACGACCATGTTCTCCTTCATGGGCACCGAGATCGTGACCATCGCGGCCGCCGAATCGAAGAACCCTGGCCAGCAAATCTCCAAGGCCACCAACTCGGTGATCTGGCGGATCGGCTTGTTCTACCTTGTGTCGATCTTCATCGTTGTGGCCCTGGTGCCATGGAACGACCCGATTCTGGCCAGCGTTGGTTCCTACCAGACCGTGCTTGAGCGCATGGGCATCCCGAACGCCAAGCTGATTGTCGATATCGTTGTACTCGTTGCTGTGACCAGCTGCCTGAACTCGGCGTTGTACACCGCTTCGCGCATGATGTTCTCCCTGGGTAAGCGCGGTGATGCACCGGCCATTTCCCAACGCACCAATAGCAGCGGCACGCCGTACTGGGCCGTCATGTTGTCCACCGGCGCAGCCTTCCTGGCTGTGTTTGCGAACTACGTGGCCCCGGCTGCCGTGTTCGAATTCCTGCTGGCCAGCTCCGGCGCTATCGCGCTGCTGGTGTATCTGGTGATCGCCTTCTCGCAACTGCGCATGCGCAAGCAGCGTATGGCACGCGGCGAGAAAATCGCCTTCAGCATGTGGCTGTTCCCGGGCCTTACCTACGCGGTGATCGTATTCATCGTTGGCGCGTTGACCATCATGCTGTTCCAGGAAGCCCATCGCGTGGAAATCCTCGCGACCGGTCTGCTGAGCTTGCTGGTCGTGGCCGCTGGCTTGTTTGTCGCGCGCCGCCGTCGCAATGAGCAGTTGATCGCAGCGGTAGTTCGCTGAGTGATCTAACACCGGCCCAATGCGGGTGAAACATCAAAAACGACCGCCTTCAGCAATGATCGCGGTCGTTTTTGCTTTCATTCAGGCGATTGATCGTCTGGCTATCTGATGGACACGATGATGGCGAGATAGTAGCCTTCTCGTCGAATGTGTATCTCGCTGTTGCAAGATACGATGGAGTTTCAGGACATGGATTGTTCGACACCACCAGCCTTTCCTGGCTAAAGCCCTCGACCCTTCCTTGCCTGCTCTCTCATCTGACGTCAGTCACGATGCATTTGCGTGTGTTTGCCGTTTAAAGAGCTGCATGGAGCTAGCCCGGTCATTCAGCCAACCCATCGGGGCATCAAGGAGTCAGGCATGGCGTTTACATCGGTTGTATTCAAAAACCCTCAAACCGGAGCCATGAAAGAAGCGCCAATCGGCTTCTCATGGACCGTGTTTTTCTTCGGCTTTTTCCCGGCATTGTTCCGCGGTGATATCAAGTGGGCGGCGATCATGTTCGTCATTGCCTGCTTCACGTTCAGCCTCAGCAACCTCGTTTTCATGTTCATCTACAACAGGCTGTATGTGCAGGACCTGATCGCTGCTGGCTTCAAGGCTCAGTCCATCGCCAAAGGTGAACTGGGTTATGCCAGCGCCAAACTGGGTTTTGAAATCCCGCGTCTGGAAGGTGTTGCTGCCTGATTGTGGTGTTGAAAGCCGCAAAAAAAACGGCCGCTGTCAGTGATGACAAGCGGCCGTTTTTGTATCTGAAGGCGAGTATTTACTCGGCCTTTTCTTCCTGCGCATCCAGCGCCTGGCGATAGCTGTCCAGCGCATCGCCGAAGTCGGTGATGAACTGTGGATCGGTCAGCCAGGCCTGTGCGGTATCGCGGTCCATGCCATCGGTCCACATGCGGTAGTCGATCAGCATGTCGGCGGCCAGGTGAGTGGCGGCCATGGCTTCGTTGTCGGCGTTTTCCATGTCCAGCAATTCTGGATGGTCGCTGATGATCCCGGCGAGGTCCGACAGCAGGATCTTCAGCATGTCGCCACGGCTGATGGCTTCCGCGTCGCGCATTTTGCTGAACATCGCCAGGGTGTATTCCGGGATCGGCTCGCCGATTTCCCCCAGGTCATCGTCCAGTGCGGCAGGTTTACGGCCGTGGATATTGATTTGCTTGGCTTTGATCTTGGCGCGTTTGGCGCGTTTTTGCTGTTTGTTCAGGGAGGCCATGGGAGCTCAGTTCGGTTTCTGTTGGGTTTGGGCCGCGATGGCGTCGGACGCCGCCACGTAGTCAGCCTGGAAGGCTGGTGATTCGATCCACGCCAGGGCGCCGGCTTCATTGACTTCGGTGGACCATTGGCGATATTCGATCAGCGCCGCGAGGATGAAATCCATCGCGCCTTCTTCGCCTTCCTGTTCGTACACCAGTTCCAGCAGCGGGTCTTCGAGAAAGGCCATGCACATCGCTTGCTGGCTGGTTTTTTCGGCGTCGATCATTTTCTTGAACAGTTCGGTCAGGTCCACCGATTCGAAGTCGATACGATCATCGTTCGGGTCCAGCTCGACCGGGGCGGCAGCACGTTGGGTGCGGTTCTGCTTGGCCTTGGCTTTGGCGCGGGTGGCGCGTTTGTTCTGCTTGTTGGCGGAGGCCATGAGCGTCGTTCCGTAATTCGTTGAGTGGGCACAGCCGTCAGCTGCGTGGCACTCGCCGCCCGGGGGTATCGGGGGCCAGTTCGCCGGTCTGCAGCCAGGACAATGCAATGGGCCATAGTGTGGCTTGGTATGCGCTGCGAAAAAAGGCGAAATGTCCGACTTCTTCTTCGCCGATGTCATGCGGCTCGATTCGCAAATGGGTGTTTGTGCTTTGGGTGAAGTAGCCAAGCAGACGTTCGATGGCCGCAATGGTGCCGTAAGGATCGTCGCTGATGCTGATGGCCAGGGTTTTTGCGCTGACCCTGGCGAACGGCAGTTGGCCGTGTGTTGCGTGAGCTACGCGGCCGCTGGGGCGCTTCTCGTAGCGATCGGTGGGCGTGCTCCAGTCACGGACGACGCCAGCGGGCGTATCTTCCAGCCAGCCGAGGCGTTTGCCGGGGAAATAGCCGTAGATCTTCGTGACGAGTGGCATTACCAGGTGCCACTTGCCAAACATTCGCCAGCGATGGGCGGGCGCATAGTCGCGCCAGTAAGCGAACTGAGCGCCCACGGTGACCAAATGCCGGATCACATGCCCTGAGGCTCCCAGGCCTGCTGCGCAGCCGCCAAAGCTGTGGCCGACGACATCGATGGGTTGCCCGGGGAATTCACGCTGAGCGCGTCTGAGCATCGCTTCAAAGTCCAGCGCGCCCCAGTCGGTCCATGAGGCGTCGAGATCCTTGAGCGATGCCGGACGTGATTCACCGATGCCACGGTAGTCAAACGTGATCACGTCAAAGCCGTTGGCAAACAGGTAATCGGCGAAACGCGAGTAGTGACGGCAACGCACGGAAGTGGCGGCGTTGATGATGACTACCGGGCGGGTTGTGTCCGGCAAGGCGTGCTGCCAGGTGAAACCGCCGAGGATAAAGCCGTCTGCGGCAGTTTCCTTGAAGGGGGTGCCGGGTATGGCTGTAGGCAATGGCGACTCGGGCGGCAGTGCGGACGCGTCCTGCAAATTCATCTTGTTCGGACCTTTGCGGGTAGCTGCTAACGATAGTCTTCACGTCGCTAATGGACAATCCATGCGTATTTTGGCAACCCAAGAAACTCCAGTATCACCGGATCCCTGATGAAGTCCCGAGGATGTGCGTTCATTTTCTCAAGGTTGGTTGCTGCTTCCTGTTTGACGGCGGGGCGATCACGACTTGCCAGCAGGCGTTCGAAATACAAGGTATTGATCTGGCGCTCCAGGGCGCGGCTTGACTAGTTCTGGATGGCAGATTCGTTCATGTACCAGTGGCGTGCGAGTTCGTTATCTACACGCAGTAGCCTGCGGTAGTGGGTCCAGCTCAATTCGTGACGCAGTGCGTCACACTTTGGGAATGCTTGATAGAACAGGCGCATGTAACGAAGGGGGAATTGGCGGATTCGTTTTGCAGGAACCAACCAACTGCAGCACGTGATTCAGGAATACAGCGCGTAGTCCGATTCGCAGTGAGCCCAAGTACCAATCAATCTAAAACTTGAGCATTCAACCAGAAATCTAAATGGATTAACGATTGGGTTCCGTGGAGCCCGGGAGTCGCCATCATGAAGTCCATCCATTCCCTCATTTTGCCCATCGCCGCAGTCGGTGTGCTGATGTTTCCCGCCATGACGTGGCCCGCCAGCCTCGAGCCCATCGACAGCTCAGGCGTGCAAATTCAGCGGCAGGAACAGAATGGGATTGCCTATCTGTCCGGCGGTATTGGCGAGGATGAAGCGAAGGCCATTCAACAAACGACCGGCTACAACCTGCACATGACCTTTTCCATTGGGTCGGAAGGCAAATATGTGCCGGATGTAGAACTGGTTATCCAGAGTACTCAAGGTCAATCAGTGCTGAAGCTCAGTCAGGCAGGGCCTCTGGTTTATGTCCAGTTACCTGCTGGCAAGTACACCGTGGTCGCCACCCGTCACGGTGAGGCAAAGCGCGACACGACAGATGTCGGCAAGGATAACGTGCGTAATCTGGTGTTCAACTGGAAGGGTGATCAGTGACGGCGGCAGTCCGTCGGGACTGCCTCTGGCCAGTCGATCAGGCTTGCGTCGTTTGGCCACGCAGGTTTTCCAGCGTCAGTGTTGCGGTGGCCTGTCGTTAGCTCAATTCGGAACGCGGTGCGTCCCAAATTCCAAAGGTCTGAAAGTAATCCCGCATATATCGCAGATTGCGCTCATCAAAGCCTTTTCCAAACTGTGCCGTGAGGGCTTTGGCAAGTGTCGGGAGCAGCGCTTGCTGTACTCGGACCGCCGAGACCCTCCCGCTCGGATGAATTCGTTTTGCAAGAACAAAACCGACTGCAGCAGGGGTTTGAGGAATACATCGTGTAGTCCTATTCGCGGCCCATCACAGTACTAATCAATCTAAAACTTGAGCGCCCCGTCAGGAATCTAAAAGAAGTAACGATAGGGTTCTGCAGAACCCGGGAGTCGTCATCATGAAACACTTCCGTTCATTGATACTGCCCATCGCTGCAGTCGGTGTGTTGATGTTCCCCTCCATGGCTCCGGCAATAACGTCGGGACCTGTCGACACGGCCGGTGTGCAGATTCAGCCAGAACAGCAGAATGGAATCAGTTACCTGTCAGGAGGCATTGGTCTGGATGAGGCACGCTTCGTTCAACAATCTCATGGGTACAACTTGCACATGAGTTTCTCTATCGGACCTGCAAACGAATATCTGCCCGACGTGAATGTGGTCGTTCAGAACGCACAAGGACATCCTGTGTTCAGCCTGGATCAGGCCGGTCCCTTGGTGTACGTGCAGCTTCCTCCGGGCAAGTACACGGTAGTCACCACGCGTAACGGCCAGGAACGGCGTAATACCGTGGACATCGGAAGCGGTCCAGCCCGTGACCTGAACCTTCACTGGACAGGCGAGCAATATGTCTCGGGCTCATAACTTCAAAAATGCAGTCATACAAAAAAACCGCTGGGAGCGGTTTTTTTGTAGGTGTCTGACGCGGCTGCCCATTTCCGCAGGGGAGGGCGGCTCGGCGCAAAACCCGGGCCCCATCAAATCGCAGACATAAAAAAACCCTGAATCTTGCGATTCAGGGTTTTCGGTATTTGGTGCCCAGAGACGGAATCGAACCGCCGACACGGGGATTTTCAATCCCCTGCTCTACCGACTGAGCTATCTGGGCAACGGGGCGCATTAAACGGGTTTTTCAGGGGGTCGTCAAGCAAGTTTTCAAAAAATATTTAATTATTACCGTCGCTTACGTGTCGACCCCGGATTTTGATCAATTATTGAGCAGGTGGAACGTAACCGTCAGCCTTGGCGTATTCCTCGCCGGAAAAGAACTTGTCCATCTCGCCCTGAAGGTATTTGCGGTCTTCGGCGTTCATCATGTTCAGGCGTTTTTCGTTGATCAGCAGGGTCTGGTGCTTTTGCCAGTCAGCCCAGGCCTTGGCCGAGACGTGGTCAAAAATGTCCTGACCTTTTGCGCCCGGGAAGGGGGCTTTCTCCAGAGCGGGCAATTCTTCTTTGTACTTGCGGCACATGATGGTGCGGGTCATGACGACTCTCCTGCGTTCAATACGGCGGCCGCGCGTTCGAGCAAGGTTTTGACCGGGGCGGCAAGGCCCAGGCGCGGCGGGGTGGCGAGGTTATACCAGAGCCAGTCGGCCTCGGCCACGTGGTGGCCAGCCTCCTGGACCTGAACCAGCCAGGGTTCGATGGATAACTGAAAATGGCTGAAGGTGTGCACCAGGCTCGGCAGCGCCTGTTGGGTGCCCAGCTCGAGCGAGTGCTGCGAGGCCAGATGTTGCAGGTCATCGAGGTCGTCGAGTTCCGGCAAGCTCCAGAGACCGCCCCACAAGCCCGTGGAAGGGCGACGGTAAAGCAGAATCGCGCCTTCGCCGTTGGCGAGCATGGGCATCAGCGTGCGCTTCTGTGGTACCGCTTTGCGTGGCTTGGGGATCGGGTAGCGGGTTTCCAGGCCGAGCATGTGCGCCTCGCAACCCTTTTGCAGCGGGCAGAGCAGGCAACTCGGTTTGCTGCGGGTGCAGAGCGTGGCGCCCAGGTCCATCATCGCTTGGGTGTAGGCGTTGACCCGATCATGCGGGGTAAAGCGCTCAGCGTTGGCCCACAGCGCTTTGGCAACCTTCGGCTCGCCCGGATAACCCTCTTGCGCAGTAAACCGCGCCAGCACCCGTTTGACGTTGCCGTCGAGGATCGGCGCGCGCAGGCCCATGCTCAGGCTGGCGATCGCGCCTGCCGTGGACAAGCCGATGCCCGGCAGCTCAACCAGCTTTTCAACATCGCGCGGAAACTCGCCACCGTGCTCGGCGACAACAATCTTCGCGGTCTTCTGCAAATTGCGCGCGCGAGTGTAATAACCCAGGCCGGTCCACAGGTGCAGTACTTCGTCTTCCGGTGCGGCAGCCAGGGCTTCGACCGTTGGCAGCGAGGCCATGAAACGGTCGAAGTAGTTCAGCACGGTGCTGACCTGGGTTTGCTGCAGCATGATTTCCGAGACCCACACCCGATACGGCGTAATGCCCTGTTGCCAGGGCAAATCGTGGCGGCCGTGGCGGTCGTACCAGTCTAGAACTGCCGATGAAAACTGCTCGGCTTTCATCGCTTGAACAGCCCCTTCAGCGCGTTTTTCAGTTCAGGGCTGACTTTGTCACCGAGTTTCTCGTCGATTTTGTCGCTGAGCTTTTCGCCAGCCAGTTTTGCGGCGACCTGGCCCATGCGTTCGTTGTCCACGCGACAGGCCTTGGCGCCGAGTTCCAGCGGGCCACGGCAGCGCAGCGGCCACTCGATGCCGACGTACTTTTCACCCACCTGGCAGGCCGGATCGGGCATAGCGCTGGTGTCGCCTTCGACGACGATGCCCACGCGATAATCCATGCCCAGCACACGCAGGTCGACGTCGCCGTTACCGTTGACGGTCATGCCCGGGATGCGCACTTTCAGGTCCGGGTTGCTGGCCACGCCGTTATGCAAGGTCAGGTTGCCTTTGAGTTCCTGGAATGGCGTGTCCTTGCCCTTCGGCTCGCCGCTAAGGGTTTTACGGTTCAGGGTGGCGATGCCTTTGCACAGTTGCTGTTCAAGGTTGGCGTTGAGCAGCACGCCATTGTTGATGACAAAACTGGCGTTGCCGTTGAGGCTGTCGATCAGGGCTTTCTGGCTATTGCCGCTGCCGGTCAACGCACTGTTGAGCGTTACCAGACCATTGACCGGAGGCTTCTTGCCTTGGCTTTCGAGGATTTTTTCCACCGGCACTCGGGTGATGCGCGTCTGCATGGCCAGCGCTGGAACTTCCTGGCGGACGTCCAGGGTGCCCTTGGTTTCGAAGTTGCCGTCGTACAGATCGCCGCGCAGATTTTCCAGCGTCAGCAAGCCGCCCTGGCCGGTGGCTTTGAATGCCGCGTTGTGGATCGGCAGTTTGTCGAGGGTCAACTCGCCGAAGCTCAAGTCGGCGTCCACGTCGAGTTTGCTCAAGCGTTCTACCGGCAACAGGCGTTCGGTGCTCCACGCGGTTTTGGTCGGTGCGTCGGGCAGCGGAGTGCTGCCTGCGCCGGCCATGGCGCTGGCTTCGGTGTTGGCCACTTCAGCCTGACGTACCTGCGTCGCACTGTTGGCTTCGGCGGATTTTGGCGGCAGGTAACGATCGGCGTTGAAGGTGTCAGCCTTGAGTACTGCGCGCAGTGATTGCTTGGCGAAATCTTCGACGGCGATGCGGCCACTGAAGCTGCTGTCATCGACTTTCAGGTTGATATTGTCGAAGGACACGCTGGTCGGCGTACCCGCCACGCGGCTGACCAGCTCGACTTTGCTCAGGCTGCCTTCGGCCATGGCCGGGAGTTTCTGGCCGATGCTGTCGACGAATTTTGCCAGGTCGAATTGGGCAATCGAGATGGCGCCGTTGATTTGCGGCGTCTTGTCGAGGTCGTTGACCTTCAACTCCCCCAGCGCTCGCAGCTGGTTGGCGGAAATCTTGATGCCGGTCCACTCGGCGACGTTCGCAGCTTTATCCAACAGCAATTGGCCTTGGGCGGCGAAGGTCATGGTTTTGCCTTGCAGCGGATCGCCAGCGACTTCGCCGGAGAGCTTCATGTCTTCGAACTTGTAGCGCTGCAGTGCGCGCTCGAAGCGCAACTCGCCATTGAGCTCGGTACGCACACGCAAGACCGGCTGGTTAGTGCCCAGGAACGCGGTAAGTTTGACCGGGATGTTGGTCGAGTCGTGGACCGCGCCGGTGCTCAACTGGATACTTTCGGCGCTGAATTGCTTGCCGGTTTTCTCGTCGTTGTATTCAACGCGGGCGTTGTTGACGGTCAGGCTGTCGATGTCCAGGCGAGCCGGCTGCGGCGGTTTCTCTACCTGAACGGTGGTTTGCGGGGCAGGGGACGGCTGGTCTGGGGTGGCCGGTGGCGTAGCCGGCGTGGCGGTCGGAACCTTGCCGATGTCTTCCCAGTTGCCATGACCATCCTTGTCGCGAGTCAGGCGCAGGTTCAGGCCTTCGACGCGCACATCGCTCATCTGCACCTCGCGGCGCAGCAGCGGCAACACCCGGACAGAAAGGCCGAGCATCTGCAAGTCAGCGAACGGTTCGGTGGGCTTGGCCAGGGTCGCGACACTGGCTTCGTGCAGTTCAAGGCCCAGCCATGGGAACAGGCTCCAGCCGATATCGCCATTGAGCGTCAGCTCGATGTGGGCCTTGTCGCGGGCAATCTGGCGAATCTCGTCTTTGTAGTCGTTGGGATCAAAGAGGTGGGTCAGGGCAAAGCCCAGCGCCACAATGATCAGCAACAGCCCGAGAAGTACCAGACCCAGGATTTTGCCGAACGCTTTCATGGGCGAGTCCTTGTATTTAGTCGAATTCGAAATTTAGCCGGGGAGTATAGCGCTCCAAAGCGCACGACCGGTCAGCGATCACGCGGGCATTTCATCGAGCGCCACCTTCAGCTTGGCGGCCAGCGCTTGTGCTTCGAGATGCCCGGCCGGTGCCAGCAAACGCAGGACCGCACCCGATTGCGCCGCCATTTTCTGTGCTTCATTCACCAGACGTTCGGCCACACCGCGACGACGGGTGATTTTTCGTACGCATATTTGGGACAAGTGCCAGACGCCAGGGTGCCGTTGCAAGCGAGCCGCGCCGAGCAGTCGATCGTTGAAGCGTCCGGCGATCAGCGAACCGTCGCGCAGGCAGCCTTCAATCAACTGCAAGTCCCCTGGAAACGGGGCAAACAGCCAGTCCGGGGCATCGCGATAAATCTTCTGCAGATCTTGCTGATCCTGGTAGGTGGCTTCGTTCAGCGGCTCGACAATGATCGGCATGGTGGTTCCTTCAGTGGTACGAGAACAGATGACAGACAAAAGGTGATGTCACTTTGGTTTTTCTGTCACGTACAGATGTTAACCTCTGTCGGTTCGTCCGTCCTTCTGCGGCGTGATGTCGCACCAAAAGGGAGCTTCCCCTAAAAAACAGCCGTGCGTGCGCATAAAGGCTGAGGGGGAAGAATGGCTGGCGAACTCTACTAATAATTGGGGGATACACAATGACAACGAGCATCACGGCGGACGGCCTCAGCGCCGATCAGCCCGCGTTCCTGTCCAAGGAACGCATCATCGCCAAGCCCGGTTTCAACCGTTGGCTGGTGCCACCGGCCGCGTTGGCCATCCACCTCTGCATCGGCATGGCCTACGGCTTTTCGGTGTTCTGGTTGCCACTGTCCAAAGCCCTGGGTGTGACCGCTCCCGTGGCTTGCGCGCCGGACATGAGCTTCATTTCGCAGGTTTTCTCGTCGCAATGCGACTGGCCGATCTCGATGCTCGGCTGGATCTACACCCTGTTTTTCATTTTCCTCGGCTGCTCGGCAGCGATCTGGGGCGGTTGGCTGGAACATGCCGGGCCGCGCAAGGCTGGCGTCGTGTCGGCGCTGTGCTGGTGTGGCGGTCTGCTGATTTCAGCGCTGGGGGTTTATACCCATCAGATCTGGCTGATGTGGATCGGCTCCGGGGTCATTGGCGGTATCGGCCTGGGCTTGGGTTACATCTCACCGGTCTCGACCTTGATCAAATGGTTCCCGGACAAGCGTGGCATGGCCACCGGCATGGCGATCATGGGGTTCGGCGGTGGCGCGATGGTCGGTGCTCCGCTGGCCGCTGCCCTGATGGGCCACTTCGCTTCGCCAACCAGCGTCGGCGTGTGGCAGAGCTTCCTGGTGATGGCCGCGATCTACTTCGTGTTCATGATCGGTGGCGCACTGTCCTACCGCGTCCCGCCTACCGGATGGAAGCCTGAAGGCTGGACCGCCCCGGCGAAAAAAGCTTCGAACGCAATGATCACTCATCGTCACGTCCACGTGAATGTGGCGTGGAAAACCCCGCAATTCCGTCTGGTGTGGCTGGTGCTGTGCCTGAACGTATCTGCCGGTATCGGCATCCTTGGCATGGCGTCGCCGCTGTTGCAGGAAGTGTTTGCCGGTAAATTGCTGGGCAACAACCTTACGTTCGGTCAGCTGGACGCTTCGCAACTGGCCTCGATTGCGGCGATTGCTGCCGGTTTCACCGGTTTGCTGAGCCTGTTCAATATCGGTGGCCGGTTCTTCTGGGCTTCGTTCTCAGACTACCTGGGTCGCAAAAACACCTACTTCGTGTTCTTCGCCCTCGGTTTCGCGCTGTATGCGCTGATTCCGAACCTCGGTCACCTGGGCAACGTTGCGCTGTTCGTGGCGGCGTTCTGCATCATCCTGTCGATGTACGGCGGTGGTTTTGCGACGGTGCCGGCTTACCTGGCGGACCTGTTCGGTACGCAAATGGTCGGCGCGATCCACGGTCGTCTGTTGACCGCGTGGGCAGCGGCGGGCGTATTGGGTCCGGTGTTGGTGAACTACCTGCGTGAATATCAGCTGAGCATCGGCGTTGAACGTGCCGAGGCTTACGACATCACCTTGTACATCCTCGCGGGCCTGCTGGTGCTGGGTTTCCTGTGCAACCTGATGGTGCGTCCGGTAGCCGACAAGTACTTCATGACCGACGCCGAACTCGCTGCCGAACAGGCACTGGGTCACGACAAAGGTGCCGATGCGACCACCGTTCTTGAATGGAAAGCTGCGCCGGGCACCAAGCCGCTAGCAATCGCTGCGTGGCTGGTGGTGGGTATTCCGTTGGCGTGGGGTGTATGGGTGACCCTGCAGAAGACGGCTGTTCTGTTCCACTGAGTTAAGTAAACGCAGTACCCCTGTGGGAGCGAGCTTGCTCGCGATAGCGGTCTGACATTCAACGAAGAGGTTGAATGTTATGACCCAATCGCGAGCAGGCTCGCTCCCACATTTGTTTTGTGTTCCTTTCCAGCGGCTTGTATGGACATGTCTATCCCCGACAGCACGGAATTCACTCCGTCAGTCATATCGCCTCCCGTGTTTCTGTTTCGCGCCCGCGCCCCTATAATGGCTGCCTTTTTCGCCCAATGATTTTGCGGAGCTGGTGATGGCCGAACGTAAGGCGTCAGTCGAGCGCGACACTCTGGAAACCCAGATCAAAGCCTCGATCAACCTGGATGGCACCGGAAAGGCCCGATTTGATATCGGTGTTCCTTTTCTTGAGCACATGCTGGACCAGATCGCCCGTCACGGGCTGATCGACCTGGATATTGTCAGCAAGGGCGACCTGCATATCGACGACCACCACACCGTGGAAGACGTCGGTATCACCTTGGGTCAGGCCTTTGCCAAAGCCATCGGCGACAAAAAAGGCATCCGTCGTTACGGTCACGCCTATGTGCCGCTCGATGAAGCGCTGTCGCGCGTAGTGATCGACTTCTCCGGCCGTCCTGGCCTGCAGATGCACGTTCCCTACACCCGTGCCACCGTTGGCGGCTTCGACGTTGACCTGTTCCAGGAGTTCTTCCAGGGCTTCGTTAACCACGCACTCGTCAGCCTGCACATCGACAACCTGCGCGGCACCAACACCCACCACCAGATCGAAACCGTGTTCAAGGCTTTCGGCCGCGCCCTGCGCATGGCCGTCGAGCTCGATGACCGCATGGCCGGTCAGATGCCGTCGACCAAAGGCGTTCTGTAATGCAGACGGTCGCGGTTATCGATTACGGCATGGGCAACCTGCACTCGGTGGCCAAGGCCCTCGAGCATGTCGGTGCCGGCAAGGTCCTGATCACCAGCGATGCCGATGTGATTCGCGAAGCCGACCGGGTGGTTTTTCCCGGCGTCGGCGCGATTCGCGATTGCATGGCGGAGATCCGTCGCCTGGGCTTCGATTCGCTAGTGCGTGAAGTCAGCCAGGATCGTCCGTTCCTCGGCATCTGCGTCGGCATGCAAGCCTTGCTCGACAGCAGTGAAGAGAACGATGGTGTCGACTGCATCGGCCTGTTCCCGGGCGCGGTGAAGTTCTTCGGCAAAGACCTGCATGAAGACGGCGAACACCTGAAAGTCCCGCACATGGGCTGGAACGAAGTGAAACAGACGGTGAGTCACCCGCTGTGGCACAACATTCCGGACCTGGCGCGTTTCTACTTCGTGCACAGTTACTACATCGCCGCCGGCAATGCGCGGCAGGTGGTGGGTGGCGGTCACTATGGTGTCGATTTCGCCGCAGCGCTGGCCGATGGCTCGCGTTTCGCCGTGCAGTTCCACCCGGAGAAGAGCCATACCCATGGCCTGCAATTGCTGCAGAACTTCGCTGCGTGGGATGGTCGCTGGTAAATGGCCGTCAAGAAGAAGCCACCGATCCTGACCCTCACTCCCGAACAGGAGAACGAGGCGAACCATAAGATCAAACGCTTCATGGAAGATCGCTTTGAACTGGACCTGGGTTCGTTCGAAGCGGCTGAAATCCTTGAGCTGTTTACCCGTGAAATTGCGCCGCATTATTACAACAGGGCGATTTTCGATGTGCAGACGCACCTCAAAGAGAGGTTCGAAAGCATCGAAAGCGACTTGTGGGCGCTCGAGAAAGAATAGAAGCAGCTGTAAGCCGAAAGCTTCAAGCTGCAAGAATTGGTCGCCGCACGCTTGCAGCTTGTCGCTTGCAACTTGCAGCTCTTTGACGAAGGAAAAGCATGCTTATTATTCCCGCTATCGATCTCAAGGACGGTGCCTGTGTTCGTCTGCGCCAGGGCCGCATGGAAGATTCCACAGTGTTCTCCGATGACCCGGTGAGCATGGCTGCCAAGTGGGTGGAAGGCGGTTGCCGCCGTCTGCATCTGGTCGACCTGAACGGCGCTTTCGAAGGCCAGCCGGTCAACGGCGAAGTCGTTACCGCGATTGCCAAGCGCTATCCGAACCTGCCGATCCAGATCGGCGGCGGTATCCGTTCCCTGGAAACCATCGAGCACTACGTCAAGGCGGGCGTGAGCTACGTCATCATCGGCACCAAAGCCGTGAAAGATCCGGCCTTCGTTGCCGAAGCCTGCCGCGCGTTTCCGGGCAAGGTGATCGTTGGCCTGGACGCCAAGGACGGCTTCGTCGCCACCGACGGCTGGGCTGAAATCAGCACCATTCAGGTGATCGACCTGGCCAAGCAATTCGAAGCCGACGGCGTGTCCGCGATCGTTTATACCGACATCGCCAAAGACGGCATGATGCAGGGCTGCAACGTTCCGTTCACGGCTGCGCTGGCCGCTGCCACGCGCATTCCGGTCATCGCTTCCGGCGGTATCCACAATCTGGGTGACATCAAGTCGCTGCTCGACGCCAAGGCGCCAGGCATCATCGGCGCGATCACGGGCCGCGCGATTTATGAGGGCACGCTGGATGTGGCAGAAGCTCAGGCTTTCTGCGATAGCTACGCGACCAGCTCCAAGCTGTAAGCTACACGCTGCAAGTTAGAAGCGTGACAGCGGTCCGCTCTTTCTTGCAGCTTGAAGCTTGAAGCTTGCAACTCTTAATCGGAGATTAAGCATGGCCCTGGCCAAACGCATCATCCCTTGCCTGGACGTGGACAACGGCCGGGTGGTCAAGGGCGTCAAGTTCGAGAACATTCGTGATGCCGGCGACCCGGTGGAAATTGCCCGTCGCTACGACGAGCAAGGTGCCGACGAGATTACCTTCCTCGACATCACCGCCAGCGTCGACGGTCGCGATACCACGCTGCACACCGTCGAGCGCATGGCCAGCCAGGTGTTCATCCCGCTGACCGTGGGCGGCGGCGTACGCACCGTGCAGGACATTCGCAACCTGCTCAATGCCGGTGCGGACAAAGTCTCGATCAACACCGCGGCGGTGTTCAACCCGGAATTCGTTGGCGAGGCTGCCCAGCATTTCGGTTCGCAGTGCATTGTCGTCGCCATCGACGCGAAGAAGGTCTCGGGACCGGGTGAAACCCCGCGCTGGGAGATCTTCACGCACGGCGGTCGCAAACCTACCGGCCTCGATGCCGTTGAGTGGGCGAAGAAAATGGAAGGCCTCGGTGCCGGCGAAATCCTGCTGACCAGCATGGACCAGGACGGCATGAAAAACGGCTTCGACCTGGGCGTAACCCGCGCCATCAGCGACGCGCTGGGCATCCCGGTGATTGCCTCCGGCGGCGTCGGCAACCTGCAGCACTTGGCTGACGGTATTCTCGAAGGCCACGCCAGCGCGGTGTTGGCGGCGAGTATTTTCCACTTCGGCGAATACACCGTGCAGGAAGCCAAGGCCTACATGGCGCATCGCGGCATCGTCATGCGATAACGCTGTCAACGAGCCGCGTCGGCCCCGGCTGACGTGGCTTGTTGCACCCCAATCACGCGGCTGAACACGTCAATCCTGGGTTCGGACGCTTGTCCCGACTTGTCGTAAGCAATGACGCAAAGCTTCCCCGGAAGTTTGTCGTTCGCAATAAAGAAATCCATTGGCATGTTCTCGATGTATTTATCGGGCACACGACAATCGGTTGTCTCTACAGGGCCATATTTGATCGAGTAGGTCCGGTACGGCTCTTCGGCTTCAGCCAGTTTTACAAAAACTTCGGCCTCGATCGCCAAATCAGGCGGCGTTGTTGGCTTGTTATCCAATATCTCTATTGGCAACGATAAAGCGTTTTTAAGCAGGCCCGCTTCCGGTCGTTGTGTCGATGAATCGACACCGACGATGCAGAGAAAATAGAATCCGGGTGTCGTTCCAATCTGCGCGTTGATGAACGCGTCCGTGGCACTGATGGCATCGCTATAGTGTTGAGTGCTTTCGCACTCCATTGCACTACGAACAGTTTTATAACGATAAAACGCGGTGTTGATCGTAAATCGATAATTCCAGGTAGGCACGACAAACGAATGGTCATCCAGCTGTTTGGGCCGTTTGTAGCTTTCCAGGTTATTCGTACCTTCAATGGTAAAGGTCGGGTAGAGCTGACAGGACGACGGCGGATTTGTAGCAAGACGACCTTGCGAGAAGCATCCGTTTAGAAATGTCGTAGGGTTGCCATACACGTTCCCTGGCACTGCCTGATAGGTATCGCCAACCGGTGTGCAGGGCGCATGGTCGAGACACGGAGCAATACTCTCCTCAAAATTCCCGGTGCCTATGACGCCGATGATCTCGTTGGTATAACGATCCAGTACGGGGCTTCCGGACCCACCTCCCCGAACATCCTGGCAGCGCGTCATGAAGGTGTTTCGCCATACCCATGACCCTTCAACAATCTCCTTGGCCGGCTGTAGCGTACAAGCCGCCATGCGCAACGTAATCTGCTCAAAGCCTTTGGGGGCACCCACGATCAACATATCCGTATCGTAGGTTGGTGTGTCCCGAGCCAGCTTCAAGGGTTGTATGCCCTCTTCGATGAGCTTTTGAAGGCTGACGTCCAGTTCGATAATCGCCATATCGACGCCTTGGATGCTCCGCCATGTCACGGTCTTCAATGGATAATGCTTGAACGTGGAAACGTCAGCGAAGTAATTGAAGTCCATGGTTCCATTGATGGGCCTGTCGGTCACAATGTTTCCATTGCTCAGCTCTACGCAGTGTCCTGCCGTCAGTATGTAAGCGGGAGTAGGCTCAGAGGCGGTTTCATCGCGCGTATCAATAAGCGACGCGGTGCAACTGCCCTGGTTGATTGTCAGTCGCCCGATTCCTTGCCAGTGGTCATGCGATCCATTGGCATTTTCGAGGACTTTGGACGAGGACAGGTTTTGCATCTCTTCGCCATAATCGTGGCTGCGTGCAAAACAGGGTGTGCACAACAGGCACAATGTGCCGAAAAGCATGATAGGAATCGAATTCATTGCAGGGCCTCTGATTAATGTGATTGGAGAACCGGGCTATCGCCGGTCATCACTAATTAATCAGGGGCAGGGTCGGAAGTGGCGGTAACTATGTACCTCGACAAAGCTCTTGTGATTTGCAGTTCGGATAGCAGTGTTATCAAAGTGCCAGTAGACATCATCGCAGGCTCAAGGCACTCTTGGGCACGCCATGGATTTCGGTAGCCCGACATGATCAAACGCCTGCTTCTTGCCCTCGCTAGCGCTTCGCTATTGCTCATCAATGGCGTGCACGCTGAAGAAAATCCCGCCACAGACCTGGTGTTGCTGACGGAAAACTTCCCTCCGTACAACATGGCGAAGAACGGCAAGAATTTTGCTCAGGACGAGAACATCAACGGCATCGCCGTCGACATTGTCCGTGAGATGTTCAAACGTGCCGAAGTTTCCTACAGCCTGACGCTGCGTTTCCCTTGGGAGCGAATCTACAAACTCGCCCTCGAGAAGCCCGGTTACGGCGTATTCGTGATGGCGCGTTTGCCGGACCGTGAAAAGCTCTTCAAATGGGTCGGCCCGATTGGCCCGGATGACTGGATCATGCTGGCCAAGGCCGACAGCAAGATCAGCATCGAATCGCTCGAACAGGCGCGCAAATACAAGATCGGCGCGTACAAGGGTGACGCAATCGCCGAGACTCTGGCCAAGCAAGGGCTGAAGCCGATTGTGGTGCTGCGCGATCAGGACAACGCGAAAAAGCTGGAGAGCGGTCAGATTGATTTGTGGGCGACGGGTGATCCGGCCGGTCGCTATCTGGCGCGTCAGGAAGGGGTTAACGGCCTCAAGACGGTGTTGCGCTTCAACAGCGCGGAGCTGTACCTGGCCCTGAACAAGGATGTACCGGATGAAGTGGTCGCCAAGCTACAGGCGGCACTGGATCAACTGCGCAAGGAAGGCGTGGTGGATGACATCATGGCGCGGTATCTCTGATACCCCACAATCATCGTGTGGGGTGGCAAGTCAGCGGTACACGCCGTCCTTTCCATGCGCAGCCGACGCGCGATTGCCGCGCACGCTGATCATCTGCTTGATGTTGATCCACTCAATCCCTTGAGCCTTCAGCTTGGGCAACTCGCGTTCCAGCACGGCCAGCGTCTGCGGATACGGATGCCCGATCATCACCGCTGAACCCTGCTTGTGCGCCAAACTGATCGCCGTCTGTAATTGCGTCAAGATCGCTGCTTCAGTTCGCTCATCGTCCAGAAACACATCCCGCGAAACGCTCGCCAATCCGATTTTCTGTGCCTCGGAGGCCCCCACTGTCTGCGCGCTGGTGCGGCTGTCGACAAAGAACTTGTGCCGGCGCTGCAAGTCCGCCATTAGCCAGGCCATGGCCGCCGGTTGTGCCGTCATGCGACTGCCCATGTGGTTATTGATGCCGGCGGTGTAAGGCACGACCTTGAACGCTGCGTTCAGGCGGCTTTCCAGTTCGTCGATGGGTAAGTCGGGGTGCCAGGCGAACGGGCCGGTGGCCGGGTCCATGGGCATGTGCAGGATGACGATCTTGCCGGCGCGATGGGCCTCGCGGGCAAATTCGGTGGCGTGGGGAGTGTCGGGCATGATTGCCGTGGTCACCGGACCGGGCAGGGCCAGCACACGGCGATCCCGGGGCAGGTTCTGCCCCAGGTCATCGATGATCAGAGTGATGTAAGCCTTTTGAGCGGCGGGCGCTGCGTGAGCAACACCCGCCAGACAGCACAACAGACCGAGTAGCAACCGCAGGCGCATCTCAGCGGCCGGAGGTGATGCTCAGCCCTTTGAGCAGGCTCAAAGCCTGAGCCAGTTGGTAGTCATCATCCTGCGGCATGGCCTTGGCTTTGCTGCTGGAGCCGGTCGGTTTGTCGGCGCCGCCGTTGCCATTGCCCAAGTGACCCTGCAGGTCGGCTTCCTTGAAGTACTCGCCGTCTTGTTCGCTGGTGATCTTGGCCTTGCGCACTTCGATGTCCGGGACGATGCCCTGAGCCTGGATCGAGCGACCGTTCGGCGTGTAGTACAGCGCCGTGGTGATCTTCAGCGCGCGGTCGTTGTTCAGCGGCAGCACGGTTTGTACCGAGCCCTTGCCGAAACTGGTGGTGCCCATGACTACTGCGCGTTTCTGATCCTGCAAGGCGCCGGCAACAATTTCCGAAGCCGAGGCGCTGCCGCCGTTGATCAGCGCAACCATTGGCACGGCTTCGCTTTCGTCTTTGCCAGTGGCGGAGAAGCGCAGCTCGGAGTTGGCAATACGGCCCTTGGTGTAAACGATCAGGCCCTTGGTGATGAAATGGTCGACCACTTCCACCGCCGCTTGCAGCACGCCGCCCGGGTTGTTGCGCAGGTCGAGGATGATGCCGTTGAGCTTCTTGCCGTTGTCCTTGCGCAACTTGGCCAGGGCCTTGGAAACCTCTTCGCCGGTCTTGACCTGGAACTGGGTGATGCGGATGTAGCCATAGCCCGACTCCAGCAACTGGGCCTTCACGCTCTTCACCTGAATGATCGCGCGAGTCAGGACTACGTCGAACGGCGTGCCGCCGTCGCGAACCAGGGTCAGGGTGATTTTCTGGCCGATCTTGCCGCGCATTTTGTCCACGGCTTCGGTCATGCTCTGGCCACGGGTCGGCTGGCCGTTGATCTTGACGATGAAGTCGCCCGCCTGAATGCCAGCCTTGGAAGCCGGGGTGTCATCGATGGGCGAAACCACTTTGATGAAGCCGTCTTCGGCGCCGACTTCGATGCCCAGGCCGCCGAATTCGCCGCTGGTGCTTTCCTGCAATTCAGCGAAGTCTTCCGGGCCCAGGTAGGCGGAGTGCGGATCGAGATTGCTGAGCATGCCCTTGATGGCATTTTCCAGCAGGGTCTTGTCGTCCACCGGTTCGACATAGGCTGCCTTGATCCGATCCATGACCTCGGCAAAGGTGCGCAACTCTTCCAAAGGCAATGGCGCCTTGGTGGTCGCAGCGGTGCCCGCAGGCGCGACAGCCGGGGCAGGTTGAGCGGCGAACGCCAGAGGCGCGCCGATCACCAGAGCGATCGTCAGGGCCAGCGAGGTAAGGCGGGACAAATGCAGCATGTCGAACGAACTCCTAATGTAGGTGACTCAACGCCTATCCTTGCGCGCGGCACCATTGCGCCGGATCACTCGGGTGACCCTGCTGACGAATAGCGAAATACAGCGCTGGCGTGTCCTGCCCGCCACTGTTGCCGACAGTGGAGATGGACTCACCGGCTTTTACCACGTCACCCGCAGACTTGAGCAGCGTCTGGTTGTGACCATAAAGACTCAAAAATCCGTTGCCGTGGTCGAGGATCACCAGCAGCCCGGCGCCACGCAGCCAATCGGCAAACACCACACGACCGCCATGCACGGCATGGACCTGGCTACCGGCGGCAGCGCTGATCATCACGCCGTCCCACTTGGTCCGGGCATCGTCGCCACGGCTTTCGCCAAAGCGTGCCAACAGTCGACCATCAACGGGCCAGGGAAGTTTTCCCCGAGAAGAGGCAAAAGGGCCGCCAAAGGTTTCGCCTGAACTTGAAACCAGCGCGCCAGGTGTCGATTTAACAGGTTTGCGTGGGGCGTCGGTGGTCTCTGCGTCTGCAGCCGCCTGGGCCTCACGTAAACGCTTTTTTTCTGCTTCCTGCTGGGCGATCAGCGCTTTTTGCCGCGCTTCCTCTGCCTCACGGGCCTGGCGAGCCAAGGTTTCTTCAATGGTTTTAAGGACTTTAGACAGGTCTGCTTGATCCTGCTCGCGGGATGCCAGTTTCTGGTCGCGCGCCTTCACGTCTTCGCTGAGCTTGGCCAGGACTTGCTGGCGCTCCTTGCGAACCTTGTCGAGTTCATCGCGCTGGCTGTCCAGGCTGCTTTTCTGCACCAGCAATTGCGCCTGCTGCAGGTTGATGTCTTTTTCGACATTGGCCAGCTGACGCAAGGTTTCGTTGAAATTCTTCAGCTGCTCCAGGCGGGCCTGGCTCAGGTAATCGTAATAGGTGAGGGTGCGTGCGAATTTTTCGGGATTCTGCTGGTTGAGCAGCAGCTTCAAGTACTCCTGACGGCCATTCTGATAGGCCGCGCGGGCCTGAATGGCGATCAGTCGTTGCTGTTCAACGCGTGCGCTCTGGAGTTTTTTTTTCTCACTATCGAGTCGCTGCAGCTCGGATTCGCTTTTCTTCAGCTCTTTTTGCAGGGTTTCGACCTGCTTCTCGAGCTTGCCCATCTCGGTCTCGGTGCCTTTGAGGTCCTTCTGCACACCGGATTTCTCTTCCTGCAGCTTGCCCAGCAGTTTTTTCAGCTCGGCAATGTCCTGACGCGTGGCGTCCAACTGTTGTTGGGTTTGCGCGCGCTCGTCAGCAAAGGCCGGTTGGAGCAGGCAGGTCAGAGCGAGGGCTATCAGGACGCGAAGCATAGAGGCGGGTGATACCAGGGAAAGGGACGGCCTAGTATGCCCGCCAAGCGCCGCAAAAAAAATGCCCAATTGGGGCTGTGTGATAACCGGGCTGGCAAGCGGGTGTAATTAATCCTTGAAACCACCCAAAACCACTGTGGGAGCGGGCTTGCCCGCGATGGCGTCCTGACATTCAACATATTAGTTGGCAGTCAGATTGCTATCGCGAGCAGGCTCGCTCCCACAGGGTTTGGTGTCGTCAGATGGATCTGGTTACACCAGAATCGACGTACCGGTCATTTCAGCCGGCTTCTCCAGGCCCATCAACATCAGCATGGTCGGCGCGACATCCGCCAACACGCCGCCATCACGCACCTTGAAATCACGCTTGCCGACATAAATGAACGGCACTGGCTCGGTGGTGTGGGCGGTGTGTGCCTGACCGGTGGAGGCGTCGGACATTTGCTCGACGTTGCCGTGGTCGGCGGTGATTAGCGCTTCGCCGCCCACCTTTTCCAGGGCCTCGACGATGCGGCCAACGCACAGGTCCAGGCATTCAACGGCTTTGACTGCGGCATCAAACACACCGCTGTGGCCGACCATGTCGCCGTTGGCGTAGTTGACCACGATCACGTCGTAACGCTGGTTTTCAATGGCATCGACGATGCGGTCAGTAACTTCCGGGGCGCTCATCTCGGGCTGCAAGTCATAGGTGGCGACTTTCGGCGACGGGATCAGGATGCGCTCTTCGCCCGGGAACGGTTCTTCACGACCGCCGGAGAAGAAGAAGGTCACGTGGGCATATTTCTCGGTTTCGGCGATGCGCAGCTGGGTCTTGCCGTTTTTCGCCAGGTAATCGCCCAGCACGTTTTCCAGGCTGCCGGCAGCGAAGGCCGATGGCGCAGGAATGCTGGCGGCGTATTGGGTCAGCATGACGAAGCCGGCCAGTTTCGGCTGGCGTGCGCGCTCGAACTCCTTGAAGTCGTCTTCGACGAACACGCGGGTCAGCTCACGGGCGCGGTCGGCGCGGAAGTTCATGAACACCACGGCGTCGCCGTCTTCGACTTTCACCGGTTCGCCAATGGAAGTGGCTTTGACGAACTCGTCGCTCTCGCCACGCTCGTACGCTGCTTGCAGGCCTTCCTGTGCCGTGGCTGCGTTGAATTCACCGTTGCCATCGACAATCAGGTTGTAGGCCTGGGCCACGCGATCCCAACGGTTGTCGCGGTCCATGGCGAAATAACGACCGATGATGCTGGCGATCCGGCCTTTGCCGAGGGCCTGGAAGGTCGCGTCGAGCAGTTCGATGGACGACTGCGCGCTTTTTGGCGGCGTGTCGCGGCCATCGAGGAAGGCGTGCAGGTAGATTTTTTCAGCACCGCGCTTGAAAGCCAGTTCGGCCATGGCCACCAGGTGGTCCTGGTGACTGTGAACGCCGCCATCGGACAGCAGGCCCATGAAGTGCACGGCTTTGCCGGCAGCGACGGCTTTATCGACGGCGGCGCAGATGGTCGGATTCTCGAAAAACTCACCGTCGCGGATCGATTTGGTCACGCGTGTGAAGTCCTGATACACCACGCGGCCGGCGCCGAGGTTCATGTGGCCGACTTCGGAGTTGCCCATCTGGCCGTCCGGCAAGCCGACGTCCATGCCGCTGCCGGAGATCAGGCCGTTCGGCACGGTGGCCCACAAGCGGTCCAGTACGGGCTTCTTCGCCGCAAACACAGCGTTGGATTCAGGGCTCTCACTGTGACCGAAGCCGTCGAGAATAATCAGGACCAAAGGTTTAGGCGTGGTAGTCATGGATTCCACTCGTGGCTGAATTAAAAGAGGGCGATGGAAAAGGGAGTGGCAGTTTAAAGCGAAGTTCCTGCGGCGTCACCGCCGGACGGGGTTTGGCCCACCATAGGGGCTGTGTATACTGGCCGACATTTTAACGCCCTGGAACCTCCTTCGATGGTTGCTCACCTGATTGAATTTGCCACTAACCACTATCTGCTCGTCGGTATCTTCGTCGTACTGCTGGCGTTGCTCATCGCTTATCAGATGCAAGGCGGCGGCCGCAGCCTGAGTACCGGTGAATTGACCGGCCTGGTCAACAAGGACGCGGGCGTTGTGGTCGATATTCGTTCGATCAAGGATTTCGCCGCCGGTCACATTGTTGGCGCGTTGAACATTCCGCACGACAAACTCGCGGCTCGTATCGGCGAACTGGAAAAGCACAAGGCCAAGACCATCATCCTGGTTGACGCCATGGGCCAGACCGCCGGCACCCACGCCCGCGAACTGATGAAATCCGGCTTCACTGCCGCCAAGCTGTCCGGCGGCATTTCCAGCTGGAAAGGCGACAACCTGCCGCTGGTGAAGTGATATGAGCAACGTCGTCGTCTATTCCAGCGATTACTGCCCTTACTGCTCGCGAGCCAAGTACCTGCTCGAGAACAAAGGCGTGGCCTTCGAAGAGATCAAGGTCGATGGCAAGCCGCAGGTGCGTGCCGCCATGGCCCAGAAGGCGGGACGTACGTCCGTGCCGCAAATCTGGATCGGCGAACGCCACATCGGCGGTTGTGATGATTTGTTTGCGCTTGAGCGCGCCGGTAAGCTCGACGCCATGCTCAAGGCCTGAACGCCTTCCCTATAAGACCCCAAGATCAGAAAGGATCTGAGATGACTGACCAACAGAACACTGCAGCTAGCGAAGAAGAAACCGCACCGCAATTCTCCTTGCAGCGCATCTACGTACGTGACTTGTCCTTCGAAGCCCCGAAAAGCCCGGCAATCTTCCGCCAGCAGTGGGAACCGAGCGTCGGTCTGGATCTGAACACCCGCCAGAAGGCGCTGGAAGGCGACTTCCACGAAGTCGTGTTGACCTTGTCCGTAACCGTGAAAAACGGCGACGAAGTGGCATTCATCGCTGAAGTGCAGCAGGCCGGGATCTTCCTGATCAAGAACCTGGACGACGCTTCGATGAGCCACACCCTCGGCGCGTTCTGCCCGAACATTCTGTTCCCGTACGCTCGCGAGACCCTGGACAGCCTGGTGACCCGCGGTTCGTTCCCGGCCCTGATGCTGGCTCCGGTGAACTTCGACGCGCTGTACGCACAGGAACTGCAACGCATGCAGGCCGCGGGCGAAACCCCGACTGTGCAATAAGCGTTCGATGCAGCAACGAAAAAAGCGCCGTAACAGGCGCTTTTTTCATGGGCGGGAGATGGATGATCGTTCCCACGCTCTGCGTGGGAATGCCTCAAGGGACGCTCCGCGTCCAGTGACGCAGAGCGTCACGGGGCTGCATTCCCACGCGGAGCGTAGGAATGATCGGCGGTCCACGGGGTTACTTGAAACCGAGCTGGCGCCAGCCTTCGTACACGGCAACCGCCACTGTGTTCGACAGGTTCAGGCTGCGGCAGCCCTCGCGCATCGGCAGGCGCAGGCGTTGCTCACCGGGCAGGGCATCGAGCACCTCGGCTGGCAAGCCACGGCTTTCCGGGCCGAACAGGAAGGCGTCACCCTCGGCAAAACTGGCATCGTGGAACGGTCGCGAGCCTTTGGTGGTGAACGCGAACAAACGAGGATGGCCAAGGCTTTCCAGGCAACTGGCAAGGTCTGCATGGCGTTGCAGGGTGGCATACTCGTGGTAATCGAGGCCGGCCCGACGCAGGCGCTTGTCGTCCATCTCGAAGCCCAGCGGTTCGATCAAATGCAGGTGGCAGCCACTGTTGGCGCACAGCCTGATAACGTTGCCGGTATTCGGCGGAATTTCTGGTTGGAAAAGGATGACGTGAAACATGCACGGCTCCGAAGGTAAAGATGAGCGGCATTCTACGCCTGAAGCTGACCCGCGTTCGAAGCTATTCCCGCGAGTGATGGCTTCGCTGGCGATTGTCGGACTGATGGTGGGGCTGATGATCGGTCGCCTGACCACCCCTGACCCCAGCGAATTGCAGCAGGTTGAGGTGACGAGCGACGGGCTTGTGGTGTGGTTCAACAACGAACCCAAGTCCCACGGCGAGTTCGTGGACGGCAGCCTCGGGCTGCTGTTCGAGGCTGAAGGCAAGGCGCAGAAAGGTCAGCTCAAAATCAACGACAAAGTCGTGAACTGGCGGACGCGCTTGAGTGATGGAGGGTTGTTGCTGACGGTGGTGGCGGCCCGGCCACTACAGGGCGAGTGGGCCGGTAGCGAGGTCGACGGCCGCTGGCGGCTGGAGATCCATCTCCGAGAGCAATAAAAGAGGGAATCCCCGGCCTGCCTGTACCAAGGTTCCCAAAACGGCAGGGCTTGCGCATTGCGTCGCAAGCCCGGTGTAAAGAAGGAACCCCTGACCTGCCTGTATCAAGGGCCCCAAAACGGGGTGGGCTCGTCGCAAGTGCGGTGTGAGCCCGATGTAAAGAGGGGAATCCCCGGCCTGCCTGTACCAAGGTCCCCGAAACCGGGTAGTGAACTGAATCACTGAATGGACTATTGCAGGGGGCGTGCCAGGTTTTAACAAGTTGAAACAGAAAGCCGCGCTGAAACGCCGAAAGCCCCGTATTACGGGGCTTTCGCGTTTTTTTAATAGGGGTTGGATTGCGAAAGCTGGCGGGATTGAAGGTCGGTTGCCGTGCGCGATTGCGGTTCACGGTGCATTCAGGCGGTGCACGCTGGCCCTAAAAGCATCGCGGGCAAGCCCGCTCCCACAAGGTTCAATGGTGTTCACGCGATAGTGAAAACATTGAAAATCCTGTGGGAGCGGGCTTGCCCGCGATTGGATGCAACAGTCAGCGAAGATCTGAGGGTCGATTAACCCTCTTCCCCCTCATCATCATCCGCGCCATCAACCTTCATCCCCAATTCCTTGATCTTGCGCGTCAGGGTATTGCGCCCCCAACCCAGCAAAACGGCGGCATCGCGGCGACGGCCGGCGGTGTGTTTGAGGGCGGTTTCGATCATGATTCGCTCGAATGCCGGTACGGCGCTGTCGAGCAGACTCGATTGGCCGCGAGCCAACGCCTGGTCAGCCCACTGACGCAGCGCTTGCTCCCAGTTGGTCACTGGCGCTGAATCCTGCGGCAGGTTCAACAGCTCTGGCGGCAGGTCGCTAATGTGCACTTCGCGACCCGATGCCATCACCGTGATCCAGCGGCAGGTGTTTTCCAGCTGGCGAACGTTGCCGCCCCACGGCAGGTTCTTCAGGTATTCCTCGGTTTCGCTTTTCAGCAGCTTCGGCTCCACCGCCAGTTCTTGCGCGGCGCGGCTGAGGAAGTGCTTGGCGAGGGTCGGGATGTCTTCGCGACGGTCCGACAGCCTTGGAATATGAATGCGGATCACGTTGAGGCGGTGGAACAAGTCCTCACGGAATTTCCCGGCGTGCACCAGGGTTTCCAGATTCTGGTGAGTTGCGGCGATGATTCGCACATCGACCTTCACCGGTACATGGCCCCCGACGCGGTAGAACTCGCCATCGGCCAGTACGCGCAGCAAGCGGGTCTGAGTGTCGGCCGGCATGTCGCCGATTTCATCGAGGAACAGCGTGCCGCCGTCCGCCTGCTCAAAGCGACCGCGACGCAGGTTCGCCGCGCCGGTGAACGCGCCTTTTTCATGGCCGAACAGCTCGGACTCCATCAGGTCCTTGGGGATCGCCGCCATGTTCAGCGCAATGAAAGGCGACGCCGCGCGTGGGCTGTGGCGGTGCAGGGCGTGGGCCACCAGCTCTTTACCGGTCCCGGACTCGCCGTTGATCAGCACGGTGATGTTGGAGTGGCTCAAGCGCCCGATGGCGCGAAACACTTCCTGCATCGCCGGTGCTTCACCGATGATTTCCGGGGTGCGGGTCAGGGCGACCGGGACCTCCAGGCCTTGCTGCTCCTGGGCGTGCTGGTTGGCACGCTTGACCAGGGAGACCGCTTCGTCAACGTCGAATGGCTTGGGCAGGTATTCAAACGCGCCGCCCTGATAGGACGCGACAGCGCTGTCCAGATCGGAGTGCGCGGTCATGATGATCACTGGCAACCGTGGGTGTTGCTCGCGAATCCGTGCCAGAAGGTCCAGGCCACTGGCGCCCGGCATGCGGATGTCGGAGATGATCACATCCGGCTGCTGGCGCGCCAGGCGGCTCATCACGCCATCGGCGCTGTCGAAGCTTTGCGTGGTCATGCCTTCTTGCTGCAAGGCTTTTTCCAAGACCCAACGGATAGAACGGTCGTCATCGACGATCCACACGGTTTCACTACGGCTCATGTCGATGTGGCTCCTTGTTCCAGTGGCAGAAAGATCGAGAAGGTGGTGTGGCCTGGGTGGCTTTCACACTCGATCAAGCCCTGGTGCTGGCTGATGATGTTCTGGGTAATGGCCAGGCCCAGCCCGGTACCGTCCGGGCGGCCGCTGACCATGGGGAAGAAGATGGTTTCTTGCAGGTCCGCGGGAATGCCGGGACCGTTGTCGATGATTTCGATCTTGGTCACCAGGCGGTGGCGCACGTGGCCGATGGTGAACTGGCGCATGGCGCGGGTGCGCAAGCTGATGCGGCCCAGACGCAGCTCGTTCTGGCTGCTGATGGCTTGCATCGCGTTGCGCACGATGTTCAGGACCGCCTGGATCATTTGTTCGCGATCGATCAATACGTCGGGAATGCTTGGGTCGTAGTCGCGCACCAGCGTGATGCAGCCCTGGCTTTCGGCTTCCACCAGGTGAGAGACGCGCTCCAGCACTTCGTGGATGTTGCACATGGCCAGCGACGGCAGCTTGTTGGAGCCGAGCATGCGGTCTACGAGGTTGCGCAGACGGTCGGCCTCTTCAATGATCACGTTGGTGTAATCGCGCAGGCTTTCTTCGGGCAACTCACGGGCGAGCAATTGCGCCGCGCCGCGAATGCCGCCCAGCGGATTCTTGATTTCGTGGGCGAGGCCGCGCACCAGCATCTTGCTGGTTTCCTGCTTGGACAGCTGCGCCTCTTCCTTGGTGATCCGCAGCAAGCGGTCACGGGGATGGACTTCAAGCAGCAGCATGGTGTCGCCGTTGGCCAGGATGGGCGTTACCGCATAGTCGACGGTCAATGTCTGGCCGGTGAGGGCGGTGAGCATCGCTTCGCGCTTGGTAAAGGGGTGCGCCTGCTCTACTGCCTGGCGCAACGAGTTCAGCGCTTCGGTGGATTCGGTGAACAACTCACTGATGAACTGCCCATGGCTGCGCTGGCCGCTGATGGCCAGGAGCATCTCCGCCGCCGGGTTCATGTACTCGAGGCGCAGGTCGGCGTCGAGCAGGATGGTGGCGGTGGTCAGGTTGTCGAGTAGCAGTCGATGCAGCGCGTCGCTAATGGTCATCAGGACCTCTTTTGGAGCAGGGCATGCGCATGAATAACGCGCCGATACGAGGAAAATGCAAAAACCAAACCAAGGCTCCGAAAAGAAGCGTTTAAGGCCTAAAACGGGCGTTTAACGCTCGTTCGCGTGGCGTTCTGCCAGCTTTTGCGGGTAGTTTCGAACCAAAATGGGATGCGATGTGAGTACGGTGCAGTCTATTGCACCAATATAGTGCGCAAACCTGAACGAGGTTAGAAGAAACGCAAGAAGGGATTTTTTTCTTCTTCAGGTTTGTCCTTGAGCGGACATTCCGGTCGTTGGCCGTAGTCGGCGAGGACGCAGGGTTTGACTTGGCGTTTTTGCGCGAGGGAGATACGCAGCATGTGGAAGGGCTGGTTGGCGGTGCGTTCGACAGTGCGACCTTGCTCGTCGAGGATTTCCACTGAGAGATTGTGGCTGCCACGGTCGATGTTATTCAGGGCGAAAACCGGGCTCGGCCCTGGTTCGGCGGTGGGTTGACCATCGAGCAGCAAACGGTAGCGATGCCCGTGTTGCAGGCCGGGTTCGCTGGTGACGCTGACGATCAGCTCGCCAGCGTTATTGCGGATCGTCGAGTCGGGCTCTGGCACCAGTATTCTGAGCATGTCGTAGTGGAACAGCGGCTTTGTTTCCGTCTTCTTGTCAGAGATCGCCGGTGCTGCACCGCCAGGTTTGGCGGACATACGGTTGCTTGTCGCCAGCGGCACGCGCTTGGCGCCGCCCGAGCCTGGCTGGTCGGTGTAGACACGATTGCCTTGGGCATCGATGTAGGTGAAAACCTCGGCCGTCGCCGGCAGGGCACACAAACAGGCGAGCAGAAGCCATAACCTCACGGCTTGTGTACCCGTTGCACGGTGAAGGTCACGCTGGGACTTTGCTGCACGATGTTTTCTCCGTCGATGACCTGCACTGCGAGGCTGTGTGTGCCGCGATCAATATTGACCAGTTGCAGGATCGGAACGTTGCTTGATTGGCCGTAAGGCTGATCGTCCAGCAACAGCCTCAGCAGGTGCGGCGCTTGAAGCCGCGGTTTGATCATGACGCTGACGGTGAAAGTGCCGTTATTGGCTCGCAACGCTTCGGTGGTGGGCAAGTTGGTCAGCTCCAGCACCTCGTACGCGCTATGAGGCTGTTCGCGGTTCAGGGCTTCGCTGGGCGGCGCAGATGGGGGCTGGGGCTCGACGCTGTTAAGCGGAGGCAAGTCGACCGCCTGCGCCGCGACGCCATCAGGCGGCTGATTGCTGTAGGCGGTGTTGCCGTCGGCATCGGTGTATTTATAGATCTGCGCGGCGGCGGGCAAGGCGATCAACAGCAACATCAGTAGAAAACCACGACCCATAAAATCGACCAGAAACGAATGCGTTGGGTTGCAGCATAGGTCAGAGGGTGGCGATAGACCCAGTTGATAAACATCCGGGCATGATTTGCCGAAATCGCTGAAGCACCACAAAACCCTGTGGGAGCGGGCTTGCCCGCGAAGGCGTCGGCACATTCAGCATCCAATACGTCTGAAAGTCCGCCATCGCGGGCAAGCCCGCTCCCACAGGTTCTTTATTGAACGTTGAATCCCGGGCACAAAAAAGGCCTCCCGAAGGAGGCCTCTCTTTTTCACGCCGCGTATTGCAGCGCTACCGGATCAGCAGCTGTAGTACAGCTCGTATTCCAGTGGGTGTACGAAGGTACGAACCTTGATCTCTTCTTCGCTTTTCAGAGCGATGTAAGCGTCGATGAAGTCGTCGCTGAAAACGCCGCCTTTGGTCAGGAACGCACGACCTTTGTCCAGCTCTTCCAGGGCTTCTTTCAGGCTGCCGCAAACTTGTGGGATCTCTTTCGCCTCTTCAGGCGGCAGGTCGTACAGGTTTTTGTCAGCTGCGTCGCCAGGGTGGATCTTGTTCTGGATGCCGTCCAGGCCAGCCATCAACAGTGCAGCGAAGCCCAGGTACGGGTTGGCTGCTGGATCCGGGAAACGTGCTTCGATACGGCGAGCGCGAGGGCTGGACACGTAAGGAATACGGATCGAAGCGGAACGGTTGCGAGCCGAGTAGGCCAGCATTACTGGAGCTTCGAAACCTGGGACCAGACGCTTGTAGGAGTTGGTCGACGGGTTGGTGAAGCCGTTCAGGGCCTTACCGTGCTTGATGATACCGCCGATGAAGTACAGGGCGGTGTCGGACAGGCCGGCATAGCCTTCGCCAGCGAAGGTGTTCTTGCCATCTTTGGCGATGGACAGGTGGACGTGCATACCCGAACCGTTGTCGCCGTACAGTGGCTTAGGCATGAAGGTCGCGGTGCGGCCGTATGCATCAGCAACGTTGTGTACGCAGTATTTCAGGGTCTGAACTTCGTCAGCCTTGGCAACCAGGGTGTTGAACTTCACACCGATTTCGTTCTGGCCAGCAGTCGCCACTTCGTGGTGGTGAACTTCGATGACCAGGCCCATTTCTTCCATGGCGTTGCACATGGAGGTACGGATTTCGTGGTCGTGGTCGAACGGCGGAACCGGGAAATAGCCACCTTTGACGCCTGGACGGTGGCCTTTGTTGCCGCCTTCCACGTCCTGGTCGGACATCCACGAACCTTGTTCGGAGTAGATCTTGAACATGGAGCCGGAGATGTCGGACTTGAACTTCACTTCGTCGAAGATGAAGAATTCTGGCTCCGGGCCAACAAATACGGTGTCGCCGATACCGGTCGACTTCAGGTATTCCTCGGCACGCTTGGCGATCGCACGTGGGTCACGGTCGTAGCCTTGCATGGTCGAAGGCTCGATCACGTCGCAAACCAGGATCAGGGTAGGTTCTTCGGTGAACGGGTCGAGGACAGCGGTGCTGTCGTCCGGCATCAGGATCATGTCGGAAGCTTCGATGCCTTTCCAGCCAGCGATGGAGGAACCGTCGAACATTTTGCCTTCTTCGAAGAAAGCTTCATCCAGCGCGTCGCGAGCCGGCATGGTCACGTGGTGCTGAGTGCCTTTGGTGTCCGTGAAGCGCAGATCAATCCACTTGACGTCATGATCTTTGATGAGTTGAACCGACTTCGACATAGTGTCCTCCGGGTGGCTTCGGGCTTAGTAGTGGATGCCCTTAGAATGTGGGTGATGCCGGCGCGAATACTCTGCCAAGGCAACCTGCCTCACAAGGGAGCAAATTGCATGCCAGTGCCCCAGCATGGGTTTTTTGCCCCAATTTCACGCTTATAAAGGTTCAAAGCGGCGCAAAGCTGAAAATCGCGCCCTGTAATGTAGCGTTTAAATCGCCAAATGACCCGTTTTGGTGCGCGCGAAACCTTCTGCACATTAACTGGTTAAACCTTGAGCAATTTCCGCTATAATCCGCGCCCCCCTTTTTCGGCTGGGCCTGCGCGCGCTGTTTTCATGAAATTAATCGTAAAAGTCTTCCCCGAGATCACCATCAAGAGCCGCCCGGTACGGATGCGTTTCATCCGCCAGTTGGCCAAAAATATCCGTACCGTGCTCCGCGACTTGGACCCGGCTGTGGTGGTGAACGGTGTGTGGGACAATCTCGAGCTGGAAACCCGCGTCAGCGAGCCCAAGGCCCTGAAGGATATGACCGAGCGCCTGAGCTGCATGCCGGGCATCGCGCATTTCCTGCAGGTCGATGAATACCCGCTGGGCGACTTCGACGACATCGTTGCCAAGTGCAAGCAGCACTTCGGTGATTCGCTGGCCGGGAAGATCTTTTCGGTGCGCTGCAAGCGAGCCGGCAAGCATGAATTCAGCTCGATGGATGTCGAGAAATACGTCGGCAGCCAACTGCGTCGTCAGTGCGGCGCCGCCGGAATCTCGCTGAAAGAGCCGCAAATCGAAGTTCGCATCGAAATTCGCGACAAACGGTTGTTCGTGATCCACAGCCAGCACAACAGCATCGGCGGTTATCCGCTGGGAGCCCTGGAGCAGACGCTTGTACTGATGTCCGGCGGCTTCGATTCCACCGTTGCTGCATACCAGATCATGCGTCGCGGGCTGATGAGCCATTTCTGCTTCTTTAATCTGGGCGGACGTGCCCATGAACTGGGCGTCATGGAAGTCGCGCACTTCATCTGGAAGAAGTACGGCAGCTCCCAACGCGTGTTATTTGTGAGTGTGCCGTTCGAGGAAGTACTGGGAGAAATTCTCGGGAAAGTCGATAACAGTCATATGGGTGTAGTTTTGAAGCGTATGATGTTGCGCGCTGCTTCCCGTATTGCCGATCGGCTGGACATCGAAGCGCTGGTCACCGGCGAAGCGATTTCCCAGGTGTCGAGCCAGACATTGCCGAACCTGTCCGTGATCGACTGCGTGACCGACAAGCTGGTCTTGCGTCCGCTGATCGCCAGTCACAAGCAGGACATTATCGATCTGGCCAACGAAATCGGTACCGCCGATTTCGCCAAGCACATGCCGGAATACTGCGGGGTCATCTCGGTGAACCCCAAGACCCACGCCAAGCGACCGCGCGTGGAGTACGAAGAACAACAGTTCGACATGGCAGTCCTAGAGCGTGCGCTCGAGAACGCCAAACTGGTGCCGATCGATCGCGTGATCGACGAATTGGGCCAGGACTTGCAGATCGAAGAAGTCAGCGAAGCGCTGGCGGGGCAAATCATCATCGATATCCGTCATCCGGATGCCGCTGAAGACGACCCGCTGGAGCTGGCTGGCATTGAGGTACAGACGATGCCGTTTTATGCATTGAACGCTCGTTTCAAGGAACTGGACCCTACTCGCCAGTACCTGCTGTATTGCGACAAAGGCGTGATGAGTCGCCTGCATGCCCACCATTTGCTCAGTGAGGGGCATGCCAATGTGCGCGTTTATCGACCGAGCTAAGAGCCCGGGGCTGTATGCCTGTGGCCTGCGTCACCGGCCCCCCGACTCTGCCGTCAAGCTGTAACGGCAAGGCCTGACTCTACTGTAAATCGCTGCCAAGACTTGTCAGCACACCGAATCCTCTGATCGAGATACACAAGTGATCGAAAATCTACGCAACATCGCCATCATTGCTCACGTTGACCATGGTAAAACCACCCTGGTAGACAAACTCTTGCGTCAATCCGGCACCCTGGAGCGCAACGAGCTCAACGACGAGCGCGTGATGGACTCCAACGACCAGGAGAAAGAGCGCGGTATTACCATTCTGGCGAAAAACACCGCCATCAACTGGAACGGCTACCACATCAACATCGTGGACACCCCGGGCCACGCCGACTTCGGCGGCGAAGTTGAACGCGTAATGTCGATGGTCGACTCCGTTCTGCTGCTGGTTGACGCTCAAGACGGCCCTATGCCGCAAACCCGTTTCGTGACCAAGAAGGCTTTCGAAGCCGGCCTGCGTCCAATCGTGGTCATCAACAAGGTCGACCGTCCAGGCGCGCGTCCGGACTGGGTTCTGGACCAGATCTTCGACCTGTTCGACAACCTCGGTGCCACCGAAGAACAGCTGGACTTCAAAGTCGTCTACGCCTCGGCCCTGAACGGCATTGCCGGTCTGGAACACACCGACATGGCTGAAGACATGACCCCGCTGTACCAGTCGATCGTCGACAACGTACCTGCGCCGAAAGTCGACCGTGACGGTCCGTTCCAGATGCAGATCTCCGCTCTGGACTACAACAGCTTCCTGGGTGTTATCGGCGTTGGCCGTATCGCTCGTGGTCGCATCAAGCCGAACACTCCGGTTGTCGCTATCGACGCCGACGGCAAGAAGCGCAACGGCCGTATCCTGAAGCTGATGGGTCACCACGGTCTGCACCGTATCGACGTTGAAGAAGCAGCTGCCGGCGACATCGTCTGCATCAGCGGCTTCGACCAGCTGTTCATCTCCGACACTCTGTGCGACCCACTGAACGTCGAAGCGATGAAGCCGCTGACCGTTGACGAACCAACCGTTTCCATGACCTTCCAGGTAAACGACTCGCCTTTCTGCGGTAAAGAAGGCAAGTTCGTGACTTCCCGTAACATCAAGGAACGTCTGGACAAAGAACTGCTCTACAACGTTGCCCTGCGCGTTGAAGAAGGCGACACCGCCGACAAGTTCAAAGTCTCCGGCCGTGGTGAGCTGCACCTCTCGGTATTGATCGAAACCATGCGTCGCGAAGGCTTCGAAATGGGTGTTGGTCGTCCGGAAGTGATCATCCGCATGGTTGACGGCGTCAAGCACGAACCGTACGAAAACGTGACCATCGACCTGCCGGAAGAATCGCAAGGTTCGATCATGGAACAGATCGGTATCCGTAAAGGCGACCTGACCAACATGGTTCCGGATGGCAAGGGCCGTGTGCGCCTTGAGTACAACATCCCGGCTCGTGGCTTGATCGGTTTCCGTAACGAGTTCCTGACCCTGACCTCCGGTGCAGGCATCCTGACCTCGATCTTCGACCGTTACGACGTGATGAAGTCCGGCGACATGTCCGGCCGTCAGAACGGCGTGCTGGTTTCGGTTGCTACCGGTAAGGCTCTGACTTACTCGCTGGAAACCCTGCAAGCTCGCGGCAAACTGTTCCTGGGTCACGGTGAAGACGTGTACGAAGGTCAAATCGTCGGCATCAACAGCCGCGACAACGACCTGGGCGTCAACCCAACCAAAGGCAAGAAGCTCGACAACATGCGTGCTTCGGGTAAAGACGAAACCATCGCTCTGGTTCCGCCTATCCGCTTCACCCTGGAGCAGGCTCTGGAATTCGTTCAAGAAGACGAATTGTGCGAAGTCACTCCTAAGTCCATCCGTCTTCGCAAGAAGATCCTAGGCGAAAGCGAGCGTACCCGCGCTGCGAAAAAATCTGGTAACTAAGTCATTTAGTTAGCTGGAAAAAAAACGCCCCCGACCGCAAGGTCGGGGGCGTTTTTGTTTGTCTGGGGTTTGTGCAGTGTTTGTGCTGGCCTCATCGCGAGCAAGCTCGCTCCCACAGTGATTTGGGGTGTTCACATAAGTTGTGTTCAGCGCCGAACCCTGTGGGAGCGGACTTGCCCGCGATGAGGCTCGGTCAGGCAGCGAGATTCTGGATCAAAACTTCTCCAGGGTGCGACGGCTCTCGCTGCTCTCACGCGCCACTTCTTTAGGCTTGTAAGCGCAATATCCGGGGCGTGGCCCGATCTTCGGATGATTGCGGCAAGTGTCCGGACGCTTTTCATAAATAGTGCACAGACGGCTCTTACGATCCAGGTACAGGCAATCGTTGTTGCTCATGCGCTGGAGCGTGAAGATTTCGGACTTCTGGTTGTAGCGCTCGACGATCCCTTCCTTCTGCAGGCGCTTGGCGATGTTCTTCGCCGGTTCGCCGCGCTCGAACTCGTCGACGATGCCGATACGGATCAGATCCTTGATCTTGACCTCGACCGGCAGCGTGCAGCAACTGGACACACAGGAACCGCACATTGGCGCAGAATACTTGGCCCAGGTGTCGAGGCGATCGATCTCGGCGGCAGCGATCAGGTTGGACTTCATCATCGGTTGTTACCAGCGTGTGCATCAGGGCGCGCGATCATACCGGGACTGGTGGATTTTTGAACAACCTTTCGCCAGTTTTTTTCAATAACCGCCCGATAGCACCGTTAATCCGGCACGGCACCTGCATTGATTAAGGCACATGACAATGTAATGTCGACCTATCTCGCACTATCAGGAAAAACTGCCGAACCAGAGCCCCCGCGGCCGGTCAGACCGTCTAGGCTCAACAACTCCACGCTCGCTCGAGGTCCTATCGATGACTCAAGAACCACTTGTTCGCGAAGCAGAGGTGGCCGCATTCCGCGACGCCGTCTTGACCAAACTCACCTACGCGGTGGGCAAAGACCCGGATCACGCGTTCGACCACGACTGGTTCGAAGCGATTGCATTGGCAGCGCGCGATCACATGGTCGAGCACTGGATGGATCACACCCGGCAGATCTACCGCAAAGGTCAGAAACGGGTTTACTACCTCTCCCTGGAATTTCTCATCGGCCGGCTGCTCTACGACAGCCTGAGCAACCTCGGCCTGCTGGACGTCGCCCGTGAGGCCCTGACCGAACTGGGCGTCGACCTCGAACGCATTCGCCTGCTGGAGCCCGACGCGGCCCTGGGCAACGGCGGCCTCGGTCGTCTGGCGGCGTGCTTCATGGAAAGCATGTCGACCCTGGGCATCGCCGGCCACGGCTATGGCATTCGTTATGAACACGGATTGTTCCGTCAGGCCATCGTCGATGGCTGGCAGCAGGAACAAACCGAACACTGGCTGGATTTCGGTAACCCATGGGAATTCGAACGGCCGGAGGTGGTTTACCCGATCGGTTTTGGCGGCAGTGTCGAAACCGTCACCGACGAAGCTGGCAAGACCAAGCAGGTCTGGACACCGGTGGAAACCGTTCGCGCCATTGCTTACGACACGCCGGTGGTCGGCTGGCGCGGGGCGAGCGTCAATACGCTGCGCCTGTGGCGTGCCCGGGCGATGGAAGATTTGCACCTGGAACGCTTCAACGCCGGTGACCACTTGGGCGCGGTAGCCGAAGTGGCCCGGGCGGAAAGTATCTCGCGCGTCCTCTATCCGGCCGACAGCACTGAAGCCGGCCAGGAACTGCGTCTGCGTCAGGAATACTTCTTCGTCGCTGCGTCCTTGCAGGACTTGCTGCGGCGCCACCGCAACATGCACACCTCGGTGCTGACACTGGGCGATCACGCAGCCATCCAGCTCAACGACACCCACCCCTCGATTGCTGTGGCCGAGCTGATGCGCCAACTCGTTGACGTCTACGACGTCGCGTGGGATGCCGCATGGCAAGTCACCGTCGACACGCTCTCGTACACCAACCACACGTTGCTGCCCGAAGCGCTGGAAACCTGGCCGGTCGGTTTGATGGAGCGGATGCTGCCGCGGCACATGCAGATCATCTACCAGATCAACGCCCAGCACATCGACTCGCTGCGCGCCAAAGGCATTCACGACTTCGACGTGCTGCGCGCGGTGTCGCTGATCGAAGAAGACAATGGCCGCCGCGTGCGCATGGGCAACCTGGCGTTCCTCGGTTCCCACAGCGTCAACGGCGTGTCCGCGCTGCACACGCAGCTGATGCGCAAAACCGTGTTCTCCGAACTGCACAAACTCTATCCGGAGCGGATCAACAACAAGACCAACGGCATCACCTTCCGCCGCTGGCTCTACCAGGCCAACCCCGAGCTGACGTCGATGATGGTCGACGCCCTCGGCCCGGACCTGTTGGACAACGCTGAAGCACGCCTGAAGGAACTGGAGCCGTTCGCCGAGAAAGCTCCGTTCCGCAAAGCCTTCGCCGAGCAGCGGCTGCACAGTAAAAAAGCCTTGGCGTACCTGATTCATGAACGCCTGGGGATTGCGGTCAACCCGGCGGCGATGTTCGACGTGCAGGTCAAACGGATTCACGAATACAAACGTCAGTTGCTCAACCTGATGCATACCGTGGCGTTGTACCAGGCGATTCGCGCCGAGCCGGAAATAGACTGGGTGCCGCGGGTGAAGATCTTCGCCGGCAAGGCCGCCGCCAGTTATCACCAGGCCAAGCTGATCATCAAACTGACCAATGACATTGCTCGTGTAGTGAATAACGACCCGACGGTGCGTGGTTTGCTCAAAGTGGTGTTCCTGCCCAACTACAACGTCAGCCTGGCGGAGAGCATCATTCCGGCGGCGGATTTGTCGGAGCAGATTTCCACCGCGGGCTTTGAAGCATCGGGCACCAGCAACATGAAATTCGGCCTCAACGGCGCGCTGACCATCGGCACCCTCGATGGCGCCAACGTTGAAATGTGTGAGTTCATCGGCGCCGAACACATGTTCATCTTTGGCCTCAGCGCCCAGCAGGTTGAAGCGCGCAAGCAGAACCATGAGTTCAACGCGACGCCGGACATTGCCGCATCACACCGTTTGAACGACGTGCTGCAAGCGATCCGGGGCGGGGTGTTCTCACCAGATGATCCGGCCCGTTACACCGGGTTGATCGATTCGCTGATCGACTACGACCGCTTCCTGGTCTGCGCCGATTTCGATTCCTACTGGGAAGCGCAGATGCGCGTGGAAGCCCATTGGCACGATTCGCAAGCCTGGTGGCGTTCGGCGGTGTTGAACACTTCCCGGATGGGCTGGTTCTCGTCCGACCGGACCATTCGCGAGTACGCCACCGAGATTTGGAAAGCTCTGGAGTAACTTTTAGCAATAATTGCGAGCAAGGCCCGACGGTTGTTGGGCCTGATCGATATACTAAGCACCAGTTTCAGTGAGCGCTGCGCGCTCAATCGCGGGCAAGCCACGCTCCCACAGGACTTCATGGGTCGCAAAATCGACATATGACCTGTGGGAGCGTGGCTTGCCCGCGATGGCGTCAGCGTAGGCGCCACAAGGCAATGGGCCGCTTAGGGATATCGACCATGCAATGGATTTTCATGCTGATTGGGCTGGTGCTGGGCTGGATACTCGACGAGTCGTTCGGCGATGCGCTGTTGGGCGCGCTGCTCGGGTTGGGTATTGGCCAAGCCATACGTATCACTCGCTTGGGGTCACAAACGGCCGAGCAGCGAGCCCTTCTGGAGCAGGCACAGGTTGCGCTCAATGCGGTGCAGCAACGCTTGGCATTGCTCGAAGTGTCAGGCGTCAAGGCGCCTGAGACCAGCGATTCGGTGGTCAGCGAACCCGCCCCGACCCCTGAATTCACACTCGACGAAATCCCTGTCGAGAGCCCGGAGCTGATCTGGGACCTCCCACCCGAACTCCAACCGATCACTGCCGCAGCCACTGAAACCAGTCGCCCGCTGCCAGTCGATGTCTGGAAACCGGAGCCGGTCGCCCGCGAGCCGCAACAACCCGCCATTCCTCGTGGCCCCAATTTTATTGACCGGGCCATCAGCGGCGCCCGTAACTGGCTGTTCGGTGGCAACACCGTGCTGCGGGTTGGCGTGGTGCTGTTGTTTCTCGGCCTGGCCTTCCTGCTGCGTTATGCCACTGAAGGCATGGTGGTGCCGATCGAACTGCGTTACGCCGGGGTGGCAGCGGCTGCGCTGGGCTTGCTCGGGCTGGGCTGGTGGCTGCGCAATCGCAATAATAATTACGCATTGATGCTGCAAGGCACCGGGATTGCCGTGTTGTACCTGACGGTGTTCGCCGCCATGCGTTTGCATCCGCTGCTCGATCCAACGGCAGCCCTGGGCCTGCTGGTGGCGGTGACCGTGTTCTCTGCGATTCTGGCAATCACTCAGGATTCCCTGGCGCTGGCGTGCGTCGCCGCCCTGGGCGGTTTCGCCGCGCCGATCCTGACGTCGACCGGTGCCGGCAACCATGTTGCGCTGTTCAGTTATTTCGCCTTGCTCAATGCCGGCATTCTCGCCATCGCCTGGTTCAAGGCCTGGCGGCTGCTTAACCTGATCGGCTTTGTCGGCACGTTCGGCATCGGTTTCGCCTGGGGGCTGCGCTCCTACACGCCGGAACTGCTGTGGAGCACCGAGCCGTTCCTGATTCTGTTTTTCCTGATGTACCTGGCCATTGGTTTGCTGTTCACCCGGCGCAAGCTGCTGGAAATGAGCGATGCGCCCGAAGACGACAGCCGCGAGGCACTTCTGCGCTGGTCGGCAGCTAAAGGCGATTACGTCGACGCAACGATGTTGTTCGGCCCGCCGCTGGTGGGCTTCGGTCTGCAATTCGCGCTGGTTCAACATCTGGAATTTGCCGCGGCGTTCAGCGCATTGGCGTTAGGCATGATCTACATGGGGCTCGCTCGTCTGCTGATGGGCGGACGGGCGTTGTTGCTCGCGGAAACCTGTCTGGCGCTGGGCGTGATCTTCGCCAGCCTGGCGATTCCGCTGGGGCTCGACGCTCGCTGGACAGCCGCCGCTTGGGCTGTAGAAGGCGCGGGAATTTTCTGGCTCGGCCTGCGTCAGCAACGACCGCTGGCCCGGGCGTTTGCCTTGCTGCTGCAACTCGGTTCCGCGCTGGCGTTTCTCAGTGAGCTGCGCACGGGCGAAAGCAGCCTGCTCGACGGCGCTCCCCTGGGTGCGTTGATGCTCGGTGCGGCGTTGCTGTTCAGCTTCTACCAATTGCGCAAAGCCTTGCCCGAGCAGACGTCGGACTGGGAACGCAAAGGACTGCCGGTGCTGGCGTGCCTCGGTCTGACATTCCTCTATTTGCTGGCGCCGTTGTTCTTCTTCACCCAAGGCACTGCGATCAGTTGGGCACTGGCGGGCCTGGCGACCTTGTTTGTCGGCCTGCGCCTGCAATCGCGCACGTTCCTGTTCACCGCGTTCGCCGTACAGTTGCTCGGCGGTGCGTTGTTCCTGCTGCGATTGCAGGGCGCTGGCAGTGAGTCTGGCGCCGTGTTCAGCGCGGGCTGGAGCGGTTTGCTCAGCGCGTCCCTGATCGGCCTGGCACTGATCGCCGGCATGTTGCTCGCCGCGCGAGACGACATGGTGCGCAACGACGCTCGACTGTTGCGTGGCTTGTCGGTGGTGTTGCTGGCCGGTCTGGTGCTGATCAATCTGGCCGTGCTGTTCGTGCTGCCCTGGCAAACCGCGAGTGCGGTGTGGGCGGCCAGTGGTTTGTTCATCATTTGGCTCAGTCTGTACCTCAAGCAGCGGGTGAGTTTTGTCTTCGGCCTGTTGTTGCAGGTCATCGGTGGCGCGGCGTTTCTGCTGGCCGGACCGGACCTGCTCGGACCGCTGGCCAGCGAAGGTCTGAGGCCGCTGGCGCACAGCGGTTTCTGGACGCCGTTGGTGTTGGGCCTGGCCGCGTTGATCGGGGCCTGGCGCTTGCAGCTCGGCAATCATGGCTCGGCGTTCGATGCGCTGAGCTTGCAGCGATTATCTGAAGTGTTGCTGGTATGGGGCGCAGGTTGGTGGGCGCTGGCGTGGATCAGCGAAGTGTTGCGTTTTGCGCCGTTCAATCTGCAAGCGACGTTGTTGCTGGCGGTCGCGGCCGTGAGCGTGGCGCTATGGGCGGCGTTGGCATTGCGCCTGAAATGGCCGTCCCTAGGCCTGCTCTGCACCTTGCTGATACCCGCCGCCGCGCTTGTATTGCTCGCCGCGTGGCATTCGCGTTATCACCCGGCCGCCGATTTTGGCTGGCTGGTGTGGACGGCCGTGTTCGCTGTGCATTTCGTCTCACTGCGACGTTTGGCGCCAATGCTGCCGGCGCGCGCACTGAGCACCGCCCATGTGCTCGGAGCCTGGCTGTTGATCGGCGTGCTGGCGCTGGAGCTGCGTTACGGTTTACTGCTGTTGTCCGAGCAGTACAACGCCTGGCGCTGGCTGGGTTGGGCGATCCTGCCGAGCCTGTATCTGGTGCTGATGGCTGCGCCGCGCAATTGGCCGTGGCCGGTGTCGACGTATGCCCGCGAATACCGTGTCTACGCTGCGGCACCACTGGCATTGCTGATGCTTGTCTGGTTCTGGCTGGCGAACATCGCCAGTGACGGTACCGCTGAGCCGCTGCCCTATGTGCCGCTGATCAACCCGTTGGAGCTGGGCCTGCTGTTTGCGCTGTTCGGCGTTTATGTCTGGTCCCGTAGCGCCGTAGCGCAACTGGCGATTCGCAAGGACTACGCCGAAAAGGCCGCGCAACTGATCGCCGGTGTCTCGCTGTTCGCCTTCTTTACCGCGCTGGTGATGCGCACCGCTCACCATTGGGGCGGCGTGCCGTTTGAGCTGGATGCCTTGCTCGAATCGATGCTGGTGCAGGCCGGTCTGTCGATCGTCTGGACCCTGATGGCGCTGGGCTTGATGATCGGCGGCCATCTGCGTCATCGCCGCGAAGTCTGGCTGATCGGCGCCGCGCTGATCGGCGTGGTCGTGGCCAAACTGTTCTTTGTCGAACTGAGCAACCGCGGCGGCCTGGCGCGGATCGTGTCGTTTATCGGCGTCGGCGTCTTGCTGTTGGTAGTGGGCTATTTCGCTCCGCTGCCGCCCAAGCGCGCCGAGGCTATACCGGATGCTGAAAAACCGGCCCCGCAAACCGAAGGAGTGTCGTCTTGAGTCAGAAGCTGAACCTGGGCTGGTTGGGCGCTGTTGCGCTGGGTGTGGCGCTGTCGGCCAACGCCCAGGAAAAACCGGCGGACTTCGCCACGCAAGTGCCGTTGTCGGTGAGCGGCGAGGGGCCGTGGTATCGCCTTGAATTGCCCTTGGCCGTGCAGCTGAATGCGCGGCAAACGGATCTCAGCGATGTTCGCGTGTTCAACGCCGCCGGCGAGGCCCAGGCCTACGCCTTGGCTCGTGAAATAGCGTCAACCCGCGAGAGCCGCGCACTGACCGATGTGAAATGGTTCCCGCTGTACAACACGGCGGATGCCACGGAGCGCGCGCCGGGCATACGCGTGCAATCGAACGCGAACGGCACGTTGGTCGAAGTACAGCCCTCCACTGAGCTGGAGGCGGGCGAGGAAGTGCTGCGTGGCTGGTTGCTCGACGCCAGCGGCATAAAGGCGCCGTTGCAGCAGCTGGTCCTTGACTGGACCAGCGAGCGCGATGGCTTCCAGCGTTTCAGCATCGAGGCCAGCGACGACTTGCAGCATTGGCAGTCGTGGGGCGAAGGGCAGGTGGCGCGCCTGACGTTTGCCGACGAACGGGTCGAGCAACATGAGGTGGGCCTTCCGGGGCAATCGGCGCGGTATCTGCGCTTGCTGTGGAATTCATCGCAATCGGCGCCGACGCTGACATCGGCACAACTGGAAAGCGCCAGCACCCGCAGCGTGCCGTTGCCGTTGGTCTGGTCGCAACCGTTGGCCGGCAGCAGCGTGAAGAGCGGTGAATACACCTGGCTATTGCCGATGGGGCTGAATGTCGAGCGCGTGCAGGTCGAATTGAGTCAGCCCAACAGCCTGGCGCCGGTGACGTTATCCGGGCGGCGCGAGAGCAGCCTGCCGTGGCAGTCCCTGAGCAGCGGGTTACTCTATCGCCTGAACCAGAATGGCCAGGACGTGGTGCAGAACGAATTGCAGCTGTCGGGGCAAACCGTGCAGCAACTGAAGCTGGTCGTGGACGAACGCGGCGGTGGCTTTGGCGCACAAGCGCCGACGTTGAAGTTTGCCGTACGCTCTACGCAGGTGGTGTTCCTGGCCCGTGGCGCCGGGCCTTACACGCTGGCGCTGGGCAATGCGACGGCGAAGGCCGCGAACCTGCCGTTGTCGACGCTGGTTCCCGATTACAGCGCCGCGAAGTTTGCCGCGTTGGGCAAGGCTTCGGTCGAAGGTGCGGCAGTGGTGAGCAGCACCTCCACGGTGACAGCGGCAGCGACGACTGACACCAACTGGAAGAAATTCGGGTTATGGGCGGTGTTGTTGCTGAGCGTTTTGTTCCTGGCGGCGATGGCGTTCAGCTTGCTGCGCAAGCCACCTGTCAAACCCTGAGGATTGCTGGTGCTACGCACCAGATCGCGGGCAAGCCCGCTCCCACAGGTGATCGCGTTGTATCAGCAATACGCGATCAAATGTGGGAGCGGGCTTGCCCGCGAAGACTGACTGTCAGCCAAAGAAAAACGCGGAATTGCCACAATTCGTCCAATCACATCTCCCCCGTTTCGAACTACGCTCAACCGGGCGCATGAACTCTATTGGGCGGATCACGTCTGATAGGAGGAAATGCGCCTCGACTCGCGTTAAACTGCGCGGGTTTTTAGCCCCCAATTCCACCGGAGCCTTCCATGTCCCGCGTTACCCTGAGTCGCTATTTGATTGAGCAGACCCGTAGCAACAACACCCCTGCCGATCTGCGTTTCCTGATCGAAGTGGTGGCGCGTGCTTGCAAGGAAATCAGCCACGCCGTGTCCAAAGGCGCCCTGGGCGGTGTTCTGGGCAGCATGGGCACTGAAAACGTCCAAGGCGAAGTGCAGAAGAAGCTTGATGTGATGTCCAACGACATCCTGCTCGAAGCCAACGAATGGGGCGGTCACCTGGCCGGCATGGCGTCCGAAGAAATGGACAATGCCTACCAGATTCCGGGCAAATACCCGAAAGGCGCCTACCTGCTGGTATTCGACCCACTGGACGGTTCGTCGAACATCGACATCAACGCGCCGGTCGGAACAATCTTCTCGGTACTGCGTTGCCCGAATGAATACCTGACCCAGAACGAGCCTTTGAACGAAAAGGCCTTCCTGCAGCCAGGCACTCAGCAGGTTGCCGCCGGTTATGCGATTTACGGTCCACAGACCATGCTGGTGCTGACCCTGGGCAATGGCGTGAAAGGCTTCACCCTCGACCGTGAAATGGGCAGCTTCGTGCTGACCCATGAAGACATCACGATCCCGGAATCCACCCAGGAATTCGCGATCAACTCGTCCAACCAGCGTCACTGGGAAGCTCCAGTACAGCGCTACGTCAGCGAATTGCTGGCTGGCGATGAAGGTCCACTGAAAAAGAACTACAACATGCGCTGGGTCGCCGCGATGGTCGCCGACGTGCACCGTATCCTGACCCGTGGCGGTCTGTTCATGTACCCACGCGACAGCCGTGAGCCATCGAAGCCGGGCAAACTGCGGTTGATGTACGAAGCCAACCCGATGTCGTTCCTGGTTGAGCAGGCGGGCGGCGCGTCCACCGACGGCCATCAGCGCATCCTCGACATCAAGCCTGACGGCTTGCACCAGCGTGTCGCGGTGTTCCTCGGTTCGAAAGAAGAAGTCGCACGCGTCACGGCTTACCACAAGGAATAAGCCATGACCGTGCCCTGGCAGCCGTTGCTCGACTGGTGGTTCGGAAACTTCGAATCCCCCAGCGAGATAGCGGCGCAGAAGGGCAGGTTATGGTTCGGCAAGCGCGATAGCCAGGACCTCGAAGCGCGCGAGCGTTTCGGGGACTGGGTCGAGCAGGCACTGGCCGGCGGTTTGACTGACTGGGCGCAACGCCCCGAAGGTTGGCTGGCCCTGGTGCTGCTGCTCGATCAACTTCCGCGCATGATCTATCGCGACACTCCCAAATCGTTCTCTGGTGATCTACGGGCCCAAAAGCTGGTGGCGCAAGGCATTGCTGCGGATTTCGATCGCCAGTTGCGGCCGATTCAGCGGGTGTTTATCTACCTGGTGTTTGAGCATTGCGAGAATCTGGCGGTGCAGAACGAGGCTATCTCGCGCTACATCGACCTGGTTGCGCAGCAGCCGGAGGCCGATCAGGCGCTGTTTACCGATTACCTGAGCTATGCCGAGAAGCATCAGCAGGTGATTGCTCGGTTCGGGCGATTTCCGCACAGGAATGCGGTGTTGGGAAGGGAGTCTACGGCAGAGGAAATCGAGTTTCTTTCAGGGCCTGGGTCAAGGTTCTAATCGATCGTTCCCACGCTCTGCGTGGGAATGCAACCCGGGACGCTCCGCGTCCCTTCCAGAGCCGAACGCGGAGCGTCCATTGAGGCATTCCCACGCAGAGCATGGGAACGATCAGTGACTGGCTGTCAGATCCGGAAACTACCGACCAACTGCTTAAGACGCGACGCCTGCTGCTCAAGATCCGAGCAAGCCCGCAAGGTCGCCTGCAGGTTCTCCACGCCTTCCTGGTTCAGCGTGTTGATCTCGGTGATGTCGACGTTGATCGACTCCACTACAGCCGTCTGCTCTTCGGTTGCGGTGGCCACCGACTGGTTCATTCCGTCGATCTCGCCAATGCGCTGAGTCACGCTGCTCAGGCGCTCGCCCGCCTGATTGGCAATGCCAACGCTGCTTTCACTCTGACGCTGGCTGTCGGTCATGGTGCTGACCGCCTCGCGGGCGCCGACTTGCAGTTCCTCGATCATCTTCTGCACTTGCTGCGCCGAATCCTGAGTGCGGTGGGCGAGGTTGCGCACTTCATCCGCCACCACGGCAAAACCACGGCCGGCTTCACCGGCGCGGGCCGCTTCGATAGCGGCGTTCAATGCCAGCAGGTTGGTCTGCTGCGAGATGCTGGTGATCACTTCCAGAATCTGCCCGATGTTCACGGTGTTGCTGTTGAGCGTTTCGATGTTGCCGCACGAATCGCTGATCTTCGCCGAGAGCTGCTGCATCGCCGCGATAGTCTTATCCACCACTTGCTGGCCATCTTCGGCCAATTCGCGGGCGTCGCTCGAATGCTGGGAGGCGAGGGCGGCGTTCTGGGCGATTTCCTGAGCCGCGGCGCCCAGCTCGTTGATGGCGGCTGCCACGCTGCTGGTGCGCGAAGCTTGTTGATCGGAGTTGAACATCGACGAGTTCGACGCAGCCACCACGCGCAGCGCGACTTCGTTAACCTGACCGGTGGCCGAGGCGACTTCGCGGATCGAGGTGTGAATACGCTCCACAAAGCGGTTGAACGACATACCCAGCGCACCGAATTCATCGTGGCCATGGATGGTCAGGCGCTTGGTCAGGTCGCCTTCACCCTCGGCGATGTCATGCATGGCGCGACCCATGGTCAGCAGCGGCTGCATCAGGAAACTGATCAGCATGCCCAGCAGCGCGATGATGATGACCACGGCAATGACCATGGCGATGATCGCTGAGGTGCGGAACTCGCTGAGCATCGAGAATGCAGTGTCTTGATCCAGCACCAGTGCCACGTACCAGTCCGCTGACGGTACACCGTTGACGTGGGTGAAGGAGATGAATTGAGTCTTGCCGTCGAGTTCGACTTCTTTCATGCCCGGGCTGACGTTCGGCGCGCCGTTCGGGTAGGCCTCGGCGAGGGTTTTGAGCACCAGTTTGCTGTCCGGGTGGATCAGGATCTTGCCGTCGGCGCTGACGATAAACGCATGACCGTGACCGCCGAAGTTCAGCGAGTTGATGATCGCGCTGACGCTGGACAGGTCGATATCCGCACCGGCAACACCGATCATCTGACCCTGATGCTGCACCGGAGTGGCCACGGTGATCACCAGTTTGCCGGAGGACGCGGCGATGTAGGGCTCGGTGACGATGGTCTGTTGCGCGCTGTTGGCGGCCTTGTACCAGCCGCGGGCGCGGGGATCGTAATCCGCGGCGCGATTGCCGGTCGGGACCGAGAACATCACACCGTCAGTGCCACCGAAATAGCTGAGCTGGAAGTTGCTGGTGTAGGCCGGCAAGTCGATGGCGCGTTTGAGATTGGCTTGGGCACTACCGTCCACGGCGATCTGCTGGGACAGCGATTGCAGTAACTGAATACGGCTTTCGAGCCAGGTCTTGATGTTGCTGGTGGTCAGGCTGCCGAGTTCCTGCATCGAAGATTCGGTGCTGCTGCGCAGGGTCTGGCGCTGGCGGTAGTCGTTGAACAAGATGAAGCAGGCGAACGCAACGGCGACCACGAGGGCGGCTGCCAGCAGGATCTTGTGGCTGAATTTCATGTTTCTGGTCATTGAGTGCACTACCGCGGAGGGACTGGTCAGCGAGGGGGCGTCAATTTGCCACACTAGGGGGCTTGGCGCTGCTTCTGTGTCGACTGGCCAGCGCCAAAGATTAGGCGTCTTTTTGTGAAAGCCGACGAAATACTCAATAGCCCGGGAAAGTGGCTGAATTTTCGGAAAAACAGGCAGACGAGTGGCCCGTTAAATAGCCGGGCGATTGGGGAACCAGATGGGGGTTTTCTCTTCTAAGCTTCTGCTTGGCAGCCGTGCCAATCCCCTACGTACCAGGAGTTTCACCATGTCGCTGCGATCTATCGCCTTGCTCTCGTTCTGCGTGCTGTTGGCAGCTTGCAGCAAGATCAATCAGGAAAACTACTCGAAGCTGTCGGCCGGCATGCCCAAGGCAGAAGTTGAAGCCTTGCTGGGTAAAGCCACTGATTGCTCGGGCGCGCTCGGCATGTCCAGTTGCACCTGGGGTGACAAGAACAGCTTTATCAGCGTGCAGTACGCCGGTGACAAAGTGCTGATGTTTTCTGGCCAAGGCCTGAAGTAAACCGGGGCAATACGCCCACGGGAGAAAAATAATGAAGCGTTTATTGATCCTGCTTTTTGCCGGCCTGGTATTGGCCGGCTGCGCCACTTCTGGCGAAAACCCTTTGGCGCCGAAGACCGCCAACAGCGTCAATCTCAAGAAATACCAGGGCACCTGGTACGAGTTGGCCCGCCTGCCGATGTATTTTCAGCGCAATTGCGCGCAATCCGAAGCCCACTACACGCTCAAGCCTGATGGCAACATCCAGGTGTTGAATCGCTGCCTGACGGCGGACTGGCAGTGGGAAGAGGCCAAGGGCACGGCTTATCCACAGGTGCCGGGCAAGACCGACAAGTTGTGGGTCGAGTTCGATACCTGGTTCTCGCGATTGCTGCCCGGCGTGGCGAAGGGGGAATACTGGGTGTTGTACGTCAGCGACGATTACAAGACTGCCATCGTCGGAGACCCAAGCCGTAAGTATCTGTGGCTGTTGTCCCGCACGCAGACGGTTGATGGTGTAGTGCGTGAAGAGCTGCTGAGCAAGGCGCGTCAGCAGGGTTACGACACGACGCGATTGATCTGGCGCGCATCGGACAAGCAGATGGCCAAGACCTCTAACTGACGACACTGCATGATCGTTCCCACGCGGAGCGTGGGAACGATCAGTTTAGAATCAGCCCAACAGTTCGCGCAGGACTTGGGTGAAGGCGCGATTGCTTTCCTCTTCCCCGGCATGACGCCCATCCCGCACAACCCACTGACCATTGACCAGCACGTCGCGAACCTGACGATCGCCGCCGGCAAACAACCAACGATTGAGAATCCCGTCGCCACTGGCGGTTGCCAGGTACGGATCGTTGCCATCCAGCACCAGCCAATCCGCACGCTTGCCCACTTGCAGCGCGCCAATCGGTTGCCCCAGTGCCTGAGCGCCGCCATCCAGCGCCGCGTCAAACAGTGTGCGGCCGACCATCGGCTGGTCAGCGCCATACAAGCGGTTGCGCCGCTGATCGCGCAGACGCTGGCCATATTCCAGCCAGCGCAATTCTTCGACCACGCTCAATGACACATGGCTGTCGGAACCAATGCCCATGCGCCCGCCCTGAGCGAGGAAGTCCACCGCCGGGAAAATCCCGTCGCCAAGGTTGGCTTCGGTGGTCAGGCACAGGCCGGCGATGGCGCGACTCTTGGCCATCAGCGTGACTTCTTCCGGGTTGGCATGAGTTGCGTGGACCAGGCACCAGCGCTGATCGACTTTGGTGTTTTCGTACAGCCATTGCAACGGACGGCGACCGCTCCAGCTCAGGCAGTCATCGACTTCCTTCTGCTGTTCGGCGATGTGAATGTGCACCGGGCATTGCTTGTCGCTGGCAGCCAGCACTTCGCTGATCTGCTGCGGTGTGACCGCGCGCAACGAGTGGAAACACAGACCCAGCGATTGCGCCGGTTGCTGCGCCAGGATCGGTTGCAAACGCGTCTGCAGCTTGAGGTAGTTTTCGGTGCTGTTGATAAAGCGCCGCTGGCCATCGTTCGGGGCCTGGCCGCCGAAACCGGAGTGGCTGTAAAGCACGGGCAGAAGGGTCAAACCGATACCGGCGGAACTCGCGGCCTGGCTGATGCGCAGCGCCAGTTCGGCCGGATCTGCGTAAGGCTGGCCGTTGATGTCGTGGTGCACGTAATGAAATTCCGCAACCGAGGTGTAACCGGCCTTGAGCATTTCGATGTACAGCTGACGGGCGATCACGCCGAGTTGGTCCGGGCTGATTTTTCCGACGAGGCGATACATCAAATCGCGCCAGGTCCAGAAACTGTCGTTCGGATTGCCCGCCACTTCGGCCAGCCCGGCCATCGCTCGCTGGAACGCGTGCGAGTGCAGATTGGGCATGCCCGGCAGCAGCGGACCGCTTAGCCGTTCTGCGCCATCTGCATGAGAATCGGCCTGGATTTGAGTCAAAACGCCGTCGGCGCTGACTTCAAGACGTACATTGTTGGCCCATCCACTAGGCAGCAGCGCGCGTTCGGCAAAGAAGGCGGACATGGTTCAGCACCCCATCGTGTGTTATTTGTATATACATATACAGACGTTTGCCTGCTCGGTAAACTCCGGCAAGCTAGCAACCTCTACCAAATGAACAAGGATTAACCGTGCCGACTCCGCCCCCAGTGTCACCGTTGGCCGCGAACATGGGCGACAGTCCGGCGCCCTTGTACGCCCGCGTCAAACAGATGATCACCCAGCAAATCGACAGTGGAAACTGGCCGCCGCACTACCGCGTTCCGTCGGAAAGTGAGCTGGTAAACCAGCTGGGTTTCAGTCGCATGACCATCAACCGCGCTTTGCGTGAGATGACCGCCGACGGTCTGTTGGTGCGCATGCAGGGTGTCGGCACCTTCGTCGCCGAGCCGAAAAGCCAGTCCGCGCTGTTTGAAGTGCACAACATCGCCGACGAAATCGCCTCCCGCGGCCATCGCCACACGTGCAAGGTGATCACCCTCGAAGAAGAGGCTGCCGGCTCGGAGCGCGCACTGGCCCTGGACATGCGCGAAGGCCAGAAGGTGTTCCATTCACTGATCGTGCATTTCGAAAACGACATCCCGGTGCAAATCGAGGACCGTTTCGTCAATGCGCTGGTGGCGCCGGACTACCTCAAGCAGGATTTCACCCTGCAAACGCCCTACGCCTACCTGAACCAGGTCGCACCGCTGACCGAGGGCGAGCACGTGGTCGAGGCGATTCTGGCCGAGGCGTCCGAATGCAAGTTGCTGCAGATTGAAAAGGGCGAGCCGTGCCTGCTGATTCGCCGTCGCACCTGGTCCGGCCGTCAGCCAGTGACCGCCGCCCGTTTGATCCACCCCGGTTCCCGTCATCGCCTGGAAGGTCGGTTTCATAAATAGAGAGCCATAAATGAATGTAACGAAGGTTCTACGCGCAAAAGACTACCCACGCATGCCGTGGAAAAACGGCGGTGGCAGCACCGAAGAAATCACCCGTGATGCAGGCACTGGCCTGGAAGGGTTCGGCTGGCGCCTGTCGATTGCCGATATTGGCGAGTCGGGCGGGTTTTCCACATTCGCCGGTTACGAGCGAGTGATTACCGTGCTGCAAGGCGAGGGCATGACCTTGCGCGTTGATGGCCAGGACACGCGACCGTTGTTACCGCTGGACCCGTTTGCCTTCAGCGGTGAGAGCCAGGTCTCCTGCACGTTGCTCGGCGGGGCAATTCGCGATTTCAATCTGATCTACGCGCCGCAGCGCTACAACGCGCGGTTGCAATGGCTGGACGGCGAGCAGCGGTTTTTCAGTTCGGCGGGGACGGTGTTGGTGTTCAGCGTCACCGAGCTGCTTGAAGTGAAGGCCGGTAACAGTGACGAAAAACTGGGGCGTCACGATTGCCTGCAACTTGACGGTAATGCTGGCCTGCTGGAAGTCTCCACTAGCGGCCCGTGCTGTGTGATTGAACTGACTGCACGCTGATCCAGAACTCAAGCGACACTATCGCGGGCAATCCCGCTCCCACAGGATCTTCACTGGACCTGTGGGAGCGGGCTTGCCCGCGATGCTTTTCGTTGCCGTGAATCCGTTCCCCAATGCGCACCAACTTGTTACCGAACGCCCCAGCGTGGCGCAAAACCACGCTTAAGTAACAGCCGCCACACTCCCACGCCCGACCCGGCACATCCCCACCGAAAAATATCATCTGCGTCAAAACCCTTGATCTAAAGGGTTTACAGCCCTTTGCGCCATTTTTCTTGAACACCCATCCAGCAAGTTGGCCGCTTGATTGCATATGCTTGTATGTACAAGTAAAGACGTATGCGTATGAGTCGATCGAGACTCTCCGCAGCGTCCACTGATTCGCTTGTGACGCGTTAACGCGCACAGGCTGGCTTGCCCACCGCCAGGGTTGGTTTGAATTGATCGCTGAGGAGTCTTTTTCGTGACTGACAATACCCAGAAACCTACGAAGTACCGCAACGTAGAAATCCGTGCCGCACGCGGTAACAAGCTGACCGCCAAGAGCTGGCTGACTGAAGCGCCGCTGCGCATGTTGATGAACAACCTCGACCCGGAAGTTGCCGAGAACCCTAAAGAACTGGTGGTTTACGGTGGTATCGGTCGTGCGGCGCGTAACTGGGAATGCTACGACAAGATCGTCGAAAGCCTGACCAACCTGAACGACGACGAGACCCTGCTGGTGCAATCCGGCAAGCCGGTCGGCGTGTTCAAGACCCACACCAATGCCCCACGCGTACTGATCGCCAACTCCAACCTGGTGCCACACTGGGCCAGCTGGGAACACTTCAACGAACTGGACGCCAAAGGCCTGGCCATGTACGGCCAGATGACCGCCGGCAGCTGGATCTACATCGGCAGCCAGGGCATCGTCCAGGGCACCTACGAAACCTTCGTCGAAGCCGGTCGCCAGCACTACAACGATGACCTGAAAGGTCGTTGGGTTCTGACCGCAGGCCTGGGCGGCATGGGCGGCGCTCAACCACTGGCTGCAACCCTGGCCGGCGCTTGCTCGCTGAACATCGAATGCCAGCAGGTCAGCATCGATTTCCGCCTCAACAGCCGCTATGTCGATGAACAGGCTACCGACCTCGACGACGCACTGGCTCGCATCGCCAAATACACTAAAGAAGGCAAAGCGATTTCCATCGCGCTGCTGGGCAACGCGGCTGAAATCCTGCCGGAACTGGTCAAGCGCGGCGTGCGCCCGGACATGGTCACCGACCAGACCAGCGCCCACGACCCGCTCAACGGTTACCTGCCGGCTGGCTGGACCTGGGAAGAGTACCGCGCTCGTGCCAAGACCGAGCCTGCTGCCGTGGTCAAAGCCGCCAAGCAATCGATGGCTGTGCACGTCAAGGCGATGCTCGAATTCCAGAAAATGGGCATTCCGACCTTCGACTACGGCAACAACATCCGTCAGATGGCTCAGGAAGAAGGCGTGGAAAACGCTTTCGACTTCCCAGGCTTCGTACCGGCTTACATCCGTCCACTGTTCTGCCGTGGCATCGGCCCGTTCCGTTGGGCTGCACTGTCGGGCAACGCTGAAGACATCTACAAAACCGACGCCAAAGTCAAAGAGCTGATCCCGGACGACGCCCACCTGCACAACTGGCTGGACATGGCTCGCGAGCGCATCAGCTTCCAGGGTCTGCCGGCGCGTATCTGCTGGGTTGGCCTGGGTCTGCGCGCCAAGCTCGGCCTGGCGTTCAACGAAATGGTGCGCAGCGGTGAATTGTCCGCGCCAATCGTTATCGGCCGCGACCACCTGGACTCCGGTTCGGTAGCCAGCCCGAACCGCGAGACCGAGTCGATGCAGGACGGTTCCGACGCTGTGTCCGACTGGCCTCTGCTCAACGCCCTGCTCAATACCGCGAGCGGCGCGACCTGGGTTTCCCTGCACCACGGCGGCGGCGTCGGCATGGGCTTCTCCCAGCACTCGGGCATGGTGATTGTCTGCGACGGTACTGACGAAGCGGCTGAGCGTATCGCTCGCGTGCTGCACAACGACCCGGCCACCGGTGTCATGCGTCACGCCGATGCGGGCTACCAGATCGCGATCGACTGCGCCAAGGAACAAGGCCTGAACCTGCCGATGATTACCGGCAAATAACGCCGAACCCTGTAGGAGCTGCCGTAGGCTGCGATCTTTTGATCTTGAAATGATCGCAGCCTCGTTTCACTCGACAGCTCCTACACGGATCACACCAACACCGACAACAATCCACAGAGGTTGAATCATGGCTGTTAACAGCGATCGTGCAAGCAACAAACCGTTGATCGAGAAACGCTCGATCGACTACATCCCGGAAGCGGAAAGACACGGTCGTCTGTTGAGCCAGTTCACCCTGTGGATGGGTGCCAACCTGCAAATCACCGCGATTGTCACCGGGGCCCTGGCCGTCGTGCTGGGCGGTGATGTGTTCTGGTCGCTGATCGGTTTGCTGATCGGCCAACTGCTCGGCGGCGGTGTGATGGCGTTGCATGCGGCGCAAGGGCCCAAGCTTGGCCTGCCGCAGATGATCTCCAGCCGGGTGCAGTTCGGCGTGTATGGCGCGGCTATCCCGATCGTACTGGTGTGTTTGATGTACCTCGGTTTCACTGCAACGGGAACCGTACTTTCCGGTCAGGCGCTGGGCCAGTTGTTTGGTGTCAGCGATAGCGTCGGCATCCTGATTTTCGCCAGTGTCATCGTGCTGGTCACGGTGCTCGGTTATCGGGTGATCCATTGGATCGGCCGTGTTGCCAGTGTCATTGGCGTGATTGCCTTCGTTTATCTGTTCAGCCGTCTGATGAGCCAGGTTGATGTTGGCGCACTGTTGCAAATCCGCCACTTCAGCTGGAGCACTTTCCTGCTGACGGTGTCGCTTGCAGCGTCCTGGCAGATCGCCTTCGGTCCTTACGTGGCTGACTACTCTCGCTACCTGCCGAGCAAGACTTCCTCGGTGAAAACTTTTTTTGCCGCAGGCGCAGGTTCGGTCATTGGTGCGCAGGTAGCGATGGTCCTCGGCGTGTTCGCTGCCGCATCGGCCAACGGCCAATTCGCCGGCCACGAAGTGGCCTATATCGTAGGTTTGGGCGGTACCGGTGCCACCGCTGCGCTGCTGTATTTCAGCATCGCGTTCGGCAAGGTCACCATCTCCACGCTGAACTCCTACGGCAGCTTCATGTGCATTGCGACCGTCATCAGCGGTTTCCGTGGTGATCTGAAAGTGTCGCGCCTGCAGCGTCTGGCCTTCGTGCTGGTCATCGTAGGTGCTGCGACACTGATGGCGTTGCTCGGTCAGCACTCGTTCCTCGGTGCGTTCAAGTCCTTCATCCTGTTCCTGCTGGCGTTTTTCACGCCATGGAGCGCGATCAACCTGGTGGACTACTACTGCATCACTCGCGAGCGCTATGACGTGCCGGCGCTGGCCAATCCGAACGGTCGCTATGGCCGTTGGAATATCCTCGGTATCAGCGTCTATGTGTTCGGTGTGCTGGTACAGCTGCCGTTCATCTCTACCAAGTTCTATACCGGCCCGCTGGTGGCGGCCCTGGGCGATGTGGATATTTCCTGGATCATCGGCCTGGTGCTTCCCGCAGCCGTGTATTACGTGTGCGCAAAAAAATGGCACAGCGCCGTACCCGATCGCTTGATCCTGCCGATCGAGCAGGACAGCGTCATTGCACCAAAAACAAGTGGGGCTGGCCGCGCTGCTGCGCAGGCCTGATTGGACGTAGACAGGGCTGGATGCCTCTTGACTGCCGTAAGCCAATTAATGATTAGGAGCGTCACAACAATGAAATCGAACAAGACCCTGCTGACCACACTGCTTTCCATGGGCCTGTTGGCCAGTGCCGGCGCCACTCAGGCTGCCGGTTGGTGCGAGTCGGGCAAACCGGTGAAATTTGCCGGTCTGAACTGGGAAAGCGCGATGCTGCTGACCGACGTGTTGCAAGTCGTCCTGGAAAAAGGCTACGACTGCAAGACCGACAGCCTGCCGGGCAACTCCATCACCATGGAAAACGCCCTGAGCAGCAATGACATTCAAGTATTTGCCGAAGAGTGGGTCGGGCGCAGCGAAGTCTGGAACAAGGCCGAGAAGGCCGGCAAAGTCGTCGGCGTCGGTGCTCCTGTCGTTGGCGCGGTCGAAGGCTGGTACGTGCCGCGCTACGTGATTGAAGGCGACGCCAAGCGCAAGCTGGAAGCCAAGGCACCCGACCTGAAAAACATTGCCGATCTGGGCAAATACTCAGCGATTTTCAAGGACGCCGAAGAACCATCCAAAGGCCGTTTCTACAACTGCCCGGCAGGCTGGACCTGTGAGCTGGACAATAGCGAGATGCTGAAAAGCTACGGCCTGGAAAGCACCTACACCAACTTCCGCCCAGGCACCGGCCCGGCGCTGGATGCGGCCGTGCTGTCGAGCTACAAGCGTGGCGAGCCGATCCTGTTCTACTACTGGTCGCCAACCCCGCTGATGGGCCAGATCGATGCAGTGAAACTCGAAGAAAAACCAGGCGTGAACAAAACCGTGGATATCAAGGTCGGCCTGTCCAAGACTTTCCACGAACAAGCCCCGGAACTGGTGGCCGTACTGGAAAAGGTCAACGTGCCCATCGACATCCTGAACCAGAACCTTGGGCGCATGACCAAAGAGCGGATCGAGTCGCCAAAACTGGCCAAGATCTTCTTGAAGGAACATCCTGAAGTCTGGCACGCGTGGGTAAGCGAAGACGCAGCCAAAAAGATCGACGCGGCCTTGTAGGTTGAGCCTCTGCGACTGCCGTCAGCGGCAGTCGCACGCTGAATCGCAACCCCTTGATTGAGAGTCTCTTATGTTTCCCGAAAGATTTACCTTTTCCATCGCCGACTGGGTCAACGGTTGGGTCGATTCGCTGGTCACCAACTATGGCGATGTGTTCCGGCACATCTCCGACACCCTGTTGTGGGCCATCGTCAATCTTGAAGGTTTGCTGCGTGCAGCGCCCTGGTGGCTGATGCTGGCAATCGTGGCAGGCGTTGCCTGGCACGCCACTCGCAAAGTCGTGACCACCGCCGTAATCGTCGGCCTGCTGTTTTTGGTGGGTGCGGTCGGCCTCTGGGACAAGCTGATGCAGACCCTGGCGCTGATGATGGTGGCGACGGTCATATCGGTGCTGATCGGCATTCCGCTGGGCATCCTCTCTGCACGCAGCAATCGCCTGCGTTCGGTGCTGATGCCGTTGCTGGACATCATGCAGACCATGCCGAGCTTCGTGTACCTGATCCCGGTGCTGATGCTGTTCGGCCTGGGCAAGGTCCCGGCGATTTTCGCCACGGTGATCTACGCTGCTCCACCGCTGATTCGCCTGACCGACCTGGGTATTCGCCAGGTTGACGGTGAAGTGATGGAAGCGATCAACGCGTTCGGTGCCAACCGTTGGCAGCAACTGTTCGGCGTGCAATTGCCGCTGGCCCTGCCGAGCATCATGGCCGGGATCAACCAGACCACCATGATGGCCCTGTCGATGGTCGTCATCGCCTCGATGATCGGTGCCCGTGGCTTGGGCGAAGACGTACTGGTGGGGATTCAGACCCTCAACGTCGGACGTGGCCTTGAAGCCGGTCTGGCGATCGTGATTCTGGCAGTGGTGATCGACCGCATTACTCAGGCGTATGGTCGGCCACGGCATGAGGTGAGCAAATGAACAACCAAGCCATCAGCAAAATCGAAGTCAAAAACGTCTTCAAGATCTTCGGAAACCGTTCCAAGGAAGCGCTGGGCATGATTGGCCAGGGCAAGACCAAGGATCAGGTGCTGGCCGAAACCGGCTGCGTGGTCGGCGTGAACGACCTGTCGCTGAGCATCGGTACCGGTGAGATCTTCGTGATCATGGGCCTGTCCGGTTCGGGTAAATCGACCCTGGTGCGCCACTTCAACCGCCTGATCGACCCGACCAGCGGCGCGATCCTGGTGGACGGCGTGGACATCCTGCAATACGACATGGACGCCCTGCGCGAATTTCGCCGGCACAAGATCAGCATGGTGTTCCAGAGCTTCGGCCTGCTGCCACACAAGACCGTGGTGGATAACGTTGCCTATGGCTTGAAAGTGCGTGGCGAGAGCAAGCAAATGTGCTCCGAGCGCGCGCTGCACTGGATTAACACCGTGGGCCTCAAGGGCTACGAAAACAAATACCCGCATCAGCTCTCGGGCGGCATGCGTCAGCGTGTGGGCCTGGCCCGTGCCCTGGCGGCGGACACCGATATCATCCTGATGGATGAAGCGTTCAGTGCCCTCGACCCGCTGATTCGCGCCGAGATGCAGGACCAGTTGCTGGAGCTGCAAAAGACCCTGCACAAGACCATCGTCTTCATCACCCACGACCTCGACGAGGCCGTACGCATCGGCAATCGCATTGCGATCCTCAAGGACGGGCGCCTGATTCAGGTCGGCACCCCACGAGAGATTCTGCATTCGCCAGCGGATGAGTATGTCGATCGGTTCGTGCAGCGTCGGGCTGCGGTGGTTTAAGAATTTGCGGTGATCGGGCGGGCCTTATCGCGGGCAAGCCCGCTCCCACAAGGATCGGCGGTGTATCACCGATTGGGTGTACACCCCAAATCAATGTGGGAGCGGGCTTGCTCGCGATGGGGCCGGTGAAGCTGCATCAATATTCAAGTTGTACGCACGAGGTCAATGATGTCCCAGGCTGAAAAAATCGTTATCGCCGACGCCCCGTTGCGTTGGCAGGATGTGGTGGCCGTTGCCCGTCATGGCGCACAGCTTGAGCTGTCGACCCAGGCCTGGGCGCGGATCGATAATGCGCAGGCCATTGTCCAGCGCATCGTCGTCAGCGGCGAGCGTGCCTATGGTGTCAACACCGGCCTCGGTGCCTTGTGCAACGTCTCGCTCAAGGACGAACAACTCAGCCAACTGTCGCGCAATACCCTGCTCAGTCACGCCTGTGGCGTCGGTGCTCCACTGGCCGATGAGCAGACCCGCGCAATCATGTGTGCGGCGATCCGCAATTACAGTCACGGCAAATCCGGCATTCATCGTCGGGTGGTCGAAGCCCTGTTGGCGTTGCTCAACCGTGGCATCACCCCGCAAGTGCCGTCTCAGGGCTCGGTGGGTTACCTGACCCACATGGCCCACATCAGCATCGCCTTGCTGGGTGTCGGTAATGTCAGCTATCGCGGACAAATCGTTTCTGCGCAACAAGCCCTGGCTGAAGAAGGTCTGCAACCGGTTCAGCTCGGCGCCAAAGATGGCCTGTGCCTGGTCAACGGAACACCGTGCATGACTGGCCTTAGCTGCCTGGCACTGGCCGACGCCACGCGTCTGGTGCAGTGGGCCGACGTGATTGGCGCCATGAGTTTTGAGGCCCAGCGCGGTCAGATCGCGGCGTTCGATGCCGAGATCATTGCGCTCAAGCCGCATCCGGGCATGCAGCAAGTCGGGATCAATTTGCGCGCGCTGCTCGATGGCAGTGAAGTGATTGCAACAAGCAAAGGCATCCGCACACAGGATGCGCTGAGCATTCGTTCGATCCCGCAGGTTCACGGTGCCGCTCGCGATCAGCTTGCGCACGCGACCCAACAGATCGAAACCGAACTCAACAGCTGCACCGACAACCCTTTGCTGCTGGGCACGCCGGACAACTTCCGCGTCATGTCCCAGGCCAACCCGCATGGCCAATCGGTCGCGCTGGCAGCGGACCTGCTGGCGATTGCCATGGCTGAAATCGGCTCCATCGCCGAACGCCGCCTCGACCGCTTGATCAACCCTCATGTCAGCGGTTTGCCGGCGTTCCTGGTGGCCAATCCGGGGGTTAACTCCGGGATGATGATCGTCCAGTATGTAGCCGCGTCTCTGTGCGCAGAAAACCGCCAGTTGGCGCAACCGGCCGTGCTCGACAACTACGTCACCTCAGGCCTGCAAGAAGATCACTTGAGCCTGGGCACCAACGCCGCGCTGAAGCTGCATCGCGCGCTGGAAAACTGCACGCAGATCCTCGCCATCGAGTACCTGTTGGCGGCCCAGGCGTTTGAATTCCTCAAAGAACAACGCTTCGGCGCGGGTACCGATGCCGCGTGGCGTCTGTTGCGCGAGCGAGTTCCGGCCTACGACCAGGACCGCTGGCTGGCGCCCGATATCGCTGCTGCTGCCAGCGTGTTGAAAGACCCGATTTTGTTGCACAAGGCATTACCGAACCTGAACTGAAATCCACAACACCAGCGTGCCAAGGCGCCAGCCCCTCTCAAAAAGATGGGAAGCGACGGACAACGGACATCTCCGGAGCGTCTGGTTAGTTAATAAAAAGCTCTCAAAAGGAGAATGATGTGACTGCGCTTAATTTGATTCCCGGCCAACTGAGCCTTGCCCAACTGCGTGATGTTTATCAGCGCCCGGTCAAAATCACCCTCGACAACAGCGCCTCGGCCCAGATCGAAGCCAGCGTTGCCTGCGTGGAACAGATCCTCGCCGAAAACCGCACCGCCTACGGCATCAACACCGGTTTCGGCCTGCTGGCCTCGACCCGCATCGCCAGCGAAGACCTGGAAAACCTGCAGCGCTCCCTGGTGCTGTCCCACGCCGCCGGTGTTGGCGAGCCAATCAGTGACGCCCTGGTGCGCCTGGTCATGGTGCTCAAGGTCAACAGCCTGAGCCGTGGTTTCTCCGGCATTCGTCGTGTGGTGATCGACGCGCTGATCGCGTTGATCAACGCCGAGGTTTACCCGCACATTCCTTTGAAAGGTTCGGTCGGTGCATCCGGTGACCTGGCGCCTTTGGCGCACATGTCGCTGGTGCTGCTGGGCGAAGGCAAGGCTCGCTACAAGGGCGAATGGATGGAAGCGACCGAAGCGCTGAAAGTCGCCGGCCTGACACCCCTGACCCTGGCCGCGAAAGAAGGCCTGGCGCTGCTCAACGGCACTCAAGTGTCGACCGCTTACGCGCTGCGTGGCCTGTTCGAAGGCGAAGACCTGTTCGCCGGCGCCGTGGCTATTGGTGCCCTGACGGTTGAAGCGGTACTGGGTTCGCGTTCGCCGTTCGACGCGCGCATCCATGCTGCCCGTGGCCAGAAAGGCCAGATTGACGCCGCTGCTGCTTATCGCGATTTGCTGGGCGAGCGCAGTGAAGTGTCCGACTCGCACCAGAACTGCGAAAAGGTCCAGGACCCGTACTCCCTGCGCTGCCAGCCGCAAGTCATGGGCGCCTGCCTGACCCAGTTCCGCCAGGCCGCCGAAGTGCTGGCGGTGGAAGCCAACGCCGTTTCCGATAACCCGCTGGTATTCGCCGCTGAAGGCGACGTGATCTCCGGCGGTAACTTCCACGCCGAACCAGTGGCCATGGCTGCTGACAACATGGCGCTGGCCATCGCTGAAATCGGTTCCCTGAGCGAGCGCCGCATCTCGCTGATGATGGACAAGCACATGTCGCAACTGCCGCCGTTCCTGGTAGCCAATGGCGGCGTGAACTCCGGCTTCATGATCGCCCAGGTGACGGCGGCGGCATTGGCCAGCGAAAACAAGGCCCTATCCCATCCGCATTCGGTGGACAGCTTGCCGACTTCGGCGAACCAGGAAGACCACGTGTCGATGGCGCCAGCCGCCGGCAAGCGTTTGTGGGAAATGGCCGAAAACACTCGCGGCGTTCTCGCGGTGGAGTGGTTGGCAGCCGTTCAGGGTCTGGATCTGCGTGAAGGTCTCAAGACCTCGGCGAAACTGGAAAAGGCTCGCGGGATTCTGCGTAACGAAGTGCCGTTCTATGAGAAGGACCGGTTCTTTGCGCCGGACATCAATGCGGCGACCGAATTGCTGGCCACGCGTTGCCTGAATGATTTGGTTTCGGTGAAGTTGCTGCCGAGCCTTTAAGGGCCTCATCGCGGGCAAGCCCGCTCCCACATTGACGGTGAAAATCCTGTGGGAGCGGGCTTGCCCGCGATTCGATTTTGAACATTGTGGAGACTAAGGGATGAAAACTCTCTGGCAACACTGCCACGTCGCAACCATGGCGCAAGGCGTCTACTCGATCATCGAGGATGCGGCCATCGTGACGTCCGGTGCGCACATTGAGTGGGTCGGCCCGCGCGATAAATTACCGGCGGGTGAGTACCCGGCGGTCAACGATTTGAAAGGGGCCTGGGTCACCCCGGGCCTGATCGACTGCCACACCCACACGGTGTTCGGCGGTAACCGCAGCGGTGAATTCGAACAGCGCCTGCAGGGCGTCAGCTACGCAGAAATCGCCGCCGCCGGTGGTGGCATTGCCAGCACCGTACGCGCCACTCGCGCTGCCACGGAAGACGAACTGTTCGCCAGCGCCGCCAAGCGCCTGAAAAGCCTGATGCGCGACGGCGTGACCACGGTCGAGATGAAATCCGGCTACGGCCTGGACCTGGCCAGCGAACGCAAAATCCTGCGGGTGATTCGTCGCCTCGGCGCCGAACTGCCGGTCAGCGTGCGCAGCACCTGCCTGGCTGCCCACGCCATGCCGCCGGAATACGCGGATCGGGCGGACGATTACATCGATCACATCTGCACTGAAATGCTCCCGGCCCTCGCCGCCGAAGGGTTGGTGGATGCGGTGGATGCGTTCTGTGAATACCTGGCGTTTTCGCCGGCGCAGGTCGAGCGGGTGTTTGTCGCCGCACAAGCACTCGGTTTGCCGGTCAAGCTGCACGCCGAGCAACTGTCGTCGCTGCACGGTTCGAGTCTGGCGGCGCGTTATCACGCCTTGTCGGCCGACCACCTGGAATTCATGACCGAAGACGATGCCATTGCGATGGCCGAGTCCGGCACCGTCGCGGTGCTGCTGCCCGGTGCGTTCTACTTCCTGCGCGAAACGCAATTGCCGCCGATGGAAGCCCTGCGCAAGCACGGCGTGAAAATCGCCATCGCCAGTGACCTCAACCCTGGCACTTCGCCGGCGCTGTCGTTGCGCTTGATGCTCAACATGGCCTGCACCTGTTTCCGCATGACCCCGGAAGAAGCATTGGCCGGCGCAACCATTCATGCCGCCACCGCGCTGGGCATGGCCGACACTCATGGTTCGCTGGAAGCCGGCAAGGTCGCGGATTTCGTCGCCTGGCAAATCGATCGTCCCGCCGACCTGTCGTACTGGCTGGGCGGCGACCTGGAAAAACGCGTCGTGCATCACGGCGTCGAAACGAGCGTTTAGGAGAACAGTTGTGGATAAGGTTCTGAACTTCAAACAAGGCCGCGTGCCGCTGTTGATCAGCATGCCGCACGCGGGGCTGCGCCTGACTCCGGCGGTCGAAGCCGGGTTGATCCCCGACGCTAAAAGCCTGCCGGACACTGACTGGCACATCCCGCGGCTGTATGAATTCGCCGCCGAACTCGGTGCCAGCACCCTGGCTGCCGAATACTCGCGGTTTGTCATCGACCTGAACCGGCCGTCCGACGACAAGCCTTTGTATGTCGGCGCGACCACCGGTCTGTATCCGGCAACGCTGTTCGACGGCATTCCCTTGTTCCGCGAGGGCATGGAGCCGTCGGCGGCTGAGCGTGCGACCTATCTGGAGCAGGTCTGGACGCCGTATCACAGCACACTGCAGAACGAGTTGGCGCGACTGAAAGCCGAATTCGGTTACGCATTGCTGTTCGATGCGCACTCGATCCGTTCGATCATCCCGCACCTGTTCGACGGCAAGCTGCCGGATTTCAACCTCGGCACCTTCAACGGCGCCAGTTGCGATCCTCAGTTGGCTACTCAACTGGAAGCGATTTGCGCCAGGCACACCGATTACAGCCACGTGCTCAATGGTCGTTTCAAGGGCGGCCACATCACCCGTCATTACGGCAACCCGGCTGAAAACATCCACGCGGTGCAGCTGGAACTAGGCCAGTGCACGTACATGGAAGAGTTCGAGCCGTTCCGTTATCGCCCGGACCTGGCCGAGCCGACGCAAGTGGTGCTCAAGGAATTGCTGCAAGGCCTGTTGGCCTGGGGCCAGAAGCACTACGCGTGACAGATCGTTCCCACGCTCTGCGTGGGAATGCCTCAAGGGACGCTCCGCGTCCAGTGACGCGGAGCGTCACGGCTGCATTCCCACGCAAAGCATGGGAACGATCAGCACGTGGCTATCAAGTCGCCGCTGTGCAAATCTCGGTCGCTACAGTTCGCTTTTCTCCTCTCGACGCTGCGTAATGTTCTGGGCACGGTGCATGAAGACACCGACCTCACAATAATCTGCCGCACGAGATCCTACCGATGAAAAGACTGTTTACCCGCTGTCTCTCAGTCCTCTGCGGCACCGCTCTTCTGAGCACCAGCGTCCTGGCCAGCGACGACGCCTCCTGCAAGGCTGTGCGTATGGGCGTGGTCAACTGGACCGACGTCATCGCCACCAGTGGCATGGCCGATGTACTGCTGAACGGACTGGGCTACGAAAGCAAGCAAACCAGCGCTGTGCAGCAAATCATCTTCGCCGGCATCCGCGACAAGCGTCTGGATATCTTTCTGGGCTACTGGAAGCCGGCAATGGACAAGAACATCGCCCCGTTCGTGGCCGCCGATCAGTTGAAGGTCATGGACAAACCGAGCCTGGCCGACGCCCAGGCAACCCTCGCGGTGCCCGACTATGTTGCGGCGGCGGGGCTGAAAACCTTTGCTGACATCGCCAAATTCAAAGACAAGCTTGGCGGCAAGATCTACGGCATCGAACCGGGCAGCGGCGCCAACACCACGATCAAAACCATGATCGAGACCAATCACTTCGGCTTGAAGGATTTCAAACTGATCGAGTCCGGTGAGGCCGGGATGCTTGCCGCCGTGCAACGGGCGGTCAACCGCAAGGAATTCGTGGTGTTCGTCGGCTGGACCCCGCACCCGATGAACATCAACATGAAGATCACCTACCTGACCGGCAGCGAAGACGTCTATGGCCCGAATGAAGGCGCGGCGACCGTCTCCACCGTGACCGCACCGGACTATGCCCAGCGCTGCCCGAACGTGTATCGACTGCTCGAAAACCTGACCTTCACCGCCGCCCTGGAAAGCCAGTTGATGGTGCCAATCATGGAGCGCAAGACGCCTCAGGACGTCGCCAAGCAGTGGCTGCGTGATCATCCGGAAGATCTTTCGCGCTGGCTGTCAGGCGTCACCAGTATCGATGGCAAGGATGGCGTCGCCACCGTTCAGGCCAGTTTGAAACCCTGATGACGGCTTATCCTTTATCCGCGCAGATGACGGCGTTCGTTGAGAAAACCGTCAGCTTCAATAGCACTGACGCCAGCCTCGGCGGTTTACGTCAGGCCTATAGCGAGATGTGTCGGGCGTTCACCCCGCCGCGTCCCGCCGGGCTTTATGTGGTCGATTTCGAATTGGCTGGCGTGCCGGTGCGGTCCTATCAACCGTCGGTGACATCAGCCGCCAGCGGTTGCCCGTGCATTGTGTATCTGCACGGCGGCGGCTGGGTGGTGGGGGATCTGGACTCCCACGACTTCATCTGTACCGAACTGGCGTCCACGCTTGGTGTGTTGGTGGTTGCTGTCGATTACCGTCTGGCGCCGGAGCATCCGTATCCGGCCGGGTTCAATGATTGCCTGGGTGTCTGGCGCGCGCTGCGAAGCGGCCCGTTCCGGCTTGATCCCGCGCGAACGCTGGTGGCCGGGGACAGCGCTGGCGGCAACCTTGCCGCCGCACTGTGTCTGGCACTGCGGGATGCGAACGAGCCATTGCCGGCGGCGCAAATCCTGATCTATCCGGGGTTGGGGGGCGATCATCAGTTGCCGTCGCGCAGTGAATGCGTTGATGCCCCCTTGCTCAGCAGCAGCGACGTGGATTGCTATCACGCCTTGTACTTGCGCGGCTCCCGACAGCCGGGCGCTTACGCGATGCCGTTGCTCGCCGGGGATTTGGCCGGTTTGCCACCGGCGTTGATCGCCGTGGCGCAATTCGACCCACTGCGTGACGACGGCGTGCGCTACGCCGAGCGACTGAATGCGGCGGGCGTTGCCGCTAGGCTGTATTACGGCGAGGGACTGGTTCACGGCTGTTTGCGCGGGCGCGGTCAGGTCGCCGAGGTCGACGCACTCTATGAAACCCTGCTCGGATTTCTGGCGGCAAAACTCTGACTCAGCAAGGGCATGCTCATTGACGTAATTCGGGTTTATGATGCCGGACGGCAGAATAATAGAAGTCCCCCCAGGGATGACCTCGACCCCTTACGGAGCGCGCAATGCAGACTTTGTACCCGCAGATCAAACCCCACGCCCGGCACGATCTGGCTGTCGACGAAACCCATACCCTGTATGTCGACGAAAGCGGTTCACCGGAAGGTTTACCCGTCGTGTTCATCCATGGCGGCCCGGGCGCCGGGTGTGATGCCCAGAGCCGCCGGTACTTCGATCCGAACCTGTATCGCATCGTGACCTTCGACCAGCGCGGTTGCGGTCGCTCCACGCCCCACGCCAGCCTGGAAAACAACACCACCTGGGATCTGGTCGCCGACCTTGAGCGGATCCGCAAACACCTGGGCATCGACAAATGGGTGCTGTTCGGCGGTTCCTGGGGCTCGACGCTGGCCCTGGCCTATGCGCAAACCCACCCGGAACGCGTGCACGGTCTGATCCTGCGCGGGATTTTTCTCTGCCGCCCGCAGGAAATCGAATGGTTCTACCAGTGTGGCGCCAGCCGTCTGTTCCCCGATTACTGGCAGGACTATGTCGCTCCGATTCCACTGGACGAGCGCGACGATCTGCTCAGCGCTTTCCACAAACGCCTGATCGGCAACGATCAGATCGCGCAGATGCATGCCGCCAAGGCCTGGTCGACCTGGGAAGGCCGCACCGCGACCTTGCGTCCGAACCCGCTGGTGGTCGACCGCTTCTCCGAACCTCAGCGCGCCTTGTCCATCGCCCGCATCGAATGCCACTACTTCACCAACAACGCGTTCCTTGAGCCTAATCAGTTGATTCGTGACATGGGCAAGATCGCTCATTTGCCGGGCGTGATCGTCCACGGTCGTTATGATGTGATCTGCCCACTCGACAATGCCTGGGAACTGCATCAGAACTGGCCGAACAGCGAATTGCAGGTGATTCGCGACGCCGGACACGCCGCTTCCGAGCCGGGTATCACCGATGCGCTGGTGCGGGCCGCCGGTCAGATGGCGCGTCGCCTGCTCGACCTGCCACCTGAAGAAGCATGAAGGGCCTGCTGCAACGCGTGCGTGGCGCGCGAGTCGAGGTAGCGGGGGAGGTGGTGGGTGCGGTCGATCAGGGATTGCTGGTGCTGGTGGCTGTCGAGCCGGAAGATACTCGTGTCAGCGCCGACAAACTTCTGCATAAGCTGCTTAACTATCGAGTGTTCAGTGACGCCGAGGGCAAGATGAACCTGTCCCTGGCGGAGGTGGGTGGCGGGTTGCTGCTGGTCTCGCAGTTCACCCTGGCCGCCGACACCAAGAGCGGGTTGCGCCCGAGTTTTTCGACAGCGGCCCCTCCGGCCCTGGGCGAGGAGCTTTTCGACTATCTATTAAGCAAAGCGAAACAGGTGCATGGCACTGTGGCATCAGGTAGATTCGGCGCGGATATGCAAGTTCACCTGGTCAACGATGGCCCGGTGACATTCCTGTTACAGACCTGAAAGCGCTTGAAACACCTTTTTAAGGGCTTTTCGACTGAAAACAGGGGCTTTTCGCGATAAATACTTTGTTCGCCCTGATGCGTTGTAACGCGGCCTACTAGATAATCGCGCGCTACGGGGATCGGCGTTCGTTGGTCCATTTTGACTTAGGTAGAGACTTGTCCGGGACCTGTTGGGGAATCATTTAGCCCCATAGGAGTCGGAACAATGCTCGCCAACTTGGCAAGAGTGGTCTGTAGGGTCGGTTTTTTCATGCCGAATTCCTCACAGGCCCTTTAACTGGCCGTTGGTTTTTTGATCTGTTTTCGGCGAGGGTTGCTCGTGATTGTTAGTCCCTGTAATGCACCAAAATTGTCTGCCAAACGGTTGCGAAGCGCTCTTGTAGCGGGTTCGGCATTCTTTTGCCTGCTCAGCGCCGGCCAGCTTTGGGCGTTCAATCTGGATGATGTGTCGGCCAAGGCAAAAGAGATGGCCGGGCAAAAATACGAAGCCCCGCGCAGTAACCTGCCGAATGAATTTCGTGAGATGAAATTCGCGGATTACCAAAAGATTCGTTTCCGCACCGAAAAAGCCGAATGGGCCGACCAGAAAACCCCGTTCAAGCTTTCGTTCTATCACCAGGGCATGCATTTCGACACGCCGGTGAAAATCAACGAAATCACGGCTAACACCGTCGAAGAGATCAAATACGATCCAAGTCGTTTCGATTTCGGCGATGTAAAGTTCGATCCTAAAGCCACCGAACAACTGGGTTATGCCGGTTTCCGTGTGCTTTACCCGATCAACAAGGCCGACAAGCAAGACGAAATCATGACTATGCTGGGCGCGAGCTACTTCCGCGTCGTCGGCAAGGGCCACACTTATGGCTTGTCCGCTCGCGGCATGGCCATCGACACCGCGTTGCCGTCCGGCGAAGAATTCCCGCGTTTCACCGAGTTCTGGATTCAACAGCCAAAGCCGGGTGACAAGCATCTGGTCATCTTTGCGCTGCTGGATTCGCCACGCGCTACCGGTGCGTATCGCCTGACCCTGCGTCCTGGCAGCGACACCATTGTCGACGTCAAGGCCCAGATGTTCCTGCGTGACAAGGTCACCAAGCTTGGCGTTGCGCCGTTGACCAGCATGTTCCTGTTCGGCGCCAACCAGCCGTCGAAAGTGCTCAACTACCGTCGCGAACTGCACGATTCCAGCGGTCTGTCGATCCATGCCGGGAACGGCGAGTGGATCTGGCGCCCGTTGAACAACCCAAAACACCTGGCCGTGAGCAACTTCTCGATCGAGAACCCGCGCGGTTTCGGTTTGCTGCAGCGTGGCCGCGACTTCAGCCACTATGAAGACCTCGACGATCGCTACGACAAGCGCCCAAGCGCCTGGATCGAACCGCAAGGCGATTGGGGCAAAGGCTCCGTTGATCTGGTCGAGATTCCGACTGCCGACGAAACCAACGACAATATCGTTGCTTTCTGGAGTCCGGAAAAACTGCCTGAACCAGGCCAGCCGCTGGACGTCGCCTATCGCTTGCACTGGACCATCGACGAAGCCGCGCTTCACGCACCGGACAGCGCCTGGGTTCAACAGACCCTGCGGTCCACGGGTGACGTGAAACAGTCCAACCTGATCCGTCAGCCGGACGGCACCGTGGCTTACCTGGTGGACTTTGAAGGTCCATCCCTGGCGGCCCTGCCGGAAACGGCGGACGTTCGCAGTCAGGTCAGCGTTGGCGATAATGCTGAGCTGGTCGAGAACAGCGTGCGTTACAACCCTGAAACCAAGGGCTGGCGCCTGACCTTGCGGATGAAGATCAAGGATCCGGGCAAGCCTACCGAGATGCGTGCTGCACTGGTCGAAAACATCGTGCCTGCCGACCTCGCCAAGACATCGCTGCCAGCCTCCAATTCTTCTGTTGCCAAGGCCGACAAGGTTGCCGCCAAGCAACAAGAGAAGATGGACAAGGAAGCCAAGGACGCCAAGCAAGCTGACGCCAAACAGGCCGATGCCAAGCCAGTTGCGGATGCCAAGAACAAGGACAACAAAGACGCCAAGCAGCCTGTCGCTGCGGACGCGGCCCCAGCCACACCGGAATCGGCATCGACTGAAGAAGTCCTGACCGAGACCTGGAGCTACCAGTTGCCTGCCGATGAGTAATTCTCAAGTACAGCCAGAGACTCTTGCCGAGTATCTGGCGCATTTACCGATGACCGACCAGCAGCGCGCGGAACTCGCGGGCTGCAAGTCCTTCAGCGAGTTGCACCAGCGTCTGTCATCTTCGACGTTCGACGCGCCAACCGAGGCTGCACAAGCCTCGGTGGGCAAGCGCCTGCTCCTGAACTCTGCTGAAGAGCTGGAAGAGGCGGAAATGCTGGCGGTCGACGCCAGCGGTCGTGTCGTACTCAAAGCAACGCCGCCGATCCGTCGGACCAAAGTCGTGCCGGAGCCGTGGCGCACCAATATTCTGGTGCGTGGCTGGCGGCGTCTGACCGGTCGCACCAATCCGCCGGCTCCGCCGAAGGATGAGCGCGTATTGCCGGCGGCTCGCTGGCGCACCGTCGGTTCGATCCGCCGTTACATTTTGCTGGTGCTGATGCTGGGCCAGACGATCGTTGCCGGCTGGTACATGAAAGGCATCATGCCGTACCAGGGCTGGTCGTTCGTCGACCTGAACGAAGTGCTGCATCAACCGCTGCTGCAAACCGCCACGCAAGTGCTGCCGTACGCGCTGCAAACCAGCATCCTGATTCTGTTCGGGATTCTGTTCTGCTGGGTATCGGCCGGTTTCTGGACCGCGTTGATGGGCTTCCTCGAGTTGCTCACCGGTCACGATAAATATCGCATCTCCGGTAAAAGTGCCGGCAACGAGCCGATCGCCAAGGATGCGCGCACCGCACTGGTAATGCCGATCTGCAACGAGGACGTGCCACGGGTGTTTGCCGGTTTGCGGGCGACCTTCGAGTCGGTGGCGGCCACGGGTGACCTGGATCGCTTCGACTTCTTCGTCCTCAGCGACAGCAATGAAGCCGACATCTGCGTTGCCGAGCAGCAAGCCTGGCTGGACGTCTGCCGTGAAGCCAAGGGCTTCGGCAAGATCTTTTATCGCCGTCGCCGCCGCCGTGTGAAACGTAAAAGCGGCAACCTCGACGACTTCTGCCGTCGTTGGGGCGGTGACTACAAGTACATGGTTGTGCTCGACGCCGACTCGGTGATGAGCGGTGAATGCCTGACCAGCCTGGTGCGCTTGATGGAAGCCACCCCGGATGCGGGCATTATCCAGACCGCGCCACGTGCGTCGGGCATGGACACCCTTTATGCGCGCATGCAGCAGTTTGCGACTCGCGTGTACGGTCCGCTGTTTACCGCCGGTCTGCACTTCTGGCAGTTGGGTGAATCCCACTACTGGGGCCACAACGCGATCATCCGCATGAAGCCGTTCATCGAGCATTGCGCCTTGGCGCCGTTGCCAGGTAAAGGTGCTTTTGCCGGTGCAATCCTGTCTCACGACTTCGTTGAAGCAGCGCTGATGCGCCGTGCCGGCTGGGGCGTGTGGATCGCTTACGACTTGCCGGGCAGCTACGAAGAACTGCCGCCGAACCTGCTGGACGAACTCAAGCGTGACCGTCGCTGGTGCCACGGTAACCTGATGAACTTCCGCCTGTTCCTGGTCAAGGGCATGCACCCGGTACACCGTGCGGTGTTCCTGACCGGCGTGATGTCTTACCTGTCGGCGCCGCTGTGGTTCTTCTTCCTCGTGCTGTCGACGGCGCTGCTGGCGGTCAACACGCTGATGGAGCCGCAGTACTTCATGGAACCGCGTCAGCTGTATCCGCTGTGGCCACAATGGCACCCGGACAAGGCCGTGGCGCTGTTCTCGACGACTATCGTGCTGCTGTTCCTGCCGAAACTGTTGAGCATCATCCTGATCTGGGCCAAGGGCGCGAAAGAGTTCGGTGGCAAGTTCAAGGTGACCTTCTCGATGCTGCTGGAGATGCTGTTCTCCATGCTGCTGGCGCCGGTGCGGATGATTTTCCACACCCGTTTCGTGCTCGCCGCGTTCCTCGGCTGGGCTGCGACCTGGAACTCGCCACAACGTGACGACGACTCCACGCCATGGAGCGAGGCGGTAAAACGCCACGGTCCGCAAACCCTGCTGGGTTTCTTCTGGGCTCTGCTGGTGGTCTGGCTGAACCCGAGTTTCCTGTGGTGGCTGGTGCCGATCGTCGGTTCGTTGATGCTGTCGATCCCGGTGTCGGTGATCTCCAGCCGTGTCGGCCTGGGCCTCAAGTCTCGCGACGCGAGCCTGTTCCTGATCCCTGAGGAATACAATCCGCCGCAAGCGTTGCTGGCGACGGACCAGTACACCCACGAAAATCGTTGGCATGCTCTGAATGACGGCTTTATTCGCGCGGTGGTCGATCCACAGCAGAACGCCTTGGCTTGTTCGCTGGCGACTTCCCGTCATGCTCATGCCGAGCCGATCGAATGGCTGCGCAACGAACGGGTTCGCCATGCATTGAAAGTCGGTCCCGACGGGCTGACCAACAATGAGCGTGTGTACTTGCTGAGCGATCCGGTGGCATTGGCTCGCTTGCACGAACAGGTCTGGGACGAAGGTCACCCTGAGTGGCTGGAAGCCTGGCGCAAATCGGTGAAGGCCGATCCCCATGCGCCGCTGCTGCCTCTCAAGCCACTGAACGTACAACCTCAGATGGCCTGATGAAAAGCCCCGCGAAAGCGGGGCTTTTTTTTGCCTGATCGTTTCCAAACCCTTGTGCAAATGGCCGAGTGGGTTAGCATCCGTCCCCGAATTGGTGCGCCCGGACAGTTTTCTGTTCGTATCTGCTGGTTTTCTAAAGAAAAACCGCCGTTTGCGCGCCTCACATCGCAATGGTTTTGGGGACTTGAAGATGAAGAAGTATCTGTCGATGCTGCTGGTCGGCGTCACGGCATTGGTTGCAGTGAGCGCGGCGCAGGCCGGTGCCATCGATGACGCGGTCAAGCGCGGCACACTGAAAGTCGGCATGGACCCGACCTACATGCCGTTCGAAATGACCAACAAGCGCGGCGAGATCATCGGTTTCGAAGTCGACATCCTCAAAGCCATGGCAAAAGCCATGGGCGTCAAGCTGGAGCTGGTGTCCACCGGCTACGACGGCATCATTCCGGCCCTGATGACCGACAAGTTCGACATGATCGGCAGCGGCATGACCCTGACTCAGGAACGCAACCTGCGCCTGAATTTCAGCGAACCGTTCATCGTGGTTGGCCAGACCCTGCTGATCCGCAAGGAGCTGGAAGGCACCATAAAGTCCTATAAGGACCTGAACACCGCTGACTACCGCATCACCTCCAAGCTGGGCACCACTGGCGAGATGGTCGCGAAAAAACTGATCGCCAAAGCCAAGTACCACGGTTACGACAACGAACAGGAAGCCGTGCTCGACGTAGTCAACGGCAAGGCGGACGCGTTCATCTACGACGCACCGTACAACGTAGTGGCGGTGAACAAGGTCGGTGCCGGCAAACTGGTGTTCCTCGACAAGCCGTTCACCTATGAGCCGCTGGCCTTCGGTCTGAAGAAGGGTGACTTTGACAGCATCAATTTCATCAACAACTTCCTGCACCAGATCCACGAAGACGGCACCTACGATCGAATCCATGACAAGTGGTTCAAAGACACCGCTTGGCTCAAGGACATGGAATAAGGCCCGGTCAGACAGACCTGAGGAGCCTCAATCGCGGGCAAGCCCGCTCCCACAAGGTTATGCGTCAACACAACATTTGTGTTCACCGCCGACCCTGTGGGAGCGGGCTTGCCCGCGATGACGGCCTTGCTGGCGACACAGAATTCGGAACCATCAGAGCAGATGAAACAGAAAAAAGCCCAATGGCCGTGGCACGTATTAACCGTGCTGCTGCTGATCGGCCTGGCCGGCGCGTTGTATTACGCCACCTCGCTGATGTCCTACGAATGGCGCTGGAACCGCGTTCCGCAATACTTCGCCTACCACGCCGAAGAGTCCCAGCGCGCCTCGGACATCTCTACCGTCAGCGAACTGGTGCGCAAGGGCGATAAAGCCGAAGTCACCCTGCGCAATGACGCGGGCGATGAACAGCACCTGACCGTCGACGACAACAGTCTTCAAGTTGCCCAAGGCGACGACGTCGCCGAAGGCGATGTGATCGGCGTCACCCGCCACTGGGCCGCAGGACCACTGATGTGGGGGCTGTGGACCACGTTGTGGTTGTCGGTGGTGTCCGGCGTGCTGGGTTTGCTGATCGGTCTCGCCACGGGGCTGTGTCGTCTGTCGAATAACCCGACGCTGCGCGATCTCTCGACGATCTACGTTGAGCTGGTGCGCGGTACGCCGCTGCTGGTGCAGATCTTCATTTTCTACTTTTTCATCGGCACCGTGATGAACCTGTCCCGGGAGTTCGCCGGGATCGCCGCGCTGTCATTGTTTACCGGCGCCTATGTGGCGGAGATCATCCGCTCCGGCGTGCAGTCCATCGCCCGTGGCCAGAACGAAGCAGCGCGCTCCCTAGGCTTGAGCGCAGTCCAGTCGATGCGCCACGTGGTGCTGCCGCAGGCATTGAAGCGCGTGCTGCCGCCGTTGGCCGGGCAATTCATCAGCCTGGTCAAGGACACCTCGCTGGTGTCGGTGATCGCGATTACCGAGCTGCTCAAAAGCGGTCGCGAAGTCATCACCACCTCATTCTCGCCCTTCGAAATCCTGTTCTGCGTGGCCGGGCTGTACCTGTTGATCAACCTGCCGCTGTCGAAAATCGCCAGCCGTCTTGAGCGGAGGCTCGCGCAAAGTGATTGAAGTCCGCAATCTGGTAAAAGTCTTCGACACTCGTGGCCAGATGGTTCGCGCGGTGGATAACGTCACCACGCAGGTGGCCAAGGGCGAAGTGCTGGTGGTCATCGGCCCTTCGGGTTCCGGTAAGTCGACGTTCCTGCGCTGCCTCAACGGCCTGGAAGCATTCGACTCGGGCTCGGTGAGCATCGACGGGCTGCAACTGGCCGATCCGAAAACCGATGTGAACGCCTATCGCCGCGAAGTCGGCATGGTGTTCCAGCACTTCAACCTGTTCCCGCACATGACCGTGCTGGAAAACCTCTGCCTGGCCCAGAAAGTCGTGCGCAAACGCGGCAAGAAAGAACGCGAGGCCAAGGCCATGGTGTTGCTGGAAAAGGTCGGAATTGCGCAGAAGGCCAATGAATTTCCATCGCGTCTGTCCGGCGGACAACAACAGCGTGTGGCGATTGCTCGCGCGTTGGCCATGGAGCCCAAGGTGATGCTGTTCGATGAACCGACCTCGGCACTCGACCCGGAGATGGTCGGCGAAGTGCTGGACGTAATGAAAACCCTGGCCGTGGAAGGCATGACCATGGTCTGCGTCACCCACGAAATGGGTTTTGCGCGGGAAGTGGCGGATCGGGTGTTGTTTTTCGATCACGGCAAATTGCTGGAAGATGCTTCGCCGGCCGAGTTCTTCGATGCACCGAAGGACCCGCGGGCGCAGGCTTTCTTGCGCCAGGTTCTGTAACTTCGGCGACCTTACGGCCGCCATCGCGGGCAAGCCCGCTCCCACAGTATTTTCGTTGTTTACGCTACTTGCGTTACACCGCCGAACCCTGTGGGAGCGGGCTTGCCCGCGATTGCATCACCTCGGTCCCAAGTGAACCGAGGCCTTCGCGTCACCTCAAACCTTGAACCTGCCCACCAGCATCTGCAAATGCGTCCCCAACCGCGCCAGCTCAACGCTGGAGGCCGCGGTCTCTTCGCTGGCGGCCGAGGTCTGTTCCGACACATCGCGCACGTTCAGCACGCTGCGGTTGATCTCTTCAGCCACTGCGGTTTGCTGCTCGGCAGCGGCGGCAATCTGCTGGTTCATCGACTGGATCGCCGACACGGTGCGGGTGATGCTTTCCAGTGAGCTGCCGGCGCGGCGCGTCAGCTCGACGCTGCTGTCGGTCAGGCTGCGGCTGTTGTCCATGATGGTCGCGACTTGCTGGGTGCCGGTTTGCAGGCCGACGATCAGCTCTTCGATTTCTTCGGTGGATTTTTGAGTGCGCTGGGCCAGGCTGCGAACTTCGTCGGCGACCACCGCAAAACCACGTCCAGCCTCACCGGCCCGGGCGGCTTCGATGGCCGCGTTGAGCGCCAGCAGGTTGGTTTGTTGGGCGACGGATTTGATCACGTCGAGGACGCTGCCGATCTTGTCGCTCTCGCGTTTGAGATCGCTCATGGCAGCGGTGGAGTTGCCGACTTCGAGGGCCAGGCGTTCGATTTGGGCGATGGCTTCGCCGACGACCTTGTCACCTTCACGCGCTTGCTGGTCGGCGGCGACGGCGGCTTCAGAGGCTTCTTCGGCGTTACGCGCGACCTCCTGGACAGTGGCGGTCATTTCGTTCATGGCGGTCGCCACCTGATCGGTCTCGACCTTCTGGCTGTTGACCCCGGCGCTGGTTTGCTCGGTCACCGCTGACAGTTGTTCGGCTGCGCTGGCAATTTGCGTGACGCCATTGCTGATGCCGCCGATCAGCTCGCGCAGACCCAGGGTCATGCTCTGCATGGCGCGCTGGAGCTGGCCCAGTTCATCGCGGCGCTCGGAGACGAGGTTGTGGGTCAGGTCGCCGGCAGCAACGCGCTCAGCCACTTTAAGGGTCTGGTTCAACGGGATCACGATCTGGCGAGTGATCGCCCACGCAGCGAGCAAACCAAACGCCAAGGCCAGAACGGTCGCCATTAGCAGCAGGTTTTTGGCGTGCGCGGCATCGGTGTCACGGACGATGGTTTGCGATACGGTCAGTTTTTTGCTGACATCGAGCAGGATGTCCCCTTGCGCGGCCATTTGCTTGAGGGCGGCAGCGCTGGCGACCTGCGAGTCGCGAAACTGGCTGACCGCGGCGCGGTAGGCTTTAAGCGACTCCGTCGCCTGCTGCAGGTTGGCAATATGTTGCTCCGGCAGTTTGGCCGGCAGGCTTTCGAGATTTTTCAGGGCGTTGTCGATCGCGTCCAGCGCGGGTTGCTCGGCCTCGGTCTTGCCGCTGTAGGTGTAGCCGCGGACCTGGAAGCGCGCTTGCTGAATCAGTTTGCTCAGGTCGATCACACTGTTGAAGTCGGCGACACTGTCGCCTTGCAGCATGGACTTTTCGACTTCGGCGACGCGGGCCACGGCGTTGTCAGCGGTCGCACCGAGTTTGCTGCGGGCATCTTCGCGATTCGCTCCAGCCTGGACCATGGTGCTGAACGCTTGCTTGTACTGGCTGACGGCGGCCAGTTGCTGGTCGATCATCGCCACGTCGTCTGGCTGTTCGATCAGTTTGCGCGCGGTTTGCAGACCGGCGTCGAGCTGCCCCAACAAGTCGTTGACGGCGCCCGGGCCTTGTTCGCCTCGGCGCATTTCGTAGTCCAGGCGTGCCAGACGCAGGTCTTTGGTCAGGTCATTTAGGCTGGCGATGAACCCGAGCTTGTCGCCACGACTCATCACGCCCGTCAGGCCGGTCCAGCCCGTGAAGGTGATCAGCAAGGTTAGCAGCAGCACCAGACCGAAGCCGATCCCCAGTTTGCGATTGACGCTTACATTTCCCAGACTCTCGGCTAGCGAACGGTACATGCTGCAACTCCCTCGGACCACACATGGTTTTATGAGGGCTGTATCGGCAGACGAGCACGAATCTATAGGCGCATACGTTGGCCGGGACGAGGAATTTCCCTGTGAGGGCGAATTAGAAAAGGCGGGCGAGCAGGGCAGTGACGGCGGTTTCGACGCGCAGGATACGATCGCCCAGTTGCACCGGTTGCAGGCCAGACTTGGCCAGCAGATCGATTTCGTAAGGAATCCAGCCGCCTTCGGGGCCGATGGCCAGGGTCACCGGCTCGTCCAGGCCACGAGGGCAGGGCGGGTAGTGACCGGGATGGCCAACGAGGCCGAGGGTGCCCTCGCTGATGGCGGGCAGGCGATCCTCGACGAACGGCTTGAAGCGCTTCTCGATAACGATGTCCGGCAGCACGCTGTCCCGAGCTTGCTCGAGGCCGAGGATCAATTGTTCGCGAATCGCTTCGGGTTCAAGGAACGGTGTTTGCCAGAAGCTCTTCTCGACGCGATAGCTGTTCACCAGGATGATTCGTGGCACACCCATGGCCGCTACGGTCTGAAACACCCTGCGCAGCATTTTGGGCCTTGGCAGGGCCAAGACCAGTGTAAGCGGCAGCTTGGCCGGTGGCGGCTGGTCGAGGGTGACACGCAGTTCTGCTTCATCGGCGTCCAGGCGCAGCACTTCGGCTGAGCCCATCAGCCCGCCAATGCGCCCGACCCGCATGCTGTCACCGACGACGCAGCGATGGACTTCCTGCATGTGCGTCAACCGGCGATCGCGCAGGATCGCCCGGTCGGCCGCAATGAAGTCGGCCTCTTCGAGAAGCAGCAGGTTCACGGCTGGGTCGCTGGCGGCTGGTCGTTGTGATCGTCTGCCGGCTGGTCGTCCGGATGCTCGCCGCGTTTGCTGATCAAACCGCCGAACAGCACGCCGATTTCAAACAGCAGCCACATCGGCACCGCCAGCAAAGTCTGCGAGAAGATGTCCGGCGGCGTCAGGATCATGCCGACCACGAAGCAGCCGATGACCACATACGGGCGGATTTTCTTCAGGTATTTGACGTCGACCACGCCGATCCACACCAGCAGCACCACGGCCACCGGGATCTCGAACGCCACGCCGAAGGCGAAGAACAGCGTCATGACGAAATCGAGGTAGCTGGTGATGTCGGTCATCATTTCCACGCCGGCCGGGGTGGCAGCGGCGAAGAATTTGAAGATCAGAGGGAACACCAGGTAATAGGCGAACGCCATGCCGGTATAGAACAGCACGATGCTGGACATCAGCAATGGCACCGCAATGCGCTTCTCATGCTTGTACAGGCCCGGCGCGATGAAGCCCCAGATCTGATGCAGGATCACCGGGATCGCCAGGAACAGCGAAACCATCATCGTCAGCTTCAGCGGCGTCAGGAACGGCGACGACACGTCGGTGGCAATCATCGTCGCGCCAGCCGGCAGGTACGCGCGCAGTGGCGTTGAGACGAAGGTGTAGATCTGCTGGGTGAACGCAAACAGCCCGGCGAAGATGATGAAAATCGCCGCTACGCAGCGCAGCAGACGGGTACGCAGCTCGGTGAGGTGCGAAACCAGCGGCATGTGCTGGTCGTTTTCAGGGAGATCGCTCATGGGGCTCGCGGCGGCAGTGTTGGGTCATGAGGGGCCGGCGCAACAGGCGCAGCCGCAGGCGTAACGGGTTCAACCGGCGTTGCTGCTACGACGGGCGCAGGTTCGGCGGCCACTGCAACAGGTGCAGCGGCTGGAGCCTGGATTGTCTGCTCTGCCACGGGCTCAACCGGCGGAACCGGTGTGGCTTCTTGCTGAGTCGGCGTGAAAATCTTCCGCGCCTCCTGTTCCAGCGACAGAATGTGCTCGTTGTGCAGTTGCCGACGGATCTCGTCGGCACCGATTTCACGTTCAACTTCCTGTTTGATCGCGTTGAAGCTGCGCTTCAGGCGGCCGACCCACAGGCCGGCGGTGCGCGCAGCACCCGGCAGACGCTCGGGGCCCAGCACCAGCAGGGCAACGAGGCCGACGAGCAGCAGTTCAGAGAAGCTGATACCAAACATTAGTCAGTGCTCACACGTCTTTGCGGATTGGCTCTTCGACTTTTTGCGCCTGCACATCGATGGTGTGCGGCTGGTTCACGGACTGTGTGGTCTGCGGCCCGACCGGTGGAACCGGTTGGGCCGGGGTCACAGTCGGGTCAACCGGCTTGTCTTCGTCGCTCATGGCTTTCTTGAAACCCTTGATCGACTCGCCCACGTCAGTGCCGAGGTTTTTCAGTTTTTTGGTGCCGAACACCAGCACGACAACAACCAGGATGACGATCCAGTGTTTCCAGTCAAAAATGCCCATGTTGCTGCTCCTCTCTAATAATTGTTCAGGCGGACGGGCGCGAGGCTTTCTCGGCGTGTCCGGACAGACCGAAACGACGGTCCAGTTCATCGAGTACAGCCTGAGGATGCTGCCCCAGTTGGGCGAGCATGACCATGCTGTGGAACCACAAATCGGCGGTCTCGTAGATCACATCGCTGCAGTCACCGCTGATGGCGGCATCCTTGGCGGCAATGATGGTTTCGACCGACTCTTCGCCGACTTTTTCCAGAATCTTGTTCAAGCCCTTGTGGTACAGACTGGCGACATACGAGCTGTCGGCGGCGGCGCCTTTGCGCTCTTCCAGTACCTGGGCCAGACGGGTCAGCGTGTCACTCATGGGTGTGTCCTGCGCTATAGATGGCGTGCGGGTCCTTGAGCACCGGGTCGACGGTTTTCCAGTCGCCGTTCTCGAAGACACGATAGAAGCAACTCTGGCGGCCGGTATGGCAGGCGATGTCACCGATCTGCTCGACCATCAGGATGATCACGTCGGCGTCACAGTCCAGGCGCATCTCATGCAGCGTCTGCACGTGGCCGGACTCTTCGCCCTTGCGCCACAGCTTGCCGCGCGAACGTGACCAGTAAATGGCACGGTTCTCGGCAGCGGTCAATTCCAGTGCTTCGCGGTTCATCCAGGCCATCATCAGGACGCGCCCGGTCTTGTGATCCTGTGCGATCGCCGGCACCAGGCCATTGGCATCCCACTTGATCTCGTCCAGCCAGTTTTTCATCTTCGATTCCCGAGGGGCAGCGACAAGCTTCAAGCTTTAAGCCACAAGTAAAAGCCGATCTGAATCGTGCTTTTATAATGTGTAGCGTTGCTAATCTACAGCCATAAACCAAAAGTGAGCGCTACGAATATCGCTTGAAGCTTGAAGCTTATCGCTTGCAGCTCAATACGGCTATCGGCGAACGACCAGATACAAGCCGACGGCCATCATGATTCCGGCCGGCCAGTAAGCCAGTTCATTCAACGGACCGCCAATGGCGAGTATCGCACCGCCCGCCAAGTGAGCGGTGCCCAGCAATCGCAGGAACCAGTCGTCCCGGCGCTGGTGCCACGGTGGCGGCGGGTCATAGGCATGGGGCTGGGACATCCGTTCGAGCAGGTCGCGGGCCATGTTGGCCAAATGCGGGAGCTGTTCGAACTGGCTCTGTACGTTGCCAAGCAAGGCTTTGGGGCTGACACGCTCGCGCATCCAGCGTTCCAGGAACGGCTGGGCGGTGTTCCACAGGTCCAGCTCCGGGTACAGCTGACGGCCCAGGCCTTCGATGTTCAACAGGGTTTTTTGCAGTAAAACGAGCTGCGGCTGCACTTCCATGTTGAAGCGTCGAGCCGTCTGGAACAGGCGCATCAGCACTTGGCCGAAGGAAATATCTTTTAACGGTTTTTCGAAGATCGGCTCGCACACGGTACGAATCGCCGCTTCGAACTCGTTGAGTTTGGTTTCTGCCGGCACCCAGCCCGAGTCAATGTGCAGTTGCGCCACACGACGGTAATCGCGCTTGAAGAAGGCGAACAGGTTGCGCGCCAGGTAATCCTGGTCTTCCGGGGTCAGGCTGCCGACGATGCCGCAGTCGATCGCAATGTACTGCGGGCTCCACGGGTTCACGGTGCTGACAAAGATGTTGCCTGGGTGCATGTCGGCGTGAAAGAAGCTGTCGCGGAAAACCTGGGTGAAGAAGATCTCCACACCGCGTTCTGCGAGCATTTTCATGTCGGTGCGCTGGTCGGCCAGGGTCGTAAGGTCAGTGACCTGAATCCCGTAGATGCGCTCCATCACCAACACTTTCGGCCGGCACCAATCCCAATAGACTTGCGGCACGTAAAGCAGCGGCGAGCCTTCGAAGTTGCGCTTCAACTGGCTGGCGTTGGCCGCTTCGCGCAGCAGGTCGAGTTCGTCGTAGATGGTTTTTTCGTAGTCCTGGACCACGTCCACCGGGTGCAGCAGACGCGCGTCGGCCGAGAGTTTTTCGGCGGCGCGGGCAAGAATGAACAGCCACGCCAGGTCCTGGGCGATGATCGGTTTGAGGCCTGGGCGGATCACCTTGACCACCACTTCTTCGCCGGTTTTCAGCTGCGCGGCATGCACCTGCGCCACCGAGGCCGAGGCCAGCGGCTCGACGTCGAATCGGCTGAACACTTCGCTGATTTTTTTGCCGAGCTGTTCTTCGATCAGGTTGACCGACACCTGCGAGTCGAACGGCGGCACGCGGTCCTGAAGCTTCATCAGCTCATCGGCGATGTCTTCCGGCAGCAAGTCGCGGCGCGTCGAAAGGATCTGCCCGAACTTGATGAAAATCGGCCCCAGGTCCTGCAGCGCCAGGCGCAATCGCGCGCCACGGCTCAGGTCCAGCGTCTTGCGCGGGAACCAGCGCCACGGCAACACGTAGCGCAGCGCCAGCAGAAACCAGGGCAGTGGCAGGGCGAACAGCAGGTCATCGAGGCGGTAGCGAATCACAACGCGCTGGATGCGCAACAAACGGCGGACGGCAAGCAGCTTCATGCGTTATCGCTTGGGTCGAGGGATCGGGAAAGGCGCTCGAAACGCGCCTCGAGACGTTCCAGATCGAGTTTGATCTGGTCCAGTTCACTGAAACGGGCTTCGGCTTCGCGCTGACCGACGAGGGTGCGCGATTCTTCAGCCAGGTATTCGCCCAGGTTCTGATTGAGGCTGGCGAACCCTTGCTGATACCAGCGTGCGCGGCTGCGCAGGTGACCGCCAACCAGTTGCGTGGCGACCGGTCCCAGCCAGCGCGAGAGCTCGTATTCCCAGTCCAGTTCAAGGTCCTGAAGGATCGCCGCCAGTTCCAGCAGCACGCCGCTGTCGCCGTCGAGTTCGACTTCAGGGCCATGCAGGACGGAGGTCTTGTCCTTGCTCATCGCCAGTTTCAACAGGCTGGAGGCCGGTGCACGCAAAGTGCAATCGGCGCCGGTTTCCCAGTGGGAGGCGAGCATCAGGCCTTCATCGCTGGGCAGGATGAACAGTTGCAGCGCCGGACTGCGGCAATCGACGGCAATCACCCTGCCACTCAAATGCGCCAGTCGCGGCAGCGCCGTGCTGTCGAGACGCAGCACCCGGTTCAGACCGAGTTCAACGCTGGCGAGCAGGCCGGCCAACAGCATCAGGGTTTGATGCCGCGGTGCAGGGCGACGATACCTGCGGTCATGTTGTGATAGGTCACGCGGTCGAAACCGGCCTCGACCATCATCGACTTCAGGGTTTCCTGGTTCGGGTGCATGCGGATCGATTCGGCCAGGTAGCGATAGCTTTCCGAGTCGTTGGTGATCAGCTTGCCCATCAGCGGCATGAAGGCGAACGAGTAGGCGTCGTAGGCTTTGGACATCAGCGCGTTGGTCGGCTTGGAGAATTCCAGCACCAGCAGACGGCCGCCCGGTTTCAGCACGCGCAGCATCGAGCGCAGTGCATCTTCTTTATGGGTGACGTTACGCAGGCCGAAGGCGATGGTGACGCAATCGAAATGGTTGTCCGGGAACGGCAGTTTTTCAGCATCGGCCTGAACGAATTCGACGTTGCCGGCCACACCCAGATCCAGCAGGCGGTCGCGACCGACCTTGAGCATGGACTCGTTGATGTCAGCCAGCACCACTTGCCCGGTCGGGCCAACGAGGTGCGAGAACTTCTTGGTCAGGTCGCCTGTGCCACCGGCGATGTCGAGTACGCGATTACCGGTGCGAACCCCCGACAGTTCTATCGCGAAACGCTTCCACAGACGGTGCATGCCGCCCGACAGGAGGTCGTTCATCAAGTCGTACTTGGCCGCTACCGAGTGGAAAACCTCAGCGACTTTTTCCGCTTTTTGGCTTTCCGGAACGTTTTTGAAACCGAAGTGAGTGGTGGGTTCGGCATCGCTGCCTTTGCGCTGATCAGTCATATCGCTGTCACCAGAAGAGAATGCGGGACATTCTAATCCCGGTGGCCTGCTTTGTCTTGGCAAGGCTGAAGGTAAGATGGACAACCACGGGGACGTTTTGCCGCAGTGACGGTCAAGATGCTTCAGGAAAGTATTCATAAAGCAGGAGTTATTTGATGGCCCGTATTAGTGTTGAACGTGCCCACGGCCTGGGTAAGGAAGCTGCCCGCGAGAAGGCTGAGAAGCTGGCGCAGAAACTGTCCGAGCAATATGGCCTGGAACCGCAGTGGTCCGGCGACACCCTGAACCTCAAGCGTTCCGGTGTTAAAGGTGCGGTGCATGTGGGGGAGGATTCGATCAAGGTTGATGTGGAGCTGGGTCTGTTGATGTCGGCCATGAGCGGCACCATCAAATCGGAAATTGAAAAGGCCCTCGATAAAGCGTTGGCGTGATCCTGAAAAGATCGCAGCCTCGTTTCACTCGACAGCTCCTACAGATGTACACCGCCGTCCTTTGTAGGAGCTGTCGAGTGAAACGAGGCTGCGATCTCTTCCATAAGGCATCACACGATTTGTGTCAGTTGTTAGGGTGCCGTTTCTAATTTTTCTCCCTACTTTGTGCCTGAGCCCGACACTTTCGCGGGCAGTTCCTCAAACCTTCTGCGCGTGAGGTGCACCATGGCCAAAGTTATTTTGAAGAAAAAAATCGACGCTTCGACAACCGCTCTGAGCGACGTCAAATCCTATGCCCGCAAGATCTGGCTGGCAGGCCTGGGTGCTTACACCAAGGTCGGCCACGAGGGCAGCGAATACTTTCAAGAGTTGATCAAGGCTGGTCAAACTGTTGAAAAGAAAGGCAAAAAAGTAGTGGCTGAGAAACTTGAAGCCGCTAACTCAGAGATCGAAGAAGCCAAGAGTGAAGTGAGCACTTTCAAAGGCAAGGTTGAACTTCAACTCGACAAGGTCGAGAAGGCTTTTGACTCGCGTGTCGCAAGTGCCTTGAATCGTATCGGCATTCCGTCTAAACATGACGTTGAGACACTCTCTGCTAAGCTCGATGAGCTGACGGCATTGCTCGAACGCGTCGCGCGTAAATCTTAAGGAGAACGGGATGGCTGGCAAAAAGAACACCGAAAAAGAAGGCAGCTCGTGGATCGGGAAAGTCGAAGACTACTCCCGCAAAATCTGGCTGGCTGGTTTAGGCGTGTACTCGAAGATCGACACTGACGGCAGCAAGCTCTTCGATACATTGGTTAAAGACGGCGAGAAAGCCGAGAAGCTCACCAAAAGCGCTGTCGGCAAAAAAGTCGATGCTGCCAAGGACTCCGCTTCGTCGGCCAAGTCGCGTATCAGCGGCGTTAAAGACCGTGCACTGGGCAAGTGGGATGAGCTGGAAGGCGCTTTCGACAAGCGCCTGAACAGCGCCATTTCGCGCCTGGGTGTACCTAGCCGCAATGAAGTGAAAGCGCTGCACAGCAAGGTCGATACCTTGACCAAGCAAATCGAAAAACTCACCGGTGCCAAGGTTGCGCCTGTTGCGGCGAAAACCGCGGCAGCCAAACCTGCGGCAAAAACCGCTGCCAAGCCGCTGGTAAAAGCTGCCGCCAAGCCGGTCGCTAAAGCCGCGTCGAAAGTCGCGTCTGCTGCCAAGTCCGTTACCAAGACTGCCGCGGCTAAACCTGCAGCTGCCAAGCCGGCGGCCAAATCGGTCGCCGCTAAACCGGCTGCCAAGCCTGCAGCAAAAACCGCAGCCGCTAAACCGGCAGCCAAGCCAGCGGCCAAACCTGCCGCAGCGAAAAAACCGGTCGTGAAAAAGCCGGTAGCGCCTAAAGCTGCTGCACCGAAACCAGCAGTGGCTGCTGCCAAACCGGCTACCCCGGTCAGCGCATCGAACTCCGCTGCCGCACCGACCCCTGCTGTCACCCCGACTGCCGCGCCAGCTCCATCGACGCCAACCAGTCAGTCCTGATTTTTCAGGGCTCAAGAAAACGCCCGGCCTGCAAAGGTCGGGCGTTTTTGTTTGCCTTGGATTTCTTCAGCCCACCACAGGATTTGCTGTAGTCAGGGTTATTCGTGTTCTTCGAGGTACTGCAAAGCCAACTGCTCCGTCGCGACCTTGATCGGCGGCAGCAAATGCGGCGCCACCAGCATCATGATCTGGTAAACCACCAACCTCACTTCGCCCTCTCGATCGAGAATCCGCTGATAGTCCAGCGAGAACAGCAGCGTCATGGTGATCTGTTCCACCAGTTGCCCCAACGCCTGCGTGTCGCTGACCAACTGCCCTTGGGCTTTGAGCCGCGCGAGCAATGAAGCCAGCGTGCGTTTGAGTGCATTGAGCAGATTGCGGATGCCCTTGGCCAGTTTCGGCAAGCGCCCGGCCAGGTTCGACAGGTCCTGGAACAAAAACCGGTAGTGGGCCAACCGTTCGACGATCAGGTGCAGGAACAGCCAGTAGTCCTCCGGGGCCAGTTCCACATCGGCCGGGGGATCAAGCAATGGCGCAAGCTCGGCCTGGAAACGCTCGAACAATCCGAGAATCAACGGTTCCTTGCCGTGGAAGTGGTAGTAGAGGTTGCCCGGGCTGATCCCCATTTCATTGGCAACTTCCATGGTCGAGACGTTGGGTTCGCCCTTCTGATTGAACAACTGCAGGGCACATTCGAGGATCCGGTCGCGGGTTTTCATCCAGTCTTCTTAATGGTCGAGTCATGCCACGGCAGGCGTGTGCCGTGGTTCGTGGTCAATCAGCGCACGCGCACGTAAGTGCCGGGTGCCGCCTCCATCGGTGGATAGTTCTGGTTGCCCAGGGCCATTTGCGTTTCCTTCAGCGCGCCTGAGCGTTCCTGAATCCAGCCCAGCCATTGGGTCCACCAACTGCCGTCGACTTGTTTGGCGTCGTAATACCAGGCCCTTGGGTCGCTGCTCAGTTTCGCGCTCTCGACGAAGTTGGCTTTGGGGTTGCTCGGCGGGTTGAGGATGCTCTGCACGTGGCCGCTGTTTGATAGAACGAAGCGCCGTTCTCCCCCCAGCAATAGCGTCGAGCGATACACCGCGTCCCAAGGCGTGATGTGATCGTTGATGCCGGCCACGCTGAAACTGTCGACGGTGACTTTCTGCAAGTCGATCGGCGTGCCGCACACTTCGAGACCGCCCGGATGACTCAACGGGTTGTGCTTGAAGAAGTCCAGCAGATCGCCATGAAAGGCTGCCGGCAGGCGCGTGTTGTCGTTGTTCCAGTAGAGAATGTCGAACGCTGGCGGCTCCTTGCCCAGCAGGTAGTTGTTGACGAAATAGCTCCAGATCAAATCGTTGGGGCGCATCCAGGCGAACACCTTGGCCATATCGCGGCCGTCCAGCACACCTTTTTGATAGGAGCGGCGCTTGGCCGCTTCCAGCGTCTGCTCGTCGGCGAACAGTGTCGCTGGGGAGTCCATCTGACTGTCCAGCAGGCTGACCAGATACGTCGCGCTGGACACCCGCCGTAGCTGCCGCTTGGCCTGCAAGTGCCCTTGCAGGGCGGCGATGGTCAGCCCGCCGGCGCAAGCACCCATCAGGTTGACCTCGCGGGCACCAGTGATCGCCCGGCAGACATTCATGGCTTCTTCAACGGCTTCTACGTAGGACGACAGCCCCCATTCGCGATGCCGCACATCGGGGTTGCGCCAGCTGATCATAAAGGTCTGCAGGCCGTTCTTCAGGGCGAACTGGACGAAGCTGTTGTGTGGGCTCAGGTCAAAAATGTAGTACTTGTTGATTTGCGGAGGCACCACCAACAGCGGCTTGGAATACTGCTTTTCGCTCATTGGCTTGTACTGGATCAGCTCCAGCAGTTCATTGCGAAACACCACGGAGCCGGTGGTGGTCGCAACGGTTTTACCCACCTCGAACGCTTGCTTGGTGACTTGCCTGGGCAGGCCGTCGTTGTGCAGGAAGTCGTCGACCAGATGGCTGATCCCCCGCACCAGGCTGTTGCCGCCGGAATTGAAGATTTCCTTGATCGCCAGCGGATTGAGCAGGGTGTTGGAGGGCGCGACGGCGTCGTTGAGCAAGGCGAACGCGAAGTGCGCGCGAGCACGATCATCCGGGGCCATGTTGCTCTCGTCGATCCAGCTTTTGACCTGCTTCTGCCAGCTCAGGTAGGCCTGCAAGCTGCGGCGATAAAACGGGTTGAGGCTCCACGCCGGGTCGGTAAAACGACTGTCCTGCGGATTGGTCGGGTGCAGGGTTTCACCCAGCAGTACGCGGCCAAGCTGACCGCCCAGCTTCAAGGCGTGCCGGGCACTGTGCACCGGGTTGCGCAAGCCATGTGCCGCCACGCTGCGCAAGGTTGATAAAAGATCCCGGCCGCGCAGGCCGGTAATTGCACTCTGTGCGTTGATGAACGCGGCGGGCGTGGGCAAAAAGTCCCTTGCTGGTTTTTCGCGCATGAATCAACACTCCTTCGTCTTCAGGCCAAATACAAACACACGAACCAGAACACCATAGACGCTGTAACGGGTTGTTGCGCGGTGCGGCGTCCTGCCGACCGACAATGGGCCGGTTAACCGCCCAATGGCGCCGGATGCGGATGCATCACGGCGCGCTGCCGCTCCTCCTCGAGAAACTTCATGATGATCGGTGCCACGGCCTCGGCACGGGTAATCAAGAACAGATGGCCGTCATCGATGATGTGCAACTGGGCATTGGGAATCCGCCAGGCCAGCATGCGCATGTTGATCAGCGGAATCAGTGGATCGTCATCGCCAGCCAGCACCAGGGTTGGCTGGTTAATCTTGTGCAGCCAGTGAATGCTGGTCCAGCCGAGTCCGGCGAACAGTTGCCAGTAGTAACCGAGCTTGCCCGCCGAACGGACCTTCGCCGCATGGCTGGCGGCCAGCGTCGGATCGCGCCGGAACGAACCGCCGTAGATCATCGGTGCAATACGAATCACATGGGACGGCTGGATGTAGCGCCGAGGGCTGGCCATCATCCACAGCACCTTCGGTTTGCCCGGCACCATCACTGCGCCGGCCGCAGTGGCCGCCAGCACGAGTTTCTTGCAGCGCTCGGGATAGTCATAGGCGAATTGCTGGGCGAGGGCGCCCCCCCAGGACACGCCGATGACGTTGACTTGCCCGTAGTCGAGATAGTCGAGCATCCGTGCCGTGAGTTTGGCCAGGCCCGGAAAGCGGTATGGCCGATTGGGTGTCGATGAACCGCCGACACCGGGGACGTCGAACGCAATGACTTCCAGGTCCGGGTCCAGCGCCGCGACAAACGGAAACACCAGCTCCAGGTTGGCGCCGATGCCGTTGAAAATCAGCAAGGGCGTCAAGTGAGGCTTGCCGGGACGTACTGCCGTGCGGAGGGTCTGGCCATCCAGGTCGACGGTACGGAATATAAACGGTTGCGGCATGCTTCAAGCCCTGTGGGTGAATTCATCCCCGATCGACCCTGTGGTAGCGAGTAGACTCGCTCCCACAGGGTGTGGGGTGTTTCGGTTACCGCTCGTGTACGTAAGTGCCTGGCGCTGCCTCGCCCGCTGGGTAAGCTTTGCTGCCAAGACTTGCCGGGGTCTTTTTCAGCTTCCCCGAACGCTCGGCTTGCCATGCCTGCCAGTGCAGCCACCAGGAGTCGGTGTGCTTGGTGGAATTTTCTTGCCATTCTTCGGCTTTGACCGGCATTTCGATGCTGGTCATGTAGCGCGATTTCGGGTTGCCCGGTGGGTTCAGGATGCTCTGGATATGACCGCTGCTGGACAGCACGAATTCAACTTTGCCGCCAAACAACTGCGCCGACTTGTAGCAGGACTTCCACGGGGTGATGTGGTCGTTGGTGCCGGCCAGCGAAAAGATGTCGGCGGTGACCTGCTTCAGGTCGATCGGCGTGCCGCACACTTCCAGTGCATTGGGACGGATCAGTGGATTGCTTTTGAACATCTCGATCAGGTCGCCATGGAATGCGGCGGGCAACCGGGTGGTGTCGTTGTTCCAGAACAGGATGTCGAACACCGGCGGCTCGTTACCGAGCAGGTAGTTGTTGACCCAGTAGTTCCAGATCAAATCGTTGGGGCGCATCCAGGCGAAGACTTTCGCCATGTCGCGGCCTTCCAGCACGCCGGCCTGATAGGAATGGCGCTTGGCGGCTTCGAGGGTTTGTTCGTCAACGAATAGTGCTACGTCGCTGTCCAGGGTGGTGTCGAGCACGCTGACCAGCAAGGTCAGGGCGTTGACCTTCTTCTCGCCGATCGCGGCGTAGTGGCCCAACAGCGCGGTGCAGGTGATGCCACCGGAGCAGGCGCCGAGCATGTTCACGTCTTTGCTGCCGGTGATCGCCATCACCACGTCGACCGCTTCCTTGAGCGCTTCGATGTAGGTCGACAGCCCCCACTCGCGCTGTTCCTTGGTCGGGTTGCGCCAGCTGACGATAAACGTCTGCACGTTGTTGCGCAGGCAGAAACGCGCCAGGCTCTTGTCCGGGCTCAGGTCGAATACATAGAACTTGTTGATCTGCGGCGGCACCACCAGCAGCGGACGCTCGTGCACCTGCTCGGTGATCGGGCGGTACTGGATCAGCTCCAGCACGTCGTTGCGGAACACCACCGCACCTTCGGTTACGCCCAGGCTCTTGCCGACTTCGAAGGCGCCCATGTTGACCTGGCTCGGCATCCCGCCGTTGTGCACCAGGTCCTTGGCCAGATGCGAGAGGCCATCGAGCAGGCTTTTGCCGCCGGTTTCGAAGAAGCGTTTGACCGCTGCCGGATTGGCCGCACTGTTGGTCGGGGCCATGGCTTCGGTCATGAGGTTGATCACGAAATGCCCGCGACTGACGTCTTTGGGCGGCAGGTTACTGTCGTCGATCCAGGCGTGGAGTTCCTTGCGCCACGCCAGGTAAGTTTGCAAATAACGTTTATAGAGCGGGTTCTGGCTCCAGGCCGGATCGGCAAAGCGACGGTCATCGCTAGTGGGGTGAAGCTCGGATTTTCCGAATAACACGTTCTTCAGTTCAAGGCCGAAATGGGCGACATGCTTTGCACTGTGAATCGGTTGCTTGATGGCCTGCCTGAGCACCATTCGAGCGGACGCCAGAAGATCCTTTCCACGCAGCCCAACGACAGGATTCAGCCCCAAGGTGTTTTCCGAGGCTTGATACTTCAAGTCATCGTTATTCTTGTTACTCATCTACGACGCTCCATTGTCCTGAGACGAGTACCTGGGTCCAGCTGTGTAGTCGCACACAGCCAAGGCCAGGTACTACTGCTCGGGTGACCGTTAATTCTGCATCGCTGCTTTTTTCAATCGCAGAGAGCACTGCAGGGAACTTGCCAGCTCCATTGGTTACCCGAGTTTAATTTTTTTCGCAAGCGGGCCGATCAGCGACCCAGGAGCGGAGCATTCAAACAGATGGAATTAGAAAATGCCCTCTAAAGAGCAAGAGGCCTGACCTAGAGCATCAGTTTGACGATGGACTGGCTGGGGTCGCGGGTTTTTCCGGCGGCTTTGAGCTCGGCAAGATAATCATCCCAGAGTGCATCCTGGCGTCGCCCCAGTTCGTACAAATATTCCCAGGTGAACAAGCCGCTGTCGTGGCCGTCATCGAAGGTCAATTTCAGTGCGTACTGACCGGCCGGTTCTACTTTGCTCAGGCCTACGTCGATCTTGCCAAATTGCAGGATAGGCTTGCCGTGGCCCTGGACCTCGGCGGAAGGAGAGTGCACGCGCAGGAACTCGGCGGGCAGGTGATATTCCTCGCCGGACGCGTATTTCAGCGACAGGGTTTTCGAGGCTTTGTGCAGCTTGATGTCGGTAGGGATTTGGCTCATGGCGCCAGCCTACAAGTTTCGAGCTTCAAGCTGCAAGCGGTAGGTGACCGACTTGCAGCTTGTGGCTTGCAACCTGTCGCTTTACAGAATGTAGCGGGACAGGTCTTCGTTCTGCGCCAATTCACCGAGGTGGCTGTTGACGTAGTCGGCGTCGATCATGATCACCTTGTCGTCGTGGGCACTGGCCAGGTCGCCGGCGCTGAACGACACCTCTTCGAGCAGGCGCTCGAGCAAGGTGTGCAGGCGACGGGCACCGATGTTCTCGGTCTTCTCGTTGACCTGCCAGGCGATCTCGGCGATGCGCTTGATGCCGTCAGCCTGGAACTCGATGGACAGGCCTTCGGTTTTCAGCAAGGCGCAATATTGCTCGGTGAGTGAGGCGTGCGGCTCGCTGAGAATTCGCTCGAAATCTTCAGGCGTCAGCGCCTTCAATTCGACACGAATCGGCAGACGACCTTGCAGCTCAGGCACCAGGTCGCTCGGCTTGCTCAAGTGGAACGCGCCGGAAGCGATGAACAGGATGTGGTCAGTCTTGACCATACCCAGCTTGGTGTTGACAGTGCAGCCTTCGATCAGTGGCAGCAAGTCGCGCTGCACGCCTTCACGGGACACGTCGACTCCGCCGGAGTTACCGCGCTTGGCGACTTTGTCGATTTCGTCGATGAACACGATGCCGTGCTGCTCGACCGCTTCCAGGGCTTTGGCCTTCAACTCATCGTCGTTGACCAGGCGACTGGCTTCTTCGTCACGCACCAGTTTCAGCGCTTCCTTGACCTTGATCTTGCGGCTCTTGCGTTTGCCCTTGCCCATATTGGCGAACAGGCTCTGCAGCTGATTGGTCATTTCCTCCATGCCCGGTGGCGCGGAGATGTCGACGCCAGCCATTTCGGCGACTTCGATTTCGATCTCCTTGTCATCCAGCTGGCCTTCACGCAGGCGCTTGCGGAACAGCTGGCGGGTGTTGGTATCGGAAGAAGAGGGCGCGTCGTCATTGCTGAAACCCATGCGTGCCGGTGGCAGCAGGGCGTCGAGGATGCGGTCTTCGGCGGCGTCTTCGGCGCGGTGGCGAACCTTGGTCATTTCCTGTTCGCGCAGCAATTTGATGGCGGCATCGGCCAGGTCACGAATGATCGATTCGACGTCGCGACCGACGTAGCCGACTTCGGTGAACTTGGTGGCTTCGACTTTGATGAACGGCGCATTGGCGAGCTTGGCCAGGCGACGGGCGATCTCGGTTTTACCGACACCGGTCGGGCCGATCATCAGGATGTTCTTGGGTGTTACTTCAACGCGCAGCTCTTCAGGCAACTGCATCCGGCGCCAGCGGTTACGTAGCGCGATGGCGACGGCGCGCTTGGCATCGTCCTGGCCGATGATATGGCGATTGAGTTCGTGGACGATTTCACGGGGAGTCATGGACATAGTAATTGGCGGTCCTCAAGCAAAAGTGAGCCGTGGCACTAAGGCCGGAACAGGCTTACTCCGCGAGGTCCTGCTCCTCAATGGTAAAGGTGTGGTTGGTGAATACGCAGATGTCGCCGGCGATGCCGAGTGCGGTTTCGACGATTTCCCGGGCCGACAGATCGGTTTTCTTCAGCAGGGCGCTGGCGGCAGCCTGGGCGTAACCGCCACCGGAACCCATGGCGATCAGGCCTTGCTCGGGCTCAACTACGTCGCCGTTGCCGGTGATGATCAGAGAGGCGTCTTTGTTGGCGACCGCGAGCATGGCTTCGAGGCGGCTGAGGGAGCGGTCAGTGCGCCATTCTTTGGCGAGTTCGACAGCGGCGCGAACCAAGTGGCCCTGATGTTTCTCAAGCTGGCCTTCGAAACGCTCGAAGAGGGTGAAGGCGTCAGCGGTGGCCCCGGCAAAACCGGCGATAACCTGGCCGTGGTACAGGCGGCGAACTTTCTTCGCGTTGCCTTTCATCACGGTATTGCCGAGAGAAACCTGGCCGTCGCCGCCCATGACGACTTTGCCGTGGCGGCGAACTGAAACGATGGTGGTCAAAGGGAGAGTCTCCACGCAGCGGGGCGAAAATGCCTTATGCAAACTCATATGGGGGTGGTGGCGCGTATTTCAACTGTAGGGCAGGAGAGGGGACGAGCGGTGTAGAGGGTGATCGTTCCCACGTCGAGGCGTCGAACCGTCCGCGCGGGAATGCAGCCCGGGACGCTCCGCGTCCCTTTCTAAAGCTGGAACGCGGAGCGTCCCTTGAGGGATTCCCACGCGGAGCGTGGGAACAATCAGAGGTAGGTCAGCGGTTCTGGCGTTGTTGTAACAACAGATTGCTAAATCCTGCGCCGGACAGTTGTTTCTGAGCGGTGGTCAGTTGTTCGCGGTTGCTGAACGGCCCGACCAGCACTCGATACCAGGTTTCGTCTTTGACGGTGCCGGATTCAACCGCCACCGCTTGGCCCAGCAGAATGATCTGCGCCCGAACCTTGTCCGCGTCAGCTTGCTTACGGAAGGAACCCGCCTGTAAGAAGAACTTGGTCACTGGCGCCGCTTTCGACACCGGTGGTGCCGGCGGCGGCGTGATACCGGCCAATGCGGCCTGAGCGCGCGCGGTATCGATCTTCGCTGCCTGCTCGGGTGTGACCGGCGTGGTCGGAACGGCTGGCACTTGCGGCGACGGCAGGGTTTTCTCCGGCACGGCATCCGGCGGCACGATCACTTCCGATTCCGGCAGCAGGGTGTAGAAGTCGTACTTGGGCTTTACCGGTTGCGTCGGGCTCGGCGGCGTCTTGTTGGCCTCGGCGATTTTCGTCGCTTTCTGCTGCTCGATTTTCTCGCGCTTGACGCTTTCGCTGCCCTTGCCCGGTTCCAGCTTCATCAGGAACACAACGAACGCACCGACCGTCAGGCCGATCGCCATCCACAGCCAACCCGGGATCGGTTGCTTTGCAGGGGCTTGGTAACGGCTGGCGCCACGCTTGGGTGCAGGTTTTTTCTTGGCAGCCAACTTACATACGCTCCAGAGTTTCCAGACCCAAGAGTTCCAGGCCTTGCTTGAGTGTGCGACCGGTCAGCGCGGCGAGGCGCAGGCGGCTCTGCATTTGCGCCGGGGTGTCGGCGCTGAGGATCGGGCAGTTCTCGTAGAAACTGGAGAACAGACCGGCGACATCGTACAGGTAGGTGCACAGGATGTGCGGTGTGCCTTTTTCGCAAACGTTATTCAGTACTTCGCCGAACTGCGCCAGCTTGGCCGCCAGCTCGTGTTCGTGCTCCGCTTCGAGGACGATCTGGCCTTCGACTTCGCTGAAGTCCTTGCCCAGTTTGCGGAACACACCGGCCACGCGGGTGTAGGCGTACAGCAGGTAAGGCGCGGTATTGCCTTCGAAGTTCAACATCTGATCGAAGTTGAAGCTGTAGTCGCTGGTGCGGTGTTTGGACAGGTCGGCATATTTCACCGCGCCGATGCCCACCACCTTGGCGATTTTGCGCAACTCGTCATCGGCAAGCTCCGGGTTTTTGTCCTTGACCAGGGTGTAGGCGCGCTCCTGGGCTTCGGTCAATAGATCGATCAGCTTGACGGTGCCGCCGTCACGAGTCTTGAACGGGCGGCCATCTTTACCATTCATGGTGCCGAAGCCCATGTGTTCCATTTCCATCGGGTGCGTCACGAAGCCGGCCTTGCGGGCCACTGCGAACACTTGCTGGAAATGCAGCGCCTGACGCTGGTCGACGAAGTACAGCGCGCGATCAGCCTTGAGCTTGCCGCTGCGGTAGCGTACGGCCGCCAGGTCGGTGGTTGCATAGAGGTAGCCGCCGTCGGCCTTGACGATGATCACCGGCAGCGGGTCGCCGTCGGCGTTCTTGAACTCATCGAGGAACACGCATTGTGCGCCGTTGCTTTCAACCAGCAGGCCGGCGGCCTTGAGGTCATTGACCACGTTGATCAGGTCGTCGTTGTAGGCGCTCTCGCCCATCACGTCGGCCATGGTCAGTTTGACGTTCAGCAGTTCGTAGATTTTCTGGCAGTGCGATAGCGAGATGTCTTTGAACTTGGTCCACAGCGCCAGGCAGTCAGGGTCGCCGGCCTGCAACTTGACCACCAGGCCCCGGGCACGGTCAGCGAACTCTTCGGATTCATCGAAGCGTTGCTTGGCGGCGCGGTAGAAGTTTTCCAGGTCCGACAGTTCGTCGCTGGTGATCGGGTTTTCCTGCAGGTACGCCATCAGCATGCCGAACTGGGTGCCCCAATCGCCAACGTGGTTCTGGCGGATCACCTCGTCGCCGAGGAACTCCAGAACGCGCGCCACGCCGTCGCCGATGATGGTCGAGCGCAAGTGGCCGACGTGCATCTCTTTGGCCAGGTTCGGCGCCGACAGATCGACCACGGTGCGTTGCGCCGGGCCAGCTTTGCGCACGCCGATGTGTTCGTCGGCCAACGCGGCGTCCAGGCGTGATGCCAGGGCTTGGGTGTTCTGGAAGAAGTTCAGGAAGCCCGGGCCGGCGATCTCGGTCTTGGCGACGTTTTCGTCAGCCGGCAGCGCAGCGATGATTTTCTCGGCCAGGTCGCGCGGCTTCATACCGGCCGGCTTGGCCAGCATCATCGCGATGTTGCTGGCGAAGTCGCCGTTCTTCTTGTCACGGGAGTTTTCCACCTGGATCGCCGGCGACAGGCCTTCAGGCAACACACCTTCGTTGACGAGTTGGGTGATGGCTTGTTGGATCAGCTGGCGAATGGTGTCTTTCATGGTGTTCTCTTTCGACCGCAAGCGCGGCGGCGCCTGGATGCGCTAGTGGAAAAACTGGGCATTATCCGTGGCCCAGACGTGCTTGCCAACTATAGCGGGCAGGTTATGGATATGTGGTGACAAATCGGCCGCCATCGCGGGCAAGCCCGCTCCCACACTGGATCGGCGGTGATTACCTATTATGTGCCTGACACAGCCCCCCTGTGGGAGCGGGCTTGCCCGCGATGGCGATCTTGAAATCAATACAAATCGACAGGATCGACATCCAGAGACCAGCGCACCGCCCGTCCGCTCGGCATCTGCTCCAGCAGCAGCAGCCAACTGGCAAGCAATCGATGCAACGGCGCGCGAGCCGTGGCCTGCAACAACAATTGCGCACGATAGCGCCCGGCACGTCGCTCCATCGGGGCCGGCACCGGCCCAAGCAGCTCGATCCCGGTCAAACTCTGCTCAGCCAGCAAACGCTCGGCTTCACTGCATGCCTCATCGAGAAAACCTTCGGCTTGCCCTGGTTTATGCGCTTCGGCCCGCAATAACGCCAAATGCGCAAACGGTGGCAGTCCTGCAGAACGACGTTCGCTCAAGGCCTGCTCGGCAAAGGCGAAATAGCCTTGTTCGGTCAATTGCACCAAGAGTGGATGGTCGGCCAAATGCGTCTGGATAATCACCTTGCCCGGCTCTTCGGCCCTGCCCGCACGGCCTGCGACCTGGACGATCAACTGCGCCATGCGCTCGCTGGCGCGGAAGTCGCCGGAGAACAGCCCGCCGTCGGCATCGAGAATCGACACCAGCGTCACCCGTGGAAAGTGGTGCCCTTTGGCAAGCATTTGCGTACCGACCAGGATGCACGGATTACCTTTCTGGATGGTGGCGAACAGCTGATTCATTGCGTCCTTGCGCGAAGTGCTGTCGCGGTCGACCCGCAGCACCGGGACGTCCGGAAACAAAATGCCCAGGCGCTCCTCGGCGCGCTCGGTGCCGGCGCCGACGGGCCGTAAATCGACCTTGCCGCATTTCGGGCAGTGCCGAGGCACTCGTTCGACGTAGCCGCAATGGTGACAGCGCAGTTCGCCGGAGCGCTGGTGCACGGTCATTCGGGCGTCGCAGCGCTGGCACTCGGACATCCAGCCACAGTCATGACACAACAGCGTCGGTGCAAAGCCGCGGCGGTTCAGGAACACCAACACTTGCTGCCCGGCAGCCAATGTCTGACCGATGGCTTGTTGCATCGGCCCGGAAATGCCGCTGTCCAGCGGACGGCTTTTCACATCCAGACGCAAGAACCGCGGCTGCTTGGCCCCACCTGCTCGCTCATTCAGGCGTAGCAGGCCGTACCGGCCGGTGTAGGCGTTGTGCAGGCTTTCCAGTGACGGCGTGGCGGAGCCGAGCACGATTGGAATGTTTTCCTGCCGTGCACGAACCAGTGCCAGATCCCGGGCGTGGTAGCGCAAGCCTTCCTGCTGTTTATAGGAGCTGTCGTGCTCTTCATCGATGATGATCAGGCCGGGGTTTTTCATTGGCGTGAACAGCGCCGAGCGGGTGCCGATAATGATGTCGGCGTCACCGTCCCGGGCGGCGAGCCAGGCTTCGAGGCGCTCGCGGTCATTGACTGCAGAGTGGATCAGGGCGATGCGGGCATTAAATCGTTGTTCGAAGCGCGCCAGGGTTTGCGGGCCGAGGTTGATCTCCGGAATCAGCACCAGCGCTTGCTTGCCTGCCTCAAGCGTTTCGCGGATCAACTGCAAATACACTTCAGTCTTGCCGCTGCCCGTGACGCCGGCCAGCAGGAAGGCGTGATAACTGTCGAACCCGGCGCGAATGGCTTCATAAGCAGCGCGCTGCTCTGGGTTGAGCGGCAGCTCGGGCTGCGCGAGCCAGTGTTCGTGGCGAGCGCCAGGCGCGTGCTTGCGGATTTCCACCTGCACCAGATCCTTGGCGAGCAGTAAATCGAGGCTGTCCTTGCTCAGCATCAGCTTGCTCAGCAATTGATGAGCGACGCCGTGAGGATGCTGGGCAAGCGTCGCCAGGGCTTCACGCTGGCGGGGGGCGCGGGCGATGCGCGGGTCATCGAGGCTGGCACCGGGCGCGGCGGACCAGAAGCGCTCCTGGCGTGCTTCGGCCAGTTCTCCCTGGCGCAACAACACTGGCAGTGCCCAGCTCAGCGTGTCGCCGAGGCTGTGCTGGTAATACTGGGACGTCCACAGGCACAGCTTGAACAGCGCCGGCGGCAGCGGCGGCGTGGCGTCGAGCAGCGCCAGCGCCGGTTTGAGTTTTTCCACCGGCACTTCGCTGGTGTCGGTGACTTCCACCAGAATGCCGATCATCTCCCGTCGGCCGAAGGGCACTCGCAGGCGCATGCCCGGTTGCAACTGGGCGCGCAGGACCCCGGCCGGGGCGCGGTAATCGAACAGGCGGCGCAGGGGCGAAGGCAGGGCGAGGCGCAAAATGGCGTCGGGCACGCGGGGGGATCTCTGTGAGCGGGCAGTAAGAAAGGCTGAGCGCAAACCCTGTGGGAGCGGGCTTGCCCGCGAAGAGGCCCATAAAGTCGGCATCTTCATCGACTGTCAGGACGCTATCGCGGGCAAGCCCGCTCCCACAGGTTTGCGTGCAGATGATCAGCATTTGGGTCGGGAGCCTAGCAGACGGTCGGTAGAAGCGACAGCTTGCGTGATTGGCGATGTCTGGTAGAATCCGCGGCCTAATTACGTGCGGTATTCAACAATAGTGTTGAGTGGCGGCACGCTAGCCCGAGGAAGACACCATGAAAGCCGATATCCATCCAACATACGAAATCACCGCAGTTACCTGCAGCTGTGGCAACAAGTTCGAAACTCGTTCGAACCTGGCCAAGCCTCTGGCGATCGACGTATGCAACGAATGCCACCCGTTCTACACCGGTAAGCAGAAGACTCTGGATACTGGCGGTCGTGTACAGCGCTTCGCAGACCGTTTCGGTGCTTTCGGCAAGAAACCTGCTGCTGCAGCAGAGTAAGGCTCGAAAGCCCCATGGGCTTTTCCTTGCTAACGAAAAAGGCGTCCCTTGTGGGCGCCTTTTTTCTGTCCGCGATTTGGCTTTCCGGTGCCCAGGCCTTCTGCCCGGCGCCCAGTGGACTGACATCGGTTGCGGTGCAGCGGGTGGTGGATGGCGACACCTTGCGCCTGAGCGATGGCCGCAGCGTGCGTTTGATCGGCCTGAATACGCCTGAACTGGGCAAGCAGGGCCGTTCCGACGAGCCGTTCGCCGTAGCCGCGCGCAAACGCCTGGAAGCGTTGGTGGCCGCCAGCGACGGGCGGGTGGGTTTGCTGCCGGGCAAAGAGAGCAAGGATCACTACGGCCGCACGTTGGCTCATGTCTACGGTGCCGATGGGGGCAATCTCGAAGCGCAGATGCTTGCCGAAGGTCTTGGATTTCAAGTCGCGGTCGCGCCGAATGTCGATTTGGTCGGCTGCCAGCAAGCCGCCGAGCGCAATGCCCGTCAGGCCGGTCTTGGGCTGTGGCGGCAATCCCCTGTACTGAAAGCGGAGCAGATCAGCGCCTCCGGTTTCGCCGTACTCAGTGGGCGTGTCAGCAAGGTTCAACGCAATCGCGGCGGTGTTTGGATCGAATTGCAGGATTCGGTTGTACTGCGTGTTGCACCCAATTTGTTGGGGCAGTTCGATGTTGCGCTGCTGGAAAAGCTCAAAGGCAGGCAAATCGAGGCGCGTGGCTGGGTGGTGGATCGGTCGCGGCGCGGTGGTTTGAAATCCGGGCAGGCGCGCTGGCTACTGCCGCTGACGGATCCGTCGATGTTGCAAACGGCACCTTGAAAAATAAATTGTAGACATTTCTCAAATAGATTGTGAACAGTCTGTCCCTTGTTTTCCGTGGCTCTTGGCCCAAAGTCGTAGGGCAGGGCGCTTGACAGGGGTGACTGGTCAGTCTTGTGGGGATTTTGCGAGGCGCGTATCCTCGCTGACCAGTCTGTCCAACAGTAAAAGCGGAATGCCCCCATGTCTGATTTGAAAACTGCCGCTCTCGAATATCACGCCCATCCTCGTCCAGGTAAGCTGAGTGTCGAGCTCACCAAGGCCACCGCTACCGCCCGCGACCTGTCGCTGGCCTACAGCCCCGGCGTAGCCGAACCAGTACGCGAAATCGCTCGCGATCCTGAACTGGCCTACAAATACACCGGCAAAGGCAACCTGGTTGCAGTCATTTCCGATGGCACCGCGATTCTGGGCCTGGGTAACCTCGGCCCACTGGCTTCCAAGCCTGTCATGGAAGGTAAAGGCGTGCTGTTCAAGCGCTTCGCCGGCATCGACGTGTTCGACATCGAAGTCGACTCCGAAAGCCCGCAAGCCTTCATCGACACCGTCAAGCGTATCTCCATCACCTTCGGCGGCATCAACCTGGAAGACATCAAGGCGCCTGAGTGCTTTGAGATCGAACGCGCTCTGATCGAGCAGTGCGACATTCCAGTGTTCCACGATGACCAGCACGGCACCGCAATCGTGACTGCGGCCGGCATGATCAACGCCTTGGAAATCGCTGGCAAAACCCTGGCTGACGCCAAGATCGTCTGCCTGGGCGCCGGTGCGGCCGCCATCTCCTGCATGAAATTGCTGGTGAGCATGGGCGCCAACATCGAAAACATCTTCATGGTCGACCGTACCGGCGTGATCCACTCCGGCCGTGACGACCTGAACCAGTACAAGGCTGTCTTCGCTCACGCGACTGACAAGCGCACCCTGGCTGACGCTCTCGCCGGTGCTGATGTGTTCGTTGGCCTGTCTGGCCCGAACCTGCTGAGCGCTGAAGGCCTGAAATCCATGGCGGCCAATCCGATCGTGTTCGCTTGCTCGAACCCGGATCCGGAAATCGCCCCGGAACTGGCTCACGCCACCCGTGACGACGTGATCATGGCTACCGGCCGTTCGGACTACCCGAACCAGGTCAACAACGTACTGGGCTTCCCGTTCATCTTCCGTGGTGCCCTGGACGTTCGCGCCAAGCGCATCAACGAAGAAATGAAAGTGGCAGCGGCCAATGCCCTGCGCGAACTGGCCAAGCTGCCAGTTCCTCAGGAAGTGTGCGACGCCTACGGCGGCATCAAGCTGGAATTCGGTCGTGAGTACATCATTCCGAAACCAATGGATGCACGCCTGATCACCGTGATCTCCGATGCCGTGGCCAAGGCCGCTATCGAGACCGGCGTGGCGACCCTGCCGTATCCGAAGAACTACCCGCTGAAAAGCGTGGATGACGTGTTCAACGGATAACAGCAGCACCCATAAAAAAACCCAGCCAAGTGCTGGGTTTTTTTATGGGCTTCTAGTGGCAAGCTACAAGCTGCAAGTTGAAGCGTGCGCATGGCGTTTGCTTTTACTTGTGGCTTGCAGCTTAAAGCTTGCTGCTGCTTCTCTAGAACAAATCGATCGGCGCCGCCTCATCCGCTGGCAGCGGGCTGCCCGGCGCTGTGCCGTTACCCAGCTCATTCACCGACGGCGGCGTGTCTTCGGCCTTGAACAGTTCGAAGTAGGCCCCTGGCGTCCCAGGGCTGGCCGCACGGCCGCTGACCGGGTCAACCCGCAGGCTGAGAATGCCTTCGGGCTCCGGTTGCGTATGGGGTGGCTTATCTTTAAGGGCTGCCGCCATGTAGTTCATCCAGATCGGCAGCGCCACGGTGCCGCCGAACTCGCGCTTGCCCAGGCTTTCCGGCTGATCGAACCCGGTCCAGACAGTGGTTACGTAGTCGGCGTTGTAGCCCGAGAACCACGCATCCTTGGATTCGTTGGTGGTCCCGGTCTTGCCCGCGATGTCGCTACGGCCCAAAGCCAGGGCGCGGCGGCCGGTACCCAGTTTGATCACGTCCTCAAGCATGCTGTTGAGGATGTACGTGGTGCGGCCATCGATGATGCGTTCAGCCACCGCAGGCGTTTGTGGCGTCGTGCCTGGCGCGGCCGCAGCCTCGCCCGGGGTCTGGTTGACCGTAAACGTCTGCGCGACCGGTGCGGCGATACCGCTGGTGGCTGCGCCGCCCTGAGGCACGCTCGGCGGATTGGCAACGAACAGGGTGTCACCGTTGCGGCTTTCGATTTTATCGATGATGTACGGACTGATCTTGTAGCCGCCGTTGGCGAAAGTGCTCCAGCCGGTGGCGATTTCCATCGGCGTCAGGGTCGCGGTGCCCAGCGCCAGCGACAGGTTGCGCGGCAGGTCCTGTTTGTTGAAGCCGAATTTGCTGATGTAGTCGATGGTGCGATCAACGCCCAGCGCCTGCACCAGGCGAATCGAGACTAGGTTACGCGATTTGTACAGGCCTTCACGCAGGCGAATCGGGCCGAGGAAGGTATTGGTGTCGTTCTTCGGACGCCAGACCTTGTCCAGGTACTCGTCGACAAACACGATCGGCGCATCGTTGACCAGGCTGGCGGCGGTGTAGCCGTTATCCAGTGCGGCGCTGTAGACGAATGGCTTGAAGCTCGAACCCGGCTGACGCTTGGCCTGCATGGCACGGTTGTAGTTGCTCTGCTCGAAGGCAAAACCACCGACCAGCGAGCGGATGGCGCCGTTCTGCGGGTCAAGCGACACCAGCGCACCTTGCGCTTGCGGGATCTGGCTGAATTTCAGCGAATTGTCCGGCTGGCGCTGAACGCGGATCAGATCACCGACCTGTGCCACATCCGACGGTTGTTTCGGATTGGCGCCCATGCTGTTGGTGTTCAAGAACGGACGCGCCCACTTCATGCTGTCCCAGCCGACGTGTTCGTCACCGGTGCGGGTCATCACTTGCAGGCCGTTCTTGTCGACTTGCGTGACGATCGCAGGCTCGAGGGTGCTGATGGTGCGCTGTTTAGTCAGCTCGACTGCCCAGGCTTCGCGAGTCTTGCCCGGCAGGCGCGACTCGGGACCGCGATAGCCGTGACGCTGGTCGTAGGTCATCAAGCCTTCGTGGACCGCCGTGTTGGCCATTTCCTGCAAATTGCTCGGCACCGTCGTGGTGACGCGGAAGCCTTCGGTGTACGCGTCGCTGCCATAGCGACCGACCATTTCGGCACGGGCCATTTCAGCGATGTAGGGCGCGTTCACTTCAGGGGTCGGCACGTGGTAGCTGGCGTTCAGCGGTTCATTGATCGCGGTGGTGTAGTCGGCTTCGGTGATTTTCCCGAGCTTGTACATGCGTCCAAGAATCCAGTCGCGACGCTCCTTGCTGCGAGCCGGGTTGGCCAGCGGGTTGAAGCGCGAAGGGGCTTTGGGCAGGCCGGCGATCATTGCCATTTGCGCCAGGCTGACGTCACGAATCGACTTGCCGTAGTAAACCTGCGCAGCGGCTTCGATGCCGTAGGCGCGGTTACCCAGATAGATTTTGTTGACGTACAGCTCGAGGATCTCGTCCTTGGTCAACTGCCGTTCGATCTGCAGGGCCAGGAGGATTTCAGTGGTTTTACGCGAGAAACTGCGTTCGCTGGTCAGGAAGAAGTTCTTTGCGACCTGCATGGTGATGGTGCTGCCGCCGGACTGGATGTGTCCGCTTTTAACCAGTTGTGTCGCTGCGCGCATCAGGCTGCTAGGGTCGACGCCGTAGTGGTTGGCGAAATTGTCGTCTTCAGCACTTAGTAACGCATTGATGAAATTGGGGGGAATGTCGGCGAAACGGATCGGCGTGCGGCGCATTTCGCCAAATTCGGCGATCAACTTGTTGTCGCTGCTGTAAACCCGCAACGGAATCTGCAACTGGATGCTTCTCAGAGCCTCCACGGACGGCAATCCCGGACTAAGGTAAAGAAACGCGCCGCTCAGACCGAGGAGCAGTCCGCAGAAAACGGCGACGATGGACCAACCGAAAAATTTCAGCAGACGAATCAAGGCTTTGGGATATCCAGGGCAAAGAATGAATTAGGCAACAGGGTTCAGATAACAGGGAACGACCCGAGCTTGCAGTAAAAACCGGAAAAAATCGCTCGGCATTATAAGCATTTTTCCGTCGAGAGCGTCATTTGCGCTGCTGTCAAGACGGGTGGTTTGAACGCAATGGATATTACAGAGTCCGTAAGACACGGATTGTCATAGGGAATTGGTAGTGCTAGGACTCTTCAACAAGAAAGCCAATACGCTTCTGGGGATCGACATCAGCTCCACGTCGGTGAAGCTATTAGAGCTTAGTCGCCAAGGCGACCGTTATCGGGTTGAAGCCTATGCGGTCGAACCGTTGCCCGCCAACGCCGTGGTCGAAAAAAATATCGCCGAGCTCGAAGGGGTGGGGCAGGCACTCGCGCGCGTGCTCGCAAAGGCCAAGACCAGTCTCAGGAACGTTGCCGTGGCCGTCGCCGGCTCGGCCGTCATCACCAAGACCATCGAGATGGACGCCGGTCTTTCCGACGACGAGATGGAAAACCAGCTAAAGATTGAAGCGGATCAATACATTCCCTACCCGTTGGATGAAGTCGCCATCGACTTCGAAGTCCAGGGTGCGTCGGTGCGTAACCCCGAGCGGGTCAATGTGCTGTTGGCGGCCTGTCGCAAGGAAAACGTCGAAGTGCGTGAAGCGGCCCTGGCCCTCGCCGGCCTGACCGCTCGCGTGGTGGACGTCGAGGCCTACGCGCTGGAGCGTTCCTTTTCATTGCTGGCAACCCATCTGGCCGCCTCTCAGGAGCGTTTGACGGTGGCGGTGGTCGACATCGGCGCGACCATGACCACTCTCAGCGTCCTGCATAACGGACGGATCATCTACACCCGCGAACAATTGTTCGGCGGTCGCCAGCTCACGGAGGAAATCCAGCGCCGTTATGGCCTGACCCTTGAGCAGGCAGGACTGGCGAAAAAGCAGGGCGGATTGCCGGACGACTACGTCAGCGAAGTCTTGCAGCCTTTTCGCGATGCGCTGGTGCAGCAGGTTTCCCGTTCACTGCAGTTCTTTTTCGCCTCCGGTCAGTACAACGCGGTCGATCACATCCTGCTGGCCGGTGGTACCGCGTCGGTCCCGGGGCTTGACCGGTTGATCGAACAACGGCTGGGTACGCCGACCCAAGTGGCCAATCCGTTCGCCGACATGGCGCTAAGCAGCAAGGTCAATGCGGGTGCACTGGCGAGCGATGCGCCGGCCTTGATGATCGCCTGTGGACTGGCCCTCAGGAGTTTCGACTGATGGCACGGATCAACCTTTTACCCTGGCGCGAGGAGCTGCGCGAAGCACGCCGCAAACGCTTCTTACTGGCGCTGGTCGGCGTTTTGGCAGGTTCCGTGGGTGCGGTACTCATTGCTGACCAGATCATCAGCGGTGCCATTGACCGGCAAGTGGCCCGTAACGATTACATCGGCAAGCAGATTGGCGTGGTCGACGAGCGGATCAAGCAGATCAGCGACCTGAAGTCCCGTCGCCAGCAACTGGTGGAGCGCATGCGCATTATCCAGGACCTGCAAGGCAACCGTCCCATCAGTGGGCGGATTTTCGACCAGCTGGCGCGCACGCTGCCGGACGGGGTGTATTTCACCGAAGTGAAAATGGTCGGAAAAACCTTATCGATCACCGGCGCTGCGGAGTCCAACAATCGCGTGTCGGACCTGATGCGCAACCTGGACGCCTCGGATTGGTTCGACGCGCCCAGCCTCACAGAGGTCAAGGCGACCACCGCCGGTCAGCTGGATCAGGCCAATATTTTTCAGTTGACCGTCCATCAGACGCAGCCCGCCGTTGTGGAGGAAGGTAAATGAGCCCTTCTGAATGGTTCGAAGGGCTGCGCAAGATCGACATCAACGATCTGGACACCAACAACATGGGCTCCTGGCCACCCGCGATCAAGGCGCTGGCGGGGGGGCTGCTGATGGTTCTGGTGCTGGCGCTGGGCTACTCCTTTTACCTCAGCGATCTGGAAGATCAATTGGCACTCAAGCGCGAAGAGGAATCGACCCTCAAGGAGCAATTCGCGACCAAGGCCCGCATGGCGGCAAACCTGGAGCTGTACACCCAGCAGATGAAGGAGATGGAGAACTCATTCGGCGTATTGTTGCGGCAATTGCCCAGCGACACCGAAGTGCCAGGTTTGCTTGAAGACATTACCCGTACAGGGTTGGGCAGCGGGCTGGAGTTCGAAGAGATCAAATTGCTGCCGGAGGTTACGCAGCAGTTCTACATCGAGTTACCGATCCAGATCACCGTGACCGGTGCCTATCATGACCTGGCGACGTTTGTCAGTGGCGTGGCCGGGTTGCCGCGAATCGTTACGCTGCATGATTTCGATCTCGCGCCGGTCGACCCCGAGAGCGGTCCGAAACTGCGCATGAGCATTCTTGCCAAGACCTATCGCTACAACGACAAGGGGCTGCAGAAATGAGCCCGGCTCGTTGTTTCTCGATGGCGATGTTGTTCGCTGGCCTGGCGGGGTGCGGTAACGCCAACGACGTCAGTGACCTCGATGCCTACATGAATGAAGTGCGCCTCAGGCCGCCCGGCAAGATTGAACCAACGCCGACATTCCGGTCTTACCCCACATTCACGTACAACGCTGCCAACCTGCGCAGCCCGTTTTCGCGACAGGTCAGGGTTGATCTGGCGGGCCAGAAGCATGGCTCGCGCAACGTCAAACCCGACCCCAACCGCACCAAGCAATACCTCGAAGGCTTCAACATCGAGCAGTTTGAAATGGTCGGCACGATCTCCAATGCGACCGGCTCCTTTGCGCTGTTGCGCGGGGCGGGCGGCGTGCATCGGCTTAAGGTCGGCGATTATCTGGGGCGTAACGATGGACGGATCGTCGCCATCAGCAGCTCACAAGTCGATGTGGTCGAAATCGTGCCCGACGGCCAAGGTGCCTGGCTGGAACGACCGCGGACCATCCCTTTGAAAGAGCACTCATAGTGGAACTCGAACAATGAACAGGATTTTCTCAACCGTCGGTATCACGCTATGGATAGCGTTGTTGTCGCCGATGGTACAAGCGGCCAACCTCAAGGCGCTGGATGTCGCCGCGCTGCCGGGTGATCGCGTCGAGTTGAAATTGTCTTTCGATGGGCCGCCACCAGAGCCCCACGGATACACGACCGAGTCGCCTGCGCGAATCGCATTGGATCTGCCTGGCGTGGTCAATCAGCTGACGAGCAAGAATCGCGATCTGGGCGGAGGCAATGCGCGCAGCGCGACGGTGGTGGAGGCCAACGATCGTACGCGGCTGATCATCAACCTGACCCAGCTGACCCCGTATAACGCCCGGGTCGAAGGCAACAAGCTGATTGTGGTGATCGGTCAGGGGAACAGTGCCAAGGCACCTCGGCCGCCGGCCAGTGCGCCCCGCGTTGCGACGGCAAAGCCCGCCCCGGTGAAAGCCTATGTACCCACCAGCAAAACCATCCGCGGTGTGGACTTCCAGCGCGGCACCCAGGGTGAAGGCAATGTGGTGATCGACTTGTCGGATCCTTCTATCGCCCCGGATATCCAGGAGCGCGACGGCAAGATCATCCTTGGTTTCGCCAGGACCCAATTGCCTGAACCGTTGCGCGTGCGTCTGGACGTCAAGGATTTCGCCACGCCGGTTCAATTCGTCAACGCCAGTGCCACGGGCGATCGGGCCACGATCAGCATCGAGCCCAGCGGAGCGTTCGATTATTCGACCTACCAGACCGACAACAAGCTGACGGTCAGTATTCGGCCAATGACCGTCGACGACCTGCAAAAGCGCAACGCCGAGCGTTTTGCCTATACCGGTGAAAAGCTCTCGCTGAATTTTCAGGACATCGATGTGCGCTCGGTGCTGCAGTTGATCGCCGATTTCACCAACCTCAACCTGGTTGCCAGTGACACCGTGCAGGGCGGCATTACCTTGCGTTTGCAAAACGTCCCCTGGGATCAGGCGTTGGATCTGGTGCTGAAAACCAAAGGCCTCGACAAGCGCAAGATCGGCAACGTCCTGCTGGTGGCGCCGGCCGATGAAATCGCCGCTCGCGAACGCCAGGAGCTGGAATCGCAGAAGCAGATCTCCGACCTCGCGCCGCTGCGTCGGGAGTTGCTGCAGGTCAATTACGCCAAGGCTGCCGACATCGCCAAACTGTTCACTTCGGTAACCAGTGCCGAAGCGAAAGCCGACGAGCGGGGGTCCATCACGGTCGATGAGCGGACCAACAACATCATCGCCTACCAGACCCAGGACCGCCTCGACGAGCTTCGCCGGATCGTCGCGCAACTGGATATCCCGGTGCGCCAAGTGATGATCGAGGCGCGAATCGTCGAAGCCAACGTCGACTACGACAAAAGCCTCGGCGTGCGCTGGGGCGGTTCGGCCCAGAACAAGGGCAACTGGAACGCGTCCGGGGTGAGTGGCTCCTCGACGACCGTAGGTACACCGGGCAGCACCAGCACCAACTCGCCGTTTGTCGACTTGGGTGCAGCCGGCAATACCTCGGGGATCGGCATCGCTTTCATCACCGACAATGTGTTGCTGGACCTGGAGCTGACGGCGATGGAGAAGACCGGTAACGGCGAAATCGTCTCGCAACCGAAGGTGGTCACGTCCGACAAGGAAACCGCGAAAATCCTCAAGGGCACCGAGATCCCCTATCAGGAAGCCAGTTCCAGTGGCGCGACTTCGGTGTCTTTCAAGGAGGCCTCCCTGTCGCTTGAAGTGACGCCGCAGATCACCCCGGACAACCGCATCATCATGGAGGTCAAGGTCACCAAGGATGAGCCGGACTACCTGAACAAAGTCCAGGATGTGCCGCCGATCAAGAAAAACGAAGTCAATGCCAAGGTGTTGGTCAACGACGGCGAGACCATCGTGATCGGTGGAGTTTTCTCAAATACTCAGAGCAAGGTTGTAGATAAGGTGCCATTTCTCGGTGATGTGCCGTATCTTGGCCGCCTTTTCCGGCGTGACGTGGTTTCGGAGAAAAAATCCGAGCTGCTGGTATTTCTCACTCCGCGTATCATGAATAACCAGGCGATTGCTGTGAGTCATTGATTCTGTGCGAAATTTGATTCTTGTTGGACCGATGGGGGCTGGAAAAAGCACCATCGGCCGGTTGCTGGCCAAAGAGCTGCGCCTGCCGTTCAAAGATTCCGATAAGGAAATTGAATTGCGCACGGGTGCCAATATCCCGTGGATTTTTGATAAAGAAGGCGAGCCGGGCTTCCGTGACCGCGAGCAGGCGATGATTGCCGAGCTGTGTGGCTGCGACGGCGTGGTATTGGCGACCGGTGGTGGCGCGGTGATGCGCGAAGCCAATCGTCGGGCACTGCATGCCGGTGGTCGGGTGGTTTATCTGCATGCCTCCGTCGAGCAGCAGGTCGGCCGCACTGCCCGCGATCGCAATCGGCCGCTGTTGCGTACAGCCGACCCGGCCAAGACCCTTCGGGATTTGCTGGCGATCCGCGACCCCCTTTATCGGGAAATCGCCGACCTGGTGGTGGAAACGGATGAGCGGCCGCCGCGAATGGTGGTGCTCGACATTCTCGAGCGCTTGCAGCAGCTACCTCCCCGTTAATGCCCGGCGCGAAATGCGCTATCCTCGGCGTCCTGTCACGACCGCTCAAGGTTGTGGCGGATGGCCGCCAAACGGCGTCATACCGACAGGCATCGTGGACATTCGTTAATTCAAGGCAGGACGCCTGATTCATCTTCACTGTGGGGACACATGCAGACACTCAAGGTCGACTTAGGCGAGCGCAGCTACCCGATTCATATTGGCGAAGGTTTGTTGGATCAGCCTGAGCTGCTGGCCCCGCACATCCGCGGACGGCAAGTAGCGATCATCTCCAACGAGACCGTTGCGCCGCTCTATCTGGAGCGTCTGACCCGCAGCCTCGCGCAATTCTCGGTCATCTCCGTGGTGCTGCCAGACGGCGAGGCCTTCAAGACCTGGGAAACCCTGCAACTGATTTTCGACGGCCTGCTGACCGCACGGCACGATCGACGCACCACGGTGATCGCCCTCGGTGGTGGCGTGATTGGTGATATGGCCGGTTTTGCCGCAGCCTGTTACCAGCGTGGCGTCGACTTCATCCAGGTTCCGACCACATTGCTGTCGCAAGTCGACTCCTCGGTGGGCGGCAAGACCGGGATCAACCATCCGCTGGGCAAAAACATGGTCGGTGCGTTTTATCAGCCGAACGTGGTGCTGATCGATACCGCCACCCTCAATACCCTGCCGCCCCGCGAACTTTCTGCCGGGCTGGCGGAAGTCATCAAGTACGGGCTGATCTGCGATGAGCCGTTCCTGACCTGGCTCGAAGAAAACGTCGATCGACTGCGCGCCCTGGATCAGGTGGCCCTGACGTATGCCATCGAGCGCTCTTGCGCGGCCAAGGCTGCAGTGGTCGGTGCCGACGAGAAGGAAACCGGCGTTCGTGCCACTTTGAACCTGGGTCACACCTTCGGCCACGCTATCGAAACTCATATGGGCTATGGTGTCTGGCTGCATGGCGAGGCTGTGGCTGCTGGCACCGTAATGGCGTTGGAAATGTCTGCGCGCCTGGGCTGGATCACCGAGCAGGAACGTGATCGCGGTATTCGCCTGTTCCAGCGCGCCGGATTGCCGGTCATCCCGCCTGAAGAGATGACCGAAGCCGATTTTCTCGAACACATGGCAATTGACAAGAAAGTGATCGACGGTCGTTTGCGCCTGGTGCTGCTGCGCCACATGGGCGAAGCGGTGGTGACCGACGATTATCCGAAAGAGGTTTTACAGGCCACGCTGGGAGCGGATTACCGCGCCCTGGCTCAGCTTAAAGGTTAATAAGATCCCGATGACTAGTTTGCATGCCGACGAGGCTTTCCTCGGCCATTACCAGTTAAGCCATGACCCTTTTGCTCCACGGGTGCCTGGTTTCAAATTCTTCCCGGCCCAGCGCAAACCGGTGCTGGGACAACTGCATCACCTGGCGCGTTACAGCCAGTTGCTGCTAGTGGTCACCGGCCCGCAAGGCAGTGGCAAGACCCTGTTGCGTCAGGCGCTGGTGGCCAGCACCAACAAACAATCGGTGCAGAGCGTGGTGGTTTCCGCCCGTGGCGCCGGTGATGCGGCTGGTGTGCTGCGTCAGGTGGCTCAGGCCCTGAACGTCGAACAGGCTGAAATCGGCGCGATCCTGTCTCAAGTGGTGCAGTTGGCGCTGACAGGGCAGGAAGTCTATTTGCTGGTGGATGACGCCGAGCAGCTCGACGAGTCCGCACTGGAAGCCTTGCTGGCGCTCGCCGCTGGCGCGCCGGAAGGTCGGCCGCACGTGTTCCTGTTCGGTGAGTCCTCGCTGATTGCTCAACTTGATGCGCTAAGCCTTGAGGAAGAGCGTTTCCACGTCATCGAATTGCAGCCATACACTGAAGAAGAAACTCGCGAATATCTTGACCAGCGCCTTGAAGGCGCCGGCCGGGGCATCGAACTTTTTACCGCAGATCAGATCTCTGATATTCACGAAAGCTCCGACGGTTGGCCTGGCAATATCAACCAGGTCGCCCGCGATGCAATGATCGAAGCCATGATTGCCAGCCGCTCAGCGGTCAAGCGTCCAAGTATGGGGTTCAACATGCCGAAGAAACACGTATTGGCGATATCCGCCGTCGTCGTGGTCGCGGTAGCCGCCGCCTGGTTGATGCCAGGTCGCAGCAAAGCACCGACCACTGGCGCTCCTGCCAACGAACAGGCGCAATTGCCGCTCGGCCAGGGCGCGCCAAAACCCAATAGCGGCGGTGCACCATCCGTCGAATTCGCCGGTAACACACAACCGATGCCATTGCCGCTGGTCGGCAACTCGCAACCGGTCATGCGCGGTCCGTTGGCCGAAGCGGCTGGCGGTATCACGGAAGGTGACGACGGCGTGCCGGTGGAAGGTTCCAGCGCTAAACCGCCTACCGTGACCACCACTGCGCCGCCTGCGGGTATCCAGCCTGGTCCTGCACCAACGCCTGCCGCCAAACCGACTCCTGCGCCGACTCAGGTGGCGACAGCCAAGCCGGTCCCGACCGCGCCTGCCGTGAAGCCGGCTCCAGCGCCTGCCAAGCCAGCCGCCGTGGCTACCGCCAAACCTGCAGAGAAACCTGCCGAGAAGCCCGCAGCTGCAGCGAAAGGCGCCGGTGGCACCTGGTACGCCGGGCAGCCGACCAGCAACTACGTGGTGCAGATTCTCGGTACCAGCTCTGAAACGGCCGCGCAAAACTTCGTGAAAGAGCAGGGCGGCGAGTACCGTTATTTCAAGAAAGTCCTCAACGGCAAACCGCTTTACGTCATCACCTACGGTAACTTCGCCAACCGCGATGCAGCCGTTACCGCCATCAAGGCCTTGCCAGCGAAGGTTCAGGCTGGTAAACCTTGGCCTCGCACTGTCGCCAGCGTCCAACAGGAACTGGCAACAACTCGCTGAAGATTCGGCGGCCTTACCCAGGCCGCCTCTCCAAGCACCTCAAAATTTCTACAAGCGCATGCCGTCTCTACAGACCGCGTGCCTTGTGGTGTCTGCGTCATAGTGGTCTTTGAGTCGTTGCGGTCAAAATTAAAAAAGTTTTGACTAGCACAGCATATCGCTTTAAACCTTTCACAAATGCGACATAGATTTGCGACAGTTCGTCGTCAAATTTGTGAGCCTCTGTGTCGGTGTGTACAATGACCTCCCTTTTGCCCCCGCAAAGCTGACGTTCGTTCGGCGCGGATGGTAAGCGGTTGAATTGAAAAGAAATTTGCCTCGTTGAGAGGCAGCCTGGTGAGAAAGTGTCTATGAAAGCAGGTCTGTACCAACCAGATGAATTCAAGGATAACTGCGGTTTCGGCCTGATAGCCCATATGCAGGGCGAGCCCAGTCATACCCTTTTGCAAACGGCCATCGAGGCCCTGACCTGCATGACCCACCGCGGTGGGATCAACGCCGACGGCAAGACCGGTGACGGTTGCGGTCTGCTGATTCAAAAGCCGGACGTGTTCCTGCGAGCCATCGCCCAGGAAACCTTCGGCGTCGAACTGCCCAAGCAATATGCCGTGGGCATGGTCTTCTTCAACCAGGACCCGGTCAAAGCCGAAGCCGCTCGCGAGAACATGAACCGCGAGATCCTGGCTGCGGGCCTGACCCTCGTCGGCTGGCGCAAAGTGCCGATCGACACCAGTGTCCTCGGCCGCCTGGCCCTCGAGCGTCTGCCGCAGATCGAACAAGTGTTCATCGGTGGTGAAGGCCTGAGCGATCAGGACATGGCGATCAAGCTGTTCAGTTCCCGTCGTCGCTCGTCCGTGGCCAACGCCGCCGACGTCGATCACTACATCTGCAGCTTTTCCCACAAGACCATCATTTATAAAGGCCTGATGATGCCGGCGGACTTGACCGCCTTCTATCCAGACCTGAGCGACCAGCGCCTGCAAACCGCGATCTGCGTGTTCCACCAGCGCTTCTCCACCAACACCCTGCCGAAATGGCCGTTGGCTCAACCGTTCCGCTTCCTGGCGCACAACGGCGAGATCAACACCATCACCGGCAACCGCAACTGGGCCGTGGCCCGTCGCACCAAGTTCGCCAACGACCTGATGCCCGATCTCGAAGAGCTCGGCCCGCTGGTCAACCGCGTCGGTTCCGACTCCTCCAGCATGGACAACATGCTCGAGCTGATGGTCACCGGTGGCATCGACCTGTTCCGTGGCGTGCGGATGATCATTCCGCCAGCGTGGCAGAACGTCGAAACCATGGACCCGGATCTGCGGGCGTTCTACGAATACAACTCGATGCACATGGAACCGTGGGACGGCCCGGCCGGCGTGGTAATGACCGACGGTCGCTACGCGGTGTGCCTGCTCGACCGTAACGGTCTGCGTCCGGCGCGTTGGGTCACCACCAAGAACGGTTTCATCACCCTGGCTTCGGAAATCGGTGTCTGGAACTACCAGCCTGAAGACGTGATCGCCAAGGGCCGCGTAGGTCCGGGCCAGATCTTTGCCGTGGACACCGAAACCGGTCAGATCCTCGACACCGACGCCATCGACAACCGCTTGAAGTCCCGTCATCCGTACAAGCAATGGCTGCGCAAGAACGCTCTGCGCATCCAGGCGACCATGGAAGACAACGACCACGGTTCGGCTTTCTACGACGTCGATCAGCTCAAGCAGTACATGAAGATGTATCAGGTCACGTTCGAAGAACGCGATCAGGTGCTGCGTCCGCTCGGCGAGCAGGGCTACGAAGCCGTGGGCTCGATGGGCGACGATACGCCGATGGCCGTGCTGTCCCAGCGCGTGCGCACGCCGTACGACTATTTCCGCCAGCAGTTCGCGCAGGTCACCAACCCGCCGATCGATCCGCTGCGTGAAGCCATCGTCATGTCGCTGGAAATCTGCCTCGGTGCCGAGCGCAACATTTTCCAGGAGTCGCCGGAACACGCCTCGCGAGTGATCCTCAGCTCGCCGGTCATTTCCCCGGCCAAGTGGCGCTCGCTGATGAACCTCGATCGTCCGGGCTTCGAACGCCAGATCATCGACCTCAACTACGATGAAAGCGTCGGCCTCGAAGCGGCCATCCGCAACGTCGCCGATCAGGCTGAAGAAGCCGTGCGTTCCGGTCGTACCCAGGTTGTGCTGAGTGATCGTCACATTGCTCCGGGCAAACTGCCGATCCACGCTTCGCTCGCCACCGGCGCGGTGCATCACCGCCTGACCGAAAAAGGCCTGCGTTGCGACTCCAACATCCTCGTGGAAACCGCTACCGCTCGCGACCCGCATCACTTCGCGGTATTGATCGGTTTCGGCGCCTCGGCGGTCTATCCGTTCCTGGCCTACGAAGTGCTGGGCGACCTGATCCGCACCGGTGAAGTGCTGGGCGACCTCTATGAGGTGTTCAAGAACTACCGCAAAGGCATCACCAAAGGCCTGTTGAAGATCCTGTCGAAGATGGGCATCTCGACCATCACCTCGTATCGCGGTGCGCAGCTGTTTGAAGCCATCGGCCTGTCCGAAGAAGTTTGCGAACTGAGCTTCCGTGGCGTGCCAAGCCGTATCAAGGGCGCGCGTTTCGTCGACATCGAAGCCGAACAGAAAGCCCTCGCTGCCGAAGCCTGGAGCCCGCGCAAGCCAATCCAGCAAGGTGGTCTGCTGAAGTTCGTCCACGGTGGCGAATATCACGCTTACAACCCGGATGTGGTCAACACCCTGCAAGCCGCTGTGCAGCAGGGCGACTACGGCAAGTTCAAGGAATACACGGCGCTGGTGGACAACCGTCCGGTGTCGATGATCCGCGACATGTTCAAGGTGAAGACCCTGGACACACCGCTGGACATCAGCGAGATCGAACCGCTGGAATCGGTGCTCAAACGCTTCGACTCCGCCGGTATCTCCCTCGGTGCGCTGTCGCCTGAAGCCCACGAAGCCCTGGCCGAAGCCATGAACCGCCTCGGTGCGCGTTCCAACTCCGGCGAAGGCGGTGAAGACCCGGCGCGCTACGGCACCATCAAGAGCTCGAAAATCAAGCAGGTCGCGACTGGCCGTTTCGGGGTGACCCCGGAATACCTGGTCAACGCTGAAGTGCTGCAGATCAAGGTCGCTCAGGGCGCCAAGCCTGGCGAAGGTGGTCAGTTGCCGGGCGGCAAAGTTAACGGTCTGATCGCCAAGCTGCGTTACGCAGTGCCGGGCGTGACCCTGATTTCGCCACCGCCGCACCACGACATCTATTCGATCGAAGACTTGTCGCAGCTGATTTTCGACCTGAAACAAGTCAACCCGAAGGCCCTGGTCTCGGTGAAGCTGGTAGCAGAAGCGGGCGTCGGCACCATCGCCGCCGGTGTGGCCAAAGCCTACGCGGACTTGATCACCATTTCCGGCTACGACGGTGGCACCGGTGCATCGCCGCTGACCTCGATCAAATACGCGGGCGCTCCGTGGGAGCTCGGCCTGGCCGAAACCCACCAGACCCTGCGCGGCAACGACCTGCGCGGCAAAGTCCGGGTGCAGACCGACGGCGGCCTGAAAACCGGCCTCGACGTGATCAAGGCGGCCATCCTCGGCGCTGAAAGCTTCGGCTTCGGCACCGCGCCGATGATTGCGCTGGGCTGCAAATACCTGCGCATCTGCCACCTGAACAACTGCGCCACCGGCGTCGCGACTCAGAACGAGAAGCTGCGCAAGGATCACTACATCGGCACCGTCGACATGGTGGTGAATTTCTTCACCTACGTCGCCGAAGAAACCCGTGAGTGGCTGGCCAAGCTGGGCGTGCGCTCCCTCGAAGAGCTGATCGGTCGTACCGATCTGCTGGAAATCCTCGAAGGTCAGACCGCCAAGCAGCAACACCTGGACCTGACCCCGTTGCTGGGCAGCGATCACATCCCGGCAGACAAACCTCAGTTCTGCCAGGTCGACCGCAACCCGCCGTTCGACAAAGGCCTGCTGGCCGAGAAAATGGTCGACATGGCCACTTCGGCCATCAACGACATGAGCGGCGCCGATTTCGCGCTGGATATCTGCAACTGCGACCGTTCGATCGGCGCTCGGATCTCCGGTGAAATCGCTCGCAAACACGGCAACCAAGGCATGGCGAACGCGCCGATCACCTTCCGCTTCAAAGGGACGGCCGGTCAGAGCTTCGGCGTGTGGAACGCCGGTGGCCTGAACATGTACCTGGAAGGCGACGCCAACGACTACGTCGGCAAAGGCATGACCGGCGGCAAACTGGTCATCGTTCCGCCGAAAGGCAGCGTCTACAAGACTCAGGACAGTGCCATCATCGGCAACACCTGCCTCTATGGCGCTACCGGTGGCAAGCTGTTCGCCGCCGGCACCGCGGGTGAGCGTTTTGCGGTACGTAACTCCGGTGCCCACACGGTTGTGGAAGGCACTGGCGATCACTGCTGCGAGTACATGACCGGTGGTTTCGTCTGCGTTCTGGGCAAGACCGGTTACAACTTCGGCTCAGGCATGACTGGCGGTTTCGCCTACGTGCTCGACCAGGACAACACCTTCGTTGACCGGGTCAACCACGAACTGGTGGAAATCCAGCGGATCAGCGGTGAGGCGATGGAAGCCTACCGCAGCCACTTGCAACGCGTGCTGAACGAATACGTCGAGGAAACCGACAGCGAGTGGGGTCGTAACCTCGCTGAAAACCTCGATGACTATTTGCGTCGTTTCTGGCTCGTCAAACCGAAGGCAGCGAGTCTGAAATCTCTGCTCTCGAGTACTCGTGCGAGTCCGCAATAAACGACGCAGCTGCAAGCGGCAAGCTTCAAGCAGCAAGCTTGAGGCCGTGCGCGGTGTGGCGGATTAATTTGATTTTCTTGCAGCTCGAAGCTTGTAGCTTGGAGCTGTCGTGTACGAGGTTTTGAAGATGGCCGAACGTCTAAATAACGACTTCCAGTTCATCGATGTCGGGCGCAAGGATCCGAAGAAGAAACTGTTGCGTCAACGCAAGAAAGAGTTCGTGGAGATCTACGAACCCTTCAAACCCCAGCATTCGGCCGATCAGGCCCACCGCTGCCTGGGTTGCGGTAACCCGTATTGTGAGTGGAAGTGCCCGGTGCACAACTTCATTCCTAACTGGCTGAAGCTGGTGGCCGAGGGCAATATCCTCCAGGCCGCCGAGCTGTCGCACCAGACCAACACCCTGCCGGAAGTTTGCGGCCGGGTGTGCCCGCAGGACCGTCTGTGCGAGGGTGCCTGCACCCTTAACGACGGTTTTGGCGCGGTGACCATCGGTTCGGTCGAGAAGTACATCACCGACACCGCGTTCGCCATGGGCTGGCGCCCGGACATGTCCAAGGTCAAGCCGACCGGCAAGCGTGTTGCAATCATCGGCGCAGGCCCGGCCGGCCTGGGTTGTGCCGACGTGCTGGTACGTGGTGGCGTGACGCCGGTGGTGTTCGACAAGAACCCGGAAATCGGTGGCCTGCTGACCTTCGGCATCCCCGAGTTCAAGCTGGAAAAGACCGTGCTGAGCAATCGTCGCGAAGTCTTCACCGGCATGGGCATCGAGTTCCGCCTGAACACCGAAGTGGGCAAGGACGTGACCGTCGAGCAGCTGCTCGAAGAATACGATGCCGTGTTCATGGGCATGGGCACCTACACCTACATGAAGGGCGGCTTTGCCGGTGAGGACCTGCCGGGCGTGCATGACGCGCTCGACTTCCTGATCGCCAACGTCAACCGCAACCTGGGCTTTGAAAAGTCGCCGGAAGATTTCGTCGACATGAAAGGCAAGAAGGTTGTGGTGCTGGGTGGTGGCGACACTGCGATGGACTGCAACCGTACTTCGATTCGTCAGGGCGCCAAGTCGGTGACCTGTGCTTATCGTCGCGACGAAGCAAACATGCCGGGTTCGCGCAAAGAGGTGAAGAACGCCAAGGAAGAAGGCGTGAAATTCCTCTACAACCGCCAGCCGATCGCCATCGTCGGTGAAGACCGCGTCGAAGGCGTGAAGGTGGTCGAGACCCGTCTCGGCGAGCCGGACGCCCGTGGCCGTCGCAGCCCTGAGCCGATCCCGGGTTCTGAAGAGATCATCCCGGCCGACGCTGTGGTCATCGCCTTCGGTTTCCGCCCAAGCCCGGCCTCGTGGTTCGAGCAGCACAGCATCCAGACCGACAGCCAGGGCCGCGTCGTGGCCCCGGAACAAGGGAAGTACAAGCACCAGACCAGCAACCCGAAAATCTTCGCCGGCGGCGATATGGTTCGCGGTTCTGACCTGGTGGTGACGGCGATCTTCGAAGGCCGCAATGCGGCTGAAGGGATCCTCGATTACCTGGGCGTCTGACGACGCCAGCGGCAAGCTTCAAGCTATTAGCTGCAAGTTCAAAGCCACGGCGCTTTTGACTTGCGGCTTTTAGCTTGCCGCTTGTGGCTGTCTTTCTGCGTCGCGCTCTGAGAAAATGCCCGCACTTTTTTTCCGGATGCCGACATGACTGCCCTGAAGAACGACCGTTTCCTTCGCGCCCTGCTCAAGCAACCCGTAGACGTCACCCCTGTGTGGATGATGCGTCAGGCCGGTCGCTACCTGCCGGAATACCGCGCCAGCCGTGCCAAGGCCGGTGACTTCATGAGCCTGTGCATGAACCCGGAGTTCGCTTGCGAAGTCACGATGCAGCCGCTCGACCGCTATCCGCAACTGGACGCGGCGATCCTGTTCTCCGACATCCTCACCATCCCCGATGCGATGGGCCAAGGCCTGTACTTCGAAACCGGTGAAGGTCCGCGCTTCAAGAAAGTCGTCAGCACCCTGGCCGACATCGAAGCCCTGCCGATCCCTGATCCACACAAAGACCTCGGCTACGTCATGGACGCGGTCAGCACCATCCGCCGCGAACTGAACGGTCGCGTGCCACTGATCGGCTTCTCCGGCAGCCCATGGACCCTGGCCACCTACATGGTCGAAGGCGGTTCGTCGAAAGACTTCCGCAAGACCAAGGCCATGCTCTACGACAACCCGCAAGCCATGCACCTGCTGCTGGACAAGCTCGCGCAGTCGGTCACCAGCTACCTCAATGGCCAGATCATGGCCGGCGCACAAGCGGTGCAGATTTTCGACACCTGGGGTGGCAACCTCTCGGCGGCGGCGTACCAGGAATTCTCCCTGGCCTACATGCGCAAAATTGTCAGCGGCCTGATCCGTGAACACGAAGGACGCAAGGTTCCGGTCATCCTGTTCACCAAGAACGGCGGCCTGTGGCTGGAAAGCATCGCCGACGTTGGCGCTGATGCCCTTGGCCTGGACTGGACCTGCGACATCGGCGAAGCCCGCCAGCGCGTTGGCAACAAAGTTGCGCTGCAAGGCAACATGGACCCGACCGTGCTCTATGCCAAGCCAGAAGCCATTCGCACCGAAGTCGGCCGGATCCTCGCCAGCTACGGCAAAGGCAGCGGCCACGTGTTCAACCTCGGCCATGGCATCACGCCGGAAGTTGATCCGGAACACGCGGGTGCATTCCTGCGCGCGGTGCATGAGTTGTCGGCGCAGTATCACGAGTGATCGTCGCCCAATAAAAACGCCCGGCTTATGCCGGGCGTTTTTGTATGGAGATCTCAGGCAACACTCGGTCCTTGTGGGAGTGAGCCTGCTCGCGATGAGGCCATGACATTCAACATCAATGTTGTCTGATACGCCGCCATCGCGAGCAGGCTCACTCCCCACAGGGATAGGTGTCAGGCTTTGACGCCGCCCAACGGCGGCAACTTCGCCAGCTTCAACGCCACCAACAGCGCAATCACCAGCAACCCGCCAATGAACAACCCGATGCCGTTCCACCCGCCCATGTGCCAGAACACCCCGCCCGCCGTCCCGGCGATGCTCGACCCGGCGTAATAGCTGAACAAATACAGCGACGAAGCCTGCCCCTTGGCTTTGACCGCCCGGCGCCCGATCCAGCTGCTGGCTACGGAGTGCGCACCAAAGAAGCCAAATGTGAAGATCAGCATGCCGATGATCACCAGCGGCAATGGCGTGAACATCGTCAGGGCAAGGCCGGCCAGCATCAGCACGATCGTCGCCCAGAGCACTTTGCGCCGACCGAGCTTGTCAGCCAGCGAACCGATTTTCGCCGAGCTGTAGATGCCCGACAGGTACACCACCGACAGCAGCCCGACGAACACCTGATCCATATGGTAGGGCTCGGCCAGCAGGCGATAACCGATGTAGTTGAACAGCGTGACAAACGCGCCCATCAACACAAAAGCTTCAAGGAACAGCAGCGGCAGGCCGGCATCGCGAAAGTGCATGGTGAAGCCATCGAGCAGGCTGCGCGGGTGCAGTGAGCGGGCGCGGAAGTTTCGCGATTCGGGAAGGATTTTCCAGAACACTGCCGCCGCGATCAGCGCCAGGCTGCCGATCACCAGCATCGCGGTGTGCCAGCTGACGAAGTCGATCAACACACCGGTGATCAAGCGTCCGCTCATCCCGCCAATCGCGTTGCCGCCGATGTACAGCCCCATCGCCAGGCCGATGTGCTGCGGGTGGATCTCTTCGCTCAGGTAGGTCATGGCAACCGCTGCCAGGCCGCTCAACGACAACCCGATCAGCGCGCGCATCACCAAAACGCCTTGCCAGCTCGGCATCATCGCGCTCGCCATGGTGCACAACGCGGCAGCGAACAGTGCCGCGACCATCACCGGTTTGCGTCCAACACGGTCGGAGATCGGCCCGGTGATCAGCAAACCAATCGCCAGCATGCCGGTGGCCACCGACAGGATCAGGCTGCTCTGCGCCGCATTGATCGAATACTCGTGGGACAACAGCGGCATCATCGGCTGCACGCAGTAGAGCAAGGCGAACGTCGCGAAACCGCCGCAGAACAGCGCCAGCACCGTGCGCATGAACATCGGCGTGCCTTTTTCGATGTAGATCTCCTTCAATTCGGCGACGACATCGTCTACCGCAGCGGGCGGAACTTCATGGGCAAGGGGGACGACAGCAGTTTTCACTTCAGACCTCGGAGGACGCAGCCGGTCAGGCAATGAAAAAAGCATATAGCTGGCTAATGATTCAATCCAATATATTGTTCGACCTGTTTGATAGGTTTAACGACCTAATGGAGTTTTCATGGAATTGCGTCACCTGCGCTACTTCATCGCCGTCGCCGAAGAACTGCACTTCGGCCGCGCCGCCCAGGTGCTGGGCATCTCGCAACCGCCATTGAGCCAGCAGATTCAAGCGCTGGAGCAGGAAGTCGGTGCGCGGCTGTTCGAGCGTACCAATCGTCGGGTCGAGCTCAGCGAGGCGGGTCGGTTGTTCCTGGAAGAGGCGCGATTGGTGCTGGCGCAGGTTGATAAAGCCGCTGACGTGGCGCGTCGTGCGCAGCTTGGAGAATTGGGTGAACTGAAAATCGGCTTCACCTCGTCGGCCCCGTTCAACTCGACCATTCCCCAGGCGATTTTTTCATTCCGCCAGCGTTTCCCGGCCGTGCATTTGAACCTGCGGGAGATGATCAGCACCCAAGTGGCCGATGCGCTGGTGGATGAGTCGATCGAGGTCGGGATCATGCGACCGCTGGGGTTGCCGGACTCCCTCAGCGTGGTGGAATTGATGCGTGAACCCCTGGTGGCCGTGCTCAGCTCCAAGCATCCGCTGGTGAACGGCAGTGAAGAGGGGTTGTTCCTGTCGGCATTGGCCCTCGAACCCTTCGTATTTTTCCCACGCAGTTATGGCAGTGGTCTGTACGCACAATTGCTCAGTCTGGCGCGGGATGCCGGTTTCAGCCCGCACTTTGCGCAAGAGGCGGGTGAGGCGATGACGATTATCGGATTGGTGGCGGCGGGACTGGGCGTGTCGGTACTGCCGGCGTCTTATCAGCGGATGCGTATTGACGGCGTGGTGTACCGGCCGTTGCTCGATCCAGAGGCGGTGTCAGCGGTTTGGCTGGTGCAACGCAAGGATCAGAAATCGCCAATGGCCAAGGCGTTTGTGGAGCTGTTGACGAGGAAGCTGACGCCTTAGGGGCTCAAAATTTGTCGATGTTTCTCTTAGTCTTTTTTCTAATCGGCCGATAACTGTCATTGGACTCATCACACACTATGGAGATACAGGATGTTCAAGCAGTTAACGTTCACCGCTTTGCTGGCCTTGATGGCGCTGACCGGTGGTTGTGCTTCGGTAAAAATGGCTGATGAAACCCAAGACGCTCAAGCGAAGACGTTCCAGGTAAGCCCCGACAAAGCCAACATCTATGTTTATCGCAATGAAAGCATGGGTGCCGGGGTGAAAATGCCGGTGACGCTCAATGGCAAACCGGTCGGTCAGACCGTCGCCAAGTCTTACCTGATGTTGGCCGTCCCGGCGGGTCAGCAGACCTTGGTGTCTTCGGCGGAAAACGATTCCGAACTGAAACTCACTGCAGAAGCCGGCAAAAACTATTTTGTCTGGCAGGAAGTGAAAGTGGGCTTCATCAAGGCGCGCAATAGCCTGCAAGTCGTCGACGACAAGACTGGTCGCGCGGGCGTTGCCGAGAGCAAATTGATTCAGGCTCAGTAAGCATCTGGACCGTTCCCGAAAGGGGCTTGTGAGACTCTGAGGATCCTGGGCAATCAGCCATCGCAGAGCCAGACAGGTACCGGGCGATGACAAGCCGACCTGTTTGTGAAGGGGCGCCGAAAGGCGCCCCTTGTCGTTTCCGAGGTGCTCACCTCAGTCAACCTTTACCAACTCCCCTCGCAAACCCACCCCGGTCACTACAGGCTTAAGCGCCTCCAACCCCGGTATTGTCGCCCCGTCGGCTGCGCACTGGTATTTCCCGGTGTCTTGGCTCAGGTCGCGCTTGTTGATTCCGGCGATGTTGATCACCGCGTTGGCACCGGCCTTTTTGGCTTTGCTCTGCAACGTCGCCAAGGTCGATTGCAACGCCCAGAAGCAGGCGTCTTCGTCAGACTTGTCTTCGTTGTCGGTTCGTCGGCTGCTGCTCACGGGGGTCAGTTTGCGTGCCTGCGCTGGCAGCGTTTCTCCGGCCAGGTAGAACTTGACGCTACCGTCCAGTAGGCCGACGTCGGTGGCGCGTTTCACGCCTTCCTGGAAGTCCCGGAAGGTGGGTTCATAGGCGCCTTGCGAGGCGATGACCTGATCGACGTCCTGGTCGGAGGCCAGTTGCTTGATCACGTCATCACGCAAGTAGTTGATCCAGCGGTTGTAGGTGCCGTGGATGCGACCGTCCTTGTAGTCCAGGCCGCGGCTGTCGCGGTAGTCCATTTCAAACGAGGTCGGCGTGTAGGGGATGTCGATCTCGGCGTGGTGTTTATCACGCACGGTGATGGCGGCCTTGATCATGCCCGGACGCGCCGATTGCACGACCCATTGGCGTTCCATCAGCGCGGTGACAATGGCGCGGCTCATCCGGTCGTTGCTAAAACCCCGGTCGCTGGGGAAAGTTTCCTTGGCGGTGTACACCGGACTGCTGGTGCAACCGCTTAGCGCGACGGCCACGGCACACAGCGCGGCGATACGCTGAAACTGAGTCATTCCCTTTACTCCAAACGTGTCCGGATCAGTGCCAGCGACGGAAAATCAACGAGGTGTTGACGCCACCAAAAGCAAAGTTGTTGTTCATCACGTATTCATTACTCATCTGCCGGAACTCGCCGCGCAGGTAGTCGAGCTTGCCGCAGAGCGGATCGACATCGTCAAGGTTGAACGTGTGCACATACAGGTCGCGGTTCATCATTTCGATGCTGAACCAGGACTCCAGTGCTCCGCACGCACCCAGGGTATGACCGAGGAAGCTCTTTTGCGAACTGATCGGCATGTGTTCGCCGAACAGCGCACTGGTTGCCAGTGTTTCGGCGATGTCGCCCTGTTCAGTCGCGGTGCCGTGACCATTGACGTAGCCGATGTCCGACGGCTGCAGCCCGGCATCTTCCAGCGCCAGTTCCATGGCCCGGCGCATGGTGATCTGTTCCGGTCGGGTGGCGTGCTGGCCGTCGGCGTTGCTGCCGAAGCCGACGAGTTCGGCGTGGATGCGCGCACCGCGAGCCAGTGCGTGTTCGAGTTCTTCAAGCACCAGCATGCCTCCGCCTTCGCCGATCACCAGGCCATCGCGGGCGCTGTCGTAGGGGCGCGGAGAGGTCTGCGGGGCGTCGTTTTTCAGGCTGGTGGCGTAGAGCGCGTCGAAGACCATGGCTTCGGTCGGGCACAGCTCTTCGGCGCCGCCGGCGAGCATCAGAGGCAGGCGGCCGAATTTGATCGACTCGTAGGCGTAGCCGATGCCCTGGCTGCCGCTGGTGCAGGCGCTGGAGGTCGGGATCAGCCGGCCGGTGAGACCAAAGAAGATGCTGATATTGGCCGCGGTGGTGTGCGGCATCATCCGCACGTAGGAGTTGGCGTTCAGGCCCTCGGCCACCGAGTTGAGCAACATGTTGCCGAATGCCTTGATCTCGTCGGTGCTGCCGGTGGACGAGCCACAGGAGACGCCCATGCGCCCGTCCTTGATCGACTCGTCACCCAACAGCCCGGCATCGGCCAGCGCCTGTTCCGCCGCGCCGACCGCCAGGCGTGAGACCCGGCCCATGCTGCGCAGTTGTTTGCGGGTCCAGTGGCTGGGCACCTTGAAGTCGTCGATGGGCCCGGCCAGACGCGTGTTGAGTTCGGTAAAGCGATCCCACTCGTCCATCCGGCGAATGCCACTGCGGTTGGCCGCGAAGTTGGCGGCGATGGTTGCCCAGTCGCTGCCCAGTGAGGTGATGCCGGCCATGCCGGTGACGACGACGCGCTTCATCAGCACAGGCCTCCGTTGACGGCCAGAACCTGCCGGGTGATGTACGACGCTTCCGCCGACATCAGGAAATTCACCGCGCTGGCCACCTCTTCCGGGGTGCCCATGCGTTGTGCGGGAATCATTTTCATCAGTTCTTCCACCGGCACGTTTTCGTCGAGCATTGCCGTGTCGATCAGGCCGGGTGCGACACAGTTAACGGTGATTTTGCGCTTGCCCAGTTCGATCGCCAACGCTTTCGCCGCGCCGATCAGACCGGCCTTGGACGCGCTGTAGTTGACCTGGCCGCGGTTGCCGATCAGGCCGGATACCGAGGTGATGCAGACAATCCGCCCGGCAGCACGACGACGAATCATCGGCATCATCACCGGGTGCAGCACATTGTAGAAACCGTCGAGGTTGGTGCGCATCACCACATCCCAATCATCCTCGCTCAGTGCTGGAAAAGCACCGTCGCGGGTCAGGCCGGCGTTGAGCACGACACCGTAGTAGGCGCCATGGGCTTCAACGTCAGCTTCGAGAATGGCTTTGCAGCTGGCGCGGTCGGACACGTCGAATTGCAGAATGCGCGCCTGGCGCCCCAGCGCCTGGATTTCGCCTTGAACGATCACGGCGTCCGCCAGACCGCTGCGGCAATGCAGGACAATGTCATGCCCTGCCTGGGCCAGGCGCAGCGCGATGGCGCGGCCGATGCCACGGCTGGAGCCAGTGACCAGTACGGATTCAGTCATGACTGGACTCCTTCGGGTTCATGAAGATATTGAGCGGCCTGAGGTGGGCGAAACACGTTCAGACGGGCGGTGGCGTGAATGCCTGGGGCGTTGATGTGGCATTCGAACACGCCCATGCCGTTATCGTCTTCCAGCGAGCGCAACCCGTGGATGGTCAGTTCGGTGCCAACGGGGAAGTGCTCCACGTTGCATTCGAATTTGCGCGTACCGAGCAGAAAACCCAGCACCACGCCATCGCCACGCTGGCGCGCGTGGCAACCGGCGTACGCGGCGACACTCTGGGCCATCAGTTCAATGCCGACCCAGGCGGGCATGCTGCCGTCGGCACGGCTGAACAGGCCATCGGGCCTGACGGTGAGGCGTGTGCGGATCTGGTCGTCATCGAATTCCAGAATCTGTTCGATGAAGATCATGTCGCCAGCGTGCGGCAGCAGTTCGGCGATCGGCCAGTCAATCATGGGGCGTCTCCGATTATCAGGCTGACGTTGTTGCCACCGAAGGCAAAGGAATTGCTCATCAAGTAGCGAGGTGCAATGGACGTCAGGCGATCGGTCGGGGTCACCCAATCCAGCGCCGGCAGTTCAGGATCAGGCTGGCCGTCCCAGACGTGGGGCGCCAGGGCCTGCTCACGGTTGTTTGTGCTCAAGCTCAACCAGCAGAACGCCGCTTCCAGGGCACCGGCGGCGCCAAGGGTGTGACCGGTCATCGGCTTGGTTGAAGAACACGGCACACCTTGCGGGAACAGCGCCGCCACAGCCAGGCTTTCCATGGCGTCGTTGTGTTGGGTCGCGGTGCCATGCAGGTTCAGGTAACCGATCTGAGCGGGTTGCAGATTCGCTCGGCTCAAGGCTTTGCGCATGGCTTGCAAGGCCCCACGGCCAGTCGGTTCCGGCGCAGAAATGTGGTGCGCATCGGAACTGGCACCGCTGCCTAGCAGTGCAATCGGCTGGCCGTCGCCGGCATTTTTGCTCATCAGAAACAGCGCGGCGGCTTCACCAATATTGATGCCGTTGCGGTTGACTGAAAACGGATTGCAACGTTGCTCGGACACCGCTTCCAACGCCGAGAAGCCGTTGAGGGTCAATTTGCACAAACTGTCGACGCCGCCGCACAGCACCGCATCGCAAACGCCCAGATCCAGCAGGCGTTGGGCGCTCATCAGCGCCCGGGCGCTGGAGGTGCAGGCGGTCGAGATCACATAAGCCGGGCCGCTCAATTGCAGCCAGTCGGCGAGGAAATTGGCCGGTGCGCCTAGCTCCTGCTGCTGATAGTCGTAATCGGCAGGGAAATGATGCTCGCGAATGTAATGGGCCAGGCCACGGCTGGCCTCATGGATGCCCGACGTACTGGTGCCCAGCACCACTCCAATACGGTCACGGCCGTAGGTCTGGATCGCACGATCGATGTCGTCGCGGATCTGCAACGCGGCTTCCAGCAGCAACTGGTTGTTGCGGCTGCTTTGTTGAGCCAGTTCCGCTGGAATCGAGGCCAATTCGCCACGCACCGCCGCCACCGGCAATGAGCGCTCCGGGACCCAGCCAGCCTCGCTGCGCATGCCGGAGCAATCACCGGCAAACAGATTGCGCGCGACTTCTGTTTTGTCGCGACCCAGGGCACAGATCACCCCGAGGGCGTTCAGATAGGCGGTCATGGCGTGTCTCCGCTCAAGGGCGTGACTTGATACTTGGGACCTTTGGGCAGGTTCAATTCGAAGCTCATCGGTTGTGAATAACGGACGTCCCAGTGCGTGGGCAAGGAGCGTTGACTGCCATGTTGCCAAGCCGTTGGATAGTTGCCCGACAGTTCATCCTTGGGTGTCAGTGCAAACAGCAACGCCGCGAATAGCTCCCGGGCTTCCGGGTTCGGCGGCAACAGGCCGTCGGCTTTCCATTGGCCATCGATCAGTTTCTGGCGAGCCTGTGGAATGCCCAGCAAATCCATCATCGACCAACGGATGCCAGGGCCTTCACGCTGGATAACCAGCACCCAGTCCTGACGTTGCTCAGCGACCAAGCGCTGAATGTGCAACTGCAGCGGCAACGACAGGTTCGGGGTTTGCTCGGGCAGCGGCGGCTGGCTGGCGCAAGCGCTCAGCAACAGACAGCAACCCAGGAGCAGGAAACGAATCATCAGACCTCACCTTCAAGGGAAGTTCGCCACAAAAAGGCGTTCACGTTATTCATGTGACATCTCTGGCGCAGAGTTCTGACAGCATGCGCAGCCGACGCTTGGGTTCACTGACGAACGGATTGCGCTCGTCCCAGGCATAACCGGCGAGGATCGCGCTGATCATGCGGCGGATGTCCGGTGAACCGTCCGGATGGAAAATCACATCCTGGAAGGTCCCGGCGTACCAGCCTTCGACGTAGCAGCGGAATGTGTCAACGCCGCGCTTGAGCGGTGCGGCGAACTCGGTTTGCCAATCGACGCTTTCACCTTGCAGTTGGCGGTGCAGAACGCCGGCGGCCATGCTCGCCGAGCGCATGGCGATGGTCACGCCGGAGGAGAACACCGGGTCGAGGAATTCCGCGGCGTTGCCCAGCAGCGCAAAGCCCGGGCCGTGCAAGGTTTTGACGTTGGCCGAGTAGCCGCCAATGGTGCGCGCGGGGGTGTCCCACACAGCGTTGTTCAGAACGCCGGCCAGGCTTGGGGTTTCAGCGATAAAGCCGCGCAGGCACTCGTCGAGGTTCTCCATGCGGCCTTCAAAGTGCTCGGCCGCCGCCACCACGCCGACCGAGCACCGGCCGTTGCTGAACGGGATGGTCCAGAACCAGATGTCGCGATGGGTCGGATGGGTGGTGATGAGGATTTTTTCCCGCTCGAAGGTCGGGCTGTCGATATTGTCTTCGATGTGGGTGAACACGGCCTGGCGCACTGGGAAGTTCGACGGCGCCTCAAGGTCCAGCAAGCGCGGCAGCACGCGGCCATAACCGCTGGCGTCGAGCACGAAATCAGCTTCGACGCGGTATTGGCTGCCATCTTCTCGCAACACATCAAGCTGCGGTTTTGCCAGGGTGAAATCGGCGCTGACGATAGCTTCGCCGTAGCGAACCTCCACGCCTTGCAACTCGGCCTGGTCGGCGAGCAGCTTGTCGAAATCGGCGCGTTGAACCTGGAAGGTGGTCGGTTTGCCGTGGCTGAACGTGTCGCCGAAATCAAAGGCGCTGTACTGCTCGCCCCAAGCGAACGCCGCGCCATTTTTCAACTGGAACCCGGCGGCGTTCACCGCGTCGAGCATGCCGGCCTCTTCGACGAAATCCAGGCAGTGCGACAACAGGCTTTCGCCGATGGAAAACCGTGGGAAATGCTGGCGTTCGATCATCAGCACGTCATGACCTTTGCGCTTGAGCAGCGCGGCGGCGATGGCGCCCGAGGGGCCCGCACCGATAACGACGACCTGGCGATGTTCCATTTCAACTGTTGGCACGGGGGCTCCTTGCCGGGGCGGCGATATTCAAAGGGGGGCTGTGCATGCCGGCGAGTGCCGGCAGCAATGTCGCGATCAAACCCATCACCATCAGCGCGAAATACAGCGCCGGACTGATGAGCTGTTGTTGCAACAGCAGGTTGAGGAAGACGATCTCACTCAAGCCACGAATATTCAGCAGCAGGCTTTCGCGCCAGCGACTGGCGCCTTCGAACGAGGCGCCGGCCCAGCAGAGGCCCAGCCAGTTGCCCAGCAGTTTACTGGCGATCGGAAACAGCAGCAGCGCCGCCAGCTGGATCCAGCCGAGACTGGCCATCGCCGCGTGAACGTTGATCTGCACGATACCGAACGTCAGGATCAGCGGAATGGCGATCCAGGTTTGCAGGCGGCTCATCCAGATCGCCGGCAACGGCAGCACCAGTGGCACTTTCAGCGCGGCCATGCACAACAAGTAACCGATGCCGAAAATCAGCGCGTTGAGCTTGAAGTGTTCGGCGACCACCAGCAGTGCGAAGAAGCCGCCGCTGTACAGCATCGGTTGGCGCGCACCGAGCACGCGTAGCAGCAGTGGAAGGCAAGCGCCGGCCAGCGGCAGCAGGAGGCTGCTCAGGTGCAAACTGCCTTGAGCGAAGCCGAACAGCGTCCAGCACGTCAGGTCGATGAGAATCGCCGTTTGTACCAGGCGTCGGGTGGCGTCGGGTGGGTAGTGGATGTGTCGCAAGTACAAATACAACACCGGAATCGCGGTGATGGCGAACACCAGGCCGACCGCCAGCGAGCTGATCCAGGATTGCGCCGGCAGCAGCCAAATGGCGGTGGCGAGTCCGCAGATAAACGGAATGCAGAAACTCGGCAGGGCGATTTTCAGGCTCTGGCGATCCAGTCGCAGGTCGATCACGTCACTGAGGATGTGTCCGAGCAGCAAGGCAAAACTCAGGCTGTAGAGGTTTTTCAGCCACGTCGGCGAGATCAGTTCGGCGCCGCTGAGTTGCCATCCCGGCTCGATCCAGAAGTACATCAGCAGCGGCAGGCCGAAGGTCGCCAGCAGCAACTGGCTGACGATCGGGATCAGGCCGAAATGCCGACCGACTCGGGTGGCCGCGGCAAACATTGCCAGGGCCATGAGCCAAAACACGGCGATCATCATGCGGCGGACTCCGTAACGGCAGCGGTGTGGACATGGCGTCCGGCCCACGGCGCGAGGATGAAGCTGAAGGCCAGGCCCAGGCTGACCGACAGGCCGAAGTTGCTCACCGCCGGCGTGCTGGACACGGCCAGCAGACCGAACGACAGCCAAGTGGTGACCGCCGCCAGCAAGGTGCCCAGCAGGCTCACGGCGGCGCCGCCGACTTGTTCTCGCATGAGGATCGCGTAATCGACGCTGATCGCCGTCACCAGCAGCAGGCCGAACAGACTGAACAGCGTCAGCGGCTGACCCAGCCAGCCAAGACTGGCCAGACTGCACAACGCGGCCAACAAGGGCAGCGAGACGATGCGCAGCGCACCACCGAGGCCGAATGGCAGGATCAGCACCAGCACGATCAGCGCGCAGGAGGCGAGTTTGAGCTCGGCGGCACTGATCTGGGTCGCCGCGAAAACCGTGTTCAGCTCACCGAGACGGTCGACCAGTTCGACACCCGGCAAGTCCAGCGCCTGAACGCGCAGCAGCGAAGGATTGTTCAGGCCTTGCAGGCTGATCATCGCCGCCACACCGTCATCGGTCGGCCCCAGCCACAAGGTGCGATAGGGCTCGGCCAACGGACCGGTCAACGCCGCGTGGATGTCTTCGGTGGGCAATGCCTGCAACTGCACAAGCTCCGCCTGCAGCGCTTGCGCGGGCACGCCGAGGTCGAGCAGCGGCTGCCAGAATTGCGGCAATTTGTTCAGCGCTTCGCGCACTTTGCGCTGTTCGCTCGGTGGGCTGACGAGTTGGTTGAGCGACAGATAACCCTGAAGTTTGTCCATCGTGACCAGCTGATCGAGACGCTCGCTCAGTGCGGTTTGGCGCTCGAGCAGCTCCTGCTGGTTGGCCGCACGCACCAGGAAGAACTGGCTGGTGGGTTGATAACCGGTGATGCGCGCGATGGTCCTGGCCTCGTCGGTCAGTTGCTGCGGCGTGCCGATCCACTGACGGATGTCGTTCTTGCTCTCGAGTTGCAACAAGCCGCCGACGCAAAAGGCAATCAGCAGTGCCAGCAGCACCGGCGTACGCGCAAATTTGAGCAACGATTCGCGTAGTTCCAGCAAAAACTCACTGACGCGCAGCGGCCATTGCGCCGGTCGCAGGTCCGAGCCCTTGAGCAGCGCCGGCAGCAGGCACACCGCTGACAGGTAGGCGCCGATCAGGCCGGCGGCGGAGAATACGGCGATCTGGGTCAGCGCCGGGAATGGCGTCCACGCCAGCGCCAGGTAGCCGATGCAACTGGTGATCAGGCTCAGCGTCAGGCCTGGCAAGGTCAGGCGTAACGCTGGCCAGCTGTGCCAGGGTTTCATGCTCCAGCTTTTCGACAGGTAATGCAGCGGGTAATCGACGGCAACGCCAATCAGGCTCGACCCCAGCACCAGCGTCATCACATGCATGTGACCGAACAGCGCCACGCAAGCCACGGCGCCAAACAGCATGCCCACCAGCACCGGCACGAACGCCAGCAAGACCCTCCAGCGTCGGAAGGCCAGCAACAGCAGCAACAAAATGCCGACGGTAGCGCCGCCACCGACCCAGGTCATTTCGCGGGTGGCTTGTTGCTGACCATTGGCCGCGTAGAGCAAGCCGCTGGCGGCGAGCAGTTGAACGTCGCTCTGTGCCGCTTCTTCGCGGCTTTGTTTGAGCAGGGCGGCCACTTGCAGGGGCAGGCTCATGTCGAAGGCGTTGCCGGTGGTTTTTGCCCGCAGCAACACCCAGCTTTTACCGTCGGCATCGGCCACCAGTGCACCGCTGCCGATGTCCAGTTGCACGGCGCCGTGTTGTGGCTGGCTGTTCTGGATGCGCCCGGTCAGCCCCAGCCAGTCATCCTGGCTCGGCACCAGACTGAAACCGGTGAAGGGGTCGAACAGCGCTTGCACGCGCTGCTGGATAAAGGCGTCGGGGTGTTCGATCAGTTGCTGACGGTCCGTGGCAGACAGCATTGCCAATCGGCCTTGCAGCAATTGAGTACGCAACGCTGGCAAGTCGGCTTGCAGGGTCCACCGGACCTTCTCGAACAAACCGCTGGCTTGCCACTGCTCACCCAGTTTCTGCGCCATGGCGATGGCTTGCGGACGATCTTTATGGCCGACCAGCACCAGCATTTCGCGGTTCAGCGGTTCTTGCATGCGTTGTTCGGCGCGCAGTTCCAGCGCGTCCGGCGCCGTGCCCGGCACCAGTTCCATCAGGTTGGCCGACAGCGGCGCGCCGTTACGCCATTGCCAACCGGCGAGCGCGAGCACCGCCAACAGCAGGATCAGAAACAGCCACGGGAGCCTGCGTTCACTCGGCAAAGTCATGTTGCTCCGCGTCGCTCAGCGGTTGGGCGCTGGTGCTGTCCTGCATGCGCAACAGGGTGCTGTCACCCTGGGTTTCCAGCAGCTCGATGCTGTGCACCAATTCGCCGCCAGTGATGTTGATCTGGTTGAACACTTGTTTGAGCAGCATCGAGCGCGGGGTCAGCGTCAGCTTCCAGTTCTGCGCCTCGCCGCTCATCGACAGCTCGAAATCCCGTTGCAGGCCGCTGCTGTCACCTTGCAGCACGGCGAGGAACAACCGGTTCTGCTCGGTGCCGGCACTCTTGCCTGGCAGCATCTGCCAACCATTGGCGTCGCGTCGGGCGATGCCTTTGTCGGTGATGCGGTAATCCTGTTGCAGCGGCGTTTTCAGCAGCCAGAGCAAACCGTGGTTTTTTGCGAGGACGAAAGTGCCCTTGCTGGTCAGTGGCTGGGGCAGCGCACGCAGGTGTTTTTCCTGGATGAAGTTGCCGTGGATCACATCGGGTCTGGCCAGTTGATCGCTCAGTTGTTGCAGATCGAAGGCGTGAGCGATCGATGACAACCCAAGCAGTGCTAACGCACCGAGGCATCTAAAAAACGGGTTCATGCCAGCATCCTTTCAACAGCGTCGGTGAAGATCTTTGGTGAAGCCAGCTGCATCTCACGGCTGGTCATGTCGACAGCAACCTGCACCGAGCTGGCGCGGGTCAACCGCTCGCCAGTGTCCAGGTCGCTGATCAGGTAATTGATCTTCAGGCGGTTCTCCCACTCCACCAGGTTGGCGCGCACGTTCAGCTTCTGACCGAACACGGCGCCACGCACATAGCGTAATTGCAGGTCGATCACCGGCCAGGCATAACCCGATTCGACCATCGCGGTGTAGTTATGGCCGATCTTGTCCAGCAGCGCGCAGCGGGCCACTTCGAGGTATTTGATGTAATGGCCGTGCCAGACGACGTTCATGGTGTCGACGTCAAAGAACGGTACGAGGATTTCCGTATCGGCATGAAGCACTCCCTTGCTACGCATGCAGCCTCCAGTGTTGCTCGGCAATCCGTTTGAGGCACAGGCGCAATTCACCTTCCAGCGCACGGTCTTCGATGACCGGCGGGAAGTCCTTGCCCAGTTCTTCGTGCATGGCGGCCAGGGCGGGCGGCAACGGCCGCGCGTCTTCAGCCTTGCTGCGCAGCCACACGCCCTGATTGGCGGCGAGCAAGGTGGCAGCGGCGACTTGTTCGGTCAGCTCCAGCACGCGGATCGCATCACGGGCGGCGATGGTGCCCATGCTCACCTTGTCCTGGTTGTGGCATTCGGTGGAGCGCGAGAAGACGCTGGCCGGCATGGTGTTTTTCAGGGCCTCGGCAGTCCAGGCGCTGGTGCCGATCTGCACGGCCTTGAAGCCGTGATTGAGCATCGCCCGGTCAGCGCTGGCGCCGGACAGATTGCTCGGCAAGCCATGGTTGTAACGCTCATCCACCAGCAGCGCGAGTTGACGGTCGAGCAGGTCGGCGACGTTGGCCACCAGGTTTTTCAGGCTGTCCATGGCGAACGCGATGTGGCCGCCGTAGAAATGCCCGCCGTGCAGCACGCGCTCGGCTTCGGCGTCGATGATCGGGTTGTCGTTGGCGCTGTTGAGTTCTATCTCGATGAACGAGCGCAGCCAGTTCAGGCTGTCGGCCAGGACGCCGAGTACATGCGGCGCGCAGCGCAGGGAATAGCGGTCTTGCAGGCGATGCAGCGGCGCGGTCGGTGCGTCGATTGCCAAGTCTTTGCGCAGCCACGCGGCCACTTGCATCTGCCCCGGATGCGGTTTGGCGGCGAACAGGCGTTCGTCGAAGTGTTCCGGGTTGCCTTGCAGCGCGACCACGTTCAGCGCGGTGATGCGCGTGGCCAATTGCAGCAGGTAATCGGCACGGGCATAGGCCAGGCAGGCGAGGCCGGTCATCACGGCAGTGCCGTTCATCAATGCCAGGGCTTCTTTCGGGCGCAGCACCAGCGGCTGCCAGCCAAGTTCACGGTGCACGTCGGCCGCCTGGCGGCGTTCGCCACGGAACATCACCTCGCGCTCGCCGGACAAGGTAGCCGCGACGTAAGACAACGGCGTCAGATCGCCGCTGGCGCCTACTGAACCTTCTTCCGGGATCAGCGGCAGGATGTCGTGTTCGAGGAACGCTTGCAGGCGCTCAAGCAGTTCCACGCGCACACCCGACACGCCGTGGCAAAGCGACTGCAAACGCGCGGCGAGCACCGCGCGCGTGGCTTGGGCGTCGAGCAGTTTGCCCAGTCCGCAACCGTGGAAGGTGTACAGATGGCGGGGCAGGGCCTCGACGTGATGCAGCGGTACGGCGACCACGCAAGAATCGCCGTAGCCGGTGGTCACGCCGTAGATCACGCCTTCCTTGTCCAGCAGGGAATCGAGGAATCGCGCGCCCTTGGCAATGCGCTCACGGTACGCGGGATCACTTTGCAACTGCGTCGGCACCTGACGGTTGGCCAGGGCCAGCACGTCTTCAATGCGCAAAGGGAGTTCGCCGAAGGTTACCGGCTCAAGCGTTGGCGTCGTCATCGGTCTTCCAGAAAGGGTAAAAGTTGAACCATTGTTGAGGCGCTTCGAGGCAATAGTGACCCAGGCGTTCGGCGTAGCGGGTCGCCCACTGATGTATGACCTGTTCGCGGTCGCTGCGTTTCCACACCACGGCCTCGGTAAACGGCTCGAGGGTCACGCGGTATTGGCCCGACGGTTTCTTCAGGCACATCAGCAGATTGATCGGGCATTTGAGCAGACCGGCCAGCAGCCACGGTCCCTGAGGGAACGCGGCCTGATGCCCGAGGAAGTCCACCGTCACGCTACGTCCGCCATGCAACGGCACACGGTCGCCGGCAATCGCCAGCCACTCGCCGCGCTCGAGGCGTTCATGCAGTTGCAACATGATCAGCGGGTCCAGCTCGCTGACCTGAATCAGCCGCAAGTTGGTCGCCCCGGCTTCACCCAGTAGACGGTTGAATTGCTCGGCATGCTTGGTGTGCACCAGCACGTTCATCGTGACTTTCTCGCCGATCTCCGCCAGCGCGCGGCAGACTTCGAGGTTACCCAGATGCGCGCCCACCAGCATTTGCCCGCGGGTTCCGCGCAACTGATTGCGCAGCAGTGCCGGGTCGATGATTTCGATTTGCTCGATGCTCAGCTTGCCGTTCCACACGTCGAGTTTGTCGAGCATCGAATCGGCGAAAGCCATGAACTGGCCGAACACCCGCCACTGGGTCGGGCGCAATTCTGGGCGACCACTCCAGTCGGCGAGCCGTTGCTGGTATTGCCAGGCGCTTTGACGGGCGCTGCGACCGAACAGGAAAAAATACAGGACGATGCCATACAGCAGCGGGCTCAGCAGACGGCGACCGAGGACCTTGGCGCCGAACGCGGTGAGTTTCATCAGCCAGAAACTGCCGCGTTCCTGTCGGTCGGCCCAGTGCTGTTTGTCTGCGTTGATGTTCATGTCCGCCACCGTCGCCAGAGGATCAGCGGCGCCCGCAGCAACATGCCGAAGAACAGCCGTGTGTGCATGCTGGAAATCAGCACGTTGTCGTGAAACATGCGGAAATGCGAGACGCCGTCCAGCGGGTAATGAACCCGCACCGGCAACCACTGCATCGGCAGTTTGCGCCAGGCCAGCCGCACGAGGATGTCCGAGTCGAAATCCATGCGCTTGCCGATTTTTGCCGAGTCGATCAGCGCCAGCGTTGCTGGCAATGGATAGATGCGGAAACCGCACATGGAATCGCGAATCTGCAATGAAAGCGTGTTGATCCAGACCATGACGTGGGTCAGGTAGCGGGCGTACAGACGACCTTTGGGCACGCTGGCGTCGTATTGCGGATAACCACAGATCACCGCGTCGGGATGCCGACGCGATTCTTCGATGAAGGTCTTCACATCCTGCAGGTCGTGCTGGCCGTCGGCGTCCACTTGCAAGGCGTGGCTGAATCCCAGGCGCGAGGCTTCGCGAAAACCGGTCATGACTGCACCACCCTTGCCCTGATTGGCGGCGAGGCGGATCAGGTTAACCATTTCGCGCTGCGCGAGCTGGTCGAGCACTCTGGCGCAGGCCTGATCGCTGGCATCGTCCACCAGAATACACGGCAGGCCGCTGGCAATCAGCGCGTCGACCACCGTGGTGATGGCGGTTTCATGGTTGTAGACCGGTACCACGGCGCAGGGGTTATGCATCACCCACAGCCTCCAGCAAGATGCGCCCGCTGGAACAGGTCGCGGTTTCATTGCGATAGGCGAAGTACAGCTTGCCGCGTTCAGGGTCGAAGCGCAGGTGCAACTGGACTTCGTCGCCCGGGCGCACCAGTTGCTGGAATTTCAGCACTTCCATGCCGGCAAATTTTGCGGGCAGCTTCATCAATTGCTGGCCCAGGCTCAAGGCCCAATCCACCTGCACCACGCCAGGCAGCACCGGTGTCTTCGGGAAGTGTCCGCTGAAATAGGCCAGGTCCGGCGGCACCGCCAGTTGCAGGCTCCATTCACCTTCGACTTCGACTTGCTCCAACACTTGCGGCGCCTTGGGACGGGGCGCCAGCAGCAAGGCTTCGACGTCGGCCTGGGGCAGTTTGCCCTGAGCGTTCAGCGGCAACTGGCGCAACATTCGCCAGCGTCGCGGCAGAGCCAGGGCTTCGCAATGCTGGCTCAGATGCTGACGCAGCGCTTCGGTGAGGGTGCGTCGACCTTGATTGCGCAACGCATGCAGGCCGGCGTCTGTCAGCACCAGCAACGCACCCAGCGAGGCGCGATTTTCCCGGACCACGCCGAGGCGCGCTTCGGCCACCCAGTCATGATCAGTCAGCGCCTTTTCCAGCATCGGCAGCGAGATGCGCTTTTCTTCCAGCTTGACGATCCGGTCCAGCCGTCCAAGCAGTTCGAAGCGGCCGTCGGCGTCGATTCTGGCCGCATCGGCGGTGTGCTCGATGTGGCCGGCGGGCAAGTAGGGAGACGCAATCAAGAGGGCGCCATCGCTGTCCTGGCTCAGCTCGATATCTGCGAAGGGTTGCCAGAGCTCGTGACCCTGGCGCCAGGCGATGCCGCCAGTTTCCGAACTGCCAAAGATTTCGGTCGGCCATTGGTGCAGCCGCTCAAAAAGGCTTTGCGCGGCTTCGACCGGTAGCGCGCCGCCGGATGAAAACACTCGGCGAACGGCGCTCAAGGCCGGCCAGTCGAGGTTATCGCCCATGCGCTTGAGCAGCGCCGGGCTGGCAACCCAGGCAAACGCCGGGTGTTCGCGACTGGCGCGTTGCAAGTCTTCCGGGAAAGCCAGTTGTTTGCGCAGGAACGAGCGACCGGCGCACAGCGGCCACAACACCCGAAACAACAGGCCGTAGATGTGCTGGGTAGCGACGCTGCCGATGATGCAGGCCTGCCCCAGATCCGCGCCCCACAACTGTTCCAGCGCCTGAACTTCGTTGGCCAGTTGACGCAGGTTCTTGTCGATGCGCTTGGGCTCGCCACTGGAGCCGGATGTGCACAGGCTTAACTGGCAGCGATCCAGATCCAGCGCAGCGGCGCTCAGTGGCGCGTGGCGGTAATCAGTGAGGTGCGCGTCATCCGCCTGATCGGTCAGCCACAAATCGACTTCGCTCGACCAGCGCTGGCGAGTTTGCGATTGCAGATCGGCGGGCAGCAGTACACTGACCCCGGCACGCCAGGCACCGAGCAGTGCAATCGCCAGCTCGGCGGCGTCTTCCAGGTGCACGGCGATGCGTTGCACGCCTTGGGATTGCAGGCCGGCTGCCAGGCTCAGCGCCTGTTCGCACAGCTGTGCGTGATTCAATGCCGGCTCGGCCGTCACGGCGCGTTCCGGTTGAGCCTTGAGCAGCAACTGCTCAAGTTTTATCCAATTCATGGGTGGCCTCGTACCCGTTGTCGTATGAGCCATTCAATGGCAAACAGCAAGCCCATCAATCCGTAGGAAATCAGGCCGGTGTACAACATCCACCAGCTCAGCGGCGCCCAAAGCGTCAGGGCGGCGGCGAGCAAACCGTTAAAGAGAAAAAAAACACACCAGACGATCGTCACCTGGCGGGTATAAACAATGGCTCTGGCCGGCAAGTGCGGTTCACGCAGCCTTGCCAGCCGCTCGACCATCGGCGGCCCGATTTTCAGGCTCAGGCCAAACAGCCCGAGCAGGAAGGCGTTGATCAGCACGGGATACCAGCGCAATAACAGCGGACTGTCGAAAAGCGCCAGCAACAGGCAAAACCCGATGGCGGTCAATGCCATCCACAGGCTGCCAGGGCGGCGCGCGCCGAGCACGGCACGCGCCAGCCACAAGCTGCCCAGCAACAGGCCGAACTGCCACGGAGCAAAATGCTCCATGCCGAAATACACCGCAAAGGGGTACAACAGGCCTGCCAGCAGCAGGCCCAGGCCGATCAATCGGCTCATGCGGCGGGTTGAACCAGACGGTAGACCGCCTCGACCACGTCGCCGACGGTGCGCACCGATTTGAATTCTTCGGCGGCGATTTTCTTGCCGGTCTGGCGCTTGATGTGATCAATCAGGTCGACGGCGTCGATGCTGTCGATCTCCAGGTCCTGATACAAATTGGATTCGAGGCTGACGCGGTCAGGATCCAGCTCGAAGAGTTCGACCAAGGCATCGCGCAGGGTGTTGAAAATGTCGTCTCGAGTTTGCATGGTCCGGTCTCAAGCTGCCTGTTTTGCGGTGACGAACGCCGCAAGGCTCGCCACGTTACTGAAATGATTACGAGTGTCCTTGGCGTCGGCATCGATTTTGATGCCGTACTTTTTCTGGATCGCAAGGCCCAGTTCCAGGGCGTCCACCGAGTCCAGTCCCAGGCCTTCGCCAAACAGCGTCTGGTCGTCGCCAATATCGTCGACGCTGATGTCTTCCAGGCCCAAGGCTTCGATGATCAGCAGTTTGATGTCACGGTGTAGATCGCTCATCTTCGGCGAGCTCCTTGATAAAGTAGTGATGCAAATAATCGTTGAGCTTGCGCGAGGCCTGAGGCGCAGGGCCACACGCGGCGAAGGCTTGTGGATCTATATCGGCCCCAACACGGAAACTGAAGTGCACACGGCGTTTTGGGATGCGATACCAGGGTTCCGCCTTGGTCAATGTGCTCGGATTGACCTTGATGATCACTGGGGTGAGGATTTTCGCACCGCGCATGGCGATTGCTGCGCCCCCCCGATGAAAGGCTGGTGGTTTGCCTGGCTGGGTACGGGTGCCTTCGGGAAAAATGATCAGGGTCTGGCCGTTTTTCAGTGCCTCGGCCGCCCTGTCCAGCATGTCCATGCTGCCGTCGTTGCTGATGTAGTCGGTGCGGCGCAGAGGGCCACGGGTGAAGGGGTTGGTCCAGAGGCTTTGCTTGACCACGCAATTGGCGTGGCTGACCAGGCCGATCAGGAACACCACATCGATCAGCGACGGGTGATTGGCAATGATCATCTGGCCCGGTCGACCGAGTTTTTCCGCGCCCTGGATATCGTAGGTCAGCACGCCAGTGCGAGCCATGAACCGCACGAAAAACCAGAAGCAGCGGCTGACGGTGATGCGCGCACGCAGTCGATGTGCCTGGGCATCGCCGGGCAGGCAGCTCAACAGCGGGAAAACCACAAGACGCAGGCACAGTCCACCCAACCCGAAGAGGGTGAAGCTCGCGGCAGTGGCCAGCAGACGCCAGTAATAAGCGTCGCGGTTTTTTTCGGTTACAGGTTGCGTTGCCAGGTCCATACACGATTTTTCCAGGCATGTTGGCAGGTGGTCTGCTGGCCGAGCAGGGTACGCAATAGATTCAGGGCATGGGGCCAGTGGGATTTGGACAACTGATCCGCAGCGCTGTTCAGGGACAGCTGCCACTCGGTGCCCGGGGTCAGTAACAGACCGACCGCATAAGGGAACGGCACATCATCAATCCAGGCCGAGTAGGCTTGAGGCGGCTGTTCCTCGGTGACGATCAGCAAAACGGCTGGCGCGCCTTCGGCGAGCAGCGCAGCGGCCTCTAGCATGCCGTTTTCAAGGCCGTCGCCGGCTGCGGCGAGGGCGGTCATTTCGCTGGTTTCACCCCGCATGATCGACCAGAGGCCAATCACTGCGTTGTGCACCGACAAGCTGAATTGAGTGGGCGACAACGGCTGATCGGCGGCCAGGTCGCTGAGAATCTCAAAGGTACGTGGGGTTTCGCCGTGACGGGAAATAAAGACCAGCGGTAGCTCATCGCGACCCTCGGCCAACGGCCAGCCGACACTGAATGCCATCCGCGCGAGACGACTGAGTCGCCGACGCTGCATCGCCGGGAGAAAAGAGACGTCGGGGGCGGCATCGCTGTTCTGAAGCGCGACCGGTTGTCGGCTCCAGGCCTGCCAATCGTCCACGCTTTCGAGCCCCGGGGCCCATGCGCGCCATTGGGCGATGTTGAAGTTGATCACAGACATTCATCCCGCCCCTGCGGGCTTTCTTGACGCGGCGAGCTGCAAAAAAGCGCGAGCTACCTTACGTGGCGCTTGGCGCCGAGTGGTGGGCATTATCCCGTTGCGGCGGGCGCGTAGCAAATGATGGTTACATTTTGCTCAGCGAAATGTACTGGTTGGTCCGCTCTGCGCTGTCGTTTGGCCATTATCCACATCGTGGTGCTCAAGTCTGTCGGCTCAGTCAGCAATCAGTGGCAGAGATAGCGGATTTTTTATTAAGAGATTACCGCTGACTGTGTAGTCCCTATGCCGACGAGGTAGCTAAGCAGCGCCGTGGACTACTACACTCGGTCATTCTTTGATACACGGAGGTTTTGACATGCGGCGCGTGGTGTTCAATCAGAAAGGTGGCGTGGGCAAATCCAGCATTGCCTGCAACTTGGCGGCGGTCAGTGCCAGCGAGGGGTATCGGACGTTGTTGGTGGACCTCGATGCCCAAGCCAACTCCACTCAATACCTGACGGGCCTTACAGGTGATGCCATTCCGATGGGCATCGCCGACTTCTTCAAACAGACCCTGTCATCCGGGCCGTTTTCGAAGAAAAACCAGGTCGATATCTACGAGACACCGTTCGATAACCTCCACGTCATCACCGCCACGGCAGAATTGGCTGATCTGCAGCCCAAGCTCGAGGCCAAGCACAAGATCAACAAGCTGCGTAAGTTGCTTGAAGAATTGGACGGCGAATATGACCGTATCTACCTCGATACGCCCCCAGCGCTGAATTTCTACGCGGTATCGGCGCTGATCGCCGCTGACCGGGTGCTAATTCCTTTCGATTGCGATAGTTTTTCGCGCCAGGCGCTGTATGGCCTTTTGGCAGAAATCGAAGAGTTGAAGGAAGACCACAACGAAGGCTTGGAGGTCGAGGGGATCGTCGTCAATCAGTTCCAGGCCCGTGCAAGTCTGCCTCAGCAGATTCTCGACGAATTGATTGCCGAAGGGTTGCCGGTGCTCCCGGTCTATCTGGGCAGTTCGGTGCGCATGCGTGAATCCCACCAGGCCAACACGCCGCTGATCCACCTTGACCCACGGCACAAGCTGACCCAGCAGTTCGTCGAACTGCACAACTTGCTGGAAAATGCCTGATTCGCGCTAATCACTGACCTGATGCGGGAGCGGGCTTGCTCCCACATAAGGTGCGTGGTGGTTTCAGATCCCCTGGCTACGCAACCAGCTCATCAATTGCGGTAACGGGAAGGCCCCACTCTGGCGTGCCACTTCCCGGCCGTTCTTGAACAGAATCAAACTCGGAATCGAACGAATCCCCAACTGCGCCGACAACTGCTGATTCGTCTCACTGTCCAGTTTGGCCAGCCTGCATTTACCCGCTAGTTGCACCGCCGCCTGCTCGAACACCGGCGCAAACGACTTGCACGGCCCGCACCATTCTGCCCAGACGTCTACCAGCAACGGCAGATCGCCCTTGATCTGACTGGAGTAATCGCCTTGCTTCAATTCGAACGGTTTGTTCAGCAAGACCTCGGCTTTGCAGCGACCGCATTTTGGATGATCGTTGAGGCGTTCGGCGGGGATGCGGTTGAGGCCGTTGCAGTGGGGGCAGGGGATGAGGAGTGGGTCGGTCATGATCGGGCGGGCTCTGAAAAGTTGGGCAATCAATAGCTGATCTGGAGTCGCAGCCTTCATTTATCAAGACAGATTTTTAGATTGGGGGCGGAGACTGTCGCAAATGCTCACATATTCCAGAGTTTCGGTTTGAATTCGGTGGCTACGCTGGAGGCGAATTCACCCGTTTAGATACCTTATTAAGGAGTTCGCTTTTGCCTTTAGCGTCGTGCTACTTTTGTTGCACTTATCGAGAAATCGATATCTCTCAATCTCTCAATTGTCGGATAGGAGTTATCCCATGTCCGTGACTTCCAAAATTCGCCGTCAAGGCGGTGCTGCGGTGATTACTCTCCCCCCCACTTTACTGAAGCTCTTGCATTTGGACGTGGGGGCGCAGCTGGAGCTGAATGTAGTCGACGGTGAGTTGATTGCCCGCCCGGTTGTCCAGTCTTCTCGCAAGCGCTACAGCCTTGCCGAGTTGCTGGAAGGGTCCGAAGAAATAGCAGAGCTGAATGCCCAGACGGCGTTTGCACGTGAAGGCGATCCAGTTGGTCGGGAGTTAGGCTGATGGTGCGTCGGCAAGCCCCGCAGCGGGGTGATGTCTACTGGATTGATCCGAACCCGGTTGCTGGGCGGGAGATGATGGATCGGCATCGATTCGTGGTGATCACTCCAAGGGAGATCAACTCTTTGGGGGTCAGCATGACAGTACCGGTGACCAGCGGTGGGAGCTTCAGTCGAAACTCCGGTTTGGCAGTCATCGTCTCTGGCCACGAAACGAATGGCGTTGCGGTTTGTAATCAAGTACGCAGTTTTGATATTGAGCAGCGTGTTCGCGACGGCTCAGCCAAGTTCATTGAGAGACTGGATGCCATCACGATGGCAGACATCATTGCTCGAGTCGTCAGTGCCATCGATCCCTTGGAATGAAAAGCTTCACGACGAACAACTGATCTCCAAATGCTTGCCCCATTCCGGCGGCCGCTCGGCGTAACTCTCCATCCCCGGTTGTTCTTCGAACGGATTGCTCAGCACCGCGTGTAAACGGCGAACCTCTGCATAGTCACCACCCTCTGCCGCATCGATGGCTTTCTGCGCCAGGTAGTTGCGCAGGATGTACAGCGGATTGACTGCGTGCATCCGCGCGCGGCGCTGTTGTTGATCCAGCGCGCCGTCCCGGGAGACCCGGGCGATATAGAGCTCGCCCCAGGCATCGAAACCCTTGATATCGACAAAATCGTCGCGCAACCGGGCAATGGCCAGTTCGGGTGATTCATCGCCGAGTCGGCGGAAGAACAGGCTGTAATCGACGCCGCTGTTCTGCATCAGCTGCAGCAGATGCTCCAGCAATTTCTGGTCGTCCTCTTCGGCGGTGGTGAAGCCGAGCCGGCGGCGCATCAGGTCCAGGTAATGGGCCTGGTAGAGCGGCAAGTACAAGCCGAGGGTTTCGCGCAGGGCTTCGACACTGATGAACGGCGTCAGGGCCTGGGCCAGGGCGCTGAGGTTCCATTGCCCAATCGGCACTTGATTGCTGAAGGAGTAACGACCCTGATCATCCGAGTGGTTACAGATGAAGTGGGCGTCGAAATCATCAAGGAAGGCGAACGGGCCGAAGTCGAAAGTAATACCCAGGATCGACATGTTGTCGGTGTTCATTACGCCGTGGCAGAAACCGTAAGCCTGCCATTTGGCGATCAGTTCGGCATTGCGCTCGACGATTTCGCGAAACATCGCCAGGTACGGTTCCGGCTGTTCCAGGCATTCTGGAAAGTGCATGGCCAGCACATGCTCACCGAGTTCTTTCTGTTTCTCGGGACGTTTGGTGTAGTAGAAATATTCGAAATGGCCGAAGCGCACATGGCTTGGCGCCAGGCGCAGGACCATGGCCGCGCGCTCCTGTTTCTCACGCCATACCGGCGTGTCGGAACCGATCACGCAGAGTGCGCGAGTGGTAGGGATGTTCAGGGCATGCAGCGCTTCGGAGGCGAGAAACTCACGGATCGAGGACCGCAGCACGGCCCGTCCATCGCCCATTCTTGAGAAAGGTGTCTGGCCCGCCCCCTTCAGGTGCAAGTCCCAGTGCTCGCCGGCTTCGTTGTAGACCTCCCCCAGCAACAAACCGCGACCATCGCCCAGCTGCGGGTTGTAGGAACCGAACTGATGGCCGGAATAGACCATTGCCCGCGGGACCGCATCGGCCCAGAGTTTATGGCCACTGAACAGCTCGGCGAACTCCGGGGTGTCGGCCACGGCCGGATCGAGATCGAGCAACGCCATGGCGGCAGGGCTCGCAACGACAAGGCGCGGGTTGTCGATAGGTTCGGGCAACACATGAACGGAAAACGTATCGCCCAGGCGGGCAAAACGATTATCGAAGGTCAGTTCGTCGAGGACTTTCAACGGCCATCTCCAGCAGAATGTCCGAGCATTCTGCTAGGGATAAGCCGGTTAGTCGAGCTTGGCGGCCGGCGGCTCTTGCGGTTCGTCATCTCGCTTGGGGACGATGGTTTTGGATTCCGGCTCGATCGGCACCATTTTGTATTCCTGACCCTGGAGGTTCTTGAGGTAAACCTCCATCTGGCGGAACGAGATGTTGATGTGCTGCTTCTTGAACTCGCGGTTGATGAAGCGGTTGACCTCATCGAGCACCGGGTTACGGTCGCCGAGGTCGCGCACGTGCATGCGCAACTCGTGGTCGAGGGTGCTTTCGCCGAAGTTCAGGAAGTACACATGCGGTTCTGGATCCTTCAGTACACGCGGGTTATCCCGGGCAGCTTTGAGCAGCAGTTCTTTCACCAGATCCAGGTCGGAGCCGTAATCGACGCCGAGCTTGAGGGTCACGCGGGTGATGGTGTCGGTCAGGGACCAGTTGATCAGTTGTCCGGTGATGAACGTCTTGTTCGGGACAATGATGTCCTTGCGATCGAAGTCGGTGATGGTGGTGGCGCGGATGCGGATCTTGCTGACCGTGCCTGACAGGTTGCCGATGGTGATGGTGTCGCCGATGCGCACCGGACGCTCGAACAGAATCATGATGCCGGAGATGAAGTTCGCGAAAATCTCCTGCATCCCGAAACCTATACCCAGCGATAGCGCGGCCACCAGCCATTGCAACTTGTCCCAGCTCACGCCGAGCGTGGACAGGGTCGAAACGAAACCGATGCCGGCGATCGCGTAAGAGAGCAGTGTGGTCGTGGCGTAGGCGCTGCCTTGCGCCAGGTTCAACTTCGACAGCACAAGCACTTCCAGCAGTCCCGGCAAGTTGCGCGCGAGGGCAAAGGTGATGCCGATGATGATCAGGGCCCCGAGCAGGTCGCCAATGCTGAGGGGCACCATGCTCAAGTTGGCGCCGGTGCCGCTGGTGTATTCGTAAAGGGTGATGTTGTCCAGGTACGAGAACACCGAAATCAGATCGGACCAGACCCAGTACAGCGCGGCGATGAAACCACCCAACAACGCCAGACGGATCAGTCGCAGCGATTGCTCGTTGACCTTTTCGATGTCCAAGGTCGGCTCTTCGATCACCGCTTCGCCTTCGCCGGCTTCTTTTGCGGCCTGCCGTTTGGCCAGCGCTCGCTGATAAGCCAGGCGTCGGGCTGCAACGCTGAGGCCGCGAACGAAAGTGGCTTCGATCACCAGCCAGAACATCAGCAGATAAAGCGTGTTGATCAACCGGTCGCTCAGCTTCAGCGCCGTGTAGTAGTAGCCGAAGCACACCGCCGCGAACAACGCGACGGGCAGGACGGTAAACATGATCCCCACCGCTTTGCGAAACAGTGACGCGTTCTGGTGAGTCGGGCTGCTGACCAGCAGGCGGCTGAGCAGCCAGGCCATCAAGGCGTAGCAGGTCAACACCACCGGCATGCCGAGCACGTCATCGGCCAAGGTGGCGGGTTGCAGCTCGGCGACAGCCACTACCGCAACCAATGCCATTACCACAAGCCCCAGCCTGCGGACCCAGCCTTGCAGGAATTCGACCTGGGGTTTTTCCCAGCGGAAATGCAGCTCGGCCACGCCACCCGGCGCAAGGATCCGGTAAGCGGTGTAGAACACCAGCCAGGCCTGGGCCATTTGCAGCAGTGCCGCGCCCATGTTGGCATTCTGCCCGCGGGCATCGATCTGCAAGGCCAGGCCGCACAAGGCCAGGCCCAGGGAAACCGGCATCGCCAACAGAATATTGATCAGGATGGCCTGGGGGGTGTGCCACTGGCTGTCACGTTTGAAGTGGCCGATGTCCTGGTGAACCTTGTTCAGTCGGGCATACAGGCTTTTGCGCCGCCACAACAGGGCGCCGATCAGCAGCACCAGCGGTAGAAACAGCAGCGGTCGCTGAATCAGGCCATCGGTCAGTTCACTGAGGCTGGAGGCCCACGGCAACGTCGTCACCTGGCGTTGCAGGCGTTCCGGCACGGCGCGCATCCATTCCAGGTCCAGCGGTTTGTTGCTGGGAATCCAGAACATCTGTTCATCGAGCGTTGCCCGCAGGCTTTGCGCGGTGCTGAGCAATTGTTTCTGATTGAGCTGCAGGGTGATGGATTCGTTGAGCACTGCGCTCAGTTCGCGGTTCAGTCGCTCCAGCAGGTCCGCCCGGGTCGTGGCCAGGTCCAGCAGGCTCTTGCGCAGCTGCGGAGTGACTTGTTCCGGCGGTTGGGACGCCAGCAGGTTGTCGACATAGGTCGCCGGGTTGCTGAGCAACTCCCGTTGCTGGCTGACTTCAAACTGGTAGAGGCGAATGTCGGCAATCTGGTCGGCCAAATCTCGATCAAGCTTGAGGAGCGGCAGCGATTGTTTCTGTTTGTAGAGAATCTTGGAGAGCAGCAGGCTGCCCTTGAGCACGTTGATCTGCTCGTCCAGCGCCGCATCGCTTTGTGTCACGTTGTCCAGTTGCTGCTTGGTCTGCAGGTTCTGCTGGGTGACTTCGTTGAGACGGTCAGTGCTTTTGAGCAGGTAGTCCGAGAGTTTCAGGTTGGCCGCGCTTTCAGTGGCCAGCAAGCTGCTGCTACCCGACTTCTGCGCTTCGATGGACTGCTGCGTCACCGTTTCCTGGGACTGCGCCAGACGCTTCTGGTTGATCAGGGTTTGCAGCTCCTGGATTTCCTGATCCAGGCGATCGGATTTTTCCGTGAGCAAGTCATGCTGGCTGTTGCCCAGGTCTTGCAACTGGCTGTTGCCGGCCAGTTCCTGGCGGCGCAGCGGGATCAGGGCATTGAGGGCCGCGAGCTCGGCATTGAGCAGGTCTCGCTGTTCGCCACTCAAGGTCTTGCCGGCGTCTTTCCCGGTCTTGAGGATGTTGTTGATCTGCTGAATGCGCGTCTGGCTGCTGGAAATTTCAGCCTGCGCGCGCTCTGGACGGGTCTGGGCGGTAATCACCAGACTGTTGGCCTCGGCCAGTGCTTTTTGCAAATCGCTTTGCTGGGTCGAGCGCTCGGTGAGCATTTGCTCAAGCTGCTGGATCGACTGATTGGCGTAGCGTTGCGCCACCGGTAGCACTTTGGAGGCTTTGAGCCGCACCAACTCGCGCTGGTTCTCGATGTTCTGTTTGGGGGCGGTGGCCAACTGTTGCTTGAGGCTGGCCAGCTTCTGCTCGTAATCGCGCTGATTGTTGAGCTGAGTCAGCGTGTTTTGCAGGATCGATTGCAGGGCTTTCTGATCGGCTTCCGGCAGTTTGCGGTCGGCGATCTTGTCCAGGTTCGCCTGCACGGCTTCGCTGGACGGCGGTTCGGCCGCTTGCAGGGTTCCGACAGAAAGACTCAAGCCCAGCAGGGCCATGATGAAAAAGGTGCGCAGGGTTGACATAGAGACCGATCGAAAACGAGACGAAGTGTGGAGTTTAGAGGAAGAGTCCGGGGCCGGGGCGACTTCCTTCGGGGAATCTGACGCCCACTTTGCCGATCTTGTTCCCGTCCATGACCGCGACGGTCCAGATGGTGTTGTTCCACTCCACCTGGTCACCGACAACGGGTGCGCCACCGACTTTCTGCGCGATGAAGTGCCCCAGGGACATCTGCGGATCGATGCCATCGACTTTCAACCCGTACAGGGCCGCAACCGCGGCCAGCTGGGCGTCTCCTTCGAGCACGAAGTCGCCAAAGAAACGCAAATCCAGACCGCGTTGCGGTGCCTGGCTGAAGAGTTTTCCCAGCGCCGGAAGGTTATGTTCATGGCCGATAACGCAGAGCAAATCATCGACTTCAAGCACCGTACTACCCGACGGATGGAGCAGTTGCTGGCCACGAAACAGTGCGGCGATGCGAGTGCCTTCCGGCATTTTCAGCTCACGAAGGGGCGAACCGATGCACCATTTTTCGGCACCGAGGCGATAAACGAACAGCTCCCACTCGCTGGTGACATGCACTTCCAGCGCGGAACGGGAGATCGGCGCCGGCTCCGGCGGAACGGTGACTTTCAACAGTTTCGCCACCCAGGGCAGGCTCGTGCCCTGCACCAGCAGGGACACCAACACAATAAAGAAGGCGAGGTTGAAGTAAAGCTGGGCATTGGGCAGCCCGGCCATCAGCGGGAACACCGCCAGAATGATCGGCACCGCGCCGCGCAATCCGACCCAGGAGATGAATGCTTTCTCGCGTCCGTGGAAGGCTTTGAACGGCAGCAGGCCGACCAGCACCGACAACGGCCGCGCAAACAGAATCATCCACAGCGCCAGACCGAGCGCGGGCAGGGCGATGGGCAGCAGGTCATGCGGCGTCACCAGCAGCCCCAGCACCAGGAACATGCCGATCTGCGCCAGCCAGGCCATGCCGTCGAGCATGTGCAGGATGCCGTGGCGGCTGCGCACCGGACGGTTGCCGATGACCAGGCCACAGAGATAGACGGCGAGGAAGCCGCTGCCGTGCAGGGCGTTGGTCAGGGCGAACACCGCCAGGCCGCCGGCAATCACCAGAATCGGGTAGAGGCCGTTGGCCAGGTTGATCCGGTTGACCAATTGCAGCATCAGCCAGCCGCCGCCCAAGCCGATGATGGCGCCGATACCGAACTCACGGACGAAATGCCCCAACAGGCTCCAGTGCAGGCCGGTCTGGCCGCTGGCGAGCATGTCGATCAGGGTGACGGTGAGAAACACCGCCATCGGGTCGTTGCTGCCGGATTCGATTTCGAGGCTGGCGGTGACCCGCTCGTTCAGACCTTTGCCACCCAGCAGCGAGAACACCGCCGCGGCGTCCGTGGAGCCGACAATGGCGCCGATCAGCAAGCCCTGAATGATGTTCAGGTTGAACAGCCAGGCCGCGACCAAACCGGTCAGTGCGGTCGTAATCAACACCCCGACGGTGGCCAGCGACAGCGCGGGCCACAGTGCCACACGGAAACTCGCGACCCGGGTGCGCAATCCGCCGTCGAGCAGGATCACTGCCAGCGCGAGGTTGCCGACCAGATAAGCCGTTGGATAGTTATCAAAGATAATACCGCCGCCGTCGACGCCGGCCGCCATGCCCACGGCCAGGATAATCACCAGAATCGGGATGCCGAGGCGGGAAGACAGGGAGCTCACCAGAATGCTTGCACCTACCAGCAACGCGCCGATCAAGAGCAGGCTGTTGATGGTCGTCGCATTCAAAGGCAATACTCCAGAAAGCTGAAAGACGGGCACAAACTGACCATGCAGTCTGCGTGCCAGCGATTCTAACCTGTTGAAATGTGATGCTGTCAAAAAGGTTTTGCCGATCAAAAGATCGCAGCCTCGTTTCTCTCGACAGCTCCTACAGTCGAATCAGGAGCAGTCGAGAGCAACGCGGCCGCGATCTTTTCGGCAGTGACGCTATCTTCGTTTAGAGGCTAAACCGCCCAACCATGTTGTTCAGGTCCAGCGCCAACCGCGACAGTTCATTGCTCGCCGCGCTCGTCTGGTTCGCCCCGGTCGCCGACTGCACCGACAGATCCCGGATGTTCACCAGGTTGCGGTCCACTTCCCGAGCCACTTGCGCCTGCTCTTCAGCCGCGCTGGCGATCACCAGGTTGCGTTCATTGATCTCGACGATGGCGCTGTTGATCGTGTCCAGCGACAAACCGGCGCCACGGGCAATGTTCAAAGTCGATTCGGCACGTTCGGTGCTGTTGCGCATCGAATTCACCGCGTGTTCGGTCCCGGTCTGAATGCTGCCGATCATGCGTTCGATTTCGCTGGTCGACTGCTGAGTGCGATGAGCCAGTGCACGAACCTCGTCGGCCACCACCGCAAATCCACGACCGGCCTCACCGGCGCGCGCTGCTTCGATTGCCGCGTTCAGCGCCAGCAGGTTGGTCTGATCCGCCAGGCCGCGGATCACGTCCAGCACCTTGCCGATATCACGGGACTCATTGGCCAGATCACCGATCAAGGTCGCCGTGCTCTGCACATCAGCGCTCATGCGTTCAATGGCGCTGACGGTTTCTTGCACCAGATCACGCCCGTCACCGGCCGATGTAGTGGCGTTTTTCGAGGCTTCGGAGGTGCTCACGGCGTTGCGGGCGACTTCTTCCACAGCGCTGGTCATTTCGTTGACTGCGGTAGCAGCCTGTTCGATTTCGTTGTTTTGCTGAGTCAGGCCGCGAGCGCTTTCGTCGGTGACGCTGTTCAACTCTTCTGCGGCGGACGCCAACTGTGTGGCCGAGCCGGAAATCCGTTGCAGGGTGTCGCGCAGCTTGTCCTGCATCTTCGACATGGCCAGCAGCAAACGACCAGCTTCGTCTTCGCCGTCAACAGTGATCGGGCGAGTCAGATTGCCTTCAGCGATTTCTTCGGCGGCGCTCAAGGCATTGGCGATGGGCTTGGTGATGCTGTTGGTCAGCAACCAGGCGAACAGCAAGGTCAGGCCGCCGGCGATTACCAGCAACGTGATGACCAGGTTAAAGGATGTCGAATACTGGTCACCTGCCTGGGTGTTGGTGGTGTCAACCTGTTGCGTATTGATCTCAAGTAACTTGGCGAGGGCCGAGTTGACGGCTTCTGAGTTGGAGAGCAATTCGGTGTTGAGCATCTTGCGCAGTTCATCGACCTGGTTATTGCGCGAGAGCGTCTTCATGCGGTCTTCGAGCTGGCGATACTGCGCCAGCAACTGCACGTATTGATCGTAAGCGGCGCGTTCTTGCGGGCCGTCGATCAGCGGTTCGTAGACCTTCTGAGCGTCGCGAATCTGCTGATTGCGCAAGTCAAACAGCTCGAAGGTTTTCTGCTGAACGTCCGGTTCGCGATTGACCAGCAAACGGTAGGACAACACCCGCAGGCGCAGGGTCAGCTGGGTAAATTCGTCCAGGCTCTTGATGCTCGGGACACTGGTGGAGGCGATGTCTACGCCCGCCGCGCGAATCTTGCTCATCTGGTTCAAGGCAAACACCCCCAAGACCAGCATCAAACCGCCAATCAGGGCGAAACCGAGGAACGCTCGCGGTGCGATGTTCATATTACGAAGGGACATGGTGTTTACCGAAATGAGCGCACCCGTGCGGTGCCGAGACTGACGTATGGATGACTTATCGGTCATGCGACTAAAGTCTTGAGCGGCTGTGCGGATTTGTCGCACGGCACGCCCGGCGACGAAGTGCAGGAACCAGATCCGCCAATCACAGTCTTTAAAGTTCGCGAGGAAGCTCATCTGCCAGGAAAATCAAGGCCTTGCGCCCCAATATCCCTGGCATCCGTGGTGACTTTTCTTTATCGTACGCGCCCCTTGAAAATGCTTGGAAAATCAAAATGTTGGAAGCATCCCTAAGCCAATTGGAACAGCTGGTCAGCGACCTGGTGCAACAGAACCAGAGCCTGCTCGCCACCAATCAAACCCTGAGTGCAGAACTGGCCCAGGCCAAGGATGAAAACGAAAGCCTGCAACTGAACCTGATGGAACAGGAAGAGAAACAAGGCGCCACTGCCGCACGCATCCAGGCCCTGGTTGAGCGCGTCAGCGCCGGCCCGGTCAGCGCATGAACCACGGCGCCGCAGGGGTAAAAGTCGTCTCGATCCTGGGGGAGGACTATTCGATCAAGGCGCCGGCCGGGGAAGAGCAAACCCTGCTGGACGCCGTGATGATGTTGAAGGCTGCCCTGGCCGACACCAAAAGAAAGTACCCGACGCTGATCGGTGACCGCCTGCTGGTGCTGGCTGCGATGAATCTGTGTTCCCAGCAGATCGAAATGAAAAAGCAGCACAAGCAGGAACTCGACCGTTACCAAGAGCAAGTCAGCGCCACGGTTGAAGTGATCTCCAAGACGATCAATCAGGCCTGATCGGCTTTGCGCACAACCAAAGAATAAATTGTCGGTTGCGTTGTATACAATCGGCACGGCTGTTGCAGTGTTTCAGCCTCTTATTCTTTGGGGGTGCTCCATGCAGTTTTGGCGACGCAGTATTCAATGGCAGTTGATCCTGAGTATGGGCACCGCCCTGCTGGTCAGTATTCTGATCGTGGTTGGCATTTATACCCTGGTGGTCAACCGTCTCGCCCAGAGCTACCTGGTCGAACAAGCGCTGCCGTCGAGCATCGAGGCGATGCGCAACGACATCGAGCGTATCCTCGTTCAACCCCTCACCGCCGCCAAAGACATCGCCAGCAACAGCATGGTGCGCGACTGGTTGGCCGGGGGTGAAAACACTGCCCAGACCGCTACGTTTGTGCAGTATCTGGAAGGCATCCGCGCCGAGCACAAAGCTTTTACCGCGCTGATTGTCGGCACCGCTTCCAACCACTATTTCACTGAAAAAGGCCTGGACCGGACCCTCAGTCGTTCTAACCCCAAAGACGCCTGGTTCTACACATTCCTGGACAGCAACCAGCCGCGCACCCTCAATATCGACAATGACACCGCAACCGGAGAATTGGCGCTGTTCATCGACCTCAAGGTCGAGCAGGGCGGTAAAACCGTGGGCGTTGCCGGGCTTGGCCTGAGCATGAAAGAGCTGTCGGAGCTGATCCACAACTTCAGTTTCGGCGCGCGCGGCAAGGTCTATCTCGTGCGTTCCGACGGTTTGATCCAGGTTCATCCCGAAGCGCAATTCAGCGGTAAACGCACACTGGCCGAGCAAATCGGCGCGCCCGCCGCACAAGCTGTAATGAGTCAAAAAGCCGCCACCAACAGTAACTTCGTGCGCGACGGCGAGGACTATCTGGCGTTGAGCCTGCCATTGCGGGACTTGGGCTGGACCCTGGTGGCCGAAGTGCCGCAATCGCAGATCTACGCCGAAGCCCGTCGCGCCATGTGGATGAGCAGCGGCATCGGTCTGGCGGTGGCACTGGTGTGTCTGCTGTTGGTGGTAGTGCTGGCCCGTGGTTTGGTGCGGCCGATTCGTCAGGTAACAGCGGCGCTGGTGGCCATCGGTAGCGGTGGTGGAGATTTGACTCACCGGTTAGATTCCAGCCGCGCCGATGAGCTGGGCGACCTGGCTCGCGGCTTCAACCGGTTTCTGGACAGTCAGCGCGAGATGATTGGCGAAGTGCTGACTACCAGCGAGCGTTTGCGCACGGCCGTCGGCCAGGTGGCGCGAGTGGTAGACAACACCGCCGAACGTTCTGGTCGCCAGCAGGAAATGACCGACATGGTTGCCACCGCCGTCCACGAGATGGGCCTGACCGTGCAGGAAATCGCCCAGAACGCGGGTAATGCCGCCGTCGCTTCGCAAAATGCTCGCGATGAAGCGATGCAGGCGCGGGAAGTGGTGGGCGGGTCGATTCGGCATATTGAAAGCATGTCGGATGAAATCGGTATCGCGGCGGGTGCCGTTGGCGAGTTGGCCAACCAGGTGGCGTCCATCGATCAGGTGCTGGCGGTGATTCGCGGAATTTCCGAGCAGACCAATTTGCTGGCACTCAATGCGGCCATCGAGGCCGCGCGAGCCGGTGACATGGGCCGTGGTTTTGCGGTGGTGGCGGATGAAGTGCGCACCCTTGCACGGCGGACACAGGCGTCCACCGATGAAATTCAACAGATGATCGGCAGCCTCAAGCAGGGCGCGGAGAATGCCGTGTCTTCGATGCATTCCGGGCAAGCGGCGACTGGTACTGGTGTTGAGTCGAGTCAGCGCACCGGGGCGTCGTTGACGGCGATTACCGGGCAGGTCGAGCGCATCAGCGACATGAACCATCAGGTGGCAACGGCGACGGAGGAGCAATCGGCAGTGACCGAAGAGATCAACCGCAACGTTCAGGGGATTTCCGATCTGGCCCGGGCGACGGCAGGCGAAGTCAGGGCTTGTCGTGAGGATTGCCAGACGTTGCAGCGGTTGGCTGATGATCTGGCGCGGCAGATGAGCAGTTTCAAACTCACCTAACCGATCGTTCCCATGCTCCGCGTGGGAATGCCTCAATGGACGCTCTGCGTCCGCTTCTGGGACGCGGAGCGTCCCGGGCTGCATTCCCACGCAAAGCGTGGGAACGATCAGTGTGAGGTGTCAGAACCACTCATCCTGCATCCCAAGGCACACATCATCCCGCGCCTCAAGAATCGCCAATTCATGATGGCAACCCGGCACTTCCCACGTCAGGAAATACCGCGCCGCCTGCAGCTTGCCCTTATAGAAGCTCACATCCGCCGCATTGCCTTTGGCCAACCCTTCCTCGGCACGAATCGCCTGCTCCAGCCAGCGCCAGCCAATCACCGTGTGCCCGAACACTTTCAGGTACAGCGCCGAATTCGCCAGGCTGCTGTTGACCTTGCCCTGACCCAGGTCCGTGAGCAAACCGATGGTCACCGTTTGCAGGCGCGCCACCAGTTTTTCCAGCGGTTCACGCAGCGCCGTCAGCGATTCGTATGCCTGAGCGCGCTCGGCCGTGTCGGCGATCAGCCGGATCAATTGCTTGAGCCCGGCACCGCCGTTCTGCGCCAGTTTGCGCCCCAGCAAATCCAGTGACTGAATGCCGTGAGTGCCTTCATGAATCGGGTTCAGGCGGTTATCGCGGTAGTACTGCTCAACCGGATATTCGCGGGTATAACCGTGACCGCCCAGAATCTGGATCGCCAGTTCGTTGGCCTTCAGGCAAAACTCCGACGGCCAGGATTTGACGATCGGCGTCAGCAAATCCAATAGTTCATGGGCCTGCTTGCGCTGGTCCTCAGTCTCCAGCGTCGTGGTGTCATCGAACAGCCGCGCGGCATACAACCCAAGGTCGAACGAGCCTTCGACGTAGGCCTTCTGAGTCAGCAACATGCGTTTGACGTCAGCGTGCTGAATGATCGCCACCGGCGCGGTGTTCGGATCCTTGCTGTCCGGCACCCGACCTTGCGGACGCTCACGGGCGTACTCCAGCGAATACAGATAACCGGCGTAGCCGAGCATCACTGCGCCCATGCCGACGCCGATCCGCGCCTCGTTCATCATCTGGAACATGTAGCTCAAGCCGTGGTGCGGCTTGCCCACCAGATACCCGACACACTCCCCGTTATCGCCGAAGTTCAGCGCGGTGGAGGTGGTGCCGCGCCAGCCCATCTTGTGGAACAGCCCGGCCAGCAGCACGTCATTGCGCTTGCCGAGGCTGCCGTCATCGTTGACCAGAAACTTGGGCACGATGAACAGCGAAATACCCTTCACCCCGGCCGGTGCGTCCGGCAATTTGGCCAGCACCATGTGCACGATGTTTTCCGACAGCGGATGGTCGCCGCCCGAGATGAAGATCTTGTTGCCCTTGAGGCGATAGGTGCCGTCAGACGCAGGCTCGGCGCGTGTACGAATATCCGACAGCGAAGAACCGGCGTGCGGCTCGGTCAGGGCCATGGTGCCGAAGAAGCGCCCGTCAATCATCGGTTGCAGGAAGCGCTGCTTCTGTTCATCGGTGCCGAAGCTTTCGATCAGGTTGGCCGCGCCCATGGTCAGGAACGGATAGGACGTCGATGCCGCGTTGGCCGATTGAAAGTGCGCAAAGCAAGCCTGGGAAAGCAGCGTAGGAAGTTGCATGCCGCCGGCGTCGAAACTGCGCGCCGCGTTGAGGAAACCGGCTTCGAGAAAGGCATCCACCGCCGGTTTCACTTCCGGAATCAGAATCGCCTGACCGTTTTCGTAGCGCGGCTCGTTCTCGTCGTTCTTGCGGTTATGCGGCGCGAAAAATTTCTCGGCGATGTTGCGCGCGGTGCCGATAGCCGCATCGAAGGTTTCGCGATTGTGATCTGCAAAACGCTCACGCTGGGTCAGGCCCTCGGCATCGAGGACTTCATACAGCTCGAAAGCCAGATTGCGGGAACTGAGCAACGTCTCGGACATAGCGGACTACCTTTAAAAAAGTATGCCGCAGTCTAGGGAGACTTATAAAAATGGGGAAGGAAGATAGATGGGGGTGATGGGGCGGCACAAGCTTCAAGCTTCAAGCTTCAAGCTACAAGTAAGAGCAGTTTGCTTCTACTTGCAGCTTGCAGCTTATAACTTGCCGCTGCTGCTTAACCTATCGTCATCAGACTGGCATTGCCTCCAGCAGCAGCCGTGTTAACGCTCAAAGCCCGCTCGATCACCAGTCGCTCCAGCGCAATGTTGGTCTCGCCTTGGGACAAGCCATGAACCCCGACAATCGCCCCGGCACGCTTGGCGACTTGCTGGCACACCGCACGCAGCTGATCGGAATGGCCATGATGCAGAACCGCATCAAACACCACTTCGTCCTTGGTCCAGTCGGACACCAGCTTGATCTTCGCCTGTATGTCCTTCGGCAGACGTGCGAACAAAGCCTTGGTCAAGTCAGCGTCCGGCCAAACTGCCGAGCCACCCACCGCCAATACCGCCGCCAGCTGCGTCAGCAGGTCGCCTTCGACTTCAGCCAGGCATAGCACGTGTTCACGGGGCAGGATGGCGTAGCTGTTGCGCTCGCCGGTCGGGCCTGCCAGAACGCGGGTAATGCCGCTTTGCGATTGCGCCGCGAACTGCACGCACAGGGTGCTCAGGTCGCTGAACTTGTTGCTGTCGGCCCAGGCTTTCAGGGATGTCAGCGGTTTGCTCATGGCATCGCGCAGACGCACATCCGGTGCTGTGATTGCGTCGCCGCGAGCGAAGGATTGTTCAATCGCATCGGTAGGACGTGTCGACAGCAGACGGTACAGGTACAACGGACCGCCAGCCTTCGGACCGGTGCCCGACAAGCCTTCGCCGCCAAACGGCTGCACGCCCACCACGGCACCCACGATATTGCGGTTCACGTAGACGTTACCGGCGTGGACGTTGTCGATCACCTTGGCGATGGTCTCGTCGATCCGGGTGTGAACACCCAGCGTCAGGCCGTAACCCGAAGCGTTGATCTGACCAATCAGTTGATCGATGTCTTTGCGCTTGTAGCGAACCACGTGCAGCACCGGGCCGAAAATCTCCCGTTGCAGTTCGTCGAAGCTTTCCAGTTCAATCAAGGTCGGCATCACGAAGGTGCCGCGTTTGACTTCTTCGCTGTTGGCGATCGCCACCTGATACACATTGCGACCTTTGTCGCGCATGGCCTGGATGTGCTTCTCGATGCCCGCCTTGGCTTCGGCGTCAATCACCGGGCCGATGTCAACGGACAGGCGTTCCGGGTTGCCGAGACGGCATTCAGCCATCGCGCCCTTGAGCATTTCGATGACACGGTCAGCGGAATCTTCCTGCAAGCACAGCACACGCAGAGCCGAGCAACGTTGGCCGGCGCTGTCGAAGGCTGACGACACCACGTCGATCACAACCTGTTCGGTCAATGCCGAGGAGTCGACGATCATTGCGTTCTGGCCGCCGGTTTCAGCGATCAGCGGAATCGGGCGACCTTGTGCATCCAGACGACCGGCGACGTTGCGTTGCAGCAAGCGAGCGACTTCGGTCGAACCGGTGAACATCACGCCTTTGACCCGATCGTCACCGACCAGACGAGCACCCACGGTTTCGCCACGGCCCGGCAGCAGTTGCAGCACGCCTTCGGGAATCCCGGCTTCGAGCAGCAAGCGCACGGCTTGAGCCGCTACCAGCGGGGTTTGTTCCGCAGGCTTGGCCAATACCGGGTTGCCGGCAGCCAATGCAGCAGCCACCTGGCCACTGAAGATTGCCAGCGGGAAGTTCCACGGGCTGATGCACACCACTGGACCCAGCGGGCGGTGGGCATCGTTGGTGAAATCGTTACGTGCCTGTACCGCGTAATAACGCAGGAAGTCCACGGCTTCACGCACTTCGGCGATGGCGTTGGCGAACGTCTTGCCGGCTTCGCGAGCCAGCAGGCCCATCAGCGGCTGGATTTCGCCTTCCATCAAATCAGCGGCACGTTCCAGAATCGCAGCGCGTTCGGCGGGCGGGGTGGCCTGCCAGATCGGTGCGGCATTCAGGGCGCACTGGATCGCGTTGTCGACGTCTTCGACGGTGGCTTCCTGCACGTGGCCGACCACGTCACGCAGATCGGACGGGTTCAGGACTGGCGCAGGGGTTTCAGTGCTGGAGGCGCAACCGAGCATCGGCGCGGCTTTCCAGTGGTTGTGAGCAGTGGCCAGCAGGGCGCAGGACAACGAAGCCAGACGATGTTCGTTGGCCATGTCGATGCCGCTGGAGTTGGCGCGCTCGGCACCATAAAGATCACGCGGCAGCGGGATACGCGGGTGCGGCAGGCCGAAGCCGCCTTCCAGCGTAGCCATTTGCTCGATGCTGGCCACTGGATCGGCCACCAGCGCCTGAATCGAGATGGACTGATCGGCGATTTGGTTGACGAACGAGGTGTTCGCGCCGTTTTCCAGCAGGCGACGTACCAGGTACGCCAGCAGTGTTTCGTGAGTACCGACCGGTGCGTACACGCGGCACGGACGGTTCAACTTGCCTTCGGAAACTTTGCCTACAACCTGTTCGTACAACGGTTCACCCATGCCGTGCAGGCACTGGAACTCGTACTGGCCGGGGTAATAGTTCTGACCGGCGATGTGGTAAATGGCCGACAGGGTGTGGGCGTTGTGCGTGGCGAATTGCGGGTAGATGACTTCCGGCACCGACAGCAGTTTGCGCGCGCAGGCGATGTAGGAAACGTCGGTGTACACCTTGCGGGTGTAGACCGGATAGCCTTCCAGGCCTTCAACCTGTGCGCGCTTGATTTCGCTGTCCCAGTACGCGCCTTTCACCAGACGGATCATCAAGCGATGACGGCTGCGGCGAGCCAGGTCGATCACGTAGTCGATCACATACGGGCAGCGCTTCTGATAAGCCTGGATCACGAAACCGATGCCGTTCCAGCCGGTCAGTTGCGGCTCGAAGCACAGGCGCTCCAGCAGGTCCAGCGACAGTTCGAGGCGGTCGGCTTCTTCGGCGTCGATGTTCAAGCCGATGTCGTATTGCTTGGCCAGCAAGGTCAGCGACAGCAGGCGCGGGTACAGCTCGTCCATCACGCGCTCGTACTGGGCGCGGCTGTAACGCGGGTGCAGTGCCGAGAGCTTGATGGAAATGCCCGGGCCTTCATAAATCCCACGACCGTGGGACGCTTTACCGATCGAGTGGATGGCTTGTTCGTACGAGGCCAGGTACTTCTGAGCGTCGTGTTCGGTGAGTGCCGCTTCGCCGAGCATGTCGTAGGAATAGCGGAAACCCTTGGCTTCGAACTTGCTCGCATTGGCCAAGGCTTCGGCGATGGTTTCACCGGTCACGAACTGCTCGCCCATCAGGCGCATGGCCATGTCGACGCCCTTGCGAATCATCGGCTCGCCGCTCTTGCCGATGATGCGGCTCAGGGACGACGTCAGGCCGGTTTCGTTATGGGTGGCGACCAGTTTGCCGGTCAGCAGCAAGCCCCAAGTGGCGGCGTTGACGAACAGCGAAGGGCTGTTGCCCAAGTGCGGCTGCCAGTTGCCGGTGCTGATTTTGTCGCGAATCAGCGCGTCGCGAGTGCCTTTGTCCGGGATACGCAGCAGCGCTTCGGCCAGGCACATCAGTGCCACGCCTTCCTGGGACGACAAGGAAAATTCCTGCAGCAAACCCTGAACAATGCCGGCACGGCCGCCGGCGCTCTTCTGATTGCGCAGTTTTTCGGCAATCGAAGCAGCGAGTTTGTTGGTGGCTTCCGCCATGGCGACCGGCAGGCGAGCCTGTTCGATCAGCATCGGCACCACTTCCGGCTCAGGGCGACGGTAAGCGGCGGTGATCGAGGCGCGCAGGACCGATTGCGGCAGGATGCTTTCAGCAAATTCGAGGAAGCACTGGTGGGCGTGATCCAGAGGCGCATCGACGGCTTCGTCGGAATCCTTGGTCAAACCGCTCAGCTCGGTCAGGGTTGCACCACCCTCGAGTTTTTCCAGGTAATTGAAAATTGCCTGCTTGATCAGCCAATGCGGCGTGCGATCAATCGAAGTCGCGGCGGCTTTGAGGCGCTCGCGGGTCGGGTCATCTAGTTTGACCCCAAGGGTGGTGGTAGCCATATTTTTATCCTCATGTTTGCCACGACCGCGTGGCATCAGCTGGCGGCAAGATTAGCCGTGCAACCGTCGAGGTGCAACCGGGTGCAACCCTTTTTTTGTCGGAATAATAAGCAGCTCGTCAGGAATTAAATTCCGGTACGAACGTACTGCTTCTGCTTGGTGCTTTTACTTCTAGTAAAGCCTGATGACTGCGCTAAAAGGGAGCAAAAACAGGGGTTTTTCAGGTAAATCGGATTAGGTGCAACTTATTCTCGCGAAACTGGTTGCACCTTATTTGCTTTGTTGAATAGCATTCGCGCCCAAGGTGCAACCGGTCAAAAAAGACAGGTGCACCGGCTGATGGCTTTCCTGGGGAAACATCAGTCATAAATGCGCGAGGCTGGAAATCGTTTCAACAGACGTTGTCGTCTGTCGGCGTTTCACACTTCGCCGTACATAAAAACAAAGCCAGGGCATCACTCGAATGAGCGTAAGTAATCCAACCCTGATCACGTTCGTGATCTACATCGCAGCAATGGTGCTGATCGGCTTGATGGCCTATCGCTCCACCAACAACCTTTCTGACTACATTCTGGGCGGTCGCAGCCTGGGCAGCGTCGTCACGGCCTTGTCCGCCGGTGCCTCCGACATGAGTGGCTGGTTGTTGATGGGCCTGCCGGGCGCCATCTACATGTCTGGTCTGTCCGAAAGCTGGATCGCCATTGGCCTGATCATCGGTGCTTACCTGAACTGGCTGTTCGTCGCTGGCCGTCTGCGCGTGCAGACCGAGCACAACGGCGATGCCCTGACCCTGCCGGATTACTTCGCCAGCCGTTTCGAAGACAAAAGCGGCCTGCTGCGGATTATTTCTGCGGTGGTGATCCTGGTGTTCTTCACCATTTACTGCGCGTCCGGCATCGTCGCTGGCGCCCGTCTGTTTGAAAGCACCTTCGGCATGTCCTACGAGACTGCGCTGTGGGCCGGTGCTGCGGCGACGATTGCCTACACCTTCGTCGGCGGTTTCCTCGCTGTAAGCTGGACCGATACCGTACAAGCCACGCTGATGATCTTCGCGCTGTTGCTGACGCCAATCATCGTACTGCTCGCAACCGGCGGCATCGACACCACGTTCCTGGCCATCGAAGCGCAAGACCCAAGCAACTTCGACATGCTGAAAAACACCACCTTCATCGGCATCATCTCGCTGATGGGCTGGGGCCTGGGCTACTTCGGCCAGCCGCACATCCTCGCGCGTTTCATGGCGGCGGATTCGGTCAAGTCGATCGCCAACGCCCGTCGCATCTCCATGACCTGGATGATCCTGTGCCTGGGTGGCACCGTGGCAGTGGGCTTCTTCGGTATCGCTTACTTCTCGGCCAACCCGGCCGTGGCCATGCCGGTGACCGAGAACCACGAGCGTGTGTTCATCGAACTGGCGAAAATCCTCTTCAACCCATGGATCGCCGGTGTATTGCTGTCGGCCATCCTGGCTGCCGTGATGAGCACCCTGAGCTGCCAATTGCTGGTGTGCTCCAGTGCCCTGACCGAAGACTTCTACAAAACCTTCCTGCGTAAATCCGCTTCCCAGGTGGAACTGGTCTGGGTCGGCCGCGCCATGGTGCTGCTGGTTGCCCTGATCGCTATCGCGCTGGCGGCTAACCCGAGCAACCGGGTACTGGGTCTGGTCAGCTACGCTTGGGCAGGTTTCGGTGCCGCGTTTGGTCCGGTTGTGCTGATCTCCGTGATCTGGAAAGACATGACACGCAACGGCGCACTGGCCGGCATCCTGGTCGGCGCGATCACCGTGATCGTGTGGAAGCACTTCGAGCTGCTGGGTCTGTACGAAATTATCCCGGGCTTCATCTTCGCCAGCCTGGCGATCTACATCGTCAGCAAACTGGGCACGCCGACTCACGGCATGCTGCAGCGCTTCGCCGCTGCCGAGGCTGATTTCCGCCTGAACAAGTGATCGGGATGAGCTGATGCTCTGACCTTTCACCGAACATGAAAACGACCCGCTTCCTTTTGGAGGCGGGTCGTTTTTTTTGGCCTACACAAATCTCGAATCCCTATTTATCCCCTGTAGGAGTGGTTTTGAGGGAGATGTCTGTAGCAAAACGCACTCATTTCTGAGGGAAAAATCTCTAAAAAAGTAGGGCAAATCTGATTTTCCTGTCCCTCCCTCAACACCCATTGTTGCTCATGCAGAATCGCCCGCCTTCATTCTGCAGAGACACATCGGATGTTCGCTCCTGCCAATCAACCGCGTTTCACGTTGACCATCGACGGCGTCCAGAATGAGCTCAAGGTACTTGAGTTCACGGGCACGGAAGCCATTAGCCAACCCTACCGTTTTGACCTCGAACTGGTCAGCGAGCGACCGGACATCGAGCTTGAAAACCTGCTGCATCGTCAGGCGTTTCTAAGTTTTGATGCAGAAGGTTTCGATGCACAAGGTTCCGGTATTCACGGTCAGATTTTTCGGGTCGGGCAAAGCGATTCCGGGAAGCGTCTGACGGGCTACCAGGTCAGCCTCGTACCGCGACTGGCCTACCTGGGTCAGCGCATCAACCAGCGAATCTTCCAGCACAAAAACGTACCGGCGATCATCGCGCAGGTCTTCAAGGACCACGGCATCCAGCGCGATGCGTTCGAGTTTCAGCTCGGCAGCGACTACGCGCCTCGCGAATATTGCGTGCAATACGCCGAAAGCGATCTCGCGTTTATCCAGCGACTGTGTGCCGAGATCGGCATTCACTACCACTTCCAGCACAGCCCCGACGGCCACCTGCTGGTCTTCGGCGATGACCAGACGGTTTTCCCTCGTCTGCCCGAGTCAACGCTATATCTGCCGGGCAGCGGCATGGCGGCAGACGCGCCGGCCATCAAGCGCTTCAACGTGCGCCTGGAAACCCGTCCCACTGCGGTAACCCGCCGTGATTACGATTTCCAGAAGCCGCGTCTTTCCCTTGAAAACCGTGTCGACAGCGAACAGCGCCCGGTGCTGGAGGATTACCACTTTCCCGGGCAGTTCACTGACCGCGAGCATGGCAGACAGCTGACGCAACGAGCGCTGGAGCGGCATAACGCAGACTTCCGTCAGGCCGAAGGTAAGGGCGACGATTCTGCGTTGGTCAGTGGACATTTCCTGCACCTGGCCAAACACCCGCACCAGGCCTGGAATGACCTGTGGTTGATCACCGCAATCGAACACCGTGGCCGGCAGCCGCAGGTACTGGAAGAGTCAGCCACCAGCGACGACCCGGATGATTTCCAGGGTTATCGCAATACCTTTCTGGCGACGCCGTGGGACGTTTCCTTTCGCCCGCCATTGGGCCCGGACAAGCCTCGGATGCTCGGCTATCAACCTGCCGTAGTCACCGGTCCGGTCGACAGCGAAATCCATTGCGACGAGTTCGGCCGGGTCAAGGTTCAGCTTGCCTGGGACCGCGAGGGCCAACTCAATGAGCATTCCAGTTGCTGGCTGCGGGTGGCCACTGGCTGGGCCCATGACCATTACGGCAGTGTGCTGATTCCACGAGTCGGCATGGAAGTGTTGGTCGGCTTTATCGACGCCGATGCCGACAAACCGCTGGTGATGGGTTGCCTGCCGAATGCGGCAACACCGGTGCCGCTTGATCTGCCCGCCGACAAGACCCGCAGCATTTTTCGCAGCCAGAGCAGTCCCGGTGGCGGCGGTTACAACGAATTGCGCATCGAGGATCGCAAGGGCGCCGAGGAAATCTACCTGCGTGCCCAGCGAAACTGGACTCAACACGTGTTGAACGATCAACAGCTGCAGGTCGATAACGCCCGCAGCATTGTCGTCACCGGCATGGCTCGCCATGAGCTGAAGGCTGACGAGCAGCGCATTACTCATGGCCAACGCCAGACCGAAGTGAGGCTCGATGATCACTTGGTGGTGGTGGGGGATCGGCACATTCGTGTGACCAGTCAGGCACTGAATGCGAGCCAGCAATTTCATGTCAGCGCCGGCCAGCAAGTGGTCATCGACGGCGGTGCCAGCGCGACGATTCAGGCCGGCGGGCAGTGGATCAACATCGGCCCCGGCGGGATTTTCAGCAGCGTGCCGATTCAGGTGGGCGGCGCATTGATGCCGGCCATGGCGGCAGCACCTGCCTCGCCCGACACGCCATTGAAACTCGTCGCCGCCCCGGCCGCATTGCTGAGTGCCGCGCAGATCCTCAGCCTGAAAAGCGATGCGCCGTTCTGTGAGGAATGCGAGCGCTGCAAGGACGGTGTCTGTGCAGCCTGATTGCCTGTCGCCTTATGAATGGCTGGAACAGCATCCGCTGAAACCGTCGGAACAACTCTTCGCGATCTTCAGTAATGCCAGCGCGGCTGAGCCGTTCAAAGCGCGGCAGCGCTCGATTTCCGTTCAGGCATCGAGCCCGATCTGGGCTGACACCGCCTACGCCGAGTGGGAACCCGTCATGCCCTATGTCGGAATCGTCGCTGCGGGCAGTGAGTTTCTGGAATGGGTTGCCAGCACCGAGTCTCGGGATTGGGGTTGGCTGGCGGTTTCTTCTGCCTCTCAAGACGTGCTGGTCGAGCATCTGCGCAGCCTCACTCAAGTGCTTTTACCTAATGGAAACGCGGTGTTTTTTCGGTTCTGGGACGGGCGTTATTTGCTGCCGATTCTTCAGTCTGCCGAGGTTGGGGCCGCGCAGTTAATGCCTGTGATCGACCGCATTTTGATTAACGGCCAGTCGCTCGAAATCGGCGGTAGTGCGCTTAAAACTTCCAGGATTTTTCCGTGGTGGGAAGTTTCTGCATTGCTGCTTGAACACCTCGCTGACGAGTCCTCGACGACCCGCATCAACAACTTGCTGATGTGGTTGAGCGAGGACCGACCTGATCTTTATGAGGCGTTTTCGCCGAGCGTATTGCGGCACAAAGTCGCGCTCTTCTTGCAGACGCCGGACCTGCCTCAGGCACCGAAATCAGCCTTGGTGGATTACCTGATAACGGAGCTGGACTGATGGATCAGATCGTACGGATCGAGCAGGAGCTCGACGGGTTTAAAGACACGCTGGTTTTGTATCGCCAGCAACTTGGCGAATTCTTGAGCCGGAATGCGGACAAGGTCAGCCGGGCGATGGACATGCCTTCGCTGTTGGACATGGAGCGGCAGATAAAGCTTGGCGATACGACGACAGCGGTGAGTAGTCGCGACGACGATTTTTTCTCGGGTTTGGCGCGGTGTCCTGCGAACGGAATTCTGGAGATCGAGAGCAAGTTCGAATCGGTTTATGACATTCCGTTGGGGAATATTTCGGTTGATGTGATTGCCATGGATGGCGGCGAGAGCACACCGGTCAAGCTCGATGAGTACGGTAAAGGGCAGTTCGTAGGGACACCCGGCAAGTTCTACCGTGTTCATGTTCAGAGTGAAGTTACGCCGGCTCAAATTGAGGATCTGTTCTCCTCTTACGATGGCCTGACCCAAGAACTGGAAAGTTGGCTGCGCAAAGAGTGGGAAGGCTTCAAACCACAATGGTCGCATTCGACCTTTGCCGCCGCTGGTAACGGACTGCTGGCGGGAAGTTGGGCGGCGGTCATGGGAGTTTGGGACGGTTTAAGTCTCGTCTTTGACATCCTTCAAAATCCTGGCGCTCACCTTGAGCGACTAGGCAGCAGTGCGCAGCAACTTATCGAGCTGGCGAAGAAATCCCCCGCCGCGATGGAAAAAGCCTTGTTGCTTGCTAGTGATGAGGCGGCGCTTTGCCTGCTGTTTCGTGCCGCGAGTCTTTGGTTTTCGGCGTTACCGCCAAGTGAAGTTGTGGGTACCACAGCAGGGGCGGTCAGCAATGCCATTGTCTCGGTGCTGATCGATGTTTTGATTGCTTCGGCGCTGGTTTTTACGGGTGTCGGCATGCCCGTAGCCGTGGCCTATTTGAAGCTTCGTGGAATCAAGTACGGGATGGTGTTGGCCAATCTCGCGATACGTTTCGTCGAGGCCACTTTCAATATCCTCAACACCTTCATGAAGTACGTCGACCAATACAAATCGGTCGCCGCGCGCGGTGTGGCTGCGGGTCTCAAAAAGGGTCGCATGCAACTGCGTTGGGATGCCAAGCGCAACACCACCCTCAAGCAAACCGAACACCACGACAACGCCCCGGATCAAGCGAAAAACCCCAACGGCGACCCCGCCGATTCCGCCGACAAAACCGCCACCAACAAATGCCCGGTGTCGATGGTCACCGGCGAAGAACTGCTGACCCTCACCGACGGTACGCTCGACGGCCTCCTGCCGTTCGACTTCACCCGGCTCTACCGCACCAGCGCCGCCGACATCGATTGCGGCCTCGGTTTCGGCTGGAGTCATTCGTTGTCCCATCGATTGGAAATCGACGGCGACAGCGTCGTCTGGATCGATCACGAAAACCGTCGCACCACGTTCCCGCTGCCGAACAGCGCGCGCCCGGAAATACACAACAGCCTCTCGCGCGCCGCGATTTTTCTGGGTGATCAGCCTGATGAACTGATCCTCGCCCAAGCCGGCGATGAAGCGCGTTTCTATCACTTTCAGAATGGTTTTCTGACAGCGATCAGCGACGGATACGACAACCGTCTACGCATCACCCGTGACCGCCAGGACCGCATCAAACGCCTCGACAACGGCGCCGGCCGCGCCTTGCTGTTGCGCTATGAACGCGGCCATCTGATCGCAGTCGACTACCAGATTTTTGTCCCGGCCCAGACGCTCGATAAACCCTGGAAGACCGAGCAGACGCTGGTCAGTTATCGCTACGACGAGCGCGATCAACTCATCGAAGCCAGCAACGCCGCCGGCGAAAGCGAACGCTACGACTACGACGACCAGCACGTGATTCTGCAGCGGCAACTGGCCGGTGGGGCGAGTTTCTTCTGGGAGTGGGAACGGTCCGGCAAGGCGGCGCGATGTATCCGTCACTGGGCGTCGTTTTCACAGATGGACGCGCGGTATGTCTGGGATGACGACGGCAGCGTCACGGTCCACAACATCGATGGTAGCGAAGAGGTTTATGTCCACGATGATCGTGCACGGCTGGTGCGCAAGGTCGACCTGGGCGGCGGTGAACAGCTCAAGGCCTACGACGACCAGGGCCGGTTGATTGCCGAGCAGGATCCGCTCGGCGCGGTGACCGAGTACCGCTACGACGAAGTCGGACGGCTGGTGGCGCTTATTCCGCCAGAAGACGAGCCAACGTCCTACGAGTACCGCAACGGTTTCCTGCACGCACGCTATCGCGGTAAAGCGGTGTGGAAGTATCAGCGCAATGCCCAGGGCGATGTCACCGAATCGACCGATCCTGACGGGCAGGTCACCCATTACCACTACGACGACAACGGTCAGCTGCTGTCGATCCGCTACCCGGATACCAGCCGTCATGTGTTTGTCTGGAATGGCTTGGGCCAGTTGGTGGAGGAAACGCTGCCGGACGGCGGTCAGCGGCGCTTTTCCTACGATGCACTGGGTCGGCAGACTACCCGTCAGGACGAACATGGCGCGGTCACCCAGTCGCAATGGGATGCTGTTGGCCGACTGATCCAGACGATTCTTCCTACCGGCGCGAGTCGTGCCTACAGCTACAACGCCTACGGCAAGATCACCGCCGAACGCGACGAACTGGGCCGCGTCACCCGCTACGAATACCTCGACGACCTGCACCTGGTCAGCCGCCGCATCCATGCCGACGGCACCGAGCTGAAGTATCGCTACGACAATGCGCAGTTGTTGCTCACAGAAATCGAAAACGAATCCGGCGAAAAGTACCGGCTGGACTACACCCCCGGCGGATTGATCCGACAGGAAACCGGCTTCGATGGGCAGCGCACGGCGTACGCGTATGACCTCAACGGCCATCTGCTGGAGAAAACCGAATTCGGTGATGACGGCTCGCAGCTGATCACCGGGTACGAGCGGGATGCGGAAGGGCGGCTATTAGTCAAAACCCTGCCCGACGGCATCAAGGTCCAGTACCGCTATGACAGCCTCGGCCGATTGGTCAGCGTTGACGACGGCCACGACCATCCACTGGAATTCGAGTACGACCAACAGGATCGCTTGATCACTGAGCATCAGGGCTGGGGCACGTTGCGCTACGCCTACGATGCCTGCGGCCAGCTCAACCATCTGCGTCTGCCGGACGGCAGCAAGCTTGATTATCACCACGCCAAAGGTGGCGCGCTGACCGCCATCGACCTCAACGGCGCGCGGCTCACCACTCACCAATTCACCTTCGGTCGCGAACAGCGACGCCAGCAAGGTCAACTGCTTAGCGACTATGCCTACGACGATCAGGGCCGTCTGACGGCTCACGCTGTAAGTCAGCAGCACCAAGCGCTGTATCGCCGCGACTATGCCTACAGCACCAACGGCAATCTCGACAGCATCGCCGACACCCGTCACGGCCAGCGCAACTATCAATACGATCCACTCAACCGCCTGACTCGCGTCCGCCACACCCACGGCACCCCAGCGGAAAGCTTCGCCCACGACCCCGCCGGCAACCTGCTGATGCAGGACCGCCCCGGCGCCGCGAAAGTCATGGGAAATCGCCTGCTCATGCAAGGCGACCGCCACTACGACTACGACGCCTTCGGCAACCTGATCCGCGAACGCCGCGGCACCGCGCAAAAACTCGTCACCGAATACCGCTACGACGGCCAACACCGCTTGATCGGCGTCACCACCCCGGACGGTCGCACCGCCAGCTACCGCTACGACGCCTTCGGCCGCCGCATCGCCAAAACCGTCGACGGCCACACCACCGAGTTCTTCTGGCAAGGCGACCACCTCGTCGCCGAAAGCAGCCGCGAACACTACCGCAGCTACCTCTACGAACCCGGCACCTTCCGCCCCCTGGCCATGCTCGACGGCAAAGGGCCGCGCAAGGCTTGCCCGTTCTACTACCAACTCGACCACCTCGGCACACCGCAGGAACTGACCGATTTTGGTGGCGAGATCATCTGGTCAGCAAAGTACAACGCCTACGGCAAAGTCACTCGCCAGACGTTCGGCGGGGGCGAGCAACTTGAACAACCGCTACGGTTTCAGGGCCAATACTTCGACGCCGAGAGCGGCCTGCACTACAACCGGCATCGGTACTATGATCCAGAGATCGGCCGCTATCTGACGCCGGACCCGATCAAGTTGGCGGGTGGGCTGAACCAGTATCAATACACGCCGAATCCGACGGGGTGGATTGATCCGTTGGGGTTGAGCGGGAACTGCCCGCCGCCGAATAAGCCAGGGTGTGGGGCGCCGGATGATACGACTGGCGCTAAGGTTTATGAAGGTGGGCCAGCGCTGCCAAAGGCTTACACTCAATTTCCTAAAGACCCAAACGAGCTTACGGAAGTGTTAGGCGTTCAGCCCAAAATTTCACAGACTCAACATGGAAGTCAAAGAATGACGTGGCGACCTAACGCGGACACTATTATTAGATTTGAAAGTCATCCCGGAGATGCTGGGCCATTTAATGCGAGGCATCATGGTGAGCACTATCATTTGGAGCTAAAACCTAAACATTTAAGTTGGAGTCAGGCAGATAAAAAGAAGGCGGTTGTCAAAGTCAAGCCTGACGGCTATCAACTCGGTCACGGAACTGGCTTTGTTGCCGGTGAGAATCATCCAGGTATTTAAAAATGACAGGATTTCCCGTTTCAGACGGCACCATAGAAAGAATAACGTGTGAACATGAGCGCGTTTTTATAGAGTTTCTGGATTGGCAGGAAGTGCGTTGGATTATTACTTTTGAAAATGTTCTAGGTTTTAAATCTGTTGGAGCTGTGGGGGCGGAGGTGTCAGAGATGTTTGTGAAGGATGTAACCCCATTGTCGCAGGAATTGACGTTGATCGACCCTTCGGATGTCGGGATTAACTACTGCTTTACTTGCGCTCGCGAATGCAATGTTATTTTGACGATAGTAGCTAGCGGATACACGGCTGAAAAATGCGATTGAGATGCGGCTGCTAATATAACTAGGGGGAGTTTTCGCGCCTGGGCAAATAAGTTTGTTCCCTTTTTTCCTTTGCTTGCTTTTTAGTATTTTATTGTGTTTTTTATGGTCGGTTTTTGAAGCATGACGTTATTAATAGCTATTAGAAAATGGATTGCTATGGCGCAAGCTGCGTATAGGAATCGGGCAGATAGTTCGGTTTCTGCTATTCAGCAACAAACCACTAGCTGCGAACTAAATGGTGAAAACAAGAGGTGGAGAGGTGTTCCAAGTTCTAGGTTTATAAGCCATAGAGCGCAGTTGAATGCTTATAATGAAGCGATGACAAGGGAGGCTAGAAAAATGTCTCGTTTTACTGGGGAGGATAGTAAAGGAAATTTGTTAGTAAGAGTGGAGGCTGAAAATGTAGGTGAGGGATATGAGCCTAATCCTTTAGATCCAGCCAATCCGCGTTTCATTCCTCAGATGAATGCCTTTGAAATGAAATTCGACTTTGAGACGCTGCAGCCTATAGCGCTTTATCCAATAGAGAAAATCTAATGCTGATGCATCCGTATCTGAATGTTCCATATAATCCAAGCGTAGAGCATTTTCTCGGTGGGTTCGATATATATGATCGCGAGGAGAGTCTTGGGGTTGAGTTGTCGGCTTACGATCCTGAGTGTCCTTCAGATAGAGAATTTTTAATATCCCGGTTTATCGTTAAGCGCTTCGCTGCGTTGAGTTATCGGCACAAGTTTGTTTTGTTCTTTGTGTTGGGAGAGGCTCTTGATGGTGACTCGAGTGTGTTTGCTGAAATTTTGGAACATGATTCGAGGTCTCATTCCTCGCTTCCTCTTGGGTGGAATGAAATGAAAGATCCAAAGGCGTTTTTTGAGCACGTGTACGTCAAATTGTCCGAAGCGTGGGTTGATGATCTGTATAAAGCGAGTCAGGAGGACTTTTCAACTTGGTGAGGGCTAGTAAGGGCCAGGATTCAGAATAGTTAGCACTAGATTTTCCGCGATATTCCAACTCCTTGTTCAACAAATAAATCCGTACCATGTGTGTTGATGAGTGATATTTGACGGGCTCCGGCTTTGAAGATAGTGAAATCTACTCGCTTTGATGATGTCGATCACGATGTTGGATATGAGTACCGTGGTTATAACTACGACATACAGAGCGAAGAGGATGTGTTTCTTATCAGAATTTACGATGATGAACCCGGACGGGCAACGGTAGTACGTCCGACTCCGGTGTCTATAAACGGTAACCTTAGAAAGCTTGTTGAGTTCCTACAATCGGAGCTAGGAGTTTCCAAGGTCTATCTCTACAAGGGCGATTTGGGGAGCTACGCCGAGATCGATCTTGATAGCTTGGGGTTCTGCTCCGTCTGAAGTCGGTGGCAAGAGAGTGGCAGGCGTGTTTACACACTCCGGGTCAAAATAAATAAATCCGTCCCGTTTTTTTATTGCCAGCACTACGGAGTGTTTAAGTATTGTTTAAAAAGCTCGTAACTAATACGAAATTCCCGGGCAAGCTCGTCGGAAGTTTCCTTCAAGCTGTGGCGGCTTCCATGAACTGGTGGCCGATGGGTTGCAGGGATAGTCTTTGGCTGTCACCGCGTAAGTGGTGGCAGGGTGTAGGAGCCCTCTCTCATGATGCAACAGCTCTGTCGTTTGATTGCGGCACTTAACTCGTGTCCATATGATCGTTCGCGGCGGCTGTGCGCGGGACACGCTTCGGCGTGACCGAGGTTCATGAGTGCTCGGTACTCCTACTCCTGCGCATGGCTGCCACCCAAACCTGTAGGAGGGTGCGTTTGGCAGCTCATTTTCATACTCATGGAATTTACAAATGACAACGCTAACGCCAGATCCACCCTACGAAAAACCAATCCCCCACCCCAAAAACCGCTTCATGGCCCTCACCAGCAACTGTACCGACATGCCCACGCTGTTCGTCGATACCCACGCGCCGCTCGATGTTTTATACGACGCCGCCAACTATCGAATTCGCGCCGTTACGCAGGTGCTGGAGAACATGTCGATGCGCGGTTCGGTTGAATGTGAGTCGTTCATCCTGAGTGATTTCGCTTTGCTTTGCGCCATCCCATTGCGCGATGGCTGTGATGTGTTGGACGTGATTGGTCGGCGTTTGCGGGCCCGCCCCTAGTCACTGAATAAAGAGTGATCCTTCCTGTCTGATCGTAGGAAGGATCGTCCTGACTTCTTTTGATGAACTACTTTGGCAGGAATTGATCCTGAGACTGAATGAATGTGTCGAATTCCCTGGAGTTGTAAACCTCGAGGCAACCATAAAAGACCATTTTTTTATCAGAATGCTTGCTGACGGATGAGGTCTTTGCATAGGCATTACGCATGTATTTTTCGGTTTCTGCGTAAGGGTCGTGTGTGACCTCGAGGGTGTCCTCGTTTTGAATGATCAGATGCTGACCTTTGCCCATCGACGAGTAGGCGCCAATCGCAAGTCCAATGTCAGATTTGATGTCTGACTCGTCCTTGAACTGGCTGGAAATACAGTTGGCCAATCCATAATCTTTAAGCGTTTCTCGCGCCTTATCGATATTGATTTCTGCAGATAAGGCTTGCCCTGAAACGAGTAGCAGTGCCAGCACAATTAGCCGCGAGTTTGTCATCCCTTCAACTCCCAGAAGTTTATTTTTTCCAGCTTTACCCTTGGATTGTCATAGGTGTGGCTGTCTTGCCTGTGGTAGTCACTGTCGTCACCGGTAACGCTCCCGTTCCAAAGGGTTGCGTGGCCTGACGCGTCGCTCCATCCGTTGATTTCCATGACAATGACGCCCTTTTTTCCATTTATAAAATTTGAATTGGTTTGCGTCAGCGTGTGGTCGGGCTCGCCCCAGTTATGCCTAAGAAAAGCTAGAAAATCGACCACTTTCATTATGTAGGGAAGCTGGTCCGCTCCACTCAGTCGATAGATGGGCTGGTTTTGTATGATCGTGCCTTTGGGGATTTTATATCCGCCGTAATTAAAAGCTCTGCTTATCCTCAGTGCGCAGGCATTCGCATAAGCATCAGGTTTTTCCGCTCTTGCCGCTTCGACTCCGCCTCCGACAAGTCCGTAAACCTCGACTGAGCCTTTATGACCTACTTCTGCATATGCGTTCCACAGGGTGCTGAAGCGAGGCCTTTTAACCGAGATGCTGGAAGATACTCCGCCGGCATTGATAACAACTTGGGCCATTATGCTTCCCCTTCCATGTCAATGATTTCGCTTGCGAATGCATTTGGGATGATGGCTACGCCTTTGGCCCCGACTATCCCTGTCAGCGCTTTTTCGGTGGGGCCGCTAATGTTGACGGTAACCGTCTCACCGGGCAAATAACCCGAGGTTTTCACATGAATATTCAAGTCAGTGTAAAACCGGGAAATTGACTCAACGGGAACCTGCTCATCGCCATAGGACAAGGAAATATCGGTGATGGACTTGGGACTATTGAGCAGGGCAGTGATGCCTGAAAAATCTGCTTTGTTATGTTCCGCCCCGCCATATACAGATGACTGAGCGGGCATCACCTTGTTGGATTGTGGAGGGCAGCCGCAGGCAACGTAGTCACCTTCCAGGGCAACCGGCCCGGCCGGTAACGTAATGGTTCTTGGCCCGACCGCGACGATGGGGCCTTTTCCTTTGCTGCAGGCTGGGCAACTTGCCAAGTGTCCAATTGAGGAGGTGCTTACAGCGCAATCGATGTTGATACCGACATTCCCTTCCAGTACCGAGCCGCCGGTTGAGGTAGGCGCACCGATACCAATCATTTTCCGTCCCATGTAAATCTCCATTTTTACGGGCGTCAGGTCGGTCCGATCTTCGCACTCATGCGTAAGCTTCACGATGGCAGGTCTTTGGCAAAGTGTGACTTGATGTTGCTCGCCAAATGAGCGACATCAAAAAATCGCCGACTTCGGCGGCTCCGACGCGATGGACGAGGTTGCGATTGCTAGACCGAACGCTCGCTCAGCTGCGAAACCGTGACGCTCTGCGTCACATCGATGCCCGACTCGACACCGGCGGTGTAGCTGGAACGCGGAGCGTCCCTTGAGGCATTCCCACGCGGGAGCGTGGGAACGATCAGCGTGTGGAGTGGCCGCTCGGCTGTGAGGTCCTGACGTTCGGCGCCGTACAAGGTAAACTTCCCGGCCTTCGCAGGAGCAATCATGAATTATCGTCACGCCTTCCATGCCGGCAATCACGCCGATGTGTTCAAACACCTGACTTTGACCCGCATCATCGCCTTGATGTCGCGCAAGGAGCAGCCGTTTGCCTATCTCGATACTCACGCCGGCATTGGTCTGTATGACCTGCAGGGTGATCAGGCGAGCCGTACCGGTGAGTACCTGGAAGGTATTGCGCGTTTGTGGGATCAGCCGGATTTGCCGGCGTTGACCGCCGACTATATGAAGGTGCTGCACGACATGAACCCGGATGGCCAGTTGCGCTATTACCCGGGATCGCCTGAGTTGGCGCGGCGTCTGACGCGGCCGCAGGATCGGGTGATGCTCAACGAGAAGCACCCCGAGGACGGTGTGTTGCTCAAGGACAACATGGCCGGCGACCGTCGTGTGAAAGTGCATCTGGGCGAAGGCTGGCATGTGCCGCGCGCGATGTTGCCGGTGCAGGAGAAGCGGGCGGTGATGTTGATTGATCCACCGTTTGAGCAGCTTGATGAGATGCAGCGTTGCGCGGCTTCGCTGAAAGAGGCGATTGGCCGGATGCGTCAAACCGTGGCGGCGATCTGGTATCCGGTGAAGGACCAGCGTCTGTTGCGTCGTTTTTATCAGGATCTGGCCGGTACGGGCGCGCCGAAGTTGTTGCGTGTGGAGTTGCTGGTGCATCCGCTGGATACGCCGAACAGTTTGAATGGCTCCGGGTTGGCGATTGCGAATCCGCCGTGGGGCCTGGAAGAGGAATTGCGTGAGTTGCTGCCGTGGTTGTCCAAGAAGCTTGGGCAGACCCAGGGTGGGTGGCAGATGGATTGGTTGATTGCTGAGTAGCAGCGGCAAGATTCAAGCGGCAAGCTGCAAGTAAAAGCGTGAGCGCAAGGCTTTTCGCTTGGGGCTTGCCGCTTATAGCTGTCGCTAGATTGGGCAGGTCACGCCTGTACCGCCAATCCCGCAATACCCTTCCGGGTTCTTGGCCAGGTATTGCTGGTGGTACGCCTCGGCGAAGTAGACCGTCGGCGCTTCGTCGATTTCAGTGGTGATTTCGCCTTTTCCAGCCTTGGTCAGTTCGACCTGGAACACGTCCTTGCTGTGCTGGGCGGCGGCCAGTTGTGTCGGGTTGGTGGCGTAGATCACCGAGCGGTACTGGGTGCCGATGTCGTTGCCCTGGCGCATGCCCTGGGTTGGGTTGTGCAATTCCCAGAACATCTTCAGCAGTTCTTCGTAGCTGACTTTCGCTGGCTCGTAGACCACCAGGACCACTTCGCTGTGGCCGGTCAGGCCCGAGCAGACTTCTTCATACGTCGGGTTCGGGGTAAAGCCGCCGGCGTAACCCACCGCCGTGCTGACCACGCCTTCGCGCTGCCAGAACTTGCGCTCGGCGCCCCAGAAGCAACCCAGGCCGAAGATCGCAAAATCCACGTCCATCGCGAACGGGCCCAGCAACGGGGCGTCGTGGACGAAGTGTTTTTCCGGCACGGTCATTGGGGTTTCACGACCGGGCAGAGCTTGTTCTTTGGTAGGGAGCACGTTTTTGTTCACCAGAATTTCCGAGCGCAAGACCATTAGCAGTCCCCTCAGTCAGGTTGAATGTAATTGTCAGACACGCAGTTTGCCCAATGCCGGGCAGTTACGCACTACCCCTGTGGGAACACAGCTGTCAGACGAGCGGGCCGCGCGGGTAGCGCTTGAGCTTTTCGATCAGCTCGGAACCCGGGATAGGGCGGTCGAACAGGTAGCCCTGGCCGACGTCGCAGCGGTGGCGGCGCAAGAAGGCTAATTGTTCAGCGGTCTCGATGCCTTCAGCCACGACCTTGAGTTTCAGGTTGTGGGCCATGGCGATCACGGCGGAGGTGATTTCCATGTCGTCCTGGTTGTCCGGGATTTCATGGATGAAGCTTCGATCGATCTTGATGATGTCGATCGGGAATTTTTTCAGGTAACTGAGCGACGAATAACCGGTGCCGAAGTCGTCCATGGCCAGGGTCAGGCCCAGGCGCTTGAGCTGATCGAGCTGCAAGTGAGTGTCTTCGGTGGCTTCCAGCAGCAGGCCTTCGGTCAGTTCCAGCTCCAGCAGGTTCGCCGGCAGCGCTTCTTCCTTGAGGATGTTGGCAATCGATGACACCAGGTCCGGGTCTGAAAACTGCTTGGGCGACAGGTTGATCGCCACTTGCAGGTTGCCCAGGCCGGCGGCGGTCAGGTCTTTGCTCATGCGACAGGCCTGGCGGGCGATCCACTTGCCGATCGGAATGATCAACCCGGTCTCTTCGGCGACGCTGATGAACTGGTCCGGACGGATCATGCCTTTTTCCGGATGGTTCCAGCGCAGCAGCGCTTCCATGCCCAGCAAGCGGCCGCTGCGCAGGCACAGCTTGGGCTGGTAGAACACGTCCAGCTCATTCTGGGTCAGGGCGCGGCGCAGGTTGTTCTCGACGAACAGTTTGTAGCTGGCTTCGGCGTTCAGCGCTTCGGTGAACACCTGGACCTGATGTTTGCCGTTGGCCTTGGCCTTGTGCAGCGCCAGGCCGGCGTTACGCATCAGGGTCTGTGGATCGCGACCGTGCAGCGGCGCGCAGGCCAGGCCCACGGAGCCGGTGACGCTGATCAGTTGGTTGTCGACGAACATCGGCTTGTCGAGGGTCGCGAGCAATTGGTTCGCGACTTGCTGGCCCATCGAAAGGTCGGTGTTGTCCAGCAATACGGCGAATTCGTTACTGGCAAAGCGCGCCAGGCTGCCGCTCGGGCTCAGGCTGTTGCGCAGGCGTCGGGCCAGGCTGATCAACAACTTGTCGCCCGTCTGGTGGCCGAGGCTGTCGTTGATCCGCTTGAAGTTGTCGATGTCCACCAGCAACAGGCTGATCGGAGTATCGCTGTCTCGGGCGAAGCGTTCATCGAGGTTGCGGATGAATGCCGGGCGGTTGCCGAGGTTGGTCAGGTTATCCGTGTAGGCCAGGCGCTCAATGCGCTGCTGGGCGAGTTTGGTCTGGGTGATGTCTTCGTAGATGCCGATGTAATGCGTCAGCTCGCGGTTGTCGCCGTAGACCTTGGAAATCGACAACTGGCCCCAGTAGGGTTCGAGGTTTTTACGCCGGCTCTTGAACTCACCCTGCCAGCTGTTGCTCTTGGCCAGCGCCGAGGGCGCGTCGAACAGCAGCTCGCTGAGGTTTTCCAGCGCCGGCAGTTCCGACAGCCGCTGGCCGTGGACTTCTTCGGTGCTGTATTGGGTGATCGCCGTGAAACTGGGGTTTACGTATTCCACCACTCCGTCGCAATTGACCAGCAAAAAGGCGTTGGCGCTTTGCTCGACGGCACGCTGGAACAGGTGCAAGGCGCTGGTGGCGGTGCGCCGATTATGGTTGTTGATGACCTGGGCGAACTGGTCGGCCAGCTCACCGGCGAAGGCGATTTCGTCTGACTGCCAGGCGCGGGTCGCGCCGGTCTGTTCCAGGCAGAGCACGCCAACCACTTGGCCGTCGACACGGATACTGGCGTCGAGCATGGCGTTCACATCGCGCGGGCGCAGGCTTTCGGCCATGTGCCGGGTGCGCGGGTCGCGCATGGCGTTGTGCGCGTCGATGGCGCGGCTGCTGTGCAACGCCTCGAGGTAGTCCGGGAAGCCGCTGACATCGATCGGCTCGGGCAATTGATATTCCCCGGAGGCGCGGTGATAGGCCGAGATCGGTACCAGCAGCGAACCTTCGAGGTTCCACAGACTGGCGCAGTCGATTTCGTAAATATCACAGGCGCTGCGGGTGATCAGCTCGGCGGCTTCTTGCAGGGAATTGTTGGTGCTGTAGCGCTGGCGGGTCAGTAGCAGGATGAGATCTTGCTGGGCGCGCACCCGATCCAGATGCTGCAGTTGTTCCAGTTGGGCGCGCTGATTGAGTTCCAGAGCAATTTGCAGGCGCGAGTTCTGGGTTTCCAGGTCCAGCGTCGGCAGCAGTTGTCCTTCCTCGAACAATCCGTCCACGACCATCAGGTAGCCACGCAGCAGGTGTCGATTGTGTTGTCGGTAGGCTTCGCCGAGTTCGAGCAGGCTCAGGGAGCCTTTGGCGGTGTGCAGTTTGTAGCGGATCAGGTAATTGGGGCCGTCGCTGAGTTGTTGCTGAATCGCGTCATGCAGTTGATAGCGCGCTTCGGGCTCCATCAGGCTGGCGTAAGGTGAGTCGACCAGGGCACAGAGCTCCACGGCCGGTACACCAAACTGTCGTTCGCAATTGGGATCGAGGAACAGCAGCGCCCAGCTAGCTTCATTCAGCCGTTCGAAACGCAGCATGCCGAGCCGCGAGGGCACAGGCAATTGCGTCACTACCTCGGCCACCATACGGCTGGCGGCATCGGGTTGGCTTTTCATTGAGGGAAACTCGCTTCGAATGTGCTGATCGCGCCGGGCTCTCGCCCTCTTAACTGTTGCCTACGGCAAGGTTGCATCATTGCGACACTGACTGACAAGAGACATGAAGGCCAAGTGCTATAAGAATATGTCGGCCGCGGTGTGGATTTCTCCAGCCAGTGACCGAAAGTAATGCTTTTGCGCAAAAAATCGCAGCCACAGGCGTCGTCCTGGGCTGCGATTTTTTTTGCGGTTAACGCAAAGGAATCGTGACCGATTGCAGTGGCTTGCCATCGCGGTCGTGATAATTGACCCGTATCTGCGCCTGATCAACGATCAGGTGGGCAAAGTTATCCTGGCTGATCACGTCGCTGGTCAGTTGATGCCGATAGTCTCCGGCCGCGGTTTGCGCCAGAGGCTGATCAAGCATGAAGGTCGACGCCTTGGCATACGGCAGCAGTTTGCTGTTGCACAGCGGCGACGACACAATGGTGTGCACTTCGAAGTCTGGATCCTCGCTGTGGGTCAGGCGACTGGTGAGGGAGCCATGGACATCGCCGGAAATGAACAGGACGTTCTTGATACGGCGTGTACGAATCGTTTCCAGTAGCCGTAGCCGTTGTTCCGGAAACGCTTTCCAGGCATCGTCGCCTTGCGATTTGCGGTCGGGGTAGAACATCACGCTGGTGACCACGCATTTGACCCTGGCCGGGCTGTGGATCAGCCATTTGCACAGCGCCTGTTCCTGCTCTTCATCGAGTATCCGTCGATCATCAGCCGACAGATTGCGTCGGGTGCGGCTGTCAGTGATAAACCATTCGATGTCACCTTCGGTGAACTGATACCAATACTGTTCCAGTTTTTTACTGGGTTGTCCGCTGGGCAGAAGTTCATGTGCCGGGCTGTGGCTGGCTTGATAAAGCTCATAGGCGGCCATGGCATTTTTATATAAATAGTCGTCTGCCTTGCTTTTGTTGGCGGGCCAGTTGTCTTCTATTTCATGGTCGTCGAGGATCATGTAAGTCGGCGTGCCGGACATCAACTTTGCGATATGAGGCTGAGAAAAAGCAGCGCGATACTTACTGAGAATTTCCTTGTACTCGCGGTCGGGCGCAATAACGTTCAAGTCATCGACGTAGATTTGGTCGCCGGTCATCAGCATGGCGCTGATGGGTGGTTCGGCCTGCTGCGCAAGCTGGGCGATCGAAGCAAAAATCCGGTCGCCCAGATGTGGTGCCGACGGCAGGCCTGCGGTCATTCTCAGGTAGCGACACGAGCCGACGATATAAGCCCGCGGCGTCGTGGTTTTGCTGGAGTGTGTACGAAAACGATACGTCTCCCGAGGCCATTGCAGCGGTAACTCCTGGACCGTTTCCACGGTGTGCACCGGGCTCATGGGGCTGAACCATCCGGCTTGATATTCGTACTCGGTGTCGGTGGCCAGATCATTGAGTGCGATCACATCGGACATGTCGCGCAGGAGGGACAGTTTGACAAAAACACCTTGTGACCAACGCACTTCGCCTTCGCGCCGGTAGCGGATGCCTGCAAAGACCAGTGACTCATTTTGATGTTCGCCGCGCAGAAAAACACGCACGTGATTAGTTGTGGTGTGGCCAATAATGGGGCCAACAGTTGGTTTGAACATGTTCGAATCCATTCGAAATAACGCTAACTAAGTGAAGGAAAATCTCAGGGTTTATTAGAAGTTCCTGTTTAACTAAGCCTAGTTACTGAGCGAAGAAAAATATCGCGCGAAAGTGGACCTGAGTTGTGGGTAGCGTCAGCTGGGTTTGTAGGAAGATGCTTTATTTCAGGCAAAAAAAAGCCCCGCCAAATTGGCGGGGTTGAGGTACGAGCGTGGCGCTCGGAAAACGTGGAACGCGAACGGCCCTCCGATGAAGGAGGGCCAGTCGTTGTTACAGCAGGATGGTGCGGATGTCCGCCAGCAGGCTGCTCAGACGCTGGGTGAAGCGTGCAGCAGCGGCGCCGTTGATCACACGGTGATCGTAGGACAACGACAGCGGCAGCATCAGTTTCGGCTGGAAGGCTTTGCCGTCCCAGACTGGCTGGATGGTTGCCTTGGAGACACCGAGAATCGCCACTTCCGGCGCGTTGACGATCGGCGTGAAGCCGGTGCCGCCAATGTGGCCGAGGCTGGAAATGGTGAAGCAGGCGCCTTGCATGTCGTCAGCGGTGAGCTTTTTGTCGCGGGCCTTGGCAGCCAGTGCGGCGGCTTCGGCAGCCAGTTGCAACAGGCTCTTCTGGTCGACGTTCTTGATGACCGGTACCAGCAGGCCTTCAGGGGTGTCGACGGCGAAGCCGATGTTGACGTACTTCTTGCGAATGATCGCTTTGCCGCTTGGTGCCAGCGAACTGTTGAAGTCCGGCAGTTCCTTGAGCAGGTGCGCGCAGGATTTAAGCAGCAGCGGCAGGATGGTCAGCTTGACGCCAGCCTTCTCTGCAACGGCTTTCTGAGCAATACGGAACGCTTCCAGCTCGGTGATATCAGCCGAGTCGAACTGAGTCACGTGCGGAATGTTCAGCCAGCTGCGATGCAGGCTCGACGCGCCGATTTGCATCAGGCGAGTCATCGGCACTTCTTCGGTTTCACCGAAGCGGCTGAAGTCCACGACCGGAATCGGCGGGATGCCCGCGCCGCCGGTTGCGCCAGCAGCGGCTGCCGGTGCTTCCTTGGCCTTCTGCATCATGGCTTTGACGTAAACCTGCACGTCTTCCTTCAGGATGCGACCGTGTGGACCACTGGCGCCGACTGCGCTCAGCTCGACACCGAATTCACGGGCCAGTTGGCGTACAGCCGGGCCTGCGTGAACCTTGGCGCCCGGCTTGGCCGGTGCAGCCGCCGGTGCGGCAGGCGCAGCGGCAGCAGGAGCCGCTTCAGCCTTGGCCGCCGCAGGAGCAGCAGGCGCGGCGGCTGGTGCCGGAGCCGCTGCCGGAGCAGCGCCTTTGACTTTCAGCTTGAGGATCAGGTCGCCGGTACCGACTTCGTCGTCCAGCTTGACGGAAACGCTTTCCACCACGCCAGCGGCTGGCGATGGAATTTCCATGCTCGCCTTGTCGGATTCCAGGGTGATCAGCGACTGGTCGGCTTCAACGGTGTCGCCGGCCTTGACCAGGACTTCGATGATCTTGGCCTTGCCCGACGAACCGATGTCCGGGACGTGAATGTCCTGAACGCTGTCCGCAACCGGTGCAGCCGGGGCCGCAGCGGCAGGTGCCGGAGCAGCGGCGGCCGGTGCAGCTGCCTGAGCTGGAGCGGCCGCAGCCGGTGCCGCAGCACCCGCCACTTCCAGGTCCAGAATCAGGTCGCCAGTGCCGACTTCGTCGTTGAGCTTGACGCTGATGGCCTTGACCACGCCAGCGGCAGGCGATGGGATTTCCATGCTCGCCTTGTCGGATTCCAGGGTGATCAGCGACTGATCAGCTGCGACGGTGTCGCCGACCTTGACCTGAATCTCGATGATCTGGGCCTTGCCCGACGAACCGATGTCCGGCACATGCACTTGCTGAACCGAAGCGGCAGCCGGTGCGGCAGCTGGGGCAGGCGCGGCGGCAGCGGCAGGCGCAGCAGCAGGTGCAGCTTCAGCCTTGGCAGCCGGCGCAGCGGCAGCCGCCGGGGCCGCAGCAGCGGCACCTTCGACTTCCAGCTCCAGCAGTTCGTCGCCTTCTTTCAGGCGATCGCCCAGCTTCACTTTCAGGCTCTTGATGATGCCGGCCTTTGGCGCAGGCACTTCCATGCTCGCCTTGTCCGACTCAAGTGTCAGGATGCTCTGATCGGCTTCGATACGGTCGCCGACCTTCACAAACAGTTCAATTACTTCACCTTCACCGCTGCCGATGTCAGGTACGCGAATGAGTTCGCTCACAGAGTGTCTCCTCAGCAGTCCAGTGGGTTGCGTTTTTCCGGGTTGATACCGAACTTGACGATGGCTTCAGCCACCACCTTAGGTTCGATGTCACCACGGTCAGCCAAGGCTTCCAGGGCTGCCAACACCACGAAATGACGGTCGACTTCGAAGAAGTGACGCAGCTTCTTGCGGCTGTCACTGCGGCCGAAACCATCGGTGCCCAGGACTTTGAATTCCTTGGACGGGACCCACTGACGAATTTGTTCAGCGAACAGCTTCATGTAGTCGGTAGAGGCGATGACCGGACCTTTACGGCCGTTCAGGCACTCTTCGACGTAGCTCAGCTTAGGCTTCTGGCCAGGGTGCAGACGGTTGGTACGCTCAACGGCCAGGCCATCGCGACGCAGTTCGTTGAAGCTGGTAACGCTCCACACATCGGCGCCGACGTTGAACTGTTCACGCAGGATTTTCGCCGCTTCGCGGACTTCACGCAGGATGGTGCCGGAGCCCATCAGCTGAACGTGGTGCGCCGCTTCGCGGGTGTCTTCCTCGAGCAGGTACATGCCCTTGATGATGCCTTCCTCGACACCGGCCGGCATGGCTGGCTGCTGGTAGGACTCGTTCATCACGGTGATGTAGTAGAAAACGTCCTGCTGCTCTTCGGTCATCTTCTTCATGCCGTCCTGGATGATCACCGCCAGCTCGTAGCCGTAGGTTGGATCAAAGGTGCGGCAGTTCGGGATGGTGGCAGCCAGGATGTGGCTGTGACCGTCTTCGTGTTGCAGGCCTTCGCCGTTCAGCGTGGTCCGGCCGGCGGTGCCGCCGATCAGGAAGCCACGGGTACGGCTGTCGCCAGCGGCCCAGGCGAGGTCGCCGATACGCTGGAAGCCGAACATCGAGTAGAAGATGTAGAACGGCAGCATTGGCTGGTTGTGGCTGGAGTACGAAGTACCGGCAGCGATGAAGGAGCTCATGGCGCCCGCTTCGTTGATGCCTTCTTCGAGGATCTGGCCCTTCTTGTCTTCCTTGTAGAACATCACCTGGTCTTTATCGACTGGCTCGTAGAGCTGGCCGACGGACGAGTAGATGCCCAACTGACGGAACATGCCTTCCATACCGAAGGTACGGGCTTCGTCCGGGATGATCGGGACGATGCGCGGGCCGATTTCCTTGTCCTTGACCAGCTGCGCCAGGATGCGCACGAAGGCCATGGTGGTGGAGATTTCACGGTCGCCCGAACCATCAAGAATGGCCTTGAGGGTATCCAGCGATGGCGTCGGCACGCTGAAGCTCTGCGCGCGGCGCTGTGGCACGAAACCGCCCAGTGCAGTGCGGCGCTCGCTCAGGTAACGGGCTTCGGCGCTGTTTGGCTCCGGCTTGAAGAACGGCAGGTTTTCCAGCTCTTCGTCACGCACAGGAATGTCGAAACGATCGCGGAACAGCTTCAGGCTTTCAACATCCACTTTCTTGGTGTTGTGCGCAGTGTTCTTCGCTTCGCCGGCACCGGTGCCATAACCTTTGATGGTCTTGGCCAGGATGACGGTCGGTTGTTCTTTGTGGTTGACCGCTTCGTGGTACGCCGCGTAGACCTTGTACGGGTCGTGGCCGCCACGGTTGAGTTTCCAGATCTCGTCGTCGGACAAGTCTGCAACCATCGCCTTGAGTTCTGGCGAGTTGAAGAAGTGTTCACGCACGAACGCGCCGTCTTTGGCTTTGTAGTTCTGGTACTCGCCGTCGATGACTTCGTCCATGCGGCGTTGCAGGATGCCGTCGACGTCTTTGGCCAGCAGTGGGTCCCAGAAACGGCCCCAGATGACTTTGGTCACGTTCCATTGCGCACCGCGGAACACGCCTTCGAGTTCCTGGATGATCTTGCCGTTGCCGCGAACCGGGCCGTCGAGGCGCTGCAGGTTGCAGTTGATGACGAAGATCAGGTTGTCGAGCTTCTCGCGGCCAGCCAGCGAGATTGCGCCCAGGGATTCCGGCTCGTCGCACTCGCCGTCGCCCAGGAAGCACCAGACTTTCTGCTTGCCTTCAGGAATGAAGCCACGGGCTTCCAGGTACTTCATGAAGCGTGCCTGGTAGATCGCCTGGATCGGGCCCAGACCCATGGATACAGTCGGGAACTGCCAGAAATCAGGCATCAGCCAAGGGTGCGGATAGGACGACAGGCCCTGACCGTCCACTTCCTGGCGGAAGTTGTTCATCTGGTCTTCGGAGATGCGGCCTTCCATGAACGCACGGGCGTAAACGCCTGGCGAGGTGTGACCCTGGAAGTAGATCAGGTCGCCGCCGTGTTCGTCGGTCGGGGCCTGGAAGAAATAGTTGAAGCCGATGTCATACAGCGTGGCGCTGGAGGCGAAGCTGGAGATGTGACCGCCCAGGTCCGAATCTTTCAGGTTCGTACGCATCACCATGGCCATCGCGTTCCAGCGTACCAACGAGCGAATGCGGCGTTCCATGAACAGGTCGCCAGGCATGCGTGCTTCGTGGGTAACAGGGATGGTGTTGCGGTATGGCGTGGTGATGGCGTAAGGCAGCTGCGAGCCACTGCGGGTCGCCAGTTCGCCCATACGGGTCATCAGATAGTGAGCGCGGTCTTCGCCTTCTTTGTCGAGAACCGATTCCAGGGCGTCCAACCATTCCTGGGTTTCGACGGGATCGAGGTCTTGCATGGCTTGCTCCAGGGCGGAAAGGCTTCCAGAATCGGTTGCCTGAGTTTGCGACTGGCCTTGTGGGCAGACGATATAAATTCTTGGATTGCCGAGAGGTTGTTCCGGCGGCGTGTAGTTTTACTACAAATCATCGGGCATTTCAGCCTTTCGAATGTATATACGAGTAGTAAAACTACAGATGAGCGGCTTGTGGCCTCCAGCTGCGTTGTGAGAATAATCGTTAAGGTTGGTCTTTTGCCAACCGAAAAAGGTGAAAGCTTGATGCTGTCTGCCAAAAATAAAGAAATTTCAGCTATTTCTAACCTTTGTTCGACAGTCGATCACGTAGTGCATTTCGCGAAATCACTACATGCAGCCCTTTACACGCCGATCAAGGATAGACCATGAGCCTTCCCACGCTTGCTGAACTGCCCGACATTCTCCTGCCGTTTGTCACCCGTGCCGAGCAGTCGTTCCGTACCGCCGTCGAGGGGCTGGACAACGATCATGGTCTTTCCTCGTGGACGCCTGAACGCTGGGCGCAATTTGCCCGCGTCACGGCCGCCAGCGACTTCGTGATTGAACAGTCTGTTCGTGACCCTTTGATGTTGCTGACGCTGGTGCAGTCCGGTGAACTGGACCGCAGCTTCGCGCCCGGCGAGCTGTGCGGGCAGATTGCTGGAGCAGTCAACGCCGCCGAGACAGAAGACGAACTCGGCCGCGCCTTGCGCCGCCAGCGCGCCCGTCATCAAGTTCGGATCGTCTGGCGTGACCTGACGCGTCAGGCTGATCTGATCCAGACCTGTCGCGACCTCTCGGACATGGCCGATGCCAGCATCGATCAGGCTTATCAATGGTTGTACTCGCGCCATTGCCAGCAGTTCGGCGTACCCACCGGCCGGCGCAGCGGCGAGCCACAACAGATGGTCATCCTGGGCATGGGCAAGCTCGGCGCCGTCGAGCTCAACCTGTCGTCGGACATCGACCTGATCTTCGCCTATCCCGAGGGCGGCGAAACCGTCGGGGTGAAGCGCCCGCTGGACAACCAGGAGTTTTTCATCCGCCTTGGCCAGCGCCTGATCAAGGCGCTGGACCCGATGACCGTGGACGGTTTTGTATTTCGCGTCGACATGCGCCTGCGCCCTTATGGTTCGGCAGGGGCGCTGGTCTTGAGCTTCAATGCGCTGGAACAGTATTACCAGGATCAGGGCCGCGACTGGGAACGCTACGCGATGATCAAGTCTCGGGTGGTAGCCGGCGATCAAGTGGCCGGCGCGCAGTTGCAGGAAATGCTGCGCCCGTTCGTTTATCGGCGTTACCTGGACTTCTCGGCCATCGAAGCGCTGCGCACCATGAAGCAGCTGATCCAGCAGGAAGTGCGGCGCAAGGGCATGGCCGACAACATCAAGCTTGGCTCCGGCGGCATTCGTGAAGTCGAGTTTATCGCCCAGGCCTTCCAGCTGATTCACGGTGGCCGCGACCTGAGCCTGCAGCAACGCCCTCTATTAAAAGTACTGAGCACGCTGGAAGGTCAGGGTTACCTGCCGCCCGCGGTGATCAGTGAGTTGCGCGAAGGCTACGAGTTTCTGCGTTATACCGAGCATGCGATCCAGGCCATCGCCGACCGCCAGACCCAGATGCTGCCGGACGGCGCACAGGATCAGGCGCGCATTGCCTTTATGATGGGCTTTGCCGATTGGGCTGCATTCCAAGAGCAACTGATGCATTGGCGTGGCCGCGTGGCCTGGCACTTTGGCCAAGTGATTGCCGATCCCGATGAAGAAGAAGGCACCGAAAGCGAAGTGGTGGTCGGTGGCGAATGGCTGCCGCTGTGGGAAGAAGCCCAGGATGAAGAAGCCGCGTGTCGTCAGTTGGAAGAGGGCGGTTTTGCCGATGCCAACAAGGCCTTGAAAGCGCTGGCCAGTTTGCGCAGCAGCCCGCAATTGCGCGCGATGCAACGTCTGGGTCGCGAGCGGCTCGATGCTTTTATTCCACGCTTGCTGGCCCAGGCGGTCGAGCATGCCAACCCGGATCTGGTGCTGGAGCGCGTGCTGCCGCTGGTCGAGGCCGTGGCCCGCCGTTCCGCCTATCTGGTGTTGCTGACCGAGAATCCCGGCGCGCTGCGGCGTTTGCTGACCTTGTGCGCGGCGAGCCCGTGGATCGCCGAGCAGATCACCCGCTTCCCGCTGTTGCTGGATGAATTGCTCAATGAAGGCCGGCTGTTCAAACCGCCCCTTGCGCCGGAACTGGCCGCCGAGTTGCGCGAGCGCCTGACGCGGATTCCCGAAGACGACCTCGAACAGCAAATGGAAGCCTTGCGCCATTTCAAACTGGCGCACCGCTTGCGGGTCGCCGCTTCGGAAATCGCCGGCAGCCTGCCATTGATGAAAGTCAGCGATTACCTGACCTGGCTGGCCGAAGCGATCCTCGAACAAGTACTGGCCCTGGCCTGGCGCCAGACCGTGGCCAAATACGGCACGCCGCTGCGCACCGACGGTACGTTGTGCGATCCCGGCTTCATCATTGTCGGTTATGGGAAAGTCGGTGGTCTGGAACTGGGGCATGGTTCGGACCTGGACCTGGTGTTCATCCATGACGGCGATCCGCAGGCCGAGACTGACGGGGCGAAACCCATCGACGGCGCGCAATTTTTCACCCGGCTGGGGCAGCGGATCATTCATTTGATTACGACGCAGACCAACTCCGGTCAGCTGTATGAAGTGGATATGCGGCTGCGGCCGTCCGGCGCCTCGGGTTTGCTGGTGAGTTCGGTAGGGGCGTTTGCCCGTTATCAGGAAAATGAAGCCTGGACCTGGGAGCATCAGGCGCTGGTGCGGGCGCGGGTGCTGGTGGGCAGCAAGGATGTCGGCCAGGCTTTCGAGAAAGTCCGCGCGGCGGTATTGGGTAAATCGCGCGACCTTGCGACCTTGCGTCAGGAGGTCAGCGAGATGCGCGCCAAGATGCGCGATAACCTCGGCAGCAAGAGCACGGCGGCCGGCACCGGGGCAAATGCCTTCGAGGCCACGGCGCCATTCGACCTCAAGCAGGACGCCGGAGGTATCGTCGATATTGAATTTATGGTGCAATACGCGGCCTTGGCGTGGTCCGAAACACATCCGCCATTGCTGCGCTGGACGGACAATATCCGCATTCTGGAAGAGCTGGAACACGAAGGGCTGATGCCCGCCGAAGATGCCGGCCTGCTGCGAGAGGCCTATAAAGCCTACCGTTCCGCCGCTCACCGGCAGGCCTTGCAGAAGGACCCGGGAGTGATACCGGGTGATCAGTTCGTGGACGAACGGCGCCAGGTGATGCGGATTTGGCGTGAGCTGGGATTGAGTTAAGCGACACGATTCAAATGTGAGAGCGGGCTTGTTCGCAAAGACGGAGTGTCAGTCGGCATCAATGTTGAATTTGATGGCCCCTTCGCGAGCAAGCCCGCTCCCACAGTAGGTCTGTGTTGTTTTGTAAAGTGAGGCAGCTAAGCTGCACCGCACTGGATGTGCACAAAATTGATCCGATGAGCCCCAACCGGCTCGTCCAAATGACCTGACAGCCAAGGCTGCGGGTGCTGGATTCTCGAGGCGGGGAGGCGTATGCCTCCCCGGTTTCGTTTTTGGAAACCACATGAAAATTCTGATCGTTGGGCCCAGCTGGGTCGGTGACATGGTGATGGCGCAGACACTGTTTCAGTGTCTCAAACAACGCCACCCGCAGTGCGAAATCGACGTCCTGGCCCCCGAGTGGAGCCGGCCGATTCTTGAGCGTATGCCCGAAGTCCGGCAGGCCTTGAGCTTTCCGCTCGGCCATGGCGCCCTGGAACTGGCGACACGTCGGCGCATCGGCAAATCCCTGGCCGGTCAGTACGACCAGGCGATCCTGTTGCCCAACTCCCTGAAGTCGGCGCTGGTGCCGTTCTTCGCCGGCATCCCGAAACGTACGGGCTGGCGTGGCGAATTTCGCTATGGTCTGCTCAATGATGTACGGACTCTGGATAAAGAACGTTATCCGCTGATGATCGAGCGCTTCATGGCCCTGGCCTTCGAGCCCGGTCTCGAGCTGCCGAAACCGTATCCGCGGCCGAGCCTGCGGATCGACCCGGTCACTCGCGAGGCGGCACTGGCCAAGTTCGGCTTGACCCTGGATCGCCCGGTGTTGGCGCTATGCCCCGGTGCCGAGTTCGGTGAGTCCAAGCGCTGGCCATCCGAGCACTACGCCAAGGTCGCCGAAGCGAAGATCCGCGAAGGCTGGCAAGTCTGGTTGTTCGGCTCGAAAAACGATCACGCGGTCGGCGAAGACATTCGCGCGCGGCTGATTCCGGGCCTGCGTGAAGAATCGGTGAACCTCAGCGGCGGCACCTCTCTGGCTGAAGCCATCGACCTGATGTCCTGTGCTGATTCGGTGGTGTCCAACGACTCCGGCCTGATGCACGTTGCTGCGGCGCTGAACCGTCCACTGGTTGCGGTCTACGGCTCGACATCGCCGGGTTTCACGCCACCGTTGGCCGAGCATGTCGAGATCGTGCGCCTGGGCCTGGAATGCAGCCCTTGCTTCGACCGCACCTGCCGTTTCGGCCATTACAACTGTCTGCGCCAGCTCATGCCGCAAGCCGTGAACGAAGCTTTGCAGCGGTTGCAGGGCACTGTGGTCGAGGTCAAATAGCTTGCGCGTTCTGCTGATCAAGACTTCTTCGCTGGGCGACGTGATTCACGCGTTGCCGGCGCTGACCGACGCGGCGCGGGCGATCCCCGGCATCCAGTTCGACTGGGTGGTGGAAGAAGGCTTCGCCGAAATCCCGACCTGGCACCCGGCCGTGAGCAAGGTGATTCCGGTGGCGATCCGTCGCTGGCGCAAGAACCTCTGGCAAACCATCAAAAGCGGCGAGTGGAAGCGCTTCAAGCAAAGCGTTCGCGCCTCGAAATACGATCTGGTGATAGATGCTCAGGGCCTGCTGAAAAGCGCCTGGCTGACCCGCTATGTCAAAGCACCGGTCGCCGGGCTGGACAAGGATTCGGCACGCGAACCGATTGCCGCGCGCTTTTATTCCCGTCGCCTGGCGGTGGGGCGTGGGCAACACGCGGTTGAGCGGGTGCGTCAGTTGTTTGCCCTGGCATTGGGTTACGACTTGCCCAAAGGGCTGGGCGATTACGGCCTGAATGTCGAGCGCCTGGTGGAACTGCCGCGCAAAAATCCTTACGTGCTGTTTCTGCATGGCACCACGTGGGACACCAAACACTGGCCGGAAGCCTACTGGCGCGAATTGGCCGAGCGGGTCGGTTACCTCGGTGTCGCGGTAAAGCTGCCGTGGGGCAATCCGATCGAGAAGGCCCGGGCCGAGCGCATCGCCGCAGGCTTTCGCCATGTCGAAGTGTTGCCCAAGCTGAACCTGGCGGGCGTCGGCAAAGTATTGGCGGGCGCCCAGGCCTGCGTGGCCGTGGACACCGGCCTCGGTCATCTGGCGGCCGCGCTCGACGTGCCGACCTTGTCGCTGTTCGGGCCGACCAACCCAGGCCTCACCGGCGCCTACGGCAAGGCGCAGATTCACATCGCCAGCGATTTCCCCTGCGCGCCGTGCCTGCAAAAGAAATGCACCTATCAACCGACGGCCGATGATGCCCGTCGGTTCGACCTTAAGCGTGAATGGCCGCTGTGCTTCACGCGCCTGAATCCCGAGCGTGTCGCGACTCGACTGAGCACGTTGTTACTGGCTGAGGAGCTGCGCTGATGCAATTGGCATTCGTCTTGTACAAGTACTTTCCATTCGGGGGCTTGCAGCGCGATTTCATGCGCATCGCCCTGGAATGCCAGCAGCGCGGCCATCAGATTCGTGTCTACACGCTGATCTGGGAGGGCGACGTGCCGCCGGGTTTCGAAGTGCTGGTCGCGCCGGTCAAAGCGTTCTTCAATCATCGCCGTAACGAAAAGCTCAGCGAATGGATGGAAGCGGATCTGGCCAAGCGCCCCGTGGATCGCCTGATCGGTTTCAACAAGATGCCGGGCCTGGACGTTTACTACGCCGCCGACGGCTGCTTCGAAGACAAGGCGCAAAATCTGCGCAACTCGCTGTACCGGCGCTGGGGCCGCTACCGGCACTTCGCCGAGTACGAACGAGCGGTGTTCGCCCAGGACGCCAAGACCGAAGTGCTGATGATCTCCGAGGTCCAGCAGCCGCTGTTCATCAAGCATTACGACACGCCGCTGGAACGCTTTCATTTGCTGCCACCGGGCATCTCCCAGGACCGTCGCGCGCCGGCCAATGCGGCCGAGATTCGTGCCGGATTCCGTCGCGAGTTCAACCTCAAGGACGATGAATTGCTGCTTGTGCAGATCGGCTCCGGGTTCAAGACCAAAGGTGTCGATCGCAGCCTCAAGGCGCTGGCCGCATTGCCCGCTGATCTGAAGAAACGCACCCGGCTGTTTGTAATTGGCCAGGATGACCCCAAATTGTTCCAGATGCAGAGCGCCACGTTAGGGCTCGGCGACAATGTGACGTTCCTCAAGGGGCGCAGCGATATTCCGCGTTTCCTGCTCGGCGCCGATCTGTTGATCCACCCGGCGTACAACGAAAACACCGGGACCGTGTTGCTCGAAGCCGTGGTAGCCGGGTTGCCGGTATTGGTGAGCGCAGTCTGTGGTTACGCCCATTACATTGCCGAGGCCGATGCCGGCCTGGTGTTGGACGAGCCATTCGATCAGGCGCAACTGACGCAGTATCTGACCGGCATGTTGAACGACGCTCAGGCACGGGCGGCCTGGAGCCGCAACGGTCTGGCTTTCGCCGAGACGGCCGACCTCTATAGCATGCCGCAGCACGCGGCCGATGTGATTCTGGCGGAGCACGCTTAATGAAGTTGATGCTGGCTGAACCGTTCAAGAGCCTGTGGGCCGGACGTGATGCGTTCACCGAAGTCGAAGGCTTGCAGGGCGAGGTTTACCGTGAGCTGGAAGCGCGCCGGACCTTGCGCACTGAAGTGAACGGCAATGGTTTCTTCGTGAAGATTCACCGCGGCATTGGCTGGGGTGAAATTTTCAAGAACCTGCTGACCGCCAAATTGCCGGTCCTTGGCGCAGGCCAGGAATGGAAAGCCATTCAACGCCTGAAAGAAGTCGGCGTGCCCACCATGACTGCTGTGGCTTATGGCGAGAAGGGCAGCAACCCGGCGGATCAACACTCGTTCATCGTCACCGAAGAGCTGGCGCCCACCGTCAGCCTTGAAGACTTCAGCATCGATTGGGTCAAGCAACCGCCCGAGCCCAGGCTCAAGCGTGCGCTGATCGCCGAAGTCGCCCGCATGACGGGCATGATGCACCGCGCGGGGGTCAACCACCGCGACTGCTACATCTGCCACTTCCTGCTGCACACCGACAAGCCGGTGACCGCCGATGACTTCAAACTCTCGGTAATTGACCTGCACCGCGCCCAGACTCGCCCGGCGATTACCCGGCGCTGGCGCGACAAAGACCTGGCGGCGCTGTATTTCTCAGCGTTGGACATCGGCCTGACCCGGCGCGACAAGCTGCGCTTCCTCAAAGGTTACTTCCAGCAGCCATTGCGCCAGATTCTGGCCGAAGAAGCCCCGCTGCTCGCCTGGCTTGAAGGCAAAGCCAACAAGCTTTACGACCGTAAACAGCGATACGGAGACGCGCTCTGATGCCGGGCTGGAAACTGGGGTCTGCTTACAGCGATCTGGCGGAAGATTTTGGCAGCCTGGACGCGGTGTTCGCGCTTCAGGGTGAGAGCGTGACCCTCGACCCGCTGTCCGAGGTCATCCGCGTTAATCGCAATGGCGTCAATTATTACGTCAAGCGCTACGTGGGTGCCGGCAAAGGCCTGCGCCGCTATCTGGGCAAACCCCGGGTCAAGTCCGAATGGCAGAACCTCAAACGTTTCGCCAAATGGGGCATTCCCACCGCTGAGGTCGTGGCCTGGGGCCTGGAGCGGCGCGGTGCGGCGTATGCCCGAGGTGCGATGATTACCCGCGAATTGCCCAACACCGAAGACTTGTCAGCCCTTGCTGGCCGGCACGACCCCAGGCTCGCGGATCGCGATTGGGTGGATATAGTCAGTCGTCAACTGGCCGGGTACACCCGGATCATGCACGACAAGCGCTTCACCCATAACGATTTGAAGTGGCGCAACCTGTTGGTCGACGATGAACCCAAGCTGTTTCTGATCGATTGCCCCAACGGCGATTTCTGGCGCGGCTTCTGGCTCAAATACCGAATTACCAAAGACCTGGCCTGTCTCGACAAGGTGGCCAAATATCACCTGTCGGCAACCCAGCGTCTGCGTTTTTATCTGCAATACCGCCAGTGTGATCGGCTCGATGCCGACGACAAAAAACGCATTCGGCACGTGGTGAGATTTTTTAAGGGGCGTGAATGACCGATTTTCTGGCCGCCGAAGACCGTGTGCTCCTTGAGCATCACGGCCTCGGCACCTTCGACGAACTTTGGGCCAAGCAGCTCGACGCAGTGGATGAACCCAATACCGTTAGCGATGGCTGGAGCAGTGTGTTTCGGCTGGATCTGGAAGGTCAAGGCTATTACCTCAAGCGCCAGAGCAACTACCTGACCCGCACCTTGCGCGCGCCCTTCGGCGAGCCGAGTTTCGCTCGTGAGTTTCGCAATATCAGTCTTTATCAGAAGCTGGGCATTCCGGCATTGCAGGCGGCGTTTTTTGGTGAGCGAAAATTCGATGGTGAAGTCCGTGCGGTGCTGCTGACTCGCGCCCTGGATGGCTGGGATGATCTGGATTCGCTGTTGCAGTGCTGGTCGGAGCTGAGCGAGGAGCAACACTTGGCCATTATGAAAGCCTGTGGCGAACTGGCGCGGCAGCTGCACGGCGTGCGCCAGGTTCACGGGTGTTTCTACCCCAAGCATATTTTTCTAAAAGCCACGGACGACGGTTATGAGGCGCAGTTGATCGACCTGGAAAAAACCCGGCCGTTGCTGTTTGGCCAGCGTGACCGGATCAAGGACCTGGAGCCGTTGCTGCGCCGCGCCCCGGAGTGGACCGATGCGCAGTTGCGCGAGTTTCTGGCGGTCTATCTTGAACAGCCTCAGGACAGTTCGCTGGTGGACCGTTGGATGTCGCGGCTGACTGCCCGGCGAAGTCATAAGGAGACGCGTTGATGCGTTTGTCCGAATTGAAAAGCGCCGGCCGCAGCCCGAGCCTGCCGATGAGTATTTCCCTGGCCGATGCCGCCGGCCCCGGCCAATTGCAGCTGTTGAGTTTGCTTCGCGTATTGCCGGGACAGCGATATGTTGGCGCCGGCGTCTGGCGTGGCCGGCCGGTGCTGGCAAAGTTGTTGGTTGGCAGCAAGGCGGCTCGGCATTTTCAGCGCGAACTGGCCGGTGTTCGCTTGCTGGCCGATCAAGGCCTGACCACGCCGCAACTGCTGGCGGATGGTTTGAAAGAGGGCGAAGGTGGCTGGCTGTTGTTTGACTTCCTCGAAGGCGCCGAGAGCCTGGGGGATACCTGGAAGAAGGTCGAGCACTTGCCGGTGCTGTCCGATATGCAGGGGGCCGTGCTGGCTGAGGCGTTGGGCGCTATCGGCCAAATGCATCGCAAGGGGCTCTGGCAGGAAGATCTGCATCTGGACAACCTTTTGCGTCAGCGCGGTCGGCTGTATCTGATCGATGGTGGCGGCGTTTGCGCCGAAACACCCGGCCAACCGCTGTCACGGCAGAAAGTCCTGGAAAACCTTGGCGTGTTTTTCGCCCAGCTACCTAAATCGCTGGAGCCGTTCACCGAAGAGTTGCTGGTGTATTACCTGTTGAGCAACGGCGAACACGCCTTGCCAATGGAAGCGTTGCAGAAGCAGATCGACAAGGTCCGCAGCTGGCGCTTGAAGGACTACCTGACCAAGGTGGGCCGCGATTGCACGCTGTTCAGCGTTCAGCGCGGGGCGTTTGGACTGCGAGCTATTCGTCGCGAGGAAGAAGCGGCGATGCAGCCGGTGCTGGAACAGGCCGATGCATTGCTCGACCAGGGGCACCTGTACAAGACCGGCGGTGCGGCGAGCGTAGGAAAAGTTGATGTAGCGGGTCGGACCCTGGTGATCAAACGCTACAACATCAAAGGCTTTGCGCATTGGCTCAAACGCTTCTGGCGTCCGAGCCGCGCATGGCACTCGTGGCGCGAAGGCAATCGTCTGGCGTTTCTGGGCATCGCTACGCCCAAACCGTTAGCGTTGCTGGAGAAGCGGTTTCTCTGGTTGCGCGGTCGGGCTTACTTGATTACCGAATACTTGCCAGGACCGGACATCATCGAGCGCTTTTCACCGTACGTTGAGCGCGGTGATGCGCCCGAGGCAGAGCTGGTGGCGCTTGATCATTTGTTTGCCGAGCTGATTCGCGAGCGCATCAGCCATGGCGACTTCAAGGGTCACAATCTGTTCTGGCAACAGGATCGCTGGGCGCTGATCGACCTGGACTCGATGTGTCAGCATGGTTCGATGGGCAGCTTTGCCCCAGCGTATGCGCGCGATCGGGCGCGGTTCATGCGTAACTGGCCCGAACAAAGCGCCCTCTACAAAGTCATCGATCAGCGGCTTCCCAGGGACATCTCTGGCGCTGCTTGAGTCGCCATCGCGAGCCTGCTCGCGATGGGGCCAGCCCGACTTATCGAGATCCAGAGGACACGTTCTTGTGAACTGTCCTACATGATCCACAGACTCCATGAACTGTGCCCTGAATAGCCACGATGCTAGTTTGCCTGACGTTCACGGAGGGCAGATTTTGACGATAAAAATGGCTGTTGCGATGGGGGCTTTTTCAATGGCCTTAACGGGCTGCGGAACAGCGCTTACAGTGCTGCAAGACGACGAAGACGCGGCTCGGGGCCTGCGAAAACACAAGACCTACTGCCAATCCATCCCGCGTGTTTACAGCGGTCTGGCCTACAACTTCTGCATCCTGCATGCTCCGCCGGATCCCACGGGCGTCCTGGTGCCCTTGGTACTGCTCGATATGACGCTCTCGGGTGTCTGCGACACGGTGTCCTTGCCCTATACGATTTTCCGCCAGGCAACTGACGGCAATCTGGGTATTTACTGGCGGGCAGGTCGCGGGTAACTCGTTTGTACTCTCAACAATTTTTTCTTTTTGAAAGCGAAAGTGAATCTGACGCTAATGTCGATGCGACAAAGCGCCTACCTCCGACAGGGAAGTACAGCGACTTCATAATTTATGTCGATGAGAGCGGCGATCATGGGATGCAAACGCTAGATCCAAATTACCCAATGTTTGTACTCGCCTTCTGTGTTTTTCATAAACGGCACTATTGCGAGAAGGTTATTCCAGCCCTTCAGAAGTTTAAATTCAACCATATGGGGCACGACCTGATTGGCCTGCATGAATTGGAGATCCGAAAAGAAAAGGGAGCGTTTTCCAGCCTGTTCACGTCGAGGCAACATAAACATGCCTTTCTCGAGGAGTTGAGCGGCATTATCGAGACAAGCAATTTCGTCTTGATCAGCTGCGTTATCGACAAAGCCGCTCTTCGCGAAAAACAAGGTCCCGTTCACAATCCTTATCACCTTGCCCTCGGCTTTTGCCTGGAAACGCTTTATGAGTTGCTACAGGAAAAGAATCAGCAGTGCGCGTTGACTCATGTGATTTTCGAGCGTCGAGGGAAGCGGGAAGATAATGGGCTTGAACTGGAGTTTCGCCGTATGTGCGATGGTGCGAACCGATTGGGCATTCAGCTGCCGTTCGATATCGTATTTGCAACCAAACAAGTGAACTCAACCGGGTTACAGCTTGCGGATCTTGTTGCAAGACCCATTGGTATGAGCGTTTTACGGTCGGGCCAGGAGAATCGTGCCTTTGACGTGCTCAAGCGCAAGTTCTACTGCCGTGGTGGTCGGAACAATGTGGGGGAGGGTTTCGAAAACTGGGGTTTAAAAATTTTCCCTATCTCAGAAAGCGAAAAGCCCCGGTGAAACTCGCCGAGGCCAAAGCGCCGACCGGGATCCCCCAGTCCATTTGCGCAGGAGTCTATGTCGACGATCTTCTACTGTCAACGCGCGAGCCTGCCGTTTCCCGCTAGAGGCTTGCCGCGGCTTTTAAGCTATAATCCCGCCCTTTAGCTGTCTCTCGCCCCTTGCGAGGGCACATTAATTTTTGAGGCGCTTGTCGCCTGCATGCAGACTAAAGAGGCTAGACCCCTGTGGCATTGACGATTCTTGGCCTGTCCGGCGCCCTTAGCCATGATCCTTCCGCAGCCTTGTACATCGACGGCAAGCTGGTCGCGGCGGCTGAAGAAGAGCGCTTCGTGCGCGATAAACATGCAAAGAACCGCATGCCCTACGAATCGGCGAAGTTCTGCCTCGAACAGGCGGGTATCAAGCCGTCCGACGTTGACGTGGTCGCGATTCCATTCGCACCGATCAGTATTTTCGGCAAGGCTCGCTGGCAGTACGCCAAGCGTTACTGGTACGCCCCGGACCGCGCTCTCGATGCGATCCTGATGGGCAACCGTCGCTACAAGCGTTATCGCAACAAGATTGTCTGGTGCCTCGAGCAACTGGGCTTCGATCCGAAGAAAATCAAGATCGAGCCGGTGGAGCATCACCTGGCCCACGCCTCCAGCGCTTACCACTGCTCCGGTTTCAAAGAGAAAACCGCGATTCTCGGGATCGACGGCAAGGGCGAGTACGCCACGACCTTCTTCGGTTACGGCGAGAACGGCAAGATCCACAAGATCAAGGAATTTTTCGATCCTGACTCCCTCGGCGGCCTGTATGGCGCGATCACCGAGTTCCTCGGTTTCGATATGCTCGATGGCGAGTTCAAGGTCATGGGCATGGCGCCGTACGGCGACGCCAGCAAATACGATTTCTCGCGTCTGGCGTCGTTCGAAAACGGCGAACTGGTGATCAACACCGACTACGCGAACGTCATCGGCCTGCGTCGCTACAAAGAGAAGGGCAAAGGCTACTACTTCTCGCCGAAGCTGATCGAGTGGCTGGGGCCCAAGCGCGAAGGCGACATCGCTGACGAGCCGTACATCCACTACGCGGCGAGCATTCAAGCGCTGTTCGAAAAGATCGCGTTGCAGATGATCGACCACTACCTGGGCGACGTGCTCAAGGAAACCGGCAAGCTGGCCTACGCCGGCGGCTGTGCGTTGAACGTCAAGCTCAACCAGAAAATCATCGCCCGCGATGACGTAAAAGAGTTGTTCGTACAGCCAGCGTCCGGCGATGCCGGCACGGCGGTGGGCGCTGCAGCTTACGTGTCCAACGCCCGTGGCGTGCCGGTCGAGAAGATGGAACACGTCTACCTCGGCCCGTCGTACACCAACGAAGACGTGCTCGCCGCCTGCGCCCGTCACCCGAGCAAGCCGGTCTGGCGCAAGCTTGAGAACATGCCGGAAAACATCGCCAAGATCATGGTCGATGGCAACCCGGTGGCCTGGTTCCAGGGACGCATGGAGTTCGGTCCGCGTGCTTTGGGGGGTCGTTCGATCATCGGCTGCCCAAGTGCCGTCGGCGTTGCTGACCGCATCAACCACCAGATCAAGTTCCGCGAGCGCTGGAGGCCTTTCTGCCCGTCGATGCTCGACACTGTTGCGCCGCAGATGATCAAGATCGATCACCCGGCGCCGTTCATGACGTTCACCTTCGAAGTGGCTGAAGAGTGGAAGACCCGCGTGCCGGAAGTTGTCCATGAAGACGGCACATCCCGGGCCCAGGTGCTCAAGCGCGAATACAACCCGCGCTACTACGACATGATGAAGGCGCTGGAAGTATTGACCGGCAACGGCGTGTCGCTGAACACCTCGCTCAACCGTCGCGGCGAACCGATGATCTGCTCGCCGACTGACGCCCTGAACATGTTCTTCGGCTCGGATCTGCAGTACCTGATCATGGAAGACATTCTGGTGGTCAAAGAGGGTGCGAACGCTTATGACACGCTCGGCTGAACGCCATGTGCTGCAGTTCTGTCACGGCTATGACGGGCCGTTTCTGGACTGCGCCCGGCAGTACGCCAGCCTGTTCGCCGGGACTGGGTATCGCGTGACAACGGTGTTCCTCACCGGGGCCGCCGACAGCGACGTCGCTGCCGGCTGCGCGTCCGATGAGGTGCTGTTCATGGAGTACAGCTCCAAGGCCATTCGTGGCCTGAAGCTGGGCGCCATCAGCGATCTGCGCAAGATCGCCGCCTCACGCAATTTCAGTTTCTGCATCGCTCACCGGTTCAAGCCGATCTACATCGCCTTGCTCGGCACCTCGCTGCCGGTGATCGGTGTGCACCACGCGTTTGGCGATTACAAGCGCGGCACCCGCAAACTTTTCGCTAATCTTTTCCGCAAGCGCCTGAGCCTGCTCGGGGTTTCCGATGCGGTGCGTGATGACATGCGCAGTTGCCTGCCGAAATGGCCAGCCGAGCGGATTCAGACACTCTATAACCGCATCGATGTGCCGGCGTTGCAGACCAGCCAGGTGTCGGTCCGCGAGGCACGGGAAACCCTCGGCCTGTCGGCGGATGCCTGGATTGTCGGCAACGTCGGGCGGCTGCATCCGGACAAGGACCAGACCACATTGCTGCACGGTTTCGCCGCAGCGTTGCCGGGCTTGCCGGCCAACAGTCAGTTGGTGATCCTCGGTAGCGGTCGACTCGAACAGGACCTCAAGGCCCTGGCCCGTGAATTGGGTATCGGCGATCGCGTGCTGTTCCTCGGTCAAGTACCGGATGCGCGCCGCTACTTCCGCGCATTCAACGTGTTTGCCTTGAGCTCTGATCACGAACCTTTCGGCATGGTACTGCTGGAGGCCATGGCCGCCGGCATTCCGTTGCTCGCCACCGCGTGCGGTGGTGCAAAGGAAATCGTTGAAGGGGTGGGTATTCTGTTCCCGCTGGGCGATGCCGAGCACTTGGCCCAAGGGCTGCAACATCTGGCCGCGATGGACGACCAGCAACGTCACCAGTGCGCCGAACTGATGCTTGATCGCTTGCGCGAGCATTTCTCCGACCGCGCGGTACGTGATGCTTTCTGGCATTTGCCACAGGTCACAGAACTGGCGCAGAGGGGCTGATGCTCAACCGATTTCAAGGCTGGCGCGAACGTGGCTGGGCAGTGGTCGACGCCTCGACTTATGCCCAGGCCTGGCAGCGTTTTGGCGGCAGCGTGGCGACTCATCCCCTGGTGGTTGAACGCCTTGCGCAATTGGCCGAGATCCCGGTGCGGTACTTGGCCTGGGAGCAAAACGGTGAAGTCAAAGCCGCGATTCCGACCTGGGGGCGCGACCTGGCGCTGTCCAAGGATGTGCTCAAGCGCTGCGGTAAAAAGGGTCTGTTCGACCTCGGTAATGCCGAGCTGATCTTGCCGGCCGCCGCGGATGCTCTAGCACCTCTGCGCCATCGCGGGCGGTATTTGTCGGCCTTGAGCGAAGGCCGCTTCACCGACATCAAGTTGCAGGCCGAACAGCTGGCGATGGCCCGTACGCCCGAAGAATTATCGAAAAAGTTTCGCTACAACCAGCGCCGTGAATTGCGCCTGCTGGAAGAGGCGGGCGGGGTGGTACGCCCGGTCGCCGATTTCTCCAGCGCTGAGCTGGCAGCGATCTACTGCGACCTGTTCCAGCGTCGCTGGACCTTCCCGGCCACCGGGGCCGAGCGCATGGGCGAGGTGATCGAACTGCTGCGTGACTTCCTGATCGGCTCGGTGATTTTCCTCAACGATGCACCGATTGCGATTCAACTGGTGTATCGCGTCGAGGCGCCGCAGTGGATCAGCGTTGAATACATCAACGGGGGCGTTGACCCTCAAACGCGTGAGTTCAGCCCCGGCAGTGTGCTGAGTTTTCTCAACACTCAAAGTGCCTGGGAGCATGCGCGGGCCCTGGATAAGCCCTTGCGGTTTTCCTTCGGTCGCGCCGATCGTGAATACAAGGACCGCTGGTGCAATCCCGTGCCGGTCTTCACCGTGTGAGACAGCCCATGAGCCGCAAACAGCAACTGCTCAAACGCCATCGTCGCAACAAGCGCATCGGTCTGTTGATCGCACTGGTGCTGCTGATTGCCATCGGCGTGTGGGTGGCCTGGTGGTTGCCGCCGGTGTTGGCGGTGTTGGGCTGGATTGCTCACGAAGCCTGGTTCGCCGACCATTTGTTCTATTCGCCCAAAGACGATTACCAATACAGTTTTGCGCCGTACACCCAGCAGCCCAAGGTTCATCTGGACGGTGAGCGTCTACGGCTGGACGAAGGCGTCATGCTGGTCGACGACGCCACTCTGGTGCTGGCGCTGCGGATAAAAAGCACGTGGCTGGGACGCTTTATCGATCCGGTGGTCGAGTTGGCGGGCGGCGAGAGTCCCGACCGGCAAACCTTCGAACGGGGTGTCAACGGCCTGCGCTACCTGAACCTCAGCGGTCAGGCGCAGGTGCTGTCGCGAGGTGAGTTACGCCTGCGTGGGCGGTTCTGTCGATTGCTCGGCGAGCCCGTACTCTGGGCATTCGAACAACCTGATTATCGACGCCAGCGCGTGATGGTGATCGCCCCCCACGCTGACGATGCAGAGCTGGCGGCCTATGGTTTATACAGCCAGGCCGACGAAGCCTGGATTGTCACGCTCACCGCCGGTGAAATCGAAGCCGAACACTATCAACAGCTGGGCCTGAACAAGGTCGAGGCCGCACGCCTCAAGGGGCGTTTGCGTGCCTGGGACAGCATCGCGGTGCCGCGTTGGGCTGGTGTGCCTGAAGCACATTGCGTTCAGTTGGGTTATTTCTGTCTGCAGCTGGCAGCGATGCAGGCCGCGCCGGCTCAACCGGTGGCTTCGCGGGAAGCGGACCTGAGCGACACCCGAGTGTTTCGCCAGTTGAATCCATTTGCCCTGCCGGGTGATGTCGACGGCGCTGCGACCTGGAACAACCTGCTGGCCGATCTGCGCGAGCTGCTGCTGCGCGCGCGGCCTGAAGTGATTGTGTTGCCACACCCGATACTCGATCCGCACCCTGATCATATCTGCGCCCAGCAGGCGGTCCTTGAAGCATTACAGGGGCTGGAGTGGCAGCCGACGACCCTGCTTGGCTATGCCAACCATTTGCACGACAACGACCGCTGGCCAATGGGTGATGCAGGCCACGGCATCGCACTGCCTCCAGCCTTTGACTCGGTCACGCCGATGGAGCCGTGCTGCCTGCCGCTGTCGCTGGATTTGCAGCGAGATAAAGCCATGGCGCTGGGCATGATGCATGACCTGCAACCGCGCATGCCGTTCAAGCGTCGTGTACGTCGGTTGATACAGCGACTGTTGGCCCGCAGAGCACCGCCCATCTATGGCGAGAATGAGTTCTTTCGCAAGGCGGTCCGACGTCACGAGCTTTTGTGGATACTCAAGCCCACATCCACAAGCCCTACTCAGCGGGGAGAGTTATGAGTCAACGGTCAAAAGTTCTGCAGTTGCAGCCTGACTACAACGTCAAAGCCCATGATTTTGCCGACCTCGCGGAGCAGATCGTCAAGGCTCTGCCGAGCGAGCGCTATGAAGTGACCGCCGCATTCCTGCGTGGCAAGCCTGGGCCGGGCGAGGCCGTGAGTCGGGCGGACCGTTCGGTGTATTTCGAGTTCTCTGACAAGTCCCTCAAGGGCTTGCGCCTGCGAGCGATGTGGCAGCTGTACAAGTTTTGCCGCGCGGAAAAATTCGACGTGGTGATCTGCAATCGCTTCAAACCCGTGAACATGATGCTGACCCTCAACCGTTGGTTGAAAGTGCCGCTGTGCATTGGCATCTCCCACGGCTTTGGCGAGTACGACCGGTTTTACCGGCGCCGCCAGACTCAGCGCCTGATCGATCGTCACTGGCGCTTTGTCGGCGTATCGCCGGCCGTCAAACAGTACCTGCTGGACTGTGACTGCGGTTTCACCGACCAGAACACCTACGCCATCACCAACGCGATCGACATCGAGCAGGCCGAAGGCTTGCAGCACAGTCGTGAGCGCGCCCGCGAGTTGCTGGGCATCGATCCGTCGGTGCGCTTGATCGGGGCGTTGGGTCGTCTGGTGCCGGTCAAGGGCCACACCTATCTGCTGCAGGCGTTTGCCGCGCTCAAAGACAAATACCCGAACACCCAATTGGCGATCATCGGTGCCGGCCGCGAAGAGTCAAAACTGGCGGCCGAGATCGAGCGCCTGGGCCTGACCGGTCGCGCGCACCTGTTGGGCTTCAAGGAAATCGCCTTGCAGTACATTCGTGCGTTCGACGTCTGGACCATGCCGTCGCTGGCTGAAGGCCTGGGCCTGGCGCTGCTGGAAGGCATGAGCGGACACCTGCCGGTGATCGCCTCGAATGTACCGGCAATGCTGCCGCTGATCGAAGGGGCTGGCGGGTTGGCGATTACGCCGAAGGATGTGCCAAGCCTGGTCACGGCGCTGGATAACTACCTTGCACTGTCGGACGACGAACTCAAGGCCAAGGGTGAGCAGGCGTTCCATTATCTGCAAAAAGAACATGACATCGAGGTGTTCCGCCAGGAATACCTGAACCTGATCGAATCCGGCCTTGAACAGGCTCGCAAGGAACAACCATGAGCGACGCGCAACCTCTCGTAACCGTCATCATCGCGTCGTATAACCACGCTCCCTACATCGAGGAAAGTATCCTCAGCGTTCTCAATCAGACCTATAAGAACATCGAGCTGCTGGTAATCGATGATGGTTCCAAGGACGACAGTGTCGAGCGCATCAAGGTATTGCAGGAGAAATACGGCTTCGATTTCCGGGTTCAACAGAACCAGGGGCTGACCAATACGCTCAACGGCGCCATTGCACGTTCGAATGGCAGCCTGATCGTGCCATTCGGCTCCGACGACATCATGTTGCCCGAGCGCATTGCGACTCAAGTGGCGTATATGGATGGCAAGCCCGAGGTCGGCATCTGCGCTGGCAATATCGAGCTGATCGACGCCGACGGTAATTTGTACCCGGAGAAACGCCAGCGCCGTGATGTGCCGTTTCGGCGCCTGGACTTCGATGACATGTTCCTGGAGCGCAAGCCCTATCCTCCTGCCCCGACCCTGATGATCCGTCGGGAGGCGCTGGAAAAGGTGGGCGGGTTTGATCCGAACATTCGACTGGAAGACTTGTTGATCGAACTGAAGGTGACCCGTGCCGGGTACTTCATCGATGGCCTGAATGTATTGATGGCGCGCTATCGCAAGCACCCCACCAATTCCTACAAGAACCACCGCTTCATGGTCGACAATATCCTGCGCTCCTACGCGCTATTCAGCGATCATCCGCTGTACGACGAGGTGCGCTACAAGTTCCTCAGTTCAATGTTTCTCAAGACCTCAAACCGCGATCGCAAGTTGGCCCGCGAACTGCTGGCCCAGATCCCGTTCAAAGCCTGGAACAAGAAGACCTGGCGTGGCCTCGGGCGGCTGTACTTCTCGCCGCTGGAAAAAGACTAAGGTCTTGACGCAGTATTTTAAACAGCTGGCGAAGCCTGCATTCGGCTGCGCCAGCTGCTAGAGGGTGGTTGAGATCAGCGAGCGATCTTTTCAGTCAGGCCCTTGTCAGCCTTCCTGCTTCTGCCTTGCCGCAACCGCTGCAAGACTTGCTTGCCTGCGTTGATGCCCGGCTGTTCGATGTACAGGAACGTCAGGCTGCTGATGACGATCAACAGGCAGCTGCACACGGCCAGCAGCGTCAGAAAGGTTGAAGTGTCGCGGGCATCCAGTTCCAGCATATGCGGCAGTCGCTGCACCAATACCCAAAGCACGAACCCGTGCAGCAAATAGGTGCTGTAGCTGATTTCCCCGAGCCAGCGGATGCTGCGCGGTTTCAATATGCCGAACAGGTTGTTTCCGGACGCCACGATCACGAAAAACAGCGACATGAGCAGCAATGGCCTAAGGTTGAAGGCGCGGTTGAATGCCGTGAATGCAATGGCCAATGCCAGTAATGCGACAATGCCCGCCATTCGTGTCTGACTCCAGGCCACCAGTTGTGGCCGGCGGATCCAGTACGCGGCGCCGATGCCGCCGAGGAAGCTCGCCAGGAAGTGTTTTTTCAGCGAATGTTCCCAGCCGACCACTTGGTAAAGGGCGTAGATGCCGATTAGGCACAGCACCACTTGCACCCAGGTTCCGCGATAGATAAACACCATGGCAGCGAGCGGCAGGGCGAGGTAGAAAAACACCTCATAGCCCAAGGTCCAGGTGACGTTGGAGATCAACATGCCGGTCTGGTGATACTGGTTGACGTCCGGTCTGTCGAAGGTCAGCCAGGCCAGGATCTGTCCGAGCAGACGGATGCCGGGTTCCTTGAGTTCCCAGTTCTGCTGATAAAACACCGTGACAAACACGATCAGCATCAGCGGCAGGTACAGCGGGTAGAGGCGAAACAGGCGCGACACGGCAAAGGCCAGCCAATCGTGTTGACGTCCCTGGGTGAGCAATCGGTTCCAGAACAGGAAGCCGGTGATCATGAAAAACAGCGCGACGCTGCCTTGGCCGAGTTGTGCGTAAAAATTGCTCGGCGGAAAATCGATCACACCGGTGCGCAGGAAGATCCAGGTGATGATGGAATGGTGAACGAACACGCCGAACGCCAGATAGCCGCGTAACCCATCGATGCTGGCGTAGCGGCTTTCGCCGGAATGCTCCAGGTGACGAGCTATTTTCGGGACGGCGCGCAACAACAGGGCGGCGGTTACGATGGCCAGCAGATAGGCTGCCAGCGCAATGAGTGGGTTGGTTTCAGTCATCAATGAGCCCGAGCCGGGATACTCCCGGCCAGCACTTGCCTGTGCAGGTTGTCGACAGCGGATTTTGACGCCGTCATGGCATATCCCTGGAGCAATGCTTCGAAGTGATCTTCGAACAACCAGCGTCGATCCACCGTGTAGCGTTGCATGTGGCGCAAATTACGCTGACGCAGTGACAGGCTCAAGGATGAAGGGTAGATGCGCAGGTCGGCGACGTCGATCAGGCCGAACTCGCCATCCTCAAGCACCAACACATTGCCCAGGTGCAGCGAGCGGAAATACACACCTTGCTCATGCAGTTGAGCCATGAACTTGCCGAACCGCTCCACCAGTGCCTGACGCACTGCCGGTGCTGTAATGCCTTGCATCACCTGACGCAAGGTATTGCCCGGGAGTGGCAAATAGTGCACGGCGCTGCTGCCATCCTGGAGCCGGTAGAGGTCAAGAATTTTCGGGGTGGGAATCCCCATGTCGCGCAATTGTTCGCTATTGACGGCAAAGCGTTCGGAATACGGGTTGAAACTGCCCGAGGTGTACCAGCGGCGGCGACGGAACAGCTTGAGGAAACTGCCATCAACCAGCCGCAGGACTTTAGGGCCCAAGCCATCTTCTTCGATGATCTGTGCATCGACGGTCAGCTGTTGCTGGGCGCTCGACGTCATCGTCTTTATCGGAAGAGTCAGCAGGCGCCTGGCGCGCTGATTGATGCTCAGGGCGGCGATCAGTGCCAACGGAATCCACAGCAGGAACCAGTGCTCCTTGGGTCGCGAAATGATTCCGCCACCTTCGGTCAAACCCGCGCCAATGCCGAATACCAGCCAGGTCGAGGCGATGATCAGCAGTGGTTGCACCCGTTGCCGCCAACTGCTCAACAGTCCCCAGGCCTGGAAAAACAACCATGGCAGAAGACCGAGAATACCCACGTAATAGAGCACGCCCAAAGTGAAGCTATGAGGTTCTTGCAGGCTATAGCCGACACCGGGGTCGACAGTCAGGCTGGCATTGTAACCATGACCAATCCACGGATGATCGGCGATTTTGTTGAGCACTATCTGCCAGATTTCGAAACGATAAGAGTCGCCGCGCTCGATGATCATCTGTGAAAACAGCACGGTTACGGTTGCCCCGCTGACGAGTAGCGCGCCAAGCAAGACCATGGACCGGCGACCCCAACAGATGAAACTCAGCCACAACGAGGCCATGGTCAGTGCAACCAGCGGGGTTCTGGAGCCGGTCGCAATGACGGCGGCGAACATCACGGCCATCGCCGGGATGCTCAGCCAGAGCACCTGCTTACGCTTGCAAGTCATGCTCAAACTCAGCCAATACGCACAGAAAAATCCGAATACGTGAGAGCTGAGCAAAGGATTGTCGAACGCACCTCCACCGATCAGGCGCAGCCCTGGCTCGTAAATGCGATAAAACATGAATAAGTAGTAGGCCGTGCCGATCAGGCCCACTATCGCGGCGCAGAACAACAGTGGCTGAATGATTTCGCTGCGATAACGCACCAGCAAATAACATCCTGCGAACAACAACAATGTATGCAGCGGTGGCTTGAATTCGCCGAAGAAGCTTGTGCTATCAGGGCTCCAGCACAAACTCAGCAGTGCCCAAGCGGCGAACACCAGCGCTGCAATGAAGATCGGTTCGCGCAGCAGTTCCTTGAATACACGAGGCCGCAGACAAAGGGCGATCAGTGCCGGAATGCTGAACAGTCCATAAAAAAGCTTGTGGTGCAAACTTCGGCCCGGCAGGAAAAACAGCGCGCACAGGAGCAGAAAATAGCCAATGGGAAGAATCCAGAGGCAAATGAAATCGAAAACTCGATTGGACACGCTGTTTAAACCGCTGAGCTGCATGCTGAAAGATTCAATCCTGAAGTTGATCGGCCATTTCGGGGTGATGGCTATTTGATGCTGAAAAATACGTCTAACAATAACAGCCTTTGTGCGATTGCCAGAACCCTGAGGAAGCTGTGCTAAAGTCAGCGTCCTTTTTATCGACATTCGCGTGATATGACCGACTCCAGTCTCTCCGCAAGCCCTTCGAGCTTGAAAATCTACTTCCGCCTGCTCGGCTATGTCCGGCCGTACATCAGTCTGTTTCTGATCAGCATCGTCGGTTTTCTGATTTTCGCTTCGACGCAGCCGATGCTTGGCTACATCCTCAAGTATTTCGTCGACGGTTTGTCCAACCCCGAGGCGGCACTGTTTCCAACCGTGCCTTACCTGCGTGATCTGCAACTGCTGCAGGCCGTGCCGTTGCTGATCATCCTGATTGCCGCATGGCAGGGACTGGGATCTTATCTGGGCAACTACTTTCTGGCCAAGGTTTCCCTCGGGCTGGTGCATGACTTGCGTGTGCAGCTGTTCAATAACCTGCTGGTTTTGCCCAATCGGTATTTCGACAAGCATAACTCGGGTCATTTGATTTCGCGTATCACCTTCAACGTGACGATGGTCACCGGGGCGGCCACAGATGCGATCAAGGTCGTAATCCGTGAAGGCATGACGGTGATCTTCCTGTTCGCTTCGCTGCTGTTCATGAACTGGCGCCTGACGCTGGTCATGGTGGCCATCCTGCCGTTGATCGCCGTGATGGTGCGCACCGCCAGCAAGAAATTCCGCAAGCAGAGCAAGAAAATCCAGTTGGCCATGGGCGACGTGACGCATGTGGCGTCGGAAACCATCCAGGGTTATCGCGTGGTGCGCAGCTTCGGTGGCGAAGTCTACGAAGAAAAGCGTTTCTTCGAAGCCAGTCAGGGCAACACCGACAAGCAACTGCGCATGACCCGTACCGGTGCCATCTACACACCGTTGCTGCAATTGGTGATCTACACCGCGATGGCGGTGCTGATGTTCCTGGTGCTGTACCTGCGCGGTGATGCGTCGGCGGGCGATATGGTTGCCTATATCACTCTGGCCGGCCTGTTGCCCAAGCCGATCCGCCAATTGTCCGAAGTCAGTTCGACCATCCAGAAAGGCGTGGCCGGTGCCGAGAGCATCTTCGAGCAACTGGACGTCGCGCCTGAAGTCGATACCGGTACCGTCGAGCGTGATGCCGTCAGCGGTCGGCTGGACGTGCGTCACCTGAGCTTCACCTATCCCGACACCGAGCGCCAGGTGCTCGATGACATCAGCTTCTCGGTTGAGCCGGGGCAAATGGTGGCGTTGGTTGGTCGATCGGGCAGCGGCAAGTCGACGCTGGCCAACCTGATTCCGCGCTTCTATCACCACGACAAGGGCGAGATCCTGATCGACGGTGTTGAAGTGGAGCAGTACAAACTGCTGAACCTGCGCAAGCACATCGCCCAGGTGACCCAGCACGTCACGCTGTTCAGTGACACCGTGGCCAACAACATTGCCTATGGCGATCTGGCTGGCGCGCCCCGTGAAGACATTGAAAAAGCGGCTCGGGATGCCTATGCGATGGACTTTATCGCGCAACTGCCCGAAGGCCTGGACACCCAGGTCGGCGAGAACGGCGTGCTGCTTTCCGGCGGTCAGCGCCAGCGTCTGGCAATTGCTCGTGCCCTGTTGAAGAACGCGCCATTGCTGATTCTGGACGAGGCCACTTCGGCCCTCGATACAGAATCGGAGCGTCACATTCAGGCAGCACTGGATCAGGTCATGAAAGGCCGGACCACGCTGGTGATCGCGCATCGGTTGTCGACCATCGAGAAGGCGGACCTGATTCTGGTGATGGACCAGGGGCGGATCGTCGAGCGCGGCACCCATGCCGAGCTCCTGGCGCACAATGGTTACTACGCCCGACTCAATGCCATGGGCCTCGATGCCCCGGCCGAAGACATCGCCTGACAATCGCTCACCGGGCGTGCAATGCGCCCGGTGATTTGTATCCAGACCTTTACCCTTCTTGACCAAACCTGAATAAAACTGTGTACCGCGCTTGCTAAGGTTCCTGAACGAATCTTGACTTCAACGAGAGGGTCAACCCTTTCGCGCGGGTACTGCCATGTTTCAACGTTATCTCTGGAAAATCTTACCCAAGCCGCAACGGGCCTTCTTGCTGGGGCGTCTGTCGGTGGTGGACCGTCAGGCGGTGAACAAGTCGATGTCGGCCAACCTGCGTTTCCCCCGGGCCTTCGAGCAGCATGCTTGTCTGTTCATCCACGTCCCTAAATGCGCCGGGAGCAGCGTCTGTGCGGCGATATTCGATAACTGGAGCCCGGGGCACTTGCCGTTGTACTGGTACGAGCAGCAATTTCCCCAGCAGTATGCCGCCAGCTTCAAGTTCGCCTTCGTTCGTGATCCACTGGAAAGGGCCTACTCGGCCTACGCTTTTTTGCGAGGCAATGTGCTGGGGCCGCGTGATCACGCAGCGCAGCAACTGGTCAGCCACTACCGCGACTTCGATGATTTTGTCGGTCGCTGGCTGCACCCGGAAACCATCAGCCGGCAATTGCACTTCGCCGCGCAGACGGACTTTGTCACCGACTCCCTGGGGCATCTAGCCCTGGATTTCGTTGGTTATCAGGAACACCTGGAACGTGACTTTCAGCTGGTTTGCGAGCGGTTGGGTCAGTCGGTGGCATTGCCTCACCTCAACGCCTCACAGCAACGACTTGCAACGCCGGCCCGGGATTTCTGCACGGCGCGCACACGCCGGCTGGTGCGGCGAGCGTATCAACGTGACTACGAATTGCTCGGCTATGAATGAGTCGCCGTCGATGCCCGTTTCCGGCATCAGGCCCTACCAATTGTCGCTGACCCGGGAGGCCCGCGCTTCAATCAAATCCCAGCGTCCGCGTTGCCTGTGGCTGACGGGGTTGTCCGGGGCGGGAAAGTCGACGCTGGCCAATGCCCTTGAACTGCAACTCAATCAGCGTGGGCTGCACACGTTTCTGCTCGATGGCGACAACCTGCGCAATGGTCTGTGCCGTGATCTGGGGATGGGCACTGAGTGTCGCCGCGAAAACATCCGACGCATGGCCGAGGTAGCGCGGCTGATGGTCGACGCCGGACTGATTGTGATCGTCGCCGCCATTTCGCCGTTTCGCGCCGAACGCGAGACCGCGCGGCGATTGTTCGCCGAGGGCGATTTCATTGAGGTATATGTGAGCACCCCGTTTGCGGTGTGCGCGCAACGTGACCCTAAAGGGCTGTATCAAGCCGCATGGGAGGGGCGAATCAAGGATTTCACCGGTATCGATAGCCCGTACGAGGCGCCGCTGTCTGCCGAGTGCGAGATCGACACCGAAAAACGGGCGCTGGCAGACGCTTGCTTGCAGTTATCGTCATTTCTGCTCAATAAATGACCAGGATTTCGTGTCGAATCATCCCGTTGCAGCCGTCGCGCAAGCCAGTGCCCACCCTGTGGTAATATCGCGCCCCTGTTCATTTTGTATGTGGGTTGCTCCATGAAGTTGTCCATGCCGCGATTCGATCAAGCCCCTGTCTTGGTGGTCGGCGATGTCATGCTCGACCGTTACTGGCATGGTGGTACCTCACGGATTTCCCCTGAGGCACCGGTGCCGGTGGTCAAGGTCGAGCAAATCGAGGACCGCCCCGGCGGTGCCGCCAACGTTGCGTTGAACATTGCCGCCCTCGGTGCTCCGGCCTCGCTGGTCGGCGTGACCGGCGACGACGAAGCAGCCGACAGTCTGGCCAATAGTCTCAAGGGCGCTGGCGTTCGCGCCTTGTTCCAGCGCATCGCGCACCAGCCGACCATCGTCAAGCTGCGGGTCATGAGCCGTCACCAGCAACTGCTGCGTATCGACTTTGAAGAACCTTTCGCCACCGACGCCCTGGCGCTGGGCGAGCAAGTCGACGAATTGCTCGAAGGCATCAAGGTGCTGGTGCTGTCGGACTACGGCAAAGGCGCGCTGAAAAACCATCAGGTGCTGATCCAGGCCGCGCGTGCCCGTGGCATTCCGGTGCTGGCCGATCCCAAGGGCAAGGACTTCTCGATTTATCGGGGCGCGAGCCTGATCACCCCGAACCTCAGCGAATTCGAAACCATCGTCGGCGGTTGCGCCGATGAGCACGAGCTGGTGAGCAAAGGCGCGCAGCTGATGCACGACCTCGACCTCGGCGCATTGCTGGTGACCCGTGGCGAACACGGCATGACCTTGCTGCGTCCGGATCATCCGGCGCTGCACCTGCCGGCCCGTGCCCGTGAAGTGTTCGACGTGACCGGTGCCGGCGACACGGTGATTTCCACCCTGGCGGCAGCGATTGCAGCGGGTGAAGAACTGCCTCACGCGGTGGCTCTGGCCAACCTGGCGGCGGGCATCGTGGTCGGCAAACTCGGTACGGCGGCCATCAGCGCGCCGGAGTTGCGTCGTGCCATTCAGCGTGAAGAGGGTTCCGAGCGCGGTGTGCTGGGCCTGGAGCAGTTGCTGCTGGCGGTCGCCGATGCGCGTGCGCATAAAGAGAAGATCGTGTTCACCAACGGTTGTTTCGACATCCTGCATGCCGGCCACGTAACGTATCTTGAGCAGGCTCGGGCCCAGGGCGATCGTCTGATCGTCGCGGTCAACGACGATGCGTCAGTGAGCCGCTTGAAAGGGCCCGGTCGTCCGATCAACAGCGTCGACCGTCGCATGGCCGTACTGGCTGGTCTCGGCGCGGTGGACTGGGTAATCAGCTTCCCTGAAGGCACCCCGGAAAACCTGCTGCGCGAGGTCAAGCCGGATGTGTTGGTCAAGGGCGGTGATTACGGAATCGACCAGGTGGTCGGCGCGGACATCGTGACCGCTTACGGCGGGACTGTGAAAGTGCTTGGGCTGGTTGCAAACAGCTCTACGACTGCAATAGTCGAGAAAATCCGCAAGTCCGAGTGAAGCCATACGAGATCGCAGCCTCGTTTCACTCGACAGCTCCTACATTGAAATGCGATTTCCTGTAGGAGCTGTCGAGTGAAACGAGGCTGCGATCTTTTGCTTTCAGGAGCTGACTTTCTTGCGCGGCACAATCTTCTTCAGTAATAGCTTCGCCTTCCCGCGCAACCTCGCCAGGCCAGAATCCTTCCCCGGCGGGCTCAATCCTTGCTGCCGCACCCAATCCTTCCAGCGAATCCGCTCATCACGCACCAGCCAGCCTTCCTGCTGGGCAAAGCTCTCTGCCAGATACAACCCGCGCGTACTCGCCGGGTACAGCTGATCCTTTTTCAAGGTATACAGCTCGGCCATCGGCTGGCCGTCCTGCAGAGGCATCAGGTACAAATCGGGGCGCTTGCGATCGAGTCGGGCCACCAGTTGATCACCCTCCAGTCGTTCATCGACATGGAACAGGCTCAGGGATTTGGCTTCCTTGGGCACGTCCAGGCGCAAGTCATAGATCAATTGCAACGAAGCCGTCGGCAAATGCACATAGGCACGCGGACGTTCGATCAACTGCATCTTGGCGCAACGCACCGGCCGCGCGGAGCCGGACAACGGCGTCAGGCGAAAGGGCAATGCTTCGCGGTAATGCAGCGCGGACGAGTAGGGCGCCGGCAACCACGTGTCGTTGAAGCGTCCACCGAGCCAGCCTTCCGGGGTTTCTAGCAGGCACTCTTCGGCGATCTCCTGGATCGCCGTGTGCAGCGGCAGGTTCAGTTCATGGGCCGGCACGTAACCAGAGATCAGCTTGAGCACCACGTCGCCACGGTCTTGCCGACGCTGACGCACCAATACCCAGTAATCGCGATTTTGCCAATGCAGGGTCAGGCGCACCGAGACCCCGAGGTTGGCCAGTTCCAGCGCAAAACGCTGAGCGTCGGTTACCGTCACCGGGCGGCGACGTTGCAGGGTCTGGGAAAAATTGAGCGGCATCCCGACGCTCTGATAACTCAGGCCTTCGGGAGTCGCTTCGACGTACAACGGCAGGGTCTTGAAGTTGCTCGGGTTCTTTCTAATGAGCGTACGCGGCATGTCGGCTCCTGCTTAAGGCCGCGTGGGCGGCATCAGTTTCTACGAAGGACCTGGGCAACGGTCGCGACGTTGTGGGCGAGGTGCAGCGGATTAATGGTCCCGACAATAGCACTGGCAACGCCGGGATGTTCAAACAACAACTCGAAGCTGGCGCGCACCGGGTCGACACCCGGGCTCAGGCAGACGTGACCGCTGGCGAGGGCTTTCTTGACCAGAATGGCTTTGCCGTGAGCAGCAGCATAGTCAATGACCGGCTTCTCGTTCTGATCGTTCAGATTGTAGGTGACCATGGCGCAATCACCTTGTTCCAGAGCCTTCAAACCGCCTTCGACGGTTTTGCCGGAAAAGCCGAAGCCGCGAATCTTGCCTTCGGCCTTGAGTGCGGCGAGGGTCGCATAGACCTCGCTGTCATTGAGGATCGCCAGGTCGTTGCCGTCGGAGTGCACGAGCACCAGGTCGATGAAGTCCGTTTCCAGGCGTTGCAGACTGCGTTCGACTGACAGTCGGGTATGCGCGGCGCTGAAGTCGTGGCTCGACTGGCCGTCGCTAAACTCTTCGCCGACCTTGCTGACGATCACCCAATCCTGACGCTGGCCGCGCAACAACGGACCGAGACGTTCTTCGCTGCGGCCATAGGCCGGGGCCGTGTCGATCAGGTTGATGCCCATGTTGTGCGCAAGCTTGAGCAGCATGCGCGCTTCGTCGTCATCGGGAATCTGGAAGCCGCTAGGGTATTTCACACCTTGATCACGGCCGAGTTTGACCGTGCCCAGGCCCAGCGGCGAAACCAGCAGGCCGGTGCTGCCCAGTGGGCGATGCAATTCGTGCAGGGTCGGTTGGCTCATGGCAACAGTTGCTCCCAGGCGGGGATGCCCATCGGTGGTTTTGGCAGATCGGGTAGCGGCGCCGCGGGGCCGGGTTGAATGCCGTCACGCGCAAGGCTTGCGATCACCCGGTCGGCGAAGTCCGGCGCCAGTGCCAGTTTGGTTGGCCAGCCCACCAGCAGTCGACCTTCTTCAGCCACAAATGCGTTGTCGGGGCGGGTCAGTCCTGATTGCAGCGGCTCGGCGCGGTCTACGCGCAAGGTCGCCCATTGCACTGTGCTCAGGTCGATCCATGGCAGCAACTGGCCAAGTTCTTTCTGCGCGGTGGCGATTTGTTCGGCGGGTTCGCGGGCGACACCTTCGGCTTCCGCGATATCGCCGCCCAAATACCAGACCCATTGGCCATCGGCCGCCGGGTGGGTGGTCACGGTGATGCGCGGCTTGGTGCCGCCGCCCAGGCAATGGGCGTACAGCGGTTTGAGGCTCGGGCCTTTGGCGATGATCATGTGCAGCGGCCGGCGCTGCATGGCGGGCTGGCTCAGGCCCAGTGCTTCGAGCAGCGCCGCGGTGCCGCCACCGGCGCTGAGCACGATGCGCTGCGCACGGATCTCGCGCTCATCGACCTTCAGACCCACCAGAACGCCGTCCTCCAGCAACGGTTCAATCGTCTGGCCGGCGAGCAAGCCGTCCCCCGCCAAGTCGGCGAGGCGCTGGATCAGGCTCGGCACGTCGATCACCAATTCTGCCAGTCGATAGACTTTGCCCTTGAAGCGCTTGTCTTGCAGGGCCGGCGGTAATTGGTCGCCCTTGACCTGATCGACACGGCCGCGCACGGCTTTGCTGGCGAAGAAACTGGTGAGGTTGCCGGCGATGGTGCCGGGGGACCAGAGGTAATGGGCTTCGGATAACAGGCGCACGCCGGACAGGTCCAGCTCGCCGTCGCCGGCCAACGCTTCACGCCAGCGGCGCGGCATGTCGGCAATGGCTTCCGAGGCGCCGGTCAGGGCGCCATGCAACGCGTATTTGGCGCCGCCGTGGATGATGCCCTGGGACTTCACGCTCTGTCCGCCGCCGAGGCTGGCACTTTCCACCAGCACGGTCGAAAAACCCTGGCGGCGCATGCGCGCATTCAGCCAGAGGCCGGCGACACCAGCGCCGACAATCAGAACGTCGGTGGAAATAACGGATGGCATGCAGCGACCTCAGTGTTCAAGACGAGGGCGCAGTATACAGACTCGAAGATTGGAGGTTTTGCTGGCGATCAATCGATGGCCTGGTCCAAATCCATTGTGGGAGCGGGGTTTCTCCCACAATGGAATGCGCTTCGAACCTTAATGGCCGGCGGTTTTGGAGAAGAGCTGGATCACGACGACACCCAATACGATCAGCGCCATCCCCAGCATCGCTGGTACATCCAGCTTCTGGCCGTAGATAAACAGCGCTGCCACGCTGACCATCACGATCCCCAGGCCGGCCCACACTGCGTAGGCAACGCCCACCGGAACGCTGCGTACCACCAGGGTCAACATCCAGAAGGCAATGCCGTAGCCGACAATCACCAGAATCAGCGGCAACGGGGTGCTCAAGCCTTTGACGGCTTTCATCGAAACGGTCGCGATCACTTCGGCGCAGATGGCAATGGCCAGGTAGTAGTAAGCGGTCATGGGTGCATCCTCGTGTGAAGTGTTGCTTTCTGAGGTCGGCATTCTAGAGATTCCCCAGATGCGGTAAAGTCATTACCTATCTGTTCTGAAGATGGGTTGTCTCATGAGCATGCAATGGAATCTGGAGCAGCTGCGGCTGTTTGTCAGCGTAGCGGAGCAGCGTTCGTTTTCGGCGGTAGCGCGGGATCAACGCAAGGCGCAATCGGCGGTCAGCAGTTCGATTGCGCAACTGGAGGACGACCTTGGCGTGAGCCTGTTCGACCGCAGCAGTGGTCGTCAGCCCAAACTCACCGAAGCCGGCAACGCCTTGCTGGAAGAGGCGCGCGAAGTGCTGCGTCAATGTGAACGCCTCAATGGTCGGGCGTTGGCGATGATGCGCGGCCAGGAGGCACGTCTGCGCGTGGCTCAGGATGAGGCGATGCCCTACCAGCCGATCATCGAAAGCTTTGAAGCCCTGGCGGAAAAATTTCCAAGCCTTGAAGTGCAACTGACCAGCGCAGCCCAAGGTGATGTGGCACGCAAACTGGTGGAGCGCCGGGCCGATCTGGGCTTGCTGTTTTATCACGATCAGATACCCGAAGCCCTTGAGCGGCGAGTGCTGGGCAGTGTTGAGATGGTGACCGTGTGCGGTGTCGGACATCCGTTGGCCAGGCAGAAGCAGATTGATTGTCAGCAAATGGCGCAGCATCGACAGCTGCTGATGTCTACGCAGTCCAGCGTCTACCCCGGCAGTGAGCCGGCCAGTCCGCAGGTCTGGCGGGCCGATAGCTTCTACGTCATGGCGGAATGGCTGGTGCGCGGCCTCGGCTGGGCCTGGCTGCCACGACACGTGGTGCAATACCCGGCCTATCAGGGCCTGATGGTCGAACTGGACAGCGAATGGACTCCGCCGGCGCTGGTAGTGGAGTTGGTCTGGCGCCGTGACGAACCCCTTGGCCCGGCGGCGCGTTGGTTGGCGGAACGTTTTGCCGTGCACTTGCAGGCGATCGGTCAAAAAAGCCGATAAACTCCGCCGCCATGAATAGAACTCTCTACACCGCGCTGTTTTACCTGGGGCTGCCACTGGTAGCGATTCGGCTGTGGCTGCGCTCGCGCAAGGCGCCTGCGTATGCCAAACGCATTGGCGAGCGATTCTCCTTTGGCCTGCCGGCGATGAAGCCGGGCGGCATTTGGGTGCACGCGGTGTCCGTGGGTGAAAGCATTGCCGCGGCGCCGATGATTCGCGCCTTGCTGCAGCGTTATCCGCAGCTGCCGATTACCGTGACCTGCATGACCCCAACCGGGTCCGAGCGCATCCACGCGCTGTTCGCCAACGAACCGCGCATCCAGCACTGTTATTTGCCTTACGACTTGCCGTGCGCCGCCAAGCGATTTCTCGATCGGGTCCGGCCGACACTGGCGGTGATCATGGAAACCGAACTGTGGCCAAACCACATTCATCAGTGCGCCAAGCGCGGCATTCCGGTGGCGCTGGCCAACGCGCGACTGTCCGAGCGTTCGGCCAGGGGCTATGGCCGCTTCAACAAACTGACTCAACCGATGCTTGCCGAGATGAGTCTGTTTGCGGTGCAGACCGAAGCCGAGGCCCAGCGCTTCCGTGACTTGGGCGCGCGTCCCGAAACGGTGGAAGTGACCGGTTCGATCAAGTTCGACCTGACCATCGACCCTGCACTGCTTCAGCGTGCCGCCGAACTGCGGGCTCAATGGCAGGCGCAGGAACGTCCGGTGTGGATCGCTGCAAGCACTCACGAAGGTGAAGACGAAGTGGTGCTGGCGGCCCATCGTCAGTTGCTCGCCAATCATCCCGATACGTTGCTGATTCTGGTGCCACGTCATCCGGAGCGATTCAATTCGGTGTTCGAGTTGTGCCGGCAACAGGGGTTTGCCACGGTGCGTCGTTCCGCTGGCGAACCGGTCACCGCCGGTACGTCGGTATTGCTGGGCGACACCATGGGCGAGTTGCTGTTTCTGTATGCGCTGGCAGACAGCGCGTTTGTCGGCGGCAGTCTGGTGCCAAACGGCGGGCATAACCTGCTGGAGCCGGCGGCGCTCGCCAAGCCGGTGCTGAGTGGGCCGCACCTGTTCAACTTCCTCGAAATCGCCGCGCAATTGCGCAGCGCCGGGGCGTTACAGGAAGTGGAAGATGCCGAAGGTCTGGCGCTGGCAGTGCAGCGATTGTTCGAACTGCCGCGCGATGCGCAGCGGATGGCGGAGGCAGGGTTGAAGGTGATGCGCACCAATCAGGGGGCGTTGCAGCGATTGCTGGATGGGTTGGGGCGGCTGATCGATTGATTGATCGGGTCGTCTGAAACAAAAAGATCGCAGCCTCGTTTCACTCGACAGCTCCTACAGGATTGATGCAAATCCGGTGTAGGAGCTGTCGAGTAAAACGAGGCTGCGATCTTTTGCTTTTACTGCGTCGGATTAGCCTTCAATTGCGCCGCCGCAGCCTTGGCCAGGTCCGGCGGCAGGAAGTCTTTATCCGGGTTGTAGTCGGCCTTCAGATAACGCCCCAGGTCCTGCAAATCTCCCGGGTTCAACGTACCCGCCGCCTGCTTCAAGCGCAGGTTGTCGAGGATGTAGTCGTAACGGGTGTTGTTGTAATTGCGCACCGAGGTGTACAGCTGACGCTGCGCATCCAGCACGTCGACGATGTTTCGCGTACCCACCTGATAACCGATTTCGGTGGCTTCCACGGCACTCTGGTTGGAGATGATCGACTGCTTGCGCGCCGCCACTTGCTCAACGTCGGTGTTCACCGCGCGGTGCAGGTTGCGGGTGCTTTCAACGATTTGCCGACGCAGGGATTCGCGCTGCTGCTCGGTCTGATCCAGTTGCGCGTACGATTGGCGCACCTGGGAGCTGGTCAAGCCGCCGCTGTAGATCGGGATGTTCAGTTGCAGGCCCACCGTCGTTTGCGAGACGTTGCCACCGTAAGGTTGGGGGAAGGCGTTCGGGTTGCTGAAACCCAGGGCGTCGTTGTCACCTTTCTCGTATTTCGCCACGGCATCGAGGGTCGGCGCATGGCCGGCCTTGCGCTGCTTGAGGGTTTCTTCGGCCGCGCTGACGGCGTAGTTGCTGGCCAGCAGATTGAGGTTCTGCTTCGCCGCCGTATCGACCCAGGCCTTGGCGTCGTTTGGCGCGGGCGGCAGGATCGGCAACGTATGGGAAATACCCCAGATCGAGTTGTACTGACGGTTGGTCAGGGTGATCAGAGCTTCGAAAGCATCATCCACCTGACGCTGTGCGAGGATCCGGTTGGCGCGCGCGGTGTCGTAGCTCGCTTGCGATTGCAACACATCAGTCTTATCCGACAGGCCGACGTCAAAGCGTTCGTTGGACTGATCGAGCTGGCGTTTGAACGCGGCTTCCTCGGCCTTGGTCGAGGCCAGGTTGTCTTGGGTGCGCAAGACGTTGAAGTAACTGTTGGCGGTTTGCAGGATCAGGTTTTGCTCGGTCGCCGAGAGTTGCAGTGCAGCCTGTTCGTTGACGTCCTTGGCGGCCTGGAACTGGAACCAGCGATCGGCGCGGAACAGCGGTTGAGCCAACGTCGCCTGGTAGGAGTGGGCGTTGCGGTTGGCGGTCGCCGAAGGCTGATCGATGACAGTGCGCACGTTGGCCATTTCTGCGCCGCCCGAGATATTGGGCAGCAGCCCGGCGCGAGCCTGGGGCACCACTTCTTTCTGGGCGCCATATTGAGCAACGGCGGCGGCGAGGTCGGCGTTGTTGTCCTTCGCTTCCTGATACACGCTGACCAGATCGTTTTTGGTCGATAAGGGCGCTTCTGCTGCCCATGCCATTCCATTGGACGCACAAGACACGGCAAGGGCCAGTGAGAGTTTGCGCAGCATGAGGCCATCCCTAAAAATTACGCTGATAATTTGAGCGCCAAGGCTACGGCGCGGCCCACACAGCGTCAAGGCGCGGCATGGCTTGGCGAGTGTAGTGGTGGCCACGTTCGGCAACAATCCGTTAATTGCGCCATTCATCATGGTGTTTACCGCGGTGTTGGCGTTCTTTGCCACTTATGTCTAGACTGGCCGGGTTCTTGTCGGGGTGCCTTGCTATGAGGCTGAGATCGAATAATTTCGGATCCCGTTGAACCTGATCAGGTTAGCGCCTGCGTAGGGAACAAGATTTCTCGTCACCCGGCGAGTCCTCTTGTGCTTCGTCCGGGATGTTGTTCGACAATCGAACACCCCTCGAGCACTGAGCACAGCACAGCTGGTTTTCCCAGCGCACGTGCGTCCATTCGTTTACAGGTTCGCTCCGACAAAAATCCACTGCCTGGATGTGTTCGGAGAGCCCGTGATGACGATAAAACTAAAAGACCATACGAACCTGAGTGACTCGGCCCAAGTCGATCAACAGTCGGTTCAGCCGTTTACCCGCTCGCAAAAAATCTACGTTCAGGGCTCCCGTCCGGACATCCTCGTGCCGATGCGCGAAATCAGCCTCGATGTGACCCCGACCGACTTTGGCGGCGAGGTCAATGCGCCGGTAGTGGTGTACGACACCTCGGGCCCGTACACCGATCCCAACGTCATCATCGACGTGCGCAAAGGCCTGGGCGATGTGCGCTCGCCGTGGATCGAGTCCCGCGGCGACACCGAGCGTCTGCCCGGCCTGAGCTCCAACTTCGGCAAGGAACGCCTGGCCGATGCCGAACTGACCAAACTGCGTTTCGCCCACGTGAACAACCCGCGCCGCGCCAAGGCCGGGGCCAACGTCAGCCAGATGCACTACGCGCGCAAAGGCATCATCACCGCCGAGATGGAATACGTCGCCATCCGCGAAAACATGAAGCTGGAAGTCGCCCGCGCCGCCGGTCTGCTGGACCAGCAACACGCCGGCCACAGCTTCGGTGCCAGCGTGCCGAAAATCATCACCCCCGAATTCGTCCGCGACGAGATTGCCCGCGGTCGCGCGATCATTCCGGCCAACATCAACCACACCGAACTGGAACCGATGATCATCGGCCGTAACTTCCTGGTGAAGATCAACGGCAACATCGGCAACAGCGCCTTGGGCTCGTCCATCGAAGAAGAAGTGGCGAAACTGACCTGGGGCATTCGCTGGGGTTCGGACACGGTAATGGACCTGTCCACCGGCAAGCACATTCACGAAACCCGCGAGTGGATCATCCGTAACTCGCCAGTGCCAATCGGCACAGTGCCGATCTACCAGGCCCTGGAAAAAGTCGGCGGTGCGGCCGAAGACCTGACCTGGGAGCTGTTCCGCGACACCCTGATCGAACAGGCCGAGCAGGGCGTCGACTACTTCACCATCCACGCCGGCGTGCTGCTGCGCTACGTGCCGCTGACCGCCAAACGGGTGACCGGCATCGTTTCCCGTGGCGGTTCGATCATGGCCAAGTGGTGCCTGGCGCATCACAAGGAAAACTTCCTCTACACCCATTTCGAAGACATCTGCGAAATCATGAAGGCCTACGACGTCAGCTTCTCGCTGGGCGATGGCCTGCGTCCGGGCTCGATTGCCGACGCCAACGATGCTGCACAATTCGGTGAGCTGGAAACCCTCGGCGAGCTGACCAAGATCGCCTGGAAACACGACGTGCAGTGCATGATCGAAGGCCCGGGCCACGTGCCGATGCAGTTGATCAAAGAGAACATGGACAAGCAGCTCGAGTGCTGCGACGAGGCGCCGTTCTACACTCTCGGCCCGCTGACTACCGACATTGCGCCGGGTTACGACCACATCACGTCGGGCATTGGCGCGGCAATGATCGGCTGGTTCGGTTGCGCGATGCTCTGCTACGTCACGCCGAAGGAACACTTGGGCTTGCCGAACAAGGATGACGTGAAGACCGGGATCATCACCTACAAGATCGCCGCACATGCCGCCGATCTGGCCAAAGGGCATCCGGGCGCGCAGATCCGCGACAATGCCTTGAGCAAGGCGCGTTTCGAATTCCGTTGGGAAGACCAGTTCAACCTGGGCCTCGATCCGGACACTGCGCGCTCGTATCACGATGAAACCCTGCCGAAGGATTCGGCCAAGGTCGCGCACTTCTGCTCCATGTGCGGACCGAAATTCTGCTCGATGAAAATCACCCAGGAAGTCCGTGAATACGCGGCCAACCAGCGGATCGAAACCGTCGATGCCGAAGTCGCCCAGGGATTAGCGGATCAGGCAGAGCGGTTCAAGCAGGAAGGCAGTCAGCTGTACAAGAAAGTTTAAGCGGCAAGTTGCAAGCGGTAAGCTGCAAGTTAGAAGCAAAGGCTGGATCTGCTTTTTCTTGAGGCTTGCCGCTTGAAGCTTGTAACCCATGGTTCCCTTGAGATATCTGACTTGAACACCTACTCCCCTGACACAGCCGTACCCGCCGATAGGCGCGTGTTTGGCGGTCGCGATCTGTTTTCCCTGTGGTTCTCCCTCGGCATCGGTTTGATGGTGCTGCAAACCGGCGCTTTGCTCGCGCCAGGTCTGGGCCTGTCCGGCTCGTTGCTGGCGATCTTTCTCGGCACCTTGGTCGGCGTTCTGCTGCTGGCTGCCGTCGGCGTGATCGGCAGCGACACCGGCCTGTCGTCGATGGCTGCGCTCAAACTCAGCCTCGGCAAACGCGGCGCCAGCCTGCCGGCCGTGCTGAACCTGCTGCAACTGATCGGTTGGGGCTCGTTCGAAATCATCGTCATGCGCGACGCGGCCAGCCTGCTCGGCACGCGGGCCTTCAGCGAAGGCAGCCTGCTGTCGAATCCGCTGCTCTGGACCTTGTTCTTCGGCGCACTGGCGACCTTGCTGGCAGTCAGCGGGCCGTTGACCTTCGTGCGGCAGATTCTGCGCAAGTGGGGCATCTGGCTGTTGCTGGCGGCATGCATCTGGCTGACCTGGAACCTGTTCGCCAAAGCCGATCTGGCCGCCTTGTGGGCGCAGGCCGGTGACGGTTCGATGCCATTCGCCGTCGGCTTCGACATCGCGATCGCCATGCCGCTGTCGTGGCTGCCGCTGATTGCCGACTATTCACGTTTCGGCAAGCGTGCGAAAAACGTGTTTGGCGGCACGGCGCTGGGTTTCTTTATCGGTAACTTCTGGCTGATGAGCCTGGGCGTGGCGTACACCCTGGCGTTCGCGCCAAGCGGTGAAGTGAATGCCTTGTTGTTGGCACTGGCCGGCGCAGGTCTGGGGATTCCGCTGCTGCTGATTCTGCTGGATGAGTCGGAAAATGCCTTTGCCGATATTCACTCGGCGGCGGTGTCCAGCGGGATTCTATTGCGCTTGAAGGTCGAGCATCTGGCCCTGGCGATTGGCGTCATTTGCACTCTGATTGCGTGCCTGGCGCCGTTGGCCCAGTACCAGAACTTTTTGCTGTTGATCGGTTCGGTGTTTGCGCCGCTGTTCGGCGTGGTGCTGGTGGATCACTTCATCTTGCGCAAACGCAGTGCTCAGGTGGCATCAGCCGCGTTGCGCTGGCCGGCGTTGCTCGCCTGGTTGGGCGGGGTGAGCACTTATCACTTGCTGGCCAATCTGTATCCGGACATCGGCGCAACCCTGCCGTCGTTGATTCTGGCAGGGTTGCTTCAGCTCGTGCTGGGTCGGGCCTTCAGTTACGGCCGGGAAACAGCTCAGGCTTGAGAATGCCGTTCAGGCGCGGGTAAGGGATCTTCAGTTCGATGTGGCCCAGCGCGTAAGGCGCGATGGTGCTGACTTCGTACTTGAGGATCACCCCACCGTAGGTCAGCGCCACGTTCTGGGTTTTCTGGAAATGCCAGGTCTTAAGGAACTCCGGCTCCTGATCGAGTTTGGTGCTGATCAGCCAGCTGTTGTGCGCCACTTGCGCGGCTTTCCAGAACGCCTCTTCCTGTCCCGGCAGCAACATATCCGACAGTGTCAGCACTTTATTCTGCTGGCGCGAATAGTTGATGAAGCTGCGTCCAGGCGTGCCTTGCGCATTGCCGGTGTCCAGGTAACTGGAAAATTCGACAATCACCAAGCCGTCATGCTGCTCACGTACCTTGGCTTGCAAGTAGCTGCTGGAGTGCGGTGCTGCGGTGCGCAGGAACTGATCGCGATACGCGGCCAGGGTCGGCGCTGCCGGGGCGTCCGGGGTGCGGGTCAGTTGCAACAGGTTTTTTTCCACGATGCCGTCCAGTTGTGATTCGGCCGGGAAGTGCACGGTGTCGATGTTCACCAGCGGGCAATCAGGATTGGAGCAACCCGGCTTCAATGTTTCCGAGGCATCGCGGGTGGTCTGCAGCGGTGTCCGGTAATTGGGCTGGAACAAACTCTGGCAGGCACCCAGGGTCAGGGCGATTGCGGCCACGGAGGCGATTTTAAAAAACGACATGGGCGTCCTTCACAAAACAGGGAAAGGCGAAAAGTTATCCGCTTCGACTCTCAACGAAGCGGTCAGTTCGCCACTAAGCTAATTAGAGTTGGTTTCGCCCTCACCGTCTATCTCGCTGACTGGAAAGGGGCTGCATCAAACGGTGCGAGCGCGTTAGGATGGCGCGAAGTCGAGGTTGCAAGTAACACAAAGGAGCCTCGTAACGGATTGCAGTAATCGAGGATTGTCATGACTGATTTTGCCAACGCCATTCCGACCGCCGTAGATATCGTTCGGCGTGAAAAGTGCTACGAGGGTTTCTACAAACTCGATCGTGTGCACTTGCGCCACGAATTGTTTGCCGGGGGCATGAGTCGTGAGATCAATCGTGAAGTGTTTGTCCGCCATGATGCAGTGTGCGTGCTGCCTTACGATCCGCAGCGCGATGAAGTGGTGCTGATCGAGCAGTTTCGTGTAGGCGCCATGGGCAAGACCGACAATCCATGGCTGATCGAACTGGTCGCCGGTCTGATCGACAAGGATGAAGTGCCAGAAGAAGTTGCTCACCGCGAAGCGCAGGAGGAAGCTGGGCTTGTGTTCGGGGCGCTCTGGCCGATGATCAAATATTTTCCATCGCCGGGCGGCAGCAACGAGTTTGTGCATTTGTACCTGGGGCGTTGTGACAGCACCGGCGTCGGCGGCCTGTATGGGCTGGAGGAAGAAGCGGAAGATATCCGCGTCACGGTCTGGGCATTCGAAGATGCCTTGCAAGCCGTACGCGACGGAAGAATTGCCAACGCGCCTTGTATCATTGCTTTGCAATGGCTGGCTTTGAACCGCGTTGAAGTGAGGGGGCTATGGTCGTAAACAAGCTGCGCGATCGCTACCGGGTTGACCTTGTAGGGCTGCAAGCCTCTTGCGAGGCCAACTACGCGCGTCTGATGCGACTGCTGCCGGACATGCGCAACGAGCCGGCGGCGCGGCGCATTGCCGTGACTAACGGTGACCAGATGCTCGGCGTGCTGGCCCTCGAGGTGTTGCAAGTCTGTCCGTACACCACGACGTTGCAGGTCCGGCAGGAACATAGCCTGCCATGGCTGCCAGTGCCGCAACTGGAGGTCCAGGTCTATCACGACGCATGCATGGCTGAAGTGGTCAGCGCCGAACATGCGCGACGCTTTCGTGGCATCTATCCTTATCCGAATGCCTCGATGCATCAGCCAGACGAGAAGGCTCAACTGAATATGTTTTTGGGCGAATGGCTGAGCCATTGCCTGGCGTTGGGGCATGAGTACGAAGTCGTCCGTTAACGTGAGTTGTGAACTGCGTCCGGTTCACAGGTTTCCCCTTTTGATCGTCCCCCAGCATAATTGCGGCACTCATCCATCCCGTGATTCAGCCTTGGGAGAACGCCTTGCCGAGCGTATCCACATTGACCACCGCCGATTCGGCGTTATTGGTGCAACTCTCTGACAGTCATCTGTTTGCCGACGCGAACGGGACGCTGATGGGTATGAATACGCGTGACAGTCTGCAAAAAGTCATTGAGTTGGTGCGGCTTCAGCAGCCACGGATCGATCTGATCATTGCCAGTGGGGACTTGTCTCAGGACGGGACGCTGGAGTCCTACCAACTGTTTCGCGACCTGACGCGGCAGCTCGATGCGCCGGCGCGCTGGATTCCTGGCAATCATGATGAGCCGCGGATCATGGCCGAGGCGGCGGTGCAAAGCGCTTTGCTGGAGTCGGTGGTGGATGTCGGCAACTGGCGGGTCACTTTGCTGGATTCGGCGGTGCCGGGGTCGGTGCCGGGGTATTTGCAGGATGAGCAGTTGCAGTTGTTGGCCCGTTCATTGAGTGAGGCGCCGGAGCGGCATCATCTGGTGTGTTTTCATCATCATCCGGTGTCGATCGGCTGTGCCTGGATGGAACCGATCGGGTTGCGTAATCCTGAGGCGTTGTTTGCGGTGCTTGATCGTTTTCCGCAGGTGCGTGCGGTTTTGTGGGGGCATGTGCATCAGGAGGTCGATCTTGAGCGTAATGGTGTGCGGTTGATTGCTTCGCCTTCGACTTGTATTCAGTTTGAGCCGGGGAGTGATGATTTCAGTGTCAGTGAGCAGGCACCGGGGTATCGGTGGTTGCGGCTTTTGCCTGATGGGCGGGTTGAGACTGGCGTTGAGCGGGTTTCTGGGTTTGCCTTCCAGATTGATTACGGTTCTAACGGGTATTGACGGTTTTGGTCTTGGCGGCCTTTGGGCCGACCATGTTTTGGGTTGATTGGGTGTATATCCGTTGCTGCGGTAACGGCGGCTTAGGGTTTCGCCCTTACGGCGACTCCCTTTGGCAAACGCCCCAAAGGAAGCAAAGGTCTTTGCCCCGGCGTCCGGCCCCTCGCTAGGGCTCGGTGTTCCTTCGTTCCGGCATTCATCTGGGGGCATCGCCTCCGGTCTGCTTCGCGACGACCTCCTCTCGATGTGTGCGGCTTCGCCGCACGGCGCTACGCGCCTGCCCCCCAGATGAACGCCTCCACTCAGCCTTCCGAAGGGGCGGGTGGATCAAGATCAAGAGCTGCAGGCGAGCTACCGCTCGGCCTGTTGAGTGGTGAGAAGCGGGCGGTGTACCTCGGTTTTTACTGTGGGAGCTGGCTAGCCAGCGATGGCGGCGTGCCAGCCGACCAATATCTTGCTGATGTATAAAATTCAATTGTGGGAGCGGGCTTGCCCGCGATGACGTCGGCACCGGCGCTCCAATTTTTGCGGATGTCCCCGATTCTCCCGACACCCTGTAAACTGCGCCTCTTTACCCGACGCACAGGGAGCTCAAATGTCCGGTTCGATCCTTTATATCCACGGTTTCAACAGCGCGCCAGCCTCTAAAAAGGCCACTCAGTTGATGCAGGTGATGGATCGTCTGGGTCTGAGCGATCAGTTGCGTGTCCCGGCCTTGCATCACCATCCCCGTGAGGCCATCGGTCAGCTCGAGAGGGCGATTGAGGAGCTGGGGCGGCCGCTGCTGGTCGGCAGCTCACTCGGCGGCTACTATGCGACTCACTTGGCTGAACGCCATGGCCTGAAGGCTCTGTTGATCAACCCTGCCGTCAGTCCGCACCGGATGTTCGACGGGTACCTGGGGACGCAGAAAAACCTGTATACCGATGAAGCCTGGGAATTGACCCATGACCATGTAACGGCCCTGGCCGAGCTGGAAGTGCCGGCGCCCCAGGACCCGCAGCGGTTTCAGGTGTGGTTGCAGACTGGCGACGAAACGCTGGACTATCGCCTTGCCCAGCAGTATTACCGAGCCTGTGCCTTGCGCATTCAGGCGGGTGGCGATCACAGTTTTCAGGGTTTTGCCGCGCAGTTACCGGCAATGTTGAGTTTTGCCGGCATCGGCGCAGATTTGTATCAGGCGATTGATTTCACAGCACTGTGAGCCTTCACCTCTTTTTCCTTGAACATTTTTACAGAAGACGGACGACGAGACCCCATGGCCACTCCCAGCGCTAGCTCCTATAACGCAGACGCCATCGAAGTCCTCTCGGGCCTCGACCCGGTGCGCAAACGCCCCGGCATGTATACCGACACCAGTCGGCCGAACCACCTTGCCCAGGAAGTCATCGACAACAGCGTCGACGAAGCCTTGGCCGGGCATGCGACGTCGGTGCAGGTCATCCTGCATGCCGATCACTCTCTGGAAGTCAGCGATGACGGGCGTGGCATGCCGGTGGACATTCACCCGGAAGAGGGTGTGTCCGGCGTCGAGCTGATCCTCACCAAGCTTCATGCGGGCGGCAAGTTTTCCAACAAGAACTACCAGTTCTCCGGCGGTCTGCACGGGGTGGGTATTTCGGTGGTCAACGCCTTGTCGACCGAAGTCCGGGTGCGCGTAAAGCGTGACGGCAACGAATACCAGATGACCTTCGCCGACGGTTACAAGAAAACCGAGCTGGAAGTGATCGGCACCGTTGGCAAGCGCAACACCGGCACCAGCGTGTTCTTCGCGCCGGACCCGAAATACTTCGATTCGCCGAAATTCTCCATCAGCCGCCTCAAGCATGTACTCAAGGCCAAGGCCGTTCTGTGCCCTGGGCTGTTGGTCAGTTTTGAAGACAAGGCCACTGGCGAGAAAGTCGAATGGCATTACGAAGACGGCCTGCGTTCTTACCTCGTCGATGCCGTCAGCGAGTTCGAGCGTCTGCCGGACGAGCCGTTCTGTGGCAGCCTGGCCGGTAATAAAGAAGCGGTCGATTGGGCGCTGTTGTGGTTGCCGGAAGGTGGCGACAGCGTTCAGGAAAGCTACGTCAACCTGATCCCGACGGCGCAGGGCGGTACGCATGTCAATGGTTTGCGTCAGGGCTTGCTCGATGCCATGCGCGAGTTCTGCGAATTTCGCAGCCTGCTGCCGCGCGGCGTGAAGCTGGCGCCGGAAGATGTCTGGGAGCGCATCGCCTTCGTCCTGTCGATGAAGATGCAAGAGCCGCAATTCTCCGGCCAGACCAAAGAACGTCTGTCGTCCCGTGAAGCGGCGGCCTTCGTTTCCGGTGTGGTCAAGGATGCGTTCAGCCTGTGGCTCAACGCCAACCCGGAAACCGGCATGTTGCTGGCGGAACTGGCGATCAACAACGCCGGCCGTCGTCTGAAGGCCAGCAAAAAGGTTGAGCGTAAGCGCATCACGGCAGGTCCGGCACTGCCGGGCAAACTCGCCGACTGCGCCGGGCAGGACCCGATGCGCTCCGAGCTGTTCCTGGTGGAGGGTGACTCCGCCGGTGGTTCGGCCAAGCAGGCGCGCGACAAAGAGTTTCAAGCGATCCTGCCGTTGCGCGGCAAGATCCTCAACACCTGGGAAGTCGACGGCAGCGAAGTGCTGGCCAGCCAGGAAGTGCACAACATCGCCGTGGCCATCGGTGTCGATCCGGGCGCGGCGGACATGAGCCAGCTGCGCTACGGCAAGATCTGCATCCTCGCTGACGCCGACTCCGACGGCTTGCACATCGCCACTTTGCTCTGCGCCTTGTTCGTCCAGCATTTCCGCCCGTTGGTGGATGCCGGTCACGTCTACGTCGCGATGCCGCCGCTGTACCGCATCGACTTGGGCAAAGAGATTTACTACGCCCTGGACGAAGCCGAGCGCGATGGCATTCTCGATCGCCTGGTGGCCGAGAAGAAACGCGGCAAGCCGCAGGTCACCCGATTCAAAGGCCTGGGTGAAATGAACCCGCCGCAGCTGCGCGAAACCACCATGGACCCGAACACTCGGCGACTGGTGCAGCTGACGCTGGACGACTTTGACGCGACCTCGGAAATGATGGACATGCTGCTGGCGAAAAAACGCGCAGGCGATCGTAAATCCTGGTTGGAATCCAAAGGCAACCTGGCCGAGGTTCTTGGTTGATGCGGCTTGGCTTAGCCCTGGCGTGTGGGTTGCTGCTGTCCTCGTTGACGGTCTCTGCCGAACCAGCGCCGGAGCTGCGCGTGTTGTCCGAACATGCCGTCGATGGCATGCGCGGCGGCAATCTGTCGGGACTGGCCCAGTGCGGCAAGGACCTGTGGACGGTTTCCGATCGCGATGATGATCAGATTTACCGCCTCGACACGACGGCCAACACCTGGAAAGCCGAAACCGTGCATATCGACGTACCTCCCGTGCCGGACACCGGTTTGCCCTGGGGCTTGCGGGCGCGGACCTGGGCGGCCTCTTTCGTGCGCGGTGGGGACCTGGATTTCGAAGGCATCACCTGCGACAGCGCCGGCAATCGTTACATCGTCAGTGAAGGCCATGCGGCCGTCCTGCAAGTTCCGCCAATGGGGCCGGCAAACTGGCTGAAAATTTCGCCCATGATGGTTCGCGAAGCCCGGGCCAGCGGCATGCTGCTGCAATTCAATGCAATATTCGAAGGGCTGGCGATCAATCCGGCAGGCGACCAAATGTGGCTCGCCGCAGAGCGCCAAAGCCGTGGTTTGCTGCAGATCAAGCGCAAACAGACTGTCTGGGATTGCGACGGTCGTTGTGTGCTATTGAGCGAAGCAGGCATGGAAATGCAACCGCCGCAATTTCCCAAGGCCAAACCGGTCAACCGGGATTTTTCCGACCTGTCATTGTTCGAGGGCAAGCTGTTTACCCTTGAGCGCAACGCCTATCAGATCTGTCGTCGTGATCCGCAGACTGCCAAGGTCGAGCGCTGCTGGTCGTATGCAGCCGAGTTGTTGCAGGAAAACCGACGGTATTCGCAGAACTACGGTCTGGAAGAGGCATTGATCATCGACGCCGACGGTGCCTGGATTGGCGTCGACAACAACTTTGGCCCCCGCGCCGATGGCGAGGTCCGCCCGGTTGTCTGGCGCTTCGCGGCGCCTGAAGGTGGCTGGAGCGCCCAGCCTTGAGCCAACAGACGCCAGGAAAGCGTGCCGGTCGCGTTTTTATGGTGTTGGCTTGGTGCGCCGCTCTGTTTTTGGCGACGCGGTTTTTCGGGCAGTGGGAGGCGCGTCAGCAGAACCCCAATGTCGTCGTCACCTCGCAGCAGGGCGAAGGTTTTATCGAGGTGAAGCTCGCCAGTAACACACAAGGGCATTTCGTCGCCAGCGGCCAGATCAACGGCCAGGCGGTGAATTTCATGCTCGATACCGGGGCGACCGATGTGGCGATCCCGGCAGAAATGGCCGAGAGGCTGAAGCTGGAACAAGGCTTCGGGGTGACCCTGAGTACGGCCAACGGTCGCACAGAGGGGTATCGAACCCGCGTCGACCGACTGCAACTGGGCGATATTGTGTTGCGTGATGTGCGCGCCATCGTCGTGCCAGGCCTGGATGGCAATCAAGTGCTGCTCGGAATGAGCGCGCTGAACAAACTTGAATTTACCCAGCGCGGTGGCACCATGCTGCTGCGCCAGACAACGAACTGATGAGGCCCGCATGAGCGACTCCCTTGATCTCAGCCTGGACGGTGTAGAACGCCGGTCACTGGCTGACTTCACCGAAAATGCCTACCTCAACTACTCCATGTACGTGATCATGGACCGTGCCTTGCCGCATATCGGCGACGGCCTGAAACCGGTACAGCGACGCATCATCTACGCGATGAGCGAGTTGGGGCTGGACGCCGATTCCAAGCACAAGAAATCGGCGCGTACCGTCGGTGACGTGCTCGGTAAATTCCACCCGCACGGCGACTCGGCCTGCTACGAAGCCATGGTCCTGATGGCCCAGCCGTTCAGCTATCGCTACACGCTGGTCGACGGCCAGGGCAACTGGGGTGCGCCGGATGATCCCAAGTCCTTCGCAGCCATGCGTTACACCGAAGCGCGGCTGTCGCGTTATTCCGAAGTGCTGCTCAGCGAACTGGGCCAGGGCACCGCGGACTGGGGTCCGAACTTCGACGGCACACTCGACGAGCCACTGGTATTGCCGGCACGTTTGCCGAACATCCTGCTCAACGGCACCACCGGCATCGCCGTGGGCATGGCCACCGACGTGCCGCCGCATAACCTGCGCGAAGTCGCGACGGCGTGCGTGCGTTTGCTTGATGAACCTAAAGCCACCGTCGAACAGCTCTGCGAGCACATCCAGGGGCCGGATTACCCGACCGAAGCGGAAATCATCACGCCTCGCGCCGATCTGCTGAAAATGTACGAAACCGGCAAGGGCTCGGTGCGCATGCGCGCCGTTTATCACATCGAAGACGGCGACATCATCGTCACCGCGCTGCCGCATCAAGTTTCCGGCGCCAAGGTGCTGGAACAGATCGCGGCCATGATGCAGGCCAAGCCGTCCAAGGCCCCGCAGATCGCCGACCTGCGAGACGAGTCCGACCACGAGAACCCATGCCGGATCGTGATTATTCCGGGCGCGCGCAAGAACTTCGATCACGATGCATTGATGCAACACCTGTTCGCCAGCACCGAGCTGGAGTCGAGCTACCGGGTCAACATCAACATCATCGGCCTGGACGGCAAGCCGCAGTTGAAAAACCTGCGTGCGCTGCTGGTGGAATGGCTGGCGTTCCGCGTCCAGACCGTGCGCCGTCGCCTGCAATTCCGCCTGGACAAGGTCGAGCGTCGCCTGCACCTGTTGGACGGTTTGTTGATTGCCTACCTCAACCTGGATGAAGTGATCCACATCATCCGTACCGAGGAACACCCTAAAGCCGCGCTGATCGAGCGTTTCGCCCTGAGCGAAATCCAGGCCGACTACATTCTGGACACCCGTTTGCGTCAATTGGCGCGACTGGAAGAAATGAAGCTGCGTGCCGAGCAGGATGAATTGCTCAAAGAGCAGGCCAAGCTGCAAGCCCTGCTGAGCAGTGAAGCCAAGCTGAAAAAACTGGTACGCACCGAACTGATCAAGGACGCCGAAACCTATGGCGACGACCGTCGTTCGCCGATCGTCGAGCGCACCGAGGCCAAGGCCCTGACCGAGCACGATCTGCTGCCGAACGAGAAAGTGACCGTCGTGCTGTCGGAAAAAGGCTGGGTGCGCTCGGCCAAGGGCCATGAAATCGACGCCACCGGGCTTTCCTATAAGGCTGGCGATGGATTCAAGGCCCTGGCGCCGGGGCGCTCCAACCAGTTTGCGGTGTTTATCGACTCCACCGGTCGCAGCTATTCGGTGGCCGCACACACGTTGCCATCGGCCCGTGGCCAGGGCGAACCCCTGACCGGCCGTCTGACACCGCCGCCAGGGGCAAGCTTCGAATGCGTGCTGATGCCGGAAGACGATTCGCTGTACGTGATCGCCTCCGACGCCGGTTATGGTTTTGTGGTCAAAGGTGAAGACCTGCAAGCCAAGAACAAGGCCGGCAAGGCGCTGTTGAGCCTGCCGAACAACTCGAAGGTCATTCTTCCGCGCCCGGTAACGGATCGCGAGAACAATTGGCTGGCCTCGGTGACCACCGAAGGTCGCCTGCTGATCTTCAAAATCAGCGATCTGCCACAATTAGGTAAGGGCAAAGGCAACAAGATCATCGGAATCAACGGTGAGCGTGTGGCCAGTCGCGAAGAATATGTCACGGACATCGCCGTACTGCCGGAGGGCGCCACGCTGGTGTTGCAGGCCGGAAAACGTACCTTGTCACTGAAAGCAGACGACCTCGAACACTACAAAGGTGAGCGCGGCCGTCGAGGTAATAAACTGCCACGTGGCTTCCAGAGGGTAGATGCGCTGCTCGTCGAAAACCTCAATTAAGCGTCCTAGAGCGCTCGATCTACGATTTAACGCGTAGATCGACGCTTTGCCGCTGGAGTCGGAACGCATATTCACGGATGATATGGCCTTTCAAGCGCCGGCGTGGCCGAGCGTTCTTCATATTTATTGAGTATTTTCACTGTGGCTAGCCTTGTGGCAACCACCTGGATGGGACGATGACTGCTCTGCGCCTTCCTTTTATTTTGATGCTCGCTGGCGTTCTTGGCCTGGCGGGTTGCAGCGTTCATCAACCGGTGTCGCTGTATCAGCTGGACAGCGGTAGTCCGGCTCCGCCTGCGCAAAGCGCGGGCATGGCGGTATTGCTGGGCCCGGTAACGGTTGCGGATTACCTGCAACGTGAAACCTTGTTGCAGCGACAGCCCGATGGCAGCCTTCAGGCATCGACCGACGGTCGTTGGGCCGGGAGCCTGTCGTCAGACATCGATCAGTTGTTGCTGCGTCAGGTCGCCGGTCATCTGGACAGCCAGCGTGTCGTACTGGCGCCGGCAACCTTAGGCTTCACGCCGGATGTTCAGGTGCTGCTGACGATTACCCGTCTGGATTCGGGCGAATCGCAACCAGCGATCCTGGATGCGCAATGGCGTCTGATCGACCGTCGTGGTCAGGTTCGCGATAACCGCATCATTCATCTGCAAGAACAGCATGCTGGCGGTACGGCGGCTCAGGTTCAGGCGCAGGGTGTGTTGCTGCAACGTCTGGCCGAGCAATTGTCGGTGGCTCTAAAGCCGCTGGCTAACCAGCCACCCATTGCTGAAGCACCACGCAAGTCTGCTCCGAAACCTGCCGCACCGGCGGCCGAGCAGGAGAAACAGCCTAAGATCCCGATGGCCTCGCCAATCCGCACGGATATGGAAGTGTTCAGGTTCTAACGCTGGATTGATTCAACACAAAGCCCGCAGAGATGCGGGCTTTGTTGTTTCTGCAAGTTGATGATCTCTGGTGCTGCTGGTGGCCCCTTCGTCGGAACGCTGCCCGGAGCAATCCTTGATGATCGTTCCCACGCTCTGCGTGGGAATGCCTCCAGGGACGCTCTGCGTTCCAGCCTCACCTCATCCCAAAGCCTGGCACCGATGTGACGCGGAGCGTCACGGGCTGCTTTCCCACGCAGAGCGTGGGAACGATCAGCCACAGGCAACAAAAAGCCCGCAGACGATCACTCGTGTGCGGGCTTCTTCACTTCTGGGCTTTAAGGCTTACGCCCGACGCTCATGCATCCGCGCCAGTTGCCGTTCCAGCATCGACGGATAAGGCTCCATCAACCGTTCCACGCAGCAAGCGCCCTCAGGGCTGGCAATCGGACGAATCCGCGCGCGCTGACGAATCAGCGCATCGTCACCGATCTTGCGTTCCACCAGCAGCAGGTTGCGACTGTGTTGCGACAAGGCCAAGGCGTCCTGAGCGGTTTCGGTCAGCAGCAGGTCGATCTGGCTCAGCCCGAACAACCCGTCGCCCAACGTCAGGCCCAACTGCAATTGCAGGGTGATGCCACTGTCCGCGACTTCGATCTGCAGCTGATGGCCCAAGGCTCGCAACAGCTCACCGCAGCAGATCGCGTTGGTCAGGTAGTCGTCACCGCTGTCCTCGGTGTGGAACAGCATCAGCGTGCTGCCGTCGTTCAGGGTGTGCAGCTCGCTCTGGTACAACGAGGCCGCCTGATCAAGGCAATCGCGATAGCGTTTGAGCAGTTCTTCCAGACGGGTACGTGGCAGACGACGCAGTTGATCTTGTGCGCCCAGCTGCACGGCCAGCACCGCGCTGTGCTGTGGCACGTTCGACACGACCGGTTTTGCCAGTGCTATTGGCGCGCTGGTAGCCGATTCGTCAATCAAGTCGGCAAACGCGTCATCGTCATCATCGTCTTCGACAGTGCTGACACTGCGCCGTGGCGCAGGCTTGAGGCCCGCCACAGGCTTGGTTTCGTCAAAGCTTGGGTCGCGCAGGTTGCGCACTTCGAAGGACGGCTCGTTATCGTCGGCGTCTTCGTATTCGCTATCGTCCACCTCGGGCTCCGGGGCAGGCGCAGGCTCGGCCGGTTCCGGCGCGAAGTTGGCGTGCAGCTGGCGGGCCAGGTCGCCGATCTCATCCTGACGCTCGGTGGCCGGGGTGTATTCGTCGATATTGCGCAGCCACACGCGCAGTTGCAGCAGTGGCGTGGAGATGTGTCGACCCAGGCGCAGGCTCAAGGCCAGGGACAGGGCCAGCAGGATCGCACTCAAAATGCCCATGCTTTGCAGGCTGATGGTCATCGGCTGCTGGAACTGATCCATGTCCAGGCTGATGCGCAGTTGCCCGGCGGTCACGTCCTGGAAGGTGATCTTGCTCTGGTACATGCCCTCGGCTTCGCCCAGCAGGCTGTGCTTGGGACGTTGACCGGCTTCGGCGAGGATGCGGTTATCCACGCTATAAATGGCGGCGTGGGCCACCAGTTTGTTTTTGGTCAGGTTGTTGAGCAGCACGTTGAGGCTGAGGATGTCGTTGGACACCAACAGCTCCGTGGCGGAGGTGGCGGTCTGCGTGGTCAGGCTTTCGCCCAGCGCATCTGCCTGCTCATGCATGGCCTGCTTGAACTGCAAACCCATCACGCAGGCATAGATGACCAGGGCCAAAGCGACCAGGATCACGTTATGGCTGGCGATGCGCAATGCAATCGGTACACGGCGATGGCGCAGTGCCCGGAAGATCAGCAGAAAGAAGTTATCGGTTTTTACTGGCGTAGGCCGGTTCACTTGAGCTCGGCTCTTTTGTCCGTGAAGTTGACGCGCAGTATAGCGACAGGCCCCAGACCGGCAAAGCGTTGACGGTGCCCGATGGTCACTGAAAGTGGGTAGAATGCGGTTTTTTTCCACCTGCGGGGGTGCGCCTTGCGCGAAATCGTCCTGATAAACATCACGGGAGTCGACCGTCCGGGTCTGACTGCGGCCATAACTGGCGTTCTGGCTCAGGGTGGTGTGAACATTCTCGACATCGGTCAGGCGGTGATCCACGACACTCTGTCGTTCGGCATCCTGGTTGAAATTCCTGGTACCGAGCAAGGCAAGTCAGTGCTCAAGGACATCCTGTTCAAGGGATACGAGCTTGATCAACAAGTCCGATTCACCCCGGTATCCGAAGAGGATTACCAGCAGTGGGTCGGCAATCAAGGCAAAAAGCGCCACATCGTGACCCTGTTGACCCGCAAAGTGACCGCCGGTCAATTGCAGGCCGTGAGTTCGATCACCGCCAAATATGGTCTGAACATCGATCATATCGACCGCCTGTCCGGTCGCATGCCGCTGGACACCCCGGCCGACAAGGGCAAGGGCTGCATCGAGTTTTCCGTGCGTGGCGAGGCGGCTGATCCGCAGGCACTGCGGGCTGAATTCCTCAGTGTCGCGCAGGAACTGAACGTCGACATCGCCTTCCAGGAAGATTCGCTGTTTCGCCGTAACCGCCGTCTGGCGGTGTTTGACATGGACTCGACGCTGATCGAGGCCGAAGTCATCGACGAACTGGCCAAGGCCGCCGGCGTGGGCGATCAGGTGTCTGAAATCACTGAACGCGCGATGGCCGGCGAGCTGGATTTTCGCGCCAGCTTCAAGGAGCGCCTGGCCTTGCTCAAGGGGCTGGACGTCAGCGTGCTGGACTCGATCGGCGCATCCCTGCGCCTGACCGAAGGCGCCGAAACACTGTTCGCCGAGCTCAAGCGTCTGGGCTACAAGACCGCAATCCTGTCAGGCGGCTTCACCTACTTCGCCAAGCAATTGCAGGCAAAGCTGGGTATCGATTACGTGTTTGCCAACGAACTGGAAGTGGTCGACGGCAAGGTCACCGGCGTGGCAGTCGAGCCGATTGTCGATGCGCAGCGCAAGGCTGATCTGCTGCGTGAGCTGGCGCATAAGGAAGGTTTGCGCCTGGAGCAGACCATCGCGGTCGGTGACGGTGCCAACGATTTGCCGATGCTGGCGATTGCCGGTCTGGGTGTGGCGTTCCGCGCCAAGCCGCTGGTGAAACAGTCGGCGAAACAGGCGATTTCCACCCTCGGGCTGGATGGGGTGTTGTACCTGTTGGGTTTCCGGGATCGTGACGGGCAGCTCTGATTAAAGATCAAAAGATCGCAGCTCCTACAGTTCACGCAATTCTCTGTAGGAGCTGTCGAGTGAAACGAGGCTGCGATCTTTTGCTTTCGGGATCAAAGCGACTTCCACAACGAATCAAACTCCTCCTCAACGCCGCTTTCAGCGGCGTTGTCGTTTCTGCTCGCTTCCAGCGAACGATAAGCAAATTGATTGAAACTGTTGGTACTCGCCACCCGCCGATCGAGCCCGGCCCGGCGCTCCTGGCCGTTGGTGTTGATCAGCACTTTGTTGCCCTCCTGGAATGGCAGGCGCGGTGCTAGCAGGGTGGCGGGCAGGTCGATGGCGCTGATCTCGGGCAGCAACAGGCCGCGCAGGTATTGGCTGTGATCATCCCGCGAGCGCACCAGTTGCAAGCCGCACGGCTCGGCGTAAGGCGCAACCTGTTCGATGCCCATCTGCGTGCCGCCGCCACGCACCTGGCGAATCCAGCGTACTACTGCAATGCTCCAGCCTTTATTGACGGAGTCCTCAATCCCGACCATCTCGCCAGCCTGTAGCTCGGCGGGCACTGCGCCGGGCCACGCCAGGCAATATCCACCGGGGCTGTGATTGATGATTGGCAGGACGTAGGTCGGAAAATGCCGATTGCTGTCGGCGGCGTCCTTGCCGTCATCGTTCTGCAATTGCGGGTATTCAATCTCTTCATAAGGCAGCAGGGCATCGGCGCTGGCGTTGGGCGCAGCATCGAACGCCTGGCTCCATTGGTCCTTTCCCTGGCCTGTCAGGGGCAGTGCCGAGAATTTCGCGAGCCGGGTGCCGGGGTTTTTCAGAATGTCGCTGAATGAGCGTTGCCCGCCCAGGTAAAAGTGCAGCGCGCTCATGCCCACGCACAGGGTCAGAGTGCCTTGGCCGACGGTACGTTGAAAGCTGCGCTCGGCCGCCTGTCCCCAGGCGGCGTGCAGGTGTTGCAGCGTATCCAGGGTCAAGCCGGCGGGTACCGGCAGCGGTGTAGAGCCACTGTTATTGCCCTGCAGATGCGCTTCGATGGCGGCGACCAGGGGCTGAGGATCAACCCCCAGCAAACTGTCCTGCTGCTCGGCCCTGAACTTGGAGCGATAGCGCGGCCCGATGTCGAGGTCCGGTGCGACGGCAAACAGCCCTACTACGGGGTTGGACGGCTGCAGCTTGATCCATTGGCTCCAAGGCTCCAGTACCTCGGCGAGCCGGGCGATCTGGTTCTGGCGCAGTTGGTTGCAGCGTGCGGCGCCCAGCAACAGGGCGACCACGTAAGTCTGTTCGATGCTCAGGGTTCGCGTCTGGCTGGCCAGTTCATCACGCAGGCTCAAGTGCTGGAGTTTGTGCGCGCAGGCAATCCGATACAGCTGGTGCAGCTCCAGCCACAGGCCTTCCGGCACCGGGCAGTAGAGTTGCGTCGCACGGATCAGGGGGCCATTGAGGCAATGGATCGCCCGCTGTAGCGCCTGTGCCAGCAATGGCGCCCGGTCTTTGCTGAAACGCGGTGTGATACGCACGACGATCTGTTTGTAGCCGGTCGCCAAGTGATTTTGCAGCGCTTGGCAGAGGTTGGCGATCTTGCGCGAGCGCTCGTCGAGCACAATGGCTTGATGCAGAAAATGCCGTTCCAGGTGTTTGCAGACGAAATACACCTCGGGTCGCAGCAGTTCGAGCAGTTGCAGGCGATTGTCGCTGGGGGTGAGCAGCTGGTTGAGTTCGCTCAGGCCCTGATAGAGCAGGCGAGCGGTTTCGCCGATGTTGGCTTTGGGCAGGTCGGCGATCCAGCGCTTGAGGTCGCGCGGCGTGGGTTCGCAGAACGACAGACGCAGTTGCGTCGGGATCGGGACACGTAACAACAGATGGGGGCTGGTCTCATTCATGCCGTGGAAAAACTCCAACCGGGAAATGGGCAGTGAATGACGTGACTGTAGCAGTTATGGACCTCGACTGTTTGTCTGTCAGGCGCATGCCGTTCGGGCTTTCCTGGACAAATCGAGCGACGGTGCTACAGCAATTTCCGCCCCGTCGAACTCATTCGGCGGGGCGGATCAGCCCGGTCAGGCCTTTGGCAGACCCAGCGCCTGGCCCATTTGAACCGGCGACAAGGCGCCGAGACCTTCAGCCCATTTCACCTGGTCCGGCCCGAACAGCACGACAGCCGTCGAACCCAGTTTGAAGCGACCCAGTTCTGCACCTTTTTCCAGATGGATTGGCGCGCGAGCGGCTTCGTCGTAACGGAAGGTTTTCAGTTCCCGCTTAGGCGGCGTCACCAGCCCGGCCCAAACGGTTTCAATCGAGGCCACGATCATCGCGCCCACCAGCACCACGGCCATCGGCCCGCGCTCGGTGTCGAAAATGCACGCCACGCGTTCGTTGCGGGCGAACAGCTCCGGTACGTTTTCAGCGGTGGTCTGGTTGACCGAGAAAATCCGCCCCGGGATGTAGACCATTTCGCGCAGGGTGCCGGCCAGTGGCATGTGCACGCGGTGGTAGTCTTTCGGTGACAGGTAGATCGTCGCGAAATCACCGCCCATGAACGGAGCAGCATTCGCCGCATCGCCGCCAAGCAATTCCAGGACACTGAAGCTGTGGCCCTTGGCCTGAAACACGCGACCGTGTTCGATCGGGCCAAGCTGGCTGACCGCGCCGTCGGCCGGGCTGAGAATGGCGCCTGGGGTTTCGTCCAGCGGGCGAGCGCCGTCTTTCAGTGCGCGGGTGAAGAACGCATTGAAGTGCTCGTAAGCAGTCAGGTCCTCAACCAGCGCCTGGGACATGTCCACCTGATAACGCTTGGCGAACCAGGCGGTAAAGGCGTTCTTGAACCAGCGTACGCGGCATTCGGCAATGCAGCCGGCCAGTCGTGACAGCAGGTGATGAGGCAGCAGGTATTGGCTGAGGATAAACAAACGCTTATTCATTAACTGTCCTTAAAAACCTTAAATTTCTACGGGCGTATCAGGGTGGTTGCCCCATTCGCCCCAAGAGCCGGCGTAGCCTTTGACCCGCGGATAACCGAGGGATTTGGCCACTAGATAGGTGAAGCCAGAGCGGTGGTGAGTCTGGCAGTGGGTAATCACTTCTTTGTCTTTGGTGATGCCGAGTTGTTCCAGGATCTGCGGCATGTCCTGCCGGATGCGCAGGTTGCGCGCCTGATCCATGCCGGCCGTCCATTCGAAATTCACCGCGCCGGGAATGTGTCCGGCCTTGGCCGCCAGCACTTTTTCGCCGGAGTACTCCAGCGGGCCGCGCGCGTCCCAGATGGCCAGGTCGGCGGCACCGAGACGGCTTTGCAGGTATTCACGGGTGGCAGTGGGTTCGTCGTGCAGGGTCAGCGCAACCGGGCCTCCCACAGATGGCGGGATCTGGATTGACATGGGCATGCCGTCTGCCAGCCAGGCCGTCAGGCCACCGTCGATGTAGTGGTATTTTTTATGGCCGATGACATCCAGCAGCCAGATGAAGCGCCCGGCCCAGCCGCCGCCTTCGTCGTCATACACTACGTAGACGGCGTCGGGGTTGTGTCCCAACTCGCCGAACAACGCTTCGAGGGCCGCTTGCGGCGGCATCAGCCCCGGCGCGGGCGCCTGGCCGAGTTGCGTACGTTTGGGGTCGACAAAGCGCGCACCAGGAATATGCCCTGCGGCATAACGGGCGCTGCTGGTCAGGTCCACCAGAATCAGTTCGCGGGACTCAAGGCGAGGGAGCAAGTCGCTCGGCTCGATGACCAGCGCCAAGCCAGAGAAGTCAGACATGTGAGGTCTCCAGAGCACAAAGGGAAAGGATTGTAACGCAGCCTTATTGGCCGCGGTGGCTAAAGCTGTGCAGGGCCTTTTCGATGCACTGCGCGGTTTTGCCGAAGGCTTGCACAGTGATCTCCGAGAACGGCCCGCCGCCCTGATCGGCAACAACGACCATGATCACTCGACCATTGTTGACCAATGAGCGCAGCAGCAAGTGTTCACCGCGAAACTGCGCGCGCAGGCTGACGGGTAATAAAGCTGAAAACTGCGCGTTGTTGGCCGGTGTCAGGCGCACTTGGGCCTGTTGCGAGAGCAAGCGTTGCAGCACGGTGCTCTGGCTGACCACAAAGTTCAGGCCTGCCGCTTCCTTCGTCAGCCCGGCCGTTTGATGCGCGCGCAAACTGGAGTGCGTACGGTCGGCCATCAAAATCATGACCCGCCGCATGCCGCACGCGACCAGTGCGTCTCGGGCCGAGGTGGTCAAGTGCATGGCGTTGGTGAAACGGCTCGGCTCGACCAGCAGTTCGGCGCATTGCTTGCGCCAGTTCGCCAAGTCTTCGGCGGTGGGCGCCGGGGCTGGCAGCAAACCGGCGTGAATACGGTTAATGCCCGTGGGCCATATTAGCGAGACGGCGGGGTGCCAGAGGTCCGGCATGGCGTGCTGGTGCGCGCTGTTTACCGCCTGTTGGTGCAATTGCTGCTGAACTTCGCTCATCGGCATTTGCAGATAAAGGCTGGTCAGGTACTGCCAGCGTTCACAATGCGGACTGTCCCAGGCGTGTTGCGCCGACAGCGCCAGACCATTGGCCAGCAACACAGTATTGGCGGGCTGATTGAGCCACCGGCGCAAGGTTGGATCGTCATCGAGGCGGTTTTGCTGGCGCAACGGATGGTCGACATCCCGGGCGATGCGCAGCACTTTGACCAGTTCGCGCTGCTCGTTCAGCAGCAGTCGATAGCCTTGCTGAATCCAGATCGGCAGGCGCCAGATATCCACCAGTGCCAGACAGATATCCAGAAGGCGCACGCCGAACAATTGCTTTTCGACGATGCGAGCCGACTCGCCTTTATGAATGACCCGCAACTCCCACTCTTCAAGCAATTGTGGATGAGTCAGCGCCATCGGCCACAGCGGTGAAAGAAACAGCAGGCTGCCCCAGTGGATGTCCTGCCACAAACGAGCCAGGCGACTGGCGAAAAAACCGTTGGCCTGTTGGGTCGCGTGCTGACTGATCAATTGAAGCTGACGCAGCGCAACCGGTATCTGTGACAAGGGTTCGGCGGGAAGTCGGGCGAGCAATTCTTCGGTGCGTTTCAAACCGAGGCGATTGATCGCCACCTCAAGGTTTTCAGCAGGCTCGGTCATGCTGCCGTGGGTGTGGCGGTTGGTTTCGCGAATCACACTCAAGGCCAGTGCCGGGCTTTCCTGGATCAGTTCGGCGATATCACGCAAAGAGCTTCGACTGTTGACGATGGCTTTGCAGACTCGGTCATGACTGTCTTGCGGAACCGGCAGGCGCACGCCATCGAGAAGCTTGACCCAGCCTTCGAGAGTGGTCGGTTTTGGAGTTGGAACGTTCGTTTCGTTAGCCATGGTTGGACGCGATCATCGTCTGCATTACCTATGCCCGGAACGGGCCAAATTGGCTTTTCGCCTGAACTGGCTATAGTCTGGCGCAGTTTTGCCGATAAGTAGAAGAAGAGATTTTTTAACTTCCGAATATGACCTTGAACCCGACTCAGTAAGTGCTCTCCTACCTATGGCTAAAATTATCGGCATCATCGTCGTATTCGCGAGCGTGCTCGGCGGATACGTGCTTTCACACGGCAAGATTGCCGCCCTTATTCAGCCTTTCGAGGTGATGATTATCGGTGGTGCGGCGCTGGGCGCATTTCTGCAGGCCAACCCCGGTTACATGACCATGCACGTGCTCAAGAAATCCTTGGGCATGTTCAGTTCGCGGTTCAACCACACGTTCTACCTGGAAGTGCTGGGCCTGATCTACGAGATCCTCAACAAGAGCCGCCGCGAAGGCATGATGGCCATCGAAGGCGACATTGAAGACGCCGCAGCGAGCCCGATCTTCGCCAAGTACCCGACTGTGCTCAAAGACGAACGCATGACCGCCTTCATCTGCGATTACCTGCGCATCATGTCCTCCGGCAACATGGCTCCCCATGAGCTTGAAGGCCTGTTCGACATGGAGCTTTACAGCCTCAAGGAAGACCTTGAGCACCCGTCCCACGCGGTGAACGGTATTGCCGACGCCATGCCTGGTTTCGGTATCGTCGCGGCGGTACTCGGTATCGTGGTGACCATGGCTTCCCTGGGTGAAGGCGATCAGAAATCCATCGGCCTGCACGTGGGTGCGGCCCTGGTCGGTACCTTCTTCGGTATTCTCGCGGCGTACGGTTTCTTCGGTCCGCTGGCCCATTCCCTGGCCCACGATGCCAAGGAAGAACTCAACGTCTACGAAGCCATCAAGGCTTCGCTGGTGGCTTCGGCTTCCGGCATGCCGCCATCGCTGGCGGTAGAGTTCGGTCGTAAGGTTCTGTACCCGGCGCACCGTCCTAGCTTCGCTGAGCTGGAACAAGCGGTCCGCGGTCGTTAAGCCATGGAAAATAACCAGCCGATAATCATCAAGCGCGTCAAGCGCATCGCCGGCGGGCATCACGGGGGCGCCTGGAAAATCGCCTTCGCGGACTTCGCGACGGCGATGATGGCGTTCTTCCTGGTGCTGTGGCTGCTGTCCACCGCAACGCCGGAACAGAAGATCGCCATCGCCGGTTACTTCAAGGACCCGGTCGGCTTCAGCGAAAGCGGCACGCCATACATCATCGATTTGGGCGGCACGCCGACCCTGGCGCCGGAGAACACCCTCAACCCCGAGGTGAAATCTCAGCCGCAGCCAGACAAGGTGACCGTCGACACCGATCAGGTCGAAGGCATGGCCGAGCAGGTGGAGAAGGAGCGCCTCGAACTGTTGCTGCAAGAATTGCAGAACAAGGTCGATGAAAATCCGCAGCTGCAAAAATTCAAGGACCAGATCCTGTTCGAAATCACACCGAACGGTTTGCGCATCCAGATCATGGACGCCGAAAACCGTCCGATGTTTGACTCAGGCTCGGCTCGCCTGAAACCGTATTTCGAAGACATCCTGCTGGCCATGGCCGACACCATCAAAGCGGTGCCGAACAAGATCAGCATCAGCGGCCACACCGATGCCAAGCCTTACACCGGCACCGGTGACTTCGGTAACTGGGAGCTGTCGGCCAACCGTGCCAACGCCGCTCGCCGTGCGCTGATTGCCGGTAGCTATCCGGATTCGCAGGTTGCCCGGGTCGTGGGTTATGCGTCGTCGTCATTGTTCGATCGCAAGAATCCGTTCAACCCGGTCAACCGTCGTATCGACATCGTCGTGCTGACGAAGAAGGCCCAGGAGGCCATCGAAGGCGCACAAGGTCCCGTTCCGGCTTCCGCGCCCGCGCCAGGTGAAGCTCCTGCCACACCGGTCGATCCAAATGCATTACCGCCGGACCAGCAACCGGTACCGGCCCACGAACTGCGTGAACGCTTGAACCTGTTCGAGGATGCGGCGCCGAAACCGGGTGCACCGGCCAAACCGGCTGATTCGCCAAAGCAGTGATCCACAACAAAAAAGCCGACAGAGATGTCGGCTTTTTTGTGCACTTCCGATCTTGGGGTTGGGGTTGGGGTTGGGGTGGGATTGGGGGCATATCCGTTTCTGCGGTTACGGCGGCTTAGGGTTCCGCCCTGACGGCGGGTCACTTGGAGAAGCGCCAAGTAACCAAGCGCTTTTGCCCCTGACGTTCGGTGCCTCGCTTAGGCTCGGCATGCCCTCGCTCCGGTCCTGCTCCGTGGGCCCGCCGCCATCGGCCATCCATGGCCGGGGGCGGCTAACCCGGCATCCATGCCGGGTTGCCCACTGCGCAGAACCTGCGCTCGGCCTCTCGAGGGGGCGTGCACCGCCAAAGCAAACGAGGCGGCCTGCCGGCCGGCCTGTTTGCTCAACGCTTGCGCGTATTGATTACTGATCGTTCCCACGCGGAGCATGGGAACGATCAACAACAATCAAGCCGACAGAAATGTCGGCTTTTTTGTACCTGCTGTCTCGTCCTGAATCAGGTTCACTCCTATTTCAGAATCAGGCACTCAGAAACCGCGCTTGATGCGGTTCTTGAGATGGTCGTGGAACAGTTCGGCATTGCGACTGTAGGTGCCGTATAGGGACTCGTTGATCGAATCCAGCGACATTGAACGCTTGGTCGCCACTTCTTCTCGATAGGCATCAATGAAAAACTCCAGATCCTTGTCGGTGCTGAGCTTTGGCCATTTATCGAGGTACAGCGGCAGTGTCGTCGGCTCTGTCTTGAATGAGCAGATCCTTCGGTTACTGATCGTCGCTTCACCGATTTCAAAGGGCACCCACCAAGACAGTGCGGTCTTGTCCGAGACCACCGCTATCAGATGCGTGCACGCTGTGATGTTCCGGGTGATGACCCCGGTAATGTCGTCAGTGGTTTGTGATTCCGGATCCAGCACGTCGAAGTAGGTCTTGATGTTGGCCTGAATCAGGCGGGAGCTGATGGCGATAGCATGTGGCCGGTCGGTATGGCGATAGCTGATAAACACTGGCATCAGAAATGTCCCTTGATCGCGAGTTCGCGGTAATAGGCGCCGAGGGCCGTAAGGCGACAGCCTGTGGAGTTGAGGGCGGCGTAGTACATGTGCTCGGCGTCCACCGGTTCGATCAGGCTGTGGCGATTGCACTTTTGCAGTTGAGCGAAGACTTCGCCGTGGTCCGGGTCGAACGATGTTTCGGTGGGTTCGTAGCTGGGATCGAGCGCAAAGACATGGCTCGGTTCCGGGAACCAGTCCTTGAGCTTGCGCAGGGTCTCTTCGGCAATCAGTGGCGTGACTTCGCGCAAAGGGACGAACTGCGAGACGTTGGTTTTGAACACGGGCCGTTGTTCCCATGCACCCAGCGCGTTATCGACGAACGAATACACACTGCCGGGCGTCACCTTGCCCAGTACATTGGCGGCTCCACCATGCAGCGCCTGGAGCAACAGACCGGTAAAGACGCCGTGACCGCCACCTTCCAGGGCAACCTGTTCTTTCTTGCAGGCGGTGAGGATGGTCATGCCTTCGCCGATTACGCTACTGCCGCCCCGCAACCCGCGCATGGCAGCTGCCGCACCGGCCTGACAGCAATCAAGGATGATGATTTTGTTCTTGATGTGGGTGGCGTTGTCCGCCCAGTTCAGGATGTCACTGATGCGAATGCCTTCGACGCCCTGACCGAAGTCCTGCGGGATCAGCAGGCCCTCGTCGATGCTGGTATCGAACTGGCCGTGGCCGGCGAAGTACAGCAGCGCGACATCGCAATCACCTGAAAACAGGCTCTGGATATGCTGCTTCAACGTGGCGTGGGTCAGGTTTTCCTCGGATGAGGTAAGCACCTTGCTGCTGAAGTTGGGACGCCCGTTGGCATGCCGTTCCAGCACCGAGGCCATGGCCATCGCGTCGTTGTTGCAGCCACTGAGTTGTGAAACATGGCGGTAGTGATTGATTCCAATGAACAGTCCCTTGCGCATGGTTCAACCCGCCGCGTGAGTGCGAATGGCACTGATGATGCTGTTGGTGTTCCAGGCGCATTCGGCATGTGCCGCCCGGCGCACCACGGTGGATATCCGCTCGGCACCAAACGGTTTGACCGCAATGATCACCTTGCCCATGCGCCGGGCGATCTCGATCTCCTTGTTGATCCACTTGCTGTAGGTCGAATACATCCCCGCCATGATCAGCACTGCCGAGCACGCTCGAATCTTGTTTTCGATGGCTTCTTCCAGCTCTTCATCGGTTTTTGCGCCAACGATCGGGTTGTCCGGCGGCACTGAAAAGTTCTTGAACGCGAAGTCGGGTTTCGCGTTCAGCAAGCGCACGAGATTGTCGTGGGCGTGCGGGTAATTCCACGAATGGCTGATGAATAAATGGTAGGTCTGCATGGCTATCCCTCGGTATCGCCAAAGTGCGAAGAGGGCATGAATGTATGCACTTGAGTGGCAGCAACAAGGCCTGCGCGGTTAAAGAGAAGTGTCCTGCAAATAGGCGCGAAGAGGCCTTACAGAAAGGTCTGACGTTTAATTCGCGAGAATTTTTTGTAGGACGGACGAGCCACCCACCGCCCCGAAAGGCTCGGGGTGGTGGGCGTGTCTGTTTAGTAGCTGGTTTCGGGCAGGCTGGCGATGATCGAGCGGTAACTGTTCATCCGTTGCTGCTGTACGCGACCGTCTTCGAGGGCCTTGAGCAGGGCGCAACCCGGTTCGCGATCGTGCTTGCAGTCGCGGAAGCGGCAGGTGCCGATCAGGTCGTTGAACTCGATGAAGCCGGCTTCGACATCGGCGCGGCTCACGTGGCCCAAGCCGAATTCGCGGATACCCGGGGAGTCGATCAGCTCACCGCCACCGGGAAAGTGGAACAACCGCGCGGTGGTGGTGGTGTGGGTGCCTTGGCCGGACAGCTCGGACAGCGGGCCGACGCGGGCTTCGACTTCCGGCAACAGGCTGTTGACCAGGGAGGACTTGCCGACGCCAGACTGGCCGACGAAGACGCTGATGCGTCCGTCCAGTTGCTTCTGCAGTTGCTCCATGCCGTCGCCGTGGTGCGCCGAGACTTCCAGCACCGGGTAACCGAGTGTGCGGTAAACCGCCAGCAAGGCATTCAGCGCCGGGGCGTTCTGCTCGTCGATCAGGTCGAACTTGTTGAGCAGCAGCAGCGGACGAATCCCTGCGTGCTCGGCAGCGACCAGGTAACGGTCGATCAGGTTCGCATGAGGCTCGGGCAGCGGGGCGAAGACGATGACGATCATGTCGACGTTGGCCGCTACCGGCTTGAGCTGGCCACGGCTGTCCGGGCGGCAGAGTTCGGTTTTGCGTGGCAATTGCGCCACGATAACCCCGATACCCTGGTTGCCGGCACGCCAGACCACTTGGTCGCCAGTCACCAGCGCTGGCAGGTTGGCACGCAAGTGGCAGCGGAACACCTCGCCGGCCAAATCGCCTTCGAGGGCTTCGACTTCGACCTGCACACCGAAGTGCGCGATCACCAGGCCGGTCTGTTCCGGGCCCAGGTCGCCACCTTCAAGTGCCTCGACAGCCGAGGACTCGCGTTTGGCGGCGCGGGCAGCGCGTTCGCCCTGAATCTTTTCGATGCGCCAGTTTTGACGACGATTGAGTTGGCGTTTGGCCATGGGTGTTCCGTATGAAGAATGCAGCGATTAGGTAAAACGGCAGCGAGTTTAGCACGCCCCGGCACCGCCCTAGGCTAAACTGCGCAGCATTGCCTAGGAGCCGACACATGCAAAACCCGCAGAATCTGATCTGGATCGACCTGGAAATGACCGGTCTGAACCCTGATACCGACGTCATCATCGAGATGGCCACCATTGTCACGGACAGCGACCTGAACACGTTGGCCGAAGGTCCGGTGATCGCCATCCACCACAGCGACGAAATCCTCGCCGGCATGGACGAGTGGAACACCCGTCAACACGGCGGCTCGGGCCTGACCCAGCGGGTTCGCGACAGCCGCATCAGCATGGCCGAAGCCGAAGCGCAGACCATTGCCTTTCTGGAACAATGGGTGCCTAAGGGCAAGTCGCCGATCTGCGGCAACAGCATCTGCCAGGACCGTCGCTTCCTTTATACCCACATGAAATCCCTGGAAAGCTACTTCCACTACCGCAACCTTGACGTGTCGACGCTCAAAGAGCTGGCTGCACGTTGGGCGCCGGACGTGCGCGACAGCTTCAAAAAGGGCAGCACTCACCTGGCCCTGGACGATATCCGCGAATCGATCGCCGAGCTGCAGCACTACCGCAAGCATTTCATCAAGTTCTGATTTGGCATCCTACCTGTGTAGGAGCTGTCGAGTGCAACGAGGCTGCGATCTTTTGACTTTGATTTTTCAGATCAAAAGATCGCAGCCTCGTTGCACTCGACAGCTCCTACATGGCGCCGGCCCTCTTTTGGGGCGTCGGTGAAGTGAGTAGACTGCGCGCCTTCCTGCAAGGACCGCCACCATGTTGCTGATGCTTTACCTGATTGCCATCACCGCCGAAGCCATGACTGGTGCCCTGTCTGCAGGTCGGCGCGGCATGGACTGGTTCGGCGTGGTGCTGATCGCTTGCATCACGGCCCTCGGCGGCGGCTCAGTGCGTGACGTGCTGCTCGGCCACTACCCGCTGACGTGGGTGAAGCACCCGGAATACCTGGTGCTGACCTCCATCGCGGCCATGTTCACCGTCTTCGCTGCACGCTGGATGCGTCACCTGCGCTCGCTGTTTCTGGTGCTCGATGCCGTTGGCCTGGTGGCGTTTACCCTGATTGGCTGTATGACCGCCCTGGAAATGGGCCACGGCATGCTGGTGGCCTCGGTCAGTGGCGTGATTACCGGGGTTTTCGGGGGCATCCTGCGCGACATCTTCTGCAACGACATCCCGCTGATCTTCCGTCGCGAGCTTTACGCTAGCGTCTCGTTCGCGGCGGCGTGGTGCTACATGCTCTGCATTTACCTGCAATTACCGGGTGAACAGGCGATTTTGATCACGCTGTTCGGCGGGTTCCTGTTGCGCTTGCTGGCGATTCGTTTTCACTGGGAAATGCCGAAGTTCGTTTACAACGACGAGGCCTGACCTCCACGGGATCCCAGTAGGAGCTGTCGAGTGAAACGAGGCTGCGATCTTTTTCAACAAGATCAAAAGATCGCAGCCTCGTTTCTCTCGACAGCTCCTACAGAAGTCCGTGTTGTTTCAGGGCCCACTCGACGTGTTCGCGGACCAATTCGGAGGGATAGTCGCGGCGCGCCTTCAACGCTTCCAGCACCGGAATGCTCGACGGCGCGTTCCCCAGACCCACCGCCAGGTTTCGCAGCCAACGCTCGTAACCCGCCCGGCGCAGCGGAGAACCTTCGGTGCTGCTGAGGAATTTGTCCTCATCCCACATGAACAGCTCAGCCAGCTCGGCGTTGTCCAGGTTGTGCCGTGGCTTGAAGTCGCTTTCTCCTGAGGGACGGGCGAAGCGATTCCACGGGCAGACGATCTGGCAGTCATCGCAGCCGAACACCCGATTGCCGATCAGCGGGCGCAAATCTTCCGGGATCGCGCTTTTGAGTTCGATGGTCAGGTACGAGATGCAGCGCCGGGCGTCCAATACATAGGGGCCGACGAAGGCGTTGGTCGGACAGATGTCCAGGCACGCAGTACATCGGCCGCAATGCTCGGTGCCGTGTGGCGGGTCGACCGGCAGCGGCAAATCGACAAAGAGTTCGGCGAGGAAGAAATAGCTGCCGGCCTTGCGGTTCAAGACCAGGGTGTTTTTGCCGATCCAGCCAAGACCGGCCTGTTCGGCGATGGCTTTTTCCAGCACCGGAGCGCTGTCGACGAAGGCGCGGTAACCGAATGGCCCGATCACCGCCTGAATTTTTTCGGCCAGTTGTTGCACGCGTTTACGGATCAATTTGTGGTAATCGCGGCCCAAGGCATAACGCGAGACATAGGCTTTTGCAGGTTGAGTCAGGCGTTTGGCCATTTCGGTGTCGCCCGGCAGGTAGTCCATGCGCAGGGATACGACTCGAAGTGTGCCGGGCACCAACTCTTCCGGGTGTGAGCGTTTGCTGCCGTGAGCGCCCATGTAATCCATTTCGCCGTGGTAGCCGGCCGCAAGCCAGCGTTCCAGGTGCTGTTCGTGCTCGGCGAGGTCCAGGCCGCTGATGCCGACTTGCTGAAAGCCCAGCTCGCGGCCCCAGTCCTTGATGGATTGGGCGAGAGCGGGGAGGTCTGTGTTAATAGCAGGCATGAGGCGAGAGAAACCGGAGCTGAGGTGCGTATAATTCTGCCAGACATCGGAGCCCGTAGACGCATGCCGCACACTAAAGATGATTTACCCGACGCGCTGTACAGCGCTGCGCAAGTGCGAGCCCTCGACGCGAGCCTGATCGCGGCCGGTACACCGGGCTTCGAATTGATGCAGCGTGCTGCCCGGGCGACCTGGCGGGCGCTGGTCCGTCACTGGCCGACGGCGAACGAATTGACGGTCGTGGCCGGTCGCGGTAACAACGCCGGCGACGGTTATCTGGTGGCGGTGCTGGCCCGGCGTGCCGGCTGGCATGTGCGGGTGTTGGCGGCGGGCGATCCCCAGCATTTGCAGGGAGATGCGGCGTTGGCTCACGCCGAGGCCGTTTCGGATGGCGTCGCCGTACAAGCCTGGGGCCCGCAGTCCGAGCTGCGTGGTGTGGTGTTGGACGCCTTGCTCGGTACCGGTCTGACTGGCGAGGTGCGAGAGCCCTATGCCAGCGCAATCACGGCGATCAACGCCAGTGGCTTGCCGGTGGCGGCGGTGGATATTCCTTCCGGACTGAGTGCCGATACCGGGCGCGTACTCGGGGTAGCCATTCGGGCTGATCTGACCGTGACCTTCATTGGTTTGAAGCTGGGGCTGTTTACCGGTGATGCGGCTGATGTGGTGGGGGAGCTGGTTTTCAATGATCTGCAGGCGAGCGCCGAGACTTTCAGTGGGGTCGCTGTCAGCGCCTGCCGTCTGTCGACCGGTAACCTGCCGCGTCTGGCGAGCCGTGCGCCAACATCGCACAAAGGCAAATTCGGCCACGTTCTGCTGATAGGCGGTGACCGTGGCTTGGGTGGGGCAGTCCTGCTGAGTGCGCAAAGCGCCCTGCGCAGTGGTGCAGGCATGGTGTCCGTGGCCACGCGCAGCGAGCATGTCCCGGCGGCGTTGGCCAGACTCCCTGAAGTGATGGTGCTCGGGGTTTCGTCGGCCAATCAACTGATGGGACTGCTTCAAAAGGTTTCCGTACTGGTGGTTGGCCCGGGCCTGGGCCAGACTTCCTGGGGACGCAGCCTATTGTCGGCGGCAGCCAATGCACCGTTGCCGCAAGTCTGGGATGCCGATGCATTGAATGTGCTGGCTGAAAGGCAAGTGAGTTTGCCCAAGGACTGTGTGATCACGCCGCATCCTGGGGAAGCGGCGCGTTTGTTGGGAATAAGCACCGCCGAGGTTCAGGCCGATCGGCCGGCCGCGGCCCATGCGTTGAGCAAAAAATATACAGCTGTAGTGATCTTGAAAGGCGCCGGCAGCCTCGTCGCCAGTCCTGACGGGCGTCTGGCAGTGTGTCATCAGGGCCATCCGGCAATGGCTGCCGCTGGTTTGGGCGACGTGCTGGCCGGTCTGGTCGGCGCGTTGTTGGCCCAGGGCATGGATGCCTTCGACGCCGCCTGCCTGGCGGTGTGGCTGCATGCCAATGCCGGCGCGCAAGTAGGTAAATCGGGCCGTGGGCTGGCGGCCAGTGATCTGATTCCAGCCATTCGTCAGTTGTTGGAGGAGCAAGCACCGTGTCTGAAGTAACCCTGTACCTGGCTGATGAAGAGGCGATGACCGCATTCGGCGAGCGCATTGCAAAAACCACCCAAGGGCACGGTCTGATTTTTCTGGAAGGGGATCTGGGGGCGGGGAAAACCACGCTGTCACGGGGTATCATCCGTGGCCTGGGGCATGTCGGGGCGGTAAAGAGCCCGACGTTCACCCTGGTCGAGCCATACGAGATCGGAGCTATCCGGGCCTTCCATTTCGACCTCTATCGACTGGTCGACCCTGAAGAACTGGAGTACCTGGGCATCCGCGACTATTTCGAAGACGATGCGCTTTGCCTGATCGAATGGCCCCAGAAGGGTGCAGGCTTTTTGCCAAAGCCCGACCTGACCATTACCATTAGCCCGCAAGACAGCGGGCGTTCGCTGAAAATTTTGTCCCAGGGCTCGCGTGGCGAGTCGTGGTGTGCCGTTTTGGCATTGGAAACCAATTAAATGATGGGGTTAGGTATGCGCTTTCGCGCGATGGTAGCTGCCGTAGGAGTGTTGTTTTTGGCGGTGACCGTCGACGCTGTGGCCGAGACAAAGGTCAATAGCGTTCGCCTGTGGCGGGCTCCGGACAACACACGGTTGGTGTTCGACCTGACTGGGCCGGTGCAACACAGCGTATTCACTTTGAGCGCCCCGGACCGGCTGGTCATCGATATCAATGGCGCGACCCTTGCTGCGCCGCTGAAGCTCAACACCTCGAACACCCCGATCACCGCCATGCGTTCCGCCCAGCGCACGCCGACGGACCTGCGGGTGGTCATTGACCTGAAAAAAGCCGTCACCCCGAAAAGTTTTACCTTGGCGCCAAACGCCCAATACGGTAATCGCCTGGTAGTCGACCTGTTCGATAGCGCCGAGGCCGCCGCGCCGATTCCCGTGCCGACCAACGTTGCGACAGTAGCGCCGGTTCCGGTGACTCCGGTGACTCCGGTGGAACCGGCAGTGAAGCTGCCGCCCGCACCGGCTGGCAAGCGCGACATCATGGTGGTGATCGACGCCGGCCACGGTGGTGAAGACCCGGGGGCCTCAGGCTCTCGCGGCCAGAAGGAAAAAGACGTGGTATTGGCCATCGCCCGCGAATTGCAGCGTCAGGTCAACGGCATGAAAGGTTTCCGCGCAGAACTGACCCGTACCGGTGACTACTTCATTCCATTGCGCGGCCGTACTGAAATTGCCCGCAAGAAGGGCGCCGACCTGTTCGTATCGATCCACGCCGACGCCGCGCCTTCGGCTGCTGCTTTTGGTGCATCGGTGTTCGCCTTGTCCGATCGCGGCGCAACGTCGGAGACCGCCCGTTGGCTGGCCGACAGCGAAAACCGTTCCGACTTGATCGGCGGCGCCGGCAACGTCAGCCTCGACGACAAGGACCGCATGCTTGCGGGCGTATTGCTCGACCTGTCGATGACCGCCTCCCTGACCTCCAGTCTGAACGTTGGCCAGAAAGTTCTGAGCAACATCGGTCGGGTCACGCCGTTGCACAAGCAGCGCGTGGAACAAGCCGGGTTCATGGTGCTGAAGTCACCGGACATTCCATCGATCCTGGTCGAAACCGGGTTCATCTCCAATGCCAACGAAGCGTCCAAGCTGGCGGCAGCGAATCACCAGCAGGCGCTGGCGCGTTCGATCAGCAGTGGCGTGCGTCAGTTCTTCCAGCAGAATCCTCCGCCGGGTACTTACATCGCCTGGCTGCGTGACTCCGGGAAAATCGTGCAAGGCCCTCGCGACCACCGGGTGAGCCCGGGCGAGACGCTGGCGATGATCGCGGTGCGCTATCAGGTATCGCCGGCCACATTGCGCAGCGCCAACAACCTGCAAAGCGATGAGCTGAAAATCGGTCAGACCTTGACCATTCCCGGCACCGAACTGGCGGCCAAGGAATGAATCAGGTGGTGACCCAGGCAGCTCGTATCGAGCTGCTCAGCCCACGACTGGCGAACCAGATTGCTGCCGGTGAGGTGGTTGAGCGCCCGGCCTCGGTGATCAAGGAGTTGTTGGAAAACAGCCTCGACTCCGGTGCCCGGCGCATCGATGTGGACGTGGAGCAGGGCGGCGTCAAGTTGCTGCGGGTTCGCGACGATGGCAGTGGCATTTCTGCCGATGATTTGCCGTTGGCCCTGGCGCGACACGCCACCAGCAAGATTCGTAACCTCGAAGACCTCGAGCAAGTCATGAGCCTCGGGTTTCGCGGTGAAGCCCTCGCTTCGATCAGCTCCGTGGCGCGCCTGACCCTGACGTCCCGCACCAAGGATGCCGATCAGGCCTGGCAGGTCGAAACCGAAGGCCGGGACATGGCACCTCGTGTGCAACCGGCAGCCCATCCGGTGGGCACCTCGGTCGAAGTGCGCGACTTGTTTTTCAACACCCCGGCGCGGCGCAAATTCCTCAAGACTGAAAAAACCGAATTCGATCACCTGCAAGAAGTGATCAAGCGCTTGGCGTTGGCGCGTTTCGACGTGGCGTTCCATTTGCGCCACAACGGCAAGACCATCCTCAGCCTGCACGAAGCCCATGACGACGCGGCCCGTGCCCGGCGAGTGGCGGCCATCTGCGGTTCCGGCTTCCTCGAGCAGGCGCTGCCGATTGAAATCGAGCGCAATGGCTTGCATCTTTGGGGGTGGGTCGGGTTGCCGACGTTCAACCGCAGTCAGGCGGACTTGCAGTATTTCTTCGTCAATGGCCGTGCGGTCCGCGACAAGCTGGTGGCCCACGCCGTACGCCAGGCCTATCGCGACGTGCTGTTCAACGGCCGGCACCCGACATTTGTGCTGTTTTTCGAGGTCGATCCGGCGGGTGTTGACGTCAACGTCCACCCGACCAAACACGAAGTGCGCTTCCGTGACGGACGCATGGTCCACGATTTCCTTTATGGCACCTTGCACCGTGCCTTGGGCGATGTGCGGCCGGAAGATCATTTGGCCAGTCCGGTGGCGACCGCCATTGTGCGACCGACTGGCATTGACGCTGGCGAATTCGGTCCACAGGGCGAAATGCGCCTGGCGGCCAATGCCTTGCTGGAGCAGCCTCAGGCGCAGCCGTCGTTCAATGCGCCGGCCGGCTCGGGCGCAGGCGCGGGTTATCAATATCAATACACACCGCGGCCTCAGTCCGGTGTGCCAGTGGCTGAAGCGCAGGCTGCGTACCGCGAATTTTTTGCACCGCTGCCAGAAGCCAACGCCGTCGCATTACCGGCCGGACAGGACGATATTCCGCCGCTGGGTTATGCGCTGGCGCAGCTCAAAGGCATCTACATACTTTCGGAAAACGCCCAGGGCCTGGTGCTGGTGGACATGCACGCCGCCCATGAGCGGATCATGTACGAGCGCCTGAAAGTCGCCATGGCCAGCGAAGGGTTGAGTGGCCAGCCATTGCTGGTGCCGGAATCCCTGGCGGTCAGCCAGCGAGAGGCCGATTGCGCCGAAGAAAACGTCGCCTGGTTCCAGCGCCTGGGCTTTGAACTGCAGCGCCTGGGCCCGGAAACACTGGCCATCCGGCAAATCCCCGCGTTGCTGAAACAGGCCGAGGCCAACCGACTGGTTAGCGATGTCCTGGCGGATTTGATGGAATACGGCACCAGCGACCGGATTCAGGCACACCTGAACGAACTGCTTGGCACGATGGCCTGTCACGGCGCGATTCGGGCGAATCGGCGCCTGGCGCTGCCGGAAATGAACGGTCTGCTGCGCGACATGGAAAACACCGAGCGCAGCGGTCAATGCAACCATGGCCGACCGACCTGGACCCAACTGGGCCTGGACGATCTGGACAAACTGTTTTTGCGCGGTCGTTGATGAGCCAGCTCCCTCCTGCGATTTTCCTGATGGGCCCGACCGCCGCCGGCAAGACCGACCTGGCCATCGAACTCACCAAAGTCCTGCCTTGCGAGCTGATCAGTGTCGATTCAGCGCTGGTTTACCGTGGCATGGACATCGGTACCGCCAAGCCTTCCAAAGAACTGCTGTCTGAATTCCCACACCGTCTGATCGATATTCTCGACCCGGCAGAAAGCTATTCGGCGGCGGATTTTCGTCGTGATGCGCTGGAAGCGATGGCCGAGATCACCGCGCGGGGTAAGATTCCGCTGCTGGTAGGCGGCACAATGCTCTATTACAAGGCTTTGGTCGAAGGCCTGGCGGACATGCCGGCGGCTGATCCCGATGTCCGGGCGCAGATCGAAGAAGAGGCTGTACGCCTTGGCTGGCCTGCGCTGCACGAACAATTGGCGGCCATCGACCCGGTATCTGCCGCGCGCATTCATCCGAACGATCCCCAGCGGCTCAGTCGAGCGCTGGAAGTTTATCGCGTCAGCGGTCAGAGCATGACTGAGCTCAGGTTGCGACAATCTGCGCAAAGTACTGAAGCAGCCGCTTCGGGACTGCAACAATTGCCCTATACTGTCGCGAACTTGGCCATTGCTCCGGCAAATCGCCAAGTACTGCACGAACGAATTAAACAAAGATTCACGAACATGTTGGAACAGGGATTCATTGACGAGGTCGTAGCCCTGCGTAAACGCAGTGACCTGCATTCAGGGTTGCCGTCTATACGTGCGGTAGGCTACCGACAAGTCTGGGACTACCTGGATGGCAAGCTGACGCAAGCCGAGATGCAGGAGCGTGGAATCATTGCCACGCGCCAATTGGCAAAGCGCCAGTTCACCTGGCTGCGCAGCTGGGCTGATTTACACTGGTTGGACAGCCTGGATTGCGACAATCTGCCGCGCGCCTTGAAATACCTGGGGACCATCTCCATATTGAGCTGAGTCCTTGCAATTGCCGTCTATCCTTGGGGGTGTGACGGCCACAAGCCATCTGTTTACCTATTTTTTATATTGAATCCTTAAAGGAGTGCGGCACATGTCAAAAGGGCATTCGCTACAAGACCCTTACTTGAATACTTTACGTAAAGAGAAAGTTGGGGTGTCCATCTACCTGGTCAACGGGATCAAACTGCAAGGCACGATCGAGTCTTTCGACCAGTTCGTTATCCTGCTGAAAAACACCGTCAGCCAGATGGTTTACAAACACGCTATCTCTACAGTGGTGCCGGTTCGTCCAATTCGTCTGCCTAGCGCAACCGAATCCGAAGCAGGTGACGCTGAGCCAGGTAACGCCTGATAGGAGTCTCCTTTGTTCTTTGAGCGCCACGGTGGTGGTGAGCGAGTGATCCTCGTTCACTTGGATGGACAGGACCCTGAGGCGCGCGAAGATCCGCAGGAGTTTCAGGAGTTGGCTAATTCGGCCGGCGCCGAGACCGTTGCGTTTTTTAACGTGCCGCGTCATCGGCCAACCGCCAAATTCCTGATTGGCAGCGGCAAGGTCGAGGAACTGCGCGACCTGGTCCATGCCGAAAAGGCAGATCTGGTCATCTTCAATCACATCCTCACGCCCAGTCAGGAACGTAACCTCGAACGTGTTTTCGAGTGTCGCGTGATCGACCGTACCGGTCTGATTCTCGATATTTTCGCCCAGCGCGCCCGTACCCATGAAGGCAAGCTCCAGGTAGAACTGGCCCAGCTTGACCACATGAGCACGCGGCTGGTTCGTGGCTGGACTCACCTTGAGCGTCAGGGTGGCGGTATCGGTATGCGGGGCCCGGGTGAAACCCAGCTGGAAACCGACCGCCGTTTGCTGCGGGTTCGCCTGAAACAGATCAAGAGCCGGCTGGAAAAAGTGCGCAGTCAGCGTGAACAGTCGCGACGCGGCCGTTCGCGTGCGGATATTCCTACCGTGTCCCTGGTGGGGTACACCAACGCCGGCAAATCCACGCTCTTCAATAACGTGACGAAATCCGACGTGTATGCGGCTGACCAGTTGTTTGCCACGCTGGACCCGACCTTGCGCCGTCTGGAGATCGACGACCTGGGGCCGATTGTCCTGGCCGACACTGTGGGTTTCATACGTCACTTGCCCCACAAACTGGTCGAGGCATTTCGGTCTACGCTCGAAGAGTCGAGCAACTCAGACCTGTTGCTGCACGTGATCGATGCGGCCGAACCGGATCGCATGTTGCAGATCGAGCAGGTGATGGTGGTGCTGGGCGAGATCGGTGCCCAGGACTTGCCGATCCTTGAGGTATACAACAAACTCGATTTGCTTGAAGGCGTTGAGCCGCAAATCCAGCGCGATGCCGATGGCAAGCCGGTGCGGGTCTGGTTGTCGGCCAAGGACGGTACAGGTCTGGACCTGCTCAAGCAGGCCGTGGCCGAACTGCTCGGCAATGAATTGTTTGTTGGTACCTTGCGCTTGCCGCAACGTTTTGCTCGACTGCGTGCGCAGTTTTTCGAAGCCGGTGCGGTACAGAAAGAAGAACACGACGAAGAAGGCATCTGCCTGCTGGCCGTTCGTTTGCCACGAGTCGAGTTGAATCGACTGGTGAGCCGCGAAGGATTGCAGCCGATGGACTTCATCGAGCAACACACTTTGCAATAAAAGCCTGAGAAAGCGGTTGTGCCGTGGTGACAGGCATTCTGTAGCATTGGTCGGCGCGCCGTGGGTGCGTCTTTGCTTTATCAGATGGAGAGCGCTATGGCTTGGAATGAGCCGGGTGGCAACTCGAATAATCAGGATCCTTGGGGTGGCAAGCGCCGCAATAACGGCGACCGCAAGGGACCACCGGATCTCGACGAGGCCTTCCGAAAGCTGCAGGAAAGCCTGAACGGGTTGTTCGGTGGTGGTAAGAAACGCGGTGATGACGGCGGTGGTCCGGGCAGGAGTGGTGGCTTCGGCGGCCTGCTCGGCATCGGCCTTGTCGTGCTGGCGGCTATTTGGCTGTACAGCGCAGTCTATGTAGTCGACGAGCAGGAGCAAGCCGTGGTGCTGCGCTTCGGCAAGTACTACGAGACTGTCGGCCCGGGCTTGAACATCTACTTCCCGCCGATCGATCACAAGTACCTGGAAAACGTCACGCGTGAGCGTGCCTATACCAAGCAGGGCCAAATGCTGACTGAGGACGAGAACATCGTCGAAGTGCCGTTGACCGTGCAGTACAAGATCAGCAACCTGCAGGATTTCGTGCTGAGCGTCGATCAGCCGGAAATCAGCCTGCAGCACGCGACCGAAAGTGCCTTGCGCCATGTCGTGGGTTCCACGGCGATGGACCAGGTGCTGACCGAAGGTCGTGAATTGATGGCCAGCGAAATCAAGGAGCGTCTGCAACGCTTCATGGATACCTATCGCACCGGCATCACTGTCACCCAGGTAAACGTACAGAGCGCAGCTGCACCGCGTGAAGTGCAGGAAGCCTTCGATGACGTGATCCGTGCCCGTGAAGACGAGCAGCGTTCCCGTAACCAGGCTGAAACCTATGCCAACGGTGTCGTGCCGGAAGCTCGTGGTCAGGCCCAGCGCATCCTTGAAGATGCCAACGGTTACCGTGACGAAACGGTATCGCGCGCCAAGGGTGAAGCGGATCGCTTTACCAAGTTGGTGGCCGAGTATCGCAAGGCCCCTGAAGTCACCCGTGAGCGTCTGTACCTGGACACCATGCAGGAAGTCTTCAGCAACACCAGCAAGGTTCTCGTGACCGGCAACAAGAATGGCCAGAGCAATCTGCTGTACTTGCCGCTGGACAAGATGGTCGAAAGTGGTCGCAACACCAGCACTCCGGTGACCGGTGCGGCAGCTACCGGCAATGAAGCGAATGCGCGTGCGGCAGCTGATCTGCAGCAACAGCAGACACGTACCAGGGAGAGTCGCTGATGAGCAATAAATCGCTGATCGCCCTTATTGTCGGCGTCGTCGTGGCGATCGCAGCCTGGAACTGCTTCTACATCGTGGCTCAGACCGAGCGTGCGGTGCTGCTGCAGTTCGGTCGTGTGGTTCAGGCTGACGTTCAACCAGGCTTGCACGTGAAAGTGCCTTACGTTAACCAGGTGCGTAAATTCGACGCACGTCTGATGACCCTGGATGCACCGACACAACGCTTCCTGACGCTGGAAAAGAAAGCCGTCATGGTTGATGCCTACGCCAAGTGGCGCGTGAAAGATGCCGAGCGCTTCTACACCGCGACTTCCGGCCTCAAGCAGATTGCTGACGAGCGTCTTTCCCGTCGTCTTGAATCGGGCCTGCGTGACCAGTTCGGCAAGCGCACCCTGCATGAAGTGGTATCCGGTGAGCGCGATGCGCTGATGACCGATATCACCGCATCGTTGAACAAGATGGCGGAAAAAGAGTTGGGCATCGAAGTAGTCGATGTCCGGGTCAAGGCTATCGACCTGCCGAAGGAAGTGAACCGCAGCGTGTTCGAGCGCATGAGTTCCGAGCGTGAGCGTGAAGCTCGCGAGCACCGCGCCAAGGGTAACGAGCTGGCAGAAGGCATCCGTGCCGACGCCGATCGTCAACGCCGCGTGCTGCTGGCTGAAGCCTATCGTGAATCCGAAGAGGTTCGCGGTGACGGTGATGCCCAGGCCGCTGCAATCTACTCCAAGGCCTACGGCCAGGATCAGGAGTTCTACGGTTTCTATCGTAGCCTGCGCGCCTACCGTGAAAGCTTCGCGAACAAATCCGACGTCATGGTCCTGGACCCAAGCAGTGACTTCTTCCGTTACCTGGAAAAAGCCAAGCCTTGATACGACGTTGACCTGAATCATCCCCCGCCTGGCGGCTAAAGCCTCGGGCGGGGTGATCCTTTGGGAAAACGTGTGTATGATGCGGCAGCCGGGAAATTCCCGGCTTTTTTGCGTCTGCACGTTTGATTGCTGTTTTTATGCAGGCACGACAGGTTTTTCGAGGAAAGTGGTGGGCGAAGCCGGTTCCAGGCTTTTCGCCACGTTGTTTATGCGCGTTGTTTGCACATGAGCCGCTCATTTTCTGCTTCACTCAAGGCTCGCCCAACGGCTTGCCGCCCGGATCATAGGGGAATGGCGTAATGGCAACGGTAGACCGCTGGCTGCTGCCAGATGGCATCGAAGAAGTACTGCCACCAGAAGCCGCGCGTATTGAAGTCGCGCGTCGTCAGGTGTTGGATCTGTTCCAGAGCTGGGGTTACGAGTTTGTCGTGACTCCCCATATCGAGTACCTGGAATCCCTGCTGACCGGTGCGGGTTCGGACCTCGATCTGCGTACCTTCAAGGTCATTGACCCGCAATCGGGCCGGCAGATGGGTTTCCGTGCCGACATCACGCCGCAAGTGGCGCGCATCGATGCGCACACCCTGCGTCGCGAAGGCCCGAGTCGCCTGTGCTATGCCGGTAGCGTGTTGCATGCTCAGCCGCGTGCCTTGTCGTCCTCGCGCAGCCCGATTCAACTGGGCGCCGAGTTGTACGGCGATGCCAGTCCGAGCAGCGACGTGGAAGTCATCAGCCTGATGCTGGCCATGTTGCAACTGGCCGATGTGCCGGATGTGCACATGGACCTCGGTCATGTGGGTATCTACCGCGGCCTGGCCCGCGCCGCCGGTTTGTCCGGTGAGGTCGAACAGCAGTTGTTCGATGCGTTGCAACGTAAAGCCATCGACGAGGTCATTACCTTGACCGAAGGCTTGCCGGCCGATCTGTCGGGCATGCTGCGAGCGTTGGTCGATCTGTGTGGCGGTCGTGAAGTATTGAGCGCTGCCCGCGAGCGTCTGGCGGGTGCGCCGGCACCGGTGTTGGCGGCGCTGGATGATTTGCTGGCGATTGCCGAGCGTCTTTCCGTGCGCTTCCCTGAGTTACCGCTGTATTTCGACCTCGGTGAGTTGCGCGGTTATCACTACCATACCGGTGTGGTGTTCGCGGTGTTCGTGCCGGGTGTTGGCCAGTCCATTGCCCAGGGCGGTCGTTACGACGACATCGGCGCCGACTTCGGTCGCGCGCGTCCGGCCACCGGATTTTCCACCGATTTAAAAACCCTGGTGACCCTGGGGCGTGCTGAGATCAAGTTACCGTCTGGCGGTATCTGGATGCCTGACAGTACGGATGCGGCACTCTGGCAGCAGGTTTGCCAGTTGCGCAGTGAGGGTCAGCGTGTCGTTCAGGCATTGCCTGGGCAACCTTTGGCCGCCGCCCGTGAAGCGGACTGCGACCGGCAATTGATTCAGCAGAACGGGCTTTGGCAAGTATTGCCGCTGGCTTCTTGAGTTTTCCTGCCGGCTCGCCGCCGGCACCAAGTTTGCGCGAATGAGGACAAGTGTTATGGGTAAGAATGTCGTAGTCCTGGGCACCCAATGGGGTGATGAGGGCAAAGGCAAGATCGTTGATCTGCTGACCGAACATGCTGCCGCCGTAGTGCGCTACCAGGGTGGCCACAACGCTGGTCACACGCTGGTGATCGACGGCGAGAAAACCGTCTTGCACCTGATCCCGTCGGGCGTGCTGCGCGAAGGCGTTCAGTGCCTGATCGGTAACGGCGTGGTGGTTGCACCCGACGCTCTGCTGCGGGAAATCATCAAGCTGGAAGAGAAAGGCGTACCGGTGCGTGAGCGTCTGCGTATCAGCCCGTCCTGCCCGCTGATCCTGTCCTATCACGTCGCGCTGGACCAGGCCCGTGAAAAGGCCCGTGGCGAGCTGAAGATCGGTACTACCGGTCGTGGCATCGGCCCGGCGTACGAAGACAAGGTTGCACGTCGCGGTCTGCGCATCGGTGACCTGTTCCACCGTGAGCGTTTCGCCGCCAAGCTGGGCGAGTTGCTGGATTACCACAACTTCGTGCTGGTCAATTACTACAAAGAACCGGCCATCGACTTCCAGAAAACTCTTGATGAGTGCATGGAATACGCCGAGCTGCTCAAGCCGATGATGCTCGACGTCACCGCTGAGCTGCACGAGCTGCGTCGCGCTGGCAAAGACATCATGTTCGAAGGTGCCCAAGGCTCCCTGCTGGACATCGACCACGGTACCTACCCGTACGTCACCAGCTCCAACACCACCGCAGGCGGTATCGCCACCGGTTCGGGTTTTGGCCCGATGTACCTGGATTACATCCTGGGCATCACCAAGGCCTACACCACTCGCGTCGGTTCGGGTCCTTTCCCGACCGAGCTGTTCGACGACGTGGGTGCGTTCCTGGCCAAGCGTGGCCACGAGTTCGGTGCTACCACCGGCCGTGCCCGTCGTTGCGGCTGGTTCGATGCTGTCATCCTGCGTCGCGCCATCGACGTCAACAGCATCTCGGGCCTGTGCCTGACCAAGCTGGACGTGCTGGACGGCCTGGAAACCATCAACATCTGTGTTGGCTACAAGAACCAGGATGGTGCAGTGATCGACGCACCGACTGATGCCGACAGCTACATCGGCCTGGAGCCGGTGTACGAAGAGATGCCAGGCTGGACCGAATCCACCGTCGGTGCCAAGACGCTGGAAGAGCTGCCGCAAGCTGCTCGCAACTACATCAAACGCGTTGAAGAGTTGGTCGGTGCGCCGATTGACATTATTTCGACGGGCCCGGACCGCAACGAAACCATCGTTCTGCGTCACCCGTTCGCTTAATAAGTCGTTGATGTAAAACACAAAGGCCCCTTAATCGGGGCCTTTGTCGTTTATGCCTGTTGGGCGGCACGACCTTTGCTGTAATTATGCCTTCTGGCGTGCCATCAATTTAATGGCGTCAAAGCAGAGGGATAATCCCGTGTCAGCCATTCTCTCACTGTTACAAAGCCGTCTTCTGCGGCCCGTGTTCGTTACCCTTGGTATCGCCCTTTTGGTGCAAGTGCTGGTTGCCGTCGCTCTGACGCGGAGCACAGTCACCGCGCTGGAGGCCGATCTAGGCGTGCGCCTGGGTGCTGACAGTCAAAAACTCTCCGGTGAGCTGGAGCAAGCGGGGCGTGAAGTCACGTCGAGCCTGGACAGCCTGTCGACCAATACCCGTCAGCGACTCACCGCCGGCCTGTCCTCGCGTCTGAAGGACGAGCAGGCGCAATTGCGTGGGACACTGGAAAAAGACCTGAAGGACTCCGCCAATGATATGGCGCAGCTTCTGGCCTCGGTCGCACCCCGCGCCATGTGGGACAGCGACGTTCCAACCCTGTCCGAATTCGCCCGCCGGGCCCAGCGCAATCCGAACGTGTTGTTCGTAATCTACGACGACGCCACCGGCCAGCACCTGACACGCTATTTGAATCGCGAGAACCCGATCAACAAAGCGTTGCTGGAGAAAGGCCAAGGCGAGCGCGCCTTGGACAAAGTGCTGGATGCGGCGAAGAGCGATCCGTCGGTCTACTACATCGAAGCCTCGATCAGCCCCAATGGCGTGGAAATCGGCAAGGTCTTGATGGGTGTCTCTACCGCTTCGGTGGAAGTCGATCTGGCTGCCCTGGACAAGCGCTTCACCGCGCTGATCGCCAGCAGTGATCAACTGGTCGGCGATAGCCTCAAAGGCGCGGCGGCTGATAGTGCCGCAGCGATGGGCGCGCGTCTGAAGTCGGCGCAGTCCACGGCCTCTGAAATGCAGGCCAATACCACCAGCACCGTGCAGCAAGCGGCGGGCACTTTGCGCTGGCGCATCGGCATGGGCCTGGCACTGGTCGGATGCGGCGTGCTGCTGTTGCTGGCGGTGGTGCTGGGGCGTCGAGTGGTCAATCGCTTGAAGATGCTGATCAGCGCCATGGATGATCTGGCGGCGGGCGAGGGCGACCTGACCAAGCGTGTGCAAATCAACAGCATGGACGAAATCGGCGACATGGCCTCGGCGGTCAATCGCTTCGTGGACAAGTTGCAGCCGATCGTGCGCGAAGCGGGCGATGTGGCTCAGCGCACCGGCGTCGAAATTGGCGCCATGACCCTGCGCAATGCCGGTGCCGATAAAGCGGCCGGCATGCAGCGCGATGAAGTGGCCGAGAGCTTGCGCGCGTTGTCGCAAATGGCTGATGAAGCCCAGTCTGAAAGCCATGCGATGCAGGCGGCCTTGCAGCAAGTGGTGGACATTCGTTCGGCCACGGATGAAAACACCCGGACGTCGGCGAAGGTCGGCAGCCTGATCGAGGCGTTGGCTGGTCAGGTCGATACCGGGGCGAAAGTCATCGAGCGGCTGGCCCAGCAGAGTGAGCAGATTGAAGTGGTGTTGACGGTGATCCACGGGATCGCCGAGCAGACCAACTTGCTGGCGCTGAACGCCGCCATCGAAGCGGCGCGAGCGGGTGAAACCGGTCGTGGCTTTGCGGTGGTGGCGGATGAAGTGCGGGCGCTGGCGAGCAAGACCCAGAGCTCCACCGGTGACATCCAGGCGCACATCGTGGCCTTGCAGCAAGGCGCGCGTGAGGCGGTGGCAGCGATTGGCCAAGCCGGGCGTCAGGCCAGTGAAGGTTTGCTGGTGCTGCGTGACAGTGCGCGGTTGCAGCAATCGGTGCAGGCGTCGGTCGAGCAGGTGCATGCGGCGATAGGTCTGGCGACTCAAGCCGCGGCGCATCAGGCGCAAGGCGCGCAGGCTGTACGGGGTCGGGTGGAGACTATTCACGCTCAAGCTGAGAAAGCGGCGCAGGCGGTGGTGGAAACCACGGCCAGCGGCAAAGTGCTGGATGGCTTGGCGGCGCAGTTGAAGGCGAGCCTGGGGCAGTTCAGGGCTTAGTGTGTTTTAGAGCTGACGCCATCGCGGGCAAGCCCGCTCCCACAGTGATTCTGTTGTGCACAAATTGTGTGGTCGCAGAAGAAAAATGTGGGAGCGGGCTTGTCCGCGATGGCTCTCTCAGCGGCTTAAATACATCCGCGTCGTAAGCAAATAGACCGGCAATCCCGACACCAAAATCAACAGCGCCGCATAAGGCGCCGCCGCCGCAAACTCCACGTTTGCGGTATGCGCCCACACTTCAGTCGCCAGCGTATTAAGCCCGGTCGGACTCAGCAGCAGCGTCGCCGTCAGCTCCTTCATCGCATCCAGAAAGACCAGCGCAAACGCCGCGCCCAATGCCGGAAAAATGATCGGCAGTGTCACTCGGCAAAACGCACTGAATGACGACGCCCCCAGCGTGCGTGCCGCTTCTTCCAATTGCGGTGCGGCTTTGTTCAGTGCCGTACGGATCGGTGCCTGAGCCAGCGGCAGGAACAGCAGCGCATAAGCAATCAGCAGCAACGCCGAGGTCTGATACAGCGCCGGCACATAGTGCAGGGCGAAGTACACCAGCGTCAGCGCGATCACCAGTCCTGGCAGCGCATGCAGCAGATACGGCAAGCGTTCGGCCCAGATTGCCAGTTGCCCTTTATGGCGCACCACCAGCAGCCCAACCGGCACCGCCAGTACCAGGCACAGTGCTGCGCCACCGAGGGAAAGTGCCAGCGACGACAACAGCGCCTCGCTGATCGCGGCCACGGGGAACGCAGCTGAGGAGCCCACTGCCAGCCAGTAAGCCAACATGCCCAGCGGAATGCCGCTGCCGACGACAGTCAGCGCCAGGCAATAAACCTGGCCAAGCGCCGACCAAGGCCCCAGCCGAACCTGCTCTGCGCGCCGAGCCGCGCCCTGGCCGGTGCGCACATGCCGGCCTTTGCCGCGAACCCGTAGTTCGAGCCACAACAACATCAGGCACAGCGCCAGCAACACGGCAGAAAGCATCGCTGCATTGGCGTTACTGAATTCCAGTTCGAACTGCTGATAGATCGCTGTCGTGAAGGTTTGCAGGCCGATGATGGATAGCGCGCCGAACTCTACCAGCATGTGCAAAGCGATCAGCAGCGAGCCGGCCAGCAGTGACGGCCACAGAAGCGGCAGGGTGATTTTGAAAAACACGCCCCAGCGGTTCTGGCCAAGGGTCCGGGCGGACTCCTCAAGCGAAGGATCGAGATTGCGCAGTGTCGCCGCGACCGGCAGAAAGATCAGCGGATACTTGGACAGGGTCATCACCAGGATCGCCCCGCCCAGGCCTTCGAAGTGAGCACTCAGTGAAACCCAGGTAAAACTGCTGACAAACGCTGGCACCGCGAACGGCAGGCATAGGATCACGCCCCACAGTCGCCGTCCCGGTAGATTGCTGCGTTCCAGCAACCAGGCCAGCGATAAGCCGATGACGCCGCAGGCCAGGGTTACACCGACCATCAGTGCCAGCGTATTGCGCAGCAACCCAAATACATACGGCCGCCAAAGCAGGTGCAGCGCCTCGGCCCAGCCGGCTTGCCAGGTTTTGAGTCCGACATAAGCCAGCGGCAACAGACTGAGTACGACCAACAGCAAAACCGGTAGCAGCAGCCAGATCGATGGCCGCTTGCGCCGTGGCACGTAACCCCCGCGCTCGGCGGGGGCGGATAACGATGCGCTCATCAGTTCAAGCCAACGTCACGTTCCAGGTCCAGGGCTTCTTCGGCGTTGCCGAGATCGGCTGGCGTGACTTTCGGCGCTTGCAGCTCGCTGAACGGCTTGAGGCCGCGATCCGATGCCATTCCTTTGTGCAGCGGGTATTCAGCGGTGGTCTGGGTGATCACGCGCTGACCTTCTTCGCTGGCCATGTAGGCAAGGAATTGCTGGGCTTCTTTTGGATGTTTACTCGATTTCAGCACGGCCGCGCTGGAAACCGTGATCAGCCCACCTACGTCGCCGCCGGTGAAGTAATGCAGTTTCGAGTCGAGCTGGCCTTTTTCGCGTTGCAGGGCGAACCAGTAGTAGTTGTTCACCAGTACGGTGGCGATTTCGCCGTTTTCCACCGCCTTCAGGGCGACCATGTTGTTGCTGTAGGTCTTGCCGAAAGCGCGCAGGCCGGTCAGCCATTCTTCAGCAGCATCCATGCCGTGCACTTTGATGATTGCCACGGCCTGTTCCTGGAACGCGCCACTGCTCGGCACGAAGCCGACCTTGCCTTGCCATTTCGGATCGGAGAACTCCATCACCGACTTGGGTAGGTCTTTTTCGTCTATCAGTTTCGGGTTGAAAGCCACCACGCGGACCCGGGCGGTGATGCCGATCCAGGTGCCGTTGCCGGCGACGTAGTCTTTGGGCAGAACGGCAAGGGTGGCGGCATCGGTTTGCGCCAGCAGGCCTTGTTCGCCGAGCTTGTTCAGCGGAGGCGATTCTTCGGTGTAGATCACGTCGGCGGGGGAGCGGTCGCCTTCTTCGACGACCTGGCTGGCGAGCTGGTTGCTGCTGCCTTTGCGCACGTTGACGTGAATACCGGTCTTGGCTTCGAAGGCTTTGGCGACGGCATCGCCGACTTCTTTGTGTTGACCGTTATAGAGTGTCAGGGAAACTGGATCAGCAGCCTGGGTGAGGGGAGTGGCGAGGGCCAGGCTGAGCAGGGTGAAGGTCAGGCCGCGGCGCAGGGTATTTCGAAACATCATTCGCAGGGTTCCTCACTGTCGCATTGCAAAAACTTGCAACAATGATAAACGATATTGTTTCTCAAGTGCGCCTTGCGGCGGCTGAGGGGGTAGCAACTGTCGTAGGCCGCGATCTTTTGATCTTGATTGTTGGCGGAGCTGAGATTGCTGAAGATCAAAAGATCGCAGCCTTCGGCAGCTCCTGCACAAAGCCCGGAAACGCAAAAACCCGCTTTCGCGGGTTTCTGTGAAATTCCAGATCGACTCTGAAATTTGAATTGGTGCCCAGAAGAAGACTCGAACTTCCACGACCTTGCGGTCACCAGCACCTGAAGCTGGCGTGTCTACCAATTTCACCATCTGGGCATGATCTTCAGCGTTGCCGCTGTTGATGTGGCGCACTATACGGAGAGCGTTTTGATCTGTAAACCCCTGATTTAGATTTAATAAATCAGATGTTTAGAATGCAAAAAACCCGCTTTCGCGGGTTTTTGTGTGAGCCTTGAAATTGATCTAATCTCAAGCTCGAAATTGGTGCCCAGAAGAAGACTCGAACTTCCACGACCTTGCGGTCACCAGCACCTGAAGCTGGCGTGTCTACCAATTTCACCATCTGGGCAGTATCGGCAACGCTAGTGCGTCGTCGATGGCGCGCACTATACGGAGCGTCTTTTTAACTGTAAACCCCTGGAATTAAAAAAACCTGAAAAATGTTACCAGTGGCATTTAAATCATCATTGTGTTGTCGATAAAGTGCTTTAGATGGGCTGTCACAGCCTGAAATTTCCCGTTTCATTACGCCTATGCCAAACTAACCCGCATATAGACAAGGTGAAAACTCTCTAATGGCCGATTGGCAGTCCCTCGATCCCGAGGCCGCTCGTGAAGCGGAAAAATATGACAACCCTATTCCTAGCCGCGAACTGATCCTTCAGCACCTTGCTGATCGGGGTTCGCCTGCTAACCGCGAGCAGCTGGTCGAAGAGTTTGGTCTGACCACAGAAGACCAGATCGAAGCCCTGCGTCGCCGCCTGCGCGCCATGGAGCGCGATGCTCAACTCATCTACACCCGTCGCGGCACGTACGCGCCGGTGGACAAGCTCGACCTAATCCTTGGCCGCATCAGCGGTCACCGTGACGGGTTCGGCTTCCTGGTCCCGGACGACGGCAGTGACGACCTGTTCATGAGCCCGGCGCAAATGCGTCTGGTGTTCGACGGCGACCGTGCGCTGGCCCGTGTCTCCGGTCTCGACCGTCGTGGTCGCCGTGAAGGCATGATCGTCGAAGTGGTGTCCCGTGCCCACGAGACCATCGTCGGTCGCTACTTCGAAGAGGGCGGTATCGGTTTCGTTGTGGCGGATAACCCGAAGATCCAGCAAGAAGTGCTGGTCACTCCGGGCCGTAACGCCAATGCGCAGATCGGTCAGTTCGTCGAAGTGAAGATCACTCACTGGCCGACGCCACGCTTCCAGCCGCAAGGCGACGTGGTTGAAGTCGTGGGCAACTACATGGCGCCGGGCATGGAAATCGACATCGCCCTGCGCACTTACGATATTCCTCACGTCTGGCCTGAGGCGGTGCTCAAAGAAGCCGCCAAGCTCAAGCCGGAAGTCGAAGAGAAAGACAAAGAGAAGCGCATCGACCTGCGTCATCTGCCGTTCGTGACCATCGACGGTGAAGATGCTCGCGACTTCGATGACGCGGTGTACTGCGAAGCCAAGCCGGGCAAGCTGCGCCTGTTCTCCGGTGGCTGGAAGTTGTACGTGGCGATTGCCGACGTCTCCAGCTACGTGAAGATCGGTTCGGCCCTGGACAATGAATCTCAGGTTCGCGGCAACTCGGTGTATTTCCCCGAGCGCGTGGTGCCGATGCTGCCTGAGCAGCTGTCCAACGGTCTGTGCTCGCTGAACCCGCACGTCGATCGCCTGGCCATGGTTTGCGAGATGACCATCTCCAAAACCGGCGAGATGACCGACTACTGCTTCTACGAAGCGGTGATTCACTCCCATGCCCGCCTGACCTACAACAAAGTCAGCGCGATGCTGGAAACGCCGAAACTCACCGAGGCGCGTCAGCTTCGTGGCGAGTACAACGACGTGCTGCCGCATCTCAAGCAGCTTTACGCCCTGTACAAAGTGCTGTTGGCTGCGCGACACGTGCGCGGCGCGATCGATTTCGAAACCCAGGAAACCCGGATCATCTTCGGGACCGAGCGCAAGATTGCCGAAATCCGTCCGACCGTTCGCAACGATGCGCACAAGCTGATCGAGGAATGCATGCTGGCGGCCAACGTGGCCACCGCCGAATTCCTGAAAAAACACGAAATCCCTGCTTTGTATCGCGTCCACGACGGTCCGCCACCGGAGCGTCTGGAAAAACTGCGCGCCTTCCTCGGCGAGCTCGGCCTGTCCCTGCACAAAGGTAAGGACGGCCCGTCGCCGAAGGATTACCAGGCGTTGCTGGCGAGCATCAAGGATCGTCCGGATTTCCATCTGATCCAGACCGTTATGCTGCGTTCGTTGAGCCAAGCGGTGTATAGCGCCGATAACCAGGGCCACTTCGGCCTGAATTACGAAGCCTATACCCACTTCACCTCGCCGATCCGCCGCTACCCGGACTTGCTCACGCACCGGGCAATTCGCAGCGTTATCCATTCGAAGCAGGATACGCCGCACGTTCGCCGTGCTGGCGCGATGACCATTCCGAAAGCGCGCATCTATCCGTACGACGAAGCGGCGCTGGAGCAGCTCGGCGAGCAATGCTCGATGAGCGAGCGCCGTGCCGACGAAGCGACCCGCGATGTTGTGAACTGGCTCAAGTGCGAGTTCATGAAGGATCGTGTTGGCGAGTCGTTCCCGGGTGTGATCACCGCCGTGACCGGTTTTGGCCTGTTCGTCGAGCTGACCGACATCTACGTCGAAGGCCTGGTGCATGTCACCGCGCTGCCGGGCGATTACTACCACTTCGACCCTGTGCATCACCGCCTGGCCGGTGAGCGTACGGGTCGCAGCTTCCGCCTTGGCGACACCGTTGAAGTGCGCGTCATGCGGGTTGACCTCGACGAGCGCAAGATCGACTTCGAGATGGCTGAAAAAACCATCAGCGCGCCGATCGGTCGCAAGAAGCGCGGGACTGAAAAGACTGAACCAGCCGCCAAGGCAGCTGCTAAAACCGCTGCAGAGCCGGCACCGGCGAAAACCGGTCGCCGTCCTGCGAAGGAAAAGGCTGTAGAGGCTTATCGTCCGAGCGATGCTGCGGCAAAAAATGCCGAACTGCGTAAAAGCCGTGAAATGAAACAGGCGTTGCTGTCTGAAGCGAAAAGCGGCGGTAAAGCGGCGTCTGGGGGAAAGACCGGACGGTCGGCGCCTGACAAGGCTTCCGGCAGCAAGCCGAGCAAACACCGTAAAGGCCCGCCAAAAGCGGGTTCAGCCCCAGCCAAAAGCGGCGGGGCACGTAAACCTAAGGCCAAGTCATGAGTCAGTTGGAAAAAATCTACGGCGTGCATGCGGTAGAAGCATTGCTGCGTCACCACCCGAAACGCGTCAAGCAGATCTGGCTGGCTGAAGGCCGCAGTGATCCGCGTGTGCAGACCCTGATTCAACTGGCGGCGGAAAATCGCGTAGCCGTCGGCAACGCCGAGCGCCGTGAGCTGGATGCCTGGGTCGAAGGCGTGCACCAGGGCGTGGTGGCGGATGTGAGCCCGAGCCAGGTCTGGGGCGAAGCGATGCTCGACGAACTGCTCGATCGCACCGAAGGCGCGCCGCTGCTGTTGGTGCTCGACGGCGTGACCGATCCGCACAACCTCGGCGCTTGCCTGCGTTCTGCTGATGCGGCCGGCGCTCTGGCGGTGATCGTTCCGAAAGACAAGTCGGCCACGCTGACCCCGACGGTGCGAAAAGTCGCCTGTGGCGCGGCGGAAGTGATTCCGCTGGTTGCCGTGACCAACCTGGCGCGCACCCTGGAAAAGCTCAAGCAGCGCGGCCTGTGGGTTGTGGGTACGGCGGGCGAGGCTGAGCAGAGTCTGTATCAGCAGGACATGACTGGCCCGACCATCCTGATCATGGGTGCCGAAGGCAGCGGCATGCGTCGCCTGACTCGCGATCTTTGCGACTACCTGGTGCACTTGCCGATGACTGGCAGCGTCAGCAGTCTCAACGTCTCCGTGGCGACTGGCGTTTGTCTGTTCGAAGCGCAACGCCAGCGCAGCGTGAAAGCAGCCGGGGCCGCCAAAAAGTCCTGACTCCCCCTTGTAGGAGCTGTCGAGTGAAACGAGGCTGCGATCTTTTGATTTTTCAAGATCAAAAGATCGCAGCCTTCGGCAGCTCCTACAGGTGTTCGGCACAGATCCCGGTGATTGTTCAAATAATCACCAATTGCCTTGCACCTCTCCTGTCCCTTCTCTACAATTGCGCCCCTTGCTGTGACGGCAGGCACGCATGTGTCTATCGCAAGCAAGTCCATTAGTGTCATTCACTCCTTGTCTGACCGCTTTTGAGCGGCAGGCTACAACCCGTAAGGAGCATTCATGCGTCATTACGAAATCATCTTTTTGGTCCACCCGGATCAAAGCGAGCAAGTCGGCGGCATGGTTGAGCGTTACACCAAGCTGATCGAAGAAGACGGCGGCAAAATCCACCGTCTGGAAGATTGGGGCCGTCGTCAACTGGCCTACGCAATCAACAATGTTCACAAGGCTCACTACGTGATGCTGAACGTTGAATGCACTGGCAAGGCCCTGGCCGAGCTGGAAGACAACTTCCGCTACAACGATGCAGTGATCCGTAACCTGGTCATCCGTCGCGAAGAAGCCGTTACCGGCCAATCCGAGATGCTCAAGGCTGAAGAAAACCGCAGTGAGCGCCGTGAGCGTCGCGACCGTCCTGAGCACGAAGGCGCTGAAAGCGCTGATAGTGATGACAGCGACAACAGCGATAACGCTGACGAGTAATCCACGGACCTTTTAAGGAGCCTATCAAATGGCACGTTTCTTCCGTCGTCGTAAATTCTGCCGCTTCACCGCTGAAGACGTGAAAGAGATCGATTACAAAGATCTCAACACTCTGAAAGCTTATGTATCCGAGACCGGCAAAATCGTTCCAAGCCGCATCACCGGTACCAAAGCACGTTATCAGCGTCAGCTGGCCACCGCTATCAAGCGCGCCCGCTTCCTGGCCCTGCTGGCCTACACCGACAGCCACGGCCGCTGAGACCGGGCAGTCGACACGTAGCAAAGGATTGAAAGCATGCGTGCCTTAGCTGAGTTCATCATGCGCGGCCGTATGCAGGCCACTCTCGTAGTGGCCGGATGCGCAACATTGCCGTTGTTGTATTGGTTGGGTGCTGCCGCTGGATGCCTTGTGCTCTTGCGGCGCGGATTGAAGGACGCCATTGGCGTACTTGCTCTGGGACTGCTGCCGGCGTTGGTCTGGTGGCTTTACTCCGACGACCCACGGGCACTTCTGGTGCTGCTGGGGTCTTCGAGCCTTGCGTTGGTTTTGCGCGCAAGCGAGTCCTGGGTCCGCGTGCTGCTGGTCAGCGTAGCAGTGGGAACGGTGTTTTCGGTGGTGCTGGGGGCGGCTTTTGCGCCCCAGATCGAGATGCTGGCGCAGGCCTTGATAAAGGTCATGCCGTCGCTACTCGGTGATGTCTACCAGAAGTTGTCGGTAGACGAGCAAGCGCATTTTGCGTCCCTGATTGCACCGGTCCTGACCGGCCTGATTGCGGCCTTGTTGCAAATCGTCAGTGTGCTGAGCCTGATTGTCGGGCGCTACTGGCAGGCGTTGTTGTACAACCCGGGTGGTTTTGGTCGCGAGTTTCGCGCCATCCGATTCCCGCTGGGACCGGCGATTGCAATGCTGGTGTTGATGCTTCTGGGGCCGAACATCGGTCCACAGATGGCGATGTTGACACCGTTGTGCAGTGTTCCGCTGGTATTCGCCGGGCTGGCCCTGATTCACGGGCTGGTGGCGAAGAAGCGACTGGCCAGGTTCTGGCTGGTGGGGTTGTACGTCACGCTGTTGCTGTTCATGCAGCTGATCTATCCGTTGCTGGTGGTCTTGGCCATCGTCGACAGCCTGATTGATTTTCGCGGTCGTTCGGCGCCGAAAGACGCCGATAGCGCGAACGGTGAAGGTTAAAAGTTAAGAGGATTTTCACATGCAACTGATCCTTCTGGAAAAAGTCACCAACCTGGGCAACCTGGGTGACAAAGTAAACGTCAAGGCTGGTTACGGTCGTAACTACCTGCTGCCTTACGGCAAAGCTACCGCTGCGACCGCTGCCAACCTGGCTGCGTTCGAAGAGCGTCGCGCTGAGCTGGAAAAAGCCGCAGCAGACCGTAAGATCTCGGCTGAAAGCCGTGCCGCCCAACTGGCTGAGCTGGAAGTGACTATCACTGCCACCGCTGGTGACGAAGGCAAGCTGTTCGGTTCGATCGGTACTCACGACATCGCTGATGCACTGACCGCCTCTGGCGTTGAAGTTGCAAAAAGCGAAGTTCGTCTGCCGAACGGCACCATCCGCAACGTAGGCGAATTCGACGTAGCCGTGCACCTGCACGCCGAAGTTGAAGCCACCGTACGCGTTGTCGTGGTAGCAGCTTAAGCAGCACTTGTCGGCTGGCACCCTCGGGTGCTTGCCGGTAACATCGGGCACGATCCTGTTTACAGGTCGTGCCCTTTGTCTTTCTGCAGTTCCTGATTTTCACACCCTGCTTTTCTAATATAACCAAGTGGCCATGAACGATATCTCCGCACCCGAGCAATACGATCTGCAAACCGCTGCCCTGAAGGTACCGCCGCATTCCATCGAGGCCGAACAGGCCGTGCTCGGTGGTCTGATGCTGGACAACAACGCCTGGGAACGCGTGCTGGATCAGGTTTCGGACGGCGATTTCTATCGACATGACCACCGTTTGATCTTCCGCGCGATCGCCAAACTGGCTGATCAGAACTCGCCGATCGACGTCGTGACCCTGGCCGAGCAATTGGACAAGGAAGGTCAGACCTCGCAAGTCGGTGGTCTCGGTTACCTGGGTGAGTTGGCGAAAAACACGCCGTCCGTCGCCAACATCAAGGCCTATGCGCAGATCGTTCGGGCCCGAGCGACGTTGCGGCAATTGATCGGTATCGCCAGCGAGATTGCCGACAGCGCCTTCAACCCTGAAGGCCGAACGGCTGAAGAGATTCTCGATGAAGCCGAACGGCAGATCTTCCAGATCGCCGAGGCACGGCCAAAAACCGGCGGCCCGGTGAGTGTGAATGACCTGCTGACCAAGGCCATCGATCGCATCGACACCTTGTTCAACACCGACAACGCCATTACCGGCCTGTCTACCGGTTACACCGACCTCGACGGAATGACCAGCGGCCTGCAGCCGTCTGACCTGATCATCGTCGCCGGCCGTCCGTCCATGGGTAAAACCACCTTTGCGATGAACCTGGTGGAAAACGCCGTGTTGCGCAGTGACAAGTGCGTCCTGGTTTACTCGCTGGAGATGCCAGGCGAATCGCTGATCATGCGTATGTTGTCGTCGCTTGGACGTATCGACCAGACCAAGGTCCGGGCCGGTCGACTGGACGATGACGATTGGCCGCGCCTGACCTCGGCGGTCAATCTGCTCAACGATCGCAAACTGTTCATCGACGATACGGCGGGTATCAGCCCCTCGGAGATGCGCGCGCGGACCCGGCGTCTGGTGCGTGAGCACGGCGACATCGCCCTGATCATGATCGACTACCTGCAATTGATGCAGATCCCAGGTTCCGGTGGCGATAACCGGACCAACGAGATTTCCGAGATTTCCCGGTCCTTGAAAGCCCTGGCCAAGGAATTCAACTGCCCGGTGGTGGCGCTGTCCCAGCTCAACCGCTCCCTGGAGCAACGACCGAACAAACGCCCGATCAACTCCGACCTCCGGGAATCCGGAGCGATCGAGCAGGATGCTGACGTGATCATGTTCGTTTACCGGGATGAGGTGTACCACCCGGAAACCGAGCACAAGGGCATTGCCGAAATCATCATCGGTAAACAGCGGAACGGCCCGATCGGTACGTCACGGCTGGCGTTCATCGGCAAGTACACCCGTTTCGAAAACCTGGCGCCGGGCAGTTACAACTTCGACGACGAGTAAGCTGTGTAGTGCCCTCGACGAGGGCACCGCTATTTCCGACCATAGCCGTCGGAATTGGTTATTTTTTGTGCTATATTCCGCGCCCGCGATTTTTCATCTCAACACCGGTCATCGTCATGCAAACAGCCAAGCCGTTATTTGACTATCCCAAGTACTGGGCCGAATGTTTCGGTCCCGCGCCATTCCTGCCGATGAGCAGGGAGGAGATGGATCAGCTTGGCTGGGATTCATGCGACATCATCATCGTCACCGGTGATGCGTACGTTGACCATCCGTCGTTCGGCATGGCGATCATTGGCCGGCTGCTGGAGTCGCAAGGCTTTCGCGTCGGGATCATTGCTCAGCCAAACTGGCAGTCCAAAGACGACTTCATGAAGCTCGGCGAGCCGAACCTGTTCTTCGGCGTCGCGGCCGGCAACATGGACTCGATGATCAACCGCTACACCGCCGACAAGAAAATCCGTTCCGACGACGCCTACACCCCCGGTGGCCTGGCGGGCAAACGTCCGGACCGCGCGAGCCTGGTTTACAGCCAGCGCTGCAAGGAAGCCTACAAGAACGTGCCGATCGTGCTCGGTGGCATCGAAGCCTCCCTGCGCCGCATCGCTCACTACGATTACTGGCAGGACCGGGTGCGTAACTCGATCCTGATCGACGCCTGCGCCGACATCCTGCTGTACGGCAACGCCGAACGCGCGATCGTCGAAGTCGCCCAGCGTCTGTCCTACGGTCACAAGATCGAAGACATCACCGACGTGCGCGGCACCGCGTTCATTCGTCGCGATACGCCGCAAGGCTGGTACGAAGTCGACTCCACACGCATCGACCGTCCGGGCAAGATCGACAAGATCATCAACCCGTACGTCAACACCCAGGATACCCAGGCCTGCGCCATCGAGCAGGAAAAGGGACCGGTTGAAGATCCGGAAGAAGCCAAGGTCGTGCAGATTCTGGCAAGCCCTCGGATGACCCGCGACAAGACCGTGATCCGTCTGCCATCGGTAGAAAAGGTTCGCGGCGACGCCGTTCTGTACGCTCACGCCAACCGCGTGCTTCACCTGGAAACCAACCCGGGCAACGCCCGTGCGCTGGTGCAGAAGCACGGCGAAGTCGACGTCTGGTTCAACCCGCCGCCGATTCCGATGACCACCGAAGAAATGGACTACGTGTTCGGCATGCCTTATGCCCGCGTTCCACACCCGGCGTACGGCAAGGAAAAAATCCCGGCCTACGACATGATCCGCTTCTCGGTGAACATCATGCGTGGCTGCTTCGGTGGCTGCACCTTCTGCTCGATCACTGAGCACGAAGGTCGGATCATCCAGAACCGTTCCGAAGAGTCGATCATTCGCGAAATCGAAGAGATCCGCGACAAGGTTCCAGGCTTTACCGGCGTCATTTCCGACCTCGGCGGCCCGACCGCTAACATGTACCGCATCGCCTGCAAGAGCCCGGAAATCGAATCCGCGTGCCGTAAGCCATCGTGCGTGTTCCCGGGGATTTGCCCGAACTTGAACACCGACCACTCGTCGCTGATCCAGCTGTATCGCAGCGCACGTGCGCTGCCGGGTGTGAAGAAGATCCTGATCGCTTCCGGTCTGCGTTACGACCTCGCGGTCGAGTCGCCGGAATACGTCAAGGAGCTGGTGACCCATCACGTGGGTGGTTACCTGAAGATCGCCCCGGAACACACCGAGGAAGGTCCGCTCAACCAGATGATGAAACCGGGCATCGGCAGCTATGACAAGTTCAAGCGCATGTTCGAGAAGTACTCCAAGGAAGCCGGGAAAGAGCAGTACCTGATTCCGTACTTCATCGCTGCCCACCCGGGCACCACCGACGAAGACATGATGAACCTGGCCCTGTGGCTCAAGGGCAACGGCTTCCGTGCCGACCAGGTGCAGGCGTTCTACCCGTCGCCGATGGCCACCGCCACCGCGATGTACCACTCGGGCAAAAACCCGCTGCGCAAGGTGACGTACAAGAGCGATGCGGTGACCATCGTCAAGAGCGAAGAGCAGCGTCGTCTGCACAAGGCGTTCTTGCGGTATCACGATCCGAAAGGCTGGCCGATGCTGCGTGAAGCGTTGACCCGCATGGGCCGCGCCGACCTGATCGGGCCGGGCAAGAATCAGTTGATTCCGTTGCATCAGCCCGCGACCGACAGCTACCAGAGCGCCCGTCGCAAGAACTCGACGCCGGCTGGCAGCCACAAAGTCGCTGGTGAGAAGACCACCAAGATCCTGACCCAGCACACCGGCCTGCCACCACGCGCCAGCGATGGCGGTAACCCGTGGGACAAGCGTGAACAGGCCAAGGCTGCGGCGTTCGCCCGCAACCAGCAGGCGGCCAAGGAACGCAAGGACGCGGCGAAAGGCAAAGGTCCGAAACCTGCCCGCAAGCCGGTCGTACCGCGCTAAACCTCGCTTGAGCTGAACAGAACGCCAACCTTAGGGTTGGCGTTTTGCGTTTCTGCGTTGGGGAAAATCGGGCGTCGGGTCGGAATCTGTGTTGTCTCACAGCCCCTCAGCCGCGACATTTTCGTGCAACTGGGCCAAACCAATTTCCCGCATCGCCCGATTTTGGTGCTGTACTGCCTCAAGCAACGGAAGAAAGCGCCAGCGCCACGGGATGGCATAAGTCTTGCGCGCTTTCCAATACGCTTAAGGCTCGCAGGAGGCACGCCGTGTCGATTCATGTCGCATTGCACCACGTCACGCATTACCGCTACGACCGCGCTGTCGAGCTCGGTCCGCAGATCGTTCGCCTGCGCCCGGCCGCCCACAGCCGCACGCGGATTCTCTCCTATGCGCTGAAAGTCTCGCCCGAGCAGCACTTTATCAACTGGCAGCAGGACCCCCAGGGCAATTACCTGGCGCGATTGGTGTTCCCGGAAAAAACCTCCGAGCTACGGATCGAAGTTGATCTGCTGGCGGAGATGGCGGTGTTCAATCCCTTCGACTTCTTCCTTGAACCCTACGCGGAAAAGATCCCGTTCACCTATGCCGCCGATGAGCGCAAGGAACTGGCGCCTTATCTGGAAACCTTGCCCCTGACGCCGAAGTTCAAGGCCTATCTGGACGGCATCGACCGCACGCCGCTGCCCAGCGTGGATTTCCTCGTGGCGCTCAACCAGCGTTTGAGCGAAGACATCGGCTACCTGATCCGCATGGAGCCGGGCGTGCAGACGCCGGAACACACCCTCGAACATGCCTCTGGCTCGTGTCGCGACTCGGCGTGGTTGCTGGTGCAGCTGCTACGAAATCTCGGCCTCGCGGCTCGATTCGTCTCCGGTTACCTGATCCAGCTGACCGCCGACGTCAAAAGCCTCGACGGCCCCTCTGGCACTGAAGTGGATTTCACCGACCTGCACGCCTGGTGCGAGGTCTATTTGCCCGGTGCCGGCTGGATCGGCCTGGACGCAACCTCAGGGCTGTTTGCCGGGGAAGGACACATTCCGTTGGCGTGCAGTCCCGATCCGGGCTCTGCGGCACCCATCAGCGGCTTGGTGGAACCGTGCGAGTGCGAGTTCACCCACGAAATGTCCGTGGAGCGGATTTGGGAAGCGCCGCGGGTCACAAAACCCTACACCGAAGACCAGTGGCTGGCGATCCAGGCTCTGGGGCGGCAGATCGATGCTGACCTGCTCGAAGGCGATGTGCGCCTGACCATGGGCGGCGAGCCAACCTTCGTGTCCATCGATGACCCGGACGGCGCCGAATGGAACACCGCAGCGCTGGGGCCGGACAAGCGACGCCTGTCTGCCGAGCTGTTCCAGCGCATGCGTAAGCATTACGCGCCCAAAGGCCTGGTGCACTTCGGTCAGGGCAAGTGGTACCCCGGCGAGCAATTGCCGCGCTGGTCGCTGAACTGCTACTGGCGCCGCGATGGCGTGCCGATCTGGCATAACAGTGCCTTGATCGCCGATGAGCAGGAGGACTACGGCGCCGATGGCGAACTGGCCGGGCGTTTTCTGGCGAGTGTCGCCGAACGCCTGAAAATTCCGACTCGCTTCGTGTTTCCAGCCTACGAAGACAACTTCTATTACCTCTGGCGCGAAGGCACTTTACCGCTGAACGTCAGCGCCGAAGACCCACGTCTGGAAGAACCGCTGGAGCGTGCGCGCCTGCGCAAAGTCTTCAGCCAGGGCCTGGACAAAGTCATCGGGCAGGTCTTGCCGCTGGCGCGTACCGCCAAAGGTGATCAGTGGCAAAGCGGTCGCTGGTATCTGCGCGACGAACATTGCCGGCTGGTGCCGGGGGATTCGCCGCTGGGCTATCGCTTGCCACTGGGCTCGCAGCCTTGGGTGAAGGCGGCGGAGTATCCGTTCATCCATCCCGCCGATCCGAACCAGGAATTTGCGCCACTCCCGGACACTATGCAGTTGAACAACCCGGGCGTGCCGGCCGAGGCGGTTGAGCGGGCGCCGAATGTCGATGAATCCGCCGATTGGCTCACCCGCACCGCGTTCTGCGCCGAGGCCCGGGAGGGGCGGTTGTACCTGTTCATGCCGCCTCTGGAACGGGTCGAAGACTATTTGGAGCTGGTCACCGCCATCGAGGCCACGGCTCAGGAACTGCATTGCCCGGTGTTGCTGGAAGGCTATGAACCGCCGAGCGATCCACGCCTGAGCAACTTCCGCATTACCCCCGATCCGGGCGTGATCGAGGTCAACGTGCAGCCGTCCGCCACGTGGGACGAACTGGTCGAACGCACCGAGTTTCTGTACGAAGAGGCGCGCCAGACCCGATTGACCACCGAGAAATTCATGATCGACGGGCGACACACCGGCACCGGCGGCGGTAACCATTTCGTGCTGGGTGGCGCAACGCCGGCGGACTCGCCGTTTCTGCGCCGTCCGGATCTGCTGCGCAGCCTGATCAGCTATTGGCATAACCACCCGTCGCTGTCCTACCTGTTTTCCGGATTGTTCATCGGCCCGACGTCCCAGGCGCCGCGCGTCGATGAAGCGCGCAACGATGCGTTGTACGAGTTGGAAATCGCCTTCGCCCAGATGCCCGAACCGGGCGAGGCGTGTGCGCCGTGGCTGGTCGACCGGTTGCTGCGCAACTTGCTGATCGACGTGACCGGCAACACGCACCGCGCCGAGTTCTGCATCGACAAGCTCTATTCGCCGGATGGCGCGACGGGGCGGCTTGGACTGCTCGAATTGCGCGCATTTGAAATGCCGCCGCATGCGCGCATGAGCCTGGCTCAGCAGTTGTTGCTGCGGGCGCTGGTTGCGCGGTTCTGGCGTGAGCCTTATGCGCCGCCGAAGCTGGCGCGCTGGGGCACTGAACTGCATGACCGGTTCCTGTTGCCACACTTTATCGAGCAGGATTTCGCTGATGTGATTGTCGATCTCAATGCTGCCGGTTATCCCGTGCGTGCTGAGTGGTTTGCGGCGCATCTGGAATTTCGCTTTCCCAAAGTCGGCGATTACGCGGTCAGTGGCATTGAGCTTGAAGTGCGCCAGGCGTTGGAGCCTTGGCATGTGCTGGGCGAGGAGGGCGCGGTCGGCGGTACGGTGCGCTACGTCGATTCGTCTTTGGAGCGCTTGCAGGTCAAGCTCACCGGACTGGCGCCGCAGCGTTACATGCTGACCTGCAATGGCGTCCCGGTGCCTTTGCAGCCTACCGGGCGGGTTGGTGAATTTGTCGCCGGCGTGCGTTTCCGCGCGTGGCAACCGGCCAACTGCCTGCATCCGACCATCCCGGTTCACGCACCGTTGGTGTTCGACCTGCTCGACACCTGGATGCAGCGTTCGCTGGGTGGCTGTCAGTACCACGTCGCCCATCCGGGCGGGCGCAACTACGACAGCCTGCCGGTGAACGCCAATGAGGCCGAAAGCCGGCGGATGGCGCGGTTTTTCCGTATCGGGCACACGCCCGGGAAACTGCCTGTACCGATCCTGGAAATAAACGACGAGTTGCCGATGACGCTCGATTTACGACGTTTCTAAACCGTACGCGACGCCCGGATTTTTCGTCTATCCGGGTGTCATGAGCCTGCGTTAGTCTGACCGTTCTTTGCTGTCTGCCGAGCTTTCCATGCCTGACCTGCTTGACCGCTACCCGCTGACGGCGGGCACTTATCACGAACTGCTCGACGACAGCGGCGCCGTACGCCCGCACTGGCGCCGTCTGTTCGACCAATTGCAACGCAGCACGCCAATGCAATTGGTGCAGCGTCAGGCGCTGTTGACCCGGCAGATCCAGGAAAACGGCGTGACCTACAACGTCTACGCCGACCCCAAGGGCGCTGACCGACCGTGGGAACTTGACCTGCTGCCGCATGTGATTGCCGCTGATGAATGGGCACGGTTATCGGCCGGGATCGCCCAGCGGGCACGCTTGCTCAATGCTGTGCTGGCGGACCTCTATGGTCCGCAACGGTTAATCGCCGAAGGTTTGCTGCCGGCGGAACTGGTATTCGGCCACAACAACTTCCTCTGGCCTTGCCAAGGCATTGCGCCGCCCGACGGCACCTTCCTGCATCTGTACGCCGTGGATCTGGCGCGCACGCCTGATGGCCGCTGGTGGGTCACGGCAGATCGCACTCAAGCGCCATCCGGTGCCGGTTACGCGCTGGAGAACCGCACCATCGTGTCCCGGGCGTTTCCCGAGTTGTATCGCGATTTGAAGGTGCAGCATCTGGCCGGGTTCTTCCGCACGCTTCAGGAAACCCTTGCCCGCCAGGCGCCAAGCGATGATGAGGCGCCGCTGATCGTGCTGCTGACGCCGGGGCGTTTCAACGAAAGCTATTTCGAACATCTCTATTTGGCGCGTCAGCTCGGTTATCCCCTGGTTGAGGGGGGCGACCTCACGGTGCGCGATGCAACGGTCTACCTGAAAACCCTCAGTGGCTTGCGTCGGGTTCACGCGATCATGCGTCGCCTCGACGATGATTTCTGCGATCCGCTGGAGCTGCGCACCGACTCGGCGCTTGGCGTACCGGGCCTGCTTGAAGCCGTGCGACAGGGCCGCGTGCTGGTGGCCAATGCCCTCGGCAGCGGCGTGCTGGAGTCGCCGGGGTTGCTGGGCTTTTTGCCGCGGATCAATCAGTTCCTGTTCGGCGAAGAATTGATCCTGCCGTCCATCGCGACCTGGTGGTGTGGGGAAGCGCCAGTGCTGGCTCAAGCCCTGGAAAAACTGCCCGAGCTTTTGATCAAGCCGGCCTTTCCATCGCAAAGCTTCGCTCCGGTGTTTGGCCGGGATTTGAGTGAAAAACAGCGCCAGGCATTGGCAGAGCGCATGCAAGCGCGGCCTTATGCCTATGTTGCGCAAGAATTGGCACAGTTGTCTCAGGCGCCTATCTGGCAGGCCGAGGACGGTCAGCTGCAACCACGCGCCATCGGCATGCGCATGTATGCGGTGGCCAGCCGCGACGGCTATAGGGTATTACCGGGTGGTTTGACGCGGGTTGCCGCAGAGGCAGACGCCGAAGTGGTGTCGATGCAACGCGGTGGCGCGAGCAAGGACACATGGGTGCTGGGGGATCGTCCGCCGAGCGGCGAACAATGGAAAACCCAGCGCACGATCGGCGTGCATGATCTGGTGCGGCGTGATCCCTATCTGCCGTCGCGGGTGGTGGAAAACCTGTTCTGGTTCGGCCGCTATTGCGAACGTTGCGATGACAGCGCCCGACTGCTGCGGATCATGCTTGCGCGCTATGTCGATGGGGACGACCCGCAGGCGCTGGAGGCGGCGGTCGATCTCGGCGAGCGCCTGAATTTGTTGCCGGACGAAGGCGCGTTGCCTGAGCGGTTGTTGGCCGCGTTGCTCGGCGACGATTGGCCGTTCAGCCTGCGTTCCAACCTGCAACGTTTGCAGTGGGCGGCATCGCAGGTGCGGGGCAAGCTCTCGCGGGAAAACTGGCAGGCGTTGGTGGAGTTGCAGCGTGAGGCCATGGAGCTGGAAACCGAAGAGCCGGATTTCGGCGAGTTGCTGGATTTCCTCAACCGCCTGGTGATGTCCCTCGCGGCATTGTCCGGTTTCGCCCTGGATGACATGACGCGAGACGAAGGTTGGCGCTTTTTGATGATTGGCCGGCGCATCGAGCGACTGCAGTTTCTCAGTGGCAGCCTGGCGGCGTTTCTGCGCGGTGCCGGCGCGTTTGATCAGGCCGGGCTGGAATGGCTGCTGGAGCTGGGCAACAGCAGCATCACTTACCGCTCGCGCTATCTGGCCGTGGCGCAGTTGATTCCGGTGCTCGACCTGTTGCTGCTCGATGAGCAAAACCCTCACGCGGTGTTGTTCCAATTGAAACTGGTGACCCGCACGCTCAAGCGTTTGAACGATGACTTTGGCGCGCCGCGCGAAGCCGGGCTGCCGCAACTGGTCGAACGGTTGGCGCAGTTCGACCTGGGCTGCCTGGAGAATTCGTTGTTCGGTGAAGCCAGCGTTCGCGCCGCCATTGAGGGGCTTGCGGATTTGCTGCAACAGATCGCCGATGCCAGCGGGCAAGTGTCGGATCGCCTGGCGTTGCGCCATTTCGCCCACGTCGATGATGTCAGCCAGCGCACGGTGTCCGTCTGATGAGCGCCCATTACCAGATTTTCCACGACACCCATTATCACTACGACAGCCCGGTATCCCTGGCCCAGCAACTGGCTCACCTGTGGCCGCGGGCCTGTGCCTGGCAACGCTGCACCGAGCGGCAATTGCAGATCAGCCCCGAGCCGACCTCGCGCCGCGATGAGCTGGACGTGTTCGGCAATCCGCTGACCCGGTTGGCATTCGAGAGGCCGCACGATGAGTTGCTGGTCAACGCGAGTCTCACGGTCGAGGTGTTGGCCCGGCCAAAGCTGGATTTCAATCTATCCCCGGCGTGGGAAGAAACCCGTAACGCACTGAGCTATAGCAGCCAGCCACTTTCGCCTGAGTTGCTGGAAGCGTGTCGTTACCGGTTCGAATCGCCTTACGTGCATTTGAAACGCAACTTTGTCGAATTCTCGGAAAGTTGTTTCCCTTCGGGGCGACCGCTGTTGTTAGGCGTCCAGGCATTGATGGAAAAAATCTTCAGCGAATTCACCTTCGACGCCGAAGCCACTCAAGTGGCGACACCGCTGGTGGAAGTGTTGGAGCGCCGACGCGGGGTGTGCCAGGACTTCGCTCACCTGATGCTCGCGTGTGTGCGCTCCCGTGGGTTGGCGGCGCGTTACATCAGCGGCTACCTGCTGACCCAGCCACCGCCGGGCCAGCCACGACTGATTGGCGCTGACGCATCGCATGCCTGGGTTTCGGTGTTTTGCCCGGTGCTGGGCTGGGTTGATTTCGATCCGACCAACAACGTGCAGCCGGCACTGGAGCACATCACCCTGGCCTGGGGACGGGATTTTTCCGATGTTTCGCCATTGCGTGGGGTGATTCTGGGCGGCGGGAATCATGACCCAGAAGTCCGCGTCACCGTGATGCCACTGGATTAACGCAGATCCCCTGTAGGGGTGAGCCTGCTCGCGATAGCGGTGTATCAGAAAAACAAATGCTGAATGTGCCACCGCTATCGCGAGCAGGCTCGCTCCCACAGAGGTTTGTGCAAGTCAGTTCGGGATGGGGTATTTCAGAAGGGACTGTGAGGGTCAGCAAAGTGACTGCTGACCCTGGACACAGATCCGGTGGGCCTGATCAGATCATCGGGCCCTGAGGGTCTCAGGCGTCGGGCGCCTGATCTTTCGGTGCTTCAGTTTCGTCTGTAGCCACTTCGCCTTCGGCATCCGGGTTCAGTGCTGCTGCTTCTTCTTCAGCTGTAGCTTTCTTGCGCTGAAGCTTTTCCTCTTTCTTCTGCTCCTTGGCCAAGTCTCTCTGACGTTTGGCGAAGGAATAATTAGGTTTAGCCATGGGCGATCCTCTGGGGTCGAAGGTGAGGTTGAGCGGCGCATATTCTGCCCTGTATCGGCACCGAGCCGTTAGCTGGGTTTTTGCTCGGCCCATTTTGGCGGTACCGAGGGTTGCCAGGCATCCAGTGCGTCGAGCAGGGTTTGCGGCGATTCGCTCACTTGCAGCATGTCACGGTGTGCTTCGCGAACGAAGCCTTCGCCGACGATATGATCAAGAAAACCGGTCAATTTGCTGTAGAAACCGTTCACTTCCAGCAGGCCGAGCGGTTTGCCGTGGTAACCGAGTTGGCCCCAGGTCCAGACTTCGAACAGTTCTTCCAGGGTGCCGAGGCCGCCGGGCAGGGCGATGAACGCGTCGCTGAGCTCGGCCATCCGCGCCTTGCGCGCATGCATGCCGTCGACCACTTCAAGGCGGGTCAGGCCGCTGTGGCCGATTTCCTTGTCCTTGAGACTTTGCGGAATGATGCCGATGACTTCACCGCCGGCTGCCAGCGCAGCATCGGCGACGATCCCCATCAGCCCGACGGCGCCGCCGCCATAGACCAAGGTCAGCTTGCGCGCGGCCAATGCCTGCCCGAGGGCGACAGCCGCTTCACGATAAGCCGGGTTGGTGCCGGTGCTGGCACCGCAAAATACACAAACGGACGCTAAAGACATGCCTTACTCCATGGTCAGGATGGTCACAGAGTAAAGGCAGGCAAGCAGCGTTCCAAGGGCTAAACTTCGCGTTCAGGTGTTTCAAAGGTGCCGCTGGCGCCACAGGCATAGGCGGCGAGCAAACTGCACAAAAAGCTGTTGATGGACATGACAGGCGCTCCGGGTGAGTGATGACGACCTGATGATAGGGCCGACCTAGACGTCTGGCTGGTAGATTGTTTCGATAGGTGTCATAGCCCGAAAGTTGTATACAATTTTTGATTCAGGTCATAGGAACTTGCGAAGTTTTCAGGCAGTCTTCTGTCCATTCGCACTTCTGTTAACCCTGCCTTGGAGATTCACCATGTTTGCCAAACTTGTTGCGGTATCCCTGCTGACACTGGCCAGCAGTCAATTGATGGCTGCTGAATGCAAGGTCACTGTCGACTCGACTGATCAGATGTCCTATGACACCAAGGAAATCAGCATCGACAAGAGTTGCAAGACGTTCACCGTGGACCTGAAGCACTCCGGCAGCCTGCCGAAAAACGTCATGGGCCATAACTGGGTGCTGAGTAAAACAGCTGATATGCAACCGATTGCTACCGACGGATTGTCAGCCGGTATCGACAAGAACTACTTGAAAGAAGGTGATGCGCGCATCATCGCCCACACCAAAGTCATTGGTGCCGGCGAGACGGATTCGGTGACCTTTGACGTATCGAAACTGGCCGCAGGGGAAAGCTACGGTTTCTTCTGCTCGTTCCCAGGCCACATCTCGATGATGAAAGGCACTGTCACCCTGAAGTAATCGAATCAAGCTCATAAAAAAAGCGTCCCCTCGGGACGCTTTTTTTATGGCTGGCTCATCCCTGTAGGAGCTGTCGAGTGAAACGAGGCTGCGATCTTTTGATCTTGTTTTTTTTTAAAGATCAAGATCAAAAGATCGCAGCCTCGTTTCACTCGACAGCTCCTACACCGGTCCTACACGAGCTTGGCGTTTACGGTGCGAACGGCATCACTCGTTTGTGATGAGTCTTCTTGTACGTGTCACAAATGATCTTGAACGCTTCCTCACGCACTGGCTGTCCGTGCAAGAACGCATCGATCTCGGCGTAGGTCACGCCATGGGACGCTTCATCCGGCTTGCCTGGCGACAAATCTTCAAGATCGGCCGTCGGGACTTTTTCCACCAGCGACTCCGGGGCGCCGAATTGGCGGGCGATGGCACGGACCTGGTTTTTCACCAGTCCACTGAGCGGCGCGAGGTCGCAGGCGCCGTCACCGAATTTGGTGAAGAACCCCATCACGGCTTCTGCTGCGTGGTCGGTGCCAATGACCAGTCCATGGGCCGCACCGGCGATGGTGTACTGAGCGACCATACGCATCCGCGCCTTGGTGTTGCCCAGCACGAAGTCCACGGAGACGGCGTGTTTGCCTTCAAATGCCGCGACTTCGTTGGCCAGGGATTTGACCGCCGGGCCAATGTTCACCGTGTGACGTTCGTCCGGGGCGATGAAGTCCACCGAAGCCTGAGCGTCGTGTTCATCGAACTGAGTCTCGTACGGCAAGCGTACGGCGATGAATTTGTAGCTCTTGTCACCGGTTTTCTCGCGTAATTCGCGCATGGCGCGCTGGGCCAGCAGGCCGGCGGTCAGCGAATCGACACCGCCGCTGATGCCCAGCACCAGTGTCTTGAGCCCGGAACTGACCAGGCAATCCTGAATGAAGCTGATCCGCCGGGCGACTTCCGCCTCGAGGGCGGCATGGTTGGCGAACGGCGGTTGAACCTTGAGCTGCTCAGCAATCTCACGCTGTACGGCTTGCATGAATTCACTCCTTGCTAGATGGGCTGGATGCGCTGGAAGGGGCGGCAGGTACTTGGAAAACATGTCGCAAGTAGGCGACGAAATTCGGGTCCTTGCAGTGAGTCTTGCCCGGTTCATCGGAAATCTTGGCCACGGGCTGATCGTTGCAGGCGGCCATTTTAAGCACGATGCTCATCGGTTCAACACCCGGAATGTCACACGTCAGGTTAGTCCCGATACCAAAGCTGACATTGATCCGACCACGCAGCGCGCGAAATATTTCCAGCGACTTTTGCAGCGTCAGACTGTCGGAGAACGTCAGGGTCTTGCTCATCGGGTCTATGCCGAGCTTTTGATAGTGGGCGATCGCCTTTTCTGCCCAGATCACCGGATCCCCAGAGTCATGGCGCAGGCCGTCGAAGAGCTTGGCAAAGAACAGGTCGAAGTCGTTGAGGAAGGCATCCATGGTGATGCAGTCGGTCAGGGCAATCCCCAACAGGCCGCGGTACTCGCGCACCCAGCAATCGAGGGCGGCGATCTGGCTGTCGATCAGCCGTGGCCCGAGTTGCTGGTGGGCCATGATCCACTCGTGGGCCATCGTGCCCAGCGGCTTCATGTCCAGCTCTCGTGCCAGGTGCACGTTGCTGGTGCCAACGAAACGCCCGGGGAAGTCGTGCTTGAGCACGTTCACCACTTCTTCCTGCACACGGAACGAAAAGCGCCGACGTGTGCCGAAATCGGCGACCTGAAGTTCGGATAATTCGTCACTGCTGGCGTTGGCAGTCAGCCAGTCGAACTTGCGATAAAGCTGCTCGCGCACCTGTTCCATCGTCACTTGCGGGTAGCGATAGCGGTTGCGCACTTCGCTGACTATCGCCAGCAGCGGCACTTCGAACAGGATCACATGCAACCACGGCCCGCGTAGACGGATGAACAGCTCGCCGTTTTCAATGCCGGTGTGGACGTAGCGCAGGTTGAAGCGAAACAGCCCGAGAAAGCGCAAAAAATCCGGTTTCATGAAGCTGATTCGCTCCATGAAACTCAATTGATCGGCGCTCAGGCTCAACTCGGCCAGACGTTCGATCTGGAACCGGATCTCTGCCAGGTAGGGACGCAAATCCTCACTGTTACGGCAACGGAACTCCCATTCGACGTCTACGTTCGGGTAGTTGTGCAGCACGGCCTGCATCATCGTCAGTTTGTAGAAGTCGGTGTCGAGCAGGTTCTGCACGATGCGATCGCCAAACACGCTCTCGCTCATAACGGGGGTTCTCCACATGGAATAGGGGTAGTGGCGCATATCGGCGATGGGTAATGCCAGCGATTTCTGCGTTGATCCTGTAGGAGCTGTCGAGTGAAACGAGGCTGCGATCTTTTGATCTTGTTTTGAATAATCAAAGTCAAAAGATCGCAGCCTCGTTTCACTGACAGCTCCTACAGCGGCTCAATCATTGGCTGTAGGACTGTCTATCTGCTCCAGCATCCACTTCACAAAGTCCCGAACCTTGGGCACTTCCGCCGAATGCTCCGGATACGCCAGGTAATAGGCGTCCGTGCTGGGCATTGCGTGCTGCCAAGGTATGACCAGTTTGCCGTCGGCCAATTCCTCTTCCACCAGAAACCTCGGCAACAGAGCCACGCCGCAGCCGACTTGCGCGGCGCGGATGCACATGTAAAAGGTTTCGAAGCGCGGGCCGTGGTAGCTGTGTTCGGTGTGGTAGCCCTGACTGTCGAACCAGTCGTGCCAGGCCTGGGGTCGAGAGGCGTTTTGCAGCAGGACCAGGTCGGTGAGCTGCGTGGGATCGGTGAACGGAGTGTCCGGCATGCTGCCCGGTGCGCAGACCGGCACCAGTTCTTCGCCGAAGAGCTTCAGGCATTCGGTGCCGGGGCGTGAGCCCTGGCCGAAGTAGAACGCGAGGTCGCTGCGACCTTGCAGCAAGTCGTCGGCTTCCTGTTCGCTGCACAGGTCCAGATGGATCGAGGGATGGCGCAGGCGCCAGCCTTTCAAGCGCGGCACCAGCCAGCGCGCGCCGAAGGTCGGCGGCGTCGAGACGCGCAAGACTTCGGTTTCGCCGCCGTAGGAACGCAGGTAGTGGGTCGACATCTCGACCTGGGTGAGGATTTTTCGCACTTCCACCAGGTACAAATCACCGGCGGGCGTCATTTGCAGGCGTCGACGGACCCGGCGGAACAGCAGGTGCTGCAGCAGCTCTTCAAGTTGCGCCACCTGCTTGCTGACAGCGCTTTGGGTCAGGTTCAGCTCTTCGGCGGCCCGGGTGAAGCTCAAATGCCGGGTGACGGCCTCGAAACACTGGAGGGCAGTGATCGACGGCAGGTAGCGTTTATTCAGCATGGACGGTCCTTTTTCTTGTTTCTTTTACTACCAGCAAATTCAAAGCATGAATAAACGGAATGATATCTCTCTTAAAGGTCGTTTGTTGGGTAACCTCGGGCGAGCTAAAACTACAAGTCTGATCAGTCGTGAAATTACGGCTGCACGTTTTCTGTTTTTTGCTTGAGGAGTGACCCATGGTTGCCGCATTGCTTGATCGTCTTGGTGTGAACCCGGCCCTGTACCAGAACGGCAAAGTGCCGGTGCATTCGCCGATCGATGGCAGCCAGATCGCCGCCGTGAACTGGGAAGGCGCTGCCGAAGTGGAGCAGCACATCAGTCGTGCAGATCATGCGTTCGAATTGTGGCGCAAGGTCCCGGCCCCGCGCCGTGGCGAACTGGTGCGTCAACTGGGCGATATCCTGCGTGAATACAAGGCCGACCTCGGCGAGCTAGTGTCCTGGGAAGCCGGCAAGATCACTCAGGAAGGCCTGGGCGAAGTTCAGGAAATGATCGACATCTGCGACTTCGCAGTCGGTCTGTCCCGTCAGTTGTACGGTTTGACCATCGCCTCCGAGCGTCCTGGCCACCACATGCGCGAAACCTGGCACCCGCTGGGCGTCGTCGGTGTGATCAGCGCCTTCAACTTCCCGGTCGCCGTCTGGGCCTGGAACACCACGCTGGCGCTGGTGTGCGGCAACCCGGTGATCTGGAAACCGTCCGAGAAAACTCCGCTGACCGCGCTGGCCTGCCAGGCATTGTTCGACCGCGTACTGAAGAATTTCAGCGACGCTCCGCCACACTTGAGCCAAGTGGTCATTGGTGGTCGCGATGCCGGCGAAGCCTTGGTCGATGATCCGCGTGTCGCGTTGATCAGCGCCACCGGCAGCACCCGCATGGGCCGTGAAGTGGCGCCGAAAATCGCCGCACGTTTCGCCCGCAGCATCCTCGAGCTGGGTGGCAACAACGCAATGATCCTCGGCCCAAGCGCGGATCTGGACATGGCCGTTCGTGCCATTCTGTTCAGCGCCGTCGGCACCGCCGGTCAACGCTGCACCACGCTGCGTCGCCTGATCGCTCACGAATCGGTGAAGGAAGAAATCGTCACCCGCCTGAAAGCCGCGTACTCCAAAGTACGCATCGGCCATCCGCTGGAAGGCAATCTGATCGGCCCACTGATCGACAAAAACAGTTTCGAAAACATGCAGGACGCGCTGGAACAGGCCTTGAGCGAAGGCGGCCGGGTGTTCGGCGGCAAACGCCAACTGGAAGATAAATTCCCGAACGCTTACTACGTCGCGCCGGCCATCGTTGAAATGCCGGAACAGAGCGACGTGGTCTGCCACGAAACGTTCGCACCGATTCTGTACGTGATCGGCTACAAGGATTTCGACGAAGCCCTGCGCCTGAACAACGCCGTGCCGCAAGGCCTGTCCTCGTGCATCTTCACCACTGACGTGCGTGAAGCCGAGCAGTTCATGTCGGCGGTCGGCAGCGACTGCGGCATCGCCAACGTCAACATCGGCCCGAGCGGCGCGGAAATCGGTGGCGCATTTGGTGGCGAGAAAGAAACCGGCGGTGGTCGTGAGTCGGGCTCCGATGCATGGCGCGGCTACATGCGCCGCCAGACCAACACCGTGAACTACTCGCTGGAGTTGCCGTTGGCTCAGGGCATTACCTTCGACTAAACCTCGAATGAAGCAGTGATCCCTGTGGGAGCGAGCTTGCTCGCGATAGCGGTTTGTCAGTCACATGGATGCTGAATGTGCCGACGCTATCGCGAGCAGGCTCGCTCCCACACTTGAATGGTGTGTTGGTTAGGTTTCTGTTGGAGTCTGGCAATGCCGTTACGCGAAGAGTGTCTGTGGGAAAAACTGACGCCGCAAAGGCCTGACAATGCGGCGCTCAAAGGCGAAGTTAAAGTCGATGTCTGCGTCATCGGCGCCGGTTTCACCGGTCTGTCGGCGGCGGTGCATCTGCTGGAACAAGGCAAGACAGTGTGTGTGCTGGAAGCCCATCGCGCCGGTCATGGCGGTTCGGGGCGCAATGTCGGGCTGGTCAACGCCGGCATGTGGATTCCACCGGACGAGATCGAAGCCGGCTTCGGCGAAGCGGTCGGCAGTCAGCTCAACCGCATGCTGGGGGCGGCGCCCTCCCTGGTGTTCAGCCTGGTCGACAAATACAACATCGATTGCCAGTTACGCCGTGAAGGCACGCTGCACATGGCGCATAACGCCCGTGGCGAAGCCGATCTGCGCAGTCGTGAACAACAATGGAAACGTCGTGGCGCCCCGGTCGAATTGCTGACCGGGCAAGCCTGTGAGCAAGCGACGGGGACCAAAAAGATTGCTGCGGCGCTGCTTGATCGGCGTGCGGGCACGATTAACCCGATGGCCTATACGACTGGACTGGCCAAAGCGGCCATCAGTCTCGGCGGTCAGCTGTTCGATCATTCTGCGGTCACCCGGCTCGAACGTCAGGGCCAGCGCTGGTCGGTGCAAACCGCTCAGGGTTCGGTGCTCGCCGAGCAAGTGGTCATCGCTTCCAACGCCTACACCGAGGGCGACTGGACCGAACTTCGACGTAATTTCTTCCCCGGTTATTACTACCAAGTGGCCTCTGTCCCGCTGACCGAAGAGGCGGCACAGCAGATTTTGCCCGGCGGCCAGGGTTCCTGGGACACTCGGCAGGTCCTCAGCAGTATCCGTCGCGATAAGGACGGGCGATTGCTGCTGGGTAGCCTGGGCAATGGCAATCAGAAACCGACCTGGTTTCTCAAGGCCTGGGCCGACCGGGTTCAGCAGCACTACTTTCCGTACCTCAAACCTGTGGAGTGGGAGTGCACGTGGACCGGTTGCATTGCGTTTACCCCTGACCACTTGATGCGTTTGTTCGAGCCGGCGCCCGGTTTAGTGGCAGTCACTGGCTATAACGGCCGGGGTGTGACGACGGGGACGGTGGTCGGCAAGGCATTTGCCGACTATCTGTGTAACGGAAATCCGCAGGCGCTACCGATTCCCTTCGCTCCCATGCAGCCGTTGGCGGGGGTGGGGTTGCGCAGCTGTTTGTACGAGGCCGGGTTTTCGCTGTATCACGCAGGCCAGTGCTTGCGGATCGTTATTTGATTGTTGAAATTTGTTGCTTGAAGCGGCGCTTTTTCGCGCAGCGACTAGCCTGTAAAAGGTGCGGGTTGTAGCAGTACCGCACCAGCAGTGTGCACTTCGGTGACGCACGTTGTTACAGGCTGGTTGCACGTCGTTTGGCGCCGCGGTTGCAATGATGGCGCGCGCGGGTTGCGCCGTTAAAAATAAAAGGTTTCACCTTCCGCGGTTTAGACGGTTGCACGCCCAATGAAAATGGGATCGAAACAGTCGAAAAAACAATAAAGCAGCGACTTTTCTCAGAATAAAAAACCGATGGCACGGCCCTTGCTCTGAGCATTCAGTGAAGTCGCAGTGCCAACTAAAAAAAAACCTTGGAGCACCACCTCATGTCCCAGACGTTTTACAAGAAAGGCTTTCTGGCCCTCGCAGTGGCAACTGCTTTGGGTGTTTCTGCGTTTGCACAGGCTGATGTGAAAATCGGTGTGGCGGGTCCGATGACAGGTGCCAACGCGGCATTTGGCGAGCAGTACATGAAGGGTGCACAGGCTGCAGCCGACGCAGTGAACGCGGCGGGCGGCGTCAACGGGGAAAAAATCGTACTGGTGAAGGGCGATGACGCCTGCGAACCGAAACAGGCTGTGACGGTCGCCAAGGACCTGACCAACCAGAAAGTCGCCGGCGTGGTCGGTCACTTCTGCTCCTCGTCGACCATCCCGGCCTCCGAGATCTACGACGAAGCGGGCATCATCGCAATCACCCCAGGCTCTACCAACCCACAAGTGACCGAACGCGGCCTGAGCGCCATGTTCCGTATGTGCGGGCGTGACGACCAGCAAGGCATCGTCGCCGGCGACTACATCGTCGACGTGCTCAAGGGCAAGAAAGTTGCCGTACTGCACGACAAGGACACCTACGGCCAAGGCCTGGCAGACGCCACCAAGGCTCAACTGGTCAAGCGCGGCGTGACGCCGGTGCTGTATGAAGGCCTGACCCGTGGCGAGAAAGACTTCAGCGCCGTGGTCACCAAGATCCGTGCGGCCGGTGCCGACGTGGTCTACTTCGGCGGCTTGCACCCAGAAGCCGGTCCACTGGTTAAACAGCTGCGTACCGAAGGCCTCAAGGACGTGAAATTCATGTCCGACGACGGCATCGTGACCGATGAACTGGTGACCACTGCTGGCGGCCCGCAATACGTCGACGGCGTACTGATGACCTTCGGCGCCGACCCTCGCCTGCTGCCAGACAGCAAGACAGTGGTGGACGAGTTCCGCAAAAAAGGCACCGAGCCTGAAGGCTACACCCTGTATGCCTACGCTTCGGTCCAGACCCTCGCTGCAGCTTTCAATGGTGCCAAATCCAACAAGGGTGAAGACGCTGCCAAATGGCTGAAAGCACACCCGGTCAAAACCGTGATGGGCGAGAAGACCTGGGACAGCAAGGGCGACCTGAAAGTCTCCGACTACGTGGTTTACCAGTGGGACAAGGACGGCAAATACCACCAGCTGGAAAAACAGAAGTGATATGAGCTGATTGCCCGGCGCCTGGTGCGCCGGGCAATCAAAGAACATGTCCGTGCAGTACCTGTCTTTTCTCGTAGAGCTGCACACAATCGTGTTGCTTCGGCGGCTGAACCCCGGTCCGTTGCAACCCGCTTCTGTGCAGTCTCTCAAATGCGTGAGATTGCGTTATGGATGGTATTTTCCTGCAGCAACTGGTCAACGGCCTGACCCTCGGGTCGGTCTATGGCCTGATCGCCATCGGCTACACAATGGTCTATGGCATCATCGGCATGATCAACTTCGCCCATGGCGAGGTTTACATGATTTCTGCGTACCTCGCGGCGATCAGTCTGGCTCTGCTGGCATACTTCGGTATTGAATCCTTCCCTCTGCTGATGCTCGGCACACTGGTCTTCACCATCGTCGTCACGGCGGTGTATGGCTGGGTCATCGAGCGTGTCGCCTATAAACCGCTACGTAACTCCACACGACTGGCACCGCTGATCAGCGCCATCGGTATATCCCTGATCCTGCAAAACTATGCACAGATCGCCCAGGGCGCCCGCCAACAAGGCGTGCCAACACTGTTGACCGGTGCATGGCGAGTTGAAGTCGGGACCGGCTTCGTCCAGCTCACCTACACCAAGATCTTCATTCTGGTCGCCGCGTTCGTCGGTATGGGCCTGCTGACCTATGTCATCAAGTACACCAAGCTCGGCCGCATGTGCCGCGCGACCCAACAAGACCGCAAGATGGCCTCGATCCTGGGGATCAACACCGATCGCGTGATTTCCTACGTGTTCATCATCGGTGCAGCGATGGCGGCCCTGGCCGGCGTACTGATCACCATGAACTACGGCACGTTCGACTTCTACGCAGGCTTCGTCATCGGGATCAAGGCGTTTACGGCTGCGGTACTCGGCGGAATCGGCTCGCTGCCTGGCGCGATGCTCGGCGGGATCATCCTCGGGATTTCCGAGTCGCTGTTCTCGGGCCTGGTGAACTCGGACTACAAAGACGTGTTCAGCTTCTCGCTGCTCGTTCTCGTTCTGGTCTTTCGGCCTCAAGGCCTGCTCGGCCGTCCTCTTGTGTCGAAGGTGTAAGCGATGTCTTCAACCACTAAAAAAACCATTGATATCAAAAGAAGCCTGGTTGACGCGATTCTTGCCGGCCTTGTAGCGCTCATTGTGTTCGGTCCGATTGTCGGCGTGGTCCTCGATGGCTACGGCTTCAACCTGGAACCCAAGCGTGTGGCGTGGATTGTCGCCATCGTCATGGCGGGCCGCTTTGCCCTGAGCCTGTTCCTGCAAACGCCCAAGGGCCTGAGAATCCTTGAAGGCTTTGAAACCACCGGCTCCGGGGTTCATGTACTGCCACCTGATTACAAATCCCGTTTGCGCTGGATCGTGCCACTGGTGATTGTGATCGCCGTGGTGTTCCCGTTTTTCTCCAACTCCTACCTGCTGGGCGTGGTTATCCTCGGGTTGATCTACGTATTGCTCGGCCTGGGGCTGAACATCGTGGTCGGCCTGGCCGGTCTGCTCGACCTCGGTTACGTGGCGTTCTATGCCATCGGTGCCTACGGTCTGGCGCTCGGTTATCAATACCTGGGCCTGGGATTCTGGACGGTGCTGCCACTGGCGGCGATCACGGCGGGGCTGGCTGGCTGCATCCTCGGCTTCCCGGTGCTGCGACTGCACGGTGACTACCTGGCGATCGTGACCCTGGGCTTCGGTGAAATCATCCGGCTGATCCTCAACAACTGGCTGTCCCTGACCGGCGGTCCGAACGGCATGCCGGCACCGCTGCCGACATTCTTCGGCCTTGAGTTCGGCAAACGGGCGAAGGATGGTGGCATACCGTTTCATGAGTTCTTCGGTATCGCCTACAACCCTGACGTGAAGTATTACTTCATCTATACGGTGTTGTTCCTGGTCGTGCTGGCCGTGCTGTACATCAAGCATCGCTTGACCCGCATGCCGGTCGGCCGCGCCTGGGAAGCCTTGCGCGAAGATGAAATCGCCTGCCGCTCCATGGGACTGAACCACGTACTGGTCAAGCTCTCGGCGTTCACCATTGGTGCATCGACCGCGGGTCTGGCTGGTGTGTTCTTCGCCACCTATCAAGGCTTCGTCAACCCGACCTCGTTCACCTTCTTCGAATCCGCCCTGATCCTCGCCATCGTGGTACTCGGCGGCATGGGTTCGACCATTGGCGTGGTGATTGCGGCATTCGTGCTGACCGTCGCCCCGGAACTGCTGCGTGGCTTCGCGGAATATCGCGTGTTGCTGTTCGGTGTCCTGATGGTGTTGATGATGATCTGGCGACCGCGCGGCCTGATTCGGATCAGCCGTACCGGTGTGACCCCGCGTAAAGGAGTAGCGCCATGAGCGAAGTCGTACTCTCGGTCGAGAAGCTGATGATGCACTTCGGCGGCATCAAGGCGTTGAGTGATGTCAGCCTGAAAGTCCACCGCAACTCGATCTTTGCCCTGATCGGCCCCAACGGGGCCGGCAAGACCACGGTGTTCAACTGCCTGACGGGGTTCTACAAGGCCTCCGGCGGCAAGATCGAACTCAATGTGCGTGGAGAACAGACCAACGTCATCCAGTTGCTGGGCGAGTCGTTCAAGCCGATCGATTTCGTTTCGCCGAAATCCTTCGCCACCCGCCTGTTCTACAAAATGTTCGGCGGCACCCACCTGGTCAACCGCGCCGGTCTGGCGCGTACCTTCCAGAACATTCGCCTGTTCAAGGAAATGTCGGTGCTGGAAAACCTGCTGGTGGCCCAACACATGTGGGTCAACCGCAACATGCTGGCCGGCATCCTCAACACCAAGGGCTATCGCAAGGCCGAAAGCGATGCGCTGGACCATGCCTTCTACTGGCTGGAAGTGGTCGACCTGGTGGATTGCGCCAACCGTCTGGCCGGTGAACTGTCCTACGGTCAACAACGCCGCCTGGAAATCGCCCGGGCCATGTGCACCCGGCCGCAGATCATCTGCCTGGACGAACCGGCCGCCGGTCTCAACCCTCAGGAAACCGAAGCGCTGAGCGCGATGATCCGTCTGCTGCGCGACGAACACGATCTGACCGTGGTGCTGATCGAACACGACATGGGCATGGTAATGAGCATTTCCGACCACATCGTGGTGCTGGACCACGGCATCGTCATCGCCGAGGGCGGGCCTGATGCGATTCGTAACGATCCGAAAGTGATTGCGGCCTACCTGGGCGCTGATGAAGAGGAAGTGGTGTTATGAGTCAGCCGATCCTCGAACTCAAGGACCTCGACGTGTTCTACGGGCCGATCCAGGCCCTGAAGAATGTCTCGCTGCACATCAATGAAGGTGAAACCGTCAGCCTGATCGGCTCCAACGGTGCCGGTAAATCGACCCTGCTGATGTCGATCTTCGGCCAGCCACGGGCGGCTGACGGGCAGATCATCTATCAGGGTGTGGACATCACGCACAAATCGTCCCACTACATCGCGTCCAACGGCATCGCTCAATCGCCTGAAGGCCGGCGCGTGTTCCCCGACATGACTGTCGAGGAAAACCTGCTGATGGGCACCATCCCGATTGGCGACAAGTACGCCAAGGAAGACATGCAGCGCATGTTCAAGTTGTTTCCGCGTCTTGAAGAGCGGCGCAACCAGCGGGCAATGACTATGTCTGGCGGCGAGCAGCAAATGCTCGCCATCGCCCGTGCGTTGATGAGTCGGCCCAAGCTGTTGTTGCTCGATGAACCGAGCCTCGGGTTGGCGCCCATCGTGGTGAAACAGATCTTCGCGACCTTGCGCGAGCTGGCCAAAACCGGCATGACCATCTTCCTGGTCGAGCAGAACGCCAACCATGCACTCAAGCTGTCGGACCGGGCGTACGTGATGGTCAACGGCGAGATCCGCATCACGGGCACCGGCAAGGAGCTGCTGGTGAACGAGGAGGTGCGTAACGCTTATCTCGGCGGGCACTAACCGTAAAGCCGCAAAAACGCCCTGACGAACTCAGGGCGTTTTTTTATGCCCGTTTGTAGGAGCTGTCGAGTGAAACGAGGCTGCGATCTTTTGATTTTGCGTTTAAAAAAAGATCAAAAGATCGCAGCCTCGTTTCACTCGACAGCGCCTACACGGGAATTGGAAAAGGGGTAAAGGGAAATTGTGGAAAACAATATTCACAAGCTCTCAAAGCGCGACATAAAGCCGCTGCAAATAGTTGTTTTGTCACGGTTTTGACTTGTCCCCGTTTGCTGTGGAGCTGGCTGTGAATAACGTGGGAGTAGCTGTCTGAAAGCCTTTGATTCCGTGGCTTGTAGCGATATGGTTGTTTTTTGATCAGGCGTTTTTACTGGAGTCTGACTCGGCTTTGTCAACCTTTTTGTTGGCGGCTTAAAAGGCTTGAAAAGAGAGTCGCGAGCCTGTGGATAAGTCTGTGGTTAAACTCTGGAAAGACTCGGCTGAGGGCCGTAGTTACTGGCTTGGCGCCATCGTCGGTTTTAACGCCGATCGTGCAAATTGCCATGGGGCTACACAGCAGACCGTTCAGGGTCAAGCAAAAAAATTTCCAAATTGCCCGCAAAGCCTTGTGGATAGCGGCCTACAGCTTTTCGACTTGCCCCCGGAAACTGTGGACCGGCCTGTGGATAAGGTGCGCGTACATGGCTACAAGCCACGGCGGACACGGCGTAGCCATGATTGGTTGTTTTTTATACAACAATACGAAGGTTGCCCGTAGAAGCCGGGGCGGGCATGCTGCCAGCTGATTTTCTATTCCAATGGCTGCCGATCAGCCGAAGCAAGGAGAACACGATGTCCAACACCCTGTTTATTACCGGCGCGACCTCCGGTTTTGGTGAAGCCTGTGCCCGTCGTTTTGCCGAGGCGGGTTGGAAGCTGGTGCTGACAGGTCGTCGTGAAGAGCGCCTCAATGCCCTGTGCGCCGAGTTGTCGAAGCAGACCGAAGTGCATGGCCTGGTGCTCGACGTGCGTGATCGCAAGGCGATGGAGGAGGCGATTGCCAACCTGCCGCCATCCTTTGCCAAGCTGCGCGGGCTGATCAACAACGCCGGCCTGGCGCTGGGTGTTGATCCGGCGCCCAAGTGCGACCTCGACGATTGGGACACCATGGTCGACACCAACATCAAAGGCCTGATGTACAGCACTCGCCTGCTGCTGCCACGCCTGATCGCCCATGGTCGCGGTGCCGGTATCGTCAACCTTGGTTCTATCGCCGGCAACTACCCGTACCCGGGCAGCCACGTGTATGGCGCGAGCAAGGCGTTCGTCAAACAGTTCTCTTTGAACCTGCGCTGCGACCTGCAGGGCACTGGCGTGCGGGTCAGCAACATCGAGCCGGGCCTGTGCGAAAGCGAGTTTTCGCTGGTGCGTTTTGCCGGTGACCAGGAGCGTTACAACGCGACCTACGCCGGTGCCGAGCCGATCCAGCCGCAGGACATCGCCGAGACCATTTTCTGGGTGCTCAATGCGCCGGCGCACATCAACATCAATAGCCTGGAATTGATGCCGGTGAGCCAGACTTGGGCTGGTTTTTCGATTGAGCGTAATGCCAAGGCTTGAGACCGCGTAACGGCCATCGCGGGCAAGCCCGCTCCCACAGGGATTGTGCTGAACCTGTGGGAGCGTGGCTTGCCCGCGAAGGCAATCTGTCAGTCAGCGAAGATAGTCGACCAACCCTTGATAGCAGGTCGCCAAGTGATAAGGCGTGGTCGACGGCATGTCCTTGCGACTCACCTCGCCGTTCTCATCCCTACACTCATGCCAACCGCCTGCCTGCAAAAAGCGCTGCTGCAACGCCTTTAACTGGCGCTGCACCGAGGCTTCGCTGTTCGGACGCAAGGTGAGCGCGCGCAGGTATTCAGCCTGGGCCCAGATGCGTTGAGTGGCATCCTTCGCGCAGCCGTCCAGATCAAGCATGGCGGCTACCGCGCCCGTCTGTGGATCAACGCCCAGTTGTTCTGTGAGCGCAAACGCACGGTCCAGCGCCGTGTGCAGTCTGGTGCCGCGCAGCAATGGCGAAGATTCCAGCAGGAAATACCATTCGAACTGATGCCCCGGTTCAAACCAGTTATCCACAGCGCCCAGCGGTTTCTCCATCAACACACTTTGTTGTGGGTCGATGAAGCGCTTGTGCATGGCTGTGCATAACTCGATGAGCGCACGCTGCACGGCAATGTCTTCACGCACCGACAGGGTCGCGAGGAAGGCTTCAGCCAAGTGCATCAGTGGATTTTGCAGAGGGCCGGACGCAAGCGACGACCAGTCCCGGTCGAGACTGGCTTCGTACAGGCCGTCGCCTGTCGCGAAGCGCTGGCCGATGACTTCCAGTGCCGCGTTGAGCACCGATTCCACCAATGGCTCGCGCACCTTGGCCCAGTAGTGGGCGCAGGCGAACAGGATGAAAGCGTGGGTGTACAGGTCTTTGCGCAGATCCAGCGGCGCACCTTGGGGATCGATGCTGTAGAACCAGCCACCGTGTTCGGCGTCATGGAAATGCTGTTGCAAGGAGCGGAACAGCGCTGCTGCACGCGCTTCGGCAGCCGGCACCTCGCCGATCAGGCTGGAGAAAAGGTACAGCTGACGTGCGCAGGCCATGGCCCGATAGCGTTGGGGAGGCAGCGGTTGATGCCCGGCGTCCAGCGCCTCATAGGGCAGCGCCATGTCCGCATTCCAGCCGGGGCCTTGCCAGAGCGGCACGATCACTTCCTGGAAATGCTGTTGTACCGAGGCAAACAGAGCGGTCAATTCAGGCGCGGAGGCGGAGCGGGAAACAGGCGGCATTGGCTGGCGTCGTCACGGCAGGGTTAATTGCGCGACATGTTAGCAGGCCTGAGAGATGCGGTGTCTGTCAGGCCGCCATCGCGGGCAAGCCCGCTCCAACATTGGTCCTGTTTACACCGGTCAAATGTGGGAGCGAGCCTGCTCGCGATGAGGCCGTCACAGACGATAAATTAATCAGCCAGCCAACAACCAAACCCCAGTCGCCGCCGACGCCGCGCCCGCCAATCGAACCAATGGCGCCGCCGCTTGCGGCAGCACTCGCACCACCGCGTAACCCGCGGCATGCAACGCCGCCGTCGCTGCCACAAACCCTGCGGCATAGGTCCAAGGGCTAGACATCTCCGGCAGTTCCAGGCCATGGGCCACGCCGTGGAACAGCGCAAACAACGCCGTCGCAGCCACCGCCACACTCAACGGCGGACGCACCGCCAGCGCGACCGCCAGGCCCAGCGCCAGCACCGACGCGGCAATCCCGCCTTCCAGCGCCGGCAGGTTCAGCCCTTCAAACCCGAGCAAGCCACCCATCAGCATGGTGCCAACGAATGTGCACGGCAGCGCCCAGCGCGCCGCGCCTTTTTGCTGCGCCGCCCACAGACCGACGGCAACCATTGCCAGCAAATGATCGAGGCCGCCAATCGGGTGGCTGATGCCCGCGATCAAACCGTTATCACCATGACCAGGGTGGGCGAAGGCGATGGCTGGGGTCAGCAGCAGGGCGATGGCGCCCAGGATACGTTTGAGTGTCATGAATAAGCTTCCTTGTTGATAAGTTTCGATCAGGCTGCGGTCAGCAAACCCTGGCGTTCGATGAACGCGATGATTTCTTCCAGGCCAAGGCCGGTCTTCTGGTTGCTGAAGACAAACGGCTTGCCGTTGCGCATGCGTTTCGTGTCGCTGTCCATCATCTCCAGCGACGCACCCACCAACGGCGCGAGGTCGACTTTGTTGATGACCAGCAAATCGGATTTGCAGATGCCAGGACCGCCCTTGCGCGGCAACTTGTCGCCGGCCGAAACGTCGATCACGTAGATGGTCAGGTCGGACAGTTCCGGGCTGAAGGTCGCCGAAAGGTTGTCGCCACCTGACTCGACCAGAATCAGGTCCAGCCCGGGGAAGCGTCGATTCAGTTGATCCACGGCTTCAAGGTTGATCGAGGCGTCTTCGCGGATCGCGGTGTGCGGGCAGCCGCCGGTTTCCACGCCGATGATGCGTTCTGGCGCCAGGGCTTCGTTGCGCACCAGAAAATCGGCGTCTTCGCGGGTATAGATGTCGTTGGTGACGACAGCCAGGTTGTAGCGCTCGCGCAGGGCCAGGCACAGGGCCAGAGTCAGAGCTGTTTTGCCGGATCCGACCGGGCCGCCGATACCGACACGCAGGGGTTGTGTGTTCATGTGGTTCTCCAAATTAAAAGGCCCTAGGACCTGAACAGACGGCTGTATTGACGCTCATGGGCCATGCACGCCAGGGACAGGCCGAAAGCGGCGCTGCCGTAATGTTCGGGGTTGATTCGGGTAGCGTCTTGCTGGGCTTGTTGCAGCAATGGCAGCAACTCACTGGTCAGGCGTTGCGCGGCTTGCTGGCCCAGTGGCAGGGTTTTCATCAGCACTGCCAGTTGGTTTTCCAGCCAGCTCCAGAGCCACGCGGCGAGCGCGTCTTGCGGTTTGATCTGCCAGGCGCGAGCGGCCAGCGCCCAGCCGAGGGCCAGGTGAGGCTCGGGACGTTGTTCGAGAAAGGCGCGGGCCTGGCCATCGAGTTCGGGCAAACCGTTGAGCAGCTGCTGCAGGGAATAGCCCATTTGCCGGCTTTCCTGATGCAGCTCACGGGTTTCCCGGCTGGCGCGATGTTCTTCGCAGCGTTGCAGCAATTCGGCCCAGTTTTCTTCGGCGGCAGCGGTGCAATGGGCAAGCAGCAGCGGCGCTTCGAAACGGGCAAGATTGAGCAGCAACTGATCGCTGATCCAGCGACGAGCGCTGGCCGCATCATTCACCCGGCCGTTATCCACAGCCATTTCCAGGCCTTGGGAATAGCTGTAGCCGCCAATCGGCAGCTGCGGGCTGGCCAGACGCAGCAGCGCCCAGGCTGGGTTCATGAACGTACGCCGAACTGATGCAGTTTCGGCGGGTAGTTGAAGTCTTCGTCGCCGTGGCGGGAATGGTGATGGCCGCCGCCATAGGCGCCGTGTTCCGGCTGGAACGGGGCTTCGATGTTCTCGACCTTGGCCTCGAGTTGTTCGAGCATGGCTTTGAGCACGTAGTCGTCGAGCAGCCGCAACCAGCCATCGCCGACTTGCAAAGCCACGTGGCGATTGCCCAGGTGATAGGCGGCGCGAGTCAGTTCGAAGGCATTGGCGCAGGTGACGTGCAGCAGTTGTTCGGGGCGTGCGCAGACGCGCACGATACGACCGTCTTCGGCTTGCAGGCATTCACCGTCATACAGCGGTGGCTGACCGCGCTCCAAAAACAACCCGACGTCTTCGCCCTCGGCACTGAAACAGCGCAAACGGCTTTTGCTCCGGGCTTCGAAGTTCAGGTGCAACTCGGCGGCCCAGACGGGTTGAGGGTCGATTCTGCGATGAATCACCAGCATCGGAAGGCTTCCAGCAATGGACAATGCTCAGGCTAGAGCAAGGGGCTTGCCAATCGGGCGATACGTAGGAAATACCCGTCGGAGCTTAGTGGGTGTTTCAGGATGTTGCAGAATTTTGAGCCAGAATGGTGCGAGGGTTTTTGGTTGGCACCAAATTGATGCCTTGAGGATTTTTGTGGGGGCGAGCCTGCTCCCAAAGGTTTACTCGGTGCTGCCGAGACCTTGCCAATGCTTGAGGCCGATGAAGATGAAGCGCAACTGCTGGGTAATTTTTGCCTGTGGCGTCAGGTGTTCTGGTAATGCCTCGGCCGGCGGATCGATGATGTCCGGAAGGGTTGCAAAAACACTTTTAACAATCAGATCCGCCATGACGCTGAGGCCGGCGATGTCCAGGTGCTGCAGTTTTGGCATCAAGGACAGGTCTGCGGCCAGGTCGGAGCTGATGTCTTCGCGCAAACGTCCAATGGCCTGACGCACCGGCTGTGAGCCGCCGTATTGTTCGCGGGCCAGAAACAGGAACTGCGAGCGATTGGCCGAGACCACGTCGAGGAATATTCGTACTGAAGCGTCAATAATGCCGCCCATGACGAATTCGTTATGGCGCACCAGGCGAATGGTTTCACGGAAGGTCTGGCCGACTTCGCTCACCAGCACCAGGCCCAGTTCGTCCATATCGGCGAAATGCCGGTAGAAACCGGTGGGCACGATCCCGGCGGTTTTCGCCACTTCGCGCAGGCTCAGGCTGCCGAATCCGCGGCCGCATTCCATCAGGTGACGGGCAGCGTCCATCAAGGCGTTGCGGGTTTGTTGTTTCTGTTCGGCGCGGGGCAGCATCGCAAAGGTGTTTTCTGGACAGGGACAGCGACGCACTCTAGCAAATCGGCTTCGGTGTCGTCGAACGACTATCGGGGAGGCAGCTATAAGAGGATCAAGCGGGGAATTGCTGCTTCTATAAAAGTCAAAAGCCCAATCCGCTGATTGGGCTTTTTTTCAGGGCCGCCATGGGCTTAGCTCAAGGCGCTGTTGCGTTCGATTACACGGTCACCACCACCTTCAGCCAAGGTTTGACCTTGTGGAGTGCGATCGGAACCGTCAGCAGCCAGGGTTTGACCTTGTGGAGTGCGATCGGAACCGTCAGCAGCCAGGGTTTGACCTTGTGGAGTGCGATCGGAACCGTCAGCAGCCAAGGTTTGACCTTGTGGAGTGCGATCGGAACCGTCAGCAGCCAGGGTTTGACCTTGTGGAGTGCGGTCGGAGCCGTCAGCAGCCAGGGTTTGGCCCTGTGGAGTGCGATCGGAACCGTCTTGAGTGATCAGGCCTTTTTCTTTCAGGCGATCGTTACCGCCTTCGGCAAGGGTTTGGCCTTGTGGAGTACGGTCGGAACCATCGGCAGCGACGGTTTGGCTAAACACCGAGTGGCTGGTTTTGACTTGCGGGGTAGCTTGGTCAGCGGCTGGCAGTGCAAAAGCGGTGCTGGCTAGCAGTGAAAGGGAAAGGCTAAGCAGTAATTGGCGTTTCATGATGGGTTGCTCCTTGGGAGGGCGATAAAGTGGGTACGAGGGCAATGCTACTCTCGATAAGTCGATATAAAAGTTCATAAACGCAATGGTAATAATCAACGGAATTGATTGTTCCACTGAGGCGCTCTAGAACGGGCGTTTCCGGCGACCGTTTTTGCACTGGCGTGGGTATTTTCGACTCACTCGTGCCGCACGAAAGTGCGGGGCGGTAACGCTGGATTCGGGCGCAGTCTCTCCCCGACCGATTATTTGAGGATTAATCGACTTTTCTGTTAAACCTGCGGGCCGTTTTTCAGTCGTAGATTCCATGGCAGGCCGGTTCCGGCCTAACGTTTCACATACGCGTCGCAGTCAGGGCGCTCAGTCGTATCAGGAGCCCTGTGCAATGACGCGCACTCGTAAAATAGTTGCCTGGACCTTCGCCAGCCTGGTTGTGTTGCTGGCGGTACTGGTTCTGATCATCGTGTTCTTCGATTGGAACCGGATCAAACCGCCCCTTAATGCCAAAGTCTCCGAAGAGCTGCATCGTCCGTTCGCCATCAACGGCAACCTGGCGGTGGTCTGGCGACGCGAGCTCGACGAGGGCGGTTGGCGGGCCTGGGTGCCATGGCCGCATGTGGTGGCCGAAGACCTGAGCCTGGGCAATCCCGACTGGTCGAAGAAGCCGCAGATGGTCACGCTCAAACGCGTCGAACTGCGCATTTCACCCTTGGCTCTGCTGGCGCAGCGGGTGGTGATCCCGCGCATTGACTTGACCGAACCCAGCGCGGACCTCCAGCGTCTGGCTGACGGACGTTCCAACTGGACGTTCAAATTCGACCCCAAAGACCCGAACGCCGAACCTTCAAGCTGGGTAGTGGACATCGGTGCCATCGGTTTCGACAAAGGCCACGTCACCCTCGACGACCAAAACCTCAAGACTCAGCTCGACTTGATCATTGATCCGCTGGGCAAACCCATTCCGTTCAGCGATATCGTCGGCGACAAAGCCGCAAAAGCCGCGCTGGAAAAAGGTGCTGCGCCGCAGGACTACGCGTTTGCTCTCAAGGTCAAAGGCCAGTACCACGACCAAAAACTCGCGGGCGAAGGCAAGATCGGCGGATTGCTGGCGTTGCAAGACGCCGCCAAGCCGTTCCCGCTTCAGGCCCAGGTAAAAATTGCCGACACCAGCGTCGAACTGGCCGGCACGCTGACTGATCCGCTGAACCTCGGTGCCCTGGACCTGCGTCTGAAACTGGCCGGTGCCAGCCTGGGCACGCTCTACCCGCTGACCGGCGTAACCCTGCCGGATACGCCGCCGTACGCGACCGACGGGCATTTGATTGCCAAGCTGCATGATGCGGGCGGCGCGGTGTTCCGCTATGAAGAGTTCAGCGGCAAGATCGGCGAGAGCGACATTCATGGCAGCCTGGCCTATGTCGCCAGTCAGCCGCGACCCAAGCTCAGTGGCTCGTTACTGTCCAATCAACTGCTGTTCGCCGACCTTGCCCCGCTGATCGGCGCCGATTCCAACGCCAAGCAAAAAGCCCGGGGTGGCGAAAGCAAGCAGCCGGCGGACAAGGTGTTGCCGGTCGAGGAGTTCAAGACCGAGCGCTGGCGCGACATGGACGCCGACGTCGAATTCACCGGCAAGCGCATCGTCCACAGCGAAAAGCTGCCGTTCAACGATCTCTACACCCACCTGGTGCTCACCGACGGCGTCCTCAGCCTCGAACCCCTGCGTTTCGGCGTGGCGGGCGGCAACCTCGACGCGCAGATTCGCCTCAATGGTCGTACGGAACCCTTGGAAGGCCGGGCCAAACTCACCGCGCGCAAGTTCAAGCTCAAGCAGCTGTTCCCGACCTTTGAACCGATGAAAACCAGCTTCGGCGAGCTCAATGGCGATGCCGACATCACCGGTCGTGGCAATTCGGTGGCCAAGCTGCTGGGCAGCGCCAACGGCAATCTGAAAATGCTAATCAACGATGGCGCCATCAGTCGTGAACTGATGGAGCTGGCGGGGCTCAACGTCGGCAACTACGTGGTGGGCAAGATCTTTGGCGACAAGGAAGTGAAGATCAATTGCGCGGCATCCGACTTCGACATCAAGGCCGGGTTGGCGACCACGCGGTTGTTCGTATTTGATACCGAGAACGCGATCATCTATATCGACGGCACGGCGAACATGGCCACAGAGCAATTGGATCTGACCATCAACCCGGAATCCAAGGGCTGGCGATTAATTTCACTGCGCTCGCCGCTGTATGTGCGGGGCAAGTTCATCAAGCCCGATGCCGGTGTGAAGGCGGTGCCGCTGATATTGCGTGGGGCGGGGATGGTGGCGCTGGGCGTGATCGCGGCACCGGCGGCCGGGTTGTTGGCGTTGGTGGCGCCCAGTGGTGGCGAGCCGAACCAGTGCGCGCCTTTGCTGGAGCAGATGAAGGCAGGCAAGGCGCCTGTGACGGTTAAACCCACCAAGTAATTTTCTGTGTCTATGAAGACGCCATCGCGGGCAAGCCCGCTCCCACATTGGTTCTGTAAACACAGTTCAATTGTGGGAGCGGGCTTGCCCGCGATGGCGATCTAACAGGCGCTACAGATCTTTCAGTATGTCGGCCATGTCATCGGCATGCTCTTCTTCCTGGGCCAGGATGTCTTCGAAGATGCGCCGGGTCGTCGGGTCTTTTTCGCCAATGTACTGAATGATCTCGCGGTAGCTGTCGATGGCGATGCGTTCGGCCACCAAGTCCTCGTACACCATTTCCTTGAGTGAATTGCCGGCCACGTATTGCGCGTGGGAGTTTTTCGACAAAAGGTCAGGGTTGAATTCAGGCTCGCCGCCCAGTTGCACGATGCGCTCGGCCAGTCGGTCGGCGTGCTCGGCTTCCTGTGTGGCGTGTTCGAGGAACTCATCGGCGGCAACGTTGGCTTTCAAGCCGCTGGCCATAAAGTAGTGGCGCTTGTAGCGCAACACGCAGACCAGTTCGGTGGCCAGCGATTCATTGAGCAGGCGCAGGACTTCTTCGCGGTCGGCGCTGTAGCTTTCGGTCACCGCGCCGTTCTCGACGTTCTTGCGGGCACGTTCGCGAAGAGTGGTTACATCAGACAAATGCATGTCGCTCATCTCGTTCTCCTGGAGGCTAATCCGGTTTGCGTCACCTTCCGGGGAGGTGATCGCTACCTAGGTGTGAGTGACGGGCGCAGCGAAAAGTTTTATGTGATTTGGCAATCGCAAGCAGTGCCTGAGACGATCAAGCCAGTGCCAGTCCTGACAGCAACGCTTCCTCGCGCAACCACGCAAAAAATGCCCGCACCGGCGGATGACGTTCACGCCCGGGCACGCACAGCGCACTGTAGCCAGCGCCATCGACCTGAATCTCGCCGCGATAGGGCACCAGCAAACCGCTGGCCACGCTTTGCGACACCAGAATATTGCTGGCCAGCACCAACCCTTGCCCGGCGATCGCCGCCTGCAGGGCGTAATGCTCTTCGTCGTATTCACGGACCGCCGGTTGCCCCGCCAGCCAGGTCTCACCGGACTGCGCGCACCAGGCCTCCCAGCCGTGGGCGTACAGCTTGGAGTTGTGCCAGTGCACGCTGATCAGCGTCGGTGCCCGGCCGGCAGCCAGGGCCACCTGCTCGGGCGAGCCGTAAACGCCAAAGGATTCATCGAACAGGCACAACCCATACAGGTTCGGATAGTCATCCAGGCTGTAGCGCACCACCAGATCGACGCTGGCGTCCTGATGTAAATCGATAACCTCGCAATGGGTATCGAGCCGAACGTTGATGGTCGGATGGCGTGCATAAAACCGTCCCAGTCGTGGTACCAGCCACAGCGCCGCGAAGGCGGCGGTGGTGGAAATCGTCAGGCTCGCGCCGCTGCGTTGCGGACGCAGGGTGTCGACGCTTTGCGCCACTTCCAGCAGCGCGCCATGCAAGCTGCGAAATAGCCGTTCGCCGCCATCGGTCAGGCGCACTTGCCGTGGCAACCGTTCGAACAGCGGCACGCCGAGCCAGTTCTCCAGCGAGCGAATCTGGTGAGACACCGCCGTCGGCGTCACCGAGAGTTCTTCGGCCGCAGCCTTGAAGCTCAGCAGGCGCGAGGCGGATTCGAAGGCGCGCAGGGCGGTCAGTGGCAACGAGGCAAACATGGGGACACTCCATGGATGAAATGGATTCATCCAGACTGATTTTTGCTCATTTGAAGAGGCGCAGCGCCAAGCTTCAAGCTGCAAGCACACAGCCGTTCGAGTTTAGCCCTCAAGGAGATTCAGATGAGTAAAATTCTTGCCGTTCACGCCAGCCCTCGCGGTGAACGTTCCCACTCCCGGCGTCTGGCCGAGGTGTTTCTGGCGGCCTGGCAGGCACGCAATCCACAGTCGCAGTTGACGCGTCGCGAAGTCGGTCGGGCATTGATTCCAGCGGTGAACGAAGCTTTTGTCGCCGCCGCGTTTTACCCCGAGCCCCATGCCCGGCCGTTGTCGATGCAAGCCGACCTGGCGTTCAGCGATCAACTGGTCGGTGAGTTGCTGGGCCACGATCTGCTGGTGATCTCTACGCCGATGCACAACTTCAGCGTGCCCAGTGGCCTCAAGGCCTGGATCGATCAGATTGTGCGGCTCGGATTGACCTTCAATCACACCCTGGACAACGGCGTCGCCCAGTACGAGCCGTTGGTGCAGGGCAAAAAAGCCCTGATCGTCACCAGCCGTGGCGGGTTCGGCTTCGGCCCGGGTGGCGAGCTGGAGGCGATGAACCATGCCGACCCGTTACTGCGCACAGCACTGGGATTCATCGGCATCACCGACATCACCGTGGTCGCCGCCGAGGGCGAGGAGTCTGCCGCGCGCACTTTCGAGATCTCGGCGGCGGAGGCCGAGCAGCGTTTACTGGCGCTGGCCAGGGAGTTCTAGATGGCCTGGCTGTTTCTGCTGATCGCCGCCGGGTTTGAAGTCACCTTCGCCATGGGCATGAAGTACGCCGAAGGCTTCACCCGGCTCTGGCCGTCGCTGATCACGGTGTTCGCCGCGGTGGGCGGGATTTACTTCCTGACCCTGGCCATGCGCGAGTTGCCGGTGAGCATCGCCTACCCGATCTGGACTGCCATCGGCTCACTGGGCACGGTGTTTCTGGGTTTTGCGCTGCTGGGCGAAAGCCTCACGGCGCTCAAACTGGTGTCGGTTGGGTTGATCGTGGCGGGCGTGGTGGGGCTGAAGTAAGGCGGGATGTCATAGACTGGTCGTCGAGTTGTCATCTTGGGTGGCGATGCTTGGCTGACGTCTTGCATCGCGCCTTGCTTCATCTCACCGATCACAAGGATGTTCGCCCATGTCGCAAGGTTCCGCTACGCGCTACCCGTTGGTGTTGGTCCCGGGGATGCTCGGATTCGTCCGCCTGGTGCTCTATCCGTATTGGTTCGGGATCATTTCGGCATTGCGCCGGGGCGGGGCGACGGTGTTTGCGGTGCAGGTCTCGCCACTCAATTCCAGCGAGGTGCGTGGCGAGCAGTTGCTGGCGCGGATTGAGGAGATCCTGCGCGAGACCGGCGCTGAAAAGGTCAACCTGATCGGTCATAGCCAAGGCTCGCTGACCGCGCGCTACGCGGCCGCCAAACGCCCGGATCGCGTGGCTTCGGTGACCTCGGTGGCCGGGCCGAATCATGGTTCCGAGCTTGCCGATTACCTGGAAAAACACTACCCGGAGGATAGCTTCAGGGGACGTGTGCTCAGCGTCTTGCTGCGCTGGGTCGGTGCGTTGATGAGCCTGCTGGAAACCGGTTATCGCGGACCGAAACTGCCTGTGGATATCCCGGCTTCGCATCAGGCACTGACCAGCAAGGGTGTGGCGCTGTTCAACCAGCGTTATCCACAGGGCCTGCCTGAAACCTGGGGCGGGCAGGGCCCGGAGGTGGTCAACGGCGTGCGGTATTACTCGTGGTCGGGGACGTTGCAGCCGGGCAAGACCGATCGCGGCGGTAACCTGTTCGACGGGACAAATCGCAGTTGTCGGTTGTTTGCCAGAACCTTTGTGCGCGAAACCGGGCATTGCGACGGGATGGTCGGGCGTTACAGCTCGCACCTGGGGACGGTGATTGGCGATGAGTATCCGCTGGATCACTTCGACATCGTCAACCAGTCGCTGGGACTGGTGGGCAAAGGGGCTGATCCGGTGCGGTTGTTTGTCGAGCATGCGGCCCGGCTGAAAGCGGCAGGGGTCTAGACCGCGTTATCGTTCATCGCGAGCAGGCTCGCTCCCACAGTTGAGCGCATTCCCTGTGGGAGTGAGCCTGCTCGCGATGGCGTCAGCTCAGGCAACATTGACCCTGCGGCCTAACACGGTGGTCCAACGCTCCGACAGTATCACCCCACCCAACGTCAACACCCCGCCTACCAGGTGATACAGCGCCAGTTGCTCATGCAGCACCAGCGCTGCTATCAGCGCGGTGATCAACGGCAGCAGATTGAAAAACAGCGTGGTCCGGCTTGGCCCCAGGCGCACCACGGCCTGCATCCACGCCAACGGCGCGATCATCGAAGCCAGCAGGCAGGCGTACAGCACCAGCGGAATGTTCTGCAGTGTCAGGCCGGTCTTCGGTGAAACAATAAACAGCGGAAACAGCACCACCACCGCCACCAGCACCTGCAAATACAGCAACACCAGCGGCGGCAGGCGCAGCTGCCATTTTTTCAGCAGCGTGCTGTAGATCGCGTAGGCCAGAGTGGCGATCAGCATCATTGCGTCGCCCAGGTTTATCCCGTGTTCAAGCATTACGCCGAGGCTGCCGGACGACACCACCACCAGCACGCCGGCAAACGACAACACCGCGCCGGCCAGCGCGCCCGCCGTCAGGCGCTGGCCGAGGCTGACAATCGCCATGGCCAGCGACATCAGTGGCATCAGCGACAGGATGATCCCCATGTTGGTGGCCGACGTCAGGCTCGCGGCGAAGTACGCCAGGCTCTGATAGACCGCCATCCCGAGCACTCCGAGGATGAAGATCTTGCCCAGATTCGGGCGGATCGACGGCCAATGGGCAATCACCGGCTTGAACATGAACGGCGTGAACAGCAATCCGGCCAGCAGCCAGCGATAGAAGCCGATCTCGGCGGGGAAGATCGCCCCGGCCGACATTTTGGTGATCACGGTATTACCAGCCCAGATGAAAATGGCCAGCAGGGGATAAGCGTATTGCATCAGAAAAAACCAGAGCGTTAATGAGGGGCAATTATCCCTTGTCTGGATGCAAGCCTATACTTCGATCCAGACAACCTGCCCCTGATGACGGACAGCATGAACAGTAAACACATCGACCTGCTGGATTTCAGCGAATTGCCGGCGCCGGTCTATTTTCGCTACGCCGATTTCGATGCGCACCGTTTTGCCTCGGCGCACCGTCATCCGTGGGGCACGCTGGAGTATTCGGCCCACGGCGTGCTGCACATGGAAATCGGCGGCAGCCGCTTCATGTCGCCGCCGCAATACGCGGTGTGGGTGCCGCCGCAGACTGAGCACAGTTTCTACAGCAACCAGCCGATCAACTATCGCGCCGTCTGCCTGGATCCGCTGTTGTGTCGCAATCTGCCGCCACAGGCCTGCACCCTGGCGATCAGCGACATTCTCAAGGCGATCCTCAAGGACTTCGCCGCCCGCGACGTGAAGGTTCCCGAGCACGAGGCCGACCAACGTCTGGCCCAAGTGCTGGTGGATCAGCTGCAACAGGCGCCTATCCACGAATGTTATTTGCCCTACGCCAGCAGCTCGGGCTTGCTCGGGATACTGGAAGCCTTGCAGGCTGAGCCTGGCGATAACCGGCCCTTGGCAGACTGGGCGGCGCAGATCCATGTCAGCGAGCGCACCCTTGCACGGCAATGTGTTCGGGAACTGGGCATGAGTTTTGGTGAATGGCGGCAACGCTTACGTTTTCTGGCGGCCATCGAAGCGCTGGACAGTCAACGCAGCATTCAGGAGATTGCCTTCGATATGGGCTACAGCACCGGCTCGGCGTTCATCGCCATGTTTCAGCGTCAGGCTGGCTGCACGCCTGAGCAGTATCGACGCAGCCACCTTGAAAGCAGGAAGGTGTAACAGGGGTTGTCTACACTGCTGGATGAGGCCGCACCCCTCGGTGCGGCAACAAGGAGAAAACTCCATGAAGATGTTGCGTGTCCCTTTGTTGATGATCGGTTTACTGCTCTGCGCCCAAGGCTTCGCCGCCACTGAACAACAGAACAAGATGACCACCTGCAACGCCGAAGCCACTGCCAAAAGCCTCAAGGGCGATGAACGCAAAGCCTTCATGAGCACCTGCCTGAAAGCGGCGCCGGCCGCCAACGACGCCAAAACCCTTACACCTCAGCAAGAGAAGATGAAAACCTGCAACGCCGATGCCACCGCCAAAGCGCTGAAAGGCGATGCGCGCAAGGCGTTCATGAGTGATTGCCTGAAGAAAAAATAAACATTGGCTGGAAGATGCAGGATTGTCAGGTTCCCATCGCGAGCAGGCTCGCTCCCACATTCGTTCGGTGAATACAGATCCAGTGTGGGAGCGAGCCTGCTCGCGATGGGGCCGGGGAATGGGCGTTGTAAAAAAATCGCTGAGCTCCCGACCAAGGTCGACCCACACAATCCCTAGTGCTGGCACCGGAACGCTGGCAGACTGCCAATCCTTTCTATGCCGTTCGTTTTGAGGCTGTATGCCAACGTTTTCTCAACGTCACGTCTTGCTGCTTATCAGTTGGATCATCATCTTTGGTGGCTTGCTACTGGTGATCCCGCTGCGATTGCTGCCCAGCCTGCTGGCCGGGTTGTTGGTGTTCGAACTGGTCAACATGCTCACCCCACAGTTGCAGCGACTGATCGAAGGTCGGCGCGCGCGCTGGCTGGCGGTGGCGTTGCTGGGGACTTTAGTGGTCAGTGTGCTGGCGCTGATCTTTGCCGGTGCCATCAGCTTTCTGCTGCACGAGGCGGAAAACCCCGGCGCTTCCCTCGATAAATTCATGCACGTGGTCGACCGTGCACGCGGGCAACTGCCACCGTTCATCGATGCCTATCTGCCGGCCAGTGCAGCGGAATTTCGCGTGGCCATCGGCGAGTGGATGAGCAAGCACCTGAGCGAGTTGCAATTGGTGGGCAAGGACGCAGCGCACATGTTTGTGACGTTGCTGATCGGCATGGTGCTGGGCGCGATCATCGCCTTGCAACGCGCGCCGGACGTGACCAAGCGCAAACCACTGGCTGCCGCGCTGTTCGATCGCCTGCACCTGGTGGTCCAGGCGTTTCGTAATATCGTGTTTGCCCAGATCAAGATTTCCCTGCTCAACACCTTTTTTACCGCGATTTTCTTGGTGGTGGTCTTGCCCCTGTTCGGGATCAAGTTGCCGCTGACCAAAACCCTGATCGTGCTGACCTTCCTGCTTGGCTTGCTGCCGGTCATTGGCAACCTGATGTCAAACACGCTGATCACTATCGTCGGCTTGTCGCTGTCGATCTGGGTCGCCGTGGCGGCATTGGGTTATCTGATTTTTATCCACAAGCTCGAATACTTCCTCAACGCGCGCATCGTCGGCGGGCAGATCAGTGCCAAGTCGTGGGAGTTGCTGCTGGCGATGCTGGTGTTCGAGGCCGCGTTCGGCCTGCCGGGGGTGGTGGCGGGGCCGATTTATTACGCGTATCTGAAGAGCGAGTTGAGGCTGATCGGGATGGTTTGATCAGGCGGATATGTATCGTCTGATCTGACGCCATCGCGGGCAAGCCCGCTCCCACAAGTTTTACGCATAACCTGTGGGAGCGGGCTTGCCCGCGATGGGGGCGACTCGGTTTCGGATCAGTCCATCGTGCCGTAACGCTTCATCGCCTCAATCGCCAGGCCACTGCCGATACTGCCAAAGATGTTCCCTTCCACATGCTGCGCGTTCGGCAACATCGCCGACACGCTGTTGCGCAGCGCCGGAATCCCGCTCGAACCACCGGTGAAGAACACCGTATCGACCTGATCGACGCGCACGTTGGCGTCGTTCAGCAGTTGGGTCACGCTGTTGCGCACGCGCTCCAGCAGGTTGTCGATGGCCGATTCGAACAGCGCCCGGCTCAGCTCAACGCTCAATCCCGGCTCGATGCGGTCCAGCGGCACATGGCGGCTGTCGGCGTGGGTCAGTTGGATCTTGGTTTCTTCCACTTCCATGGCCAGCCAGTGACCGGCACGCTGGTCGATCAGCTTGAACAGGCGGTCGATGCCGCCGGTGTCTTCGATGTCGTAACGCATGCTGCCCAGGGCCAGGGTCGACTTCTGCGAGTACACCGAGTTGATGGTGTGCCAGGTCGCCAGGTTCATGTGGTGGCTGGTCGGCATGTAGGCGCCGCTCTTCATGCGGCTGCCGTAGCCGAACAGCGGCATCAGCCCTTGCAGGCTCAACTGCTTGTCGAAATCGGTCCCGCCGATGTGCACGCCGCCGGTGGCAAGGATGTCGTCATGGCGGTTGTCGTGGTTGCGGCGCTCTGGCGACAGGCGCACCAGCGAGAAGTCGGAGGTACCACCGCCGATGTCGACGATCAGCACCAACTCTTCTTTTTCGATGGTCGACTCATAGTCGAACGCCGCCGCAATCGGTTCGTACTGGAATGACACATCCTTGAAGCCGATGGCGCGTGCCACGTCCACCAGAGTGTTCTCGGCTTCCTGGTCGGCCATTTCATCGTCATCGACGAAAAACACCGGGCGACCCAGCACCACTTCCTCGAACTCCCGACCGGCGGCAGTCTCGGCGCGCTTCTTCAACTGACCGATGAACAGGCCCAGCAGGTCCTTGAACGGCATCGCAGTGCCGAGGACGCTGGTGTCGTGCTTGATCAGCTTGGAGCCGAGCAGGCTCTTGAGCGAGCGCATCAACCGGCCTTCGTAGCCTTCCAGGTACTCGTGCAGCGCCAGCCGTCCGTATACCGGGCGGCGTTCTTCCATATTGAAGAAGACCACCGAGGGCAGGGTGATCTTGTCGTCCTCCAGCGCGATCAGCGTTTCCATGCCGGGGCGCAGCCAGCCGACGGTGGAGTTGGACGTGCCGAAGTCGATACCGCAGGCACGGGCTGGAGATGCGTTTTTCATGTCTTTCGAGTTCCGGTTAAAAAACGGCCGCGCAGTGTATGCCAGTGCGGCGAATATTCGAAGGCCGACTATCCGCTAAATCTCGGCTATTAGCGCCTTGAAAGACTATCCTTTGCCCCAAACTTGTCTGCATTGGCCCTGGCAGCCACCGGACGGTCGAAAGAACCCCCGACTGCTGCCGATAAACTTCTGATGCGCTGCCCGGTCACAAACTTGAGATCGGTCAAGCTGGCGGCTGGTAATGAGCGCATGCTGGCAGTGGTAGCGCGATTTCGATAACGGATGGTGATTCCCTCGATGGACTTCAAAGACTATTACAAGATTCTCGGTGTGGAGCCGACGGCTGACGATAAGGCGATCAAGGCCGCCTATCGCAAGCTCGCGCGCAAATATCACCCGGACGTCAGCAAGGAAAAGGACGCCGAGGCCAAGTTCAAGGACGCCTCGGAGGCGTATGAAGCGCTGAAAAGCGCCGACAAGCGTGCCGAATATGACGACTTGCGCAAATACGGCCAGCATGGCCAACCGTTCCAGGGCCCGCCAGGTTGGCAGGGGCGTGGCGGTTTTAGCGGTGGTCAGGACACGGGGGATTTCTCGGACTTCTTCAGTTCGATCTTTGGTAACCGCGGCGGCGGTGGTTTTGGTGGTGGACAGCCGGGCCGAAGCGCCGGGCGTCGAGGGCAAGACGTGGAAATGGAACTACCGATCTTCCTGGAAGAATCCCTCTCGACCGAGTCGAAGAAGGTCACTTTCCAGGTGCCGCAGTACAACGCCGCTGGTCAACATGTCAGCAATACCAGCAAAAGCCTGAACGTGAAGATCCCGGCCGGCGTGGCCGACGGCGAGCGTATCCGCCTCAAGGGCCAGGGCGCGCCAGGTATTGGTGGCGGGGCTAATGGCGACTTGTTCCTGATCATTCGTTTTGCGCCACATCCGAAGTTCGATGTGGAGGGCGAAAACCTGATTATCACGTTGCCGCTGGCACCGTGGGAATTGGCGTTGGGCGCCGAAGTGGCAGTACCGACCCTGACGGGCAAGATCAACCTCAAGGTCCCGGCCGGCAGCCAAAATGGTCAGCGCATGCGTGCCAAGGGGCACGGCTTGCTGAACAAGGCCGGTCATCGAGGTTATCTGTTCGTGCAGCTCAAGGCCGTCATGCCAAAAACCTTGGACGACGAGGTCAAGGCGCTGTGGGAAGAGCTGGCGAAGAAAGCCGCTTTCAACCCAAGAGAAAACTTCTGATCCAAGAGACGGAGTAGCCCATCATGAGCAACCCCCTGATCGTTCAACTGGACATGGCAGAATTCTGTGAGGCGGCCGAGCTGTCGGACGTCTACGTGATCGAAATCGTCGAACACGGCATCCTCGAACCTCAGGGCAAGCAGCCCAAGGATTGGCGTTTCACCGATTATGAACTGGCATTGGCCAAGCGTGCCGCCAAGCTGCGGCGCGATCTGGAACTGGAATGGGAAGGCGTCGCCCTGGCGCTGAACCTGCTTGACGAGGTCCAGCAACTGCGGGCCGAGAACCGCATGCTCAGGCAGCGGCTGGGGCGGTTGGTCGTCGAGTGACCCCATCCCGTGTAGGAGCTGTCGAGTGAAACGAGGCTGCGATCTTTTGATCTTGATCTTGATCTTGATCTTGATCTTGATCTTGATCTTGATCTTGATCCAGCCTTTTGAATATCACTGAAAAAAACGAGATCAAAAGATCGCAGCCTCGTTTCACTCGACAGCTCCTACACAGCTCCTACACGGCTCTTCATTGCGTGTTGCGCGGCAATACCACGGTAAACAGCGTGCCATCGGTCTGATTCGAGCTGACGTCGATAGTCCCGCCGTGCGCATCGACCACTTCCTTGACGATAAACAATCCCAGGCCAAGGCTAGTCGTCGGTTGCCCAAGGTCTTCGCTGGCGCTGCGCACCATTGGATCGAAGACGGTGGGGATAGCATCGTCGGGGATCGGCACACCAAAGTTATGCACGGTCAGGCGCACCGAGTCCGGTTCGCCCGTGACGGTGACGGTCACATCACGTTTGTTCAAGCCATGCTGTATCGCATTGCCGATCAGGTTCTGTAACAGCTGATCAAGTCGCCCGGCATCCCAGGTGCCACGGGTATCGCCGACCACCCTCATCGTTGGATCGCATTCCGGGTTACCGGCGCACGCTTCGGCAATCGCCGCCTGCGCGGCATCGGCCAGGTCCATGGGCTTGGGTTCAATCGGCAGGCTCTTGCCCAACCGGCTACGGACCAGCTCCAGCAAGTCGCTTACCATCACCGCCATGTGCCGTGCGCCACGCTTGATATTGATTGCGCACGTCAGTGCATCCCCTTCAAGCGTTGCTTTGCGCAACAGCAACTCGGTGGACATGCTCACGGCCTGCAACGGCGCCCGCAAGTCATGGCCGAGAATGGCCAGGAACAGATCCCGCGAGTGATTGACCTGTTCGGCATACGCCGCGGTGGACTCTGCCAGTGCCTCATCAATCGCTTCGTTGAAACGGATCATGTCCTGAAAGTAAGCCAGGTCCGGCACTTCCAGGCTGCTGACCCACAGCCGAATCACACAGGCGCGCAAGTGGCGGAATTCGCTGGTCATCTGTACCAGATCGAACCCCACGGTATGACGCAACTCGCCATGACTGGCCCCCGCTTCATCCAGGCTCGGGGTTTTTTCCGGGCCTTCGCCCTTGGCCTTTGCCAGTTGTTCGCTGGCGGTTTGCGCGGTGGTCATGTCCCGTGCTGCCGCCAGCAGAATGGCCTTGGCGTGGTCGCGCAAGGCAGTGCGGTCCATATTCATGGCGGCCGGGGTGATTGTTCTAGCGAACTGTTCCCATTCATCGACGATACGGTCTACGTGTTGCCTGATGAATTCGGATAAGCGCATGACCGTTTCCTGGCTGAAAAGTCTTGGCATCTTAGCCCCTTTGCACACGGGTAAAAACTACCGCTGGCAAGTCGGATCATGCCTGGCCATTCCCAGGGTGGTATTTAGTTGTTTTTCAGATGCTTAAGTTGGATGTTCTTTTTCGATTCGGGGCTGTTTCCCAGCAGTTATTTAAACTTTTGTTTTTGCCGTCATTGAATAAGCTGAACATTCTATTGAACGCATAGGGATACATGCGTAATGAATGAATTATCAGAAGGATCTGTGTCGGGTATTTCTGCCGATAATCCGGCAGGCGACAATAGGTATTTGAATTACCTGGCAGCCAACGTTCCAGCGCTTATAAAAAGCCCCTCTCTGTCTAAACGTGTAGCGCAGGCAGTAGGGACGGCCGATTTTCCTGAGTGGTATGTCAAGGCAAGCGCCATCGACCGTCAGTACCTCAAGGAACTCGGCAACGAACGCTGGCGATTGCAAGGCAGTCTGGATGACACGCTGGGTGATCTGAAAAAGGACATCAACGAGTTCGCAGAACCCTTGCTCATTCAAGCCCTGCAAGAAAAGCTGAGTCTGGAACTGGATGTGCGGGCCACGACGGTACGGCTTTACGTGCCAGCCCTGCTGGGGTTTGGCATTGACACCAATGCCAGTCGGCTCCGGGAGTCAACCTTGCTCGAGGCCGCGCTGCACAACTTCGAGGACGCTGAAACCCGTGCAGGCGCCTTTCGCGATGGCTCGGGGATTTTCATCACCGATGCCGAAGGTGCGCTGCAACGTCATTCGTTGACCATCGAAAGTTTTGCGAGCCTTTGTCGGGAGCTGGACCTCGGTGCGCAGTACCAGCGGCACATCACCGGCCTGTTGAGTCCTGCCCGGGCCGATGCGAAGGCGTCCCTCGAGCGACACTTCATCGGCACCGAAAAGGCCGCGTTCAATGAGTCGGCATTAATTGCGTATTTGAAAGGCGATGTCAGCGCCTATGGCTACGGCAAACTAAAACAATTGCGCGATGAGCAGCCAAACATCCTGATGGGGCGTCGCCCTTTACACTCCCATCGATTAACTCTGATGGGCGTAAAGTTAAGCGGTATCGTACTTTTCAGTGCGGTGGCTGATCCCGCGCAAATAAAAAAACTTTATGACGGCCTGATCCCGAATTATCAACAAGCATTGATGGAATGGTCCCGGGAATTGGCAATTTTGCCCAGCCAGGCGTTTGACCAGTTCAAGCTGCTCAAGGCCTTTTTTGCCAACGGCCCTAGCGGTGTTGCCGAAGAGATGCTGCGCAGAGACGACATCTACAAGCAAAACCGGCTTGAAGGCACGCTGATTGCCTACGTGCCCGATGACCCTGATCACCCCTTGAAAGAGTACGACTCCTTCACCGATTTCATGAAGGAGCTGACGAGTCAGCTGCGCTCCTCGGACTACCAACAATTCTTCAGCCGCTTCGTGCCGCAAAAAGACAAAGGGCAGTTTTTCACTCGCGCCAAAGAGCGCTTTAGCACATTCACCTGGCAACAGCGCGAACCGTTGAGCATGGGGCCATGGTGGCGAGAGACTGCGGTGGAGAACCCCGATGCGGAGCCGGTCACCAACCTGATTAACGGTCTGCTCTGGCCTGCGCTCGGCCGATGGCGGTGCGATAAGGCCATCGCGGATTCGCGGCACATTGCCGTTCCCACAGGCGATGAAGATGCCAACGCCCGTTGGGCGCGATTGAGCAGTTACGTGAGCATCGGCTGGAACGTATTCAACTTCGGCGCGATGCTGGTGCCGGGACTGGGAGAGGCCATGCTGGGCGTCATGGTCGGCCAAATGGTCCTCGAAACCATGGAGGGCATTGAAGACTGGAGCAAGGGCGACAAGAATGAAGCGGCAGCATTGCTGACCGGTGTCCTGATCAATGCGGCCCAACTGGCAATCATGGGAGCAGGGCATGTGTTGCCGACGGGCGCAGCGGCGGCGGTCAAGCCTTCGGCGTTTGTCGACCAGCTCAAACCGGTGGAGCTCGCCGACGGCAAAACCCGACTCTGGAATGCCGACCTCGGTCCCTACGAACATCAAGTCAGGTTGGACGCGGATTCGACGCCGGACGAGCGGGGCCTGTATCAGCACGGTGGTCAGGCGATTCTTTTGCGCGATGGCAAGTCCTACGCGGTGCACGAGGATCCCGACACCGGCCAATCGCGACTACGGCACCCCGACCGCCCCACGGCTTATCAACCCAGGCTTGAACACAACAATGCCGGTACCTGGCATACCGAACTCGACCGTCCTGTCGAATGGACCAGCACCGAATTGATGCGAGGCCTGGTGACGACGCTCGACACATTCGATGATGCAACGCTGGAACGCATCCGTATCACCAGTGGCGTCGAAGAAGATGTGTTGCGTCGCCTGCATGTCGAAAACGAAGCGCCGCCAGCATTGCTGGTCGATACGATCAATCGCTTCCGGTCGTGGGCGGACACCGGTGCACTGCCCGTCAATGAGGTGCCGCTTTCAGCCAAGGCCGATGTTCGTGTGCTTCAGGACTCCTTTGCGCCCTTGCCCGACAACGTCGCCGAAGAAGTATTGGCTGGAGCTGAGCCGGACGATTTGCGCGAGCTTGCCGAACGCCAGCGTATGACCTTGCACCTGCGACAACAGGTGCGCGAGGCCGTGCTGGAGGTGCGTGTGGCGCGAGCCTATGAAAGGCTGTTCCTTGACTCGCTGCATGCTCCGGATGCGGAAAGGCTGGCGCTGCATACCCTGGAAACCTTGCCGAACTGGCCAGGCAATGTGCGCATCGAAATCCGCGAACATTCGTTCACTGGCCCTCTGCGCGATAGCCTTGGCCCGGCAGATGCGTCGGTGCGCAAAATACTGGTCAGCACCGACGAGGGATATGAAGCGCGCGATGCCGATGATCACCATCTGCACGGCGCCGACGATCTGTTTTCCTCGGTATTGCATGCACTGCCTGATGCCGAGCGCAACGCACTGGGCTTTGAAATCAATCAGGGCGCGACGCTCAAGCGCACGGTTCAAAACGCCCCCTTGGCGCGCGACAAGCTGCGTCCGATGCTCGCAGAAAATCCTGTGCGCAAGCCTGCGTACGATCCCGCGACAATGAAGCTGCGCGGTGGCATGCAGGCGTTTTCAGGTATTCAGCGACTGACCGGACGATTGACACCGCAGGAACGGGTCAGAAGTGTGCGCCCGGGTTGGACCGAGGCCGAAGCCCAAGCCTATCTGGATGCAGGCGGTCAGGACAGTCCTCCAGAGCAGCAAGCGGCGGCTCTTGAAGCGGAATTCAATCGCCTCAATGCCAATTTCCAGCGCTGGCTGGATTCGCCCACCACAGCTTTCAGGTATAGCTCGGCCGGGAGGGCTGAGTGGCAGTCCCGAAACAGGCTTTATAAAGCCGTTCGGCAGTGCTGGCAGCAAACGGCACCCAGGGATGTGGACGGTTTCGGGAATCTACAGGGGACAGTGCTCGACCTCAGCAATATGCCCTTGGGGCGGCACCTGGGAACCATGCCACCTCTGGAGGCCAATTTTCAACACGTGACCTGCCTGAACTTGCTGGGCACTGAGATGACCGACGCACACGTCTCTTTTCTTGATCATTTCTCCAGACTCCGTTTGCTCAACCTTACCGGGAACCGGCTCACGCAATTTCCCCGTGCCATAGGGCGAATGCGTAAGCTGACCTATTTGTACCTCGGCGATAACCGGATTGTGCTGGATGCGCAGGGAGCTACGTATTTGAGATGGCTTACCCGGCTTGAAAGTCTGGATCTTCAGGGGAACCCGCTGGGTCGAGTGCCGGATATCGGCGGTATGCGTATGCTGCATACGGTGTTGCTGGGTGAGACTGGCATTGATACCTGGCCGGACGGGTTGTTTTCTCAACCCCGATTCCGGCATTTTTATTTGAATCTGCAACGCAATCAACTGATGGTCATCCCTCGGGTTACGCCCGGCTCTGTCGGTGCGGAGATGGTGGCGCGGACGGTATTGAGTCGGGACCGGCAGTGGATGTCGGAACAAACTCTGAACACGCTCAGAAGCTACATCAGGTCCGTCGGCCTGGACCCCGATCGCCCGTATCCGCCTCGTGGTGTGCGCGACAGCCTTGAGTGGGACGAAGGGCTGACGCGATTAGATTGGGTCCGCAAACAGGCGATATGGAACAGCGTGGAGGATGAGTTCGGCTCGCTGCCTTTTTTCAATCAGATCAGGAAGCTCACCCAATCGACCGCCTTCAAAACTGACAGAGCCTTCAGGGTGGACATGACCCAAAAGCTCTGGCGAATGCTGGAGGCCATGTCCAAGGACAGCGAGCTCCGGCGCAATCTTTTCGTCATGGGCAGGGAAGAGGTCACTAACTGTGTTGACGCCGGAGCGCAGTTGTTCAATGCGATGGGCGTGGAAGTGCTGATCCACGAGGCTTACGCATTGGCCAACCCGAGCCTGGTAGAGGCTAATCTGGTAGAACTGGCCAGAGGCAAGTCGCGGCTGGACGAGCTGAGCCGGATCGCCCACAGAGTGGTTGCCGAGCGCCTGGAGAATGGTGAGCAATTCAGGCATATCGATGCCGGTGGCGGAGTGTCGGGAACCATCGATGAGGTCGAGGTCCACCTGGCTTACATGACGGATCTGGGCGAGCGGCTGGACCTGCCTTGGCAGTCCCGTGATTTGCAGTTTCGCACGCACACCGGTGTGACGCCCGAGATGATCGAGAGTGCGTATCAGCGGGTCGTGGAACTGGAAACCGGCGATTTATTGCGTGATTCGATCATCGAACAGCCATTCTGGGAGCGCTACCTGCAAGGCTCGAACCGACGTGCGTTCAAAGTCTTCAGGCGCCGGATCGACGCGACGACGGAGTTCTACATGGCGCTTGAAACGAGAGCGACCGAAACGAACCTTTCGCCGCAGGCAAAAGCCGATCTGAAACAGGAACTCAGGGTCCTCGCCGCAGAACTGGGCAAGTCGGAAAGCGACATTGCACCGGGGCAGATCATGACGGACGAGGCCTATGCCACCGAGTTGAACCTGATCGACACCGAGATGAAAACGCTGCTGAAAACCCTGACCCGACAGGCGATGGACAGGGCCAAACTGCAAGGGATGGACACTGCCCTGGCGCACGGACCTGCAACGGACTGACCTGACAAGACAGTCCTCCCGGCACGAAGCATGACGCCCTTCGTGCCGGTTTTTTTCAGGCCTGGGCGAGCCTCAAAAGAGGAAGTAGCGCTGGGCCATCGGCAACACATCCGCCGGCTCGCACCAGAGCAAGACACCGTCAGCCTTGACCTGATACGTCTGCGGATCAACGTCAATCTTCGGCAGGTAATCGTTGTGAATCAGATCGCTTTTCTGCACCTCGCGACAGCCTTTGACCACTGCGATTTTCTTTTTCAGACCCAACGCTTCGGGCAATCCCGCCGCCTGCGCCGCCTGACTGATAAAGGTCAGGCTGGTGGCGTGCAGCGAACCGCCGTAACTGGCGAACATCGGGCGGTAGTGCACCGGTTGCGGCGTCGGGATCGAGGCGTTGGCGTCACCCATCAGGCTGGCCGCAATGGCACCGCCCTTGAGGATCAGTGTCGGTTTGACCCCGAAGAACGCCGGCCGCCAGAGCACCAGATCAGCCCATTTACCCACTTCGACCGAGCCCACTTCGTGGCTGATGCCGTGGGTGATCGCCGGGTTGATGGTGTATTTGGCGATGTAGCGTTTGGCGCGGAAGTTGTCGTTGCCTTCGCCATCTCCCGGCAGCGCGCCGCGCTGTTTTTTCATCTTGTCGGCGGTCTGCCATGTGCGGGTGATCACTTCGCCGACCCGGCCCATGGCCTGGCTGTCGGAGCTGATCATCGAGAACGCGCCGAGGTCGTGGAGGATGTCTTCGGCGGCGATGGTTTCGCGGCGGATGCGGCTTTCGGCGAAGGCCACGTCTTCGGCAATGCTTGGGTCCAGGTGGTGGCAGACCATCAGCATGTCGAGGTGTTCGTCGATGGTGTTGCGGGTGAACGGTCGAGTCGGGTTGGTCGAACTCGGCAACACGTTGGCAAAGCCACAGGCCTTGATGATGTCCGGCGCGTGACCGCCGCCCGCACCTTCGGTGTGGTAGGTGTGAATCGTGCGGCCCTTGAAGGCGGCGAGGGTGGTTTCGACGAAACCGGATTCGTTGAGGGTGTCGGTGTGGATGGCGACCTGGACGTCGTATTGGTCGGCCACTGTCAGGCAGTTGTCGATGCTCGCGGGCGTGGTGCCCCAGTCTTCGTGCAACTTCAGGCCGATGGCGCCGGCCTTGACCTGTTCGATCAGCGGTTCCGGCAGGCTCGCGTTGCCCTTGCCGGTGAAACCGATGTTCATCGGGAACGCGTCGGCGGCTTGAAGCATGCGCGCCAGGTGCCACGGCCCAGAGGTGCAGGTGGTGGCGTTGGTGCCGGTGGCAGGGCCGGTGCCGCCACCGATCATGGTGGTGACGCCGCTCATCAGGGCTTCTTCGATCTGTTGCGGGCAGATGAAATGGATGTGCGTGTCGATGCCACCGGCGGTGAGGATCATGCCTTCGCCGGCGATCACTTCGGTGCTGGCGCCGACGGCGATCGTGACGTTCGGCTGGATGTCCGGGTTGCCGGCCTTGCCGATCGCGGCGATGCGGCCGTCCTTGAGGCCGACGTCGGCTTTGACGATGCCCCAGTGGTCGACGATCAGCGCGTTGGTGATCAGGGTGTCGACGACTTCGGCCGCCAGTAACTGGCTTTGGCCCTGACCGTCGCGGATGACTTTACCGCCGCCGAATTTCACTTCTTCGCCATAGGTGGTGAAGTCTTTTTCCACTTCGATCCACAGCTCGGTATCGGCCAGACGGACCTTGTCACCGACGGTGGGGCCGAACATGTCGGCGTAGGCTTGACGGGAAATTTTCATTGGAATTCCTTGCACAAATTGATCGTACCCACGCTCTGCGTGGGAATGCCGCCATGGACGCTCTGCGTCCGCCGTTATGTGACGCGGAGCGTCACGGGATGCATTCCCACGGGGACCGTGGGAACGATCAACCTAAAGGTCGCCCATGATCCTGCCGGCAAACCCGAACACCCGGCGATGCCCGGCCAGGTCGACCAGCTCGACCTCGCGGCTCTGCCCCGGTTCGAAGCGCACGGCGGTGCCGGCGGGGATGTTCAGGCGCATGCCACGGCTGGCGGCGCGGTCGAAAGTCAGGGCGTCGTTGGTTTCGAAAAAGTGGTAATGCGAGCCGACCTGGATTGGCCGGTCACCGCTGTTGGCCACCTTCAGACTGACAGTACGTCGGCCCACGTTAAGCTCGATGTCGCCGGGCTGGATCTGGTATTCACCGGGAATCATCAATGGGCTCCTTGGAGGATTTTGTAGTAGAGAGCGGTTGGTTTGTACTGGCCGCTCGGGTCGCAGGCGTAGTCGGGGATTTCACCGGCCTTGGTGTAGCCCAGGGCTTTGTAGAAGTCTTCGGCGGGGGAGCCGGCCTCGGTGTCGAGGTAAAGCATGCCGCGCTTGTGCTGGAGGGCAGCCTGTTCCAGTGCGTTCATCAACTGTTGGCCCAGACCCCGGCGACGCGCGTGTTCGCGTACCAGCAGTTTCTGCACTTCGGCACGGTTCAGGCCGTTGGCTTTCTGGCACAGGGTCAGTTGCACGCTGGCCTGGACCTGTTCGTCCTTGACCACCACCCACAACAGCACGTTGCCCTTGTTCAGGTTGTCCTGAACCTCATCGAAATAGGCGCGAGCCTGTATAGCGTCCAGATTGGCCATGAACCCGACGCTGGCGCCATAACCGACGGCGTCGAGCAGCAGGTCAATCAATCCCTGACGGTAGTGCGCAAAGCTTTCAACGTTGACGCGTCGCAGTTGGGCGGGGTTCATCGGGCGTTACTCCTTGCTGGCAGTCGGCGGCTCCGCGCCAGGATTGAGGGTCAGTTGCATGAAGGTCAGGTCCAGCCAGCGGCCAAACTTGGTGCCCACTTGGGGCATCTGACCGGTGATCGCGAATCCGGCCCGTTCATGCAGACGAATAGAAGCGGCGTTACCGCTTTCAATGGCGGCCACCATCACGTGCTTGTCGCAGCCTTTGGCGCGTTCGATCAATACGTCCATCAGGCGCGGACCCAGGCCATTGCCCCGCTGGTCGCTGCGCACGTAGACCGAATGCTCGACGGTGTGGCGGAAACCGTCGAACGGTCGCCAGTCACCAAATGAAGCGTAGCCCAGCACGCTGTTCTCGCCGTCGACGATTACCAGAATCGGATAACCCTGGGACTGGCGCGCACTGAACCAGGCCTGACGGTTGCCCAGGTCTACGGCCTGTTCATTCCAGATCGCCGTGGTGTTGAGCACGGCGTCGTTGTAGATGTCGCGGATCGCCGGCAGGTCGGCATGCACTGCGTCACGGATGAGGTAGGTCATGGCTCGGCCTCAGGCGATGGGTTGGTGGACGGTGACCAGTTTGGTGCCGTCGGGGAACGTCGCTTCGACCTGGATCTCCGGGATCATTTCCGGGATGCCTTCCATCACTTGATCGCGGTTCAGCAGGGTGGTGCCGAAGTGCATCAGCTCGGCCACGGTCCGGCCATCGCGGGCGCCTTCGAGCAACGCGGCAGAAATGTAGGCCATGGCCTCCGGGTAATTGAGTTTCACGCCGCGCGCCAAACGCCGCTCGGCGACGAGGCCGGCGGTGAAGATCAGCAGCTTGTCTTTTTCACGTGGGGTCAGGTCCATCGTTGGAATCCATTTTTGGCAGAATGAAAATCTTGCGTATTACACCCGTCGAGCTGCCGAAGGCTGCGATCTTTTGATCTTGGTCTTGAATAGGTCAAAAGATCGCAGCCTCGTTTCACTCGACAGCTCCTGCAAGGGGATACGTGTTCAGGTGCTCCATATTCTTGGCGGGACCGCTTCTCGGCCTAACAGCGCAGGCCGCAGCAATCGCCACAATTCAATAAGCCAACCCCGTGCCAACAGCGCTTCACTGGCCAGGCACCGGGCAACCAATAGCCCCGGCAACTGCGTCAGGTCCCCGCGCACTTCATTGGGCAGCGAGCGGCACGTCTCCAGCAACTCGCTATCGACTTCGCCCGTCACCAGCAGGGTGGCAAAAACCGGTTGCCCGTCCAGGCCAATCGGCGAGTCGAGCAAACCATCATTCCCGACAATGCGCTGGCGTTCGTGCCAGAGCAACTGGCCGTCGCGGCGGATATTCAATTGCGCCTGAAAATGTCCGAGGTCGAAGCGCTCACCACTGGCCGGGCGACCGAGCGCCACCACGTCCCAGTAGAACAGCCGGGCGTCGCCTTCAAGGTTGATCGAGGTGCTGAGTTCGGCCTGGGCGGCGCTGAAAATGATCGTCTCCTGGGGCAGCCATTCCAGTGTCGCACCGGCCGCGACATTCAAATCCAGCTGCTGATAAGCGGGGCCTGCGGCGCGATACCACTTGGCCGCGCCGGGACTGGTGATTTGTGCCCAGGCATCAGCGCCGACGCTGGCGCTGATGTCCAGCCGATCACCTCCGGCAATCCCGCCCGGCGGGTGAACGATGATGTGCTGGCACACCTCGGGCCCTTCGGCGTACAGGTGCTTTTGCACCCGCAGCGGCCCTTGGTGCCGGCGCTGGACCGGGCGTGTGCTCTCGCCGAAGCGGGCATAACCCAGCTCCAGCTCGGCGTGCCAACTCGGGGTAAACAGGGCCGGCTGTGTGTTCAGGGGCAGTAAAGGTAAATTCATGATTTCTAATAATCGTCAGGACGCTACAGACTAGATCGTAACCAGGCCGCGCACACCTTCGGCTTCCATATTTTCACCGCGACCCTGTTGCACGATCTCGCCCCGGGACATCACCAGGTACTGATCGGCCAGTTCGGCGGCGAAATCGTAAAACTGTTCCACCAGCAAAATCGCCATGTCGCCTCGGGCCGCGAGCTTCTTGATCACCGCGCCGATCTCTTTGATCACCGACGGCTGAATGCCTTCGGTGGGTTCGTCGAGGATCAGCAAGCGCGGACGACTGGCCAAGGCTCGACCAATCGCCAGTTGCTGCTGTTGACCGCCGGACAAGTCCCCGCCACGGCGTTGCTTCATTTGCAGCAACACCGGGAACAACTCGTAGATGAATGCCGGGACTTCCTTGGCTTCGCTGCCGGGGAAACGCGACAGGCCCATCAGCAGGTTTTCTTCCACGGTCAGGCGCCCGAAAATTTCCCGGCCCTGGGGCACATAGGCGATTCCGGCGTGAACACGTTGGTGCGGCTTGAACGTGGTGATCGGTTTGCCTTCCCAGTTCACCGCGCCTTCTTTGGCCGGCAGCAAACCCATCAGGCATTTGAGCAGCGTGGTTTTGCCCACCCCGTTGCGCCCGAGCAGGCAGGTGACTTCACCCACTTTCACCTCAAACGTCAGGCCGCGCAGGATGTGGCTTCCGCCGTAGTATTGATGAAGGTGTTGGACCTGTAGCATTGGAACTCCGTTAGTAGGGCTTCAAGCGGCAAGCTTCAAGCTGCAAGTGAGAGCGGAACGGTGGATGGCTTCGGTTTTTAACTTGCCGCTTGAAGCTTGCGGCTTGAAGCTGGCCGATTCACCTCCCTAAATAGACCTCAATAACACGCTCATCGGCCTGCACCTGTTCCAGCGACCCTTCGGCCAGCACGCTGCCCTGGTGCAACACGGTGACGTGGTCGGCAATCGAGCCGACGAAGCCCATGTCGTGTTCCACCACCATCAGCGAATGCTTGCCGGCAAGGCTTTTGAACAACTCGGCGGTGAACTCGGTTTCGGCGTCGGTCATGCCCGCCACCGGCTCATCGAGCAGCAACAATTGCGGGTCTTGCATGAGCAACATGCCGATTTCCAGAAACTGCTTCTGACCGTGGGACAACAACCCTGCCGGGCGATTGACCGACGCGCTCAGGCGAATGGTTTCCAGCACCTCGGTGATGCGATCTTTCTGCTCACCGCTTAAACGGGCCCGCAGGCTGGCCCACACAGACTTGTCGGTTTTCTGCGCCAGCTCCAGGTTTTCAAAAACGCTCAACGCTTCGAACACCGTCGGTTTCTGAAACTTGCGACCGATGCCGGCCTGGGCGATTTGCACCTCGCTCATCTGCGTCAGGTCCAAGGTTTCACCGAACCAGGCCTTGCCGTGACTGGGGCGCGTCTTGCCGGTGATCACATCCATCAGGGTGGTCTTGCCGGCGCCATTGGGGCCGATGATGCAGCGCAACTCGCCGACGCCGATGTACAGGTTCAGATTGTTCAGCGCGCGAAAGCCATCGAAGCTCACGCTGATGTCTTCCAGAGTCAGGATCGTTCCATGGCGCGTATCCAGGCCAGGACCGACACTGCGCCCGAGACCGATGACGTCGCGGCTGCTTCCGGCGTCCCGGTTGGGTTCCAGCGGCGGAAAAAACGCCGGTTCGAGCATGAATTCAGCGGTCGCAGTCACTCTCATTGTTCACCCCTTTTTTTCAGCAGACCGATCACGCCTTTGGGCAGGTACAAGGTCACGATGATGAACAGCGCCCCGAGGAAAAACAGCCAGTACTCCGGGAACGCCACGGTGAACCAGCTCTTCATCCCGTTGACCACACCGGCGCCAAGCAGCGGACCGATCAGCGTGCCGCGGCCGCCCAGTGCGACCCAGACCGCGGCTTCAATCGAGTTGGTCGGCGACATTTCACTCGGGTTGATGATCCCGACTTGCGGCACATACAGCGCGCCGGCCAAGCCGCACAACACCGCGCTCAACACCCAGACAAACAGCTTGAACCCGCGTGGGTCGTAGCCGCAGAACATCAGGCGGTTTTCGGCATCGCGCAGCGCCGTCAACACCCGGCCAAACTTGCTCTGTGCCAGTCGCCAGCCGATGAACAGGCTCGCCACTAGCAACGCCACCGTGGCGAAAAACAATACGGCGCGGGTGCCCGGTTCAGTGATGCCGAAACCGAGGATGGTGCGGAAATTGGTGAAGCCGTTGTTGCCGCCGAAGCCGGTTTCGTTGCGAAAAAACAAGAGCATTCCAGCGAAGGTCAGGGCCTGGGTCATGATCGAGAAATACACGCCCTTGATCCGCGAGCGGAACGCGAAGAAACCGAACACCAATGCCAGCAAGCCCGGCGCCAACACCACCAGGCACATGGACCAGAGAAAGCTGCTGGTGCCGGTCCAGTACCACGGCAATTCGGTCCACGACAGGAACGTCATGAACGCCGGCAAGTCATCGCCCGAGGCTTGGCGCATCAGGTACATGCCCATCGCGTAGCCGCCGAGGGCGAAGAACAGGCCGTGACCGAGCGACAACAGGCCGGCGTAACCCCAGACCAGATCCAGCGCCAGGGCGACGATGGCGTAGCAAAGGATTTTGCCCACCAGCGTCAACGTGTAGGCCGAGACGTGAAACACGCTGATGGGCGATAACAACGACATCAGCGGCAACGCCAACAGCAAGACAAGAATCACCGTGCCGACAGCGATAGTGACTTTCGGGCCGGCCTTTTGTGTGGCCGTGAGCAACAGGGGCTGGTTCATCAGTCGATCACCCGTCCTTTCAATGCGAAGAGGCCTTGCGGACGCTTCTGGATAAACAGAATGATCAGCGCGAGGATCAGGATCTTGCCCAGCACCGCACCAATCTGCGGCTCAAGAATTTTATTGGCGATGCCCAGGCCGAAGGCCGCGAGGACGCTGCCGGCCAACTGCCCGACGCCGCCGAGCACCACCACCAGGAACGAGTCGATGATGTAGCTCTGGCCGAGGTCCGGGCCGACGTTGCCGATCTGGCTCAGCGCCACACCACCAAGGCCGGCAATGCCCGAGCCGAGGCCAAAGGCGAGCATGTCGACGCGCCCGGTCGGCACACCGCAGCACGCGGCCATGTTGCGGTTCTGGGTGACGGCGCGCACGTTCAGGCCCAGTCGCGTCTTGTTCAGCAGCAGCCAGGTCAACACCACCACAAACAGGGCGAAGGCGATGATCACGATGCGGTTGTAAGGCAACACAAGGTTGGGCAGCACTTGAATCCCGCCGGACAGCCAGGCCGGATTCGCGACCTCGACGTTCTGCGCGCCGAACACCAATCGGACAAGCTGAATCAGCATCAGGCTGATGCCCCAGGTCGCCAGCAGGGTTTCGAGCGGACGGCCGTAGAGGTGACGAATCACCGTGCGTTCCAGCGCCATGCCGATGGCGGCGGTGACGAAAAACGCCACCGGCAAGGCGATCAGCGGATAGAACTCGATGGCTTGCGGAGCGAAGCGCTGAAACATCAACTGCACCACATACGTCGAGTACGCGCCGAGCATCAGCATCTCGCCGTGGGCCATATTGATCACGCCGAGCAGGCCGAAGGTGATCGCCAGGCCCAATGCAGCGAGCAGCAAAATCGAACCCAACGACATGCCGCTGAACGCTTGTCCGAGCAGCTCGCCGATCAGCAGTTTGCGTTTGACTTGCGCGAGGCTGGTTTCGGCCGCCGTGCGCACAGTGGCGTCGGCTTCGACACCCGGTTCGAGCAAGCTATCGAGGCGGGTGCGCGCCAGCGGGTCACCGGTTTCGCCGAGCAGGCGCACGGCGGCGAGGCGCACGGCCGGATCGGTATCCACCAGTTGCAAGTTGGCCAGGACCAGACTCAGGGCGGCGTGGACGGTTGGATCTTTTTCGCCGGCCAATTGCCGGTCGAGGAATGTCAGTTGCGCCGGTTTGGCGCTTTTCTGCAATTGCTGCGCAGCGGCCAGACGGATTTTGGCGTCGGCGGCGAGCAACTGGTGACTGGCCAGCGCGGTGTCGATCAGACCCCGCAGGCGATTGTTCAGGCGCAAGGTTTTGGCTTGGCCATCGACGGTCAATTCACCTTGTTGCAGGGAATTGATCAATTCGATGCGGGCCGGCTCGGGCTGCGCGGCCCAGGCTTCCAGCAGTTTGGCTTGCTGCACGGGATTGGCGGCGACGAAGTCTTCGGCGTCGCTGGCGTGGGTGGCCATCGGCACTAACAGCGCAAGGGCCAAAATGAAGCGATAAAGGGCAGTGGGCATAAAGAGTCGCCTTGCTCGGACTGTGTGGGAGCTGGCTTGCCTGCGATGCAAGCAACTCGGTGAAGCTGATGCACCGAGGTGATGCCATCGCAGGCAAGCCAGCTCCCACAGGGAGTTGTGTCGGACCCGAGCTCCATGCTCGGGTCCCAGTGGCTTAGTTGCTCTTCACCGCATAATCCGGCTTCTTGTCGTTGCCCGAGATGAACGGGCTCCACGGCTGGGCGCGGATCGGACCTTCGGTCTGCCAGACCACGTTGAACTGACCGTCGGCCTGGATCTCTCCGATCATTACCGGCTTGTGCAGGTGGTGGTTGGTCTTGTCCATGGTCAGCGTGTAACCGGACGGCGCGGCAAACGTCTGGCCAGCCAAAGCTTCGCGGACTTTGTCGACATCGGTGGACTTGGCTTTCTCAGCCGCTTGCGCCCACATGTGGATGCCCACGTAGGTGGCTTCCATCGGGTCGTTGGTCACCGCCTTATCGGCGCCCGGCAGGTTGTGTTTCTTGGCGTAGGCTTTCCAGTCGGCGACGAATTTCTTGTTCGCCGGGTTATCGACCGACTCAAAGTAGTTCCACGCCGCCAGGTTGCCGACCAGGGGCTTGGTGTCGATGCCGCGCAGTTCTTCTTCGCCGACCGAGAAGGCCACGACCGGAACGTCGGTGGCTTTCAAACCCTGGTTAGCCAGTTCTTTATAGAACGGCACGTTGGAGTCGCCGTTGACCGTGGAGATGACCGCTGTCTTGCCACCCGCCGAGAATTTTTTGATGTTGGCCACGATGGTTTGATAGTCGCTGTGACCGAACGGGGTGTAGACCTCTTCGATGTCCTTGTCCGCTACACCTTTGGAGTGCAGGAACGAGCGCAAAATCTTGTTGGTGGTGCGCGGGTAGACGTAGTCGGTGCCCAACAGGAAGTAACGCTTGGCGCTGCCGCCTTCTTCGCTCATCAGGTATTCCACGGCCGGGATTGCCTGCTGGTTCGGCGCGGCGCCGGTGTAGAACACGTTAGGCGACATCTCTTCGCCTTCGTATTGCACCGGGTAGAACAGCAGGCCGTTGAGCTCTTCGAACACTGGCAACACCGATTTACGCGACACGGACGTCCAGCAGCCGAAGACCACGGCGACCTTGTCCTGAGTCAGCAACTGACGACCCTTTTCCGCGAACAACGGCCAGTTCGATGCAGGGTCCACGACCACCGGTTCGAGCATCTTGCCGTTCACGCCGCCCTTGGCGTTGATCTCGTCGATGGTCATCAACGCCATGTCTTTGAGCGAGGTTTCGGAGATCGCCATGGTCCCGGACAACGAATGCAAAATACCGACCTTGATGGTCTCGGCTGCCTGGACAGTCCAGGTCAAGCCCATCGCGGCAATGCTTGCCGAGAGTGTGAATGCCTTGATCAAGCTACGACGCTTCATTGTGCGATCTCCATGAACGTTAGAATTTTTTCTTGGTTGGCAGATGCGGACTACTGAAGGGTGTTTTGCAAGGGCTGTGCCTAGTCGGGTGCAGGCAAGGAAACGTCGTATTAGAGCGGCTGCGCGCGCATGCGGTGCACCAGGAAGGGACGTGCATGAGGCATTGGTGCGGTGGCCTGCGCCAGAACAGGGCGCAGGAATATCAGTCAGCATCAACCCTTGTGCCACCGTCTTCGCGAGCAAGCTCGCTCCCACATTTGAATTGTGTCGGGTGCGGGATCCGTGGACGACGATAAACCCCTGTGGGAGTGAGCCTGCTCGCGATCGCGGAGTATCAGGCGCAGAGATGTCGAGTGTGCTGCCGCCATCGCGAGCAGGCTCACTCCCACATTTTTTTGCGGTGTATTCAGGTGGGGACGACGTTGTCCACTGCACGGTTCACGGCCAGCTCGGCGAGCATGATGATCTGCTGGATCGCCAGCGCCTTATGGCGTTGCGGGCCGATCAGGTCGCTGGCGAAATCGCTGGCCATCACGCTGGCGGAGGCCAGGGACTCATAGGCATGGACCAGCAGGCTTTCGGTGTCGTTGTCGGGGGCGATCATGAACATGGTGCTGGGGCGGCGGGGTTTTTCCGCGTAGCGGGTCGCGGGATCGAGGTAATAGTCGAGGGCGCGGTTGATGGTTTCGCGGTCTCGGAGCAGGTTGTCGTCGTGTGATGTTTCGGGTTCGGGCGTGGTGGTGTCGATGGGTGGATCTGGAACTATTTTTTTGCACATTTGGGGTTATCTCAATTGGGGCCACCACCTATCGTTCTCACACGATAGAAGGGTGGCAGCTATGTGCGGAGTGAGAAACCGGTAACCCCGAACCCGGCCGGACCGAAGTCCGCCCGCACACAGCCGCCATTGAGCATTGCAGGCAGCGGATAAGCCGACGGCAATTATGGTGGTACTGATGTTGGATTAACAGGGGCTGCCGGGTTCTCACACCCGATCACTGATGTGCAGTGACAGCCCCAGACTAGACAGCCCACGTCCGACGAACAACCTGAAAAAGTCGTGGGAAACGTCCGGTCTTTTTGCATTCAAATAAACACACATAAACAACCCCAGAATCACCACCCCCCTGTAGGAGTGAGCCTGCTCGCGATAGCGGTACATCAGGCAAAGTAATTCTGAATGTGCTGACGGGATCAGCGCCGCCGCATCAGGCCAATGAAAAACAGCCCACCGATGGCTGCAGTGGCGACGCCGATGGGCAGGTCTTCGGGGGCGATCAGGGTGCGGGCGGCGACGTCGACCCAGACGAGGAAAATGCTGCCGATCAACACGCACACCGGCAGCAAGCGCCGATGCTCCGCCCCGACCAACCGCCGCGCAATGTGCGGCACCATCAGCCCGACAAAGCCGATGGACCCGCTGATCGACACCAGCACGCCGGTCATCAATGAAGCAATCAAAAACACCCGCAGCCGCACGGTGCGAGCATTCAGCCCGAGGGTGACGGCGGTCTGTTCACCGGCCATCAACGCATTCAACGGCCGGGCCATGCCGAGCAACAACACAAGCCCGAGCAATACGCTGACGGCGGGCACGGCGAGCAGTTCCCAGCGCGCCAATCCAAGTCCACCAAGCATCCAGAACATCACCGCCGAACTCGCCCTGTGATCGCCGAGAAACAGCAGCAGGTTGGCGATCGCCATCATCACGAAGGACACCGCCACGCCGCACAGCAGCAGCCGATCACTGTCCAGCCGACCGTTGCGGTTGGCGATTATCAGCACGATCAGCATGCTCGCCAACGCGCCGATAAACGCCGCAATCGGCAAGGTCAGCAGGCCAACGATTTCACCGACATGCAGCACCACGATCACCGCGCCGAGGGTCGCACCGGAAGTGACCCCGAGCAGGTGCGGATCGGCCAGGGGATTACGCGTCACCGCCTGCAGCACCGCGCCGATCAGCGCCAGCCCGGCGCCCACCAGCGCACCGAGCAACATGCGCGGTACGCGGATCAGCCACACGATGTGCTCTTGCCCGGCGGTCCAGTTCACCTCACCGACGCCGAGCACTTTTTGCAGCAGGATCCGCCACACCACATCCACCGGCACCCGCGCCGGACCGAAGCCCAGCGAGACCACGCACGACACCAGTAACAGCGCGCCGAGGACTATCAACAACAAGGCGTAGCGACGATTGATCATTCGCCGTGGAATCCCTTGGCCAGGGTTTCAACCGCCAGCACGTTGTCGATGCCCGGCGTGGCCTGCACATAGGGAATCACGATGAAGCGCTGGTTCTTGATGGCGTCCACCGATTGCAGCGCCTTGTTGTTCAGCAGGAATTGCTCCTTCTGTTCAGCGGTGACTTCGCCGTAGTCGACGATCACGATCACCTGCGGGTTGCGCTCGACCACGTTCTCCCAATTGACCCGGGTCCAGCTCGACTCGACGTCATCCAGAATATTGCGACCTCCCGCCGCATCGATCAGGGCTTGCGGCATGCCGAGGCGGCCGGAGGTCATGGCGCGATCTTCGCCGCTGTCGTAAAGAAAGACGCGGGGCTTGTCCGCTGGCAGGTCCTTGCGTACCTCGTCGACTTGCGCCTGCATTTGCGCGATCAAGGCGTTGGCGCGGTCCTGCACGTCGAAGATCTTGCCGAGGTTGCGCAGGTCGTTGTAGGTGTCTTCCAGCGTGGCGGCCGGGCGCTTCATCACGAAGGCACAGGACTCGGTCAACTCATAGACGTTGATGCCCAGCGGCTGCAAGGTCTGTGGCGTGAGGTCGCCGCCCACGCGCATGCCGTAATCCCATCCGGCGAAGAAGAAATCGACGTTGGCATCGAGCAGGGTTTCCACCGACGGGTACTTCGCCGCGAGCTCCGGCAAACCGTCGAGGATGGTCTGCATCTCGGGCGTCACCGATTTCCAGCCCGTCACGCCGCTGTAGCCGGCCATGCTCGGTTTGAGGCCGAGGGCGAGCATCATCTGGGTCATGTTGATGTCGTGGCTGAGCGCGTGTTTCGGCGCGTGTTTGAAGGTCACTTCGCGGTTGCAGCTGTGGATCGTCAGCGGGTATTTCGTGGCCTCGGCAAATGCCTGGGCACTGCCCAGCAACAGGGCGAGGCAAAGCAGGGAACGCAAACTCATGGTTGGGTTATCCAGGTGATTCGTGGGTAGCCGTGCAAGGGGTGTTCATCGATCAGCGCTTGTACGCCGAAGACGTCGCGCAACAGCGGGGCGGTCAGCACTTCCCTGGGCGTGCCGCTGACGACGATGCGACCGTGATTGATGACGTAGAGTCGATCACAGAAAGCGGCGGCAAGATTGAGGTCGTGGATGCTGGCCAGGGTGCCGATCTTCAAGCGTTTGACCCGTTGCAACAGTTCGATCTGAAAGCGCGGATCGAGGTGATTGGTGGGCTCGTCGAGGATCAGTAGTTGCGGTTGCTGGGCCAGGGCGCGAGCGAGGATCACCCGTTGCTTTTCACCGCCGGAGAGGGTGGAAAAGGCGTGATCATCGAAGCCTTGGAGGCCGACGGATTCCAGCGCCTGGGTCACCAGATGGCGGTCTTCGAGGGTGTCACCATCGAACAGACCTTTGTGCGGCGTGCGGCCCATGGCGACCACGTCGAAGACGCTCAGGCCGAAGGCGTCGGGGAACTCCTGCAAGACCACGGCGATGCGTTGTGCACACCAGCGTGAGGATTGCTTCCAGACGTTCTGATGATCGAGCAGGACCGCGCCGCTCTCGGGTTTGCTGAAGCGATAAGCGCAACGAAGCAGGCTGGTCTTGCCGCTGCCGTTGGGGCCGATCAACCCGACGAACTCCCCGGCGGCCACGTGCAACGAGGCATCACGCAGCTGGAACTGGTGATGACAGTGACCATGACCCAGAGGTGTCCAGGCGAGGTTCGTGAGGTTCAGCGAGGTCATGCGTTTGCTCTGGGATATTGGGTGATGGCTGATGCCGGTTTGGGGATCGTTCCCACGCTCCCGCGTGGGAATGCCTCAATGGACGCTCGGCGTCCGCTTTGGGACGCAGAGCGTCCCGGGCTGCATTCCCACGCAGAGCGTGGGAACGATCATGACCGTGAGATAAGCGCGGAAAGTCTACAGGCCTCTCTAATCCGCGCATCTCGCTGGTTTCACGATGAAGATGAGGCCGATTCAGTTTGCCGGGTGAAGCGCGACAACAGCACGCGATCCAATACCCAGACCACCACCAAAGAGGCACCCACCAGCGGAAATATCACCGCCAATGCAAACATGATCACCATGGCGGTTTTCCATTTTGGCAGGTCGTGGCGCAGCGGAGGCACTCCGAATTTCCCCTGTGGCCGACGCTTCCACCAGATCACCACACCGCTGACCGCACTGAGCAAAATCATCAGGCAGATCAGCAGCACGATGATCTGGTTGAACACACCGAACATCTTGCCTTCGTGCAACATCACTCCGGTTTCCGTGGCGCGGGCGACGCTGCCGTAATGTTCCCAGCGCACATCGGCGAGGACATTGCCGGTGTACTGATCGACATGCAGCGTGGCGTCGTTGCGTGGGTCGTCGGCGAACACCGCAATGGTGAACACGCCGGTTGCCGTGGTCGGCAATGTGATGCTGTAGCCGGGCTCGACCTTGCGTTGCACGGCGATGTCCTGCACGTCTTGCAGGCTGATGGTCGGTGCCGCAGGACCGGCTGGCGCAGCGCCGTGGGCCATGTGTTCGGCGTGGTCGCCGGACATCGGCATCGGCGTGTTTTCCATGGCCCAGGGCACGGTCTGGCGCGTGGCGGTATTCAGGCTGCGGGCCTCGACATCGGACTTGGGCATGTCATTCCACATCGCGTCCGGGAACACGTTCCACACGCCAGCGTATTGCTTGCCCCAGAACCCGGTCCAGGTCATGCCGCTGAGCAGCATTACCAGCAAAAACGCGGCGCCCCAGAACCCGGTGACGGCATGCAGATCGCGCCACAGCATGCGACCGCGACGGCTCAATCGTGGCCACAAAATGCCGGCGGCTTGCCCGCGCGGCCACCACAGGAACACCCCGGAAACCACCAGCACCACGGCCCAGCCAGCGGCCAGTTCGACCAGTCGATCACCGACCGTACCGATCATCAATTCGCCGTGAATCGCCCGTGCAACGGCTTGCAGGTTTTTCTTCGCATCTTGTTCGCCGAGGATGTCGCCGTGGTACGGATCGACGAACACATTGAGTTCGCTGCCGTCATTGAGCACGACAAATTGCGCGCTGCGCTCGGCGTTGACCGGCGGCAGGTACTGTTTGATCGTGGCCTGTGGATAGGCCTCTTTGACCCGCTTGAGCAACTCGTCGGCCGAGACGCTGTGATGCCCGGCAGGAACGTTCATCAAGCTGCTGTACATCAGTGGATCGAGTTGCGGCTTGAACAGGTAAATGACACCGGTCAGGGCCAGCATCACCATGAATGGCGCGACGAACAGACCGGCATAGAAATGCCAGCGCCAGGCCAGGTTGTAGAAATTCACTTTGGGCTGTTTCATCGGTTGTGCTCCGCTTGGCGAATCAGTCGTTTGGTAAAAGATCGCAGCCTCGTTTCACTCGACAGCTCCTACAGGGTGTACGTGTTCGAATGGGGGCGGTGGCGTCGGCGGCGATCTTTTGACTTTTGTTGTTAGAAGCTCATGTCCACCTTGGTCCAGAGCGTTCGCCCCGGTTCCTTGATGGCCTGCGGGTCATTGGCCGGGTAGCCAAAACCGGCATTGCCGGCCAGGTTCAAGTGCTCGGCGTAGGCCTTGCCGAAGAGGTTGTCGACGCCCGTGCTGACCCTCCAGTTCTTGTCGATCCGGTACGCACCGTTGAGCGAGAACACGCCGAATCCCGGGGTTTTGTCGAAGTCCTTGCCCACCACGTTGCCCTTGTTCTGGTCGATGCGGTTTTGTGCCGCGACCACGCGCCACAAGGCCCCGGCGCTCCAGTTGTCTTCGCTGTAGGTCAGGCCGAAACGTGCATCCAGCGGCGGCATTTGCGGCAACGGGTTGCCGTCGCTGCTGTTCTTGCCCCAGGCGTAGGCCAGCGTTGCGTCAGTCTTCCAGTTGGAGGTCAGTTGGTAAGCCGCGCCGAGTTCACCGCCCATGATTCGAGCGTTGATGCTTTCGGCTTGCGAGGTGGTGCCCATTGGCGTCGGGGTGTAGTTGAACAGGATGTAATCGCGTACTTGCCCGACGTAGCCCGAGGCCCAGGCTTCGAGGTCTGCAGTCTTGTATTGCAGGCCGAAGTCGAGCTGGGTGGTCTTTTCCGGCTTGATCGAATCGAAGGCATTCACCGATCCTGCTGGGCCGGATTTGGGTGAAAACAGCTCCCAGTAATCCGGGAAACGTTGGGTGTGACCGAGGCCTGCGTACAGCGTGGTGGGGCTGTCGGCCAGGTCGTGTTCATAACGCACGAAACCGCTTGGCAGCGTGTCGGCGCGGGTTTCGTCGGCAGTCGGGTTGGGGCGGGTCATCATCCCCGAGCCCGTGGTCTGCCGATAATCCTTGGCTGAGGCGCGGTCCAGGCGCGCGCCGCCGATCAGTCGATCACGCTCGGCGGCATACCAAGTCAGTTCGCTGAATACGCCGTAGTTATGGAAATCGGCATCCTCGGTGTAGGGCAGGTCCTTGTAGACGTCGATGCCCATGGCGCTGCGTTGACGATGCTCGCTGGTCTGCGCGTCGAGGCCGCTGATCAACTGCACATCGGCCCAGCGCCAGGTGGCCTTGATCCGCGCGCCGAGGGTGCGGCGGTCGACGTTGGACGCCATCGGGCCGCTCATCATCCCGGTGCCGGACGGCGTGCGCAGGGTGTAGTTGTCCATCACATGGTCGGCGTAGTTGTAGTAGATCTGCGCTTCGACCTTGTCCAGCACGTCACCGATGTTCGACTTCTCGAAGCGCAATCCGAGGCTCTCGCGCTTGAATTGCGAGCCGTCCATACCGCGCCCGGCGTAACGCGCTTCGCCGTCACCCTTGCCGGCGGTCAGTTCCAGCAGGGTGTCGGCGTCGGGCGTCCAGCCGAGCGCGACATCACCGTTCCACTTCTCATAGCGTGACGGCACGGTGTCGTTGTTGCCGTCCCTGTAGTCGTCGGCGTGCGCGGTGTTGCCGATCACGCGCACGTAACCGAGCGGCCCGCCGGCAGCGGCGTCCACCAGTTTGTCAAAGCGGCCGTTGGAACCAGCCAATACGCTGGCGTTCACCCGGGTGCCGAGTTCACCGAAGCTTTCCGGTTCCCGGTCGAAGAGGATGGTCCCGGCTGATGCGCCAGGTCCCCAGAGCACGGTTTGCGGGCCCTTGATGACGGTGAGTTTGTCGTAGGTTTCCGGGGAGATGTAGGAGGTCGGCGCGTCCATCCGGCCAGGGCAGGCCCCGAGCAACTGGCCGCCATTGGTGAGGATGTTCAGTCGTGAGCCGAACATGCCGCGCAGCACCGGATCGCCGTTGGTGCCGCCGTTGCGCACCAGGGCAAAGCCGGGGATGGTTTTCAGGTAGTCGCCACCGTCGCTGGCCGGCACCGGTTGGCGCGGGTCCTTGGGGTTGGTGACGATGGTCAGTGGCGAACTCGGCGCAATGGCGGTGATCACCGTCGGGCTCAGTTCTTCACTGTGGCTCGCGTGTTCATCGGCCTGCACCATCGGCGTCAGCAGGGCACCGCAAAGGAAGGCGGTGGCGTGCCTGAAACGAATACTCGATTCGTTCGGGGCAAAAGAAGCTTGGGCAGGGCTCAAGCGTGTGTCAGCAGAAAACCTGGACATGACAATTTCCATCGAACAGTCGTAAACGACACGGCCGGCAGCCTGAAGCTGTCTTCGAAACCGTGTGCAATCAGTGGTGGGTGTTTACGCGACGATCGGCGGGGCGCGGGTGCGAGCGCCGGGGAAGAAGGTTTGCCGGGCGTGGCCCAGGCGAGGGGAAGGTGTGGTGAAGGTGGAGGCTGATGGCGTATCGAATGCAACGAAGGACTGGCCACCGGTCAGCGCCGGGCAATTGAACAGCAGGCTGCAATAGCCACATTTTTCCCAGAGCGCGTGATGCGTGGCGGTGGGAGGGCAGTGCTCGGCGGCGGGTTGCGCGCCATGGTCGGCGTGTTCCATCGCCGACATGTCCATGCTCATGCTCATGTCCATCGACATGCTCATGGTCATCGAGGACGCGCGTTGATCCATCGGCATCGACTGGGAAATCAGCGGGCCGATAAAGATCATCAACATGGCGAACAGGCTGATCCAGCTGCCGCGCGTCAATCCCGGAGACTGACGACGGTGTGTGGATCGCCTGGCGCTAGACGGGCGCATGGCGTTTTCTGCTCAGTCGATTACTGGGCGTGAGCGTGCATCTGCATCTCTTCTGGCGGCTTTTTCTGCACCGCGACGTCGACCGTCACGTCCCCGGCTTTTTCGAAATGCATCGTCAGCGGGAACCGCTTGCCATCGCTCAGCAGGCTGCGATCTTTGAGGTTCACCAGCATCACGTGATAGGCCATCGGCGCAAACATGACGGTGCCACCGGCAGGAATGTCGACGCTTGGCACCTGCTGCATTTTCATCAGGTCGTTTTGCATGACGTGCTCATGCAGCTGGGCTTCGCCTGCAATCGGCGAATCGACGCTCAGCAGGCGGTCAGCCGTTTTGCCTTTGTTGTCGATCACGAAGTACGCCGCTACGGTCGGGGCATTGGGTGGCAATTCTTGCGACCACGGGTGCGCGATCTGCAATTCCCCCGCTGTGTATTCATGGGCATTGGCAAAGCAGGCAGGCAGCAGCAACGCGGTCAGAACGATGAGTTTGTTCAACATGGCAGTTCTCCAGAACGATTCAAAACGCAGGTCAATTGCGAGACGAAATCACCCTAGAGGGGAAGCGCGGGGGTTGAGGCTCGGCCATTGCTGGCGCGGGGTCGGTGTGTCGAGCGAGGCGGCGGGCAGGCTTCGATTGGCCTCGAAACGCGTGTAATACAGCTGTGGCACGTGCCCCGGCAACGCCACTAACGGCGCAGAACCTGAACAACACCAGCAATGCTGCATGTTGGAATGATCGTCGTTTTGCGGCGCTTTCTGTTCGATGTCGCCAAGGGAAATCGCCACCATCTTGGTGCCGCTGGACGTACAGAAACTGCCCCACAACAATTGCTCGGCGGGTGATTTCGCCGACTGCGCCATGGCTCCTGTCATCGGCATGGCGAGCATGTTGAACAGCACTGCGAAGCAGGCGATCCAGGCAATTGCAAGCCGTTGTCGGGACATGGAAGACAATCCGTTGGGTGGGAGATCAGGCGCGGCTATTTAGCCTGATCAGGGCCGATAAGTAAAAAAGCGGCGTGCGGTGTGGTGTCGCAGTGAAACCGCTGTTTCTAAGCCATCAGTGCGCACGTACAGCATGTACTTCCATATCTACTCCAAGCGTAGCGCGAATTACTGCGAATATCGCAGCCAGGTTATCCATGCTTGGGTTGCCTTTGGCGGACAGCATTCGATGGAGACTTTTGCTAGGTTTTGCTGTTTCTTTCGCCAGTTCTTCGAAACCTACGGTGGCGTTGACCAAGTCGCGCAAAATGATCCTGGCCATTTCAGGTTCACCATTAAGAAACAGAGTAGCAGCCTCATCCAACAATGCCTGAGCGAACTCGGGGTCACGCTGGGCACGCTCGGCGATGGTGTGTTTGTAGCTTCGGGTGAGCGCCATGACTTTATCTCCGGGTTCGTTCAGCTTTTTTACGGGCTCGATATTCAGCTATCAGTGTTTTTGAGTGTTTGATGTCGGCCTTTTGGGTGGACTTATCGCCTCCCCCAAAAAGGATTATCAGGCGTCTGCCCTCTTGAACGAGATAGATTCTGTAGCCTGGGCCCCAATTTATTCGGTATTCACCGAGACCTTCAAACCATTTAATGTTGGACGTATTGCCCCGCTCCAGACGGACTAGCGCAGTAGACACCTTAAATGCTGCTTGCACATTTAAGGTGGAAAACCAGCGTCCAAAAGGGCTTGTTTCGTTTTCCTGCAAGTATTCTTCGAGTGTGATCACAGGCGGCCCTGAAGGTAACAAATAGGTTACTGTTCATGCAAGCCGATGATCCTGCCTTACTGATCCAAGGTCGCCAATTCAACAAGTGTTTCTTCAAGCGTCAGAAGCTCCCGATCCACCCCCGGCAACACCGGCCGCTGCAACACAATCACCGGCACCCCGCGTTCCCGCGCCACTTCCAGTTTTGGCTCGGTCGCGGTGCTGCCGCTGTTCTTGCTGATCAGCACATCAATCTGCCGGCGTTCAAACAGCTCGCGTTCGTCATCGATCAGAAACGGTCCGCGTGCGCCGATGACTTCGCAGCGTTCGTTGGCGGGGTAAACGTCCAGGGCGCGCAAGGTCCAGAATTGCTCCGGGGGGATTTCGTGCAGGTGCTGCAACGGTTCGCGGCCGAGGGTGAACAGCGGTCGATGGAAGGGTTTCAAGGCTTCAATCAGCTCGGGCCAATCGCGGACGTCTCGCCAGTCATCGCCGACCTGTGGCTGCCAGGCGGGACGTCGTAATGCCCAGCAAGGAATGCCCGACAGCTGTGCAGCGGTCGCGGCGTTCTGGCTGATTTGTGCGGCGTAGGGATGGGTCGCGTCCAGCAGCAGATCGATCCCTTCCTCGCGAATGAATTGCGCCAGGCCTTCGGCGCCGCCATAACCGCCGACGCGTACCTGGCAGGTCAAGTCCGTTGGCACCCGTCCGACGCCGGCCAGGCTGTAGATGTGCTGCGGCCCCAGGGTGCGGGCGATGGCCAAGGCTTCGGTGACGCCGCCGAGCAACAAAATGCGCTTCATTGAAAAGCTCCCGCATGGCCGACAATCCCGCCCTGGCGATCGATGGCAAAGACTTCAACCTGGACCTGCGCCGGCACCACGCTGCGGGCAAATTCCAGCGCGTGTTGGCACACCGCATCACCGAGGGCGATGCCCGCCGCGCTGGCCATCGCCAAGGCTTGCTGGCTGGTGTTGGCCTCGCGAATTCCTTGCTGCAAGGACTCGTCGGCGCCAATCTGCGCTGCCCATTCGGCCAGTTGCGGCAGGTCGATGCTCGAATGCCGGCTGTGCAAATCCATATGCCCGGCCGCGAATTTGCTGATCTTGCCGAAGCCGCCACACAGGCTGAGCTTATCCACCGGGACTTTGCGCAGGTGCTTGAGGACGGCGCCGACAAAGTCGCCCATTTCGATCAGGGCGATTTCCGGCAAGTCGTAGACCCGGCGCATGGTGTCTTCGCTGGCGTTGCCGGTGCACGCGGCTATGTGCAGGTAGCCATTGGTCTTGGCGACGTCGATGCCTTGATGGATCGAGGCAATGTAGGCCGCGCAGGAAAATGGCCGGACGATGCCGCTGGTGCCGAGGATCGACAGCCCGCCGAGAATCCCCAGCCGCGGGTTCATGGTCTTCAGCGCAAGCGCTTCGCCGTCCTCGACGTTGACGGTGACCTCGAAACCGCCGGTGTAGCCAAGTTCTGCAGCCAGCAACGTCAGGTGATCGGTCATCATCTTGCGCGGCACCGGGTTGATCGCCGGCTCGCCGACGCCCAGCACCAGACCCGGTCGGGTGACGGTGCCGACGCCACGCCCGGCTTTGAATCGAATGCCGGGCTCAGGGCTCAGTCGCACCTGGGAATACAACAGCGCGCCGTGGGTCACGTCGGGGTCATCGCCCGCATCCTTGATCGTCCCGGCTTCGGCGCCGTTATCGATCAGGCGACAGAACTCCAGGCGCATCTGCACCTGCTTGCCCTTGGGCAAAATGATCTCTACGGCGTCAGCGCTCACCCCGGCCAGTAACAGGCGAGCCGCCGCCAGGCTGGTGGCCGTGGCGCAGCTGCCGGTGGTCAGGCCGCTGCGCAGAGGGGCAGGTTGCTCGGCGGTTTCGTCACGCATCGAAAGGCTTCGTCACATCCAGCAGGGTAATCGGCAGCGCCTGACGCCACGTGTCGAAGTCCCCCAGCGGCTGGGCCTGGGCGACGTGGATGCGGGTCAGTTCGCCGCCATGGCGTTCACGCCAGGCCATCAGGGTCACTTCGCTTTGCAGCGTGACCGCGTTGGCGATCAGCCGGCCGCCGGGTTTGAGTTGCGCCCAGCAGGTGTCGAGCACGCCCTCGCGGGTGACGCCGCCGCCGATGAAGATCGCATCCGGACGTTCGAGCCCGGCCAACGCCTGCGGCGCACTGCCGCGAATCAGTTGCAGACCGGGGACGCCAAGGGCGTCGCGGTTGTGCTCGATCAATAATTGCCGACCTTCATCGGCTTCGATGGCCAGTGCCCGGCAGGTCGGGTGTGCGCGCATCCATTCGATGCCGATCGAGCCGCTGCCGGCGCCGACATCCCATAGCAGTTCGCCGGGCACCGGTGCGAGGCGTGCCAGGGTGATGGCGCGCACGTCGCGCTTGGTCAATTGACCGTCGTGCCGGAAAGCCGAGTCGGGCAGGCCGGCCAGTCGGGACAGGCGCGGCGTCTCTGGATCGGCGATGCACTCGATGGCGATCAGGTTCAGATCGGCGACCGATGGATCGTTCCAGTCATTGGCGACGCCATCGATACGGCGTTCGTCAGCGCCGCCCAGATGTTCCAGCACGCTGAGACGGCTCGGGCCGAAACCGCGCTCCCGCAGCAGTGCCGCGACAGTGGCCGGACTCTGCGCGTCATTGCTCAGCACCAGCAAACGTACACCGCTGAACAACTGTGCGTTGAGCGCGGCGACCGGGCGCGCCACCACCGAAAGCGTCACGACGTCCTGCAACGGCCAGCCCATTCGCGCCGCCGCCAGCGAGCAGGAGGACGGTGCGGGAAGGACCTGCATTTCGTCGCTGGGCAGTTGCCGGGCGAGGCTGGCGCCGACACCGAAGAACATCGGATCGCCGCTGGCCAAGACACAGACCGGTTCCCCGCGCTGCGTCAGGACAGGGTCAAGGGAGAATGGGCTGGGCCACAGCTGCCGCGCACCGCGAATGCACACCGGCAGCAAATCCAGCTGCCGCTGCCCGCCAATGATTCGCGAAGCGCGCAGCAGGGCATGCCGGGCGTTTCTGCCCAGGCCCTTGAAGCCGTCTTCACCGATTCCCACTACTGTCAGCCACGGTGACATCTGCCGTCCTCAAAAAAAGTCCTCAAACGGACTGTTCCGACGGGCAGGCTTTTCATGCCGTCGAACAAAGCAGGCATAATACCGCGCCTTCGTCCGCGAAGCGCCTTTCCCACACAGCCGGTCGCGCCCTTGAACGAACGTCCGATGTCCACTGCCTTACGCCCCTCGGCCTGCCCGGGGTTGCTGCGTATCGTCCAGGCATTGGATGGCGGCATTTGCCGGATCAAATTGAATGGCGGCTCGATCAGTGCGGCGCAGGCCGACGCGGTGGCAGATGCCGCCGAGCGCTTTGCCGGCGGCGTGATCGAGGCGACCAACCGCGCCAACCTGCAGATTCGCGGGATCGGCAGCGAACACAGTGCCTTGATCGACAGCCTGATGGCCGCCGGACTGGGGCCAAACAGCGCCGCCGGCGACGATGTGCGCAACCTGATGCTCAGCCCGAGCGCCGGCATCGATCAGCAGATGCTGTTCGACACGCGTCCGCTGGCCGGGCAGATCCTTGCCACGCTGCAAAACCATGCACGCTTCCACGACCTAAGCGCCAAATTCGCCGTGCAACTCGACGGCGGCGAAGGTCTGGCGATGCTCGAGCATCCTCATGACCTGTGGTTGTCCGCCACCGAGCGCGACGGCGAGCGCGTCTTCGCCTTCGGGCTGGCGGGATGCCCGGCGGATCTGCCAGCGGGCGCGGTATCGCTGGAGCAGGGCCACGCGTTGGTGGTCGCGGTGCTGGAGTTGTTTCTGGAGTGCGCGCGCCCCGAGCAGACCCGTATGAGGCATTTGCTCAGCGAATGCTCGCTCGAAATATTTCTGGCTCGTCTGGCGGAGCGCGTGCCATTGAAGCCCATCGAGGGATGGCAGCGCGCAGTCAATTCCGGCGTCTTGCACATCGGCGCGCACCCGCAGCGTGATGCCGGGCGTGTCTATATCGGCGCGGTGCCGCCGTTGGGCCGGCTCAATCCCGCGATGCTCAGGGGTGTAGCGCAACTGGCGCGAGAGCGCGGCGATGGCAGTCTGCGCTTCACGCCTTGGCAAAGTCTGCTGTTGCCGGGTGTCCCTGTCGACGAGGTGTCTCAGGTTATCCACCGCCTTGAACAGCTCGGCCTGCGCTGCTCGGCCGACGATGCCCTGGCGCACCTGATTGCCTGTACTGGCTCGACCGGCTGCGGCAAAGGCCTGGCCGACACCAAGGGCGATGCCCGGCAGTTGGCGGCGTTGCTGCAAGGCCACGACAAGACCCTGGATGTGCATGTGTCCGGTTGCCAGCGTTCCTGCGCGGCGGCGCACATTGCGCCGGTCACGTTGCTGGCGGTTTCTCCCGGTCACTACGACCTCTATTTTCGCGATGCAGCGCAGCCGGGATTCGGCGCGCTGCACGCACGCAACCTTACTATTGAAGCGGTCGCGGCATTGCTCGACGCCCGCTCACGGAGCCCCCTTGATGCTTGATTACATCCGCGACGGTCAGGAGATCTATCGCAACTCCTTCGCGATCATTCGCGCCGAGGCCAACCTTGCGCGTATTCCAGCCGATCTGGAAAAACTCGCGGTGCGGGTGATCCACGCGTGCGGCATGGTCGATGCCATCGATGGTCTGCAATTTTCCGACGGCGCGGGCAAGGCCGGGCGTGATGCGCTGGCCGCTGGCGCACCGATTTTGTGTGATGCGCGGATGGTCTCCGAAGGCGTGACCCGCACGCGGTTACCCGCGAACAATCAAGTCATCTGCACCCTGCGCGACGACAGTGTCCCGCAGCTGGCCCTTGAGCTGGGCAACACCCGCTCCGCCGCCGCACTGGAACTGTGGCGTCCGCACCTGGAAGGCAGTGTGGTGGTGATCGGCAACGCACCGACCGCGCTGTTTTATCTGTTGGAAATGCTCGATGCCGGCGCACCGAAACCGGCGCTGATTCTGGGCTTCCCGGTGGGCTTCGTCGGCGCCGCCGAATCGAAAGCAGCGCTGGCGGCGGACAGTCGCGGCGTGCCGTTTGTCATCATGCAAGGCCGGCTGGGTGGCAGTGCCATGGCCGCCGCCGCCGTCAATGCCCTCGCCACGGAGATCGAATGATGCAGCAACCTGGACGCTTGATCGGCCTGGGCGTCGGCCCCGGTGACCCGGAACTGATTACCGTCAAAGCCCTGCGCCTGTTGCGCGAGTCGCCTGTAGTGGCGTATTTCGTCGCCAAGGGCAAAAAGGGCAATGCGTTCGGCATCATCGAAGCGCATTTGCAGGACGCGCAAACGCTGCTGCCACTGGTCTACCCGGTGACCACCGAGGCGTTGCCGGCGCCGCTGTCGTACGAGCAAGTGATCAGCGATTTTTACGATGCGGCCGGCGAAGAACTCGCCGCGCACCTGGACGCTGGCCGAGACGTGGCGGTGATCTGCGAAGGCGATCCGTTCTTCTATGGCTCCTACATGTACCTGCATGATCGTCTGGCCGAACGTTATGAAGCCGAAGTGGTGCCGGGTGTCTGCTCGATGCTCGGTGGCGCTTCCGTTCTGGGCGCGCCGCTGGTGTATCGCAATCAGAGCCTGTCGGTGTTGTCCGGCGTGCTGCCGCATGACGATCTCAAGTGTCGTCTGGCCGATGCCGATGCGGCGGTGATCATGAAGCTGGGGCGCAACTTTCCCAAGGTCCGCCAGGTGCTCGAAGAGCTCGGCCTGGCGCAGCGTGCGCTGTACGTCGAGCGCGCGACCATGGCCAACCAGAAAATCGTGCCGCTGGATCAGGTCGAGCCGATGTCCTCGCCTTACTTCTCGTTGATCATCGTTCCTGGCGAAAGGTGGCAAGGCTGATGTCCCGTCCAGTTCCGGCGATTGTCATTCTGGGCAATGGCAGCCTTGCCACTGCGCGCAAGATTGCGCAGGTTTATCCCGGCGCATTGATCCATGGCCTGGCCGGGCGGGTTGAAGGCGCTGACCGTGTCTATCTCGAGTTTGGCGCGACCTTGCGTGAGTTCTATCAACAGGACATCCCGATCATTGCCTTGTGCGCGGCCGGCATCGTCATTCGCACCCTGGCACCGTTGCTGCTGGAAAAAGGCGCCGAGCCAGCGGTTCTGGCCGTGGCCGAAGACGGCAGTGCCGTCGTGCCGCTGCTGGGCGGGCTGGGTGGCGTGAACGTCATGGCGCGGGAAATAGCCGCCGGGCTCGACGTCTCTGCGGCCATCACCACCAGTGGCGAATTGCGCTTTGGCACATGCCTGCTCAATCCACCGAGCGGTTATACGTTGGGTGATCTGGAACTGGGCAAGCGCTTTGTCTCGGACCTGCTGGCGGGTCAACACGTGCGCATCGAAGGTGCTGCACCGTGGCTGGCTCAAGCGCAGTTGCCTGAAGATCCCGAGGCACCGTTGTCGATCCACATCGGCAGTGCCGAGCGCGCCCCAGCGGCCAATGAATTGATGATCTACCCGCGCAGCGTGCTGGTGGCTGTGAGTGGCGACATAGCGCAGGTGCCAAGTGCCATTCGCACGGCGCTGCGGCAGGCGAACATCGCCGTGCAATCGTTGGCGTGCCTGCTGGCAAGCGAGCAGCAGATGGCCAACCCGGCGTTGCGTGAAGCGGCGCTTGAGTTGGGTGTGCCGCTGCGTTTTGCCTCGGTTGGTGGCGACGTCAGCGAACTGGCCCGCCATGCGCTGCCTGACGCAGCCATCGTTTCCCAGGGCAACGGCCTGGCGATTGCGCTGGCCAGCCAGCCGCTGGACCTGGCGCAGATCGGTCGTGCACGCGGACGTCTCGCGGTGATCGGTCTGGGCCCGGGGGCCGCCGAACTGATGGTGCCGGCGGTCAAGGCTGAACTGGCGCGTGCCAACGATGTGCTCGGTTACGAAACCTACGTGCGCATGGCCGGCCCGTTTCGTGATGATCAGGTGCTGCATTGCACCGACAATCGCGAGGAAATGCAGCGCGCTCGCCATGCTTTCGAACTGGCCGCGCAAGGGCGCTCGGTGGTGGTCGTATCGTCGGGTGATCCTGGCGTGTTTGCCATGGCCGCCGCCGTGCTTGAAGCGTTGCACGAATCGAGTGAGCCGAGCTGGCATAGCGTTGATCTGGAAATCCTTCCGGGCGTCTCTGCGTCGCTGGCGACGGCGGCCCAGGCCGGTGCGCCGTTGGGGCATGACTTCTGCGTCATGTCGCTGTCGGACAACCTCAAGCCATGGGCGATCATCGAAAAACGCCTGGACCTGGCGTCTCAGGCTGATCTGGCGCTGGCGTTCTATAACCCGATATCCCGTTCCCGCCCATGGCAACTGGGCCGTGCGCTGGAGATTGTCGCGCAGCACCGCACCGCTGAAACGCCAGTGGTATTGGGGCGGGACATCGGTCGTCCGGGGCAGACCCTGCGTGTTATCACTTTGGGGCAGTTGACCCCGGATCAGGTGGACATGCGCACCATGGTGCTGATCGGTTCTTCCACAACCTGCACCTTCCCTCGTGCCGAGGGCGGTCAGTGGGTGTATACGCCACGCTGGTACGGCGACAAGCCGGCCGGTTAAGCCGTCGCGGCCAGCTCGGCTGGCCGCTGTTCCGCCTTTGAGTGCGTAGGAATTTTCACCGCGCCTCACCGGAAGCATGCCGGGATACCCGTCGAACATTGCCATAACGCGGCTGGAAAATGCCCACGTCCACCCAGGACGCTTCCTTACTCCGACCGTCATGTTGTGAAACAACCGACGCAGCCCGTGTTGTTTGCGGTCGCGCGCACGTCGTTAATAAACATGTCAGGCCAAGATTAAAAGTTACACTTATATGTCGGATTAAGTGTAATTAATTACTCGGTTTGCGAGTTGGTTGAAGTTGTCGTGGTCGTCGTTTAGTGTTTTTACAAGTTGGCAGTGATTGTGCGGCTGGGCGAGTTTCAGTGGTAAGTGCAGTTGCGGGCTTGCTCGATCAAGCATTGTTTAATCAGCTCTTTTTCTAATTTTTCCAATCATTAACGATGGGTCGCGCTCCGATTACATATCGAGGCATTGCGCTGCGCCGCCCACTGTTTTTTATCCAGTGTTCTCAACGATGACAGGATGTGATGCGTTATGAATAACGATAACCGGATGGCGGACGGCTTTAAGGGATTTGCCGCTTTGTTTGAACTCGCTGAACTTGAAACGGCGCTCGAAGATTTCAAAGGAACGGCCGAATACGAGGCGATCGTACGGTATTACCTTGCGTGTACCCGTGACTTGGCCCCGGAGCGACAACGTGAACCCGTGGCGTTGCTCAAGGAAGCCCTGGCGTCCTTGCAGACACCGCAAGGGCGCCGTCGACGCGCCTCTGAGCTGGAGCAGCCGCCTCTCCCCAAGGGTACGCAGGCGCCGGACCTGATGGAGATCCACGACAGGGTCGAAGCCTTTCAGGACCGTTTGAACAGCCACGTCACGCTCCTTCAATCGATGCCCGTCGAAGTGCCGAAGATCCTGCATTTTGTCTGGCTGGGGGGCGGTCTGGGGGCTATTCAGCGCGACTACATCAATGTCTGGAAGCAGGTGCTGGGGCACCGGGGTTTTACTTTGAAACTCTGGTATGACAGTGACGCGATGCTCGCCCACGAAACCAACCGGATCATTATCCAGGCGGCCAAAGCGCACGCCATGAGCCAGGGAGGAGACGGGCTCGACAACCCCGAAGAGCTGGGTCGACTCTATGAAGAGCGGGCGATCGTACTCAAAACGCAGATGTTCGAGCATATCAACGAGGTGGTAAAAAAAGGCGGAGGTGCCGACGACGCGAGAATTGATCTTCTCGTGCACGCTTATGCTCAGGATGAAGTTGCGCTCAAGGCGTTGCGCGATAAAAACCTGCAAAGCATCACTATTGATGGTTTGCAACTACGGGATGTAAAAACAGAACAGTCTTCGTTTCAATTGAACGATATCTATCAGCGTGAAATCGGACTGCGGGGAAACCTGGCAGCGGCCTCTGATGTGCTGCGGGCCGAAGTGTTGTTTGCCGAAGGCGGTATTTATTCCGATGTCGATAATCTGCCGCCATTGGCCAATTCCGTTGGCGCGGTGGATATCAGTCGCTTCGATCCCAATGCGCGGCTAGGCGTTTTGCAGTTGCTGCTCAACCACAACCCGCAGTGGATGCCGGGCCGTCAGGCAAACAAGTACGCAAGTTTTCTGGAGAGTATTCCTCTTCAACATCGCGAAACCCTGGAGCGCTTTGCCAGGAACACACCTGCGTTGACCGACGTTTTTCTTGCCCCGCAAGACCAGCGTGTACGACTCGAAGGTCTGCGCGCTGTCATCGACTCCAACAGCCTCAGTAATGCATGGATGATGGCGCATGCGGAGTCGCAAATGCTGGGTGCCGTGCTCGAACGCTTCAGGATCAACTATGACTTTCTCGATGCAGTGACGCAGCGGGCCGTCCAGGACGGGGTCCCTTTGTCCGATGATCGGGCGATGGGCAAGATCGCGCGGGACGTTGCGCTGCAAACGTTCGGCCCATTGGACAGGTTGCCCGAACTTGAAGAAGTGGCTATCGAGTTCTTGATGAAGGGTGTCGTCGGCTATTTTGGTGATGGCTTGCTGCCGGACGGTGACAGCACTATCTATCTCACCGGGCCCGCAGCGGTACGCCTCGCAATGGCGGATGCCTTGCAGATGCCTTACACCGCCGGACTGGTTGAACAATGGAACGCCGAGGCGTTACTCGCCGATAGCGTCAACCGCTTTACCGAAGAGGAGCAGGACCACTCCTGGAAAGAGGCCGAGGGCAATGCTCACAAATGGCTCGCCGAGGAAAAAAAACGCTGGAAGGCCGGGGCGTTCAAGGCGCGCTACGCCGGGGATCTGGTGCAGTTGCTCGACTATCAAAGCATTGATTTCGAGGAAGGCTGGCCGGTTATCGAAGGTCGCCACGTGCTGATCACCGATGTGTTGCAGCGCCTGGCCGATCATCTCGGCAAGCCGTTCCTGGAGGCCATGCGTCAACGCCATACCGGCAGCGTGACATTCGATCGATGGGTGTCCCTGAGCTTCGATGACCGGCAACTGATCATCGCGCAGCAGGCCAGTGTGCGGCCGCCGGCTTCGCTCCCCGACCCCGACACGCGAGATCTGGCGGTGGGGGAATTGCTCAACCGGATCGCCAGGGAGTCGTTGCCTATCGGTCAGGTGAATCCGTTGCAACGCCTGATGCTGGGGGCATTGTCGGGGGCCAGGATGCTGGATAACCGAAGCTTCGACGCCGTCAGCGCCAAGCTGGAAAACCTCGCCAATACGGTGGCGGAGCTGGGGCCGTCCCTCGCTTATTCGGCGATAGAACATGCAATGTTCAATGTGCACAGCCCCGCTTTCGAGGCCGGGTTGAGCAGCGTTACCGAGCACTCGCCGAGCTTCGTTGAAACGGCTACGCAGCTCCGGCAGCAAGCGCTTGCGCAGGACCTGACGCTGTATCAATGGGGCCAGTCAGTCTCCCGGATTCAGCAAGTGGCGAAGCTTGAATACCGGACCCGGATTGTCGAACGCGCAGAGGAGGTGCTGGGCAGTTTCGACGAAGGCTATTTCAAACTGGTGCCGCAGGATTTGTTGCTTGAAGGAACCGGCGACCGCGTGGCCGGACGTTGCCTGCCCTTGGCCTTGAGCATGGCCGGTGCGATCACCAAGGGCGGTCAGGCGGGCAATACGTTGCGCGAGCGGTTTTATCTGGGCGTCATCGCCCCCAATGACAGCGATTCCAAATCCTTCTTGAGCATGCTCGAGGAGCTTCGCGGCATTCAACTCAGCGAGATCGGCATGGCGTTGCCTCGCGCTGATCTGGCCGGTGTCGTGGCACGACTGGAGGCGCAACCCACGACCTGCACCTTGATGCTCAACACTGACAGTCATGCGATGTTGGTCGCCAGAACAATCAATGGTGAGCAGAGCACCTGGCATTTTTTCGATCCGAATTTTGGCGTCTTCGAATTCGATGGAGCGGATTCGTTCAGCAAGGCGCTGACCGCTTTTTTCATCCAGCACGAAATGGCCAGGAACTACTCGGCGTCCTTCGTCGGGGGCCACCCGCAGTTTGATCTGATCGCACTCGATGGCCAGGCACTGAACCGGAAGCAGTTCCATTCCGGCCTCCCGCTTTCCAGTCTGTTTGAACCCGGGCCGCTGCCGGAGCTGATGACACCCCCGCTGCGGCAACGGTTGGCCAGCGGTCGTGGCCAATCCCTGGTGAACAATGCCGCGCTGGGGCGTTCATTGCTGGAGCTTGATGCGCAGGGGTGGGGAGCGCAGATTGCGCAGGCGACCCGCCAGTTACAGACGCAGCATCAACTGTCAGCGGATACCGTACCGTTGTTTGAAACGCTGCACGTCACGCCGACCGGCGAGTACACATTGAGTCTGGTCAATCCCAAAGCCGAACAAGCCATTACGGTTGTCAGCACCGGCGATCATCGATTCATCGGGATCAAGCAATACCTGTCCCGGGTGTTCGAAACCCTGGGCGGCCGCCAGCCCGTCAACGAGGTTGATCCCACGGAGGCCGGCAGCGTCCACACTCTCAACGCCGGTTTTACCGTTCAAGCCTTGATGAACGCGTTGCGTCATCACGAAGGCGCCGCCAGCGAAGAGAACAATGCCCTGACCACGGCCATTCGCCTGCATGCCTATGTGAACCATGCCCAGTTGGTGCATGGCAATGTGGTGGATGTGTTGGGTGTTATCCAACTGGTCCGGCAGGCGCTGAACGACGAGAAGATTATTGCTCGAACCAGTGCTCCGTTAGTGCGCGGGGCGCTGGGGCATATCGGCAATGAAGGGGTGGGAACCGTGCTGGGGTTGGTGAATGTCGGGTTCGATATCTATCAGTTGAACCACGCGGCCAATGACATTCAAAAGGCGCAGTTTGGCACTCAGTTGGCCTTCGATTCCGCCAGCGCGGCACTGGCTGCCGCGGGCATTGGCGCCGGTCTGGTTGGGGCCGGTACGGCTGCGGCGGTGTTGGGCGGCGTGAGTGTCATTCTGGGCGGTCTGGCCGTGGGCGTTGCCGCGCTGGCCGAAGGGTTCGCCGCCATCGCAGAAGAAGCCAAACAGGTCGGGCTGTTTTTTGACCGCCTCGAAAAAGCTTACCGACAGGGCGGCTATCACCTGGACGGAGCCTCCAATACCTGGATCGCTCATCCACTGCCGGGATTCGCCGAACTGGACCTGCGCGCATCGACCGTGCGCTTCGACAGCCCGAGATTATTCCCGTTACGTGACCACCTGGGTGTCCCGGATTTCGATGTCGATTATGAGCGCGCCATCAATATCCGTCAGGGGCTTGGACTGCCCGGCACGGCTGCGTTCAAGCCACTGGCCGGCCAGACGATCGTGCTGCCCTGCACGCCCAAAACCTGGTATGGCTACGATTACACGTTGTTGCCTTTTGTCACGACCCGCCATGACGCCGGGTTTGATACGGCGCGTCGCCTGGAGCAGAAAGACAGCGATGGTCGATTGCAGTTTCTGTTTTCGTTTTATTCGTTTCCCGGCGAATACGTGATCAGTCGGCTGAACCCGGTCTACAAACCCACCGTGTTCAACGTCCGCCTCGACCGCCTCGACCGCACGTTGGTGGTGCCAGTGCTGCCCAAGGTGTGGCACGACCTGATTACCTACCGTATCGAAGGTGCCGGCGCCCAGTGCTCCGTCCTGCTCAACCCCGGGGTCAGCCTGGAGCTCGATGCGCCGGGTAATGGCGTCATGCGCTGGGTGATTGAGGCCCGCTGGCTCGACGAAGAGGCTCTCCAGATAACACATGCCGACCGATTCTCGGTCGGCATGGTCGACGTCAAGCTGACGGGGACCGCCCGGCGCGAAGTGCTGTTCAACCTGGCGGGCAACAAGGTGATGCGACTGGACCAGAACACCCTGCAATTGGTGTTGATCGAGGAAGAAGCCGACGTCACGCTTGATGAGCAGGCATTACTCGATCACTTCAAGATGCTGGCTCAAGCGCACAGGCTGGCGATGCCTTACACCCCGGTCCACGGGTTTGTCGTTCCCTTTGAAAAGCCGGACGAGCCCAGGACTGTCGTGGCTTTTTACGACGCGGTTCAGGATCGTTTTCTGTATATCCGTAACAACGACGTGTTGCTGGCCGACGAGGTAATGCTGGGCACCGTCGTGCAGGGCTGCGCCTACTTCTATCATCCCCAGGGTTATGAAATCTGGCAGGTCGACGCGACCACCGGCACGCTCATCCAGCGCTATCGCTTGTGGGTGACCAATGCCGATACACAGATCACCGGCGTTACTCTCCTGGCCAGCGGTGCCATTCAGATCGTCCAGAAGGTGTCGCGCCAGGACGGCACTCATGATGAACTTGTCTTTCTGATTCACGAGCAGAGGGCGTTGCTGTGCTCCATCACCCGCAACCTCGACCCTGCGTTAGCGAGATTGTTGGCGGGGGATACGCTGGCTGACTGGACGCCAATCCTGGGCGACTTTGTGCCGCCCAAGGCCAGCCATACGGTTGATTGGCAATTTGCGGCTTTGGTCTCTGTTTGCTGGCTGATTGAGGCCGATGTACGGGATCTGGTGTGGGTTCGCGACAGGGATCGCAGGATCATTCGCGCACCTGCCCGTGGGCACCGCGCACGAGGGTGGCCGGATTCGATCAAGACGCTGGATGACCTGGTGCTGATTGCCCCTGCCGGCGCCGATGCCGACGTGATGGTCATCTTTGATAAGACCCACCGCACTCTGGTGCGCCAGCAATGGTCAGTGGCAGGTGATCGCGGGCAATGGGTCAACATGCACATCGCGCCAACGGGGTTGAAGGAGGTGATTGCCCTTGATTCGGGTTATGTCGCCCTCACCGATACCGGACTGTTTTTTAATCTGAACGAACAAGGTCATCTGCAGTTCGGCGGGCTGGCCGACGTCTGGTTCCGGGATCGCCCGCAGTGGTGGTCGGCATTGCCCGGCATTGCGGTGCAGTACCCGGTCTCACGCTTTGCACTGTTGGGTTTGAGCAGCACCCCAGGCAACGCGAAGCTGTGCGCCTGGTATGTGGGCGATCGGCTCCTGCTCTCGAGCCTGGGCCATGGAAAACCGGTGCGATTGCTCAATGTCACCCCGGATGGGCAGGCTGTCTGGTTGTTTGATCTTTCAACGGGAGGCGTGTATCGGCAGGACTTCATCGACGTCGCGGTTCTGGATAAGGCGTTCGCCGAGGGTTCGCAACAGGTGTCCGCGACGACAGTGCCGGCAGCGCAGCAGGAGTGGGATTCGTGGCGCTTTGCCGAGGTGACGGTCGACGGCGCGGGCCTGCGGGCAACAACGCCTGAAGGCATCGAGCTGGCCTTGGATTATCGGGAGCCGGCGTTGGTTACCGGCGTCGACAGTCATTGGGTTGCCAGCCGTAACGGTGACTTGAGCGAGGCCTTGCTGGCGCTGGCGAACGAGCAGCGATGCGCCCCTTTTCTAACCGTTGCAGCGCCCGACAGCCACCAATGGTTCGTGGTTAAAACCGGGCGATTGATCAGCGTCCCGAATATCGACTTGAGCTCAGCCTACGAGTTGATAGGCACTCAGAAGCAAACCAGTGTGCTGCTGCATGAACGGCCAGAAGGACGCTTGAGCAGCTATCCGCAAAAGGGCCATGCCGGGCCGCTCGACTATGTCCAGCGAACGGCCGAAGTGCAGGTCATCGACGCTCCGGCGAGAAGTCAGGACCTGCTGCCGTTGCTTGCCGATGATGTCAGCATCCTGGTCCTCAGGATGGGACAAGGAGAAGTCGCGAGTCGGCTCACCCAGGCGATCTGGTTGAAACTTGAATCGGTGATTGTCGATTGCCGCTATGCATTGGGCCAGCCGCCTTTGATTCCAGGCAAGTTGATCTGGGATATCAAGGTCGCCGATCAGTTATGGGCGAGCCTGGTGGATGAGCACTTGGTGATTGTCGATGCGGACAGCGGGCACAGTTTGATATTCCGGGATGTGCACGGCGGCGATGTGAGTGGGCGTGGCGATGTGTTTCTTTCTATGGAGGGGTATGTATCTTGCGCGGTATCTACTCTGGTCGCCGCGCTGGTGGTGCAAAAGGATGACTCGCAGAGTATCGCGCTGAAACAACTCTTGTCGTTGAGCCGTGCGCCGTCGATGCCGGCGCTTTCAGCGCTGGCTTGAAGGTGCGGATGTAGGCTCCTTTCCACCAAGATGTGAAAACGCCCCTATTGGGGCGTTTTTGTTTGTGGAGAACAACAGCACTTTCCAGCCGTTTATGGCTGCCTCCTCCTCAAAGCAAATCGTTTCATGATCTTGTCGCGAAGTTTAGTCGCCATGAGTGCCCTTTTTGTGTCGAGCACATTTCTATCCAGTTTAAGAAACGCACTCTGCTGCACGAGCTTTGCTGATTGATTGTCCCAAGGCCAAAACAAAAAACGACTTTGTTGGGTATTGGCGACCAGCTCAAGATTAAAAATGGCCATGTGAAGATTCCCGCTTGAGTCGTAGCGAGATGGCGCTACCTGGAAACGCCGCCCTTTAAGACTTTCCTCGTCCAGTGACAGTACGGCCGGCTGATCGGACACCAACGCATCCAGGGTGTCGATCATGGCATTACCCTGTCTGGGGTTCATGGTATGCGCGCGCTGCACCAGAAAATCGGCAATGCTCCCGGAGACAGTGACGCGGGTGCGGGTCGTGATGGCCCCTTCATGGAGCGACCAGCCCAGAAACATCAGTGTGCGCACATATTCATCCAGCCAGCTTTGTGAGTTGCCAAAGCGATTGTGAGCGAGGTCAGCCGAACTTGTTGAAAGACGTGTGCAGTCAGTTAAATCGTCATAGTCTTGCAAGGATAGTTCGTCGATACAGGAAATAAGATTGTGGTGTGTCACCACGCCAGAAGGTGTTTCGTTACGCATAAGTCACTCTTGATTAACATGAATAGTTTGAAGTGTGCGAGCAGTATGTCGCTGATGCAGATTACAGTCGGCTAAGTAGGTGTGGGCATGAATGTGCTGTGATTATGTTTCTTGGTTTTAAATTGTTGTTGGTGCGGTGGGTGCGAAGTTGTTGTACATATACGGAATTCAAATTCGGTTTGTTGATGCGTGTGCGGTGCGTTAGATTTCAGAAGTGCCCCAGGGGCCTATATAAATCTACGAAAGGAATAATGAATATGGACGTTATGGAAAGTACTGTAAGTGTCGAAGAAAGCACCGCCTTGGTAAAGGCGCGCATTAATAAGCGCCGGTTATTACAGCCAGCGGTTGGTCGGGTTAAACGGATGGCGGTAGCCACCGATAGCGGTCATCCCACCAAAGAACTGGATGCGGTGGTATTGGCCGAGACCCTGGTGGGTTATGGGGCAAACATCTCCCTTGAGAACATGGCGATTATTGAAAACCTGATCAAGTTTTCAAAGCTGGAGGCGAGCTACGAAGTTCCAAGTGGTAACCCCAAAGATTGGTATCTCGCTTTTCTGAAATGCATGGATGAAGCAGGCTGTTTAGTCGCCGATTCTGGTTACACCTCCTATCAGAAGAGCGCGCATCAGTTAACAATGGATAACATCGTTACCGATATCGTCAAAGTCGGGCTTGATGCGGCGAAAGCGGCGCTGCCCGCTGCTGCAGTTCTCGGTGCGATTGCCGACACCGCATTGGGTGCCCTGAAAAAAGAACCTGAAGCCATCAAGTTGTTCAGCAGTGAAGTGATCAAAAAGAACGGGGTCAGGCTCGCGGTAATGCCTTGTGATCAAATGACGAACGGTATCATTCTCACTTCGTTGACTTCGATTGACTACATCGATGGCAGCAATAAAAAAGAGCCTCTATTTTTCGACTGGAAAACGTCGAATGCGGATATTTTTCGTGGCAGCGCGTACATGACCTTTAATCCAATTCGTTACGCCGAAATAAAGGATGATCTGGAAGAATACCTTGGGCAGTTTTACAAGGCCGCACTGAGCAAAAGGTTTCAACGACGCAAGAACGCAATCAGCTAAACAAACAGGGCCAATGGTGTCATGCCATTGGCCGCTTTTTCAGCACGCGCAGAAGACACTGTGGGCTCAGGGAACCAGATAGCCCTTGACCCCGGTAAAGATGATCTGAGCTGCAAGCGCACAGACAAACAAACCCATCAACCGGCTGACGATCTGCAAACCCTGGTCACCGAGAATCCGCTCGATCCGGTTCGACAGGTAAAGCACCACGCCAACCGTAAAACTGGCCAAGGCAATACTGAGAATCGCCGTGAGCTTGTCGTCCCAATGGGGCTGACTGATGCCCATCACCAGCAAGGCGCCGATGGTCCCGGGGCCGACTGTCAGGGGAATGGTCAGCGGGACGATCGTAACATCCTGCTGCACATTGTCGGTTTGTACCGCTGACTTGCCTTGGGCCATGCCCAATGCCGAGATGAACAGCACGCTGCCGGCACCGATGCGGAACGCGTCGACGGTGATGCCGAAGACGCTGAAAATCACGCGCCCGAACAGGTATAGCAAGATGCTGGACACCAGTGTGGCGGTGGCCACTTTCCAGGCCAGGCGCCGTTGTTCCTTGCGCGAATAGCCGCGGGTCAGACTGATGAAGCAGGACAACACGAAGAACGGGCTATAGAGCACCAGCATCTTCAGGTAAACGCTGAATAACACATGGAGCATGGTGCAGGCTCACAGTCTGGGAAAGTCGAGGGGGAGTCTATCAGGCGTTACGAGGTCTGTCGGCTCAGGTGGTTTGAGCCGTTGCCCGGTTTTGCTGATCCCGCTCCGCCACCCAGTGCTCAATCAAGTCGCGCAGCTGCGACAGCTCGACCGGTTTCGCCATGTGCCCGTCCATGCCAGCCTGGCGCGCGCGCTCCTTGTGTTCGGCGAGAATGTGCGCGGTCAATGCCACCACTGGTGTCCGAATACGCTGATTGCCGACTTCCCAGGCACGTAACTGCTGCGTCGCCGAGAACCCGTCGAGGATCGGCATTTCACAGTCCATCAACACCAGGTCATAGCGCTGGGCTTTCATCGCCTGCAAGGCTTCTTCGCCATTGCTGGCGGTGTCCGGTTGCAGATTGAGCTTGCCGAGCATGCCGCGAATCACTTTGGTCGAAATGCTGTTGTCCTCCGCCACCAGGATGCGGAAATCGCTTGGGACCTTGACCGGAAGCATCGGGCCGATTGGCGAGTTCTGCGACATGGCCTGGCCTTTGTTACGCTGGTTGAGCTCGTCCGCCAGGGTGGTCTTGAGGGTGTAGCCGGCCACCGGTTTGGCCAGAATGCGTTTGATCCCGGAGTTGCGCGCGATGATCTTGCTTGGTGCGTTGCTGATGCCGGTGAGCATGATCAGCAGAATGTCGTGGTTCAGGCTCGGGTCTTCCTTGATCTTGGCCGCCAGTTGCATGCCGGTCATGCCGGGCATGTTCTGGTCGAGCAGAACCACATCGAAATAGTCGCGCAAGTGCGCTTTGGTTCGCAGTAATGCCAAGGCCTCTTTACCCGATGGAACGGCACTGACGTTCAGGCCCCAGGCGCTGCACTGCTGCACCAGCACCTTGCGGCAGGTGTCGTTGTCGTCGACCACCAGCACGCGTGCACCTTGTAGCGGACCATCGAGGTCCGAGGTCGGATGCTCGAGTCGATCAGGGTCCAATGGCAGGGTCAGCCACAAGGTGCTGCCCTGATTGGCGCCGCTCTTGATGCCGAATTCACCCTGCATCAGGCGAATCAACTGACGGGCAATCACCAGCCCCAGATTACCGCCCAGGCTGGTCGCCGAGAGGAAGTGCTTGCTGTGCAGCTCGGCGTGCATCAGGGCATCACGCTCTTCGGGTTCCATCGGCACGCCGCTGTCCTGCACGGCGATGCGCAGGCGCGGTTTGGCGCTGCGGTCATCGAGGGCGACGACGATCAGGATCTCGCCTTCGTCGGTTTTCTTGAGGGCGTTTTCCAGCAGGCTCAGCAAGGTCTGGCGCAAGCGCGTCGGGTCACCGCTGATGACGCGTGGCACTTGCGGCTGGATGAAGCTGATCAGCTCGACGTTTTGCTGTTCGGCCTTGGCGCGGAAGATGCTCAGGCAGTCTTCGATCAGGGCATTGAGGTCGAACTGCACATCGTCCAGTTCGATCTGCCCGGACTCGAGCTTGGAGATGTCGAGAATCTCGTTGATCAGTGTCAGCAGTTCGTTGCCGGCGCTGTGGATGGTCTGCACGTAGTCGCGCTGTTTGACCGACAAAGGCGTACCCAGCAGCAGCTCGGTCATGCCCAGCACGCCATTCATCGGGGTGCGGATCTCATGGCTGATCTTGGCGAGGAATTCGGCCTTGGCGTTGATCTCGGCATTGCTGGCCGCCAGGTCTCGACTGACACTGAAGCGATCTTCAGTGATGCTGCGCTGACGTTCACCCAAGGCAATGCTCATCAACAGACCACTGATGCAGATGAACACGAGCAGGGTGATGATCAGGCCTTGGGGAGCCACTTGGGTCAGCCCCAGCAGGGCCGGCAATATGATCAGCGTGCCGATGTTGAACACCACCATCGCCGCAACGAACAGGCGAGCCGGGCGATAACCTTTTTGCCAATGATAAGCGCCGACGAACAACATGCTCAGGCCGGCCAGCGCAACCAGGGCGTAGGTCATGATATTGAGCGGCAGCGTGTTGACGAACAACAGCAACAAGCCGCAGACCACGATGAACAGGATGTCCCCCAGCAACAGCTTGTTCAGCGGATGAGGGCCGAGTGGGGCGAAGAAACGATAGGCGAACATCAGGCCGCAGGGCGCTGTGAGCAGCAAGGCGAGATAGGCGCCGGGCGTCTGCACGGCATGCCAGTCCGGTAACCAGGGGCCCGCCAGGTTCAGGAGCAACAGCAGGCTGAGCATCAGCAGCGCCTCGCATCCGGCGAGCCACACACTGCTGCGCGATCGCGTATACGCATAGCGCACGAGGTTGTGCAGGATCAGCATCCCGATGCAACCGAACAGCAGGCCGTAAATCAGTGTCTGCTTCTGGTTGGCGGCGGTCATGATCGCCGATTGCAGGGTGATGAAGGGCCGCAACTGGTGTTCGGACACGAGTCGCAGGTAGACATCGAGGGGCTTGTCGCTTTGTGGCAGCGGCAACATGAAGTCGCTGCTGGGCAGGGGACGGTTAGTCTGGGGCTGCGAGGTGCCGGTGTTCAATTGATCGATCAGCGTGTCGCCGTCGAGCACATACAAGTTGAGGTGCGACAGGTCAGGGGCGAATACTCGCAGCAATTGCTCGTGTTTGCCGGGCGCCAGCCTGAAGCGCAGCCACAACGCCCCCTCGGGCTCGGCCGCGGTAAGGCGGTCCAGTTCGATGGGGCTGAATTGATTGGTGTAGCGAGCGGAACGGATGTCGCTCAGCTGCAGGTCGCCCTGTTCATCAAGCAATACTGCCCAGCCACTGCCTTGCGCGGCCGACGCCGGGAGCATGCAGAGCAAGGTCAGCAATGTGACAGTGAAACCTATGGCAATCCTGAGCCAGCGCACGGCGAAATCCCTTCGTAGGTTGATGCCAGATTAGTACTATGCGCGGCGCCGGAATAGTCCGGCAAGGGCCTGAGGCCCTTGCCCGGCTGAATGGATCGCTTATTCCTGATTTTCGCCACGCTCGCGGGCAATGGCACGGTAGCCAATGTCCTTGCGATAGAAACAGCCTTCCCAATCAATCTTGGCCGCCAGCTTGTAAGCCTGCTGCTGGGCAGCATCGACGCTGGCGCCCATGGCGGTAGCGCAGAGCACCCGACCACCGGCCGTCACCACTTGACCGTCCTTGAGCGCAGTGCCGGCGTGGAAGACTTTACCTTCCAGAGCGGCGGCAGCTTGCAGGCCGTTGATGGCGACGCCTTTAGCGTAGTCGCCCGGGTAACCGCCAGCGGCCAGCACAATCCCGACGCTCGGACGTGGATCCCATTGCGCTTCGACCTTGTCCAGGGCTTGCGCCAGGGCAGCTTCGACCAACAACACCAGGCTCGACTGCAAGCGCAGCATCACCGGTTGGGTCTCAGGATCACCGAAACGGCAGTTGAACTCGATAACTTTTGGGTTACCAGCCTTGTCGATCATCAAGCCCGCGTACAGGAAGCCAGTGTAGACGTTGCCTTCCTCGGCCATGCCGCGCACTGTCGGCCAGATCACCAGGTCCATGACCCGTTGATGAACTTCGGCAGTCACCACCGGAGCAGGGGAGTAAGCACCCATGCCGCCAGTGTTCGGGCCGGTGTCGCCGTCGCCGACGCGCTTGTGGTCCTGGCTGGTGGCCATCGGCAGCACATTCTTGCCGTCGACCATGACGATGAAGCTGGCTTCTTCGCCGTCCAGAAACTCTTCGATCACAACGCGCGAACCGGCTTCGCCAAAGGCATTGCCCGCCAGCATGTCGCGTACGGCGTCTTCGGCTTCGGCCAGGGTCATGGCAACGATGACGCCTTTACCGGCAGCCAGGCCATCGGCCTTGATCACGATCGGTGCGCCTTTTTCACGCAGATAAGCCAGTGCCGGCTCGATCTCGGTGAAGTTCTGGTAATCGGCGGTCGGGATCTTGTGGCGAGCGAGGAAATCCTTGGTGAACGCTTTCGAGCCTTCCAGCTGAGCGGCGCCAGCGGTCGGGCCGAAGCAATCCAGGCCACGGGAACGGAACAGATCGACGACGCCTGCAACCAGCGGCACTTCCGGGCCGACGATGGTCAGGGAAACGTTTTTCTCGGCAAAGTCAGCCAGTTGCTCAAGGGCCAGCACGTCGATGGCGACGTTCTCGCACTTGGCTTCAGTGGCCGTACCGGCGTTGCCCGGGGCAACGAACACTTTCTGCACGCGCGGATCCTGAGCCACTTTCCAGGCCAGGGCGTGTTCACGGCCACCGCTGCCAATGATCAAAACATTCATTTCAAAAACCTCGGATGACGCTAATTCTGTGGGGGGCTGATCGTTCCCACGCTCTGCGTGGGAATGCCTCTACGGACGCTCTGCGTCCGAGGGACGCGGAGCGTCCCAGGCTGCGTGCCCACGCAGAGCGTGGGTACGATCAAGCAACAAATCAGTGACGGAAGTGGCGCATGCCGGTGAACACCATGGCGATGCCGGCTTCATCAGCTGCGGCAATCACTTCCGCATCACGCATCGAGCCGCCTGGCTGGATCACTGCGGTAATGCCAACCTTGGCTGCGTTGTCCAAGCCGTCGCGGAACGGGAAGAACGCGTCGGAGGCCATTACCGAGCCTGCCACCTGCAAACCGGCGTGTTCAGCCTTGATCGCGGCAATACGGGCCGAGTTCACGCGGCTCATCTGGCCGGCGCCGACACCGATGGTCTGACGGTTCTTGGCGTAGACGATGGCATTGGACTTGACGTACTTGGCCACTTTCCAGGCGAAGATCAGGTCGTGGATCTCTTGCTCGGTCGGTGCACGCTTGGTCACGACTTTCAGGTCATCGGCGCTGATCATGCCGATGTCGCGGCTCTGTACCAGCAGGCCACCGTTGACACGTTTGTAGTCCCACGCAGGGGCGCGGTCAGCCGACCACTCGCCGCAGGCCAGCAGGCGCACGTTGGCTTTGGCGGCGACGATGGCGCGGGCTTCTTCGCTGACGGACGGAGCGATGATCACTTCGACGAACTGACGCTCGACGATGGCTTTGGCCGTTTCAGCATCCAGCTCGCGGTTGAACGCGATAATGCCGCCGAACGCCGATTCGGTGTCGGTGGCATAAGCCAGTTCGTAGGCCTGACGGATGCCGCCTTCGGCGTCCGGGCTCACGGCCACGCCGCACGGGTTGGCGTGCTTGACGATCACGCAGGCTGGCTTGACGAAGCTCTTGACGCATTCCAGCGCGGCGTCGGTGTCGGCCACGTTGTTGTACGACAGCTCTTTGCCTTGCAGTTGGGTCGCGGTGGCGATGCCGACTTCGGCAGGCTTGGCTTCCACGTAGAACGCCGCGCTCTGGTGCGGGTTCTCGCCGTAGCGCATTTCCTGAGCCTTGACGAACTGGCTGTTGAAGGTGCGCGGGAACTCGCTGCGACCTTCGGTGCTGAGGGTCTCAGCGGCCTGGTTCACGGTGCCCATGTAGTTGGCGATCATGCCGTCGTAGGCAGCGGTGTGTTCAAAGGCCTTGAGCATCAGGTCGAAACGCTGAGCGTAGGTCAGGCCGCCGGCCTTGAGGTTTTCGAGGACGCTGGCGTAGTCGCTGGCGTTGACCACGATGGCCACGTCTTTATGGTTTTTTGCTGCCGAACGGACCATTGTCGGGCCGCCGATGTCGATGTTCTCGATGGCGGTCGGCAGGTCGCAACCTGGCTTGTTGATGGTGGCTTCGAACGGGTACAGGTTGACCGCTACCAGATCGATCGGCTTGATGCCGTGTTCGTTCATGATGGCGTCGTCGATACCGCGGCGACCGAGGATCCCGCCGTGGATTTTCGGGTGCAGGGTCTTGACCCGACCGTCCATCATTTCTGCGAATCCGGTGTAATCGGCGACTTCCACTGCGGCAACACCGTTGTCGCGCAGCAGCTTGAACGTTCCACCGGTGGAGAGGATCTCGACGCCCAGGGCTTCAAGCTCCTTGGCGAATTCAAGGATCCCGGTCTTGTCGGAAACGCTGATCAAGGCGCGGCGGATCGGCAGGCGGGTAGTCTGGTCGGTCATTTCAATTTCCATCAAAAGCAAAGGAGTCAGCAAAAAAGGCGACCGTTTTTACGCGGGCGCCTTTCTGGTTTGATTGAATGCTTACAGCAAATCGTACTGCTTGAGCTTCTTGCGCAGCGTGCCCCGGTTGAGTCCGAGCAGCTCGCTGGCCTTGGTCTGGTTGCCCTTGACGTAGTTCATCACGCACTCGAGCAGGGGAGCCTCGACTTCGGAGAGCACCAGGTTGTACACATCCGTGACGGCAGCGCCCTCAAGGTGGGCGAAATAATTGTGCAGCGCTTTCTCGACACTCCCGCGAAGGGTCTGACCTTCTTCGCTCGGCGTGTTGAGGTGCTGTTTCAAATTCACGTTGTCGCTCACGGGTGTTGTTCCACTCACTAAAGTCTCGGTCATCATCGTCATGCGGCCACCCCTTCTCCGTCCCCTGTCAGGCTCTTATAACGTTCGGCGAAGAAGCCCTGAACGTTGGCGCATTGTGCTTCCGTATCTTCCAAACGATTGAAGTGGGCGCGAAACTCCCTGGCGCCCGGCAAGGTTGCGAGATACCAGCCCACATGCTTTCGAGCGATACGGACACCCATGACGTCTCCATAGAAGACGTGCAGTGCAGCCAGATGCTCTAGCAGAATGCGTTCCACCTCGATCAGTTCCAGTGCCGGGAGTTTCTCGCCGGTCCGCAGGAAATGATCGATCTCACGAAAAATCCATGGCCGCCCCTGGGCTGCCCGGCCTACCAGCAGGCCATCGGCACCGGTCGCATCAAGTACGTACCGGGCCTTCTCGGGTGAGTCGATATCGCCGTTGGCAAAGACCGGAATCGACACTGCCTGCTTGATCGCGGCAATGGTGTCGTACTCGGCTTCACCGGTGTACAGGTCGGCACGGGTGCGGCCATGGACCGCCAACGCCGTGATGCCTGCCTGCTCGGCGATCTTCGCCACCGTCAAACCATTCTTGTTGTCCCGGTCCCAGCCGGTGCGGATCTTCAAGGTGACCGGTACATCGACCGCAGCCACTACGGCTTGCAGGATCTCGGTGACCAATGCTTCATCCTTCAACAGCGCGGAACCGGCGGCCTTGTTGCAGACCTTCTTCGCCGGACAGCCCATGTTGATGTCAATAATCTGTGCGCCCAGTTCGACATTCGCTCGAGCCGCATCCGCAAGCATCTGTGCATCGCCACCGGCGATCTGTACCGAGCGAGGCTCGGGATCACCTTCGTGAATCATGCGCATCCGCGATTTGCGGGTGTTCCACAAACTCATGTCGCTGGTGACCATTTCCGAGACTACAAGCCCTGCGCCCAGTCGCTTGCACAGCTGACGAAAGGGCTGGTCTGTGACGCCCGCCATTGGCGCGAGAATCAAGCCGTTGTGCAATGTATATGGACCGATGCGTACCGCCGACATAGGACTTCCCTGTTGTGGGGCCGGATCATGAGAGTTCGAAAAAGGGTTGGCATGATACCCGCTCTCGATGACTGGATAAAGGCTGAATTGAACAAAATCTGAACAGTAATTCTGTTATCGCCAGCGGTTTGGTATGAGCGGTCAAAGTCAGAAATATGCCGTCAAGCCTGTAACGGTGAACCGTTTCACTCGGGCGAGTGGAAGCTCAGGCTGTAATTCACCGCTTTGGAGCCTGGATCGAGAATATCCAGTGCGATGTGGATCGGCGTCTGCGGTGGCATTTCCGCCATCCCTTCGAGGTCGCCGTTGAGGTACTCGCCGGGCTTGAAGCGACGGCTGGCGATCAGGTGACCGTTCAGGTCGGCAAAGCGCAGTTCCAGCAGCGGGAACGGCTGGGAGAAGGGCGCGCGGTTGTAGATGATCGCATCGACCACCAGCGCACCATTGAACTCGGGGTGGCTGCGCACGACCAGGTTGCTGCTCTTGATTTTTGCGATGTCGACCTTGGACGGCACCGTGCAGCCGATTTGCGGACACAGTTGCTGGAACCACGGACGGTACTGGTCCTGGCGTGCCAACTCGTCGAAATGGTAAGCGATGTATTGGCCCGCCAACGCGGCTGCGCCGAGCAAGACCAGCAGGGACCAGAACAGCCGTCGGCCCCAGGGCGAGCGGCGTTTTTGCCAATCCAGTTGCAGCGGATCGTCGCTCAGGTCTTGCAAGGCCTCGGCACGTTCGGTCGATTCACTGCGCTCGTGTCGCTTGCGCAGGGGGACGATCGGGGGCAGGTCGTCGTCAGGAACATCGGTTGCCGACAGGCGATCTTGGTGCAAGGGCATGTCGAGCGGGTCATTCAGGCGCAGTTGTGGCACCTGGGGTTCGTCGTCCAGATCAACCGGTTCCAGCGAAAACGAAGGTTCGGTGCGCGCGTGCTTGCCCGATTCGGACCGCGTTTCCTTTTGATCGGCTTCGACCGCCTGGGCGCGATCAGCGGCTGATTCGCTGAAGAGGCTGTCGGACCACGGAACGTCGTGTTCGGCGTTATCCCGGCGAGCGCTCAGGGTGTCTTCGCGGTGCCGGCCGAATTCGGTGGTCGGCTGGATTTCCCGCTGTTCGAGACGGGCGAGTTCTTCGTCCAGGTCCAGGCTGTCCAGATCCAGCTCGGCGGCGGACCATTGCTTTTGGCTGATGGCGCGCTGTGCCGGCGGTTCGACGATGGCCGGGGCGACCGGTTTGACCGCTTCCTTGCCGGCCCGCTGGTCAAGCAGCTGCTTGGCGGCGTTGAACACCTGCAGGCACGAGCCGCAACGAACCACTCCACGGGCCACGCTCAATTGAGCGTGGCTGACACGGAAGCTGGTTTGGCAATGCGGGCACTGAGTGACGAAGCTATCGGTCATGCGGCGATCCGGTTTAGGCAGGCGCTCATTCTAGCGCCGACGGCCAGTGATGCGCACCCAGCCATCGCGATTGGCAATCGGGTCCAGATCGAAGTCCTGGGCATAGGCCTTGGCAACGTCTTCACCCTGCTCGGCGAGGATGCCCGACAGTGCCAGGCGGCCGCCAGGCTTGACCAGGCTGGACAGTTGCGGCGCCAGGGAAACCAGCGGGCCGGCCAGAATGTTGGCGACCAGCACGTCTGCCTGAACCTGAGGCAGATCTTCCGGCAGATACAGCGGAAAGAGTTCTTCGGCGATGTTGTTGCGCCCGGCGTTGTCGCGGGAGGCTTCCAGTGCCTGGACGTCGATGTCGGTGCCGACGGCTTGCTTGGCGCCCAGCAGCAGGGCAGCAATCGCCAGGATCCCCGAGCCGCAGCCGAAGTCGAGCACGTTGCAGTCCTTGAGGTCCTGGCCGTCGAGCCATTCCAGGCACAGCGCTGTGGTCGGGTGGGTGCCGGTGCCGAACGCCAGGCCCGGATCCAGCAACAGGTTCACGGCATCAGGTTCCGGGGCGGCGTGCCAGCTCGGCACGATCCACAGCCGCTGGCCAAAACGCATTGGCTGGAAACCGTCCATCCAGCTGCGTTCCCAGTCCTGGTCTTCGATGACTTCGCTGTGGTGCTCGGGCAGCGGGCTGCCGGTCAGCAATTCAAGATGGGCCAGCACGGAGGTGGCTTCGGTGCCGCCTTCGAACAGCGCCAGCAGGTGCGTGTGCGACCACAGCGGCGTGGTGTTGAGTTCCGGTTCGAAGATCGGCTGATCTTCGGCATCCATGAAGGTCACCGACACGGCGCCCACTTCAAGGAACGCGTCTTCGTAGGTTTCGGCTTGTTCTGGGCTGATGGCGAGACGGACTTGCAGCCAAGGCATGGCGGGCACCTTTGAAAAATATTGATTGCAGCCTAGCGGGCTGCGAGAAGCGCGCAAGTTTACGCGAGCGCGGAGGTTTTGTGGGAGTCGCCTGTGCTCACCGCACAGTTCCTGATGAGCACCATGCCCTGTGGGTGTGATGCTCGGTGAAATACCCAGAAACAACAAAGCCGCCCGAAGGCGGCTTTGTTGATGGGGTCGAAGCTTAGTGCTTCTCGCCTGCCAGCTTGTGCTCGAGGTAGTGAATGTTCACGCCCCCTTTGCAGAAGCCTTCGTCACGGACCAGGTCGCGGTGCAGCGGGATGTTGGTTTTGATCCCGTCGACAACGATTTCGTCCAGCGCATTGCGCATGCGCGCCATGGCTTCTTCACGGGTTGCGCCGTAGGTGATCAGCTTGCCGATCAACGAATCGTAGTTCGGCGGAACGGCATAACCGCTGTACAGGTGCGAATCGACGCGAACGCCGTTGCCGCCTGGAGCGTGGAAATGCTTGACCGTGCCTGGGCTTGGCATGAAGGTTTTCGGGTCTTCGGCGTTGATCCGGCATTCCAGCGCGTGACCACGGATGACCACGTCTTCCTGGGTGTACGACAACTTGTTGCCAGCGGCGATGCTGAGCATCTCCTTGACGATGTCGATGCCAGTGACCATTTCCGAAACCGGGTGCTCTACCTGGACACGAGTGTTCATCTCGATGAAGTAGAAGTGGCCGTTTTCGTAAAGGAACTCGAAGGTGCCGGCGCCACGGTAGCCGATGTCGATGCACGCCTTGACGCAGCGAGCGAGGACTTCAGCGCGTGCTTTCTCGTCGATGCCCGGTGCCGGCGCTTCTTCGAGAACCTTCTGGTGGCGACGTTGCAGCGAGCAATCGCGGTCGCCCAGATGGATGGCGTGGCCCTGGCCATCGGAAAGCACCTGGACTTCCACGTGACGTGGGTTGGTCAGGAATTTTTCCAGATAGACCATCGGGTTGCCGAACGCTGCGCCCGCTTCGGAGCGGGTCAGTTTCGCCGAGGAGATCAGGTCTTCTTCTTTATGCACAACGCGCATGCCGCGACCACCACCGCCGCCAGCGGCCTTGATGATCACCGGGTAACCGACTTCGCGACCGATGCGCAGAGCGGTTTCTTCGTCTTCAGGCAGTGGGCCGTCGGAACCCGGAACGGTTGGAACGCCCGCAGCGATCATGGCGTGCTTGGCCGATACCTTGTCGCCCATCAGGCGAATGGTGTCGGCTTTGGGGCCAATGAAAGCAAAGCCGGAGTTCTCGACCTGTTCAGCGAAATCAGCGTTTTCCGCAAGGAAACCGTAGCCTGGGTGAATGGCGGTAGCGCCGGTCACTTCAGCGGCGGCGATGATTGCCGGGATGTGCAGGTAAGAGTGCGCGGCCGAGGCCGGACCGATGCAGACGGATTCGTCTGCCAGGCCCAGGTGCATCAGCTCTTTGTCGGCCTTGGAGTAAACGGCGACCGTCTTGATGCCCATCTCTTTGCAGGCACGCAGGATCCGCAGGGCAATCTCACCGCGGTTGGCGATCAGAACTTTTTCCAACTTCGCAGTCATCAAAGTTTCTCCGCGGTTCAAACGATGGTGAACAGCGGTTGGTCGTACTCAACCGGCTGGCCGTCTTCGACGAGGATGGATTCGATCACACCGCTGGTTTCAGCTTCGATGTGGTTCATCATCTTCATGGCTTCGACGATGCACAGGGTGTCGCCTTTCTTCACGGTCTGGCCGACTTCAACGAAGGACGGCGAGGATGGCGAAGACTTGCGATAGAACGTACCGACCATCGGCGAACGGGCAACGGCGCCGTTCAGCGCGGGGGCGGCCGGAGCAGCAGGAGCGGCAGCGGCAACCGGGGCAGCAGCGACAGGCGCTGGAGCCGGAGCGTGCATTGGAGCAGGTGCGTAGTACTGCTGAGCCGGGGTTTTGCTATGACGGCTGATACGTACGGACTCTTCGCCTTCCTTGATCTCGAGCTCGTCGATGCCGGACTCTTCCAGCAGTTCGATCAGTTTCTTAACTTTACGGATATCCATGAATCATCAACTCCCAAGGGTCGGTCAGGGGCGTTACGCTTGTTGTTCAAGCTGTTGCCGGTCTTTCAAGCTGTTCTAGGGCGGCCTCCAGGGCCAGTCGATAACCGCTGGCGCCAAGGCCGCAGATCACTCCCACCGCTACGTCGGAGAAGTAAGAGTGATGGCGGAAAGGTTCGCGTTTGTGCACGTTAGACAAATGCACTTCGATGAATGGGATGCTCACCGCCAGCAGCGCGTCACGTAATGCGACACTTGTGTGCGTAAAAGCTGCTGGATTGATCAGAATGAAATCCACACCTTCGCTGCGAGCGGCGTGGATGCGGTCGATCAATTCATATTCGGCGTTGCTTTGCAGGTGCAGTAAATGGTGACCAGCTTCACGAGCGCGGCGTTCCAGGTCCTGGTTGATCTGCGCCAGTGTCGTAGCGCCATAGGTGCCCGGTTCACGGGTGCCGAGCAAGTTCAGGTTGGGGCCGTGCAAAACCAATAAGGTCGCCATCTGCTGATCCTTGTTATCTGTGTGCAATTGTCAGAACCCGGCGACTATGCCGCAAAGCCTTTGTGACTGTCCAGTTCTATGCAATAGCCAGCACGATGGCCGATGTTTGCGCGAAATATGTGACCGAGTGATTAAATCCGGTCATTTGCTTTGGCGACGCGTTCGGCGAAGTCCTTCGCGTTGATCTCGCCGATCACCCGCACATCGGCGCGTTCGACGCCGTCCTTGCCGAAAAACATCAGCGCCGGTGGACCGAACAATTTGTAGCGATCGAGCAGGGTGCGTTGCTCGGCGTTGCTGGAGGTGATGTCGAAACGGATCAGTCGATAGCCCTTGAGGCGTTCGACGACCTTGGCGTCGTTGAGCACTTCGTGTTCGATGACTTTGCAGCTGATGCACCAGTCGGCGTACCAGTCGAGCAGCAGCGGGGTGCCTGTGGACCGGGCGTCGGCGAGAACGCGATCAAGCTCGGTCGGGGTCGTGACGGTTTGCCAGGCACCGCTGTCTTGCGGTTGCTGGTTGCCGGCAATCATGTGCGGCTGGCCGATCGGATTGAACGGGTCAGTCTGACCGCTGAATGCGCCGTACCAACAGGCCAGCGCGTAAAACAGCAGGAACATCCCCAGTAATTGTCCGAGGCGTTTTCGCGGCGGTTTGTAGACGAACTCCAGCGCGCCCATGAACAACCCGACGCCTCCGGCCAGCAAGCCGATCAGCAACAAGGTGATCTGACCCGGCAATATGCGACTGAGCAGCCCGATCGCCAGACCCAGTAGCAACACGCCGATCGCATTTTTCACCTGGATCAGCCACGGCCCACTTTTGGGCAGCCAGGCCGCGCCGCCGGTGGCTACGAGCAATAGGGGCGCGCCCATGCCAAGGCCGAGCATGAACAATTTCAAACCGCCGCCGAGAGCATCACCACTGGCGCTGATATACAGCAGCGCGCCGGCCAGCGGCGCCGACACGCAAGGGGAGACCAGCAGGCTCGACACCACGCCCAACACCGCCGCGCCCCATAGCGAGCCGCCTTCCGTGCGGCCGGCGATACGATCCAGGCGACTGCTGATGGCGTACGGCAACTTGAGTTCGAACACGCCGAACATCGCCAGGGCAAACACTGCGAAAAACATCGCGAACGGCACCAGCACCCAGGCCGATTGCAGGCGTGCCTGAAGGTTGAGTTGCGCGCCGAACATTCCCATCAACGCACCCAGCAAGGCGAAGCAGGCGGCCATTGGCAGCACGTAAGCCAGGGACAGGTTGAAGCCGCGCAAGCCACCGACCTGGCCGCGAAGCACGACGCCGGAAAGGATCGGCAGCATGGGCAGCACACACGGGGTGAAGGTCAGCCCCAAGCCTGCGAGAAAGAACAACGCGAGTTCGCGCCAGTTCCAGATGTGCGCGGTCGTCGGGGCACCGAGGCCATCAATGCTGAGGCGCTCGGTCTCGGGTGGATAGCACAGGCCTTTATCGGCACAGCCCTGATAAGTCACCGCCAGCGTGAAGGCCCGTTGATCGGTGCGCGGCAGCTCTACGTCGAGAATTCCGTGGTAGACCTCGACATCGCCGAAGTACTCATCGTGTTTCTGCTCGCCCTTGGGCAATTGTGCGGCGCCGAGGCCGACATCGGCCGGATCGGCGCGAAATTGAAAACGATGGCGATAGAGGTAGTAGCCCTCTGTCGCGACGAAACGTAGTTTGATCGATTGCGGTGTGCTGTCTACCAGGCTCAGCTGAAACGCCTCGCGCACCGGCAGGAAGTCGGCACTGTTGTTGATCGAGCCCAGGGTGGTACTGGGACGACTCTCCAGCAACCCGGCGGCGGTAGCCGGCAGGGCGATTACTAAAAGCAGCAGGCAGAGCAAACGGCGCATGACAATCTCGCGTATCGGAGGTGCGGGAATGATAGCGGAGTCGTCTCGAATCCGTATGTATGTAGGAGCTGTCGAGTGAAACGAGGCTGCGATCTTTTGATCTTGTTTTTAAATAATCAAAGTCAAAAGATCGCAGCCTCGTTTCACTCGACAGCTCCTACAGAGGCTGGTTGGTCAGACGCGGAAGGCCTGGACGGCGGTGTGAAGTCGCCCACCCAACACCAACAGATTTTCCCCCTGCACGCGCCCCTCGCCGATGCGCAGCAAGTTATCCCCACCCAATTGGTGAATCCGCTCACTGTGATCGCGGATCTCACTGACGGCGCCGCTCTGCTGGGCGGTGACATCGGCGATGCGCACGGCGGTGTCGGAAATGGTCTGGATCGCGCCGACGATTTTATCCAATGCACCGTCGGCCGCCTGGGCCTGATTGGCTGTGGCTTCGGCGTGTTCGACCTGGGCACGCATGCCCTCTACTGATTGCCGCGCGGCGGTTTGCAGGCCTGCGATCAAGGTCTGGATCTCGGCCGTGGCGCCCGCGGTGCGTTGTGCCAGTGAGCGCACCTCTTCAGCTACAACGGCAAATCCGCGGCCCATTTCCCCGGCGCGGGCCGCTTCGATGGCGGCGTTCAGGGCCAGCAGGTTGGTCTGGTCGGCAATCGAGCGAATCACCGTGAGAACGCCGCCGATGGTCGCCGACTCTTCGGCCAGGTGTTCGATCATCTGTGCGTTGCCCTGCACTTCGCCCACCAGTGCATGCAGCCCGGTGAGGCTCAGGCCGATGACTTTTTGTCCATGCTCGACCGCCAGTCCGGCATGACGGCTGGCGTCGGCCGCCTGGCTGGCATCACCGGCGACTTGTTGAATCGTCGCCTCCAGTTCACCGAGGGAATCGCGGATCAGCGCCGTGTCGCCCGCTTGATGCTCGGCGCCACTGTGCAGGTCATTGCTCAGTTCGGCCAGGGTGCGGCTGCTGCCGGCGACCTGTTCGGCATTCAGGCGGATGGTCCCCACCAGGTCCACCAGATAGGCGCGCAAGCGATTGAGCGACGCTTCAATGTCATGCAGTTCGCGGTTGGTCTTGCCCAGTTGAATGTCTTGGCTGAAGTCGCCCTCGGCCCAGGTCGAGAGCGCCGGCGCCAAATTGGTCAGTGTCCTGGCCAGTTTGCGTTGCAAGGTGTCGATCAGCAGGGCGATCAGCAAAATCAGGCCGATCATCACGCCCTGCATCAGCCGCACTTCACCCTGGATCTGCCCGTGCTGGGCGCGGACCACCGGTTCCAGCCCGGCAATGGCCTGTTGCACGGCGGCGATTTTCAGGTGAGTCGCGGTGCTGAGATCGGCGCGTTTTTGAATCTGGTCTCGCGTGCGCGAGAGTTCGGCGGGGTAGCGCGTCAGCAGGCTATTGAGTTCCCGTTTCAGCCCAACGCCCGCGTCTTCGGCCACGGTTTTTTCGGTGTTCTCCAGGCCCATCATCGCCGAGAAATCGTCACTGCCCGATTCGCTGCTGCTGGCGACACCCAGCAGCGGTAACGCGCCAAGCAGCTCTGCCTGCGTGCGGATGTTGGCGACTTCGCGCTCGACATCGGCGGCCAACTCGCTGCGGCCGCTGCTGACCAGTTTGTCCCGGGCCAGAGACAGTTTGCCCACGTGCTGAGAGGCGGCGAGCAAGGGCGCCAGATAAGTCGAGTTTCCGCTGGCGTACTGGCTGAGTTGTTCGAGACTGCCGCCAAGTTCCCGTTCCGCTTGCAACAGCAAGGCCTGCGGATCGCCCGCCAGTTTGCCGGCGGCCAGCAGGTCGGTTTTACTGAATTCTTCCAGGTTCGACAGGCTCGGGCGCAGGGTTTCAGCCAATGCGGGCGGCAAATCACCAAGTTCCTTTTGTAGGCCGTCGATGGCCTGGCTGGCGCTGCTTAAACGCAGGGCATCACCGCTGGAGAGGTAATCCTCGATATTGCGTGCCACTTCATTCTGGAATTGCTGGGACAGGCCCAGATAGCGCTCCATCAGCAGATAGGGGCGTTCCAAAGCTTTTTGCGACCACCAGAGCGTCGCGCCGAGCGCCACACACACGGCCACTAAAAGGAGGGTATTGAGATTGGTCAGCAGCTTCAGGCGCATCGCGGGTCTACCAACGGCAGAATGGTAAGCGCTTGAAGTTATTGCGTTTCTGTTACAGCGTTATGACTGAATGGGTCCATTCCGATGAAAAGGTGGCACTTTGCTTTGACGTCCGCGCGGCCTGCACGCGGTTACGTCCGCCGTCCTTGGCGCGGTACAGCGCCTCGTCGGCCTGGCTGGCCATCATCAGGCTGTCGGAGTGTTCACAGAGCTCCACCACCCCGGCGCTGAAGGTGCACCACAAATCCTGGGGCTGCGCCGGATAGTGAATCTCGGCAAAGCGTTGACGGATTTCATCGAGCGCCCGGTGCGCCGATTCGAGATCGGTGTCCGGCATGACAATGGCGAATTCTTCACCACCGTAACGGCCGATGAAGTCGGTCTTGCGCAAGCGTTGCTTCAAGAACAGCGCCAGGCTCTTGATCACCCGGTCGCCCATGGGGTGGCCATGGCTGTCGTTGACGCGTTTGAAGTGGTCGATGTCGAGCATCGCAAAACTCAGCGGCTTGTTCTCGCGGCGGGCGCGGAAGCTGCAGTCTTCGAGCAATTGCAGGATGTGCGTGTGGTTATACAAACCGGTCAGGCTGTCGCGAACCATCCGCGCCTTCAAATTGCGCGCCCTAGCCGCACGGTTGCGCACGGTGGTGATCAGGTGTCGTGGCTTGATCGGCTTGGTCAGGAAGTCGTCGCCACCTTCGCTCATGGCGTCGAGCTGCTTGTCCAGGTCATCTTCGGCCGACAGGTAAATGATCGGCACGCTGACGTAACGGTCGTTGTGGCGGATCACCTTGGCCAGTTCCGTTCCCGTGCAGGTCGGCATGTACATGTCGAGGATGATCAGGTCCGGCTGAAAGTCCGCCAGCTCGGCCATCGCCTGAATCGGATCGATCAGCGTGCGCGTGACGATGCCGGCGCTGTTGAGCAGGCGTTCGGTGTGCAACGCCTGGGCACGGGAGTCGTCGATGATCAGCACTTTGTAAGGTTCGTACTGGGCGACACACGTCAGGACTTCTATCTTCTCCAACAGGCTCGAAGCTTCGAGGGTGCCGGTGAGGAATTCCTGACCGCCGGCGCGCACGGCGGCGAGGCGGGTCGGGGTGTCGGTTTCGTGCAGGCTGAAGAACAGCAGGGGTAACGGTTCGTCCAAGCCAACCTGAGCTTCGGCCGCCAGCGTCAGGCCGACGCCCGCGCCGCTGAAGTCCACGTCCATGACGATCGCCGCGGGCAAGCGCTCGACCATTGAGGAGCGAAACGCCGACACGCTGTCCAGGGACTGCGCGCTGAGTCCGAAAAATTCAAGTTGCTTGGCCAGGCGCTCGGCACGGTCGTGATCTTGCAGCATCACGTAGATCGGCTTGCGCAGCGGTGGTAGAAAAGTTTGTTCGAACTGATCGCCATGACGCAGGCCAGTGCGTGACAGGCGTTGCATCAAGCGATTGAGGTCAGTGATCAGCCCGCTGCTCAGGCGTCCGCGATTGGCGTCGACCGCCTCCAGCGACTGACCGATGTGGCGCGCGAGTTGAGAGTGTTCCGGTTGTTCGAAACGCTCGGCAAACCGTAGCAGGCGCAGGTTGGCCTCGCTCAGTTCGGACAAATCGGTAGTGGACCACTCGCTGCGTTGCAGGCGCTGCCATATCTCAAGAATTTGACGTGCTTGATGAATTACCCGCTGGGCAAAGTGGTGCTTGAGGCGCTCACGGCTGGGGTCTTCTGGCTCGGTCATATCCTGACTACTAGTTAGGGTGCATGCTGAGATCGACTGGTGGCTCTATGCTAGCACCTCTTTTGAATCCCATGAGTGTTGTGTGTCAATAATCTGCAAAGCGACGTCATTCAGTTTCTGACCGACTGGTCGCATAGGCTCAGCGCTGTGCTTCATTTATAGTGGCGGCTGGATCGCCTCGTTGGGTGGCTCGCCGTTTCGCGCAGGATTAATGCGCGGCAAACGAGGCACGATGGCGTAGGGTTGTGGTCGAACCGATGAACTCAAGTGATTGAAAGGATATCGCCATGCTGGACTGGAAGAATCGCGCGGGCAGCGCGCCTGAACGTGCCGCTGAACCGAAATCGGCCACCCGCAGTTACATCGGCGGCCTGTTGTTCAGCCGGGCGCTGGCCACGCTGATCGGCCTTTACCTGCTGGTGACGATTGGGCTGGGTTGGTATTGGAGCGAGGAGCCTGCGCTGTTTCCGGTTCAACAAAATGCCCAGGCGGCTGCCGAGAAAGAAGGCAAGCAGATGGTCATCGGGTACACCACGGTGGAAACCCTCAAGACCGTCGCCGGTACATTGCTGAACAAACCGGGTGGCTATATTGCCAACGACCGTTTCCCGCCGGGCCTGTGGATGGACAACATGCCGAGCTGGGAATATGGCGTACTGGTCCAGGTCCGCGACCTGAGTCGTGCAATGCGTAAAGACTTCGCCCGCTCCCAGTCACAGTCCGCCGAAGACGCCGACCTGGCCAAGGCCGAGCCGCGTTTCAACTTCGATAACAAGAGCTGGGTGCTGCCTTCCAGTGAGTCCGAATACCAGGAAGGCATCAATTCCCTGAGCCGTTATCAGGCACGCCTGTCCGATCCGAATCAGAAAAGCGCGCTGTTCTATGCCCGCGCTGACAACCTGAACAACTGGCTGGGCGATGTCGGCACCCGTTTGGGTTCGCTGTCGCAACGTCTGTCGGCCAGCGTCGGTCGGGTCAAGCTCAACACCGCACTGAAAACCGAAGTCCTGGCCCCGGGTCAGGTGCCGCAGGTCGATGAAGAAATCGTCGAGACCCCGTGGATGCAGATCGACAACGTGTTCTACGAAGCACGCGGTCAGGCCTGGGCGCTGTCGCACTTGCTGCGCGCCATCGAAGTCGACTTCGCCGATGTACTGGCCAAGAAGAACGCCACGGTCAGCGTGCGTCAGATCATTCGTGAACTGGAGGCTTCGCAAGAGCCGGTCTGGAGCCCGATGATCCTTAACGGCAGCGGTTTCGGGGTGCTGGCCAACCACTCGCTGGTCATGGCCAATTACATTTCCCGGGCCAACGCTGCGGTAATCGATCTGCGTCAATTGCTCAATCAGGGCTGAGTCATGGTTGATAACGCCAAAGAGGCCGCCCATCGCGCGGCCTCGGATGCCGAACAGATCGCCTGGGTCGACGAGCACGACAACCTGCTCGGCGCCCTGGTCCGTTCGGATCTGCGCGAGCGTGGGCTGATCGGGCGCGGCACCTACATCATGCTGTTCAACTCGGCCGGTGAACTCTGCGTCCACCGCCGAACGCTGAGCAAAGCCATTTACCCGGGTTTCTGGGACGTGGCGGCAGGGGGCATGGTGCTTGCCAGCGAAACCTACGCCGAGTCGGCAGCGCGTGAACTTGAAGAAGAATTGGGCGTGAGCGGCGTGGAATTGAGCGCCCATGATCACTTCTACTTTGAAGACACCGGCAATCGCTTGTGGTGTTCGGCGTTTTCGGCGGTGTGGGACGGCCCGTTGATCCTGCAACCGGAGGAGGTGCTTGAAGCGCGCTTCATCCCCATTGATCAGGTCATGCTGGAAATCCAGCAAAAGCCCTATTGCCCGGACTCTCTGGCCGCGTTGATGCGCTATCTTCGGGCTCAAGGGAACGACGTCGCAAAAGAGCTATAAATTGGCGCCGATTGGCTCTTAGCAAGTCGGCTTTTTGCCGTTACACTGCGCGGCCTTGTAGGAGCTGTCGAGTGCAACGAGGCTGCGATCTTTTGATTTTACCGTTGAATCAAAATCAAAAGATCGCAGCCTCGTTGCACTCGACAGCTCCTACACGCAAACACAGTGTTGAACGTTTCAGTAGCGCTGCCCCTGCCTGAGTGGGGCTTCGCGGTCGATAGCCTTGCCCAAGTGCTGCGACCAGTCTTTGTCCTCCCAAGAGGATTGCCGGTGGCCAAAAAAGCCGCATCCTTCGCCGCCCTTGGTGGCTTGGTATTTTCCACCGACGCAGGTCGTCATTGCCCGGATTGCAGTAAACCGGTGGACGCCTGTATCTGCAAACAGACCGTTATCCCGGCCGGCGACGGCATTGCTCGCGTGCGTCGCGAAAGCAAGGGCCGTGGCGGCAAGACGGTGACCACCATCACCGGCGTGCCGTTGGCCGAAGACGCGCTCAAGGACCTGGCGACCACGTTGAAGAAACGTTGCGGGACCGGCGGGGCGTTGAAAGACGGGATCATTGAAATCCAGGGCGATCATGTCGAGCTACTCTTGGCCGAACTGATCAAGCTTGGTTTCAAGGCGAAGAAGTCCGGCGGCTAGCAGCCTCTGTGAAAACCACCCTCGGCTTGATCCAGCCCTGATCCGATTCAGGCCTGGCGTCGCCTACATGGTTTTCACAGAGCCTGTTCTGACCGGTTTCTAAACTCACTGCGGTCAGCGAGGTCTATCCCCTCGTTGACGAACCGTCATTTTCATTCTTTAGAATGCGCCGGCCTGAACCCAGGCGACGCTCTATGACTTCTTTATAGGGGACTTCAATGTCCGTACGACGCACACGCAAAGACGATGGCAGCCAATGGACAGTTGCGGACAGCCGCAGTGTTTACGGGATTCGCCATTGGGGGGCCGGGTATTTCGCGATCAATGACGCCGGTCGCGTCGAAGTTCGTCCGAACGGTCCGACCAGTTCGCCTATCGACCTCTTCGAGCAAGTCGACCAGCTGCGCCAAAGCGGCCTGTCCTTGCCGTTGCTGGTGCGCTTCCCCGACATTCTGCAAGACCGCGTTCGTCAGCTGACCGGCGCGTTCGATGCCAACATCGAGCGTCTGGAATACCAGAGTAAGTACACCGCGCTGTACCCGATCAAGGTGAACCAGCAAGAAGCGGTGATCGAAAACATCATCGCCACCCAGAACGTGTCCATCGGCCTGGAAGCCGGCTCCAAGCCTGAGCTGTTGGCCGTGCTGGCCCTGGCGCCGAAGGGCGGCACCATCGTCTGCAACGGTTACAAGGACCGCGAGTTCATCCGTCTGGCGCTGATGGGCCAGAAGCTGGGCCACAACGTGTTCATCGTGATCGAGAAAGAATCCGAAGTCGCGCTGGTGATCGAAGAAGCGGCCTCGCTCAAGGTCAAGCCTCAGGTCGGCCTGCGCGTGCGTCTGTCGTCCCTGGCATCGTCCAAATGGGCGGACACCGGTGGCGAGAAGTCCAAGTTCGGTCTGTCGGCGGCGCAACTGTTGTCGGTGGTCGAGCGTTTCCGCGCGGCAGGTCTGGATCAGGGCATCCGCCTGCTGCACTTCCACATGGGTTCGCAGATCGCCAACCTGGCGGACTACCAGCACGGCTTCAAGGAAGCGATTCGTTACTACGGCGAACTGCGCAACCTCGGCCTGCCGGTTGATCACATCGACGTCGGTGGCGGTCTGGGTGTCGACTACGACGGTACTCACTCGCGCAACGCCAGTTCGATCAACTACGACATGGACGATTACGCCGGTGTCGTGGTCGGGATGCTCAAGGAGTTCTGCGACGCGCAGAGCCTGCCGCACCCGAACATCTTCTCTGAAAGCGGCCGCTCGCTGACCGCTCACCACGCCATGCTGGTGGTGCAGGTGACCGACGTCGAGAAGCACAACGACGACGTGCCGCAGATCGACAACAAGGAAGAGCTGCCGGAAACCGTGCAATGGCTGGTTGACCTGCTGGGCCCGACCGACATCGAAATGGTCACCGAAACCTACTGGCGCGCCACGCACTACATGAGCGACATCGCGACCCAGTATGCCGATGGCAAGCTGACCCTGGCCGAAAAAGCCCTGGCCGAGCAATGCTACTTCGCTGTGTGCCGTCGCCTGCATAACTCGTTGAAGGCGCGTCAGCGTTCGCACCGTCAAGTGCTCGATGAGCTCAACGACAAGCTGGCCGACAAGTACATCTGCAACTTCTCGGTGTTCCAGAGCCTGCCGGACACCTGGGCCATCGGCCAGGTATTGCCGATCCTGCCACTGCACCGTCTCGACGAAGAGCCGCTGCGCCGTGCCGTGCTGCAAGACTTGACCTGCGACTCCGACGGCAAGATCAAGCAATACGTCGACGAACAGAGCATCGAGACCAGCCTGCCGGTACACGGTTTGAACGAAGGCGAAGACTACCTGCTGGGTATCTTCCTGGTCGGCGCTTACCAGGAAATCCTTGGTGACATGCACAACCTGTTCGGTGACACCGACTCGGTGAACATCTACCAGAACGCCGATGGCAGCGTGTACCACGCCGGTATCGAAACCCACGACACCATCGAAGACATGCTGCGTTACGTGCACTTGTCGCCGGAAGAGCTGATGACCCACTACCGCGACAAGTGCGCCAGTGCCCGCATCACTGCCGCCGAGCGCACCCAGTTCCTCGACGCTTTGCGTCTGGGGCTGACCCGTTCGTCTTACCTGTCTTCTTGAGGTAAGGCTCGCTCTCATCGGGTTGTCTGAAAATGTTCCGTGCGCGACGGAAATTTCAGATGACCCGGTGCGAAGCTTCCCTGTTTTCTACCGAAATGACTTACATCATTGGTTATCCAAGCGATGTGGTCTTCTTTTCGCGTAGGTAATTTCCTAATTTGTACTTCGGCTCTCTACTCGGTCAACTCTCTCGGAGAGAATCCTCGGCCGCCCCTCCTGTAGAGAATCGCCGATGTTCGATCCAGTCAACGAGCCGTCCTGTCGTCTCGATGTAGAGGGTCTGTCCGACCCTGTCGAGGTCTTGGCCTTTACCGGCAGTGAAGCGATCAACGAACCTTTCGTGTTCGAGGTGGATCTGCTGATCGATGATCCGACACTGGACCTGGCAAGCCTGCTGTACCGCCCGGCTTTCTTGCACTTCGGACCGCAAGGAAACGGAATCCACGGCCATTTGCTTGAACTCGTCCAGCCTGGTCAAGGCGTCGGTTCGAGGCTTTGTCGCGTGCGCATGGGGCCGAAACTGGCATGCCTGGGACTGCGCGTCAGCCAACGAATCTTCAGCAATCGCTCGGTGCCGGACATTCTTCGTCAGGTGCTCAAGGAGCATGGCATTACCGGCAAAGGTTGCCGTTTCGATGTGAGTGGCGACTACACGCCGCAAGACTTCTGCACGCAGTACCGGGAATCGGACCTGCAGTTTCTCCAGCGTCTTTGCGCCCAGGAGGGGCTTCATTACTGGTTCGCGCATCGCGCAGATGGTCATTGCCTGGTTTTCGGTGATGAGCCGGAACAGTTTGGTCGCGGTGAAACCGTCGTCTTCACTGGCGAAGGCGAACGACCGGGTGTGCACCCGTTCACGCTGCAGGGGCGAGATGATCAGTTGGAGGGCCATACCCACAAGCCAACACTGCGCAGCGGTCAGTGGATGTCGCTGTCCGACCATCCGATCATGGAATGCAATCGTCGCTGGCTGCTGACCCGCGTCGAGCATCAGGCATCGGAATCTGGGTATCAAAACCGGATTCATGCAGTGGCGGGGGAGCGTTCTGTCCTGGCGACTCGTGCACTCGGCAAGCCGCGGATGCACGGTCTTCAGCGGGCATGGGTGGTAGCGATCGATGAACCGCAACCGGATTCGTCCCGGCCGGTTGCCGTACAGTTTGACTGGGTTTACCAAGGGGAAGGCGCGGCGCCGAGTCATTGCTGGTTGCCGATGGCGCCGGAGTTGGCAGACACGGAGGACCTGCCATTGCGTGAAGGGCTGCAGGTGCTGGTGAGTTTTATCGAAGGCGATCCGGACCAACCGTTGATCACTGGATTTCTTCCTGGACCTGTACCGATCAACGCATCCAGCGTGCCACCCCCTGCGGCGCCCGATGCGAGCCTGGCGTTCGGCGGTTTGCTGGGACAGTTGCAATCCAGCGAGCCGCTGGCGCTTCTGTGCCTGTTGCCCGCAGGCGGCAGTTTTATTCATTGCACCCAGCCTTGTTGCACCTGCCGCTTGGCGATGCAATCTGGCCAGAGCGGTGCGGCATGATCACCGTCCAGGCACCTGACTCGACGGCGCAATGGTTATTGCTTGATGTCCCGGGCGAACCACGGGCGGGTGCGGCGCTGCGCCAGCAGTTTGCGCAGGCTCGACAGTTCCTGCTGTTCGATGGCACCGAGTTCCAGCCGTTGCGCGAATACGGGCCAGTGTTGGTCGACCTTGAGCAATGCCCGCTGCTCGCCGGGCTGTGTCACCGTGAGCCTCACGTCTGGAGCGGATTGTTGCTGACCAGCGAGGCATCGCCGGCGCATTTGCTCGACCATCTGCGACGCATGCTGACGGTTTCCTTCGGCCTGCATCACCGTGCGTTGTTGAGCTATTACAACCCGCACACCGCCAGTTATTTTTTTGATGCCTGCGATGCCCTGGAACTGAGTCGCTGGCTCGGCCCGATCAGCCAGTTGCGCTGGTTTGGCGGAACCTGGGCCGACCGCGCCATCGGCAGTCAGGGCTGGCAGCAACTGTTCAATCCAGGGCTAGCCGTCAGTGCGCTGACTGTCGAAGAAAACCTGACGCCGCGCCAGCAGGGCACCTTGCAAACCTGCATGCTGGAACAGCACGTCTGGCATTGGAGCCGATCCACCGGGACCGACTACAACCGCTTGTGTTCCCATGTGCAGGAAGGGCTGGCGCTGGGCTTCAGTGAGCGTGCGGTACTGGATGGGTGGTTATGGCTGCGTTTGCAGTATCCCGACATTTTCCCCGTGCAGCCGTTGCCGGGAAACACTCAGCAGGAACGGCTCGATAACCTGCGCAACCTGTGGCAGGACGATCCCTCTGAGCAGCCAGACCCATGACACTGGTGCCAGGTGCTGGAGGTGCCAGGCCGGCCCGATTCAGTGAGCGTTGCCGGCGAACCAGCCGTCGTTGCGGCGCAGGTACCAGGCAAACGCACCAAGGGTCAGGCTGCGCAGCAGCATGAACAGCAAGAACGTTATCCACAGCCCATGATTGCCAAAACGGTGGAGCGCCCAGGCAAAGGGCAGCAACAAGAGCACCGTCAGCAGCATGCCGTTGCGCATTTCCCGGGCGCGAGTGGCGCCGATGAACAGGCCATCGAGCAGGTAACTCCAGACGGCAATCAGCGGCAGCACGGCGAGGTAGGGCAGGTAGACGAACGCGGTGTCGCGCACGCTCTGAATGTCGGTCTGCATCTCGATGAACAGATGCCCGGCCAGCGCGAACAGCACCGCAAATCCCAGGCTCGCCAGCAATGACCAGCCGCAAGCGACCACCAATGAGCGACGCAGCGCCTCTCGATCACGCGCACCGATGGCATGTCCGCACAAGGCTTCTACGGCATGGGCCAAACCATCGAGCGCGTGGGCCGTCAGCAGCAAACCGTTGAGCAGCAGCGCGTTGGCGGCGACGGTGGCATCACCCAGCCGCGCGCCTTGCACGGTGATCAGGAAAAACACTGATTGCAGCGCCAGGCTACGAATGAAGATGTCTCGATTGACCGCCAGCAGCGGACGCCAGCTCTTCCACAGCGCCAGCGCGGCCCAGGCGATATGGCCGGGATAAGCGCGCAGGGCGTGGCGCGTCATGTACAGGCCGATCAAGGCGCCGGTCCATTCGGCAATGACCGAGGCCCTGGCCGCACCGACCACGCCCCATTCCAGTCCGAGGACAAACCACAGGTTCAGCGCGATGTTCACCAGGTTGGTGCTCAGCAAAATCGCCAGCGGTGCCCGGGCGTTCTGGGTGCCGAGAAACCAGCCGACCAGCGCATAACTGGCCAGCGCCGCCGGCAAGCCGAACAATCGGGTGTGGAAGAATTCGCGGGTCAGTTGATCCAGTTCCTCCGAGGGTTGCATGAAGTGCAGCGCAACGTCGCTCAACGGCACACCCAGTGCCCCGAGGAGAATCGACAGGCCCATTGCAAGCAACAAGCCCTGCAACAGGATCTGCCGCAACGCTGCACCATCCCCTCGACCGGCCGCCTGGGCGGCAAAACCGGTGGAGCCCATGCGCAGAAAACCCATGGCCCAGGCGAGAAAGGTGTACAGGCTGGCCCCGACCGCCACGGCCCCCAACTGATGGGCGTGGGGCAGGTGGCCGATGACCGTGCTGTCGACCAGTGCCACCAGCGGTACGGAAATGTTCGACAGAATCATGGGCGCTGCGAGCGCCCAGACCCGGCGATGGGTAGGGCGGTCGCGCCAGTCGGCAATCAGGTTGGACATGCAGGCTCCTTGGGGAGCCAGCATTGTAGCGACAGTTTGTGATGATCGTTCCCATGCTCTGCGTGGGAATGACTCCTGTGACGCTCTGCGTCACGACGTTTGGGACGCGGAGCGTCCCGGGCTGCATTCCCACGCAGAGCGTGGGAACGATCAGTCAGGTTGTCAGTGGATGATCCAGCTCAGCAGCCACAGCCCCAGCACCAACCAGATGATCCCCATGATGATCGAGGCGCTCATGAACGCCCGAATCGCTGACCACAACAGCATCAACCCCAGAATCAACGCGATGATGCTGATGATCGACGTGTCCATGCCCAGCGCACGGGACAGCCCTTCGACAAAATTGCTGCCGGCATGGCTCAGCAGGTTGAACAAGCCACTGAGGCCATCAACGATAAAGCGGATGACCGAACCGAGTGCCTGACCGAGCCATTCGAAAAAACTTTCTACCTGCATGTCGTGAACGTCCTGATGTAAGGGGTTGAGGCTTGGGCCATTGATCGCGATGGCGAGTTCCCTGCAAGCATAGTGGTTTTACGGTGCGTGCCGCTTGCCTTCATGCAGCATCCCCCCGAAGCTATACGCCTTCAGGAGAGCCCGATGAACCTTGTTGAACTGACCGAACGCCTGCACGCCATCCGTGACCGCAATGACTGGCGGCAATTTCACAGCCCGAAAAACCTGGCCATGGCCGCGAGCGTGGAAATGTCCGAGCTGGTGGAGATTTTCCAGTGGCTGACCGAAGACCAGTCGCGCCAGTTGCCGGCCGACAAACTTGCCCATGCCGGGCAGGAAGTCGGCGACATCGTGCTCTATTTGCTGCTGCTGTGCAGCGAATTGGGGCTGGACATGGATGAAGTGGTGCGCAGCAAACTCGCGGACAGTGAAAAGAGGTTCGGCTCATGAGCGACCGTCATTTCGACCAGTTGGCGACCCGCTTCGCGGAAAAGATCTACGGGGGCGCCAAAGGGGCGATCCGCCTGGCAGTGCTTCAGGCCGACCTGGCGGAAACCTTGCCGGAGCGGCCGTTGCGCGTCCTGGATATCGGCGCCGGCCTGGGGCACATGTCGCTGTGGCTGGCCCAGCGCGGGCATGATGTCACGCTGGCCGAGCCCGCCGAACCGATGCTCGAAGGCGCCCGCCAGCGCTTCGCCGAGGCCGGGCAGAGCGCCACGTTCATTCAGGCGCCGTGGCAGGAGCTGCTCGGTCAGCTCACCGAACCTTATGACCTGGTGCTGTGCCATGCCGTGCTGGAATGGCTGGCAGAACCGCACGCGATCCTGCCGGTGCTGCATCAGTTGACGAAGCCGGACGGTTGGCTGTCATTGGCCTTCTACAACCGCGATGCACTGATCTATCGCAACCTGCTCAAGGGTCACTTTCGCAAAATGCGCAAGAACGACATGGCCGGTGAGAAGCAGAGCCTGACCCCGCAGCAGCCCCTTGATCCGCGTGAATTGGCGGAGCAACTTGAGGGTCTGTGGCGGGTCGAAACTCAGAGCGGAGTGCGGGTTTTTCACGATTACATGCCAGTGGAATTCCAGGCTCGCGCCGAACTGGTGGATCTGCTCGAAATGGAGCTGGCTCATCGTCGTCACCCAAGCTTTGCCGGGCTTGGGCGCTATTTGCACTGGATCTGTCGGCCGGTCTGATCGGAGCTCGAAATGAAAAGTCGTGCAGGGTTACTGGTGATCTGCCTCGGGTTGGTGGCGTGTCAGGGCAGCAACCCTTACGTGGCGACGTCCAACCCGTTGCCGCCGGCACCGCCTCAAGCGGCCAGTACCTTCGACCGTAGCGCCTACCCGGCACCGCCGCGTGACTACGGTCGTTACCGCAGCTGGGCCTGGCTCAACGGGCAACTGCCGCCGGGCAGCGTCTGGGCGGACTCGGCCCAGGTCGCTGAAGCGGTCAGCAACGCCCTCGATCAGCGCGGCTTGCGGCCGTTGCACGATAACAGCCGCCCGGCCGATCTGTTTGTCAGCGCCAACCTGCACCTGGAGACCCGCTTGCGCCAAGTGCAGGACGACTATGGCTACGGCGGCGGTTACTACGGCGGCGGTTACAACCATTACGGCAGCGGTTATGGCATGTACAACACGGTGCCGATCGTGCGCACTTATCAGGAGCAGGTCGTGGTTGTGCGGGTGGATTTGTTTGACGCGAGCACCGGTCAACCGGTGTGGAGTTCAAGCGCTGAAACCGGCAGTCGGGGCAGTCAAGGCGAGCGGGCCGACGCGATCCGGGAGGCTGTAGAAAAGGCGATGTCGGCGTATCCTCCTGGTTAGCTTCTAGGGTTTGGAAGCCGTTCACAGGTTCATGTCTTCAATCTGGAGAACCATCATGATCCGCCGTTTTACCTTACTGGCCGTGGCCGTGCTGCTCAGCGCTTGCGCCGCCAACCAGGTCAACAGTGACTTCGATGCCAGCCGCGACTTCGCCGCCTATCGCAGCTGGAGCTGGAAAGAGCCTGCTTTGCAATATCGCCCTGACGACCCACGGATCAAGAGCGACCTGACCGAACAGCGCATCCGCGAATCGGTTGCCGACCAATTGGATCAGCGCGGCCTGCGCCCGGCCGCTCCAGGCAGCAACGGTAACCTGAACGTCCAGACCTACCTGATCATCGAAGAGCGTCAGCAGCAGGTGACCACCAACTATGGCGGCGGCTGGGGTAATCCCTGGAACGGCTACTGGGGCGCACCGATGTACAACGAAACCCGTAACGTCAGTTACAAGGTGGCGACCATCCAGATCGACCTGCTCGATGGCAAGGACGGCAAACTGGTATGGCGTGGCAGCGATGAGCAGATCCTCAGCCGCACGACGAACCCTTCTGATCGCAGCAATGCGATACGCGAAACCGTTGGACGCATCCTCGCCAACTATCCACCGCATTAAACACCGCTCCCCAAACACCACAAAATCCTGTGGGAGCGGGCTTGCCCGCGATGGCGGATCGTCAGACGACATCCTTTTCGACTGAACGGCCGTCATCGCGGGCAAGCCCGCTCCCACATTGGGTGTTGTCGTTTTTTCGATGGCGTCTTGCCAGCGGTCTTTCCGAGCCTTGTCTACACTGCTTTTGACCCATGGAGGTAGCCCTCGGTTGTGCACCGGCAAAGGAGTGCGCGATGTCTTCCCGACTGCAGTTCTACGGCCCGACCCGACAACGCGGGGCTATCGGCATGATGGCGGCGTTGACGCTGGCTATGGCCCTGGTGTTTATGCTGGTGGTGGTCGACAGCGGTCGTTTGTACCTGGAAAAGCGCGACCTGCAGCGCGTGGCGGACATGGCCGCACTTGAAGCCTCGACCCGAGGCGGTGATTGCGCCGCCGGGGCCACGGCCACGGTGTATGCCAACGCCAGCGCCAACCGCAATGGCTTCACCTTTCCCGGCCCCAACCGCAACCTGCAGGTGGCTTGCGGTATCTTGACCCTGGACGCCAATAACCTTCGAGTCTTTGCCGGCGACCCCAGCAAAAGCGAAGCCATTCGGGTGATCGCCAGCCATGTGGTCCCGCAGAGTTTCGCCGGCGGCATCGGCGCACTGTTCGGTGGCGCGCCACGCGGGGCGACGGTCAACCTGTCCGCCACGGCGGTCGCCGCCTTACCGCCACCCCTGGCTTCGCTGACCATCCGCAGTACAACGTTGAGCGTCGATACCAGCAAATCGGCCACGCTCAATGCATTATTCGGTGGGTTGCTCGGCGGTAACCTGAATATCAATGCCGCGGGCTGGAACGGGTTGGTGAACACCAACATCAGCCTGCTCGGCTACCTCGACCGGCTGAAAGTCGACCTCAATCTCAGTACCGCTGGGTATGACCAGGTGCTGGGCAATACGATTGCCGTCAGCCAGTTGATCCAGACCGCCGTCAACGTGCTGGACCCCAGCGGCACACTTGGCGCGACGGCCACCATCGGCAGCCTTCAAGCGCTGAAAGTCGCGGCCGGCACGACCACCGTTGTGCTGGGTAACGTGCTGCACATTGAAACCGGCAGCAACGTGACGGCGCTGGCGACCAACCTGAAAGTGTTCGACCTGATCGAGGCCATCGTGCAACTGGCCAACAAGAAAAACGGCCTGGTGGCGACCCTGCCGATCAACCTCTCAGGGCTGGCGCAAATCACCGCTCGGGTGCAGGTCCTGGAGCCGCCCCAACTTTCCGCCATCGGCAATCCGAAAAACGCCGCGCTCGCGCCTTTGGGGCCCAATCGGATTTATGTAAAAACGGCTCAGATACGCACGCTGCTGTCGATCAACCTGCCCATTCTGAGCACCATCCAACCGTTGCTCGCGGCGGCAGCCGATCTGGCCGGCCCCCTGACCAATACCTTGAATGCCTTGCTTCATCTAAATCTGGTTGGTGTCATCGATTCATTGACCTGCGCGCTGGGGGCTGACTGTCAGACACCGTCAATCGTGCCACTTTCCAATGTCGTGGGCCTCGACGTCGCCGTGGACGTGGCGAGCGCCAACAGTTACGTCACCGCCTACAGCTGCCTTAGCCCGACCAGCAAGACATTGACCACCAATACCAGCACGTCCTTGGTGAATCTGAAAGTCGGCAAGATTGACCCGAACACGACGTTCGGCAGCAACACCGCGCCGCCAGCCGTGGTGGTGCAGCCGTTGAAGGTGATCGATATCGGGGTGAAAACCTGTCGCCGGTTTTTGATCTTTCCCGTCAGTTGCGACCCACGGATTCCCAGCGTCGGCGGCGGGATCGATATCATGGTCGACACCTCCGTGGCGCAGAACGCCAATATCCCTCACGTCTATTCCGCACCACCGGCAACCAGCCTGCCGGAGATCAACCAGCCACCGTTTTACTATTCCTTTTCCACCAGCAATATCGTCAGCAGCCTTTCCGACACGCTGACCAATATCAAGGTCAACATGTATGGCCCGACGGGCAGTCTGGTGAGTGGTCTGGGGACAATTCTCAGCGCCGTCACCAGCGTCCTGGTCGACACTATCAACGGTGTGCTCAGCCCATTGCTCGATACCTTGATCAATACGCTGTTGGTCAGTCTGGGCATCGACCTGAACAAGGTCGATGTCGGCGCCAACCTCAGCTGTCAATCCGGGCGCGCGTCACTGGTGATCTGATCGTCGTCGGCGATCGGCAGCTCGATACAGAATCGGGCGCCCTCGACCGTGTTTTTCACACTCAAGCGGCCGCCCATGTTCTCGACGATGCCATAGCTCACCGACAGCCCCAACCCGGTGCCGATGCCCGCCGGTTTGGTGGTGAAGAACGGTTCGAAAATCCTGTCGAGCAGCCGCGGATCGATACCGCCGCCGTTGTCCTCGACCCACAATCGCACCGATTGCTTATCCCTTTCGGCGTACAGCGAAATCCACGGTTTGAACTCACGATCGGTCTCGCGTTTGCTCAGCAAGGCGTCCCGGGCGTTGACCATCAGGTTGATCAGAACCTGTTCCAGTTGATCGATATAGCCACGCACCTGCACCTCGAAATCGGTCTGACTGATCCGCAACTCGACACCTTTGCCACGCATGCCTTCGGCCAGCAGTGACAGCGTGCCCTGGATCGCCTCGGCCGGATTGAAAGGTTGCTGCTCGATCTCCGAGCGGCGGCCGAACACCCGCATGTGATCCACCACCCGCGCGGCACGCTGGACCTGCGCGTCGATGCGGTTGAGCTTGTCGGTCAGATAATCGAGCTGTACGTCACCGCTGTTCAGGCGCTTGAGCACATTGACGATGGCCATGCGCATCACGTTCAACGGTTGATTGATTTCATGGGCCAGCCCGGTGGCCATTTCGCCGAGGGTGGCCATCTTCGCGCTTTGCGTAAGTTGTAGCTGGGAGCGCCGGACTTCGGTGTTGTCGCGGCCCACGGCCTGGACCTCGAGCAGACGGCCTTGATCATCGAACACCCCGCGATCCGACCAGACCCACCACGCATGTTCCCGTCCCGGCAATTGCAGATTGATTTCCGCGGTGCTCACCGGTACGTCCGGGCTCAGTCGGCTGAGCCGCTGGAGGAACGCGGCGCGTTGTTCGTCTGACATCCAGCTGCCCAGATTCACCCCCGGCAATTGCTCGGGCGAGCATTCCAGATACGTCGCCAGTGGCCGGTTGCCAAAGGTCAGGGTCAGGTCGGGGCGATACCGACAGATCATCGCCGGGGAATCCTCCACCAGTATTCGATAGCGCTCTTCGCTCTGTTTGACCTGCTCGGTGGCGAGGGTCGCTTCAGTAACGTCCAGCCACAAGCCAACGGCTTCCACCGGCAGGCCGAGGTCGTTGCGCAGCAGCTTGGCTTCGTCGAGCAGCCAATGGTAATCGCCACGACTGTCGCGCAGGCGATAGCGACTGCGCACCGAGCCTTCACGCAACAACAGTCGGGTGCGTTCAAAATAGCGATCGCGGTCCTCGGGATGAACCCGTTCTGTCAGTGCACCAGCACTGCAATCGGCGAGCTCCAGGCCGAGCAAGGGCTGCAGGCTGGCGCTAAAAAATGTCGGTAGCAGCGCACCTTCGACGTAACGCTGCACGTAGATCACGGCCGGGGAACTGGCGATCAGATTGTCCAGTCGGGCATGGGCCGTCGAGGCGTTCTGTTCTTGGGTCTTGATGTCGCTGATGTCGAGCATGAAGCCCACCAGTCGGCGGTTTTTTCCGGCGCCCAGGGTCTGGCCTTGCAAGCGATACCAACGCGGTGCTTGTGTCGCGTCAGGGCAATGCAAGCGTACGCACAGGAGCAACGGAACGCTGTCGTCCTGCCAGTCTTGCAGGCGACTGCGCAGTTCTTCGCGGTCGGCAGGATGCACGCGATCAAGCCATTCGTTCAGCGGCACCCGGGTCGCGGGCAAGCTCAGCGTGTTGGCGAGCGATGGCGCCAATTGCACTTCGGCGCTGGTGCTGAAAACCTCGAGCCATCCGGTGCCGAGTAACGCTTGCAACGAGTCCAGCCGTTCCAGTTGCAGGTGATGCCGATGCTCGCGCAACCGTTCCAGCAAGGGGCTGGCGAGGGCGGCGGTGAGCAGCAGCCAGTCGCTGTCGTTCAGATCGGCGGCGCAGCGCTGCGCTGCGTAACAACCACACAGCAGCCAGGCGACCACGCCGTGCGCATCGTAATAAGGCACCGCCAACCCTTCGGCATGACCGAAGATATTGTGCAGGCGGGGGAGCTCGCCGAGCGCCAGGTGATGCACGGCGGTGCCGCTCAAGCTGTCGAGTCCAGTGCCCAGGCGTTGGTTGTTTTCCCAGAGTTGCGGAGCGTCGCAGGCGGCGTAATGCTGGTGGATTTGCCATCCCTGTCCCTGCTCATCGAGCAACGCCACCGCGAGGCAGGGAATATGAAGTCGCTGAGCCAGGCTCTGGAGTTGATCTGCCAATACGTCAGCCAGCCGCGTGAGGCTGCAAAGGCGTAGCTGTTCGCTGATTTTTGCCGCGAGCAACTGATTGTGTTCGCGACTGCGCGATTGTCGACGCTCAAGCAACAAGTCGCCGATGTCCAGCAGTTGCAACAGCCAGCCGTTCGCCAAGGGCTGGACCCAGCCGCGCAAGTGCAGCGGGTGTCCGCTGAGGCTGTAAAAATCCAGGTCCAGCATCTGCCCCTGCCAGTCCGACGGTATGCCTTCGACGGCGAGGCTGCTGTGGGGCATGAGGTAATCGAGCAAGGGCGATGCCTGCGCGGCGGGTACTTGCTGGGCCAGGGCATGGCGCAGCGGACCGGTCAGGTGCAGCACCCGACCTTCGGCGTCCAGGTGCAATTGCAGGCCGACACTTGGCACGTTCAGGGTGTCTGGCGGCGCCAATGGCAGTAGCGGTTGGCGGTTAAGCAGGCGCCCGAAGAGTTTGTCCCCGGAACTCAAAATTGTAGGCTCGAACTGGCGGTGAGGTTGGCCGGCAGGTTGGGCACCGAGCCGATTCCCGGAAGCACCAGAAACGGGATCACCCGGTTCAATTTGCTGGTGGGGTAATTGATGGTGACCTTCAAGACTCCGCCCACATAAGTGGCACTGGCATCGGTGGCGACATTGAAGTTCAGCGCGGTGGGAATCCACGCCAGTTGCCGGCTCAACTCCGTGGTGGCAACGGTTCGCACGGCGGTGGCGTAGCCAGGTGTGCTTGGGTCCAGCGCTACGCTGCGACGCACCGCTTCGGCGGTCGACTGATTGAACGATTGCATCAGTAACAGCGGCAGGCTGTAACTCACAATCCCATAGAACACGGCGAAAAAGATCACGAACACCAAGGCAAATTCAATTGCCACGGCGCCTTTTTGCTTGCGGGGGAGGCCTGTTTTCATTAGCGCGTCTACCCTGACTGTCACTGCGTAATATCAGCATAGAATCATTCAGCCATAACGGATGTTTTTTACCGAATGCAGAGCTTTGTCCTACTGACCTGGCTGGCGTTATGCGCCGCCCAGGATGCTCGAGAAAAACACATCGCCAATGGCCTGACCCTGGGGGCCGGCGTGCTGGCGCTTGCCTATCTGCTCTGGACTGATACCACTTGGCTGGGCGCCGAGGCGGCGCAGGGTGGCTGGGCTTTTTTGCTGGCGCTGGCCTTCACCTTGCCCGGTTATGCGATGCGACGCCTGGGGGTCGGTGATGTGAAATTAATGACAGCCTTGGGTTTGGCGACAGACGGTAGGTTGCTGCTGGGCGTGTTCATCGGCGCCGGATTGGCCAGTGTCATTTGGCTGCTGCTCGCGCCAAAAGTCTGGCTTCATATGAGTCAAAGGGTTAGGGATTCTCTTCGGTATTTAGGGCCGGAATCGTCAAAAAAGCCGCCGTTTGCTCCGTTTGTGCTGGTCGGATGTTTGTTCGCGCTCGCCTGGATTCACTAGTCGCCAGGCGCCGGCACTTCCATGTACATAGTTGGAAAGTGCGTCTACTTTCAAATCAGTTGTCGTACGGCCTGTGGTTGCAAGTACAGGAACGGTCAGCCTTGACCCCGCAAGGAGTTGCTCGTGAACAAGTTTACATCGGCTGTAAAAATCCTCGTGGTGGACGATCAGCCTCTGGTTGTTGAAGAGCTCTGCGAGTTTCTTCAAGGGAGTGGTTATCGCTGTGTCCCTTGCGAGTCAGGCAGACAAGCCATCGAGTGGTTTCAGGATGATCTGGAGATTGGTCTGGTGCTCTGTGATTTGCATATGCCTGACAAGAATGGGATTGAGTTGGTTCAGGCGTTGCAGGTGTTGGCTGGTAAGCATCGTGCGTTCGAAGCGATCATGCTTACGGGGCGTGCGGATAAGCAGGATGTGATCAAGGCTTTGCGCGCCGGGTTTGCTGATTATTACCAGAAGCCGATTGATCTGGATGAGTTGCTCGAAGGTGTCCAGCGTCAGGAGGTGGTGTTGCAGGAGCGGCAGAAGAGTGTGCAGCTGGGGCATTTGGATCAGAAGCTGCAGTATCTGTCGGAGTCGATCGATGATCTGTATCAGGATCTGGATAGGGTTCGCCGGGGGCCGCAGCCTGCGGATTTTTCTGATGGTGATGTCGGGGATCGGGTGCGGCTTCCGGCAGTTTTCACTCAGTTGTCGCCACGGCAGTTGGAGGTGGCGCAGTTGGTGGGGAAGGGGCAGACCAATTATCAGATTGCCTGTGAGTTGGGGATTACCGAGAACACGGTGAAGTTGTATGTGTCGCAGGTTTTGCGGTTGACGCATATGCATAATCGGACGCAGTTGGCGTTGGCGCTTTCGCCTGGTGGGTCTGGGGGGCTTCGGCGGGTTACTGCTTACTGAGGTTTTGTGGGTTTTTGATGGGGGGCATATCCGTTGCTGCGGTAACGGCGGCTGGCGGTTTCGCCCTTACGGCGAGTCCCTTTTGGCAGACGCCCCAAAAGGAACCAAAAGGTCTTGCCCCGGCGTCCGGCCCCTCGCTAGGGCTCGGTGTTCCTTCGCTCCGGCATTCATCTGGGGGCATCGCCTCCGGTCTGCTTCGCTACGACCTCCTCTCGATGTGTTCGACTTCGTCGAACGGCGCTACGCGCCTACCCCCCAGATGAATGCCTCCACTCAGCCTGCCGAAGGGGCGGGTGGATCAAGATCAAGAGCTGCAGGCGAGCTACCGCTCGGCCTGTTGAGTGGTGAGGAGCGCGCGGTACGCCTCGATTTTTACTGTAGGAGCTGTCGAGTGCAACGAGGCTGCGATCATTTGATCTTGATCTTGAACTTGGCCGCCTAAAATCGACCAACTTCTTTCCGTTGGCCCGATTTTTTGTGTTGAGCGATGTGTAAAAAACACAGCGCTTTCCCACACATTTTTAAGGTTGCCGGGTAGGAAGCCGTGTCTCTAACCTCTGGCTGTCGCCATTGTCTGTTCACGCATAATCGCCGCCAGCTTGTTCGCTGCCAGTCAATGCGTTATGGCGGCTGTGTGCGGGCGGACTTCGGTCCGGCCGGGTGTCCATACCGGTCTTCTCACCTCGCACATAGCTGCCACCTCTTCGCCGTGTGAGAGGCGGCAAGTGGAGACAGCCGACCATTTTCTTCAAGTTGTACACTCATCCCCTGTGGGAGTGGGCTGCTCCGGGCGGCGTTCCGACGATGGCGACCTGCCGGCCAACCAATCTCGTGCGGCTGCACACAATTCAACTGTGGGAGCTGGCCTGCCAGCGATGGCGGTCTGTCATTCACCATCAACGTTGGATGACAGACCGCCATCGTCGGAACGCCGCCCAGAGCAGGCTCGCTTCCCGCAGCGAATGTGTGCTGATCCGTTGGCGTTGTTTAATTGTGTTTAGCGTTACTTCCTGAGAGCTACAGATTCTTGCGCCGTTGCCTACGGCTGCGCCAGAATCCGCTGGCTTGTGTGCTTTGACCCTGGTCTCTATCGTTTCCGCATCGCTGCTAACCAGCGGTCGGACTTCGCGGTCCATTCAACTGAGGCATAATCACTCGCCCGATTTACAGCACTTTCCGGTGTCTGTCATTTCGTGTCATGGCGTCTGTGCGCGGGATACCTTCGGGTATGCCGAGTTGCCTCAGAATCGGTCCGCGAACCCGCGTACAGTCGCCACCCCATTTTGCATCGCGGCAATTTGGACGTGGCTCCCGTTAACTTCTGAGGTGTCACCATGTTCAAAGCAACCCTCAATCCCCCGCAAGCCGACGACGTTTCCCCCTACGATCCCCTCGATCCGAAAAAACTCAACGAAGCCGCCGACCGCGCACTCGATCACTACCTCAATCCGTCTGTACTGAAAGCGCCTGTCATCCGCAAGCCCAGCACGATGTTCGTAGTCGCCCCCGATGTCGATAACGAAAGTTTGTTGGCTCACGCTTGTGAATCCCTGGCGTCGGCGAGTGTGATGGCAGGTGATTTTGCCGGGTATCTGGAGGGGCCGCAGCGGCATACGGCGCTGGCGATCCAGCAGATCATCATGCTGGCGAGTTGGCGGTGAATCGCGCGCTGGATAATGTGGATGTCCCGCTAGCTACGGTGTAACTCAGGCGACGTTTTCGTTCTTCGCGAGCAGGGTCCGCAATACCTGTGGGAGCGGCCTTGCCCGCGAAGGCGATGGATCAGGCGCCACACATCTGAAGATTATCCTCCCGACCCGCTGGACACTGTCCCTCCTTCATTCTGGTCGAAAAATTTCGGGATCTCATGCTCATAGCTTTTTAGCCACCGCTGCATGCTCAGCTCGCGCTCGGTCGCGGTTGAGGTTTGTGGTTTTTGCGAGGCGGCCTTGTTGCTGCTTTGCAGTTGCAGCCAGACTTCGGTTTCCTGTTGTTGCGCCGAGGAGGGGCCTTCGAGGGCGTGGGTTGTGAGGGGCAGGGCCAACAGGGCGAGGTAAACGAAGCTCGGTTTCATCGCAATGTTCTCTTTATTGAAGGGGCGCTGTTGTCACGGCGGCGACTTGATTCGTGGCGATCGGGCCCGTCTTGTCCGGGGCCTTGAGTTTTTGCGCGCGCTCTTGGGCTTCGGTGACTTGGGCGGGGCTCAGGCCGACGCGACTGACCAGTTCGGCGGCGCGGCTCCAGTCGTCCTGGTAGATCAACAGCGTCACAAGATTCAACGCCGCCAGTTGATCGCTCTGTTTGAGTTCCATGGCGGTCAGGAACTCGAAGCGTGCATCTTCGATGCGCCGTTGATTGAGGTAGACCACGCCGAGGTCGTTGCGGATTTTTTCATCGGTGGGCGCCAACTGGGCGGCGCGTTGCAAGTGGGTTTGGGCCTGACCGTTATCGCCCCTGGCAGCGGCGAGTTGGCCCAGGCCCTGTTCGGCTTCGGCGGCCAGGCAGGTGCCGACCAGGCTGCGGTACAACGGCTCGGCTTCACTGCGGCCCAGCAGACGGTAAACCTTGGCCTTGCGCAGGCGCACGTCGGCCAGGTTGTCGGGCAGGCGTTGCAGATTGGCCAGGCTGGCGTGCAGTTTTCCGTCCTTGGCCATGTCGTCGGCGAGGTTCATCGACAGTTGTTCGTCAGCGCCCAATTTGCTGCAACTGGCGGTGTTGGTCAGAGCGCTCCAGGGCGCCTGACTGTTCGTTGCGCAACCGCCCAGTAACAGCAGACTCAAACCGGCAATCATTGCTTTCATCCTGATCCCTCTATGAACCAATGGCCCGCGCCAGGGCGGTGAACCCGGGGCCGGCCAGCACGATCAACAACGCCGGGAAGAGAAACAGCATCATCACGACGGACATTTTGGCGGACATCTTGGAGATGTATTCCTGCAAGCGGGTCAGGCGCCGGTCATCGAACAATTGCTTGAGCGCCAGCAGGGATTTCATCGCCCCACCGCCCTGATGAAGCAACTGCTGCAGGATCACGCAGGTGTCGGTGAATTCATCGACCGCCAGCAGGTGGCTGGCCCTGTTCAGCGCTTCGCCCAGTTCCAGGCCCGAGTCGACACGGGCCAGCACCAGGCGCAGTTCCTGGGTCAGTGTGGGCAGAAGGGTTTTGCCTTCAAGGCTCATGACGCGCAACGACTGCTCCACCGCCATGCCCGACTCGAACAGGATGCGCAGCAGTGGAATGAAGGTGGAGATCTCGGTGGCCAGTTGTCTTTGTCGACGTTGGGCCGCTGCGGCGAGCAAGCGTTTGGGCAGCAAGTAGCCGATGGCGGTAGCGAACAGCGGGGCGATCCAGTGGTTCTCAACGTTGAGGTAGAAAACACTCTGGATCAGCAAGCTGATGGACAGCGCCAGCACCGGGACGCCGACCTGACACGCGGCAAACAGCGAGCGCCGTCGGGCGCTGCGCCAGCCCAGACGGTTGAGCAAGGTCTGGGTCTCGTTGTCCAGATTGACTACACGCTGACCGATAGAGCTGTTGCCAAGCGCCTGCAATAAGAGGCCCACGCGGTTTTTTTCGGCTCGTTTGCCGTCCAATCGCTGGGCCACTTGGTGTGTGCGCCGGCGTTGATCCAGCAGGGCGCTGAGCAGCAAAAGAGTTGCCCCCAAAAACAGCAGCGCACTGACCAGTAGGGCGATTTTCATACGCTACGCAACATGCGCCAGAGCAGCAGGCTGCCCACCGCCTGCAAACCGAACGCGGTGGCGAGCATGATTTGCCCCGAGCTGTCGTGCCACATGGCGAGCAAGTAGGCGGGGTTGGCGGCCAAAAAATAGCCGGCCAGGCCCACCGGCAAACTGCCCAACACCCAGGCGGTCACCCGGGTTTCGCCGGTCATGGCGCTCAGTTGTCGCGCGATCTGCTCGCGCTCGCGGATCATTTTGATCAGGTTCTCCAGCAGTTCACTGGCACTGCCGCCGTAGCGGTGATTGACCTTCAGCCCCAAGGCAAACAGGCGCAGTTCGTCTTTCTCATACAGTTCGGCAAAGTCGGTGGCCGCGTCCGGCAGGCTGACGCCCAACTGCACATTGCGCTGCACGCGGCCCAGGGCATTTTTCAACGGGTCCTGGGCGGCATCGATGGCGCCCAGCACCGCATCGGCCAAGGTGCGTCCAGACTTCAGGCTGCGCACGGTGTGATCGAGCAGCGGTGGCAGTTGCTCGATCATGCGCTTGAGGCGGCGTTGATAACGCCAGCTGATGTACAGCCGCAGAACCAGAGGCGGCACCAGCAGTGATACTCCGCCGCCGATCCATCCGGCGCTGGCGAAACCGATCAGGATGACCAAGGCCCACAGCAGCATCCACATGCCCAGGCGTTCGGTCGGGCGTCCGAGGCCGGCGCGCAGAAAGGCCCTTTCCAGACCTGCCCAGGAGGACTTTTCGACGGCCAGTTCCGGCTGCCCCTGAGTCAGGCGCTGCAGAACGCGTTCGGTCCCGGTCTGGCGCAGCCCGCTGAGCAGCAAACGGATCGACAGACCGAACAGCACCAGGCAAACAAGGATAAGCAGCACCGGTTTAAGCATGCCGTGGTCCTTAATAAGGTGAGAGCGGGAGCGCTGACTCGCGGCGCAGTTTGTCGCCAGCGGGGTTGACTGCCTCACGCAGAAAACCGAAGCCGGTGCGCCGGTCCAGTCTGAACAGCGTGTTGGTCACGTAGACGTCATCGCGCACGCCAATCACTTCAACCACTTCGGCGACGCAACGCCGGCCATCAGGCATGCGCGTCAACTGGATCACCACGTCCAGCGCCGCGCAGATCATTTGCCGCAGGGTCTTTTCGGCAATCGTGCGACCGGTCAGGCCGACCAGGGTTTCCAGCCTCAACAGAGCATCCTGGGCATTGTTGGCGTGTACGGTGCTCATCGAACCGTCGTGACCGGTGTTCATCGCCGTGAGCACATCGACCACTTCGACACCGCGGATTTCACCGAGGATGATCCGGTCCGGACGCATCCGCAGGGCGTTTCGGATCAAGTCGCTGGACTTCACTTCGCCGTGGCCTTCGGCATTCGGCGGGCGGGTTTCCAGGCGCACGACGTGCGGGTGGCCCAGCTGCAATTCGGCGACATCTTCGATGGTCACCAGTCGTTCGTGCGGGTTGATCAACTGGCTGAGAATATTCAGCAACGTGGTTTTGCCGGTGCCGGTGCCGCCACTGATCAGGATGTTGCAGCGCTTGCCCACGGCTTCCTGGATGAAATCGAAGATCGCCTGATCGATGGTTTGCATCGCCATCAGGTCGGTGCTTTTAAGCATGTCCTTGCGAAACTTTCGAATCGACAGACATGGACCGTCGAGGGCGATGGGCGGAATGATCGCATTGACCCTGCTGCCATCGGGCAGGCGTGCATCGACCATCGGCGACGACTCATCAAGCCGTCGGCCCAAAGGCGCGAGGATCCTTTGCATGACACGTTCGACGTGGTGTGCGTCGATGAAACGCAAGTCGCTCTGATACAGAACACCTTCGCGTTCGAGGAACACCCGGTGCGGGCCGTTGACCAGGATCTCGGTCACTGCCGGGTCGCGCAGCAGCACTTCCAGCGGGCCGAAACCTGTGAGTTCATCGACCAGTTCTTCGGCCAGTCGCTCCATTTCATAGCGGGTAATCGCCAGGTGCAGACGCGCAATGTACTCGGCCACTTTGTCGATGACGAACTGCGACAGCACCTGCCGCGAACCCTCCAGCAGATTTTTTCCGGACTCTTCAATGGCGTCGATGATGTAGCGGTGCAGGACCTGTTTGAGGCCTTCGTGGTCGGTGTTGCCGCTCGGCGTACGCTGAGTGGCGCCGAACAATTTTTCACCGTTCATTGCGCGCCCCTTAGCCGGTTGAACCAGCCCGTCTTGGGTTTGGACAGGCTTTCGGAGCGTTTGGCCAAGCATTCGCCGAGGGTGCGCAAGCTTTGGGTCAGGCCTTCGCGCGGGGCCAGTTCGAACAGGCTCACGCCCTGGTTTTTTGCGTTTAGCCGCACTTCCGGGCTGCAGGCGAGGGTGGCGATGACCTCCATGCCGAAGCTTTTGCCGAGGGTGTCGGCGTCCGGTGCGACGTTGCGCAAATAGCGGTCGATCAGCAGCCGGGCGTGGTCGAGCTTCATGCCTTTTTCGCGCCACAGGTTGAGCATGGCGAGATTGCGGCGACAGTCGAGGACGTTCTGATCGGTGTACCAGAGCAGCTTGTCGCAATGGCTGACAAAGGTGCGCAGCGCTTCGCAATCGGGTTGCCCGGTGAGATTGACCACGATGTGCTGGAAGTGTTGGCGCAAGGCGCTGAGCAGCATGTACAGCTCGGCGGCACTGGTGAGTTCCAGCGGTTCATCGTGGCCTGCGTAGGCAAGGATGCGCAGCCCGTCTCCGTCACTGGTAAAGGCGCTGTCGATCAGGGTCGAGTCCAGGCGTCGTACATGGCGCAGCGCGTCGCCGAAATGATACGAACTCTCCAGCCCAAGCAACGCCAGGCTGTCGCCGCGGGGCAAGCCGAGGTCCAGCAGCAAGGTTTGCTGGCCGCTCTTTTGCACCACGTGCGCCATGTGGTTGGCGAGCAGCGCGCCGTCGGCATTGCTTTGCACGCCGTACAGCACGGTCAGGCCCCCCAGATGATTACTCGGCGCTACCGGCGGCAGGCGTTTGCCGAGGCGCCGCACCAACCCGGCGACTTCACTGGAACGCGAGCCATACGCGACGAAGTCCCGTGCCCCGGCGCGCATGGCGTTGAGCACGAGCTGGTTGTCCATGCCGTCGCCCAGCGCAACGATTGCCAGCATCGGCTTGGCTTCCAGCGCGCCCTCGATCAAGGTGCTCTGCGCCACCACGTGCTCGCGATCCAGGCCGACGAACACCAGGCTGGCGAACGTCACATCGACCAGCGCCAGCAACTCGTCGAGGCTGCCACCGCCGGCGCTGACGACCTGGCCCAAGGGCGCGAGGGCGCCTTGCAGCCATTCGAGGTCGGTGCTGTTACGCGTGATCGCGAGGAAGGTTTGACTCAGGTTCTGGCTCATTGCGATAACCCGCTGCGTTTATCGAAGTTGCCGTTTTCCAGGAAGTACATGCGGTAAAACCCGGGGTCGTAGTTGCGCAGTTGTTCACCAGGCAGCGAGGGCAATTGCGCGTTGGCGGCCAGCGGTTGAACCAGGTGCGGGGTGACGATCATCAGCAGCTCGCGCTCTTCACGCTTGATCGAGGAGCTGCGAAAAAACGCGCCAATCACCGGGATGTCGCCCAACCCCGGAAACTTGTCGACCTGCGAGGCGTTTTGCGTACTGATCAGCCCGCTGATGACGAAGCTCTCGCCATCGGCCAGAGAGATGCTGGTGTCGGTGCGGCGAATGGTGAACGCCGGGACCGTGGTGCCACCGATTGTCACGCCGTTGTTGTAGTCGAGTTCGCTGACTTCCGGCGCGACTTTCAAGGCGATGCGATCGCTGCTGACAACGGTCGGAGTGAGTGTCAGCCGGATCCCGAATTCCTTGTACTCAATGGAGTAGCTGTTGCTGTTGGCGCTTGGGACCGGAATCGGTATTTCGCCACCGGCCAGGAAGCTCGCACTCTGCCCGCTGATCGCCACCAGGCTCGGCCGCGCCAGGGTGTAGGCGAAGCCGCTGCCTTCCATGGCGTTGATGATCGCGAGGAAATTGCCACCCCCGGCGACGATGTTGAACATGTCATTGGCCAGCGGGATGCTGGGCACGGCGATGCGCGGATCGATGTTGCGCAATGGCAAAACGCGCGGGGTCACGGCGGTGTTGGGCACGGTGCCAGGGGAGCCGAACAGGAAGTTCGAACTTTTACTGAAGATCGACGTGCTGGCTTCTTTGAGTTTGGTCCGGCTGACCTCCACGAAACGGATGTCGGTCTGCACTTGCGAGGGCAGCAAGGGATCTTCGGAGGGCATGGACGACGTGCGGGTCAACGCCGCAGTGGCCCGTCCCTGGACAAACACCATGCTCTGGCGCGGAGCGCTGGCGCAGGCAGTCCAGACCATCAGGCTGGTGGCTCCGGGCGCCATGCCGGTGACCAGGAAGGCCTGGTTGCCGTTGACTCGCACGTCGGCGATTTTCGGATCACCGACCGCCAGCCGTGTGATTGCTACGGGCGATTGCAGTTCTTGTTGCAGCCCTTCACCGACCTCCAGCACGGCAGGTAATGAACCCAGCGCGGCGCAATTGCCGGTGGCTGCGAAGGTCATGCTCAACGGCAGGCCGCTCATCAAGGAAGCCCAAAGCAGGCCTTGAAACACGGACATGGGCATGGAACGACTATGCATTGAGATGCATCCTTGCTCGACTCAGGGGGTTTGTTGGGTCACTTCATTACCGCGTATGACTTCCACCCGGGCTTGGCGTGGTGCAGCGCCGCCACCGAAGGTGAGTGGTTTGGGAGGGCTGACGAGGGCTAGCTGATTGAATTGCACGAGTTCGCGATTGGCATTGGCGAGGTTGGCCGGTGAACTGTTTGCGCCCGCCCAATACTGCGCCAGGCGTTTCTCTTCGGCGCTGCGCACGGCGAGGCGCAACACGCCGGCCTGGGCCGCGAGCATCAGGCGACTGAGCAACGGTTCGGGGACGGCGAGCAACACTGAACGGGCACTGGCGCGCAATTGCTCCTGCTTGAATTGTTCTTCCGTGCTGCGCGACGGATTGGCGGGTCGACCATCGTTGGTCAGCCCCAGTTGTTCGCCGACACCGAGCACGCGCAAGGCAGGGACCACGACCTGGGCCGACTGCTGGGGGTTGTTGGCGTCCGCGCGCAAAAACAGCATCACATCGACGTAGTCGCCCGGGCTGAGTTGCCCCCCCGCATTGATCACTTCATCAACCGCGACGGCGAGCGCGCGCTCATCGGGGTGGATCATTCGCGCCAGCGCGCTGCCGGCTTCGAAGCTTTCAGCATTGAGCCAAGTGCCCGCCGTCAGAGCGCGCCACGGCGTGCGGCCAATCGCTTGATCCAGTCGGGTCAAGCTGCCGACCGGGGCGGTGCGCAGTTTTTCCAGGGTCACATCGGCGGCAGTGATCTGAACGAAGGGCGCGACGTCGTGCAGCAGGACGACAACCGGTTGGCGGGTGGGATCGTCTGCGGGCTCCGGTGCGGGCGCGGTTGGCGCGACAGTGACAACGCCAGGTTGCATGACGGGTTCGGGAGCGGGTTGTCGGCTCAGTGTAAGTCCCCAGTAACCGGCGATCAGGGCACCGACCAAAAACAATCCGGCCAGGCCCATGGTGATTCGGCTGTTCATGACGGCTTCCCCTTCCCTGGTGCTTGATGACCCGTGCGGTGTGACGAGAAATTTTTTGCAGTCAGGCAGCTGAAAAATTGAACTATTTCGCTATTTGACGGTAGCGCAGGTAGAGCAAAACGCCATTAGTGCCCCCAAAAAAACGAACAAAAGGAAAGGGTTGACGCGCCCGGTGCTGTTTTCCGACGTCGACGGCCTGCGCTTACTACTAAAGTGTTAATGCGTTCTTACAGTTGTGGGGCCGGAGAATGGCGACAATGCTGGTGCTGGCACAGGGGAATCATGTTGCGACGGTGCAACACCCGCTGCTCTCAGGAGAAATCGTTATGTCCTTCACGAACATTGTTCAGAAGATCAAGTCCGAAGCTGCCTTCTACTTCAACCTGGCGAAAGACACCGAAGGGGCTTCGGGTATCGAATACGCCATTATCGCGGGCATGGCCGCCGTGGCACTGGCGGCTTTCATGACGCCAATTTCGGGTGCGATTACGCTGATTTTTACCGGGATCAAAAACGTGCTGGTGCCGGCGACCCCATGATCGTTACAGCTTGCCAGCGTGCCTGCCTGAGTGGTACTGACGTCAGCGCTTGGTCCATTGCAGGAGTTACCCATGAACGCTCACGCGCTGCCACGTCAACAGCTGCTGCTGGTCGATGATGAAGAGGACGCGTTGCTGGAATTGGCGGAATTGCTGGAGGGGGAGGGCTTCAATTGTTTCACCGCAACGTCGGTCAAGATCGCCCTGCAGCATTTGACCCGCCATCCTGATATCGCCTTGGTGATCACTGATCTGCGCATGCCGGAGGAAAGCGGCATGTCGCTGATCAGGCGCTTGCGCGAACATACCTCACGTCAACATTTGCCGGTGATCGTAACGTCCGGGCATGCGGACATGGAGGATGTCAGCGATATGCTGCGCCTGCAGGTGCTCGACCTGTTTCGCAAGCCGATTTACCACGTGCGGTTGCTGGAAACGCTGAATAATCTGTTTCCGCAGCCCGAGATGCAACGCCTCGTCCCTTGAGAGGGCGCCGAAAAAACAAAGCTGTATAGACGCAATTGAGCATGGCCTGAGGGTTGAAATTCGTTCCCACGCGAGCGTGGGAACGACCGGCTCAAGCGATGGGCCGCCAATGCCCCGTCATGTGTTCAAGATCCCCCGCACCCACCAGCTGAAAATCGCCGCTGGAGCCTGCCGCGCTGGCCAGCAATGTCACTTCGCTGGGCAACCGCACCGGTTTCTTGAACTGCACCTCGATCTCGACATTGGCGGTGGGCAGATGCTCGCTCAACGCGGCCAATGTGCGTGCCTTGTTCCACAATCCATGGGCGATGGCTGTCGGGAAGCCAAACAGTTTGGCGCTGGCGGCACTCAGGTGAATCGGGTTGTAGTCACCTGACACCTTGGCGTACTGGCGACCGATATCCGCCGGCGCTTTCCAGCGCGTCACTTCCATCATGTCCAGTGTCGAGGCCAGGACCTCTTCGACGGGTTCGCCCTCGAGTTTCACGCCCCGGCACAACATTCGGCTTTCAGCCTCCCACAGCGTTCCCAACTGATCGTCGAGCGAGGTCACCAGGTCGAACGTTGCGCCCTTGGCGTGCGGTTGCAGGTTCTGCACCTGAACGCTGGCCCGAACACGATGCACGCCGCCCATGGGCCGTAAAATCCGAATGCGGTTGCTCAGGTGGATCAGCCCCAGCAACGGGAACGGAAATTCCTTGGCCGTGAGCAATTGCATCTGCAGCGCAAACGCCAGGATGTGCGGGTAGGTCGGCGGTAGCAAACCGTTGTCGGCAAACCCGCAGACCTTGCGATACGCCGCCAAACGGTTGGGATCGACCTCGACCCAGCAGCGCAACCCGGAGTCGGGCAACGTGGTGCCGGTGATTTTGCGTCGCATCGCCGCCCGCACATACAGTGCAGGCAGGCTCGGTTCGCGGTTGAGCGTGTGCCAGTCAATGATCATGTCTACGCCCCCAGAACACTTTGTCCACAGACTCTCAACGCCTGTCCGGTGAAGGCGCCAGTGCCCGGTTGCGCCAGCCAGGCCACCGCTTCGGCAACGTCCTGTGGCAGGCCGCCCTGGCCAAGCGAACTCATGCGTCGCCCGGCCTCGCGGATGCCGAACGGCAGGTGTGCGGTCATTTGCGTTTCGATGAATCCGGGCGCCACGGCGTTGATGCTGATGCCGCGTTCACTCATCAGCGGTGCCCAGGCTTGAGCCAGACCGATAAGACCGGCCTTGCTTGCCGCGTAGTTGGTTTGCCCGCGATTGCCGGCGATGCCGCTGATCGAGGCCAGCAAAATCACCCGACCGTTGTCATGCAACGCGCCGCTGTCGAGCAACGCCTTGGTCAGCACTTGCGGCGCGTTGAGGTTGACCGCGAGCACCGCATCCCAGAATTCCGGGGTCATGTTGGCCAGAGTTTTATCGCGGGTGATGCCGGCGTTGTGGACCACCACGTCGATACCGTCAGGCAGCTGTTCGATTAATTGCGCGGCGGCGTCTTCGGCGCAAATGTCCAGAGTGATGCTTCGCCCGCCAAGGCGTGCAGCGAGCGCATCCAGATCGGCTTTGGCCGGTGGTACGTCAAGCAGGATCACCTCGGCGCCGTCACGGGCCAGGGTCTCGGCGATGGACGCACCAATGCCCCGCGCGGCACCGGTGACCAGCGCCTTGCGCCCAGCCAGTGGGCGAGTCCAGTCCGTGACTTGCGTATCGCAGGCCTTCAACCGGATGACCTGGCCGGACACGAATGCGCTTTTGGGCGAGAGGAAAAACCGCAGAGGCCCCTCCAGCTGATCCTCGGCCCCTTCGCCGACATAGATCAGCTGCAAGGTGCCGCCACTGCGCAATTCCTTGGCCAGCGAGCGGCTGAAACCTTCCAGAGCGCGCTGTGCGCTGGCGGCGAACGGGTCGCTCAAGGTCTCTGGCGCACGCCCCAGAATTACCAGGTGCGCGCTGTTATCGAGGTTTTTCATCAGCGGTTGAAAGAATTCGCGCAGCCGTTTCAGCTGATCGGTGTGCAGCACATCACTGGCATCGAACACCACTGCCTTGATTTTCGGACCGTGGCCGGGAATCCACGCGGTGGCCAGGGAAGGCTCGGCACCGTAGGCATAGATCGCGTCGGTCAGGCGATTGGCGAAGGCGCTGACGTTGTCGGCCAACGGGCCGCCGCCGATCAACAGCGCTCCTTCGACAGGCCGCAGCCGGCCTGCTTGCCAGCGTTCCAGGCGTACCGGAGACGGCAGTCCCAAGGCCCCGACCAGACGATGGCCGATGGACGAATTGGCGAAGTCGATATAACGGTCAGACATGGAACGCACTCCGGCAGCTGGGGTTCAAAGTGTGGACCACGAATGGCAATCAGTCGTTCGATCCACGAGATAAGGCCTACGCTTGAACTCAGCAGATTAGTTCGTCGCAGGACTTTCAGGCGACCGCAGACCTGAATTGGAATGCAACCCTGTGGGAGCGAGCCGGCTCGCTCCCACAAGGGATCGGTTCCCAAATTGAATTTTTCAAGGAGCTTTTCATGACTCAGCTGCGCCGCGTCGCGATTATCGGTGGTAACCGTATTCCTTTCGCACGTTCAAACGGGCCGTACGCCACTGCTAGCAATCAGGCGATGCTCACCGCAGCGCTCGAAGGCCTGATCGAGCGCTACAACCTGCATGGCCTGCGCCTCGGCGAAGTGGTGGCGGGAGCCGTCCTCAAACTGTCGCGAGACATGAACCTGACCCGCGAGTGCGTGCTCGGCTCGCGGTTGTCCCCCAGCACGCCGGCCTATGACATTCAGCAGGCTTGCGGCACTGGGCTTGAAGCGGCGTTGCTGGTGGCGAACAAGATTGCCCTGGGCCAGATCGATTGCGGGATTGCCGGTGGCGTCGATACCACCTCGGATGCACCGATCAGCGTCAGTGAAGGTTTGCGCCGGGTGTTGCTTGAAGCCAACCGGGCCAAGACCACGGGCGACAAACTGAAAACCTTTCTGCAATTGCGTCCCCGGGATTTGATCCCTGAGTTCCCGCGCAACGGCGAACCGCGCACCGGTTTGTCCATGGGCCAGCACTGCGAATTGATGGCGCAGACCTGGAACATCCCCCGCGAAGAACAGGATCAACTGGCGCTGGAGAGCCATCGCAATCTGGCCGCGTCCTACACCGAAGGCTGGCACAACGATTTGATGACGCCGTTCCTCGGCCTGACCCGCGACAACAATCTGCGCCCGGACCTGACCCTGGAAAAACTCGCTGCGCTGAAACCGGCCTTCGAGAAAAGCGCCAAGGGCACGCTGACGGCGGGCAACTCCACGCCACTCACCGACGGTGCATCGCTGGTGCTGCTGGGCAGTGAGCAATGGGCGAAGGAACGTGGCTTGCCGATCCTCGCTTACTTGCGCGATGGTGAGACGGCGGCGGTGGATTTCGTCAATGGCGCCGAAGGGCTGTTGATGGCGCCGGTGTACGCGGTGCCGCGTTTACTGGCGCGCAACGGCCTGACCTTGCAGGACTTCGACTACTACGAAATCCACGAAGCCTTCGCCGCGCAGGTGCTCTGCACATTGAAGGCCTGGGAAGATCCAGAGTTTTGCAAAACCCGCCTCGGCCTCGATGCGCCGTTGGGGTCCATCGACCGCAGTCGACTCAACGTCAAAGGCAGTTCGCTGGCGGCGGGGCATCCATTTGCCGCAACAGGCGGGCGCATTGTCGCCAACCTGGCGAAGTTGTTGGATGCGGCGGGCAAGGGCCGAGGCCTGATCTCGATTTGCGCCGCCGGTGGTCAGGGTGTGACGGCGATTATCGAGCGCTGACCAGTTGCGCGGTCTGCTGCGCGATGCGTTCACGGTTGAGGTTGGCGTAACGCTCGGCCATCACCGAGCAGACGATCAACTGCAACGGGTGATAGATCATGATCGGCAGCAGAATCAAACCCAGGCCCGGGTTGGCACCGAAGATCAGCGCCGCCATCGGTGCACCGGCAGCCAGGGATTTCTTGCTGGCGCAAAACACCGCCGCGATCTCGTCTGCCGGGCTGAATTTCAGCGCGCGAGCGGTGCGGGTGGTCATCCACAGGATGATCGCCAGCAGGATCGCACTGCCGATCAGCGCCGTCAGAATCACTGTGTTGCCCTGGTTTTGCCACATCCCCGAGACCATCGAGTTGCAGAACGCCGCATACACCAGCAGCAGGATCACCAGTTTGTCGGCGACGTTGGTGTAGCGCTTGTGTCGCGCGAAAAACTTGCCGAACAGCGGCCGCACCAATTGGCCCAGTACCAGCGGCAACAGCAACATGGCGCAGAGGTCGAGCAGGGTTGAGCCCAGATCGATGCCGCCGGCCCCGCTGCCGACCACGAAGCTGACCAGCAGTGGCGTCAGGAAAATCCCCAGCACGCTGGACAGGCTGGCGTTGAGAATCGCCGCCGGTACGTTGCCGCCCGCGCTGCCGGTCAGGGCCACGGAAGAGGAAATGGTCGAGGGCAGGGCGCAGAGGTAGAGGAAGCCCAGCATCAGCAGCGATGGAAGGTGCGAGCCCAGCAGTTTGTCGCTCAGCAGCCAGATCAGTGGAAACACCGCGAAGGTGAAGCACTGCACCATCACATGCAGCTTCCAGTTCTTCAGGCCATGACGGATCTGCTCGCTGGACAAGTTGACGCCGTGAAGGAAGAACACCAGAAACACACCGATGTTGATCACATATTCGGCGTGCATACCGCCGCCCGTGGCGCCAAAGGTCGGGAAGAAATACGCCAGCAGCGTGGCGATCAGCATGCCGCACAAGAACCAGTCGGTGACCACGCGTTTGAGGTGTTTGAAGGCATGCATAACAGGCACCGAATACATTTGTAAGAAATGGTGACTTAGCCTACCGTTGGCCATGACTGCCGTCTTGCGACATAAGGCCAATCAATGCCGACTAACGGACAACTTTCCCTCGAACGGACCATTCCGACGCTGACCGCGCTGCCGCGTCCGCTGTTTGCGCGGGCGGAAAGCCTGAACGCCGGTTCCTGGACGCCGCCTCATCGCCATGACTGGGTGCAGTTTTCCTACGCCATCAGTGGCGTTCTCGGCGTGCACACCGCGGAGGGCAGTTTCTTTGCGCCGCCGCAGTGGGGCATCTGGATTCCGGCGGACCTGGAACACCAGGTGGTGACCTCGATGCGTGCCGAGATGCGCAGCCTCTACGTGCGCCGCGAAGATTGTGAGTGGGCAGACGGGCGTTGCCGGGTGCTGGAAGTCACGCCACTGGCGCGGGAGCTGATCAAGAGTTTTTGTTTGCTGCCGGTGGAATATCCGCAGGGCGACACTCAGGCCGCGCGGCTGGTGAATGTGCTGCTGGATCAGTTGGCGAGTTTGCCGGAAGTCGGATTTTCTCTGCCATTGCCTAGGCACCCGCGATTGCTGGGCTTGTGCAATGAACTCATCGAAAGCCCGGAGCGCAACGTGACATTGCAGGAATGGGCAGAACGCCTCGGCACTTCGGAAAAGACGCTGATGCGCTTGTTTCAGCGTGAGACCGGGTTGAGTTTTCGCGGGTGGCGCCAGCGGATGCGGCTGCTGTCGTCATTGAGTTTGCTGGAGGAGGGTGACAGCGTGACGAATGCGGCGCTGTCTTGCGGGTATGACTCAACGTCGGCGTTTATTGCGGCGTTCAAAAGCTTGTTCGGGTTTACCCCGGGGGAATTGTTCAAGCAGTGACGGCCTCATCGCGAGCAGGCTCACTCCCACATTGGATCTCAGTGAACACAAGATTTGTGCCTGACATCAATTCTCTGTAGGAGTGAGCCTGCTCGCGATTGGCCGCGAAGCGGCCACCGGGATTGGATCAAGTCCGGAAGCGACGAACCAGAACATCCAGTTCATTCGACAACCCGGCCAGGCTCTGGGAATCCAGCCGCGCCGAGTTGGCCAGTTCCGCCACCAGCTGCGCATCGCCATGAATCTGGCTGATGTGCCGGTTGATGTCTTCCGCCACCTGATGCTGTTCTTCCGCCGCCGTGGCGATCTGGGTGTTCATGTCGCGAATCACATCCACCGACTCACGAATCAGCCCGAAACTGCTGCGTGCCTCGCCAATGCGGCTCACCGATTGCTGAGAGACCTCAAGGCTCGCATGCATCTGCTGAGTCACCTGGCTGGTGCGTTTGGCCAGGTTGCCCAGCAGCCCGTCGATTTCCGCCGTGGAATCGGCCGTGCGCTTGGCCAGGGCGCGAACTTCATCCGCCACCACCGCAAAACCGCGACCTTGTTCACCGGCCCGTGCCGCTTCGATGGCCGCGTTCAGTGCCAGGAGGTTGGTCTGTTCGGCAATCGAGCGAATGGTCCCCAGGATCGACTGAATATCGTTGCTGTCGCGCTCAAGTTGTTGCATCGACTGCGCCGACTGTTCGATTTCCTGGCTCAGGCGATCAACGCTGGTCACGGCCGCATCGATTTGCTGTTGACCTTCACGAGCCTGACGCTGACCGCTGTCTGCCGACTCGGCAGCCTGGCTGCAAGAACGCGCGACTTCGTTGGCCGTGGCGACCATTTCGTGGAACGCCGTGGACACCATGTCCACCGCTTCACGCTGGCGCCCGGCGGCTTCGGCCATGTCACTGGATACCTGGGTCGAGCTTTTGGAGGTGGCGAGAATCTTGTTCGCTGCGCCACCGATGCTCTGGATCAGGTTACGAATCGCGGTCAAGAATTGGTTGAACCAGTTGGCCAGTTGCGCGGTTTCGTCGCTGCCACGGATTTCCAGGTTCTTGGTCAGGTCGCCTTCACCTTGGGCGATGCCTTCCAGGCCACTGGCCACGCTGCGGATCGGCCGCACGATGAGGCTGGCGAAACTGGCGCCGACGATGGCAAAGAATACCGCCAGCACGGCAGCAATGATCGCGATCAGCCAGGTCAGTTGCGTGGCCGAGCTCATCACGTCGTTCTGTTTAATCAGACCGATAAAGGTCCAGCCCAGTTGCTCCGACGGCCAGACGTTGGCCATGTAGCGCTCGCCGTTCAGCTCGACTTCCACCAGGCCTTTACCGGCCTTGGCCAGTTGCGCATAGCCTTCGCCGAGGCTGCTGAGGGCTTTGAAGTTGTGTTCCGGCTGCTTTGGATCGACCAGTACGGTGCCGGTGTTTTCCAGCAGCATCAGATAACCGGTTTCACCGAGTTTGATCTGTTTGACGATCTCGGTGAGCTGCTTGAGCGTCACGTCGATACTGACTACGCCGCCGTTGGTGCCCAACTTGTTGTCGATGGTACGCACGGTGCTGACGTAGGTTGCGTCGTCCTGGGCCCAATAATAAGCCTCGGTGCGAAACGGTTTGCCCGGCTTGGCCTGGGCAGCCTTGTACCAGGGGCGTTGGCGCGGATCGTAATTGCTCAGCTTGGCATCGTCCGGCCAGGACACATAACCGCCCGCCGCCGTGCCGAGGATGGCGTAGGCATAGGATGGATGGCTGTTGCCCAGGTCCTGCAGGAGGCCGAAGACTTTTTTGTCCATCTCGCCCTGGGGAATGCTCTCGGCGTTGGCGCCCATGTAGGTCTTGAGGCTGTCGTCGGAGTTCTTGATCAGAGGTTGATTGGCCAGGTAGTTGACGTTCTGGCTGATGCCGTCGAAGAACAGTTGCATTGCGTTGCTGACCTGACGAATTTCGCGACCGCTGCCGTCGACGAAATTCTCCTTGGCGTCACTGCGCAAGTTCAGCACGACGAGGGTGGCGACCAGCACCACCGGCAAGCAGGCGATGATTGCAAACGCCCAGGTCAACTTCTGTTTGATGTTCATCCGCGCTCCAGATTTTTCTTGTAGGCCCACGCAGTACAGAAGACTCGCGGATTTTTGGCAGCCGTAAACGTTTTTGGTCCCCGATCCTGGAGCGCGCCATCGTTTTTGTTGTCGGAACGATTGTCGGACAAATCACTTTGTCACTGAGGACTTCGGCTGATTGCGGGGGAAATTGAGGCTTAAAAAGAAAAATCCTACGAAGGGTATGAACTAAGGTGTCAGCTTCTGTCGCAAATGCCCTCACAACCCTCTGCCAACAAGTGTTGCCGGCTCAGCTATGATCTTTTGCGGCCGATAATGACCGAAGGAGAGGGACCGAATAATCCGGCACATTGTGTGCATCACGACGTTCATAGGTCGGCAACCCCTCCCCCGAACGAGTGGATTGCCGTATAACGAATGACTTTCGCGTGTTTGGTAATAAAGGACCCACAATAAAAGCTGATGAAGACTCCAAAACGCATTGAACCCCTGATCGAGGACGGTCTGGTCGACGAGGTGCTGCGCCCACTCATGAGTGGTAAAGAAGCAGCTGTTTATGTGGTGCGCTGCGGTAACGAGCTACGTTGCGCGAAGGTCTACAAGGAGGCGAATAAACGCAGTTTCCGCCAGGCGGCCGAATATCAGGAAGGCCGCAAGGTGCGCAACAGCCGTCAGGCTCGGGCGATGGCCAAGGGCTCCAAGTTCGGCAAGAAAGAAACCGAAGACGCCTGGCAGAACGCCGAAGTGGCGGCATTGTTCCGTCTGGCTGGCGCCGGTGTCCGGGTGCCTCAGCCGTACGACTTCCTTGAAGGCGTGCTGCTGATGGAACTGGTGGCCGACGAGTACGGCGATGCAGCGCCGCGTCTGAACGACGTGGTGCTGGAGCCGGATCAGGCGCGCGAATATCACGCGTTCCTGATTTCGCAGATCGTGCTGATGCTGTGTACCGGTCTGGTGCACGGTGACCTGTCGGAGTTCAACGTGCTGTTGACCCCGACCGGCCCCGTGATCATCGACTTGCCGCAAGCGGTCGACGCGGCGGGCAATAACCACGCGTTCAGCATGCTGGAGCGGGACGTGGGCAACATGGCGTCCTACTTCGGCCGGTTTGCGCCGGAGTTGAAAAAGACCAAGTACGCCAAGGAAATGTGGGCATTGTTCGAAGCCGGCACCTTGCACCCGGCCAGCGTGTTGACCGGCGAGTTCGACGAACCGGAAGAGCTGGCTGACGTGGGCGGGATCATGCGCGAGATCGAGGCGGCACGCCTGGATGAAGAGCGTAAACAAGCGGTGCGCGCGGCAGATGATGCGCCACCGGGCAGGACCGAAGAACCGCCTCCACCGTGGATGCAGTGATCGGTTAACGAAAAACCCGGCTTCGGCCGGGTTTTTTGTCGAAACATTGAACATCACCACACTCAAGGATTGAATGTGAACACCTCCACCCGCAACGCCCGACTGATCATCAGCGCTCGTCTGGTCTCGGACTTCGGCGCCTTCCTCAACATGGTCGCCCTGGCCACCTACGTCTACCTGCTCAGCAACGGCGCCATGAGCGTGGGGATCTTTCTCGCCAGTCGCGTGGGCGGAGGTATTTTCGCCAGCCTCATCGGCACGACGTTCTATCGTCGCTGGGCCGGGCGCTGGCCGCTGATCGCATTCGACCTGCTGCGTGCTGCGCTTTTGGGTTTGCTGTTGGTACTGCCGGTCACCCAGCAGGCTCTGTTATTACCGTTTATCGCTTTCGGCCTGGGATTCGGCAATTCCATGTTTGCGATCGGCCTCAACAGCCAATTGCCGCACTTGATCGAAGGCGAACACCTGCCCAAGACCAACGCCTGGATCACCTCGGCGTCGTCGGCGGCCATGGTTGGCGGAAGTCTGGTGGCGGGGTTGTTGGTGGCCGCGTTTGGCTTCGAAACAGTGTTTGCGTTGAACGTGGTCACTTATTTGCTGGCCGCGGTGTTCATCGTGCCGCTGCGCTTTTCCAGACCGGCTTTCGAACCCACTCACGAGCACAGTGAATGGTCGGCCCTGCGCCAGGGTTTGCGCAGCACACCCGTGGTAGCCGCGATGCTGGCCGTCACCATGGCCGACACCCTGGGTAGCGCCGCGCACAATGTGGGCTTTCCGATCATTTCAAAACTGCTCACCCCCGAATCCGCCAGTACCACGCTGGGTTTGATGCTGGCGGTCTGGGCCAGTGGCAAACTGATCGGCGCGCGAATCGCCAGTCACCTGCAAGGCTCGGACAATGCACATCTGGTGCGACGATTTTTCTTCGGCGTGTTGCTGATGTCCTGCGGATTCATCCTGATGTTTCAGCAGCAGACGCTCTACGGTTTGCTGTTGTTCTCGTTGCCGGCTGGGTTGGGTGACGGGTTCTCGGAGGTTGGTTTGATGTCGCGCCTGCAACGCGAGCCGGACAACCTGCGCCTGCCGATCTTCAGCGTGTTGACGCTGCTGCAAATGACCGGGTTCGGCATCGGCATGCTGATCGCCGCGCCGTTCTATGCATGGTGGGCGCCGGGGGCCGTGGTGCTGCTGTTCCACGGCATTCCTATCACCACCGTGTTGCTGGTGAAGGGGCTGGCGCTCAGGCGCGGGCAGGTTCGGCGCAACAGCCCGACGCCAGCTCCTTGAGGATCGGGCAGTCGGGGCGATGGTCGCCCTGACAGTGCTCGACCAGGTCTTGCAAGGTGTCGCGCAACTGTCCGAGTTCGCGGATCTTCTGGTTCAGTTCGTCGATGTGCTGACGGGCCAGGGCTTTCACGTCGGCACTGGCGCGTTGGCGGTCCTGCCAGAGGGTCAGCAGTTTGCCGACCTCCTCGAGTGAAAACCCCAGGTCCCGGGAGCGCTTGATGAACGCCAGCGTGTGCAGGTCGTCATCGCCGTAAACCCGGTAGCCGCTGTCGGTACGGTGGGCGGCCTTGAGCAAGCCGATGGACTCGTAATAACGGATCATCTTCGCGCTCAGACCACTGTGGCGGGCTGCTTGGCCGATGTTCATGGATTGTCCTCCAGGTCCTTGGGTTTCCACGTTTTCAACAGTAACGCATTGCTCACCACGCTGACGCTCGACAACGCCATCGCCGCGCCGGCCAGTACCGGGTTGAGAAAGCCGAAAGCGGCCAGCGGAATGCCGATCAGGTTATAAACAAAGGCCCAGAACAAATTCTGCCGGATCTTCGCGTAGGTCTTGCGGCTGATTTCCAGAGCCGCGGGCACCAGCCGTGGATCGCCGCGCATCAAGGTGATGCCGGCCGCGTGCATGGCCACGTCGGTGCCACCGCCCATGGCGATGCCGATATCGGCCGCCGCCAGCGCCGGGGCATCGTTGATGCCGTCGCCGACCATCGCCACCACGCCGGTTTTTTTCAGTGTGGCGACCGTGGCGGCTTTGTCGGCCGGCAGCACTTCGGCGTGCACATCGGTGATGCCCAAGGCTTCGGCAACCACTTTGGCGCTGCCGCGATTATCGCCGGTCAGCAAGTGGCTGCTGATGTGGCGTGCGTTGAGTTGTTGCACCGCTTGCAGGGCGCCGGGCTTGAGGGTGTCGCCGAATGCGAACAGGCCGAGCACTCGAGGTTTGGGGCTTTGTTCAATCAGCCAGGACAGTGTCCGGCCTTCGGTTTCCCAGGCCGTTGCCGAGTCAGCCAAGGGGCCGGCATTCAAACCGCTTTCTTCCAGCATCCGGCGATTGCCCAGCGCCAGGCGACGACCGTCGAGCGTACCGGCGATGCCGCGTCCGGTCAGCGATTGGCTGTCACTGACATCGGCCACGCTCAGGTTGCGTTCGGCGCAGGCGTCCAGAACTGCCTTCGCCAGTGGATGTTCACTGCCACGTTGCAGGGCACCGGCCATTTGCAGCAGGGCGGCTTCGTCATCTTCGATAGCGCTTAGGTGAGCGATGCGTGGGGTGCCCGAGGTCAGCGTGCCGGTCTTGTCGAACACCACGGCGCTGACTTCATGGGCGCGTTCGAGGGCTTCGGCGTCCTTGATCAGGATGCCATAGCGGGCCGCCACCCCCGTGCCGGCCATGATCGCGGTCGGCGTGGCCAGGCCCAATGCGCAAGGGCAAGCGATGACCAGCACCGCGACGGCGTTGATCAGCGCGGTTTCCATCGGCGCACCGTACAACCACCAGCCGATCAGTGTTGCCAATGCGATCAGCAAAACCGTCGGCACAAACACCTGACTGACTTTATCCACCAGTTTCTGAATCGGCGCCTTGGCGGCCTGGGCGTCTTCGACCAGGCGGATGATCCGCGCCAACACGGTTTCCGCGCCCAAGGCCTGGGTGCGAACCAACAACCGACCTTCACCATTGATCGCGCCCCCCGTGACCTTGTCGCCGGGTTGCTTGGGCACCGGCAGGCTTTCGCCGCTGATCAGCGCTTCGTCGGCGTGGCTCTGGCCTTCGACCACTTCACCGTCCACCGGGAAGCGTTCACCGGGTTTGACCAGCACCAGGTCATTGAGGTGCAAAGCGCTGATGGCGACATCCTGCTCGCGGCCATCGATGACTTGAATCGCTCGTTCCGGGCGCAAGGCTTCGAGGGCGCGGATGGCGCTGGCGGTCTGGCGTTTGGCCCGGCTTTCCAGGTATTTGCCCAACAGCACCAGCGCGATCACCACCGCCGACGCTTCGAAATACAGGTGTGGCATGCGCCCGGCCGCGGTGGCCCATTCATAAAGGCTCAAGCCATAACCGGCGCTGGTGCCGAGGGCGACCAGCAAATCCATGTTGCCGGCACCGGCGCGCACGGCTTTCCAGGCGGCGATATAAAAACGCGCGCCGAAAATGAACTGCACCGGTGTGGCCAGCGCAAATTGCACCCAGGCCGGGAGCATCCAGTGCACGCCAAACGGTTGCAGCAGCATCGGCAACACCAGCGGCAAGGCAAGGGCGATGGCCATGATCAATGCCCAACGCTCGCGATGCAGGCGCTGTTGCTGGTTGTCGGTCTGCGGGTGTTCGACTTCCCAGACACTGGCGCTGTAGCCCGCCTTGGTCACGGCGCCGATCAACGTTTGTGGATCGACGTGTCCGAGCAGTTCGAGGTGGGCGCGCTCGTTGGCGAGGTTGACGCTGACGCTTTTCACCCCCGGCACCTTGGCCAGCGCCCGCTCGACACGGCCGACGCACGACGCACAGGTCATGCCGTCGATGCTCAATTCCAGTGTCTGCTGCGGCACGCTGTAACCGGCCTGCTGCACCGCATCCATCAACGCCGGCAGGCTGTCGCTGGGCGCTTGAACTCGAGCCTGCTCGGTAGCGAGGTTGACGCTGACGGCGGAAGCGCCGACGACTTTGCTCAAGGCACGCTCGACACGCCCGGCGCAACTGGCACAGGTCATGCCGGCAATCGGCAGATCGAACGTAATGGATTCGGACATCGGTCGCGCTCCCTGTAGAAGATGTCTACAGGATCAACCTTGCCATGCTGGCAAGGTCAAGCGCCATGTCTCAGATCAAAAGATCGCAGCCTCGTTGCACTCGACAGCTCCTACACGGTTCGTGTTCCTGTAGGAGCTGTCGAGTGCAACGAGGCTGCCTCAATATCCGAGGGCGGCGGGTTTGAGGTACATCCCTTCCGACGTCATCGCAATCCGGAACTTCAACACATCACCGGCCTTGAGCATGATGTTCTGCGAGCCCGGTGCGAGCATCCCCGGGTTGCAGCCCGGAGCCTGGCCCGGCAACAGTTTGAGGCGCAGGGACACATTGCCCGGCGGCAGGTTGAACGAGGTGCTTTGTTCCTGGAACAGCCGCGCCGACAGTTGATCCTGAATGTACACGCCGATCTCGCAGTTGGTCGAGACTTCCAGGCGCTCGCGGGAAATGATCAGAACCCCGTAGTCCTCCCCGGCGGCTTGAACCGAAGGCGTCGCGGCAAATAGGCTGAGGAAGCCAAACAGGCTGAGAGCTGACCAGCGCATGGCTGAATCTCCTGAGGTCGAGTCATTGATGCACGCAGCTTGGCCGAGCGCGACGCCGATTGCCAGCCCGGCAGCGATTTGCAGAACTTGACCTTGCCATGGTGGCAAGCTCGAGACTGTTCGCAACCTCACTCAAGGAGTCATCCCATGCAAGTGTTCAATGTTCAAGGCATGTCCTGCGGTCACTGCGTCAAAGCCATCACTGCGGCGCTGCAAGCCAAGGATCCTGCGGCGAGTGTGCGGGTCGAACTGGCGGCAAAAGAAGTCGGCGTCGAGAGCACGCTGACCGCCGACGAAGTGATCGCGGCGATCACTGAAGAAGGCTATGAGGCAAAACTCGCCTGAGAACCTTGTGGAAGTGAGCAGGCTCGCTCCCACACAAGTTTTGTGTTCATCCAGCGGTTTTTTAATAGTTAGCGACCTAACGGAATGTTCAAGGCGTCCGCGCGCGGCTAAACTGTCGGGCTGCCGACCCCACTGGATGCCTGATGAACTTCCGTACCATTTTGATTCTTGGCGCCCTGAGCGCTTTCGGCCCGCTGGCGATCGATTTCTACCTGCCAGCGTTCCCGGCGATGGCGCTCGCGTTTGGCACCGATGAGAAACATGTCCAGCTGACACTGGCCGCGTATTTCCTTGGTTTGTCCATCGGGCAACTGGCTTACGGCCCGGTCGCGGATCGCTTCGGGCGACGCATTCCTCTGCTGACTGGCGTGGGCTTGTTCACCGCCGCTTCCCTGGCCTGCGCATTCGCGCCGAATCTGGAATGGCTGATGGGCGCGCGATTCATTCAGGCCCTCGGCGGTTGCGCCGGGATGGTGATCTCCCGCGCGGTGGTCAGCGACAAATGCGATGCGGTGGGTTCGGCGAAAGTCTTCTCGCAACTGATGCTGGTGATGGGGCTGGCGCCGATTCTCGCGCCGATGCTGGGTGGGCTGTTGGTCAACACCACGGGTTGGCAGTCAATCTTCCTGGTGCTGACCGGTTTCAGCGCCCTGGCTGGCCTGGCCGTGGCAATCGGTCTGCCGGAAAGCCTGCCCGCCCATGTACCGCGCCAACCGTTGTCTGGGGCGCTGCGTCAGTACGGTCGGCTATTGTCGGATCCGGTGTATCTGGGCCACGCCCTGACCGGCGGCATCGCCATCGCCGGGATGTTTGCCTACATCGCCGGTTCACCGTTCGTCTTCATCAAGCTTTATGGCGTACCGGCCGAACATTTCGGCTGGCTGTTCGGCACCAACGCGGCGGGTTTCATTCTTGTGGCGCAGGTGAACGCACGGCTGCTGGCCAAACGTGGCCCTGCGTTCCTGTTGGTACGTACGGTATGGATCTATCTGGGGGCAGGCCTGACATTGCTCGCCGTCAGTGCACTGCACACCATGCAGCTATGGCCGTTGCTGATCCCACTGTTTATCTGCATCGCCAGCCTCGGCTGCATCCTCCCGAATGCCTCGGCCTGCGCCATGAACGGGCAGGGCGCTCGTGCCGGCAGTGCGTCGGCGATGCTCGGTTGCCTGCAATTCAGCGTCGCCGCCGGTGCGGCAGCGTTGGTCGGTGTCTTGCATGATGGCAGCGCCGTGCCGATGGCAATGGTCATCAGCCTGTGCGGGATTCTGGTGGTGAGCGCGGCGATGCTCACCCGGCGTTTGCAAAATGCCCGGGCACTGGCGCAAGCCCAGGTCTGAGGAGGGCCTCAGCCAGCGGCGCGTTGCTGGCGGTCGGGAATCTGATGCGGCGCGAGCAAGCGCGCTTCGAGGGTGCGGGTGAAGGCGAGGGCTTCGGCTTCGCTGCGAAAGGTCACGGAATGTTGGTCCAGACGGACCTGCCACTGGGATTTTGCCACTTCTTTTATCAGGATCTTCATTGCTGATCTCTCCTCTCGTAAAAGATGTTGCGTAACGAATTGCATCGTAGAGGAGACGATTGTAGACCTGAATACGATCACTATTATGACGGAGGTCAACTCTCGGACTGACGGTGTCGTCTTTTCGGGACGACACTTGTGTCAGTGTGTTTCAGAATCCTTCGAGCACAATCTTGCCCTTGGCTTTGCCGCTCTCCAGCAGCTCATGGGCGCGACGCAGGTTGGCTGCGTTGATCGTGCCGAAATGCTCGCCGACCGTGGTTTTCAGTGTTCCGGCATCGATCAGCTCGGCCACGCGGTTGAGCAGTTTGTGTTGCTCGATCATGTCGGCGGTTTCGAACAGCGAGCGGGTGTACATGAACTCCCAATGCAACGACAAGCTCTTGCGCTTGAGTTTGGTCACGTCCAGCGCCTTCGGATCATCGATCAGCGCCAGTTTGCCCTGAGGCGCCAGCGCCTCGACCAATTGATCCAGATGCTGATCGGTCTGGGTCAGGCTGGCGACGTGGGTCACCTGGTCCACGCCTGCGCGTTTCAGTTCTTCGCTCAGCGGCTTGCTGTGATCGATCACCAGATCGGCCCCCAACTCGCGCACCCAGCTCTGGGTTTGCGCACGGGAAGCGGTGCCGATGACCTTCAGCCCGGTGAGCTGGCTGGCCAGTTGCGTCAGGATCGACCCGACACCGCCCGCCGCACCGACGATCAGCAGGCTCTGGCTTTCATCGGTTTTGCCTTCACGCACTTGCAGGCGTTCGAAGAGCAGCTCCCATGCGGTGATGGCGGTCAACGGCAGCGCGGCGGCTTCGGCGAAACCGAGGGACTTGGGCATATGGCCGACGATTCGCTCGTCCACCACGTGCAGTTCGCTGTTGCCGCCGGCGCGGGCGATGGAGCCAGCGTAAAACACTTTGTCGCCAGCCTTGAACAGCGTGACATCGCTGCCGACGGCCTTGACCACACCGGCCACGTCCCAGCCCAGCACTTTCGCTGCGCCGTCTTCAGGCTGGACGTTCTGGCGGACCTTGGTGTCGACTGGGTTGACCGAGATGGCTTTGACTTCGACCAGCAGATCACGTGGTCCGGCAACCGGTTCTGCAAGCTCGATGTCTTGCAGGGAGTTCGCGTCGCTGATCGGCAACGAGGCGTAATAGGCGATGGCTTTCATGTAGGGCTCCTGAACAGTAATAAAAGAAGGGATCAAGCCACGGTGCGCAGGCGCTTGAGTTCGAAGTGCTCGAGAAACTCGCCGGCCTTGGCGCGGAAGTTCTGGATGTGCGCGCTGTCGTCGTGGGCTTGCAGGGCTTCGTCGCTGCTCCAGTGTTCAATCATGTAGAAGGCCAGTGGATTGGCCAGGTCCTGATGCAGATCGTATTGGCCACAACCGGCCTCGGCGCGGGTCGGTTCCAGCAGTGCACGCAGGTGCTGTTCAAGGGCGTCCTGCTGGCCGGGTTTGGCAATGAGGGTCGCAATGGCGGTAAAAGGCTGGGACATGGTCGGGCTCCGGGAGCGGGATGATTTCGATGGGACAGATGATTGGCTATTTCTCTGCAAGATAAAACCCGCTAAAAGAGCAGTCTCTTTCAATATTTTTTTGATAATCAGGGCTGAAAATGCTGCGTTTCGATGATTTGCAGTTGTTCGTGCGTGCCGCTGACCTCGGCAGTCTTTCAGCGGCGGCGCGGGTGATGGATATGTCCGCGGCGGTGGCCAGCGCGGCGCTTAAACGTATCGAACAACAATTGGGCGCACGCTTGCTTGCCCGCTCAACGCGCAGCTTGCGGCTGACCGCCGAAGGCGAGGGTTTTCTGGAGTACGCCCGTGCGGCCCTGAGCAATCTGGATGAAGGGCGCCGCTTGCTGGCCAGCGGACAGGACCAGGTCAGCGGGATTTTGCAGTTGTCGGCACCTTCGGATTTTGGCCGCAACCTGTTGCTGCCGTGGCTCGACGAGTTCCAGCGGGAGCATCCCAGGTTGACCGTGCGCCTGTTGTTGGGTGATCGCATCGCCGACCTGTTCCGCCAACCGGTCGATATCGCCCTGCGCTACGGCGAGCCGGAAGACTCAAGTCTGGTGGCGTTGCCCATCGCGGCGCAAAACCGCCGCGTGCTGTGTGCCGCTCCTGCTTATTTGGCCAGGCATGGCGAACCGCGCCACCTGGAGCAACTGGCCCAGCACAATTGTTTGTTATTCATGCTCGGCAGCCGGGTCCATGACCGCTGGAGTTTCCACGACGGCAAACGCGAGGTCGGCCTGACGGTCAGCGGTGATCGCTTCAGCGACGATGCCGATGTCGTTCGGCTGTGGGCGATTGCGGGCGCCGGAATTGCCTACAAGTCCTGGCTCGATGTCGCCGCCGATGTGCTCGCCGGTCGCTTGAAAGTGTTGATGCCGGAGCTCCTCTGCGAACGCGCACCGCTGAATCTGCTGTGCGCCCATCGCGCACAATTGAGTAAGCCTGTGAACCTTTTGCGCGAAATGCTTGCCAGCCGATGCGCTCATCTGGGCAGTCAATTTCCGGGTATTTCGAGCATCGATCATTAGTCGCAGGCAAATAGCGAAATTTCTGTCAGGAACTATCACCACCCACGCTTTCCAGAAGGCAGGAACCGTCGGTCAACCCGCTTATACTAGCGCCCGCCTCGTGTACGCACGGTCGATCTCGCCAAGGCGGTGGCCCCACAGTCAATCACCGACCTTCGTCCTGCCTGTGAAGCAGTGGCATGGGTGAGTGGGGGCTTTGTCCGGCTGACGGCGATTTTTGCTTCTTGGCCGACGACACATTACTGGTCAAGATGTCTCTGAGCAGCAGACGAAACGATTCAACAGGGAGTGAATACTGCTGTTCTGGATCCTTCTTAACTGTTACTTGGAGTATTCCTGAACGTATTCAAGAAGTTATATGAGGAAATCTTTTTAGCTTTTTAAGCGTTTTCCCCGCCTCTGGTTGGCCGACTCCACGGTATTGACCATCCATTTTCACTTGATCTGACAGAGCATTTCCGTAGGACTTTACCAATAGCATCGTAGGCGTGACTTGCCAAACATAGGCCGCTTGCGCTGCTTATGCTGTCCAGGTATTCACCTACAAATTTCTGCTACCAGCGGAAAACGAGTATCAGTTAAAACCCTATTTCAGCAAGCTCCTTTCGGATCCTGTCAAACAGATCCTCCTTGGTGACATCCTCGTTTGATGTGAGGTATCCAGCGAAGATTATGCTCATTGGATGAATCCCGAGAATATCTGCCATCTGCTCGATTTTGTCTATTGACGCACTGCCTCTTCCTGCTTCCAGGTTGCTGATGTACGGCTGGCTTGGGCCTAAGCTTTCCTGTGGGATGTTTTTCTTAAGTCGATATGCCTTAACGCAGGTGCCAATTGCCCGTTTGAGTTCCAGTCGCATGAGTACTTCTCGCAAAAGGAACGATAAGGCCGGTCAAAGCAGTTTTGTTCTATACTCAGCACAGTATAATTTAACGGTCATTCCGATTTTTCGGTGGTGGGACTTCATCTTTTACAGATGTTGCGAGATCGATACGTCTATGAAAACGAAATCAGCACGTTTGCCCGCATGTATCGAATTGCCGGAATGCACGTTGCTTGAAAATGGAACGTGTTTTGTCCGCTTGCGAACGCTTGATGAGCTCGATGTGTTTTGGAGTAAGCATCGGGATAGATTTGCCTTTGCCTGTGAGGGACACACCTCCAATGATCCAAGTTTTTTACACGAGTATGAATGGGTATTTGGCGCTTCTAAGGCAGCAGTGGTTCGCACGGTGTTGCGGTGGGGACAGTCAGGAATCGTTTGCGAATTCTATGACTGGGCGAAGCATGATCCTCAAATGCACGAAATATTTTTCTTGGATCGTAATGCAAACCGCGATTACATGATTGAAAAGGGCATTTGGTCAGCAAAGAACGAAGCGGATTTTCGCGCTGATTGCGTTCGTCGATCTGTGGAGTCATACCGCGGATGGTGGCGTTTTTGCAATCTGCCCAATGGGTACAGTTCTAACGAATGGCTTAATGGCAGCCGGGGTCACCGGGAATTGATTGACCCTCACATGGCCTATCAGGATGTTGCTACCGAACTCCAAGAACAAACGTTCGATGACTGGCGACTATCCGATTTTTGTGAGCTCGAATCCCACAATGGTGAGAGCATCGACGAGCTTCTCCAGTATTGGAAGAATGAGCGTGCTAAAGGAGAAGGTTATTATGGTGACGAAAACGTATCCCCTGCGTGTACGTCCCCCTCCACGTCTGACTAGCGGAGACCGCTTTGTAAAGTTGACTGCCCGTCGTGACGGGCAACTGTCGAGCCATTGCAGTCGGTCGTCACCGGCAGAAATTGGCCTAGTGCCTTTGGTCACGACATACGACTTTAGATGCTCACGGCGCCTTAGGATATTCCTTGAGTCCTTGTTCTAGTCTTTCAATGGTTTCCGCGGCCACGGCTAAACCTACGAATTTTTTTGACCACTGCAAAGTTCAGAGACGTTCAATTTGACCAGTGGATCGTCCACTTTGGCGATGTTGGACAAGATTTCTCAATACGTGCTTACTGACATGATCGCACCATCGTCTAGTTCGATGAATAGTACAAAGTTGAAAACTTTGTTGGTCTTGGAAGTCCTCTAGCAAAGCCCAAGGGCGGAACGCGCAACATTGAATGAAATTCAGTTTGGGTTGTGGCAAGCTTCTTAGATTACTATCGATGGGCACAAAAGTATTGGACGGATGGAGATTTTCTGTTTGGGAAGTCAAAATCAGAGCAATGATTGCTCTCGAAAGTATCCATGTTTTAGGTGATGCCACACATGCGGCTGTATGGTCTATGCTGATATAAAAATGGCGAGGGGGTTTGCGTGCCTAGCAACAACTTCGCAGTGATCGCATAGAAGTTTTCTTTACAAGGGGGGCGCATAATGCTCGATTCAGTAGGGATTTTTGTATTTAACCTTCTACGAACCGCTTACGCGGCGCTACTCTCCTCATCTCTATTGTTTTTCCTGCTGTTGTTAGTCTCGAAACTCCCCTTTGCAGAGATTCTGTTTTTGGGTGAGGACGGAATGCTTATGATCGTTGGCATTCTGGTGTATACGCTTACTGCGATAGTGACACTGAGAGCGCTAGTCCGAACTTTTCCGTTACGAGCCGATTTAAAGCCTAGGTATGTAATTATTGGGGCGATAATGTCAACGATTTTATTGTGCTTTGCGCCCCTCGCCAGCTTGATTTTTGAGGAGGAAAGCAGGCCAGCTAACTTCGATGTGACAATAGAAGGGCTTAATGGGGATCAAGCTAAAGTGTTAGCCGCCGCTGCCCCATTGGGGGTTTCCATATTTATTGGGCTTTCGCGATTTGGCGCTGGCATAGTTCTAATTTATCTGACGTATTTTTTAATTTTCATTTTGATTTTTCCACTTGTTGCTATGCTCTACATCCATATTAGAAGACGAACTCCGAGAAAAATTATTCTATTTCTGCGTAGATTCGGCGGACCGGCGGATGTGGCACTAATGTCGGCACTAATGCGTGCAGCTCCAAAGGGCGCGCAAGTTGCACTGATTGCTTCGCCTGGCTCAAAGACGACATCGTGGGATCCGATGGTACTGATATTCGCTGGTTTTCGCTGGATGCGCCCGTGGTCGAACTTGCCAGTTTATTTGCGATCAAGCGACGCACAATGGAAAGACAATGTAGCTCACTGGATATCCTTAAGTGACGTGATCGTATTTGATGGATCTGATCTTTCAGTATCAATGGCCGCGGAGTGGGCGATGATCAAGAGTAAGAGGGCTGAGCCACGTACCATAGTAATGAGCAATGCCAATGAGAATTTTCAGGCGCCCATCAAGCCCGGCGAGGGGGGCACGGCCATAGAGTATCGTCTTAGCTGGCTAGCAGCGATTCGGCGCTTGCTCATTGGATCTTTTATCCTAGCGATCGCCGGATATTTTGCATTCGATATTGGTGGAGTGGGAATCGCCTTGCTTTTGATACTGGTAACAGTACCTACATTTCTACATCGCTCACTTGCTACATGCTCAATCTTAGAGCTTCAGACAATTGTCTCCAGCAAGCTCAGTCATTCTCAGCAAGCGGATGTGCAAACATAAGATGTTGCTATCAGAGATCGGAACAGTTCGATTTCCCTTGTTTCCGAACGTGGGGCAGTATCGCGCTTAGAAAGACGCTCTCGTTGCACGCGCATGCGGAACAGGCTTGTCGACGTTAGTCTGCGACTTTTTCGTAGTTGCCGGTTTCAGTGCACGCGTACTCCAACGTCGAATTTCGTTGGGAAGTGCGCGGTGTCAACTTGCTTTCTGGCCACGGCCTCTCCCAACTCGCGTAACTTGGCGAGGTTTTCGGGTTTGTCCATCTCCTGCATGCTGGCTAAGTACGAGGCGTCCGCTTGGATGCCAATATCCGCTTGGTCGAACCAATCCTGCGTGAACAGAGCGTTGTAACGATGATAGGTAAGCAGGCCGTCACCGCCGCCCAGGACTGGCCCGGCAAGCCCCGCCACGCGATCGATGAGGCGCGCCGTTGGCGTGGGTGCCGAGATCCATTGCAGCACTGTCTCTACTAGATCGCCGCAGTCCTCCATGAGATTCTTCAATGCCAGCAGGCCTTGGACCGCTGCTGCGTCGGTAAGCTTACTAGAGACCTTGACGGAGGCATCCGCTTTGCCGGTGCCCACAGAAACTAGCAGCAACTTGTCGGGCCCAGCCTCCCAGCCAAACTTGTAGCCCTCCATTGTTGCGGCCATCAGGGCCTGCAGTGACGGGTTATTGTGTGGGCTACACCCTCCGTCGATGAATAGGCCCACTGTGTCCGCTCGATCCTTGGATTCATTGGAATGAATTTGGATCTCCTCTCCTTCGAAGAAGGTTGGCGCCGCCGTACTGGCACGCACCACTTGCCACAATGGGTATTCACCGTTGGGGATAGTCTGAGGGTTATCCGGGTTGGGAGCAAAGTACTTGGCCTTTGGGTTGTTGGTCATCACCCAAGTGCTTCCGGTGTCCAGCCGTTTGGCGACTACGAGCAGGCCAGTATGGAACTTAGCGTCTTTCAACATGGCTGTACCTAGCACGTCACTCAGCGCATCAGCTACCGCTTTGGCGTCATACATCTGACGTGCGAAGCCTCGTCGCCAGAAGCTGCGTTTGAAGACTTTATCGCCGAGGTCGCAGTAGTGTTTATCGATCTCGTCGACAGTCATGCCCAACGATAGCCCCGCCGCGATGATGGCGCCGGTGGAGGTGCCGGCGATAAGGTCGAAGTAGTCACTGAGGAGCATCTTTTCATCGTCGAAGCGCTGCCTTAGTAGCGACTCGATCTTCCTCAGTACCTGTATAGTCATCACGCCACGCAGTCCGCCGCCGTCGAGGGAAAGGATGCGTTTGGGCGTGCCATCGGCTTCTAGGTGATCGGCGAAGGCGCGGTAGCTCATAAAATCTCCATACGGGGTTGATAATGCTCTCGGATCAACTTGATGCGAGCGGGCGACAATCGATTAATTCTATATATATACCACCGGCTTTCTGTGCAAGTTTCAGCATGCCGGCAGTGCCGTCAAGGGACTTGTCGTCTTTGTTGTGGTCCCACAGAATAAGCAGTGTGATGCGGTCGGCGCCCCAGGCTTGGGCCTGGTGCAGCATCCAGCGGTTTCCACGCGACCAAGCCGTCATCATAGGGCGTGCGCCTAGCCACTGAGGCAGCCCGCCGTTATTGCTGAGCACGAATGTTTGGTTGCGCGGATGGGTGTTGGTCAAGTCAAAGAAGCGGTTGCGCCAGTCATCGTGATCCTTGAATACTTCTCGAGCAACGGCCTCACGCTGCATGGGTAGGCATATCCATGTGGCTAGATTAAGCGTCTTACAGGTCTCAAGTGCCAGTATGTCCGCCCCTGGTGCAGCAGATACCAGAACTTCAATTTGGTCGCCTTCGTTCTTGAGCTTCACCAAGGCCGCCTCAATCAGATCACGAGCCCGATCTTGTGCACTGCAGGGAAAACGCGGAACGGTCGGCGGTGGTTCTTTGGGATCTACCTTGTGGCCGCTGAAGACCACAAGGTGACGCCTCTTTTGTGATAAGTCCTTTACTTCGTGGGTTGGCGAAAACGGCCCGTCGAATTCCTCAATCACAGCGCGCGCGGCCGCTGCCCCGATGTCGAGCTGTTCAAACAGCATCAGTTGACCGCGCGCGGAGTCCCAAAAGAAGTTGTCCCGTGGCGCGGAGCGCCCCTTCCAACGGCCAGAATCCTTCGGTGAGACACCGTCTTCTGGCACGCTGTGGCGATATGCATCCACCACGGCAGACATGTCGGCCTCAGGTGAGTCGTACACATGCTCTAGGAACACTAGGTCCGCGCTGCTGATCTGCGCCCACCTGCGATCCTTGTTTTCCTTAGTGGCGAGTGCATTCTCTATCGATAGACGTACTACCTGTCTCAGGGCAGTCAACTCCTCTTTGAGATCCTCGATGAAGCGCCGAGCTTGCTTCTCACCGCTAAAGAGGTTTCTGAAGCGCATATGGCCAGACAAGGCAAGCAAGATGTGCCCCATCTGCAAGGCGGCCAACGCGGGGAAGAAGTTATTGAGGTCGACCTTGTGGGCGGCTCGGTAAGCCTCGTAAGCCTGTTTGGCTTTGAGGTCGATAGCGCACTCGCGTCTTTGCTCAACGGTTGGCAGCTTCTCGAAAGTAATCCGCCACAAAGTCTTCAGATTGCGACCCTGAAGCGCCAGCGCCTCGGACTTGTGCGCTGGCGAGATGCCTCCGCGCTGCAGCACCCGCATGATCGCTTGGTTTGAGCTCTGGAGTTGAACCGGGTCCTCGGTCTGTCGAAAAAGACGCTCATAAAGGTTGGCAAGCGCGAGGTTAGCATCAAGGTCCTGCTCGGCGAAACGCCGTACAGTTTCCCAAGTGGCAATCGCGGCTTGATAGTCCTTCAGCACCCATTGAGCCCAGCCGATGAGCTTGAGCCCTTCTCGCTGAAAGAGTTCTCCGCGTACATCTTCTGCTAGCAGTCGCAGCCAGCCCCTGTCGGCACGCGCTTCGGCATGTTCCACCTCTTCGATAAAGGTCAGCGGCACTGCCGCGACGCTGTTGACGTCGGCTTCCGGTAATTCCGGCATCATTAGGAAAATGGGGCTATCGGTCTCGCGCCCGCGTGCCAGCGAGGACTTAATTGCGGCGATGAGGTCATCCAAGGCTTCTCCTGGCTCCGCCAATTCATAAGACGTGTATCGCGCACCAGTGATATCAAAGGGCGTAGCGTCGGCTGATGGTCTGCCCTTAATCAGCACGGTATGCTTCTTACGCAAGGCATGGCGCGCACCCAATTCGTAGAATACGTTGGGGTTGTGTACCGTAATGTCGCAGATAACAAGGTCAGCTTTGAGGATGAATTCGAACATATCCTTGTGGACGGCTCCTGCATCCACAACCCTTACTGTCGTGCCGCCAATCAACTCGCACTTCTCCAAGGCCGGCGTAATGAGCGCCGCGTCTACCTTGTCAAAGTCAATTTCCAAACCATGGGAGTCCTTCTTCTTCCCGAAACCCCGAATTACAAAACAGTCCATGGAGGCTCCCCAACGATTGAACTTCGATTACTCGTCCAGTTCGTACAATTTTTCGAACTTCTCTGCGCTGATTGAATAAGCGTCCGACCCGTCCTCTCCGTTGGAAACGAGCCAGTCGCCCGCTTCGTAGCCAGTGCTGCCTTCATTCGTCGTCACGCGACCTGCTGAGACAGCTCGCTCGGCCCATACCCTGCTAGTCTTCACATATGTGCCAAGCGTCAAAGCTGTATAGGTACGAGCAAACGACTCGGCATCCACGGTGTACACCTCGCCGCCGTTGTCGACCAACCAATCATTTGCCTTGCAGCGCTGCTCGCCGCCCCATTTGTGGTATTTGAAGCCATCCGTGTCCAGTTTTAACTGTACGGCCACGATTGGCTGACTTGGCTTCCGTCGGTAGCGTTTGCGGTCACTCATGGGGATAACCTTGATTTGTTGAGAATAGAATAAGTATGTGGCCAATCAACTATATACGTGTTGGAGGCGCGACGTTCAAAGCAGTTCATCCGTTTGCAAATCGCGCGATGACGAAGATTGAATCAGTAAAACAAATGCTTAGGTTTGAGGTGTCTGGGTCTGTCATTAGTGATGAATTGACCACCACAAGGTTCCGTGAATGCAATCGTAATGGCAAAAAGCCTTATGCATACCTTTACCCAAGCGCAAGCACTGGATTAAGGTTAGGAGCGCTGCGGTAGGACCGACGGCGATGCCTAACAGTGGTTGACCTGTGAGGTGCTGCGCACATTGACGGTGGCACCTCGGGGGGGGCTCTTCCGCCACGTGACCTATTGAGCTCCATGCTTCGTTTCTTTGAGTCCCGCCTAGCATGCGCTACCGTTTGTCTTAGGTTTCAGCAGTTGGATTTTCCCAAGGAGTAGAGAGTGGCTGTAACGTTGGGCGACAGCGGCAACCGTACCATTTTCGAGCTAAGCCACCTCGTTGAAGCTAGCGTCTACAGTGGGTTGGGTCCGTAGTATGCGGTTCCAATTTAAATCGCGAGCGTCATCAAGCAGCCACGCTGGAGTCCGTCACCGAGGGCATGCGTTTTGGTTGCTTGCGACCATCGGGAAGATGCACGCTTACAGACGGCGGGCGGGTGACTACGGGTCCTCGGTTAAGTTTGATTTGCTTGAAGGTGCGTTTAGGTGTTATGCCCTACGTGGAAGTTATAAAAGGCTGCGACATGTGATTGGGAAATCCTTGCTTGATAGAAGCACGTATTCAATGAATGATTCGCATCAGGTAGCTAGTACTGACGCGTTAATGAGTTAAAATGGTGTTGAAGAAAATAATTACTGAAGGGATTAATTGGTGAAAGAGTATCAGCTGAATGTTGACCCACGTATCTTGGAATTGCTTGGGCCAAACCTCTACACGAATATTTATTATGTCTTGGCGGAGCTGATTGCCAATGCATATGACGCCGATGCTAAGAATGTCTATATTATCGCTAATCCGGATGATATCCGGATTGAAGATGATGGGCACGGTATGTCCTATGACAAAGGTGATATAACTAAGTACCTCAATATAGCGGGGGTTTCAAGGGTTAAAGAAACTGATTCATTCTCCAAATCTGGTGACCGGCGCAAGATGGGTCGTAAAGGCGTAGGAAAATTAGCCGCCCTGTCAGTTTCTGAAGATGTCGATATATTAACTGTAGCAGATGGCGAGAAGTCTGGTTTTATTCTTTCTCGCCACCCGGAGGAGGGGAGTAAGCTCAAAGCCGTCAATGAGTCTGATATCAAGTTTGAGTATGTGAAGGAGCACGGTTCCGCAATTGTCATGCGGAATCCGCAGTACAGGCTGCATAAGACTCTTGCCGCCGTTAAGCGCAATCTTCTGAAAATATTCCCTTTGGTAAATTCTGATTTTCGTATACATGTAATCAGGGGGAAGGAGAATGTAATCGTTGATGCTTTTGATAAGCATGTGATGTCGGAGCTCGGTACACTGATTACTCTAGGTGATGAGTATTCGCCATTAGTCGATCTCGTTCCTGACAGTTATCCAGATAAGCGAAAAGATTTTGTTTCATCAGTCGGTGAGAAAACCATTCCACTAGTCATGAAGGATAATGATGGGGTGGAACACGAATATACGATGAGAATTGCAGGTTGGATCGGAACATATAAAACAACGCGAGGCCGGAAAGCGGAAATGTCTGATTTTCCGGATAATTTTATTTCTCTTTTCGCTAATAAAAAAATGGGTGAGTTCAATATACTACCAGTTGTTGGTCAAAATAAACTGAATGAGGTTTATGTTGTCGGGCAGCTGCACGTGGATTTGTTCGAGTTTACCGAGTTGCCCGACATGGCGCTAAGTAATCGTCAAGGATATAAGTCTGACGATTTACGGCATTCCACCGTCTTGGATTATGTGAGGACAGACCTCCTTACAGAAATCCTCAAGAAACGAGAGGCTTACACTGATAGAGCAAACCGTGATAAAAAGCAATTGAAGGAGGAAGAACAAAGAAATAATGAAGAAAAACTTCGGCGAGATGTCGATGCCTTCCGTCAAAAAGCGAGCGAAGAAGCGGCTGATGATTTGTTAAATCTCGGTTCGGGATTGTCACGCGAGGCAATTAAGGATGCCATTGATAAATCGATAAACAAAAACAGTCCGGAATTGGGTATCAAGTCACTCGTCGACTCTCAAAAGAAAAAGATACTTATCAGCCAGACATCTCCCGATAAATCATTTGCCGATATAATTTATCAGATGTTGCTATATAATAACGTACCGGCTGAAGATATTTTATATACTAACTGCGATGATGAAGTCTGTCGCGTACCTGAAGGGAGGAATGTGTACGGCTATCTGAGGGATTTTTTTGTCGAAAGTTATTCGACTCAGAAAATTTTCGTACTTTTCGTCACGAGTCAGAATACCAAGAAGTCATGGGGTGCTATTACGGAAATCGGGGCGTCTTGGATTACTAAAGTTGACCACAAGATATTTAATGTCGAGCCGTTCAAGCCGGAACATCCCTTGGATAATGATACGCAATGGCAAAACACTAACCGGGAAAAGCCTACTAAAGGCGAGCTTTGGATGATTCCCCTTAACGCAGATGTGTTTTGCCAGAAGATTGAGTCTGTATGTGATACTTTTGGCTACAAGAAAAAAACCAGGCAAAGCAATAAAACGCAGCTCGGCACGTTGATTTCAATCCGAAATACTTAAATGAAGCCAGTTATTTTTTTGCCGTGGCTTCTTCCTGATGTCTTACGACGAGATTGAGGGGGCAAGTTGGCTAATTCTGCCTAGTCCAGAACATGGGAGGGTTCTAAGCTTCGACTTGAGGCGAGCTTGAGGATTGGATCGCTTTACCTTCCTCGGAACAGTAGGAGTATGAGCTTAGGCGATTCGCTCGCCCCAATCTCTAAGGGCATTGGCGATGATGAGGTGGTCGATAATGGGCGTCGAGAAAGCGGCAAAGTCGCGGAGCGACATCATGCGAGCGGTCAAGCGTGCTCATACGGCGCCAGAAATCAAAGTTCGCCAAGCTTTGCATGCTATAGGGCTCCGATTTCGTCTACATCGTCGGGATCTCCCAGGGTCACCTGACATAGTCCTGCCGCGATTTGGAGTGGTGGTCTTCGTGCATGGTTGTTTTTGGCATCGACACTCAGGCTGCCGCTACGCAAGCACACCGAAGAGTAGAGAAGAATTCTGGCTTGCCAAATTTGAGGCTAATGTACGCCGCGATGCTAATAAAGAAGCCCAGTTGCTGGGACTGGGCTGGCGAGTAATTGTGGTGTGGGAGTGTGAGACTCGCAGTCCTGAAAAACTAATGCTGCGGCTGAAGCGAGAACTTAACGACACCTAGACGACTTACGGTCATCCGGCAATGAGCTCAATGGGGTCAAGCTTAGAGGCAACAGGATGTGTCGACGATTCTGAGGTACCGCTGTTCCGCGATTACGCAGTAGAGTGGGCCGACCATGATACTCACCTTGAGAGTCCAGTTGCAGCTGCTCTCGGGCGGTCAGTCGGCTGCTCTGTTTCTGGTGTATCAATGCTAAATGGCCAGCTCTGTCCATCCTAGGTAGCAAGAGGTGAGATAATCGGACGTACGTTTTACTAATCCGCATCTTTTTTTGAAAGGCATCCCAAGTAGGGCTGTTTAGATCTTCAGCCAGGAGCTAACGGGCAGTTTTGCAGGCTACTGGTAAGCATTCGGCCAACACACCTTTCGACTCGAGTATTAGGGGAGAGAAATTCAGGGGTGAATGTTGCCCGAACATATACCCTCATTGAGCAAATTAAGCCGTGGCTCCTTGAAGGCGGTTCTGCTCGTATTCCCTAACGTGACGCATGAGACTCTCACCGATTACTTCGCCTAGGCGTACCGGTACGGCGTTGCCGATCATCCGGCCCACTGCCTTGAAAGTAATTTTATCAGGAGGCATAAACTCATAGTTACGCGGGAAGGATTGAAGAATGGCGGCCTCGCGCAGCGAAAGCGCTCTAGCTTGTTCGTAGTGACCAAAGCGACCATTACCGAAGCCATAGCAAAGAGTAGTCATCGTGGGGCTCGGTTCATTTCTATTCATTCGGCCGTAGACGCTGGCATAAGTCTTGCCGCTGGTCTTGCGGTGGCACGCCGCAACTAGGTGAGCAGGCCAGTCCCGCCAAGTGCCGCCTTCACGAGAGTGGAGAATTCTCTGCAGATTAATCGGGGTAAGTGTGGCAGCGCGATGCATTGGATCATGAGGATCGCAATCGCCAGCAGCAATTTGTGGCAAGTCACCTATCTTTTCTTGCACGGAAACCGGTGCATCACGGTGAGTAGGGTCAATGAGCTCAATCGGGCCGAGCTTGGATGCTAGTAGCACGTGCCGTCGGCGGCGCTGAGGCAAACCGTACTCAACGCAAGCCACGCGCTCGGCCCAAACCTTATAGCCCTGAGTTTCAAGGTTCTTCACAAAATCGCCGTAGACCTCATGTTTAGTAACATCCGGAACATTCTCCATGGTTACTAATTCTGGCTGAACCTCCCGAATCAAACGCGCGAAGTGGTACAGCAGCGGCCATTTGCTGTCAGCGCTGGTGTCCCTACCTTGATTGTAGGTAGAGAAGGGTTGGCATGGTGCGCAACCTGCGAGCAGGCGGTAGCGTCCATCCACTCGTGGATACCAAGCTTCGAGTTGTTCCTTGGAAAGGCTCTTGACGTCTTGAGTTATGAAAACTGCCTGGTTGTTCACTTCGTAGGCGTGCCTGCACTGGGCCTCAATATCGTAACCCGCATGTACTTCAATACCGGCTTGCCGCATACCTGCGGTCAGGCCGCCGGCACCACAGAAGAGGTCAACTGCATCAATCATCGGTTTGTCTTCTTTTAAACGAGGCGCATTTTATGCACTTTTGGCTGCAAGTCGAGTGTCGGCTCCTTCGGATACGCCCAACCATCTTGGATGCTGAACGTAACTTCGTCTTTCAAAAAGACTTGGTCAGGGTGCTGAGTGATCCGGTAGCCTAAGAAGCTCGTAACCCCTCGCTCCAAATATTCAATGATTTCCACCTCCCAGGCGAAAGCGCCATGTTGGGTTTCAATCCCGAAAAGTAGAGTCGCCTTTGCCCAATCGTCACCCGAGCGCTCACCTTCGTAGCTTTCGAGTTGTTGGATGCCTTCGGCTAGAAGGGGGTACTCCTCTCCGCCGGTCACGTAGCTGCCATCGTTACAGATCTCGATCCAATACATTTTATGAATCATCCTTGGTTCTTGATGGAAGAGATGATCGATCACATGGCGTGTTACGTCAATTGGCAAATCTTAGCCCGCAGCATAACAATGGCCTCTCCTGGCAGCGGCGGTTTACACCTTGCAAGAAGCGCTAGCAAAATACGTGCACCTATAATATTGCTGAGGAACTCACCATCAATTGAGTTCCTTGCAGACTGCAGCCTCCTCCTGAATCGCTGGTCTCGGGGGATGGCTGTTCTAGCAGGATGCAGCTCCTATAGAGTGATCGCCCAGGCCGCGTCTGGTGCGAATATTTGTGAGCCGCTGCTCAGTCGGCAACAAACTTGCCGCAGCGAACCTTCGTCGACAGCAATCAATGCCCAAACGTCCCCGTTCAGATGTGCCGTTCGCATTAGCCCGTTTGAAGATTGTGTGAAGCGCGTCGGTGCGTTTCAGGGGGCAGCCGAGTCGCTTGATTTCGGCGTCAGTAATATCGCCTTGTCTATCTCTTCCATGGTCAGTACGCCGCCGATGGTCATTCCTAAACTGGCGAGTACGTCCGGCGGCAATTCAATGATGACGTCGCCACTTCCGTCTGAAGGATCTTGGCATTTCATCCTCCAGCGTTGGGGTTCGGTCATCACACTATTCCAACTTTTGTCTTGGCGGGCATGGCTCATTATGCTCGCGAATATCTTCGCCAGTTGAAGCGCGATGCTGACTGTGACTACTTCTCCGTCCACACGGGGACATACAGCAACGATGCGGCTTTTAATCAAGAGCTGGCTACTGCTGAAGGGTGACCATGATCGAAGCAGAATCTACGCCATAGAAACGCGCCATAGCTTCCTTGGCCCCCTTGATCGCGAGGTAGGGCTGGCCTTCTGTCTCTGCGACTAAGCCCTCGACTTCGATGATCGTCCCCCTACCGAAGAGCTCTCTAATTCCACGTGCTAGAGCTACGTCATCGTGAGTGAATAACGCGCTGACGGTTCCAGGAACCTCGATCGCTTTTCTGAACCTTATATTCCAGTGCTTCTCTCCTTCAGGCGACAAGACCTTGCGCCATTCACAGATCTCGAAAACCAAACCACCAGGATCAAACGCAGTGTTGTCGGATTGGCCCTTGGGCCAGTATACGAATTTCACTGCCAACGCTTTTTCGTCATCTTCAACGGGCAGGTGAAGTGAAGCACCATGGGCTTTGTTCCAAGGAGCTCCCTTCGCATGTCGATAAATCAATTCGCGGTCAGTCATAGCATTGCCTCAAAGTACTTACCTTGACTCTTCGTTCGCTTCGGTGTCAATCCGTGTCTCGCGTTACTCCCGGAGAGGGCCGGCCGTTTCCGGGCAGCGAAGGCCGATGCCGAGCGGGACAGGAATGCCACTTGGATTGTGTCCGCTACTGGCCGCTCACTGCCGGTCATAGTTGTTGGGAATGTGGGTCAAATCCGGCGCTAAGGGCTGGTTGTGTCGCTGCGAATGGATGGTCAAGTCGGTGCAATTTTCGTAGGTGTCAGCGGATCTGGAAAAGTGAGTCCCAACCAGCGGTGAGATGATCTAGGCTGTACCATCACTCAAGGACGACAACCATGTCAGATAACTCGGATTCCAAAATCGCGACAGCGGACGCACTAACATTGCTTCTGCACAACCAACATGCCCTAGCGGCCGCTATCGAAGAGGTTACCAAGTGGCTCTCAGAAAATGGCGCAAGCAGTGTCGGAGCTAACGCGTTTGCGGCCATGGAAACGCTGGATAGGAACGCTCAAGACATCACAGAAGCCATCATGCGGCTACGCCAGTCGTAGGCATCATCTAGCGCCCACCCTCCTTCATGAGCGAGTCCAAGTTTAATGCGGGAAAAAGGGTAATATGGAGATTGATAAAATTTTCCCGCTTGACCATTATTTTTCGTTGCCATCCAATTGCATCCGTGCTTACCAAACGTTTCCATTTGACTTGATTACCAGGCGCAATAGCGGTAATCGACAAAGAACGGCCAAAGGCCGACGGTGGACATGATTCTTATGTTTCCGTAATGTACCTAAAGGTCATGACACTTTTCCTGATCGCCACTGTCGTGTTTCTAGCTCGACTTTCAACTGACCAAGGAGTTACGTATGAACATTGAACGTTATCCGACATCAACGTCATCTAATTAAATACCTTTAACGATATGAACCTGGCCGACCTATCAATATCTGAGTTGCTCAAGCTACACGCTGCCGCAATTAATGAGCTTAAAAATCGTGGCGTACTCAGAACAAAAAACAATCCTGTTGGGGATTACGCTGAATGGTTAGTCTCATCGGCGTTTAACCTAACCCTTACACGTAATTCAGCCGCAGGCCACGACGCCGAATCCAGAGATGGGAAAAAGATTCAAATCAAATCACGTCGCTTAACCGCAAAAAGCCGTTCCAAGCAACTAGGTGTGATACGAAACCTCGAAAAAAATGATTTTGATGAACTCATAGCTGTTATTTTTAATGAGTCCTATGAAATCATTGAGGCGTATTCAATTCCACACTCTGTAATCTCAAAGTACAGCGCGCATAGAGCACATGTCAACGGTCACATTTTGCACCTGCGCGGGGCTTTGCTGCTAGACAACTGCGTTCTGAACATTAGTGACAAGTTAAAAGCTTCCAACAATGCACTTACATCGCTCGTTTCACTCGCTGGGAGCGGGAAAACCGCCCCACTGGCTTAATCGTTAGACATCAGAGCCATAAAATGGAATTCACTGACCCAAAAGTTCAATCGGCACTAATCGCGGCCGCCGTTACAATAGTCACACTTCTCTTACGCGCCATAACAAAGCCGATATGGGAACGTAATTTCCATAAATTCAAATTAGAAAGTGATTACAAATATGACCAGCGCAAAAAAGTTAGAGAAGCAATTTCAAAATACAAGGTTCCACTGCTGAACTCAGCTGAGTCGCTTAATCATCGGCTATGGAATTTCTCTAAAAATGCATCAAAAGCATGGCACATTCAAAGAGATGGGGAAAACATTTCAGACAAATACTACCTATTGTCATTTTGTTATAGGTTTTTATTGTTTTTTTCACTTTGCCGCAAGATCGATCTAGAGCTTGTGTATCTTGACAGCACGGTGAGCACAAAGAAAGACCTTGATTTTCTAAAGTATCTAAAACTCTTTCCGCAAATATTTAGTGATACCGAAATTTTCAAAGGTACAGGCTACAACCAGTCTGTAGCCACTGATCATTTCTTTAGCGATGAATTCCGAGAAATTGTCAGAGAAATGAGCAGTGATGACAAAATGCTAAGTTATTCCGAGTTCAAGAAAAAAGTCGAAGAAAAAGAATTCACACATTTGATCACTTATTTTTCAGGTATTTCAGTCGACCACAGCTGCCTTCGCTGGCAAGTACTTAATAGCTTTCATTTCATACTCATGGCATTCCTAAATGACTATGGCTATGATTTTCAAAAAACATCAAGAGAAAAGATTTCAGGTTTGGCCAAGAGCCTGCCCCCAAATAGACTCATTAAAAACGCTTATACATTCATCGAACGAGCATGCCTCAACAATAACAAAGAAGTCCGTAACGTTATGTCCGCGTTTTCTGATGTCTAATTATCGTTTCAAACCGTTCACTTCGCTCACTGGGTCGGGCTAAGTCTGCCCTTGACCATAGGTTGTGGTCGCAGGAAAGAATGTGCGTAAAGTACAACAGATCGATTCCATTGACGCTCTGAAAAGCCCGGTTCTTTGCGAGCGAGCCAAACGATCTCATGGAGGCAGGTCGCAAGATTTGTCATGATGGAAAATGGGAATGCCTTCGGAGTGGAATTGATGCCTAGGAGTGAACGAATGGGAAGCGTATAACGAAGGGAACTCAGATGAGGTCGATAATTTTCAGGTCTTCTCGTTTCGCTTTCAGGATGCTATTTTCGTTTAACAGCGTTTCGTTCAATGAAGCTAGGCTAGCAAGCTTAATTTGTAATTCACTGATCTCTTTCCTCAATTTACGTGTCTTTTCTTGCTCATTAAGTAGGTCCTTTTGCTTCACATCGCGCTGATTGCGGCTTGAGCGGCCTTGGGCATTACGAATGGCTTCTGCGATATCTGGATAATGGTTGTGTATCAGGGCTGCTGAGACGCCGGCTTCGCGAGCTACGGCGGCGATAGATATTTTTTTTGCTGCTGATTTAGCTTTACCTAGAGCGATACGATGGAGCGCGAGTTGGAGTTCCTTTTTACGAACGTCGGATGACATGCGTTTGCTGTTCATTCTGTGTCGTCTTCTGGATTATAGCCAAGTTGCATAATTACATCGCGGCAGCGTTCGAGGTCTCGTAAAACACGTATCTGCCCCGCCTCGCCTATATCGCTTAAAGAGTGCAAATCTCTTAGGTTGTTATATTGCTGTCGGTAGATATAAAGATGGCTGCTACTAATCACGGCATGATTGCAATTGCTGCATCGTGTTCGCTCAATTGTGTTGCCCACGCAGCCATCATTGTCGGCAGTGCACCAGGCGTGGCCATTGCTACGGATAGAAGTGCTCTGTGCTATCGACGCCACCATTGTCTTGTGGTCCTTAAATATGGCAAGATTTCTAGAGTCTCGCTGCCATTGTTTGATTGAGAGTCCGTAACGTCCTGATAGCGAATCGTTAACAAACCAACCATCCACTGTATCAAGCTTGATGTTCTCGTATTCTGCTTGGATTTCGTCGTATAACTCTAAATCGAGATGGCCACCCCATTCATCGTCCATTGCGTAATGTAGAGTCATGTCCATACTCCAATGTGCAAAATGTTCACGTAGATATCGTAAGTCTCCAAACCTGCTGTGCGCCACATAATTGGCAAACTTACGACGGAACTGATGACTATTAGGGGACCAGTTCAGTCCTGCATTGTCTGCGAATATTCTGAGGTTCCGATTCCAGGCTGTTCCAGAGAGTGTTCGAACAATCTTACCCTTGTGCGCATCCACCCCGAGAAAGAGTGAGTGACGGTGCTGCTGCGCCTGAGCGATTTCTGGATCTCGAGGGTTGATCTCGCGTCGCTCTGCAATTTCCTCAGCAATCATGGCCTGATAAGGGGCGGCCCAGCTGTACATTAAATGTAAAGCACGCACCGAAGCGTCGGGGATCATCCAGTCACGTATTCCGGAATCGATTTTTTCCGATTTAGATCGCATCCAATGAAAAATGGTACCTTCATTATCTTCGGTGCGATGGTGCGAACCTTCCTGCACATTTCCTAATTCGTGGTTACGGCAACCCGAAGTGCTGGCCAAAACAATGTAGCAAGCTGTGCGTAGATCAATTAGCGCATGGTTGAACGCCGCCAAGCTGTCGTTCCAGCCCAGGGCTGCAAGATGTCTTTTTCTTGCATAGCTAACTATGTAGGAGGCGCAGTTTTGCTCTGTCTTGGTCTTAGCAATGGCATCGCGTAGATTGAGTAATGCTTCGCCTCCCTGAACTAGTTTAAAGGCCTGTTCGAACAATTTGCAGAACACTTCATCCGGCATAAGCGGTGTTTTGCTGGGTTGTTGTGGCATGTTTGCTCGTGTGAGCTTAACCATGGCTTTAGGAGAAGTCCCAGGCCAAGGATGAATCGGGAATGGGTCGTGAGTGTACTGACTTAACTCATATAGTGCTTGGACGGCTAGGAAGCGCGAATTAAGACTGAAACTTGATAGCCGCTTGCCGCTTTTTTTTCGGACTTCTCGGCACTCAGCAGCGTAATTGGCAAATACGACGTAGGGAACGTCACGGAAGGTGGGTATTTTGAGTTGACTGAGATACCTCAAGAAAGGCATAGCCGCGCTAAAAAAGCCGCTTGATGTATTTCCTTTCGGTCTTGGTTGGCCTTCCTGTCCACGTCGTAGGTAGCGATACATGACCGCTTTCATTGTCGCCCTATAAATAGCTGGCACTCTCAGAAAATTCACTTGTCTTCTATATTCGGGCGCATTGTTCGGCAAACCGTCGAGTTGCCAGCAATCATCACCATAGCGACTTTGAATGACCCAATTTCCGTCGACTTGGATGGCCTTGACAATAAGCGCGGCACGCTCGCTTTCCGGCAGCTCGCGCGTACTTTCTGGCTGCAACTCGATATCTGCTAGCGAACACGTGGCTTCTGAATCGTAGCTCATGTGAATACATCCAGATCTTGTACTAAATCGGACGACCAAAACGGATGTGGGTCGGTACGGGCATGCTCGCGTGCAGTCTCAACATCCGAGAGCTTGAAGACACCGCGCCGCAGGCCTTCAACAACAATATAGTCGTCAATTAATCTAGGGATGTGCGCGTAGTCTCGGGCCCAGCGGCGCTTATCCATGCGCGCTCGCTCGCTGAATATACGAAAGTAAAAACTGAAAAGTTTGTATAGGTCTTCACCGGTAACCACGTAATGTCTGCAGCGAACGCAGTTTAGGAAGTTGATGCACGTTGCACCCTCTTTTTTTGGGGCGTATTCGCCATTCTCTGGGTCGGTACAATGCCCTGTCGGACTTTGATGGTAGGTCGCGCCGATTGTGCCGCTCAGCAATTCCTCGACAAGAACTTTACCCATGAAGCGCCAGTTTCTTTTGGCGTCCTCGTTTGCGCTCATGTAGTTATGATCGGTAACCTCTGGGGAGTTTCCCATGGCAATGGCAGTCGTTATTAAATCACCATCTAATAATTCGAAGACGCGGTTGGCAAATGTTTTGCGGAGCCGCGAAATGTTAAGGCGCAGTGGCTTCCCATCGCTATCGATGAGTTTATATTTCGCCACAAGTCGCAAAATTGCTTTTTCCAGCGTTCTTACGGAAAGCGCGAGCACTTCACCAAGTCCTTCCGTACGGCGCGATCTATAAAGCCATACTCGCGCTTGAAGGTCGCTGGGTGCCTCTATGCGTAGCGACTCAGTGCGGGCAATGATGTGTCGAATTAGCCGCTCGACATTACTCTTTATGATCGGCGAGGACTCCAAAAGCCGCTCGTGCGAACTCTCTGCGCGCAAAACCACTTTGCTGGTGTTGTGCCCGCGTCGTTTCCATAGAGTTAGGAAGGTATAGCCGTCCTTGGGGTGTGGTTGTAGACAATTCCGTCCCATTTCCAGTAGCGGGGTTGTATTTCGACCCGTATGCAAGGCTACGATTAAAAGTGCGTAAGCCAGCAATTCGCTAGTCAATGGAACATCGTCACACCAAATCGGCATGCTCGCCTGCTTTACAGCCGCTGTGAATGCCTGGCGCTGCTGCTTCGGCAGGGGTAGCTCGCCACTTTGTCGACGGCAGGTGTTCGGGTACGGATTGCGGGGAAAAGTGGCGGAGTCACCAAATGCGATCAAGGTAAACAGCTCGCGCCGCCCCAACGCCTGTAATACACATTTCGTGTGTGCGTAACAGGATTTCTGAGTGGTAGCAGTAACTCTGAGTGCGACCAGATAACTGATAAATCCGTCAATAAGCTCGCGATTGATGTCTTCTAAGGTCACATCGCGTCCGAGTGCATCTTTTTGAAGTAGAAGGTAGTCGAAGAAGAAGCGCAGGCCTCTACAGCAGCAAGATACAATCGTGCTGACTTCGATTTCCGCGTCCTGCCCAGCTAGAAATCGCTCGATTTGCGTCTGGCAGGCGTAGGTGATCGAGTCGATACCTTTACCGTACCATCTTGCAAAATCAAAAGATCTCACTGACACGGGATTTCGACCAAAATGAACGCGGGTAATAAGTGGTGGAAAAGTCTGCGGCCGAATCAGCGTCGACCCCTCTTTACCGGGGTTATGCTCGACGTGCGGAATACTGATATCGGATCTTATGTAGACCTTACGCTTACCCACACTTCACTCCTTCACGCCTTCACTGTCATTCAGTTCATCGTCGTAGGCCAGGACCGCGTTGTCTGCAAGCTCATTGACCAAATGCAGATACACCATTGTCGTTTGGATCGAGCTATGGCCGAGCTGGCGTTGCAAGAATACAAGCGGGTCTATGCTCCCTCTAACGCGCTGTAGTACAGCTAAGGTTTGGGTGGCATAGGTATGGCGCAGCATGTGAGGACAGACCTCAACATTCGCCGACTTGCCAATATCGTTCACTATGCGCCTGAGCCCCTTTCCATCATTGGCATAGGGCTTGCCAAATTGATTCAGAAACAACTGCTGATGCTTTGTTTTGCTTAACCCCTCTCGTTCACCTCGAGTTTGGATCACGTAGCGGTACATGTCGGATAGGAAGCGACGACTAACATAGATGTCCCGCGGCTTTCCTCCCTTCGTTAGCATGCCGTGGCCGTCGTATGGATCGAGATGAATCCTAATGTTGCGTTCGCGTCGGCCTGCTTGATCTGGATCGAAGATATAGGCAACGGGGAAAGTGGCGATCTCTTCCCGTCGCAGGCCGGTTTGAAGCGCGAGCCGGATAATCATCCGGTGATGAGGATTTACAGCAGCTTTTATCAATGCCCTCGCTTCGTCGATGCTTAGGAACTTCGGAAGCGTTGGATATTTTCGAGGCATCGCGTCGTTCGCTAATGCTTTGCGAAAGCCGGCATGCATCTGGCCCAGGACGTGGGTTGCGTTTTTAACGTTTCTCTTTTCATAACCAAATGGCAGCCGACTTACCCATTTGCGCGTATTTGCGTAATCGTAAAACTTACAGATGTAGTGCAGCCGTTGTCTGATCGTTGTCGTCGCTAATCCGCATTTTTCCTTGGAGTAGTCTCGATAGGCGGCAACAAGACTTTTTGCCTCGCCACGATCTACATCGTGCCAATCCAGGTCGTGCGCCTGAAGGAAGCTGAAAAAATCGTACAAAGCACGGCCGATGCTCGGCCATGACTTCTTCGAGCCGATCGCTCCGCGTAATAGGTAGTGTCGAATGAAGTCGTTTGCAGGAACACAGCTCTCCATAGTATCCCAGAGCAAAATCGGTAAGCCTGGGTATGGGCGCCCAGCAATCACCAAATCTTCGGTTGCCCAGACAAGCTCCATCAACGCGCTCCCAAGCTCAAACCACTGCTCAAACGCTAGACTATTCCTAACGCTTAGCAAGCCCCAGTACATGGAACATGCACCTTGCATCAGCCAGATTGCCACGTTGTTGGCTGACCCGAAGCGCAGCGCAATGATGTGGGCTTTGATGGACGGCTCGGCGCGGCAATCCGAAGAGCTGGCATTGCTGGCCGGCCTGTCACCGTCTTCGGCCAGTGCACACCTTGGGCGTTTGTCCGCCGGAGGTCTGTTGAAAGTCGAAATCCGTGGACGCAAACGCTTTTTCCGCCTGGCCGCACCTGAAGTGGGCGCGGCCATCGAGGCCTTGGCCAGCGCAACGCTGGCCAGTACACCACGTGAAGTGCCGGACATTTTCAAGCGCGCCAACCCCGTCGCCAAATCTCAGGCAGCGCCCTCATCGCTGTTACGCGCCCGATTGTGCGACGACCATCTGGGCGGCACGCTGGCCTCCGATCTTTACCAGCGCCTGCTCGATGCCGGCTGGATCGAGCAGTTCGAACAACGCGTGATGATCACGCACAAGGGTTCCACGCAACTGGCCGCTCGCGGTGTATTTATCCAGGCGCTGGCCCATCGCAACAGCAGAGTCGCCTGCGCGTGTCCCGACTGGAGCGAAAGACGCCCGCACATGGGCGGTGCGCTCGGCGCGGCGCTGTTGCAGTTGTTCATGCAGTCGGGCTGGTTGAGTCTGCCCGGCGACTCGCGGGCATTGCAGATCACCGCCACGGGACAGCGAGAAATCCATCGTTTCGCCAAGCAGACCGAGCTGGAAGCTGCGCTTTAGAGCCTTTTGTGCCCGATGTCTGCTGTCAATGAGCTCGGGCGTCGTTAGCAGTTGCGGACAGGTCGCATCCAGCCATCACCCACAGGGTCTATCGCGCACACTCGAATTCGGGGATTTCCGGATTGGGGGAATGTGGCATGGACACACAAGGCTTCAGCGCGGCAGAACGACTGGAACGACTGCCCATCAGCGGTTACCACCGCATCATTTTCATCATCATTGCCTTGGCGTTTTTCTTCGACTCCATGGACCTGGCGATGATGACCTTCCTGCTCGGCTCGATTAAAACCGAATTCGGCCTGAGCTCGGCGCAAGCCGGGTTGCTGGCCAGCTCGAGCTTCTTTGGCATGGTGCTCGGCGCTTCGCTGTCCGGCATGTTGGCCGACCGCTTTGGCCGTAAACCGGTGTTCCAGTGGAGCATCGTGTTGTGGGGCATCGCCAGTTACCTGTGCTCGACGGCGCAGAGCATCGAAACGCTGACCTTGTTCCGCATCCTGTTGGGGATCGGCATGGGCATGGAGTTTCCCATCGCGCAATCGATGCTCTCGGAGTTGATTCCGGCCAAGAGGCGTGGGCGTTACATTGCGCTGATGGACGGGTTCTGGCCGCTGGGCTTCGTCGCGGCCGGGGTGTTGTCGTATTTCCTGTTGCCGGTGGTTGGCTGGCGGGACATCTTCCTCGTGTTGGCGGTGCCGGCGGTGTTCGTTCTGGCGATCCGTTTTTTCATTCCCGAGTCACCGCGCTGGCTGGAACAGGCCGGGCGGCATGAGGCGGCCGATAAAGTGTTGCTGGGGATCGAACATCGAGTCCGGGCATCGCTGGGGCGTTCGGACTTGCCGGAGCCGATTCCCCTGCCACGCGTGGCCAGTACGCCGGGCAACTTTTTGTCCGCCTTGCGCCAGATCTGGTCGCCGCTGTATCGCCAGCGCACGATGATGATCTGGAGCGTCTGGTTCTTTGCCTTGCTGGGTTTTTATGGCCTGACGTCCTGGCTCAGCGCATTGCTGCAACAGTCGGGTTTCGCCGTGACGCAGTCGGTGTATTACACGGTGCTGATTTCCCTGGGCGGAATTCCAGGCTTCCTGATGGCGGCGTGGCTGGTGGAACGTTGGGGGCGTAAACCGGTGTGCGTGGTGACCCTGCTCGGCGGCGGGGTGATGGCGTTTCTTTACGGCCAGAGCGCAGTGTTTGGCGGCAATGTCGGCTTGTTGATTACCTCGGGCCTGTTGATGCAGTTCTTTCTGTTCGGCATGTGGGCGGTGCTCTACACCTACACACCTGAGTTGTACCCGACGTCGGCCAGGGCGACGGGGTCGGGATTTGCGTCGGCGATTGGTCGCGTGGGTTCGTTACTCGGACCACTGGTGACCGGGCTGGTGTTTCCTATCACCGGGCAGGGCGGCGTGTTCGCGCTGGGGGCTATGTGCTTTGCGATTGCGGCGGGGGTGGTTTGGGTGTTCGGGATGGAGACGCGGGGCAAGACGCTTGAAGAGCTGACCGAGGCAACCCCGATCTAACTGTTGATGATCGTTCCCACGCTCCGCGTGGGAATGCCTCACCGGACGCTCTGCGTCCGCTCTTGGGACGCGGAGCGTCCCGGGCTGCATTCCCACGCGGAGCGTGGGAACGATCAGTTGTCAGCGAACAGTCACTAGGGTTTGACCAACCTGGCATCCAGGCTGTTTTGCGCCAATCGCTTGGCCTGATCCTGGGTCATGCCCAGATCGGTGTAGAGCGCATGGAAGTTCTCGGTCACGTACCCGCCGAAGTACGCCGGGTCATCGGAGTTCACCGTGACTTTCACGCCACGCTCAAGCATGTCCAGAATGTTGTGCTGGGACATGTGATCGAACACGCAGAGCTTGGTGTTCGACAACGGGCACACGGTCAGCGGGATCTGCTCGTCGATGATCCGTTGCATCAGACGCTCATCTTCGATGGCGCGCACGCCATGATCGATGCGCTGGATTTTCAGCAGGTCGAGCGCTTCCCAGATGTACTCCGGCGGGCCTTCTTCACCGGCGTGGGCGACGGTCAGGAAACCTTCGTGGCGGGCACGATCGAACACGCGCTGGAACTTGCTCGGCGGGTGACCCATTTCCGAACTGTCCAAACCAACGGCCACAAACGCATCGCGGAACGGCAGCGCCTGGTCGAGGGTTTTCTGTGCTTCGTCTTCGCTCAAGTGACGCAGGAAGCTCAGGATCAAACCGCTGGTGATGCCCAGTTGTTGTTCGCCATCCTTGAGTGCAGCGGCGATGCCGTTGAGCACCACTTCGAAGGGCACGCCACGGTCGGTGTGGGTCTGCGGGTCGAAGAACGGTTCGGTGTGAATCACGTTCTGCGCCTTGCAGCGCAACAGGTACGCCCAGGTCAGGTCGTAGAAATCCTGCGACGTGCGCAAGACATCGGCGCCCTGGTAATACAGGTCGAGAAACTCTTGCAGGTTGTTGAAGGCGTACGCCTTGCGCAGGGTTTCGACATCGCTCCACGGCAGGGCGATCTTGTTGCGTTCAGCCAGGGCGAACAGCAACTCGGGCTCCAGCGAACCCTCCAGGTGCAAGTGCAGTTCTGCCTTGGGCAGGGCGTTCAGCCAGTCATACATAGTCTTTTCTCATCAGGTGCAGATGACGAGCATTCTACAGATGCTCGTGGAAACAATTAGCAAAACCTGACCAGCCGGTTCACACCGCTTCCTGTTCCCGTCGATAAGCGTAGGTGTCGGCAAAACGCGAGATCAGGAATTCGGCGCAGGTGGTGGCCGGGTATTTCGCCGGATGCCGTTCATCCTGACAACCGGGCAGACATTCAATCGGCGTATCGGGATGAGGTTCGGCGAAGAACGGCATCGAGTATCGATCGACACCCAGCGGGCTGATCACCCGGTGCGGCGTCGACAGGTAACGGTCGTTACTCCAGCGCGCCATCATGTCGCCGAGATTGACCACGAACGTGCCCTCGATCGGTGGCGCGTCGATCCATTCGCCTTTGACGTTGCGCACTTGCAGTCCACCGGCGGCGTCCTGGTAGAGCAGGGTGATGCAACCGTAATCGGTATGGGCACCGGCACCTTGTTGTTCTTCGCAACTGGCGGTGTGACGCGGCGGGTGATGAATCATCCGCAGCACGCTGACGGGCTCATTGAAGCGCGTGTCGAAGAAGTCGCGCTCGATGTTCAGCGCCATCGTCATCGCCCGCAACAGGGTTTGGGCAAGCGCCTGCATGTCGACGTAGTGTTGCTCCATCAACGCTGCCCAGCCAGGCAACGACGGATGACGGTTGGGGCCGCGCAAGGGTTTTTCGGCGAGGACATCCGGATGATCGGCCGCAAGGTGCAGGCCCATATCGAAGGTTTCTTTCAGGTCGCTGGGCTTGCTCGGGTCCAACTGTTCGGTGGCGATGGCGCCGTAGCCGCGATGGTGACGAGTCTGGGTGATGTCGATCTTGAGCTTTTCATCAGCGGGCAAGGCGAAGAAGCGTTGGGCGTGGTCGAGTACCGCGTCGATGCGCGACGGGCTGATCGGGTGGCCTTTGATGTAGAAGAAACCCCACTCGCGGCAGGCGCGGTCGATTTGGGTCGCGACGAATTGCCAGGCGGTTTGATCGTCGCTGTAGAGCGGGGTGATGTCGATGATCGGGAGTTGGTTCATGCGCTGTCCTTAAGAACGCTGAAAATCCAATGTGGGAGAGGGCTGCTCCCACAGGGTTTTGTGTTCGGCGCGGATTACTTGGGAATGTCCGCCTTCATGCCTTCAACGTAGTAGTTCATCGACGCCAGTTCCGCATTGCTGGCTGTTGCACCCGCCGCGATTTTCACGGCGCCGGCCTGATCCTTGATCGGTCCGGTGAACGGATGCAATGCACCGCTCTTGATGTCGGCGATGAGTTGTTCTGCCTCGGCTTTCACCGGCGCTGGCACCAGGTCGCTGATCGGCAGTTCAACCGTGCCATCCTGCAACCCGCCCCAGTAATCCTGCGACTTCCACGCGTGATCGATCACGCTCTGCGTCGCCTGAATGTAATGCGGAGCCCAGTCATTGACGATCGAGGTCAGGACCGCCTTGGGTCCGAAGTGCGCCATGTCCGAAGCGTAGCCAACGGCATACACGCCGCGACGCTCAGCGGCCTGAATCGGCGCCGGGCTGTCAGTGTGCTGGAACACCACGTCGACACCCTGGTCGATCAAGGCGTTGGCGGCGTCGGCTTCCTTGCCCGGGTCGAACCATGAGTTGACCCACACCACTTTGATCTCGGTGCCCGGGTTGTATTTGTTCAGGGCCAGTTGAATGGCGTTGATGTCACGGATGACTTCAGGAATCGGGAACGAGGCGACGTAGCCGATTTTTTTGGTCTTGGTCATTTTTGCCGCGAGGAAGCCGCTGACGTAGCGACCTTCATACGTGCGCGCCAGATAGGTGCCGAGGTTCTTGTCCTGCTTGTAGCCGGTGGCGTGTTCGAAGGTCACTTTGGGAAATTGCTTCGCCACTTTCAGGGTCGGGTTCATGTAGCCGAAAGAGGTAGTGAAGATCAGGTCGTAGTTGTCTTTGGCCATGTTGCGGATCACCCGCTCGGCGTCCGCGCCCTCGGCGACGTTCTCGACGTAGTTGGTGGTGATCTGATTGCCGAACTTTTCGGCCAGCAACTTGCGCCCCTGTTCATGCTGATAAGTCCAGCCGTGGTCACCGATCGGGCCGATGTAGACGAAGCCGACTTTCAGCGGGTCGGCGGCACTGGCGGTCAGGCTGGCGCTCAGACCGATAGCCGCGACAACGGCGCCAAGCAGCTTCTTCAACGGACGTTTGTGCATGAATTGGAACTCCATGTTGTTGTGAGGTTGGCAGGGGCAATGCAAGTTGCTGACCAACAAGACAACAAATGGCTTGCGACCGCGTAACGGCTATCGCGAGCAGGCTCGCTCCCACAGGTCCCTGCTCGCGATGTGGCCAGTGCGGACAATAAAAGTGCATCGCCTGAAACGGCTGCCATCCACTGGTGCGCTAAGGTGTAACGAAACGTTAGCGCTCCACCGCAGTCAGTAGCTCATCACTCTGCTTTCGCTGCATCGGCAAAAAAGGCCCGCAATGCTCACACTCTTCAAGCAAGAAAAGTTTCTCCTGCTGGCGCTACTCGCCGCCGTGGTCGCTTATCCACTGGAACACTGGATGTTGCACAGCGGCCAGCCGGTCGCACTCGCCGCCGGCCTGGTCCTGATCGCCTTCATCGTTGCGGCCTCCATGCGCGTGGCGCATCACGCCGAACTGCTCGCCGAGAAAGTCGGTGACCCCTACGGCACGATGATCCTGACACTGGCCGCGGTGCTGGTAGAGGTAGTGATCCTGGCGATCATGATGAGCAATGAAGCCTCATCGACCCTCGTGCGCGACACGATTTACTCGGCGGTGATGCTCGACATCAATGGCATCCTTGGCCTGGCGGCGTTGATGGGTGGGATCAAGCACGGCGAACAGTCCTATAACGACGACTCGGCCCGCAGTTACAGCGTGATGATCCTCACCGCCATGGGCGTCTCGATGGTGGTGCCGGAGTTCATTCCCGAAGCCAACTGGAAGGTGTATTCGGCGTTCACCATCGGCGCGATGATCGTGCTCTACACCCTGTTCCTGCGCATGCAGGTAGGGCCACACAGTTATTTCTTCAGCTACAGCTACCCGGAAAAACGTCGCAAGAAAGTCCCGGAAGAAGAGCCTGAACCGGTCAATCTGACGCTGAGTATCGCCACCTTGGTGTTCGGCGTTGTGGTGATCGGCGCGTTGGCCGAGGTGATGTCCAAGACCCTCGACTTGGGCCTGGAAGGAACGGGCGCTCCGCCGGTGATCACGGCGATTCTGGTGGCAGCGATATCGGCGGCCCCGGAAATCCTCACCGCATTGCGAGCGGCATTGGCCAACCGCATGCAGTCGGTGGTCAACATCGCCATGGGGGCGTCGTTGTCGACGGTGATCCTGACGGTGCCGGTAATGGAAGCCATGGCGCTCTATACCGGTCAGCCGTTCCAGATGGCAATGACCCCGGTGCAGACGGTGATGATCTTCCTCACCCTGATCGTCAGCGCGATCAACCTCAACGATGGCGAAACCAATGCCATCGAAGGGATGACCCACTTTGTGCTGTTTGCGACGTTCATCATGTTGTCGCTGCTGGGCCTTTGAACACACACAAAACCTTGTGGGAGCGGGCTTGCCCGCGATGAGGCCAGCACATGCAACATATTTGTTGGCTGACAGGCCGCCATCGCGGGCAAGCCCGCTCCCACAGGAATAGTGTGTGTCAGGTGCCGGCGATCAGCTGCCGGGCTGCCTGGCTGTGATCGGCAATCAGACCTTTAAGATCCAGCCCCTCAACCTGTCCGTCTATCACCCGCCACTTGCCACCCACCATCACCCGATCCGCGCGATCCGCACCGCACAGCAGCAACGCCGACACCGGATCATGACTGCCGGAGAAGCGCAGCTCATCAAGCTTGAACAGCGCCAGATCTGCCTGCTTGCCCACTGCCAGTTCGCCGATATCCGTGCGCCCGAGCAGACTTGCCGAGCCCTTGGTCGCCCAGCCCAAAACCAGTTCCGGAGTGATCTTTTCCGCGCCGTAACGCAGCCGCTGAATGTAAAGCGCCTGACGGGTTTCGAGCATCATGTTCGACGCATCGTTGGACGCTGAACCGTCCACCCCAAGACCCAGCAACGCGCCAGCAGCGGTCAGGTCCAGTGTTGGGCAAATGCCAGAGGCCAGGCGCATGTTCGAGCTCGGGCAATGGCAGATGCCGGTGCCGGCCGCGCCGAGGCGGGCGATTTCGTCCGGGTTGAAGTGGATGCCGTGAGCCAGCCAGGTGCGCGGGCCGAGCCAGCCGACGCTGTCCAGGTAATCCACGGTGCGCAGGCCGAAGCGTTGCAGGCAGAAGTCTTCTTCGTCGAGGGTTTCGGCCAGGTGAGTGTGCAGGCGTACATCGAGTTTGTTGGCCAGTTCGGCGCTGGCGGACATGATCTCCGGGGTCACCGAAAACGGCGAGCACGGCGCGAGGGCGATCTGGATTTGCGCGCCATCGCCACGCTCGTGATATTCGGCGATCAGGCGCTGACTGTCAGCGAGAATCACTTCACCTTCCTGCACGGTTTGCTGCGGCGGCAGGCCGCCGTCCTTTTCGCCCAGGCTCATGGAACCGCGTGTGAGCATGGCGCGCATGCCCAGCTCGCGGACGCTTTCGACTTGCACGTCGATCGCGTTTTCCAGACCCTCCGGAAACAGGTAGTGGTGGTCGGCGGCGGTGGTGCAGCCGGACAGCAGCAACTCGGCCAACGCGACTTTACTGGCGAGGGCGAGTTTTTCAGGAGTCAGACGCGCCCAGACCGGGTACAGGGTTTTCAGCCACGGGAACAACGGCTGATTGACCACCGGCGCCCAGGCGCGGGTCAGGGTTTGATAGAAGTGGTGATGGGTGTTGATCAGCCCCGGCAGGATCACATGCTCGCGGGCATCGAACACCTGTCCACAGGGCACGGAAGGTTGCTGGCCGGCGGCGAGCACTTCGACGATCAAACCGTCTTGCAGCACCAGGCCGCCACGGGCATCGAGGCCATTGGCAGTGAAGATCGCGAGGGGATTTTTTAACCAGGTACGGGTCGCAGGCATGGTGGCCGGCTCCTCTGAAAGTGGGTTCAGGTTAGCCAGCTCAGTGATTACCCTGTCTGCTGATCCAGGGTCGCCGCGAGGGCGAGGTGCGAAGTTTCAAACAAAACGGCTTTCCCGGCAAGCCTCGTCCGACAGAGCAACCCGAGACCCTGTGGGAGCGGGCTTGCCCGCGATGACGGAGTGTCAGTCGATATCGTTGGCGCCTGATACACCGCTATCGCGGGCAAGCCCGGCTCCCACAGGGTTTTGTGTGTTACCAGGGAATGGTTTCACCCCGGTAATTCACGAAGTGATGCCCGCCCTTGCCGGTGTACGCGTTCACCTGATCAATCAGGCCACGGGTGCTGGTTTCCACATCGATGTCGGCTCCTTCACCGCCCATGTCCGTCTTCACCCAACCGGGATGCATCGACAGCACGGTGAGTTTCTGCTCGCCCAATTGCGTCACGAAACTGTTGGTCATCGAGTTCAACGCCGCCTTGCTGGCCTTGTACAACGCCATCTCCGGCGCGTCCGGCATGGTCACGCTGCCCAGCACCGAACTCATGAAGGCCAGCACGCCGGTCTCCGGGCGAATCTGCCCGACAAAACGCTGTGCCAGGTTGATCGGCGCCACGGCGTTGGTGAAGAACAACTGGCCGACCTCAGCCAACGTCGCGCCACCCGGCGTTTGCACGTCCGGTCCTTTGACTCCGGCATTCACGAACAGCAAATCAAACACTTCGCCCTTGAGCTGTTGGCTCAGGGCGATGACCGCCTGCTGGTCATCCATATCGAGTTTCTCGATCCGCACCTTTCCCAGCGCTTGCAGTGCCTCGGCGTTCTGCGGGTTGCGCACGGTGGCGGTGACTTGCCAGCCGTCGGCCAGCAAGGTTTTTACCAGACCGAGGCCAAGGCCCCGGGAGGCGCCAATGATGAGTGCGGTTTTTGCCGGAGACATGAGGGGCTTCCTTGATCAATGAGGGTCACGGATTTAATGGACAACGCTGGCCGAGCCGTTGCTGCAACTCACTGCGCAGCGCGCCAAGTTCGTCCATTCGGGTTTCAATCAGTTTGAGTTTGTCTTGCAGCAATTGTGTGACGGCACTGTCCGGGTTGGGCGACTGCCACAACGCGGCGACACTGTTACTGATCTCGCCGAGGGTAAACCCCAGCCGTTGAGCCGTCTTGATATACAGCACCAGTTGCACCATGTCCGCCGGGTAGTCGCGATATCCGTTGGCCGTGCGTTGCGCCGCGATCAACCCGCGTTGCTCGTAAAAGCGCAGCGTGTCGCGACTGACGGCGCAGGCCTGGGCTAATTCACCGATGCGCATCATGACGTCTCGAGAGGGGCTTGACCTTGGAGCATACTCCAGGCTTTAGCCTTTTTGCTCCCTGATTTTATGGAGCAAGAAGGATGTGGACTTCAACGCAATATCGCCGGTTGGTGCTGGGTAGCGCCTGGTATGACTTGATCGTGACGGCGGCGTTTGCCACGCCGTGGAGCTTCACCGCATTGCATGGAGTGTTGTCGAGTTTGAGTCAGGCTTTCAACCTGCCCGGTGAATTACCGGCGTTCGAGCCGATGCACATGCTGATAGCCAATCTGTTTGGCTCGATTGTGTGTATCTGGGCGGTGCTGCGGATCCGTGATCCGCAGCAGATTTTTGGTCGGTATGACGCGGTGGGGCGGCTTCTGTTTGCGGCTTGGCAGTTGTATGCCTTGGTCCACGGCGCCAGTTCTTTGCTGGTGATTTTCCTGTTCTTTGAATTGGCGTGGGGCGTGGCTCAGGTGTTGCCTGTTCGGACGCCTTCGCGGGCAAGCCCGCTCCTACAGTGACCGGGTTGCCTGCAGAATGATTGGCCGTGGCCAGTGCAGGCAACCGCTAATGCCCGGCCTGCCACGGCTGACCCAAGGACACCGGCGCATACAAACGTGTGCGCACTGCATCCCGCGACAGCAGCACCAACACCACGATGGTCGCGACATAAGGCAGCATCGCCAGCAGGCTCGACGGAATCGCCAGCCCCAATCCCTGCGCCACCAAATGCAGGATGCTGGCGAGCCCGAACAGATACGCCCCCAGCAGCAACCGCCACACCCGCCAACTGGCAAATACCACCAGGGCCAGGGCAATCCAGCCGCGCCCGGCGCTCATGTTTTCCGCCCACATCGGTGTATACGCCAGGGACAAATACGCCCCGGCCAAACCGGCCATCGCGCCGCCGAACAGCACCGCCAGCGTACGCACAGCCAACACCGGCAAGCCCATCGCGCTGGCCGCATCCGGGTTTTCCCCGACGGCTTGAATGATCAATCCGACGCGGCTTTTCACAATCACCCAGGCCACCAGCGCAAACAACGCGAACGACAGGTACACCAGCAGATCCTGGGCAAACAGCATTCGTCCGATCAGCGGAATGTCACTCAAGTATGGAATCGCCACCGGCTCAAAACCGGCCAGCGGTTTACCGACCCAGGCCGCGCCGACAAAGGTCGACAGACCGACGCCGAAGATCGTCAACGCCAACCCGGTGGCCACTTGATTGGCGTTGAACACCAGCGCCACCAGCGCAAACAGTGACGACAACAGCATCCCCGCGAGCATCGCCAACAAGACGCCGAGCCACAGGTTGCCGCTATTCAGCGCGACGATAAAACCGATCACCGCGCCAAACAGCATCATGCCTTCCTGGCCGAGATTGAGGACGCCGCTCTTCTCGCAGATCAACTCTCCAAGGGCCACCAACAGCAACGGCGTACCACAACGAACCATGGCGTAGAAAATATTGCTCAGCAGATCGATATCCATCACAGCGCTCCTGCCGGTACGGCATTGGTTTGCGCACGGCGGGACCAGCGCAGGTTCAAACGGGGCCGGTAGAGAATCAGCACGTCACTGGCCAGCAGGAAAAACAGCATCATCCCCTGGAACAACTGCGTGATCGCTTGTGGCAGGTTCATGCTCATCTGCGCACTCTCACCGCCGATGTACAGCAACGCCATCAACAGGCTGGAAAACACAATGCCGATGGGATTGAGCCGTCCGAGAAACGCCACTGTGATCGCCGCATAGCCGTAACCGGGCGAGACCTGCGGCACCAGTTGACCTATCGGCCCGGTGACTTCGCACACCCCGGCCAACCCCGCCAACCCACCACTGATCAGCAGCGCCAACCAGATCAGGCGCTTCTCGCGAAAGCCGACGAAACCTGCCGCACGCTTGTCCAGCCCCAGCACTTTGATCTGGAACCCGACAAAGCTTTTCTGCAGCAACACCCACACCGCCACCAACGCAAGGAGGGCGAAATACACCCCGGCGTGAACCCGGCCGTCCTCCATCAACAGCGGCAGGCGACTGGCATCGCCAAACATCGCCGACTCGGGAAAGTTGAAGCCGGCGGGATCTTTCAGCGGCCCATGCACGCAGAACAGCAACAGGTTCAAGGCGATGTAATTGAGCATGATGCTGGTGAGGATTTCATTGGCGTTGAAACGCGTGCGCAACCACGCGGTGAGCCCGGCCCACGCGGCGCCGGCCAAAGTGCCGACCAGCAGGATAAACACCAGCGCCCAGCGACTTTGCATGTCGATAATGTTCACCGCCAACGCGCTGCCGGCCAGCGCACCCAGCAGCAGCTGGCCTTCGGCGCCGATGTTCCAGATCCGTGCCTGATACGCCACCGCCAGGCCCAGCGCGCAGAGCAGAATCGGCAGCGCTTTGACGAGCAGCTCGGAGACGCCATACAGGTCGCTGATCGGCGCAATCAACAGGGTGTGTAGCGTCAACAATGGATCGTGTCCCAGCGCAATAAACAGCAGCGAACCGCAGCCCAAGGTCAGGACCGCCGCCAGCAACGGCGAGCACCACAGCATCAGGCGCGATTGCTGACCACGGGGTTCGAGAGAAAGCAGCATGTAAAACTCCGTTAAACCGTAGCGGGTGCGAGGGATTGAGGGGCGTCGAACTGGCCGGCCATCCAGCCCCCGACATCGATCAGGCGCGTGTCGAGCGTGGCTCTGAGCGGCGACAGGTGTCCGCCGCACAAGGCGCCGAGGCGGTCGCTGATCTGGAACAGTTCGTCGAGGTCTTCGGAAATCACCAGGATCGCCGCGCCGGCATCGCGCAAGGCAATCAGGGCACGGTGAATGGTGGCGGCGGCGCCGACGTCCACGCCCCAGGTCGGGTGCGCGGCCACCAGCAATTTGGGTTGCTGGAGGATTTCCCTGCCGAGAATGAATTTCTGCAAGTTACCGCCAGACAGGCTGCGAGCAGGTGTCTGGGTACCGGGTGTTTTCACCGCGAAGCGACGGATGATTTCTTGCGCCAGAGCTTCGACCTTGCTGCGCTGGATCAGCCCGCGGCTGACCAATCCTTGCTCAAATGCGCTCAGCAGGGCGTTGTCGGCCAGACTCAAATCGGGCACGGCGCCGTGGCCCAGACGCTCGGCAGGAACGAATGCGAGGCCGAGCCGGCGTCGTGCATCGGGCCGCAAATCGGCAACCGGTTGTCCGCCGAAACGGATCGTCGCGCTGTCGTTGCGGGTCAGCCGCTCTTCACCGCTGAGCAAGGCCAGCAGTTCATCCTGACCATTGCCCGCCACACCGGCGATGCCGACGATTTCACCGCTGCGCACTTGCAGGTCAATGCCTTTCAGGGAGCAGCCAAACGGGTCCGGGTTGTGCCAGGACAATCCGTTCACGTTCAAAAATACCTCGCCGCCCGTCACCTTCGGATAATCGGTGATCAGCGCGGCCGCCTCGCCAACCATCAGTTTCGCCAGTTGCTGGTCCGAGCACTGCGAAGGCACGCAATGGCCGGCGACCTGTCCGCCGCGCAGCACCGTGGCGCTGTGGCACAAGGCGCGAACTTCGCCGAGCTTGTGGCTGATAAACAGAATGCTGCAGCCCTCGGCCGCCAGTCGGCGCAGGGTAATGAACAGTTCATCGGCCTCTTGTGGTGTCAGCACCGAGGTTGGCTCATCGAGAATCAACAGGCGGATGTCCTGCATCAGGCAACGAATGATTTCGACTCGCTGCCGTTCGCCTATCGACAGGCTGTGGACAAGTCGCTCCGGCTCCAGCGCCATGCCGTAGCGCTGGGAGACCTCACGAATCTTAGGCTCCAGCTGTTTCGGCGTGCCGGCTGCCGCACCCATCGCGAGGGCAATGTTCTGCGCCACGCTGAGGGTTTCGAACAGTGAAAAATGCTGGAACACCATGCCGATCCCCAGCGCGCGAGCCTGTGCCGGATTGCGCATGCTCACACGCTGGCCTTGCCAGATCATCTCCCCGGAATCGGCATGGATGACGCCGTAGATGATCTTCATCAACGTGCTTTTCCCCGCGCCGTTTTCGCCCAGCAGCGCATGGATTTCACCGGGGGCGATGCTCAGGTCGATAGCATCATTGGCCAGACAACCGGGGTAACGTTTGCTGATCTTGCGCAATTGCAGACGGGGTATTTGATCGGGGATCGGCACGGGGTTGGGCATGACGGGCTCGTTCGATGGGCGTTATACCTGTGGATAAAGCAATTTCCTGGCCATTGAGTCAGGAAAACTGAAAATCCGTGTCGGCAACGGCTTCAGCGACGGTGCCTCGCCATATTTCGAGCCCGGCTCGGCACCACTTGAGGGCAAAGTCATTGATCAGGCTCTAATTTTGCCCAAACGCTTTGATCAAAAAACGAGCAACACGCCGCAAGCTATGCCAGATAGGGGGCAGCGCCAGCCATGAACGGGTTATCCACAGGTTGCTCCACAGTATTTGTGTGCAAGCCGAAAACACGGGCATAAGCACTGCGAGGCTATCTTCTAAAGGTGATAAACCGCTCTAACTATTTGTTTTTTCGCTAAATTTGTCTTTTTGATGGCAAATTGGATGAAAAGTGAACAAACGCCGCAAAGCCGCATGACAGAAGGGTTACAGCAGAATGTGCTCAGGTTATCCACAGCCGGGTGCACAGCAGATGTGGGCAAATACATCGACTCGACGAAAGGATGATGAACGTAGTTGGTGCGATCAGTGCTGCAACAGAATGCGTCCGCGACTCAAATCTGCGAGCTGGGTTTGCAAGCGGTCGATGTGCTCCCTGCCGATTGCCAGTTGCAGTTCAACGCCGTTGGCCGTGAACGTTTCTTCCACCACCAGACCGCCCGATTCTGCGACCCGCAGTTTCACCAGGGCCAACTCGCCAAAGGCGCAGGCACAGCTGACGGGTACACGGCTGATCAACTCAACCTTCGCCGCCGTTTGCAGGCACTTGTTCGCACCACCGCCGTAGGCCCGGGCGAGGCCACCGGTGCCCAGTTGAATACCGCCGTACCAGCGGATCACCAGCACCGCGACCTGATCGCAATCCTGCGCTTCGATTGCCGCCAGAATCGGCCGGCCGGCGGTGCCTCCGGGTTCGCCATCGTCGTTGCTGCGGTATTGGTCGCCCAGTTTCCAGGCCCAGCAATTGTGCGAGGCATTCAGATCGCTGTGCTGTTCGATGAACGCCTGAGCGTCAGCAGGGCTGGAGATCGGCGCGGCGAAGGTGATGAAGCGGCTTTTGCGAATCTCTTCGCGGAACTCGCAAAAGCCGCTGAGGGTAAAAGGCATAAGTGTCTTAGATGGTTGGCGTCAGGCCGCAGCCCTTGAGGATGATGCGGATCAGGTTGTTGCCGGCGTCTTCCATGTCTTGCTTGGTCAGCTTGGTGCGGCCGCTGACACGGCAGATCTGGGTAGCGAAGTCCGCGTAATGCTGGGTGCTGCCCCACAACAGGAAGATCAGGTTGACCGGATCGACCGGGTCCATCTTGCCGGCGTCGATCCACGCCTGGAACACCGCCGCCCGGCCCTGGAACCAGTCGCGATAATCCTGGTTGAAATACTCGGTCAGGCACTCGCCACCGCTGATCACTTCCATAGCAAAGATGCGCGAGGCTTGTGGCTGGCGGCGCGAGAATTCCATTTTGGCGCGGATGTAACGGGTCAGCGCTTCCGCCGGATCATCCTGGGCGGTGAGGGTGTTGAAGGTGCTGTCCCACAACTGAAGAATGTTGCTCAACACCGCTACGTACAAACCCAGCTTATTGGTGAAGTAGTAATGCAGGTTTGCCTTGGGCAACCCGGCATTCAAGGCGATGGTGTTCATGCTGGTGCCTTTGAACCCGTGACGGGCGAACTCGTCTTCGGCGGCTTTGATGATGGTCTCTTCGTTCTTCTGACGAATGCGGCTGGCAGGTTTGCCGCCGTGAGCGGGGACTTCAAAGGTCATAGGCACTTCCAGACTGTTGAGTGGGTGCAACCAGTGCGTTGATAGCGCACCCACAGGCTCCAGACAAGTCCCGGGGCAATAAAAGCCCTAGCGTGTCGCCGCCAGGCTCTCCAAAAAGCTTTCCAGCACCAGATGGGGGCGCCGGCCCTTGCGGGTGACCGATGCGAGGCTCAGGTCATAAAAGCGCGCCTTGGGTTTAAGTGCGCGCAATCGACCTTGTTGCACCCAAAGGCTCGCGTAATGATCCGGCAGGTAACCGATGTAGCGTCCGGTCAGAATCAGGAAGGCCATGCCTTCGCGATCCGAAGCGCTGGCGGTGCAATTGAGTGCCTGGTAATGCGCCTGAATCTCGGCCGGCAAGCGGAACGTCGGGGCGATGGCGTCCTGGCTGTTGAGGCGCTCGTCGTCCAGTTGTTTGTCGTCGACGTAAAACAATGGATGCCCGACCGCGCAATACAGCAGTGAACGTTCGCTATAGAGCGGCTGATATTCCAGCCCCGACAGCGCGCTGGCCTGCGGCACGACGCCGACATGCAAGCGGCCGTCGAGTACGCCTTGTTCGACTTCGTTGGGCGCGATCATGCGGATCTGAATCTGCACGTCCGGCCCGCGCTCTTTCAATTGCGCCAAAGCGTGGGTGATGCGCATGTGGGGGAGGGTGACCAGGTTATCGGTCAGGCCAATGGTCAACTCGCCGCGCAGATGCTGGTGCAGGCCGTTGACCTCGGTGCGGAAACTTTCCAGGGCACTTAATAGCTGCAACGCCGATTGGTAGACCTCGCGACCTTCTTCGGTCAGGGAAAAACCGGCGCGCCCGCGTTGGCACAGGCGCAGGCCGAGGCGTTGTTCCAGATCGCTCATCTGCTGGCTGATGGCGGAACGGCCAATGCCCAACACCGATTCCGCGGCGGAAAAGCCACCGCATTCCACCACGCTGCGGAAGATGCGCAGCAGGCGGATATCAAAGTCACTGACTTGGGCCAGCGGATCGGGACGGCGAGTACTCATGCGCTAATGACTCAAAGTTTAGTGGTTGCCAGACTGAACGTTAGAAAAGTTGGATTTCACAGACTTTATCCCCGTGGCACTTTAGCTGCAAGAACGCTTTTGATCTCTACGCCGCTTATCGCCCTGCGAGGTTTTGCCCATGAACTTGCCTGAAAACGCCCCGACTTCCCTGGCCAGCCAGCTCAAGCTTGATGCTCACTGGATGCCCTACACCGCCAACCGTAATTTCCAGCGTGATCCGCGACTGATCGTGGCGGCTGAAGGCAGTTGGCTGACGGACGACAAGGGTCGCAAAGTCTACGATTCGCTGTCCGGTCTGTGGACCTGCGGCGCCGGGCACACCCGCAAGGAAATTCAGGAAGCGGTCGCCAAGCAGTTGGGCACCCTCGATTACTCGCCGGGCTTCCAGTACGGACATCCACTGTCGTTCCAGCTGGCTGAAAAAATCACCGATCTGACGCCGGGCAACCTCAACCACGTGTTCTTCACGGACTCGGGTTCCGAGTGCGCCGACACCGCAGTGAAAATGGTTCGCGCCTACTGGCGTCTGAAAGGCCAGGCGACCAAGACCAAAATGATCGGCCGTGCCCGTGGTTATCACGGCGTGAACATCGCCGGCACCAGCCTCGGCGGCGTAAACGGCAATCGCAAAATATTTGGCCAGGCGATGATGGACGTCGATCACCTGCCGCACACCTTGTTGGCGAGCAATGCCTACTCCCGTGGCATGCCGACCGAGGGTGGCATCGCCCTGGCGGATGAACTGCTCAAGCTGATTGAACTGCACGACGCTTCGAACATCGCTGCCGTATTCGTCGAGCCAATGGCCGGGTCCGCTGGCGTGCTGGTTCCGCCACAGGGTTACCTCAAGCGTCTGCGCGAGATCTGCGATCAACACAACATCCTGCTGGTGTTCGACGAAGTGATCACCGGTTTCGGCCGTACCGGTTCGATGTTCGGCGCTGACAGCTTCGGCGTAACGCCGGACCTGATGTGCATCGCCAAACAAGTCACCAACGGCGCGATCCCGATGGGCGCGGTGATTGCCAGCTCCGAGATCTACCAGACCTTCATGAACCAGGCGACGCCTGAGTACGCGGTTGAATTCCCGCACGGCTACACCTATTCCGCGCACCCGGTCGCTTGCGCCGCAGGCCTGGCTGCCCTCGATCTGCTCCAAAAGGAAAACTTGGTGCAGAGCGTGGCCGAAGTCGCACCGCATTTCGAAAATGCGCTGCACGGTCTCAAAGGCTCGAAGAACATCATCGACATTCGTAACTACGGCCTGGCTGGCGCGATCCAGATCGCACCGCGTGATGGCGATGCCATCGTGCGTCCGTTCGAAGCCGGCATGGCGCTTTGGAAAGCCGGGTTCTACGTGCGCTTCGGCGGCGACACCCTGCAGTTCGGCCCAACTTTCAACAGCAAGCCGCAAGACCTTGATCGTCTGTTCGACGCGGTCGGCGAAGTGCTGAACAAGATCGACTGATTTTTCCTTTCTATATAGGCGCCCTATGACGGGCGCCTTTGGACAATTTTTCTGGAGCGCTGCATGAGCCTTATCCCGCATTTGATCAATGGCGAACTGGTGACCGAAGACGGTCGCACGGCCGACGTGTTCAACCCGTCTACTGGCCAGGCCATCCACAAGCTGCCGTTGGCCAGCCGTGAAACCATTCAGAAAGCCATCGACTCGGCCAAGGCTGCGTTCCCGGCGTGGCGTAATACGCCACCGGCCAAGCGTGCGCAGGTAATGTTTCGCTTCAAGCAATTGCTGGAGCAGAACGAAGCACGTATCGCCCAATTGATCAGCGAAGAACACGGCAAGACCCTGGAAGACGCTGCCGGTGAACTGAAGCGCGGCATCGAGAACGTCGAATTCGCTTGCGCAGCGCCGGAAATCCTTAAGGGCGAGTACAGCCGCAACGTCGGCCCGAACATTGATGCCTGGTCGGATTTCCAGCCGTTGGGCGTGGTGGCCGGTATCACTCCGTTCAACTTCCCGGCGATGGTGCCACTGTGGATGTACCCGCTGGCGATCGTCTGCGGCAACTGCTTCATCCTCAAACCGTCCGAGCGTGATCCAAGCTCGACATTGTTGATCGCTCAATTGTTGCTGGAAGCCGGTCTGCCTAAAGGTGTGCTGAGCGTAGTGCACGGCGACAAGGCAGCGGTGGACGCGCTGATCGAAGCGCCGGAAGTCAAAGCATTGAGCTTCGTGGGTTCGACGCCAATTGCCGAATACATCTATGCCGAAGGCACCAAGCGCGGCAAACGCGTCCAGGCACTGGGCGGCGCGAAGAACCATGCGGTGCTGATGCCGGATGCGGATCTGGATAATGCCGTCAGTGCGCTGATGGGCGCGGCGTATGGTTCCTGCGGCGAGCGTTGCATGGCGATTTCGGTGGCCGTGTGTGTTGGTGACCAGGTGGCGGATGCGTTGGTGGCCAAACTGACGCCGCAGATCAAGGCACTGAAGATCGGTGCTGGTACTTCCTGTGGTCTGGACATGGGCCCGTTGGTTTCCGCTCAGGCTCGCGACAAGGTGAGTGGCTATATAGAAGACGGCGTTGCGGCCGGTGCTTCGTTGGTGGTTGATGGCCGTGGCTTGAGCGTAACCGGCC